>NZ_AMRJ01000017.1 GCF_000300995.1 Alcanivorax hongdengensis A-11-3 | reverse complement strand
AAAGAAATGACACAGAATTCTGAACACTACCCTGGCCTCAGCCTGAATCAATCCTTTAGCAAGTTAGCGGCTCCCCAAAAGAAAAACCCCGGCGGATAAGCCGGGGTTTTTTGTTTCCAGTCCTGCCCTTGTGAGGCGGGGCCGGAAATTGGCATCAGGAGGGTGTCTCGGGAGCGGCAAGCTATTTAAGCGCGCCCTCTCCCTGTCCCTCTCCCGCTTGCGGGAGAGGAGACCCTCCAGAGAGGTTGGGGTGCGTTACACGCGCTCGATGACGGTGGCGATACCCTGGCCCAGGCCGATGCACATGGTGGCGAGGCCCAGTTGGCCGTCTTTCCATTCCATGACGTTCAGCAGGGTGCCGGTGATACGCGCACCGGAGCAGCCCAGCGGGTGACCCAGGGCGATGGCGCCGCCGTTCAGGTTCACTTTCTCGTCGGCCTTGTCCAGCAGCTTCAGGTCTTTCATGACGGGCAGGGACTGGGCGGCGAACGCTTCGTTCAGCTCCACGTAGTCGATGTCGTCGATGGTCAGACCGGCGCGCTTGAGGGCCTTCTGGGTGGCCGGTACCGGGCCGTAGCCCATGATGGCGGCGTCGCAGCCGGCCACGGCCATGGAGCGGATCTTGGCGCGGGGCTTCAGGCCCAGGGCCTGGGCACGCTCGGCGCTCATCACCAGCATGGCGGAGGCACCGTCAGACAGGGCAGAAGAGGTGCCGGCGGTGACGGTCCCGTTGGCCGGGTCGAATACCGGGCGCAGTTTCTGCATGTCTTCCAGGCTGGCACCCGGGCGAATCACTTCGTCGATTTCGCAGAGGATTTTCTTGCCTTCCTGGTCGTGGCCTTCGATCGGCACGATCTCGTTCTTCCAGCGGCCTTGCTGGGTGGCTTCCCAGGCCAGGCGGTGGGAACGCACGCCGAACTCGTCCTGCTGCTCACGGCTGATGCCGTGCATCTTGCCGAGCATTTCTGCGGTCAGGCCCATCATGTTGGAGGCCTTGGCGGTGACCTTGGAGATCTCCGGGTTGATGTCCACGCCGTGATCCATGGCCACGTGGCCCATGTGCTCGACACCGCCGATCACGAAGGTGTCGCCGTTGCCGGTCATGATGGCCTGGGCGGCGGAGTGCAGCGCCTGCATGGAAGAGCCACACAGACGGTTGACGGTCTGCGCGGCGCTGGTGCGCGGCAGGCCGGCCAGCATGGAGATGTTACGGGCGATGTTCATGCCCTGTTCTTTGGTCTGGTTTACACAGCCCCAGATCACGTCTTCGGTGAGCTGGGTGTCCCAGCTGGGGTTACGCTCCATGAGCGCCTGTACCAGCAGGGCAGACAGTTTTTCGGCACGCACGTTGCGGAACTGGCCGTTACGGCTCTTGCCCATGGGCGTACGGACCGCATCGACGATGACTACGTCATTCGGATTCAAGCTCATTTCTAAATCTCCTGTGTCCGTGGCTTAGGCGAAGAAGGACTCGCCCTTGGCGGCCATGTCTTTGAGCATCTGCGGGGCTTCGTAGATGCCGCCCAGGTGTGCGTACTTGTCACACAGCGCGACGAATTCTTTCACGCCGAGGCTGTCGATGTAGCGCAGCGGACCACCACGGAAGGGAGGGAAGCCGATGCCGTAGATCATGGCCATGTCGGCCTCGGCAGCGGAACCTACAATGTTGTCTTCCAGGCAGCGAACGGTTTCGGTGCACATGGGGATCATCATGCGGGCGATGATTTCCTCGGCGTCGAATTCCCGGGTCTCGGCCACGTGCGGCTTGATCAGTTCCCAGGTCTTCTCGTCGGCAACCTTCTTCGGCTTGCCTTTCTTGTCGGTCTCGTAGCGGTAGAAGCCGACACCGTTCTTCTGGCCGTAACGCTCGTTCTCGTACATCACGGTGGAGACGTCCTTGAAGTCGTACTGCATACGCTCCGGGAAGCCTTCCGCCATGACCTGAGCGGCGTGTACGCCGGTGTCGATACCGACCACGTCCATCAGGTAGGCCGGGCCCATGGGCCAGCCGAACTTCTGCATCACCTTGTCCACGGCCTCGAAGTCGGCGCCGTCACGCATCAGCATGCCGAAGCCACCGAAGTACGGGAACAGCACGCGGTTGACCAGGAACCCGGGGCAGTCGTTAACGACGATGGGGTTCTTGCCCATTTTCTGGGCGTAGGCCACCAGGGTGGCGACGGTTTCGTCGGAGGTCTTCTCACCACGGATCACTTCCACCAGCGGCATCATGTGTACCGGGTTGAAGAAGTGCATGCCGGCGAAGTTTTCCGGCTTCTTCAGCGCTTCCGCCAGTTTGGTGATGGAGATGGTGGAGGTGTTGGAGGCCAGGATGGTGCCCTCGGCCACTTTGCCTTCGGTCTCGGCCAGAACGGACTGCTTGATCTTCTGGTTCTCGACCACCGCTTCCACGATCACGTTGACGTGATCAAAGTCGCCGTAGTTCAGGGTCGGGCGGATGGAAGAGAGCACCTGGCCCATCTTGGCGGCGTCCATCTTGCCTTTGCTGACGCGCTTGGCGAGCAGCTTGGAGGCTTCGTTCATGCCCAGGTCCAGCGCCTTGTCGGCGATGTCCTTCATGATGATGGGGGTGCCTTTGAGGGCGGACTGGAAGGCGATACCGCCACCCATGATACCGGCACCCAGTACGGCGGCCTGGTTGATTTCCTTGGAGGCCTTGGCGGTTTTGCCGTTGACCTTTTTCACTTGCTGGTCAGCCAGGAACAGGCCGACCAGTGCCGTGGCCTGGGGCGACTTGGCGACCTTGGCGAAGCCTTTGGCTTCCACTTCCAGGGCCTTGTCGCGGGTCATGCCGGCGTGGGCCTGCATGGCTTTCACGGCGGCCACCGGGGCCGGGTAGTTCTTGCCCGCCTGCTGGGCGACCATGGCCATGCAGGTCTGGAAGGCCATCATGTTTTCCATCGGCGGCAGCTTCAGGGGCTCGAGCTTTTCCTGACGCTTGGCGCGGAAGTCGATCTTGCCGGCCAGGCACTGCTTGACCAGGTCGATGGCGGCGGCCTGCAGGTTGTCGTGCTCGACCACGGCATCGGCCACGCCCACTTTCAGGGCCTTGTCGGCACGGTGCTGGCCACCGGCGCCGATCCACTCAACGGCGTTGTCCACGCCGATTACGCGCGGCAGGCGCACGGTGCCGCCGAAGCCCGGGTACAGGCCCAGCTTCACTTCCGGCAGGCCCACCTGGGCCTTCTCGCTCAGTACGCGGAAGTCCGCGGCCAGGCACATTTCCAGGCCGCCACCCAGGGCGATGCCGTTAACGGCTGCCACTTTGGGAATGTCCAGATCTTCAAAGGCGTTGAAGACCTGGTTGGATTTCAGACACCAGCCGGCGATTTCGTCTTCCGGCAGTTTGAACATGTCCGTGAATTCGGTGATGTCGGCGCCAACGATGAAAACCCCTTTACCGGAGGTCACGATCAGGCCCTTGATGTCGCTGTTGCCCTGAATGGCTTCGACGGCCTTACCGAGATCTTCCACGGTTTCCTGATTGAACTTGTTGACTGACTCGCCCTGAAGATCGAACTTCAGTTCGGCGATGCCGTCGTCAAGCAGTTGTACGCTTACGGCGTTGCCTTGATAGATCATAGCGTTTGCTCTCCAGTCCCAAAGTACGCGGCATATTCAGGCCGCTTTGGTGTGCCCCTGGTCCCGAAAATGGGGGAGGCGTTGTCGCTCATGTTTGCATTCATGTGAGTGTTTGCTTACATCAGCGACCGAACTTGTAGGCCCGCAAGTATAGGGAAGCGGGATGACTTTTTTAGCCCCAATTTGTGACTACATGGTCGTGGCGGCGGCTGTGCCCTTGCCGATGGTGAAAATTTCATCACTTGCTCCCTGTGATGGTGCTGTTCCGGGTCCGGCGTGGCAGACTTGCCGGTCTGTTTTCGCAGGAACGCTGATTGAGGCGCGAACCATTCAGGCCGGGCAAGGCCAGGCCGGCTTGTGCCTCAAGCGGTGCTCTGGCGGCGCGATGGGAACGGTGCTGAATCCGGGTGCCATTCTCTCGTGTGGGAGAGGGCTGCGTTTGGTTCTCGATTATCCATTTTCCATTATCCATTGGTCATCCATGCCCGTAGACACGCTCAGCCTGCCAACCATTCGCCGCCGCCCGCAACACACGCCGGACTGGCCGGATGTGCCGCCATTGCTGGCGCGGATTCTGGCGGGCCGGGGCGTGCAGGACCCGTCGCAGCTGGACCTGGGCCTCAAGCGACTGCCCCATCCCGAGCAGTTCTCCGGGTTGCGTGGGGCTGTGGCGCTGCTTTTACAAGGGCGGGCCGATAACTGGCGCATCTGTATTGTCGGCGACTACGACGCCGATGGCGCCACCGCCACCACGCTGATGGTGCGCGGCCTGGAGGCGCTGGGTTTTGCCCGCCCGGATTTCCTGGTGCCGGATCGCTTTGAATACGGCTATGGCCTGTCGCCGGCCATCGTTGCGCTGGCTGAACAGCAATACCAGCCGGACCTGATCATTACCGTGGACAACGGTATCGCCAGTGTTGATGGCGTGGCCGCCGCCCGGGCCCGCGGGATGCGGGTGCTGATCACCGACCATCACCTGCCCGGCGCCACCCTGCCGCAGGCCGATGCGCTGGTGAACCCGCGCCTGCCCGGCTGTGAGGATTTCCCCGCCGCCAACCTGGCCGGTGTGGGTGTGGCTTTCTATCTGTTAATGGCCCTGCAGCGGGCGCTGCGCGAGCAGGGTGTCACGCCAACCTTGCCGATCACCGACCTGCTGGATCTGGTGGCCCTGGGCACGGTGGCCGATGTGGTGGTGCTGGATGATGCCAACCGGGTGCTGGTGGAGCAGGGCCTGCGCCGTATCCGCGCCGGCAAGGGCTGCCCGGGCATTCGTGCCCTGCTGCGGGTGGCCGGGCGCGACCCGAACCGGGTGCTGGCCGCGGACATGGGTTTTGCCGTGGGCCCGCGCCTGAACGCTGCCGGGCGCCTGTCGGACATGACCCACGGCATTGCTTGCCTGCTGGCGCAAACCGATGCCGAGGCCATGGAAATGGCCGGCGAGCTGGACAGTATCAACCGTGAACGCCGCTCCATCGAGCAGGGCATGCGCGATGCGGCCATGGAAGAGGTGGCCCGGCTGGACGCGGACAACCTGCCGGCGGGCCTGTGCCTGTATGGCAAGGAATGGCACGAGGGCGTGGTGGGCATTCTCGCCTCGCGGGTCAAGGAGGCGGTGCACCGGCCGGTGATCGCCTTCGCGCCGGCCCAGCAGGCCGGCACCCTGAAGGGCTCCGGGCGCTCCATTCCCGGCCTGCACCTGCGTGATGTGCTGGATGCGGTGGCCACCGCCAACCCGGGGCTGCTGAGCAAATTCGGCGGCCATGCCATGGCGGCGGGCCTGTCGCTGGAGGCGGACAAGCTGGATACCTTCAAGGCCGCCTTCGAGAAGGCGGTGGGCGAGAGGCTGTCGCCGGAGGCGCTGGAACGGGTGGTGGAAACCGACGGCGAGCTGGCCGACCCGGACCTGTCGCTGGCCAATGCCGAGTTGCTCAGCCACCGCTTCCCCTGGGGCCAGGGCTTCCCGGCGCCCAGCTTCGATGGCGAGTTCGAGGTGTTGCAGCATCGCATCGTCGGCGAGCGCCACCTCAAGCTGACCCTGGGCCTGCCCGGTGTCAGCGGGGTGATCGATGCCATTCACTTCAATGTGCCGGTGGCGGCACTGCCCAGCCGCATTCGCCGGGTGCGTGGCGTCTACCGGCTGGAGGTCAACGAGTTCCGCGGCCAGCGTAACCCGCAGCTGCTGTTCGAACACCTGGTGCCGGTGGCCTGATCACGGCGCTGGCCGACAAATTGTCGACAATGGCTGTCCAGCGCCCCTGTTTTTGCTAGCATTGCGCTTCGCTCCCGCATTCGGGGGCAACCAGACCCGGACGGCACCCTGTGCCCGTTACCTCCGGGGCTGCCTGGTACGCAGCCAGCCCACAAGGCTGGCGCCACTAACATGGGCGGGCCGGCTATCGCCGTCGCCGTTGATGGGTCCTTAACGGAGGGGACACGCATGAAGACTATTCACAAACACCGGCTCAACACCGCCAGCGAGGTGCAGGAGATCCGGTTGCCCGAAGAAGGCAAGGTGCTGCGGGTGGATTACATCCTGCAGGATGCGTCGATTTGCATGTGGGTGGAAGTGGACGCGGATACCGTGATCGACACGCCCAAGGAAGTTCGTCGCTTCAAGGTGTTCGCCACCGGCTCCGGCATTCCCGACAATGCCCGTTACATCGGCACCACCATCGACCATATGAAAGCCGCGGCCTATCACGTCTACGAGCTGAAGGACTGACGCTTTCCTGTTCTGCCGGGGCCAGCCTGCTGGCTCCGGCGGGAAGGGGGCGTCTCGCCCCTCGTCACCCACGGCGCAAACCGCTACACTGCGCCGTTTTACATTGGCCACCGGCCAGTGTGCAGCTCAACCCAAACACAGAGAGACGTATGGAAGTCAATCCGCTGCGAAACCATCTTTCTGACCTCGGCGAGCGCGTCGGTGCGCTTAGGGGGTATCTTTGACTACGATCAGAAGAGCGAGCGTCTGACCGAAGTCGAGCGAGAACTCGAAAACCCCGATGTCTGGAACGACCCCACCTACGCCCAGGGTCTGGGCAAGGAACGCGCCCAGCTGGAAGGCGTGGTAAAAACCATCGATGAAGCCGGCCAGGGCATTGAAGATACCCAGGCGCTGCTGGATCTGGTGGTGGAAGAGGGCGACGAAGACAGCCTGCCGGAAGTGGAAAGCGAGCTGGAACGCCTGGAGGCCATGGTGGCCGACCTGGAATTCCGCCGCATGTTCGCCGGCCAGATGGACCCCTGCAACGCCTACCTGGATATCCAGGCCGGCTCCGGCGGCACCGAGGCCCAGGACTGGGCGGAAATGATGCTGCGCATGTACCTGCGCTGGGGCGAGGCCCACGGCTTCAAGACCGAGCTGGTGGAAGCGTCCGCCGGCGATGTGGCGGGTATCAAGTCGGCCACTGTGCGCTTCGAGGGCGAGTACGCCTTCGGCTGGCTGCGCACTGAAACCGGCGTGCACCGCCTGGTGCGCAAGAGCCCGTTCGATTCCGGTGGCCGCCGCCATACCTCTTTCAGCTCCGTGTTCGTGTCTCCGGAAGTGGATGACGACATCGATATCGATATCGACATGGGCAACATGCGGGTGGACACCTACCGGGCCTCCGGCGCCGGTGGTCAGCACGTTAACCGGACCGACTCGGCGGTGCGTCTGACCTATACCTTCAAGGACGAGGGCGGCACCGAGCACACCGTGGTGACCCAGTGCCAGAGCGAGCGCAGCCAGCACCAGAACAAGGACAAGGCCATGAAGATGATGCAGGCCAAGGTCTACGAACTGGAAATGCAGCGCCGCAATGCCGAGAAGCAGGCCATGGAAGACAACAAGGCGGATATCGGCTGGGGCAGCCAGATTCGCTCCTACGTGCTTGATGATGGCCGCATCAAGGACCTGCGCACCAATGTGGAAAGCCACAACACCCAGCAGGTGCTGGATGGCGCGCTGGACAAGTTTATCGAAGCGTCCCTGAAAGCGGGCTTGTGACGAGGCGTCTGACGTCGGAAGTCTGACGTCGGACGCCAAACCCACAGCGTCGGATGTCTGGTCACAGGCGTCCGACCCAGGCAAAGTTTTATTGCGTCCGACGTCTGACGTCTGACGTTCGACCCTTGTAAGGTAACTACATGGCTGACGAACAGAACACCGCAACCGAACAGCAGGAATCCGAGAATCGCCTGATTGCCGAGCGCCGCGCCAAGCTGGCCGAGCTACGTGAAGCGGGCAATCCCTTCCCCAACGACTTTCGCCGTGATTCCCTGGCCGCTGAACTGCAGGCGCAGTATGGCGAGCTGAGCAAGGAAGAACTGGAAGAGAAGGGTATCCAGGTGGCGGTGGCTGGCCGGCTGATGCTCGACCGCAAGGCCTTCAAGGTGCTGCAGGACATGTCCGGGCGCATTCAGGTGTATGCCACCAAGGATGTGCAGAAGGACACCAAGCACTGGGATCTGGGCGACATCATCGGCGTGCGCGGCACGCTGTGCAAATCCGGCAAGGGTGACCTGTACGTGATGATGGATGAGTATGTGCTGCTCACCAAATCCCTGCGTCCTCTGCCGGAAAAACACAAGGGCCTGACTGATACCGAAGCCAAGTATCGTCAGCGCTATGTGGACCTGATCGTCAACGAAGACACCCGCAAGGCCTTCCAGATCCGCTCCCAGGTGGTCGCCGGTATCCGCAACTTCCTGGTGCAGAAAGGCTTCGTGGAAGCGGAAACCCCCATGCTGCAGGTGATCCCCGGTGGCGCCACGGCGCGCCCCTTCGTCACCTACCACAACAGCCTGGACCTGGACATGTACCTGCGCATCGCGCCGGAACTGTACCTCAAGCGTCTGGTGGTGGGCGGTTTCGAGAAGGTGTTCGAGATCAACCGCAATTTCCGCAACGAGGGGCTGTCCACCCGGCACAACCCCGAGTTCACCATGCTGGAGTTCTATCAGGCATTTGCCGACTACCGTGACCTGATGAACCTCACCGAGGAAATGCTGCGCACCGTGGCACAGAGCGTATTGGGCAGCACCGATGTGCACTACCAGGGCGATGTCTACGACTTCGGCAAGCCGTTTGCGCGCATGACCGTGTTTGATTCCATTGTGCACTTCAACCCGGACATCGACCCCGCTCAGCTGGCCGACGAGCAGGGCGCGCGCCGGATCGCCGAGGGGCTGGGCATTCCGCTCAAGGACGGTTACGGCCTGGGCAAGGTGCAGATCGAGATTTTCGAAAAGACCGTGGAACACCGTCTGAAGGACCCGACCTTCATCACCGAATACCCCACCGAGGTATCACCGCTGGCCCGTCGCAGTGATGCCAACCCCTTTGTCACCGACCGCTTCGAGTTCTTTGTCGGTGGCCGCGAGATCGCCAATGGCTTCTCGGAGCTGAACGACGCCGAGGACCAGGCGGAGCGTTTCCGCAAGCAGGTGGAAGAGAAGGAAGCGGGGGACGACGAGGCCATGTTCTTCGACGAGGATTACGTGGTGGCCCTGGAACACGGCCTGCCGCCCACGGCGGGCGAGGGCATCGGCATTGATCGTCTGGTCATGCTTTTTACTGATGCACCGTCCATCCGCGATGTAATCCTGTTCCCGCACATGCGCCCGACAGGTCGCTAGAGCCAAGTCGCACGTGCCGTGCGGTGGTATGCTCATTGTTTTTAAGGCTGGCTGAAGACTGATGACTGCAATCCAATATCAGGGACGAAAAACCCGCCGGGCCGGTAGCGAACAGCGCCGCCAGGCCATTCTGGAGGCGGCGCTCACCATTATCGTGCGCGAGGGGATCCGCTCTGTGCGTCACCGGGCGGTGGCCAAGGAGGCGGATGTGCCGCTGTCCGCCACCACCTATTACTTCAAGGACATCTCCGACCTGATCGCCGATGCCTTTACGCTGTTTGCCGAGCGGGCCATGGCTGATGTGATCGAGCCGTTCCGCCAGCAGGCCTTCGCCCTGATGGAGAGCTTCTCCGCCGACGACCTGAAAGACCCGGCCCAGCTGGAGCGGCTGCTCAAGGGCCTGAGCGAGATGACCGCCGGCTTTATCATCAACGAGGTCACCCAGCGCCGTGGTCACCTGATCGCCGAGCAGGCCTTCCTGCAGGAAGCGGTGCTCGACAAGCGCCTCAGTGACCTGGCGGATCTGTATCTGCGCCAGCAAATGATGCTGCTGGAAGGCGCCTGCACCCTGCTGGGCAGTGAGCATCCGCGCATGGATGCGGAGCTGATTCTCAGCACCATGATGACGCTGGAACAGCGCCTGCTGGTGCACCCGGAGAATGCGCTGATGGAATTCGTGCAGCCGCGCATGCACAACCTGTTCAGCAAGCTGTTGGCCCATGCCCATGGCTGAACGGGCGGTGCAGATGGAACCGGGCTGGCAGCGCTGCCTGGCGACGGAGTTCGACAAGGACTACATGCACCGCCTGCGCGCCTTCCTTGCCGAGCAGAAAAAGGCGGGCAAGACCGTCTACCCGCCGGGCCCGGATATCTTCAATGCCTTCAATCTCACCCCCTTTGACCAGGTCAAGGTGGTGATTCTCGGCCAGGACCCGTACCACGGCCCCAACCAGGCCCATGGCCTGTGTTTCTCCGTGCAGCACGGCGTCAGGACGCCGCCGTCACTGGTCAATATCTACAAGGAAATCCAGCGGGATCTGGGCATCACGCCGCCGTCCCATGGCAACCTGATCCACTGGGCCGAGCAGGGCGTGCTGCTGCTCAACGCGGTGCTGACCGTGGAAGCCGGCCAGGCGGCCTCGCACCAGAAGCAGGGCTGGGAAACCTTCACCGACCAGGCCATTGAACACCTCAACCGTGAGCGTAGTGGTCTGGTGTTTTTGCTGTGGGGCAGCCACGCTCAGAAGAAGGGCCGGCTGATCGACCGTCAGCGCCACTGTGTACTCACCGCACCACACCCGTCGCCACTGTCTGCCCATCGCGGCTTTCTCGGCTGTGGTCATTTTTCCCGTGCCAACCAGTACCTGCTGCAACAGGGACTGACGGCGATTGACTGGTCGGTGCCGGAGTAGCAATTGATAATTGAGAATGGATAATTGATAACGCGCGGACTGGACTCTCAGGGTCTTCAATGCAAGAGGCCCCGCGCCCAACGTGTGGACGCGGCCTCTGCGCTTCAAGATTCTGCATACGCTGCTCGCGCAGCTATCAATTATCCATTCTCAATTATCAATTAACTTCCCTGCTTCTGTTACCATCCTTGCCGAGTTGAGACCAAGGAGTTGCTGTGTCTGATTGCGTGCTGTTTTCCGAAGTGCCCACCCGTAACGGTGGCGTGATCGTGCGGGCCACGCTGAATGCGCCCAAATCCCTGAACGCCCTGAGTCTGGAAATGATCCAGACGTTGATGAGCAAGATGGATGAGTGGGAAGGCCGTGATGATATTGTCGCCCTGTGGCTGGATGGCGCCGGTGGCAAGGCGTTCTGCGCCGGTGGCGATATCGTGCAGATGCACAAGTCCATGGTGAAACATGCCGGTGAGGGCCGTAACCCCTTTACCGAGCAGTATTTTGCCGAGGAATACGCGCTTGATTACCGCCTGCACCGCAGTGCCATTCCGGTGATTGTCTATGGCGATGGCATTGTCATGGGCGGTGGTATGGGCCTGATGCAGGGCGCGGACTTCCGCCTGGTGACGCCGCGCTCGCGCCTGGCCATGCCGGAGATCACCATCGGCCTGTTCCCGGATGTGGGCGGCAGCTGGTTCCTTAATCGTCTGCCCGGCAAGGTGGGGCTGTTCCTGGGCCTCACCGGTGTGCACATCAATGGTCGCGAAGCGGTGGAAGTGGGCATGGCCGACCGCATGGTGGACGCGGACGCGGACAGCCTGCTGCAGGCGCTGGCCGAGCAGGATTTCACTGACAGTGACCGCGACAACCGGGCGGTGATCTATCGTCTGTTCAAGCAGCAGGGCGCCGACATGGGCGAGCTGCCCCATCCGCTGGTGGACCACCTGGCGCAGATCAACCGCCTGTGTGATGGCGAAAGCATCCAGGTCGTCACGGAGCAGTTGCTGACCGCCAAGGAGCGTGACCGCTGGCTGGACAAGGCCCTGGGCAACCTGGAGCGCGGCTGCCCGCAGACCGCTCACCTGGTGTGGGAACAGCTGCGCCGTTCCACCTACATGACGTTGGCCGAGGTGTTTCGCATGGAATGGTGCGTGGCGGTACAGTGTTCCCTGCACGGCGACTTCCGTGAAGGGGTGCGGGCCCTGCTGATCGACAAGGACGGCAAACCGGGCTTTCGCCACCGCAGCGTTGCCGACGTGCCCGCCACCTACATCGACGGTTTCTTCCGCTGCCCGGCACCGAAAAATCCGTTAGAGGCAATTGATAGTTGATAATGGATAATTGATAACGGCGCGAGAGCGGGGCTCGCAGTGATTGAAACGCAAGAGGCCGCGCCCAGTCATTGGGCGCGGCCTCTTTGCTTTCTGATAATGACCACGCTTGAACGCGCCGTTATCAATTATCCATTATCCATTCTCAATTAATCTCACTCTTTCCACGGCAAGGAATAGGGCAGCCCCACCAGCTTGCTGTCCAGCGGCTGGTCGTCGGCAAACAGGATGCCGTCGGTGTCGCGGCGCAGGACGATCAGCGCGTGGTGGGCGTCGCTGCCCCTGGCGCTGATGACCACTTCACCGGCGGCCTTGCCGTTGGCATCGCGTACCACCTGGCCCGGGGCCAGGGGGATTGCCGCCTGGTAGTCGATACGCTGCATGCGCTGCTTGAGCTTGCCCTTGAAGTGCATGCGTGCCACCACTTCCTGGCCGGTGTAGCAGCCTTTCTTGAAGCTCACCGCGCCGGTCACGTCGTAGTTGAGCACCTGCGGCAGGAACAGATCTTCCGCGCCGGCAAAGACCATGGCCTCGCCGGCCAGGATGTCCTGGCACAGCCAGCCGTTGGCACCGGTCAGGGCGCGATTGGCGGCCAGTTGCGGCCATAGCTTGATGGCGTGCTCGCCGTGGGTGATCAGCAGCATTTGCTCCGTGTGCGGGTAGCGCAGGGCCAGGGTGTGATCATTGCAGTGGCTTTCACCGGCGGCGGGCAGCACGGACAGGCCAGTGCCTTCCAGGTCGCCGGCCACGCCGAGCACCACCGCGTCAGCGTCTACCTGGAAGTCCACCTTGGCGCGCAGGCGATATTTGATCAGCGCCTTGATCACGTCCTCGGCCTTGTCCGCCGGGCATAGCAGCAGGTAGCCGTCGCGACTTTTCACCACGCGCATGGAGACCAGGCCGCGGCCCTTGAGGCTCAGGTGCATGCCGTTGCGGTGGGCACCGTGATCAATATCCTGAAGGTCACAGGTCAGTTGGCCCTGCAGATAGTGGCCGGCTTCCTCACCGCTGGCACGGATCACGGCCAGGTGATCGCAGTGGGCTAGCAACGGGGTGTTGGCGGTAGCGGCCAGGGACTGGCTGGCAATAAAGTCGGACCAGGCGCTCATGACTCTCCTGCACGTTGTCTTGCGGCGTGTTTTAGCGACACCGGGGTGCGACAATCGCTCGACAATGGTGTCGTCGTGTGGCGCCATCATAGATAATGCGCCTTCAGTCCGAAAGTCGTGAGTTGTGCATGAATCTGGAAGAACGCAAACGCAAGTACCGCTGGCAATGCCGCCGGGGCGCCTCCGAGGTGGAGGTGGTGCTGTACGCCTACCTGGATGACCATTTCGATAACGATACCGCAGAGAACCAGGACCGCTTCGAGGCCCTGCTGGCCTGTCAGGATGCGGACATGTTCGAGTGGTTTACCCATCGCAGCGAGCCGCAGGATGCGGTGATGCGGGAGTATGTTCGCCATGTTCTGGCAGCGGTCTCTGCCCCTCGCACTTGATCTGGGCGAGTCTCGCTATCCTCGCCGGCTGGCGCAGCTGAGCCTGTGGCTCTGCACGCTGGCGTTAGTGCTGGCGCCGCTGGCCCTGTGGTGGAAACTGCTGTTGTGGGTGCTGGCGGTGGGCGCGTTGCGTACCTGGCGGCCGGCACTGGTGCGGCGACTTTACTGGCGTGATGGCGAGCTGACGGTGACCGGCGCCCAGGTGCACACACTGGCGCCGCCGTACCGGCTGGTGCGCCTGGGCCCCTGGCTGGGATTGCAGACCCGCCGGGGCTGGCTGCATCTGTTTGCCGACCAGGCCAGTGCCGGGGACCTGCAGCCGTTCTACCAGTGGCTCTGGGTCAACCGCCGGCGATAGGGCTGTTGTCGGGCACCAATATGGAATCCTGCGGCGCGTCCAGGCTGCCCGGGAAATCACGCATGAAATGCAGGCCTCGGCTTTCCTTGCGGCTCAGCGCCGAGCGGATGATCAGCTCGGCAATCACCACCAGGTTGCGCAGTTCCAGCAGGTCGTTGCTGATGTGGTAGTTGCTGTAGTACTCGGCGATCTCGTTCTTGAGAAGGTCGGCCCGGTGCTGGGCACGCTGCAGGCGCTTCTCGGTACGCACGATCCCCACGTAATCCCACATGAAACGGCGCAGCTCGTCCCAGTTGTGGCTGATGACCACGTCCTCGTCGGAGTCAGTCACCTGGGAGTCATCCCATTCGCAGGTGTCGCGGGGCTGGGGCAGGGTATCCAGCTGGGTGCTGATATGGTCCGCCGCGGCCTTGCCGTAGACAAAGCATTCCAGCAGCGAGTTGCTGGCCATGCGGTTGGCGCCATGCAGGCCGGTGAAGCTGGTCTCGCCGATGGCGTAGAGGCCGGGCACATCGGTCTGGCCCTGCTGATTGATCATCACGCCGCCACAGGTGTAGTGGGCGGCGGGCACCACGGGAATCGGGTCACGGGTGATATCCAGGCCCAGTTGCAGGCACTTGGCGTAGACCGTGGGGAAGTGCTCGATGATGAAATCCGCCGGCTTGTGGCTGATGTCCAGGTACAGGCAGTCCGCCCCCAGCCGCTTCATCTCGTGGTCGATGGCCCGGGCCACCACATCCCGCGGCGCCAGTTCGCCGCGCTCGTCAAAGCGCTGCATGAAGCGCTCGCCATTGGGTAGCAGCAGGCGCCCGCCCTCGCCGCGGATGGCTTCGGTGATCAGAAAGCTCTTGGCCTTGGGGTGGTAGAGGCAGGTGGGGTGGAACTGCATGAATTCCATGTTGGCCACCCGGCAACCCGCCCGCCAGGCCATGGCGATACCGTCGCCGGTGGCCACGTCCGGATTGGAGGTGTACAGGTAGACCTTGGAGGCGCCGCCGGTGGCCAGTACCACCGAGCGGGCCAGGATCACGTCGGTTTCGCCGGTCTGGATGTTGTGCACGTAGGCGCCGCAGCAGCGTTTCTCTTTACCCTGTTGCCCGTTGGCGGCGTCATGCTCCTGCAGAATCAGGTCCACGGCCACCCGATGCTCGAACAGGGTGACGTTGTCGCGCTTCTTGACCGCCTCGATCATGGTGGTGGAGATAGCCTTGCCGGTGGCATCGGCGGCATGAATGATGCGCCGGTGGCTGTGGCCGCCTTCACGGGTCAGGTGGTAGGGCAGGGCGCCGTCGTCACCGCCGTCAAAGCGGGTGAAATCCACCCCCAGATCAATCAGCCAGCGGATGGCATCCGGGCCGTTTTCCACCGTGTAGCGCACCGCATCGTCGTGACACAGGCCGCCGCCGGCCACGTGGGTATCCTGCACGTGGCTTTCCAGGGAGTCTTCCTGGTCCAGTACCGCGGCCACGCCGCCCTGGGCATAGTAGGTGCTGGCGCTGGTCAGCTTGCCCTTGGAGAGCATGGCCACGCGGGTGGTCTCCGGCAGGCGCAGTGCCACGGTCAGGCCGGCGGCGCCGGAGCCAATGATGAGAACATCGTGTCGGTAGGTGGCCATAGGGAACCTCTGAATCACTTCCCGGTCAGTAACCGGGTAATACGATTATGCGCGGTGCGGGGCCTGGGAGCTCGCCGGATAATGCCGGTAGCCTCTGCCGAATCGCGGCCTGCCAGGCGGGCCGGTCCGGTTGGCGTAAAAGGTCGGCCATCAAACCGTACCCCCGGGTTTTTGTCCAGAGGCTCTGGCGCGCGTAAATGTTGAATCAATGTGAAAATGGCAGCGTTGAGGGGCGTTAGTATAGCCGCGTGGGCAACAGCTGCTACAATGGCGCGTTTAAACATGGCCGTTTCGTTGCTGTTATTGCGAAACGGCACCCAGTGCGCAAGGATCCGGGGGATCGGTGTCAGACGAACAGTTGGTCAAAAAGGCCAAAAACGGCGATCAGCGAGCTTTCGAGGTGTTGGTTCGTAAGTATCAGCAGCGGATTTTTGCGCTGATCAGCCGCTATGTGCGTGACCAGGATGAAGTCCAGGATGTGGCCCAGGAAGCCTTTATCAAGGCCTGGCGTGCGCTGCCGCGTTTCCGTGGCGACAGTGCCTTTTACACCTGGCTTTACCGGATCGCCGTAAACACCGCCAAGAACCATCTGGTGGCCGCCGGTCGGCGCCCGCCAGGCTCGGATCTGGACGCTGCCGAAGCCGAGCAATATTCCGGGGCAGAAATGCTGCATGAAATTGGAACCCCGGAGTCCATGGTGTTGTCAGAGGAACTGGAGGCAGTGATTCATGGTGCGATTGAAGCACTGCCCCAGGAATTGAAGACAGCCGTCACCTTGCGGGAATTTGAAGGCCTGAGCTACGAGGATATTGCTGCGGTGATGGAGTGCCCGGTGGGCACGGTACGGTCCCGGATTTTCCGGGCCCGTGAGGCAATCGATAGTGCGGTGCGCCCCTTGCTGGGCTCGCAGCGTGGCGATAAAGGGTGAGTGTTTATGAAAAACAGGGACTTTGAAGCGTTATCCGCGTTCCTTGACGGCGAAACCAGCGAGCTGGAAAGCCGCCGGGTCATGCGTGATATGGACGAGGACGGTCTGGATGCCGTTTCGCGCTGGCAGCTGGCCAGTGACCTGATGCGCGGCCAGCCGAGCATGGCCGTGCCCGCCGGTTTCAACGCCGGGCTGTCTGCGGCCCTGGCCGAAGAGAGCCAGCCGGCCCGTCGACCCGCTTGGGTGGGTGGCATGGCGCGAGTGGCCGTGGCCGCTTCCGTGGCGGCTGCCACGGTGATCGGCTGGCAGGCCTGGGATAGCGGTAACGGATCCCTGGCTGAAGGCAAGCCGGCCGCGGTCATGGCCAGCGCCGACAACCGCCTGAGCCGCCCCTTCGGTGAAGCCTCGCTGGTGTCCCAGAGCTTCAACGGCAACGCCGCCGTGGCCACGCCGGCCACCGTGCGGGTGGATCAGCCACGGGTCAATGCCATGTTGCTGCGTCACAGCGAGTTTTCCGCCCGCCACAGCGGCCAGGGGATGATGCCCTTCGCGCGCCTGGTGAGCCTGGATGCCCGCCGCGGGGCCGAATAACGGATGCTGCGAGCGCTGGCCCTATCCCTGACCCTGTTTTTGCCGCTGGCGGTCAAGGCCGAGGCGCCTTCCGCCAGCGATTTGCTTCAGCAAATGGCCCATGCCAGCCGATCCCTCGATTACCAGGGGCGCTTCCTGTACCAGTTCGGTGCGGAAGTGAGCACCATGGATATCCGCCATGCGGTGATCGACGGTAAGGAATACCAACGTCTTACCCATCTTGATGGCCGTCTGGTCGAGGTGCTGCGTCGCGGCGACGAGGTGCTTTGTCTGCACCCGGATGGTTCACTGACCCGCCTGGCCCACGACCAGGGCGGCCCGTTCAACCTGGGCGAGCGCTTGGCCCGGGATGTGCCCGAGCAATACAACGTGCTGGTGGACGGCGACAGCCGTGTCGCCGGCCGGATAGCTACCGTGCTGCGGGTGGCACCGCTGGACACCCACCGCTATGGCTATCGCCTGTGGCTGGATGACGACAGCCACCTGTTACTCAAGTCCGAAACCGTGGATGGCAGCGGCGTGGCGCTGGAGCGGGTTGAGTTTGTCACCCTGGCGCTGGCGCCCAGGCTGAGCCAGTCCGATTTCGCCGCGCCGCCCTCAAGCCATGAAAATGCCCTGCAGGAAGTGCCGGGTAATACCCCGGACGCGCACCTGGCCCTGGAGGCCCAGTGGCTGCCAGGCGGGTTCGAGGCCATGCAGGAAGACTGGCGCCGCAGTGAAAAGAACCGTGCGCCGGTGGCCGCCCAGGGCTACAGTGACGGTCTGGCCACCTTTACCGTATTCGTGGAAGCCGTGTCCGACGGCAGCGTCGAGGAAGGGGTGAGCCGGGTCGGGCCGACCGTGGCGGTGAGCCGCCGTCTGACCGCGCCCAGCGGCGCCTATCTGGTGACGCTGGTGGGGGAGATTCCCCAGGCAACCGCGGAGCGCGTGATCGGCAACATCCGTGTGCATGACAATCGGCATTAGCCATGATTGAAGAGCAAGGCGTGGTGGTGGCCGTGGAGGCCGAGGCAGTCTGGGTGGAAACCCTGCGCGCGTCCACCTGCGGGGCCTGCCAGGCCCGTGCCGGCTGTGGCCACCGGCTGATCAACGAACAACAGAGCGGTCAGCGTGCTCGCCTGCGTGTGCCGGTGCCGGCACGACATACTTACCAGGTCGGCGACGGTGTGCGCCTGGGCCTGCCGGAAAAGGCGCTCATGCATGGTGCGCTGCTGGTTTACGGATTACCCCTGTTACTACTCTTTATCGGTGCATTGCTGGGCAGCAGTGTGCCGGTTACCCGGTTTGATGCGTCAGCGGTGGGCGGAATCGCCGGCCTGCTGACCGGTTTTGGCATCAACCGGTTTCTTTCCCGCCGCCCCGCGTATTCCTCTTCTTTTCAGCCCCGGGTGCTGGCGGTGTTGCATCATAACAATTGCCAGAACGTCACTATCCGTTCGGCACCCTGACAAAGGAGGATTTCATGGCGACGCCCCGTCATTTCGCGGCCATGTTGATGGTTGTGTGTTCCGTTTTTCTGGCTGCCTGCAGCCAGCCACATGAACAGAAAGCCGCCGATCAGCCGCCGCTGGTCACCGGCCTGCCGGATTTCACCAAGCTGGTGGAGAAGGAAGGCCCGGCGGTGGTCAATATCAGTACCGTCAGCCACATCGATGCCAGCGAGCAGCAGAAGCAGCAGGAACAACTGCGTCAGCAGTTGCCGGAGTTCTTCCGCCGTTTCTTTGACCAGTTCGGCGACCAGGGGCAGCCCTCCCAGCCCCAGGACCGGGAGATGCGCTCGCTGGGCTCCGGCTTCATCATTTCCAAGGACGGTTATGTGCTCACCAATAACCATGTGGTGGATGGCGCCGATGAAATCATGGTGCGCCTGCAGGACCGTCGCGAGCTGAAAGCCAAGGTGGTCGGCGCTGACAAACAGAGTGACCTGGCCCTGCTGAAGGTGGATGCCGATGACCTGCCGGTGGTGGATATCGGCTCGTCCGAAAAACTGAAGGTGGGAGAATGGGTGCTGGCCATCGGCGCGCCGTTCGGCTTTGACAGCAGCGTTACCGCCGGCATTGTCAGTGCCAAGGGCCGTAATCTGCCCACCGACAACTATGTGCCTTTTATCCAGACCGATGTGGCCATCAACCCGGGTAACAGCGGCGGGCCGCTGTTCAACATGAAAGGCCAGGTGGTCGGTATCAACTCCCAGATTGTCAGCCGCTCCGGGGGTTACATGGGGCTGAGCTTTGCCATTCCCATGGATATGGCCATGGATGTGGTCAAGCAGCTCAAGGAAAACGGCAAGGTGTCCCACGGCTGGCTGGGAGTGCTGATCCAGGATGTGGATCATGACCTGGCGGATTCCTTCGGACTGGACAAGCCCATGGGGGCGCTGGTGTCCCAGGTGTCGCCGGATTCCCCGGCCAAGAAGGCCGGCGTTCAGCCCGGTGACGTGATCGTGGCCTATGACGGCGAGGAGATTCAGCGCTCCTCGGATCTGCCCAAGCTGGTGGGTCGCACCAAACCGGACAGCAGTGTGAAGATGGAAGTGGTACGCAACGGCAAGCACAAGACCCTGGATGTGACCATCGGTCTGCTGCCGGATGACCCGCGTCTGGCCATGATGGGCGGTGACAAGGCCGCCAGCGGTCAGGCCCTGGGCCTGACCGTGCGTGCCGCCAGTGCCTCGGAATTGGCCAACCAGAACCTGGATAACGGTGTGGTGGTGACCGGGGTGGACGACGGCCCGGCCCAGGACATCGGCATTCAGGAGGGCGATGTGCTGGTATCCCTGAATAACCAGCCGCTCAAGGATGCGGACGGGTTTGCCAAGGTGGTCTCCAATTTGCCCGACAAGGGCACCGTGGCGGTGCTGGTCAGCCGTGACGGCAATGCCCGTTTCCTGGCCCTGAAGCTCAAGTAGTCCCGGCAGTCACGGCACACCGCAAGGTGTGCCGTGCAACCGACCCCCGATATCCGCTAGAATCGCGGCCCATCGTTTGCTTCTTTGGCGGCTATCTGTGACCGACATTACCCATATTCGCAATTTCTCCATCATTGCCCATATCGACCACGGTAAATCCACCCTGGCGGACCGCTTTATTCAGGTCTGTGGCGGGCTGAGTGACCGTGAGCTCAAGCAGCAGGTGCTTGATTCCATGGAGCTGGAGCGTGAACGGGGCATCACCATCAAGGCTCAGAGCGTGACGCTGTACTACAAGGCCCGCAATGGTGAGACCTACCAGCTGAATTTCATTGATACGCCGGGACACGTGGACTTCTCCTACGAGGTCTCCCGTTCCCTGTCGGCCTGTGAAGGGGCTCTGCTGGTGGTGGATGCGGCCCAGGGGGTGGAAGCCCAGTCTGTGGCCAACTGCTACACCGCCATCGAGCAGGATCTGGAGGTATTGCCGGTTCTCAACAAGATCGACCTGCCCCAGGCGGAGCCGGAGGTGGTGATCGACGAAATCGAGGAAATCATTGGCCTGGATGCGGTGGATGCCTGCCGGGTTTCCGCCAAGACCGGGGTCGGTGTGGATGAGCTGCTCGAGCAGCTGGTGGAAAGAATTCCGGCCCCGGAAGGGGACCGGGACGCAGACCTGCAGGCGCTGATCATCGATTCCTGGTTCGACAACTACCTGGGGGTGGTGTCGCTGGTGCGGGTCAAGCAGGGCGTGCTGAAGAAGGGTGACAAGATTCTGGTGAAATCCACCGGGCAGACCCATGTGGTGGATCAACTGGGTATCTTCACCCCCAAGCGGACCGAGACCAAGCTGCTGGAAGCCGGCGAAGTGGGCTGGGTGAGTGGCAGCATCAAGGACATTCACGGTGCGCCTGTGGGTGATACCCTGACCCTGGCCAAGACCCCCGATGTCAAGGCGCTGCCGGGCTTCAAGAAGGTCAAACCGCAGGTCTATGCCGGCATGTTCCCGGTCAGTGCCGATGATTATGAAGACTTCCGTGATGCCCTGGCCAAACTGACCCTCAACGATGCCTCACTGTTTTATGAGCCGGAGACCTCCGATGCGCTTGGTTTCGGTTTCCGGGTGGGCTTTCTGGGCATGCTGCACATGGAGATCATCCAGGAGCGCCTGGAGCGGGAATACGACCTGGACCTGATCACTACCGCGCCTACGGTGGTCTACGAGCTGGAGCTGGTTTCCGGCGAAGTGATTTACGTGGATAACCCCTCGAAGCTGCCGGAAGGCAACAAGATCGAGGAATTCCGCGAACCCATTGCCCGCGTCAATATCCTGGTACCCCAGGAGTTTGTCGGCAATGTGATTACCCTGTGTGTGGAACGTCGTGGCAACCAGATCAACATGCAGTACCTGGGCAAGCAGGTGGCGTTGACCTACGACATTCCCATGGCGGAAGTGGTGCTGGATTTCTTTGACCGCATCAAGTCCGTGAGTCGGGGCTTTGCCTCCATGGATTATGCCTTCGAACGCTTCGAAGCCACCAAGCTGGTACGGGTGGATGTGCTGATCAATGGTGACAAGGTGGATGCTCTGGCAATGATCTGCCATCTGGACCAGTCCGCTTACCGCGGCCGTGCGCTGTGCGAAAAGATGAAGGAACTGGTGCCCCGGCAGATGTTCGATGTGGCCATCCAGGCGGCGATCGGCAGCAAGATTATCGCCCGCCAGACGGTCAAGGCCCTGCGCAAGAACGTGACCGCCAAGTGCTATGGTGGCGACGTATCGCGCAAGAAAAAACTGCTGCAAAAACAAAAAGAGGGCAAGAAACGCATGAAGCAGGTGGGGAATGTGGAAATCCCCCAGGAAGCGTTCCTGGCCGTACTCAAGGTGGATGATTGACGGAGATACCCTTTGGATATTGATATTGGTTTCTGGTTGACCCTGCTACTGGCCGTCACCCTGGTGATCTGGGTGGCGGACAAGCTGTTCAGGCTCAAGGCAAAAAAAGGGCCGGTGGGCAGTGTGGTGGAAACCTCCAATTCCCTGATTTCGGTGTTTTTCGTGGTGCTGGTGATCCGCTCTTTTATTGTCGAGCCGTTCACTATCCCTTCCGGTTCCATGTTGCCGACCCTTCAGGTCCATGATTTTATTCTGGTCAGCAAGTTTTCCTACGGTCTGCGATTGCCGATCACCAATACCAAAATCATCGAGACCGGCGAGCCCAAGCGCGGTGACGTCATGGTGTTCAAGTACCCCAAGGATCGCAGTATCAATTTCATCAAGCGGGTGGTGGGTTTGCCCGGTGATCGGGTGGTGGTTCGTGACAATCAGCTCACCATCAATGGCAAGCTGGTGGCCCGGGATCTGGTCAACGAGAAGGAAGGCAATGGTATCTGGCACCGCGAGTATGTGGAGCAGCTGGGCCACGCCACGCACCTGATCTGGCAGCAGGGCCGCATCAACCCCTACACCGGGCAGAAGGTGATTCCATCGCGGACCCAGGGGGAGTGGATTGTGCCGGACGGCCATTACTTTGTGATGGGCGACAATCGTGATAACAGTAATGACAGCCGGTTCTGGGGTATGGTACCGGAGAAGCTGGTGGTGGGCCGGGCCTTCCTGATCTGGATGCACTGGGATGGCCTGACATCACTGCCGCATTTTTCCCGTAACGGGTCTATTGATCAGGTGGAGGCGAAATAAAATGACGACAATGCCCTCACGGCAGCGCGGTCTTTCCTTGATTGGCTGGGCGGTGGTTATTTTGGTAGTTGTAGTTTTGGGCACCGCGGCTTTCAGAATGGTGCCGGCTTACATGGAGTACAGCACCATCAGTACGGCTATCAATTCTGTTCTCAATGACAGCCGTACGGCGATGATGTCGCCGTCGGAAATACGCACTTCGATTGACAAGCGCTTTACCATCAACCAGGTGGATGCAATCAAGTCCGATGATCTGGTTATCAGTCGTGAGGGCAGTATGCTGACCATTGCGACCGATTATGAAGTACGCGAGCCCCTGTTCTATAACGTCAGTGTCGTGATGGACTTCAAACACGAGTTCAAGAAAGACATTCGCCAGTGAACGGATCGCTTGATCGACTGATGGCTGCTATCGGCTATACCTTTGCCGACAGCGGCCTGCTGGAGCTGGCGCTGACCCATCGCAGCGCCAACCGCCGTTTCAACAACGAGCGGCTGGAGTTTCTGGGTGACGCCCAGCTCGGGCAGATTATTTCCACCACGCTGTTCAACCAGTTTCCGGAGGCTACCGAAGGGCAGCTGACGCGTATGCGTGCTTCCCTGGTGCGTGGCCAGACCCTGGCGCTGGTGGCTCGTGATCTGGGGCTCGGTGAGTATCTGGTGCTGGGGGGCGGTGAGCTCAAGAGTGGCGGCTTCCGTCGCGAGTCAATTCTGGCGGATGCCCTCGAAGCGGTGATCGGGGCCATGCTGCTGGATGGCGGTGAAGCCCCCTGTCGCGAGGCCGTATTACGGCTGTTCCGTGACCGCCTGGCGGTGATTACCCCGCAGACCGCCCAGAAAGATGCCAAGACGCGTTTGCAGGAGTGGCTGCAGGCGCGCAAGTTTGAATTGCCGGAGTATCAGGTGGAGTCGGTTCAGGGCCAGGCGCCCAAGCAAACCTTCGAGGTCTCCTGCGCCATGCAGCAGGTACAACAGACATTCAGCGCCCAGGGTGCCAGCCGGCGCAAGGCGGAGCAGCGTGCCGCCGAGCAGGCACTGGACTGGCTGGAGCAACAGTATGACTGAATCCCCCAAGACCTCCCGTTGCGGGCTGGTGGCCATCGTCGGGCGACCCAATGTGGGCAAGTCCACCCTGATGAACCACCTGATCGGCCAGAAGGTGAGCATTACCTCGCGCAAGCCGCAGACCACCCGTCACCGCATCCACGGCATTCTTAGCCGTGATCATTACCAGATGGTGTTTGCCGATACTCCGGGTATCCATACCGGCCAGGAGCGGGCCCTGAACCGGGCCATGAACGAGGCGGCCATTTCGGCGCTCAGCGGCGTGGATGTGATCTGCATGATGGTGGATGCCCTCAAGTGGACGCCGGCGGATGAACATGTGCTGTCACTGTTGCCGCAAAAGCCAGAGGCGCCGGTACTGCTGATCATCAACAAAGTCGATAATCTGGACGACAAAAGCCAGCTATTGCCGCATATCCAGGCGCTCAGCGAGCGTTACCCCTTCGATGCGGTGGTGCCGGTTTCCGCGTTGCGCGAGAAGAATCTGGAGGAGCTGGAGCAGGCACTGGTGGAGCGCCTGCCGGAAGGAGACTTCTGGTATGACGAGGACCAGCTCACTGATCGCAGCCTGCGTTTCATGGCCGCGGAGATCATCCGCGAGAAAGTGGTGCGGCAGCTGGGCCAGGAAGTGCCCCACCAGGTCAGTGTGGAAGTGGAACTGTGGGAAGATGGCCCGCGACTGACGGAAATTTCTGCCGCGATCCTGGTGGAACGGCGTGGCCAGAAGAAGATTCTGATCGGTGACAAGGGCGCTCGGATCAAGCAGATCGGCACCCAGGCCCGGGAAGACATTGAACACCTGATTGAGCGCAAGGTGATGCTCAATCTGTGGGTGAAAATCAAGGAAGGCTGGTCCGACGACGCCCGCGCCCTGCGCTCGCTGGGTTATGACGAGCCGCGCTGACGCTTCCCTGACCCCTGCCTGGCTGCTGCACCGGCGGCCTTTTCGCAACACCAGCCTGACGGTGGAGCTGTTTACTCCCGACCACGGCCGCATCGGCGCTGTGGTGCGTGGCGGGCGTCGTGACCCCCTGATGGCACCGTTCGTGCCCCTGTGGGCAGGATTGCGACGCAGCGGCGAGCTTTATACGGTGACCCAGAGCGAGCCCCGGGAAGGGCGTCCCCGCCTTGCCGGCAAGGCGCTGTACTGTGGATTTTATGTCAACGAGGTGCTGACCCGCGTTCTGCACCGGGATGATCCGCAGCCGGCGCTATGGCCTCTCTACGAAACCACCCTGGCAACCCTCTCCGAGCCACTGCCGCTGGATGTGATCCTGCGGCGCTTCGAGCTCGGGCTGCTGGAGCAAATGGGCTATGGTATTGCCCTGGACCGGGATGCCCTTGGCCAGCCGTTGGCGGCGCAGGCCTGCTACCGTCTGGACCCGGAGCAGGGGCTGTTGCCGGCCGCCGACGGTTATCTGGGGGCGGATCTGCTGGCCGTGCATCATGGTGAGTGGAATGCGCCGGCCCGTCGGGCGGCGCTGCAACTGTGCCGGCATTTACTGGCCCCTCACCTGGGCTCCCGGCCCCTGAAGAGCCGGGAGCTTTTCCGTGAAAATCGCAACTGACAGGACAGAACCATGGGACGTGTATTACTGGGTGTAAATATTGACCACGTGGCGACCTTGCGCCAGGCCCGCGGCACCCGGTATCCGGAGCCGGTGCAGGCTGCACTGGTTGCCGAACAGGCCGGTGCCGATGGCATTACCGTGCATCTGCGCGAAGATCGCCGCCACATCAATGACCGGGATGTGGAATTGCTGGCCCAGACACTACAGACCCGCATGAATCTGGAAATGGCCGCCACCGAGGAAATGGTTGCCATTGCCTGCCGGATTCGCCCGGCGCATTGCTGCCTGGTACCGGAAAAACGCGAAGAGCTGACCACCGAAGGTGGACTGGATGTGATGGGCAACCAGGACTGGATTGCCCGTTGCTGCAAGACCCTGGGTGAGGCGGGCATTGAAGTGTCGCTGTTCATCGACGCGGATGCGGCTCAGATTCAGGCCGCCAGTGACTGTGGCGCGCCGGCCATTGAGATCCACACCGGCCACTACGCCGATGCCACCGACGCCGAGCAACAGGCACGTGAGCTGGCCCGTATCCGCCAGGCGGTGGAGCAGGGCAATCAGCTGGGTCTGGTGGTCAACGCCGGTCATGGCCTGCACTATCACAACACCCAGGCGATTGCCGCCATCGACGGCATCAACGAGCTGAACATCGGTCACGGCATCATTGCCCGGGCGGTGATCAGCGGGCTTGATGAAGCCGTGCGTCATATGCGCCAACTGATTGAACAGAGCCGCTGACCGCGGCTGCCGGATAAATCAGGAGGCATCCGCCTGCGCACCGTGGTCGCCGGGCAGCGCCTTGCCAGCCTGCCATTGCTCCAGGGCACAGATTTCATCACACAGGGCGGTAACCAGTGCCGCCTGCGACGGGCTGTCGGCACCGGTTTTCAGTGCCTCTTCCAGGGCTCGGGCGGCCTGTTCCAGTCGTGGTGTGCCGCAGTAGCGAGTGGCACCATGAAGCTTGTGAACGCGCTCCAGCAATTGCTCCTGGTCGCCCTGGTCGAAGGCCGTGGAAATGGCCGGGCGATCGTCCGCCAGGCTGGCCAGCAGCATGCGCAGCATTTCGTCTGCCAGTGCCTGGCGGCCGCCGGCGCGCTGGCGGGCCAGGGCCTCGTCCACCACCCGGTCGCCGACACTGGGCGCGGGAGCCTCTGGTGCCGGGGTGTCTGTGTGTTGCAAGACCCACTTGTCCAGCGTGTGACGCAGCTGATTTTCGGTGATCGGTTTGCTCAGATAATCATCCAGACCGCTGCTTAGCAGTTCCCGGCGTTCACTTTCCAGGGCGTGGGCGGTCAGGGCAATAATCGGGGTGTGGCGGCCTGCAGGTTCCAGTTCTCGCAGGCGCGCGGTGGTTTCCCGGCCATCCATGCCCGGCATCTGAATATCCATGAACACCAGATCGAAGGTCCGCCGCTTGAAGGCCTCCAGGGCGCCGGCACCGCTGTCACAGGCCTCTACCCGGGCACCGATATCCTCCAGAAAAACCTGGGCCAGACGCAGATTGCCGGGGTGGTCGTCCACCAGCAGCACTTCCACCGGTCGTGACAGGGGGACGGCCTGTTCAGCCGTTGGCGAGCTTTGTGTCTGACCGGATACGGTCAGCAGACCATTGAACAGTCGCCGCCGGGTGGCGGGTTTGCTTTGCACCAGGCAGTGCTCCTGCACCCCCAGGGCGGCACAGGTGGATTCCGCGTTGTTGCAGAGAATCAGCATGGGAATGTGATGCTCTGCCAGCGCGGAAAGCTTCTCACGGATGGCGACATCGGCGGCTTCCCGGTTGGACAGACCGATTACCAGATAGTCAGGGGGGGAGTCCTGTTCGGCAAGTGCCTGTATCAGTGGCTCAAGGCCGGTGTATTCCTTGACCGCCATTTGCCAGTTGCTGAGCATGTGGTAGATACCCAGCCTTGCATATTCATCGCTTTCCACCAGCATGACCCGGCGGCCGATCAGGCCCTCAATGTCCGGTTGCGGGCGCGGTTTGGGATCACGCTCCACCCGCAGGGTGAACCAGAAAGTGGCGCCTTCGCCCTGGCTGCTGTCGATGCCGATTTCACCGCCCATGCTTTCCACCAGGCGCTTGCTGATGGCCAGGCCCAGGCCGGTGCCGCCGGTTTCCCGGCGTGTGCTCTGGTCCGCCTGGGTGAAGGCGCTGAACAGGTTTTTCTGCGCTTCGTTGCTCAGGCCGCTGCCGGTGTCGGTAACCGTGACCTTGAGGATGGCTTCGGCGCCGCGTTCTTCTTCCACCATGGCCCGTACCACCACCGAGCCCCGTTCGGTGAACTTGAGGGCGTTGCTGACCAGATTGGTCAGCACCTGGCGAACGCGAAGCGGGTCACCCAGCAGGTCCACCGGTACATCCGAATAGATGATGGCCGCCTGTTGCAGGTCCCGGTCCTGGGAAAGCGGTGCCAGCAGGGTCTGCACTTCCTCGATCAGGTCATGCAGGTTGAAGGGGATGTGTTCCAGCGACAGTTTGCCCGCTTCGATCTTGGAGAAGTCGAGTACGTCATTGATGATCGACAGCAAGGAATTGCCACTATTCTGGATGGTGTTGAGATAGTCCTGCTGACGGGCGTTGAGCGGCGACTTTTCCAGCAACCGCGTGAAGCCGATGATGGCGTTCAGCGGTGTGCGGATTTCGTGGCTCATGTTGGCCAGGAATTCGGATTTGATCTGACTGGCCTTGAGGGCCTCCTTGCGGGCCATGTCCAGCTCGATGTTCTGAATTTCGATGGTTTCCAGTGTTTCACGCAGATCCTGGGTGGCCTGGTCCACGTTCTCCTGCAGCTCGGCCTGGGCATTGTCCAGGGACGTGACCATTTGCCTCAGGGCGGCTTCCAGCTCCGCCAGTTCGCCGCTGGCGCGGGTTTCAATGCGGATGTCCAGGTTGCCATCGCGGATGCGATTAACCGCGCCGATCATGTCATTGATCGGCTGGGTGAGCCGGCCGGCGAAACGGGTGGTGGGCAGCATGGCGGCCAGGATCAGGCCGAGCATGACCAGAATCAGGGTAATCAGGGTTTCCAGGATCGCCACGTACTGGCTCTGCCGGGAAAACTCCACCGTCAGGGTACGGCCATTGTCCAGTGGACGAATAAGCTGCCAGCTGGTGTCGGTGGTCAGGCGTCGCACGTCGTTAAGGTGGCTGTTGCCGTTCACCGGACGCAGCCGCGGGCCGGCATGCAGCCCCGGGTGGCCGGCCGTCTCGCTGATGGAGGCAGCACGGACATCGGTTTCTTCCAGAAGCGCCTGCAGCAAAGCCTGCAACTGGGCATCGCTGGCACTGGCGTCATGGCTGTTGATGCGCGCCGCATAGCTGTCGGTGATCAGTTGCTGACGCTCGGCGGTCATGGCGCGCACATCACTGATGCGGCTGACAGTGGCATAGCCGCCAATGACCAGTGCTGCCAGGACGGCGGGCAGGGCGGTCATTATCATCAGCCGGGTGCGCAGACGGGTGCTGGTCATGGTTCCCCAAATTCATTACTGTTTTTGGCCATTATGCCCACGTTTGCGCTGTCGGGGCCATGGTTGGGATGCTCCGCTAACCGGGGCTGCCCCCGGTTCTGACAGCCTGTGGCGCGGCGCGCCGGGCGTTATCGGCGCCGGCTTTACGGTACAATGCCTGTCATGACCTACAACACCATTGAAAACACCGTGGGGAATACCCCGCTGGTTCGCCTGCAGCGTCTGCCGGGCGACACCTCCAACACCATTCTGGTGAAGCTGGAAGGCAACAATCCGGCCGGATCGGTCAAGGATCGCCCGGCCCTGAACATGATCAGCCAGGCGGAAAAGCGCGGCGACATTCGCCCCGGCGATACTCTGATCGAAGCCACCAGTGGCAACACCGGCATTGCGCTGGCCATGGCGGCCGCCATGAAAGGCTACAGGATGCGCCTGATCATGCCCGCCAACCAGAGCCAGGAGCGTCGCGATGCCATGGCCGCCTATGGCGCCGAGCTGATTTCCGTGAGCCAGGAAGAGGGCATGGAAGGGGCTCGGGATCTGGCCCAGGCCATGCAGGCCCGCGGTGAGGGTCGGGTGCTGGATCAGTTTGCCAACCCGGACAACCCCCTGGCCCATTATCACTCCACCGGCCCGGAAATCTGGCGCGATACCGCAGGCCGTATTACGCACTTTGTCAGCTCCATGGGGACCACCGGCACCATCATGGGTTGCAGCATGTACCTCAAGGAACAGAACCCGGATATCCAGATCGTCGGGTTGCAGCCCACCGAGGGCTCGCAGATTCCCGGCATTCGTCGCTGGCCCAGGGAATACCTGCCCAGCATCTACGACGATACCCGCGTCGACCGGGTCATCGACATGGCCCAGGCCGAAGCGGAAGACACCATGCGCCGGCTGGCCCGGGAAGAGGGCATCAGCTGCGGGGTGTCCTCCGGCGGCGCCGTGGCCGGCGCCCTGCGCCTGTCCCGGGAGCTGGAAAATGCCGTGATCGTGGCCATTATCTGTGACCGTGGCGACCGCTATCTGTCCACCGGCGTGTTCCGCGCGTAACACCTGACAGGGAAGAGAGAAGCCAATGAATGTTCTGGTCTTTGATATCGAGACAATTCCCGATCTGGAAGGCGGCCGTCGCCTTTATGATCTGGACGGGCTGAGCGACAAGGATACCGCCAGTGCCCTGTTTAACCTGCGCCGCCAGGAGAACGGCACGGAATTTCTGCGTTTGCACCTGCACCGGGTGGTGGCGATTTCCGTGGTGCTGCGCTCCGCCCAGGGCCTCAAGGTCTGGTCTCTGGGGGACGAAGACAGCAGCGAGAAAGAGCTGATCGAACGTTTCTATGACGGTATCGAACGTTTCACCCCGACCCTGGTGAGCTGGAATGGCGGCGGTTTTGACCTGCCGGTGCTGCATTACCGGGCGCTCAAGCATGGCGTGGTGGCCCGCCGTTACTGGGAAACCGGCAACGAGGACACCAGCTTTCGCTTCAATAACTACCTGAGCCGTTATCATCAGCGCCACACGGACCTGATGGACATGCTGGCGCTCTACAATGCCCGCGCCAATGCACCGCTGGACCAGATCGCCACCCTGCTGGGCTTCCCCGGCAAGATGGGCATGAGCGGGGCCAAGGTGTTTGATGCCTTTCAGGATGGTGATATCAAGGGCATCCGCGACTATTGTGAAACCGACGTGCTCAATACCTGGCTGGTTTACCTGCGCTTTCAGCTGATGCGTGGCGAGCTGGACGCCACCGGCTACGAGCAGGAGCTGGCGCTGGTGCGCGACACGCTGAAAGAGGGCGGTCATGCCCATTTCCAGGCCTTTCTGGAGGCCTGGCAGGGCGCTTAGCGACCTTCAAGCGTTCACAAATCTGACGTCGGGCGTCTGAGGCGATACAATCCGCTCCCGAATCGGCATCCGGGCCCCGGCCCGGCTGCCTGCATCCAGGATTATCGAGACCCCCATGGCAAGACGTCGCAAGCAGCTCCCGGAGACTCCGGAACCCGCCAGCATTGAATCCCTCAGCCATGACGGCCGCGGTATCGCGCGCCGTGATGGCAAGACCACCTTCATCGATAACGCCCTGCCCGGCGAAGAGGTGATGTTCAAGTTCACCTATATGCGCCGCAAGTTTGATGAGGGCCGGGCGGTGGAAATCGTCTCCCCATCGGCGGACCGGGTGGAGCCGCCCTGCATCCACAGCAACCTGTGCGGTGGCTGCAGCCTGCAGCACATGAACCCGCAGACCCAGATTGCCCGCAAGGAAGCGGTGCTGCGTGAGCAGCTGGAGCATTTTGGCGGCCTGCAACCCAGGCAGTGGCTGGCGCCCCTCACCGGCCCGGTAACCGGCTACCGGGGCAAGGCACGACTGGGGGTCAAATACGTGGAAGCCAAGGACGAAACCCTGGTGGGCTTTCGCGAAAAGCGCAACAGCTTCATTGCCCAGCTGACCACCTGCGAAGTGCTGGTGCCGGATGTGGGCCATCGCCTGACAGCGTTGCGGGCCTTGATCCACGGCATGGAAAGCCGCACGCGGATCCCGCAGATTGAGGTGGCTGCCGGTGATGATCAACTGGCGCTGATTATCCGTCACCTGGACCCGTTGCCAGAGGCGGACCAGCAGGCATTGATCGATTTCTGCCAGTCGCTGGGCTGGCACTGCTACCTGCAGCCGGGTAACGAGAGTACCGTGCACCGGGTGTGGCCCGGGGAAGGCGAGGAGCGCCTCTACTACCGGCACCCGGAAGCCCAGGTGGAGCTGGCTTTCCACCCCACGGATTTCACCCAGGTGAACAGTGTTATCAATCGCAAGATGGTGCCGTTGGCACTGGATTTGCTGGATATCGGCCCGCAACACACGGTGCTGGATCTGTTCTGCGGGCTGGGCAACTTCACGGTGCCGGCGGCACGGCGGGCGGCACAGGTGACCGGCGTGGAAGTCAGCCAGGCCATGGTGGAGCGCGGTTACGAGAATGCCCGCCGCAACGGCCTGGAAAACCTGGATTTTCATGCCTGGGATCTGAGCCAGGATGTGGCCGGGCAGCGCTGGGCCAATCAGCAGTATGATCGTATTCTGATTGACCCGCCGCGCACCGGCGCGCTGGAGATGGTGAAGCTGATGCCCCGGTTTGGTGCGGAAAAGATCGTTTATGTGTCCTGCAACCCGGCGACACTGGCCCGTGATGCCGGCGAACTGGTGGCGGCGGGCTACCGTCTGGATGCCGCTGGCGTGATGGACATGTTCCCGCATACCACCCACGTGGAATCGATTGCGGTATTCAGCAGAAAAAAGAACAAGGGTTAGCAACCTGCTCTCGCTTCCGTTGTCGGAGGAGCGCGAACAGGCAGTAAGGAGAGACCGGTGAGCCACAATCAGAGCGTACAGAGGGACGGGACACCATGGTAACCGTGCGTCGCCAGCCCGCTGCCGGTGCCGCCGGGCACTGGCGTGAGTGGCTGGAGCAGCTGGATGGGCGTCAGCCGGTCAAGGACAAGGCCTTGCTGGCCAGCGCCTGTGAGCGTGCCGAGCAGTGCCAGCTGGCCGGTGAGGCGGCCGGGCGGGTCTGGCCCTATGGCAAGGGCTGCCTGGATATCGGCATGGAAATGGCGGAAGTGCTCACCGAACTGGGCGCGGATGCGGATGCCCTGCCGGCGGCGGTGCTCTACCGGGCCGTGCGCGAGGGCCAGTTATCGCTGCTGGAAGTGGAGAAGGAATTCGGCGGTGCGGTGGCCAACCTGATCGAGGGGGTGCTGCGCATGGCGGCCATCAGCACCGCCCTCAACCCCACACGCAAGGCGGTGCTGGGTCAGCAGGATGGCCAGCTGGACAACATGCGCAAGATGCTGGTGGCCATGGTCGACGATGTGCGTGTGGCGCTGGTCAAGCTGGCCGAGCGGACCGTGATCATCCGGGCGGTGAAGGAATCCGATCCGGAGCGCCAGCGCAAGGTGGCCCAGGAAATCTTCGACATCTATGCCCCCCTGGCCCATCGCCTGGGCGTAGGCCAGCTCAAATGGGAGCTGGAAGACCTGTCATTTCGTTACCTGCAGCCCGGTGCCTACAAGAAAATCGCCAGGCTGCTGGACGAAAAGCGGCTGGATCGGGAGCACTATATCGAGAGTGTGCTCGAACAGGTGCGTGGTTATCTGGAGCGCAACGGTATCCACGGCGCTGAAGTGCATGGACGCGCCAAGCATATCTACAGTATCTGGCGGAAGATGCAGAAAAAGCATCTGGAATTCGGTGAAGTCTATGATGTGCGCGCGGTGCGCATCCTGGTGCCGGAAGTGCGTGATTGCTACGCCGCCCTGGGGATTGTCCACTCGCTGTGGAAACATGTGCCCAAGGAATTCGACGATTATATCGCCAGCCCCAAGGAAAATGGTTATCGCAGCCTGCACACCGCCGTGGTGGGCCCCGAGCGCAAGATGCTGGAAGTCCAGATTCGTACCTTCGACATGCACGAAGAGGCGGAACTGGGTGTCTGCGCCCACTGGCGCTACAAGGAAGGCAGCAAGAAAGGCCGTGAAGGCGTTACTGATTACGAGCAGCGCATTACCTGGCTGCGGCAGGTCCTCGAATGGCATGAGGAGCTGGGCGAGGACAGTCCGGATGCCATGGTCGATGAACTGCGCCACGGCCTGATCAGCGACCGGGTCTACGTATTCACCCCGGATGGCCATGTGGTGGACCTGGAAGCCGGCGCCACGCCGGTGGACTTTGCCTACCACATTCATACCGAAGTGGGGCACCGCTGCCGGGGCGCCAAGGTCAACGGCCATATCGTGCCGCTCAACTACACCCTCAACACCGGTGAGCAGGTCAGTATCCTCACCGCCAAGGAGGGCGGCCCCAGCCGTGACTGGATGACGCCGTCGCTGGGCTATGTGGCCACCTCCTCGGCGCGGGCCCGAATCCATCAGTGGTTCAAGCGCCAGGACCGGGATGTGCATATCAGCCAGGGCCGCTCCATCCTGGAGCGCGAGATGTCGCGCCTGGCCATGGACAAGGTGGATCTGGATGCCCTGGCGCCTCACCTGAACCTGAAGAGCGGGGATGATGTGTTGGCGGCCCTGGGCGCCGGCGACCTGCGCCCGGGGCATGTGATGAACCAGGCCCAGGCGTTGCAACCGGACAGTCCCCAGCAGGAGCTGGACTTCGTCCCGGCCAAGCCCAAGGCGTCCACCAGCGGCGATATAACCATCCAGGGGGTGGGCAACCTGCTGACCCACATGGCTGGTTGTTGTCAGCCAGTGCCCGGTGACCCGGTGATGGGCTTCATTACCCATGGCCGCGGTGTCACCGTTCACCGGGCGGATTGCCCGCAACTGCTGGCCATGCAGGGCGAGGATCCGAGTCGGGTTATCGAGGTAAGCTGGGGCGAAGCGGATCGCATCACCTATCCGGTGGATATTTTCCTGCGTGCCTGGGATCGCCAGGGCCTGCTCAAGGACGTGATCGCGGTGCTGGCCAACGAAAAGGTCAACGTCACCGCCGTGCATACCCAGTCCCACCAGGACGACAACACCGCCACCATGCTGCTCACCCTGGAAATCGCCAGCCTCGGCAACCTGGGTAAGGTGCTGGCCAAAATGGACCAGCTCAAGGGTGTGCTTGAGGTGCGGCGGTACAAGAAATGATTAAAGGCAATTGATAATTGAGAATGGATAATTGATAACTCCGCAGTATGGGACGGGATATTCTTGCAGTCAGGAAGCCGCGATTGGGCCATGTACGCGGCTTCTGATCTATAAAAACTGATTACGCCGATCGCGACGTTATCAATTCTCAATTATCCATTATCAATTCACCCCCTCGTTTTGCTTACCAGCATGGCCGCCACCAACAGAGGAAAGCATGTCCAACATCGAAACCCTCTTGTCCATCATGGCTCGTCTGCGCGACCCGCAGTCCGGTTGTCCCTGGGATATCAAGCAGGACTTTGATTCTATCGCCCCCTATACCATTGAGGAGGCCTTCGAGGTGGCCGAGGCGATTGCCCAGCGTGATTATCCGGAGCTGAAGGAAGAGCTGGGGGATTTGTTGCTGCAGGTGGTGTTTCACTCGCAAATGGCGGCCGAGCAGGGCTTGTTTGCGTTTCAGGATGTGGTGCAGACCCTCAATGACAAGATGGTGCGGCGTCATCCCCACGTGTTTGGCGAGGCCAGCGCGGATGACGAACAGACGGTGAAAGCCAACTGGGAGCAGATCAAGCAGCAGGAACGCGCCCGCAAGGGGCGCGATCATGACAGTGCCCTGGACGGGGTGCCCGCGGGGCTGCCGGCCTTGCAGCGGGCCGCCAAGTTGCAGAAGAAAGCCGCCCGGGTGGGCTTTGACTGGCCGGATACGGCCCCGGTGCGAGAACAGGTCGACCATGAGCTGGCCGAGCTGGATGAGGCGTTGCAAAACGGTCACAAAGACGCCATCGAAGACGAGTTTGGTGACGTGCTTTTCACCCTGGTCAACCTGTCCCGGCACCTGAAAATCGACCCGGAGCAAGCCCTGCGCAGGGCCAGCGCCAAATTCGAAAAGCGCTTTCGGATCATGGAGAAAGAGAGCACCAACTCATTGAAAACAATGGACTCCGGCGCGCTGGAAGCGGCCTGGCAGGCCGCCAAGAAATCCCTTCGGTGACCTGCTTGCCCCCCGTCAGGTTCCTGTGAAATAAAAAGTTCACATAAGAGAAACTTTTCCGTCATTCACTCTCCCCATACTTCGCCACCAAGCAGTAAACGAGACCTCTTGGTGACTGGGGGCTCAATCACGCTGTTGCTTTGCACATACGAATGCCTGATTGAAGGAGTGTTGGAATGAAAAAGAATTTGCTTGCGATCGCTGTGGGGGCTGCCGTTGCTTTTCCTGGCCTGGCCCTGGCCGATGGCCCGACTGTCTACGGTAAAGTTAACATCTCCCTGGAAAACGAAAACTACGACCCGGCTCCCGCCGCCCCGAACAACGACGATCAGTGGCAGCTGCAAAGCAACGCCTCTCGTCTGGGCGTGAAAGGTGACTTTGACCTGGACGTCGGTGACCTGAAAGCCATCTACCAGGCTGAGTTTGAAATCAGCGTTGATGACGGCGACAACAAGGGTCAGACCTTCACCCAGCGTAACATCTTCGGTGGTTTCGAAGGCGGTTTCGGTACTCTGAAAGCCGGTATGTTCGATACCCCGACCAAGGTTGCCCAGGGCAAGGTTGACCAGTTCAACGACCTGGACGGCGATATCAAGAACGTGATGGCTGGCGAGAACCGTGCCAAGAACATCATCCAGTACAGCACCCCGAAACTGGCTGACATCGTTACCCTGAACGCCGCTTTCATCCCCAACGAAGACCAGAACGACTTCGATAACGACGGCGAAAACGAGAACGGCCTGGCCGACTCCACCTCCATCTCTCTGGTGGCCCAGTCCGGTATGTTCTACGGCGCCATCTCCCACGACACCGACATCCAGGACAGCCTCAAAGCTGACGCCCAGACCGGTTTCGGTACCCTGGACATCACCCGCGTTGTCGCTTCCGTGACCCCGGGCGACCTGGAGCTGGGCGCTATCTACCAGATGGCTGAAGAGTCCGAAGGTGACGGCGAAGACACCTCCTACGTGGTAAGCGCTGCCTACAAGATCGACCGTATCAAGCTGAAAGCGCAGTACGGCATGGCAGAAGCTGACACCACCGACGAGGAAGTGACTCAGTACAGCCTGGGCGCAGACTACAAGCTGGCCAAAGCCAGCAAAGCCTACCTGTACCTGTCCCAGCTGGAAAAAGACGTGGCTGACACCGAGAAGCGCACTATCGGTATCGGCGTAGAACACAAGTTCTAAGACAATAATAAGGCAGGCGGGGCATGCCCCCCCCTGCCAGGCAATTCCTCGACGCAAGTGACAGTCGCCCGCCTTTATGGCGGGCTTTTTTTGTTACGTTCTCTGCCCTTGTTGGTGTCACTAAACGGTCATATAGTTGATTTTGCTGTTTAGCGACTGATAACCATAATGATTCAGGGAGATAAGAACGTGAAAAAAACTCTGCTTGCCGTATCCGTGGCGGCCTGCCTGGCGCCGGCTTCCGTCATGGCGGCCCCTGCCTTTTACGGGAAAATCAATCTCAGCCTCGACAAGTACAGTGATTACCCGGACATGAACCAGCAGCTCAATCCGGGCAGTCTGGATGACGCCTGGTATGTGGAAAGCAACAATTCCCGCCTGGGTCTGCGTGGTGACGAGAAAGTCCGCAACACCGACCTGACCATCCTGTATCAGCTGGAAGCGGGCTACGATGTGGATGGCGACAGTGGCCAGACCTTCAGCACCCGTAACAGCTACCTGGGTCTGGGCACCAATGTGGGCAAGTTCTTTGCCGGCCGCTATGACAGCGTGGTCAAGCAGGCGGAAGGGCGTATCGACCAGTTCAACGATACCCTGGCCGACATGGATACCCTGTTTCTGGGCCAACGCCGCAACAGTAATACGCTCAACTGGGAAAGCCTGGACTACAGCGGCCTGACTTTCCGGGCCCAGCTGGCACCGGGTGAGGAAACCGCCGTTGGCACTGACACCAAGGACGGCCTGGCCGATACCTGGGGCCTGTCAGCGACCTTCGAGAAGGACAGTCTTTACGCCGCACTGGCGTATGAGAGCAGTTATGCCACCGTCAATATTCCCTCCACGCCAGTGACCTCGGTGGGGGTCGATACGGACCTGATTCGTGCCTCCGCAGGCCTCAAGCTCAGTGATGATGTGCAAGTGGGTGCGATCATCGAACGGGCAGAACTGGACCCCAACCTGGCCGGTGCCGACAAGGCGGACAGCATGTCCTACCTGGTCAGCGGCAGGGTGGGGGTCTCTGAGCGGGTGGCGCTGAAAGGCCAGTTTGGCTGGCTGGACAGCAGCGACCTGGACGCGGACGTGAAAGTGCTGACCCTGGGGGCCGATTACCAGCTGGCCGAGCAGGCCCGGGCCTATGCGCTGGTGTCCCTGTCTGATACCAACTTTGACGATACCACCGTGGACGTGGATGAAACCGGCAATGCCTTCTCCGTGGGCATGGTTTACAGCTTCTGATCCATCAGCTGACTGCCGGATACAAAAAAGCCCCGGGATCGCCGGGGCTTTTTTATGCGCGCCAGCCGGGTCAGCTGTCGAATTTGCGCATTACCAGGCTGGCGTTGGTGCCGCCAAAGCCGAAACTGTTGCTGAGCACCGTGGTCGGCCCCTGATCCTTGCCGGATAACAGGATTGGCATGCCTTCGGCTTTCTCGTCCAGTTGTTCAATGTTGGCGCTGATGGCGGTAAAGCCGTGCTGCATCATCAGTAGCGAGTAGATGGCTTCATGGACACCGGCAGCCCCCAGGCTGTGCCCGGACAGGCTCTTGGTGGAGCCCACCGCCGGAATGGTGTCGCCGAACACCTCGCGGATGGCTTTCAGCTCTGCCACGTCGCCCACCGGTGTGCTGGTACCGTGGGCATTGATGTAGTCCACCGGCCCTTGCACATTGGCCAGCGCCTGGCGCATACAGCGTGCTGCGCCTTCACCATTGGGAGCCACCATGTCGTGGCCGTCACTGGTGGCACCATAACCGATGATTTCCGCGTAGTTTTTTGCGCCGCGGGCCTTGGCATGCTCCAGCTCTTCAATCACCAGCATGCCGCCACCGCCGGCAATCACGAAGCCGTCGCGGGTGGCATCATAGGCGCGGGAGGCCTTGTCCGGTGTGTCGTTGTACTTGCTGGACAGGGCTCCCATGCCATCGAACAGGCAGCTTAATGTCCAGTGTTCCTCTTCGCCGCCGCCGGCGAACACCACGTCCTGCTTGCCCAGCTGGATCTGCTCCACCGCATTGCCGATACAGTGCGCACTGGTGGCGCAGGCGGAGGCGATGGAATAGTTGATGCCTTTAATCTGGAAGGGGGTGGCCAGGCAGGCGGAGACGGTGGAGGCCATCACCCGTGGCACCATATAGGGGCCCACCCGTTTGACGCCACGGTTGCGGGCGATATCCGCCGCTTCCACCTGATTCATGGAGGAGTGGCCACCGGAACCGGCGATCAGGCCGGTGCGTTCATTGCTCACTTCATGGGGTTCCAGGCCGGCATCGTTGATTGCCTGCTGCATGGCCACGTAGGCGTAGGCCGCAGCGTCCCCCATGAAACGGCGTGGTTTGCGATCAATCAGATCATCCAGCGCGATATCCGGCCAGCCGGCAATCTGGCTGCGCATACCCAGTTCCTGATACTGCTCCTTGAAGCGGATGCCGGAGCGGCCTTCGCGCAGGGAGCGGGTAACAGACTCGGGGTCATTGCCCAGACAGGACACGATTCCCATGCCGGTAATAACGACGCGACGCATGATGGACTCCTAGAAACCGTCGGTTGAAGTGAAAAGCCCAACCCGCAGGTCGTCGGCGTTGTAAATGTCCTTGCCGTCCACGCTGACGGTGGCATCGGCGATGCCCAGAATCAGCTTGCGGGTGATCACGCGCTTCACATCCAGGCGGTAGGTGACCTTCTTGGCGGTGGGCAGAATCTGGCCGGAGAATTTCACCTGGCCGACACCCAGGGCGCGACCGCGGCCGGGATTGCCGTGCCAGCCCAGGAAAAACCCAAGCAATTGCCAGGTGGCATCCAGACCCAGGCAGCCGGGCATCACCGGGTCACTTTCGAAGTGGCATTCGAAAAACCACAGGTCCGGGCGAATATCCAGCTCGGCAATGATCTCCCCTTTACCGTAACGACCCCCCTGGTCGCTGATGTGCGTGATGCGATCCATCATCAGCATGTTGGGTAGCGGGAGGCGGGCATTACCGGGGCCAAACAGTTCGCCGTGGGCGCACGCGAGCAAATCCTCGCGAGAGTAGGATGATTTCTGTTCCACAGTTGTAACGCTCAAAAGTTGTACTCCATGCAGGCCTCTTTGGCACCCACCGAGTATATGGATGATTTATGACATCTTGCCTGCAACAACGTGACTTGTTGTCATCTGGTTGACAGATGGTAGCAAAGCCCGTGATGCCCGCACGAATGCCAAGCGTCTCAAAATATGTCGTATTGGCCGGATGTCCTAAAATGACAGTGTTGTTGACCAATACTGACCGAATCGCTCAATTCCATTGCACGCCGGATCACGTGATGTCTGCGTGACTTGCAATTGTCAGACCTTCTGGTGATGCTAACCGCCGCGCAGGCAGGAGCGCCCCGCCAATACTGACGGCCACAATAACGTCCTGTTCTTGCCAAACGCTTAAGGAGTCTCCGTGGCAGCGGAAATCGGGCAACTCTCATTATGGTTGGCACTGGCCCTGGCATCATGCCTGGCCATCTTCCCTCTGGTTGGTGTGCATCGCGGCATTGCTGCCTGGCAATGGTATGCGCGTCCGCTGGCCTGGACCCAATGGCTGGCCATGAGTACGGCCATGGTGGCTCTGGGTTACTGCTTTTACAGCAACGATTTTTCCGTGGCCTATGTGGCCAATCACAGTAACTCGGCATTGCCGTTGCATTATCGGCTGGCCGCCATCTGGGGCGGCCATGAAGGCTCCCTGTTGCTATGGGGCTGGATGCTGTCCGGCTGGGCGGCGCTGGTCGGGCTTCTCAGTCGCAGTGTGCCCGATGCCATGGTGGTGAGGGTACTGTCGGTGATGGGCATGATCGCCGTGGGCTTTCTGTGTTTTATGCTCTTTACCTCCAACCCCTTTGATCGTGCCTTGCCCTGGTTTCCGCTGGATGGGGTGGACCTGAATCCCCTGTTGCAGGACCCGGGGCTGGTGGTACACCCGCCCATGCTTTACATGGGGTATGTGGGGTTTTCCGTGGCTTTCGCCTTTGCGGTGGCCGGGTTGATGGCCGGCGATATGGACCCGGCCTGGGCGCGCTGGGCCCGTCCCTGGACCACGGTGGCCTGGTGCTTTCTTACGGTGGGCATTGCGCTGGGGTCCTGGTGGGCCTACTACGAACTGGGCTGGGGCGGCTGGTGGTTCTGGGACCCGGTGGAGAATGCTTCACTGATGCCCTGGCTGGCGGGCACGGCCCTGATTCATTCCCTGGCGGTTACCGAAAAGCGCAACATGTTCCGGGCCTGGACGGTGTTCCTGGCCATCGTGGCCTTTTCTCTGAGTCTGCTGGGCACATTTCTGGTGCGCTCCGGGGTGCTGACGTCCATTCATGCCTTTGCCAATGACCCCAAGCGGGGGCTGTTCATCCTGGTGTTCCTGTGCGTGGTGGCCGGTGGCGCGCTGGTCTTGTTTGCGCTTCGTGGTGGCGCCCTGCGCAGTAGCCGCGGTTTCAAGCCGCTGTCGCGGGAGGCCTTCCTGCTGGGCAATAATCTGGTACTGCTGACGGCGGCGTCGGTGGTGCTGATGGGCACCCTGTTCCCGCTGATCGGTGAAGCCATCGGCATGAAAGTGTCGATCCGCAGCCCTTACTTCAATGCCTTCTTCGTGCCCCTGTCCGTGGCCCTGGTATTGTTGTTGGTGCCTGGCGTGTTCAGTAACTGGAAGCGCCAGCCGGGCAAGCCGTTGTTGCGACGGTTGCTGATCGTTGCCCCGGCGGCGGTGGTTACCGGTGCGTTGGCGTCGCGGTTACCCGGGGCCACCCCCTGGGTGGGCACGCTGGCGATCATGCTGGCCTGTTATCTGGTGCTGGCCCATCTGGATGATGTGCTGCGCCGGGCGCTGGCCTATGACCTGGGATTGTGGGCTGGCCTTGGCAAGCTGGCGCGCAGTTACTGGGGCATGGTGCTGGCGCATTGCGGGCTGGCCGTGCTGATCACCGGCATTACGCTGGTCAGTTTTTATCAGGTGGAGCGCGATGTGCGCATGGCCCCGGGCGATGAGGTGACGATCGGGGCGTACCGCTTCCATTTCGATAAGCTGGATCAGTACACCGGCCCCAACTTTGATGCCACACGCGGTCATTTCACTGCTTATCACCATGACCGGGCGGTGGCCGTCATGCAGCCGGAAAAACGGCGCTACCATGCCGGTGGTCAGACCATGACCGAAGCGGCCATTGATCCGGCCCTGATGCGAGACCTCTATGTGGCGCTGGGCGAGCCGCTGGACAAGCATGCGGATGACGCCTGGGCGGTTCGGGTCTACGTGAAACCCGGTGTGCGCTGGATCTGGCTGGGGGCGCTGATCATGGCCTTCGGCGGTGCCCTGGCCCTGTCTGACCGTCGCTATCGCAATAGCAAGAGGAGCCCCGCCAGTGAACGCTAAATCGTTGTGGGTGGCGCTACCGCTGCTGGCATTTCTGGCCCTGGTGGGCCTGCTTTACAGTGGCCTGGGCAAGGACCCGCAAAAGCTGCCATCGGCCCTGGTGGGCAAGGACGTGCCGGCGTTTTCGCTGCCCTCCTTGTTGACCGATGAAACCTTTACCGAGCAGTCCCTGCACGGGCGCTGGCAGCTGATCAATGTCTGGGCCACCTGGTGCCCAACCTGCCATATCGAGCATCCCTACCTGTTGACTCTGGCCGCCCGGGGCGTGCCGATAGTGGGCATCAACTACAAGGATGAGGCCGGCCTGGCCCGGGATTATCTGGCCAACCGTGGCAATCCCTTCGTGCAGGTGATTTCCGATGACAGCGGCCAGCTGGGGCTGGATCTGGGCGTTTATGGCGCGCCGGAGACGTTTCTGATCAATCCGCAGGGCAAGATTCTGCTGCGCCACGCGGGCAATGTGGATGAGCGGGTCTGGAACGAGGAATTTCTGCCGCTGGTGCCGGCCGGGCAGTGGGGGAAAGCACAATGACATCGTCGCGGAGACTGTTGCGTGTGTTGCTGCTGTGTCTGGTCAGCCTGCCGGCCTGGTCGGCCATTGATGTCTACCAGTTTGATAACAGCCAGCAGGAAGACCGGTTCCATCGGCTGACCGAGGAACTGCGTTGCCCGAAATGCCAGAACCAGAGTATTTCCGCGTCGGATGCGGATATCGCCAAGGATATGCGTGCCCGGGTTCACCGCATGATTCTGGAAGGCAAGAGTGATGACGAGATCGTCGGCTACTTTGTGGATCGTTACGGCAACTTCGTCACCTACCGGCCACCGGTCAATCGCGGCACCCTGATTCTCTGGCTGGGCCCCTTGTTGCTGTTTGTCGGCGGCGCCCTGGTCATTATTCTTTTGCTCAAGCGCGCCAGCGGCCGGGCCGACACGGATGAGGGGGACGATCAGCCATGATGTTATGGATAATGGCGGCGGTCCTGCTACTGGTAATGACCGTGATTCTCTGGGGCCTGTGGCGCCGGGAAGGGCAGCGCCAGTCGGGCCGCCCCGGCCTGGCTCTGGCCATTCCGGCACTGGTTTTGTGCCTGGCGGCGCTGGGTTATGCCCTGCAGGGCTATAACCGGGAGACCGGCCCCTGGCTGGAACAACAGCAGGCCTATAAAGACGTGGCCCGGCAGATTATTGCCGGCCAGACACCGGATCAGGTGGCCGCCAAGGTGCCCGCCGGCCAGCTGGCCCGGGTGCTGCAATCGGAACTGGCGCGCCATCCCAGCGCGGTGGGTTGGTATGCGCTGGGCATGATCTATGATCAGCTGGGCGCTCCCCAGCTGGCGGAAGAGGCCGCCCGCAAGGCATTGGTGCTGGCCGACGACAAGGCGGATATCCATCTGTTGCTGGCCCGCGCCCTGATCGAACAGAACCAGGGGCGACTGACCGAGGACGCCCAGGCGCAGATTGATCAGGTGTTGGCGTCCCAGCCGAACCATGATGGGGCCTGGATGATGCTGGCCATGGCCGCGGATCGGGCCGGGCGTTACCCGTTGGCCATTCACGCCTGGTCATCACTGCTCAAGCGCCATGACCAGGGGGAAACCGGCAAGCTGTTGCGTATGGGGCTGGAGAAGAGCCGCCAGCAGCTGGCCCGCCAGGACCGGTTTGCCTCTCTGCCGGCCACCATAAGGGCGACGGATCTGCCGGCGGGCGGTACCCTTTTTGTGTACCTGCGCAGGGCAGGTAGCCAGGGCCAGCCGCTGGCTGCCCACCGCACCGTAGTGCGAGACTTTCCGGCGACGGTGACCTTGACGCCGGGCGACTGGTTGCAACCGTTCCCGGAGGAGGGGGCGGCACTCGTGATCGGCGCGCGCTATACCCCGGCGCCCGGAGCCAGCGTGGATCAGGCCGGTATCAGTGCCGATCCGGTGCCCCTGACCATGCCCCTCGAAGGGCCGGTGTCGCTGCAACTCAAATGATTGACTGAAAGCACCGCCAGGTGGGCCAGCCTCGACCTAGGTCGCACCCCCTTTCCCTTGTTATACGCGGGGGGGCAAGGTAAAGTTGCCCCCCTCAGAGACCCCCGTGGTCTCCCAGATGATGGTTAGATGGAGAGTTCTATGCGTGTCATCCTGCTTGGTGCTCCCGGTGCGGGCAAGGGCACCCAGGCGCAGTTCATCAAGGAACAGTTCAATATTCCTCAGATTTCCACCGGTGATATGCTGCGCGCTGCGGTAAAGGCAGGCACGCCCCTGGGCCTGGAAGCAAAGAAAGTCATGGATGCCGGTGGCCTGGTGTCCGATGACATTATTCTGGGTCTGGTCAAGGAGCGCATCGCTCAGGATGACTGTGCCAATGGCTTCCTGTTCGACGGCTTCCCACGCACCATTCCCCAGGCCCAGGCGCTGGTGGATCAGGGTGTAAACATCGACTTCGTGGTGGAGATCGATGTGGATGACGAAGAAATCATTGAGCGTCTGAGCGGTCGCCGCGTCCATCCGGCTTCCGGCCGGGTGTACCACGTCAAGTACAACCCGCCCAAGGAAGATGGCAAGGATGACGAAACCGGGGACGCCCTGGTTCAGCGCGACGATGACAAGGAAGAAACCGTGCGCAAGCGTCTGGAAGTGTATCAGTCCCAGACCCGCCCGCTGGTGGACTTCTATCAGCAGCAGGCCGAGCAGGGTGACAATGCGCCCCGCTATGTTCGCATTGCCGGTATCGGCAGTGTCGATGATATCCGTGATCGTGTATTGACGGCGCTCAAGGGCTAAGTCGAATGCGGTTCACCAAAAAGGAGGCGAAAGCCTCCTTTTTTTATGCCTGTCTGTGGCGCCGCTAAAACGTGTTCGCGTGGCGGCTTTTTCAGCAGCCTGTTAACAGGCGGAGGGGAAAACCGTTTGCCTGGCAGGGCTTTTCTACAGGCCCAGGCAATACCTCCTTTCTTATCCTGCCGGTTTTATCGCCGGGACTCTACGCACTCAGCGCTTCTGTGCCGTTTGGCATGAGCGCTTGGGTGTCATGTCACCGTTGGACGTTTCCTTAAGGAAAACTGCAAAACCTTAAGGGGTTTTCAGATACCAATGGCACCCATCGGGTGCCGACATTGTTTGCTATGCCGAAGACGCCGTTTTAATGAGAAAAAAAGTAACGAGAGGCGGGATTTTTTTCTTTTTTTACCGGTTTAAAAAGAGGGCTGGTCAAATAATGTACCAACTGATTTTTTTTTATGCTATTTTCCGAAATGTCGTAGTAACAATGACAACGCTATAGCTTAGGAGATCGATTATGGCTCGAGCAAAGAAAGCGCCGGCAAAAAAAGCCGCGGCGCGTAAAACCCCGGCCAGAAAAAAGGCTGCGGTAAAAGCGCCCGCACTTCCCAAATCTGTTACCAATGCGGAAGCCAAGGTAAAACTGCAACAGAAAGCCGTTGACCAGGCTGAAAAGAAAGTGGCCCAGACTCAGGGCAAGCTGGACAAGCACCGCGTCAGAATCGATACCGAGAATGGCAAGCTGGCCAAGCTCCGTACCGACATTGCCGCCAAGCGTGACAAGGCAAAAGCCTCCGGTACCGCCGCGGCCAAACGTGCCGTTGATACCGCACGCGGAAAAATGAATACGCTTCGTCTCAAGCTTCAGGACCTTCGCGGTGAAAGCAAACTGATCCGTGCCGAAATCCAGGCCGGTAAAAAAGTGGTTACCCGTGAAGTGAAGAAACTGCGCACGGCTGAGCGTAATCTGAAGACCAAGATGCGTGAGCACGAGCGCAAGCTGGCGAGAAAAGCGAAAGCGGAGCAGAAAAAAGCCGAGCAGAAGGCCAAAGCGGCCGCACGCAAGGCAGCGGCCAAGGCCAAGAAAGCGGCCAAGAAAACCACCGCGAAAAAGAAAACCGCGACTCGCAAGAAGACAACCACTGCCAAGAAGGCGGCGACTCGCAAGGCACCAGCCAAGAAAGCCGCGACTCGCAAGTCGGCCCCCAAGAAGAAGGCTGCCGCTCGCAAGTCCCCGGCCAAGAAAAAGGCAGCAACTCGCAAAGCGCCTGCCAAGAAAGCAGCCAGCAAGTCCTGATAGGGGCTCTGGTGTTGAAAAACCCCGCTCCGGCGGGGTTTTTTTATGGTTTATCGCGGATCAACGGAAGGCATAAAAGGTCGGACGTCTGACGTTGGACCAGGCTGACTTCTCTCTAAGCCGCGAAGCCCCTTTTACTGCCAGCCCTGTTGCCGTTGTCCGCAGCGCTGCCGTCAACAGGGGAGGGCATGATTGGCCCGGGAGGCGCCAGTGACCGGCTCGACGGCACCAAGGGCAGGGCGTTGATATCGAAAAGTTGTTGATAATGATTCGCGTTAGGGTTAGCATCCTTTCCAGAGATTGAGGAAAGGCGTATCTATGTACGTATGTATTTGTAAGGGCATCACTGACGGTCATATACGGGAAGCGGTCGATAACGGCTGCGACAGCCTGCGTGATCTTCGTCGGGAACTTGGGGTTGGCAGTCAGTGCGCGAAATGTGCCCGCCACGCCCGTCAGGTGCTTCGTGAAGCCCGTAGCGAAGCCCAGGCGCCCTCATTCTCGAACTCTTCCGCCAACGAGGCCGTAGTGTACTGGCCCCAGCCGGCATAAAAATCGTTCTCATTTCTATAAGCGCTTGTAATGCAAGCGCTTTTTCTCTTTTCTCCTTGCCTGTCACTCGCCGATGCTGAACAATGGGCCCTGACCCCACGTTCACGAGATAGGGAGATCCCCCATGAAAGGCGATGCCAAGGTTATCGAGCACCTCAATCGGGCTCTGGGCAATGAGCTGGTAGCCATCAACCAGTACTTCCTCCACGCCAAGATGTACAAGGACTGGGGCCTTCAGGCGCTCTACGAGAAGGAATACCACGAGTCCATCGACGAGATGAAGCATGCTGACTGGCTCACCGAGCGCATCCTGTTTCTGGAAGGCATTCCCAACTTGCAGGATCTGGGCAAGCTGATGATCGGTGAAAACACCCAGGAAATGCTCAACTGCGATCTCAAGCTGGAAAAAATGGCCGTTCCGGACCTGCGTGAGGGCATTGCTTATTGCGAATCGGTGCAGGATTACGTGTCCCGCGATCTGCTCAAGAACATTCTGGAATCCGAGGAAGAGCACATCGACTGGCTGGAAACCCAACTGGGTCTGATCGATAAAGTGGGCCTGGAAAACTACCTGCAAAAACAAATGGAAACCGCCGAAGACTGATTGCCCAGTTTTTAAGCGATCCGCGCTTGACTCGCCGCAGGGGTTTCGGAATAATGCGCAGCCTCTCGGGGCGACATAGCAACGAGACACGCACCGGTAGCTCAGTTGGATAGAGCAACTGGCTACGAACCAGTAGGTCGGGGGTTCGAATCCTCCCCGGTGCGCCATACAGAAACAAAAAAGGCTCCCAAACGGGGGCCTTTTTTGTTTCTGTCTCCCCCTGCCGAGACGGTCAGCCTGGCTCCCAACGCGTTCAATAAATTTACTATTGCCGCCATCACTCCCAGGAACCCATCCGCTAAACTGGCATCGAAGCCAGCACCGCAGCCCGGGAAGCATTCTCTTGTCCGACTATCTTGAACGCCTGAATCAGTTGCTCTACCGCGTCCGCCATTTGTGGGCGGTGGTCAGTTTCGTGCTGGGGTTGAGCAGTTATTTTCTGGTGCAGCGTCAGCCCTGGCTGGCGGCGGCGTTGACCGCGGTACTGGTGGTAACCTGGGGACTGTTACTGACGGAGAATCTCTGGCGACGGCGCTTTCATGGCACGGCCATGGACAATATTTCCCAGGGGGCACTCAAGCTATTGTTGCAGGCGGTGCACCAGGAGGCCTTCTTTTTCAGTTTGCCGTTCGTGTTGTTGCAGTGGGCGGCGGGGGCCGAGTATTTCTTTTTCACCACGCTGGTGGTGGCAGGCGCTCTGATCAGCATCCTTGACCCGCTCTACTTTCGTCTGGCCCGCCATCGGGGTCTGTACTTCGGCTTTCATGCCTGGGCCCTGTTCGTGGCCTTGCTGGTGTTATTACCGCTGATTTTTCACTGGACCACGGACCGCGCCCTGATGGGAGCGGGCTGGTTGACGGCGCTGTTTGCCTTGCCCAGCTTCTGGGGGCTGGGCGGGCCACGGCGTGCCATTCGCTGGGCCTTGTTGATCGGTGTCTCGGTGATTATTGCTCTGGTGCCACGATGGTTATCGCCGCTGGTGCCGCCACTGACCCTGTCGTTACAGGACGAGGCCGTGGCCCTGTCTCTGGACCGTCAGCAGAGGACGCCGCTGGTCAGCGGCCAGGCCTTCACCGCCGAGGAGGTCAGCGAGGGGTTGTATGCCTACACCGCCATCAAGGCGCCGCTGGGTCTGGGCCAGAAGGTCTACCATTACTGGTATCACGAGGGGGAACTGGTGGACCGCATCGCGCTGGAGCTGCACGGTGGCCGGGAATCCGGCTATCGCACCTGGTCGCACAAGCGCCATATCCCGGCGGCCGCGCTGGGGCACTGGCGGGTGGAGGTTCGTACCGGTGCCCAGCAGATCATTGGCGTGCTGCGGTTTCGGGTGACACCCTGACGCGCAACAACGGTGCAAAAAAAGGCCGCTGTGGTGCCTCACTGCGGTGCCATTGCACCGGTATTTTTCCGCAAACCGGGCGTACAAGTCCGCGTGATTTCTGCTAACTCACTGAAATAAAAGTTTTTCTCTAACTGGCACAGCTCTTGCCTTTGTCTGCCCGTACAGACATTCCGCGCGGTCAAAGGCGATCGTGCATGGCAAGAGCAAAGGCGCTCAAGGTTCCACACCAACGACGGTGTGGCGCCCTGAGCGCTTTTTTTATGCCCGCATAAAACGGGCAATGTGGAGGGAAGCACCCATGAGAGCGATCAAACAAGGACTGGGCCGGCTGATGGCGGCCCTGCTGATGAGTACCCTGAGCCTGCCGGTCCTGGCCGATGGCACGGTGGGCTGGCCGGAAAAAGCGGATCTGAAATTCGGTTTTATCAAACTCACCGACATGGCGCCGTTGGCGATTGCCTACGAAAAAGGTTATTTCGAAGACGAGGGTCTGTTTGTCACCCTGGAAGCCCAGGCCAACTGGAAAGTCCTGCTGGATCGGGTGATCGATGGCGAACTCGATGGTGCTCACATGCTGGCTGGCCAGCCGCTGGGGGCGACCATTGGCTATGGCACCAAGGCGCATATCATCACGGCCTTCAGTATGGACCTGAACGGTAACGGCATCACCGTTTCCAACGACGTCTGGCAGGCCATGAAAGCCCATGTGCCGATGAAAGACGGTAAACCGGTCCATCCGATCAAGGCCGATGCACTCAAGCCAGTGGTGGAGCAATACCGCAAGGACGGCAAGCCATTCAAGATGGGCATGGTGTTCCCGGTTTCTACTCACAACTACGAGTTGCGCTACTGGTTGGCCGCCGGTGGACTCAATCCGGGCTATTACGCACCGGACAAGGGCGACACCAGTGGCCAGCGACAGGCCGATGTGCTGTTGTCCGTAACGCCGCCGCCGCAGATGCCGGCGACCCTGGAAGCCGGCACCATCTATGGCTATTGCGTGGGTGAGCCCTGGAATCAGCAGGCCGTATTCAAGGGCATCGGCGTGCCGGTGGTCACCGATTACGGCATCTGGAAAAACAACCCGGAAAAAGTCTTTGGTGTCAGCAAGACCTGGGCCGACCAGTACCCCAACACCCATATCCATGTGGTCAAGGCGCTGATTCGTGCCGCCAAATGGCTGGACGAAAACAACAACGCCAACCGCCCGGAAGCGGTGAAGATCCTGTCGCGACCCAATTACGTGGGCGCCGATTACGATGTGATCGCCAACTCCATGACCGGCACCTTCGAGTATGAGAAGGGTGACACGCGACCGGTGCCGGACTTCAACGTGTTCTTCCGCTACCACGCCACCTATCCGTTCTACTCCGATGCCATCTGGTATCTCACTCAAATGCGCCGCTGGGGGCAGATCAGCGAGCACAAGCCGGATAGCTGGTACATGGATGTGGCGAAAAGCGTCTATCGTCCGGACATCTATGAAAAGGCCGCCAGAGCGCTGATTGCGGAGGGCAAGATGAGCGCCGGTGATTTCCCCGATTTCGACAACGAAGACGGTTTCAAACCGCCGCAAACCGGCTTTATCGATGACATTACCTACGACGGTCATCAGCCCAACGCCTACCTGGCCAAGTTTCCCATCGGTCTCAAATGAGTAACGGCGACCCCGCTGTCGTCAAGGAGTAAGGATCATGGCAACGCTAACCGCACCGCAATGGATGGCGCCTTACCAGGCGCTGATCAAGGGGCAGATCAACCGTAGTCAGATGCAGGCCATTCTCAGGCAGGTGCTGTGGCCGGTCATGGGTATCGCAGTGTTCCTGCTGATGTGGCAACTGGCCGCCAGTCATATCGATACCTCGCTGGGGAAATTCCCTGGCCCGGCAGCGGTATGGGAGCAGATGGGCAATCTGGTGGATGAACACCAGCAGGCCCGTCAGCGTGAGGCGGCTTTTCATGAACGCCAGGAAAAATACATTGCCATGCGGCTGGCCCAGGATCCGGACTGGGTGCCGGTGCACCGGGACTATACCGGTGCACCGACCTTTTTTGACCAGATCGGCACCAGCCTGATTACCGTGATGAGCGGGTTCTTACTGGCGTCGGTGATCGCCATTCCGCTGGGCATCGTGATTGGTCTGAGCAGCACGGTGCACGCGGCGATGAATCCGCTGATCCAGTTGTTCAAGCCGGTGTCCCCGCTGGCCTGGTTGCCGCTGGTGACCATGGTGGTCAGTGCTCTCTATACCAGCAGCGATCCGATGGTGGCCAAGTCGTTTCTCAATTCCATGTTCACGGTCACTTTGTGCTGCCTGTGGCCGACCCTGCTCAACACCGCCGTGGGCGTGACGTCGGTCAGTCAGGATCTGCTCAACGTTTCCCGCGTGCTGCGTCTGAGTGCGCTGGCCCATGTGCGCAAGATCGTGTTGCCGTCGGCACTGCCGATGATGTTCACCGGCCTGCGTCTGAGCCTGGGGATTGCCTGGATGGTGCTGATCGCCGCCGAGATGCTGGCGCAGAACCCGGGGCTCGGCAAGTTCGTCTGGGACGAGTTCCAGAACGGCAGCTCCCAGTCCCTGAGCCGGATCATGGTGGCGGTGGTGGTGATCGGCCTGATCGGCTTTTTGCTTGATCGCCTGATGCTGATGCTGCAGCGCGCCCTGGTATGGGACAAGACGTCCGCCCAGCGCTAACGACTGAGGAGATGACCATGAAAACCTTGCTGGAACTGTCCAACGTAGGCATGGCCTTTGACACCCCGAAGGGGACATTCGAGGCACTGCGTGAGGTGAACCTGAAGATTGCGCCGGGGGAATTCGTGTCGCTGATCGGCCATTCCGGTTGCGGCAAATCCACCGTGCTCAACATCGTTGCGGGCCTGTTGCAGGCCACCGACGGCGGCGTGATTCTCGATCGCCATGAAGTGAACGAACCGGGGCCGGAACGGGCGGTGGTGTTTCAGAATCATTCACTGCTGCCGTGGCTGACGGCCTTTGAAAATGTGGAGCTGGCGGTCAAACAGGTATTCAGAAAAAGCAAAAGCAAACAGGAAATGCGTGACTGGGTGGCGCACAACCTGGAGCTGGTGCACATGGCCCATGCCATGCACAAAAAGCCGGAGGAAATTTCCGGTGGCATGAAACAGCGGGTCGGTATTGCCCGGGCGCTGGCCATGCAGCCTCAGGTGCTGCTCATGGATGAACCCTTTGGTGCCCTGGACGCTCTGACCCGGGCTCACCTGCAGGATTCGCTGATGGATATCCATCGGCAACTGGGTACCACGGTGATCATGATTACCCACGATGTGGATGAGGCGGTGTTGCTGTCCGATCGCATCGTCATGATGACCAACGGCCCGGCCGCCACCATCGGCGAGATTCTACCGGTGGAACTGCCGCGTCCCCGTGACCGACTGGCGCTGGCCGACCACCCCACTTACAACCGCTGCCGTCAGCGGGTTCTGCAATTCCTTTACGAAAAACAGCGCAAGGTGGCGCCGCTTCCCAGACGGGATACCACGCCGGTACGCCGCCAGGCCTGATCACTTTTTATTTTTTCACTTGCCGAGGTATGAAATGAAACATTGTGCGTTAACGCTGGGGGTTATGCTGGCCGGGCTGGGCATCAGCCATGGGGCCGTTGCCGATGACGATGCCCTGATCACCGCCCTGAAAAAGGGAAAACCCATTCTTGATATGCGCCTGCGCAGCGAGAGTGTCGACAACGACAGTGCCACCGATGCGGATGCATTGACCCTGCGTACCCGGCTGGGCTGGCAGACCGGAGACTTCCACGGCTTTGATGCGGTGGCGGATGTGGAGGATGTGCACATCGTCGGCAAGGTGGATAACTATGCCCCCGAGCAGGCGGGGTATCCGGTGGTTGCCGACCCGACTGGCACGGAACTGAACGAATCCTACCTGCGTTATCGGGGGAGCGGGGCATTCGACGGGGTCAGCGTGGTGTATGGCCGTCAACGGATCATCTACGACAACGCCCGCTTTGTCGGCAACGTGGGCTGGCGACAGAATGAACAGACCTTTGATGCCAGCCGTGCTGATTACGAGAACGATGACATCGCCGTTTCCAGTGCCTACATCACCCAGGTCCACGGTATCACCGATGCCTTTGATGCCAATGTCTCCAGCACGTTGCTCAATGCCCGCTGGAAAAGCGCACCAGGCGGTAGCCTGACCGCCTATGGCTATCTGCTGGAAGACGATGGCAGCGGTGCCGATAACGATACCTATGGCCTGCGTTATGCCGGCAAGGCGCCACTGTCGTCGCTGACCGTGCTGCTGACCCTGGAGGGGGCGCGCCAGAGCGTGGATGCCGGTGATAGTGACTATTACCTGGCCGAACTGGGTGCCGACCTGAGTGGTGTCACCGTCAAGGCGGGGCAGGAATTGCTCGGTTCCGATGGCGGCAGCGTGGCCTTCCAGACCCCGCTGGCCACCAAGCATGCCTTCAATGGCTGGGCGGACCAGTTCCTGGTCACCCCGGCGGACGGCCTGCAGGACCGTTATCTAGGCGTCAGCGGCAAGCTGGCCGGCTTCAAGCTGGCGGCGGTCTACCATGACTTCCAGGCCGACCAGGGCAGCGGTGACTACGGCACGGAAACCGACCTGCTGGCCGCCCGACCCATCGGCAGCCACTACGTGGTGGGGCTCAAGTACGCCGATTACCAGGCCGATGATTATGGCAGCGATACCCGCAAGCTGTGGGCCTGGGCTGAGCTGAAACTCTGAGTCGTGGGCAGCCGCGGTGCCAATTGCGGGCCGCGGCGTGCACCAGGATGGAACACAAACGTGCCGTCCGGTGCTTTTTTATGATGACGTAATCTTTAAAAACAATGACTTGGATGCATTGCCGGCTGGCACAGCGGTTGCACCGGTCAATGCAAATACCATGATGGATGCCTCAGACCCTATGGCACTGAAAATCATGCTGGTGGATGACCAGCCGCCGCGTGCCGCCATGCTGGAGCGGGCACTGACCGATGAAGGCCACGAAATCCTCTGTCGGTTGACCAGTGCCGCCGGCCTGGCTGAAAAGGTGCATGCCAGCAACCCGGACGTGGTAATCGTCGATATGGACGCCCCGGACCGGGATACCCTGGAGAGCATGGCGCTGATCCAGCGTGACATGCCGCGCCCCATGGTGATGTTCTGCAGTCAGGATGACGAAGACCTGATCGTGGCGGCCCTGCGGGCCGGTGTCAGTGCCTATGTGGCCGGCGAAACCGATCTGGCCCGGGTGCGAGGCGTGATGCGGGTGGCCACCGCCCGCTTTCGGGAATATCAGGCATTGCGTGAAGAGCTGGAACAAACCCGTGAAGCCCTGGCGGAAAGGAAAATCATCGAACGGGCCAAGGGGCTTCTGATGCAGCGCCGCCGGCTCAATGAGCAGGATGCCTACAGCACCCTGCGCCGCCAGGCCATGAACACCGGCCAGCCACTGATTCAGGTGGCCCGGGCGGTGCTCGATTACGCGGAAATTCTCAAGGCTCAGGGGTAGGGCGCATGCGACGAATCTCTCCACTCAAACAGCCCCGGCGTCTTGCCGGCCGGGATGACACGGCGCCTTGCCACGGGCACAACAACCGTCGCTTCGGTGAGTCCGAGGCGCTGAAGCAGCGCATGGGATTTGACGATCCGGCCAGTGGCGAGAGCCCGTCTCTGGAGGCATCCCATGAGTGACAGAACCCCCGTGCGTATCGGCTACATGCCATTGACCGACAGTCTGCCACTGGCGGTGGCCCAGGAGGCCGGCTATTTCGCCGAGGAAGGCCTGGACGTGGAGCTGCAACCGGAATGGAGCTGGGCCAGCCTGCGTGACCGTCTGCTGGTCGGGCAGCTGGATGCCGCCCCCATGCTGGCGCCCATGTTGCTGTCCACCTCCCTGGGGCTGGGCTGTATCAAGAAGCCCCTGGCCACGGCGTTTTCCATGGGGCTCAACGGTAACGGCGTCACCGTGTCACCAATGCTGTTCCAGGGACTGTGCGCCCTGGCGGAGGGGCCCACGCCGGCGGACATGGCCCTGGCCATGAACAAGCTGGTGGCGGCCCGGGCCGGCAGCGGCGAGGCCCCATTGGTGTTGGCCGTGGTGTTTCCGTTTTCCTGCCATGCCTACCAACTGCGCCACTGGCTGAGCGTGGCCGGGCTGGACCCGGACCACGACGTCAAGCTGGTGGTGCTGCCACCGTCGCAAATGGTCGATCACCTGCGCCTTGGCCATATCGACGGCTTCTGTGTGGGGGAGCCCTGGAACAGCCTGGCGGCGCTGACCGGGGCGGGCCATTGCATTCTGTCCGGCTACCAGATCTGGGAGAACGCGCCGGAAAAGGTGCTGGCGGTGACCCGTGACTGGGTGGCCCAGCATCCACAGACCCACCGGGCCTTGCTGCGTGCACTGTATCGCGCCGCCTGCCACGCCGACCGGCATATGCCGGAATGCCTGGAGCTGCTGGCGCACCCGGCCTGGCTGGATGTGCCCGCGGAAGTGATCCGTGCACCGTTTACCCAGCGTCTGCCCGGCGGGCTCACCGGCCAGCCCTATCCGGCCCACCATTTCCATGTGTTCGCCGGCTTTCAGGCCAATTTCCCGTGGCGCTCCGATGCTGGCTTCCTGCTGGCGCAAATGCAGCGCTGGCGTCAGTGTGACCTGGAAGAAAAGCAGACCTTTGCTGCCCAGTGCTACCGTACCGACCTGTTCCGCGATGCACTGGCGGATCTGACCAGCATGCCAGTACGTGACAGCAAACCCGATGAGCGTCACGCCGGCCACTGGCAACTGCCCGGTGAGCCGTCGCCGGTGGAGCTGGGCCCGGACCGATTGCTGCGCCGCACGCTGGATTCGCCTTCTTCTTGACGACAGCAAGGGTACTGCGCCAGTTTTAGGTCTTCGCTGGTGAAGGCTTCCCCATGTGGCAGAGCGTACAGGGCGCGTTGACGCCTTACATTTTTTCCCCGTTGACGGTGCTGTCGTGTCTGTTTTTTGTCGCTCTTTACGGGCTTGGTGCCTGGCGGTTGTGGCAGGCAGGGCGGGGGCCTTCTCCCTGGCGTATCGCTTCTTTTCTCCTCGGTGTGCTGCTGTGCTATGCGGTGATGCATACCCAGTTCGATTACTACGCACGCTTCATGTTTTTCATGCATCGCCTTCAGCATCTGGTGCTGCATCATCTGGGCGCCTTTCTGATTGCCCTGGCCAATCCCATTCCGGTCTTCATGGCGGCCTTCGGCCGCTGGCGCCTGCCGGGGCTGGCCATGGCCTGGCGACCCCTGCGCCGTATCCTGTTTGACCCGGTGGTGGCCACGGTGCTGTTCGTGGGGCTGATTTTTTTCTGGCTTTGGCCGGCGGTGCATTTTGATGCCATGCTGAGTCTGCCGCGCTACGAACTGATGAATGCATCGATGCTGGTGGACGGGGTGATTTTCTGGCTGGTGATTCTCGATCCGCGCGATCCGCAGAAGGCCGGCACCTCGGGTTTTGGTGTGCGCTTCATGATGTTGCTGGGGGCGCTGTTCCCACAGATTCTGCTGGGCGCCTACATCACGTTTTCCCCGCCGGGGCTCTATGATGTTTATTCGGTGTGCGGGCGCGCCTGGCCCATCGATCCGGCCACCGACCAGGTGTTGGGCGGTGTGTTTACCTGGATTCCCCCGGCCATGATGACGGTGCTGGGGGCACTGGTGGTGCTGCGCCTGTATCTGCACTACGACAACCAACGGGGATAGTGATATGCCCACATTCTTGCCGAGAACAATGAAAAGCTTGCTGTTGATCGCTTGCGTGATGTTGATCAGCGCCTGTCAGCAGGCGTCGGTCACCTTTCATGGCAAGAACATCACCGGCATCATGCCGGACCTGGCCTTCTCCCTGACCGGAGAAGACGGGCAGCCGGTGACGGCCAAGGCCATGACCGGCAAGACCGTGTTGCTGTTTTTCGGCTATACGCACTGCCCGGATTACTGCCCGACCACGCTGATGGCCTTGAGTCAGGCCCTGAAAGCACTACCGGAAAAAACGCGCCGGCAGGTGCAGGTGCTGTTTGTCAGCGTGGATCCGAAACGCGATACCCCGGCGTTACTGAAACAATATACCGCCTATTTTTCCGACCAGGTCATGGGGCTCACTGGCAGCCACGAGCAGCTGGATGCCATTACCAAACGCTATCGTACCGCCTACGGCTACGGCGAGCCGGATGCGGACGGTAACTACAGCGTGTCCCATGGTCTGGCGATCTATGGCTTTGACAGCCAGGGGCGGGTACATCTGATGATGCGTAATGACGAGCGGGTGGCCCGCATGGCTGAGGATATCGCCACTCTTTCCCGCCTGTGACGATATCCTGCCTGCGATCAGCCGGCGTTTCGCAACTGCCTGGCCGCCTTTACCATGTTCAGCAGGGCGCCACGGGTTTCTTCCCATTGCCGGGTTTTCAGGCCGCAGTCCGGGTTCACCCACAGGCGTTCCCTGGGCAAACGCCGGGCGGCTTTTTCCATCAACTGCACCATCCAGTCCACCGCCGGTTCGTTGGGCGAGTGAATGTCATAGACGCCCGGGCCGATGTCGTTGGGATACTGGAAGTCGCGGAAGGCATCCAGCAGTTCCATGTTGGAGCGTGAGGTCTCGATGGTAATGACATCCGCATCCAGGGCGGCGATGGCTTGGATGATGTCGTTGAATTCCGAGTAGCACATGTGGGTGTGAATCTGGGTGTCGTCCTGCACGCCTACGGTGCTCAGGCGGAAGCAGTCCACAGCCCAGTCCAGATATGCCTGCCAGTCGCTCTTGCGCAGCGGCAGCCCTTCGCGCAGGGCCGGTTCGTCGATCTGGATAACCTTGATGCCGGCGCCCTCCAGGTCCTGCACTTCGTCACGCAGGGCCAGGGCAATCTGCTTGCAGGTCTCGGCGCGGGCCTGGTCGTCGCGCACAAAGGACCACTGCAGAATGGTTACCGGGCCGGTGAGCATGCCCTTGACCGGTTTGTCGGTGAGGGACTGGGCGTAACGGGCCCATTCTACCGTCATGGGCTGGGGCCGCTGCACATCGCCGAAGATAATCGGCGGTTTTACACAGCGCGAACCGTAGCTTTGTACCCAGCCGAAGCGGGTGAAGGCAAAGCCGTCCAGCAGTTCACCAAAGTATTCCACCATGTCGTTGCGTTCGGCCTCACCGTGTACCAGCACATCCAGTTCCACCTCTTCCTGGTAGCGGATGCAAAGGGCGATTTCCTCCTGCATCTGGCGAGTGTAATCCGCGTCGCTCAGTTTGCCGGCTTTCCAGTCCCGGCGGGCGCTGCGGATTTCCCGGGTCTGCGGAAAGGAACCGATGGTGGTGGTGGGGAAGGCCGGCAGCTTCAGGGCCTGCTGCTGTCGGGCGATGCGCTCGGCAAAGGGGCTCTGGCGATCACGGCATAGCTCACCGGATTTGGCCAGGCGCGCCGCCACGTCCGGGTTATGGATGCGGGGCGAGTGGGCGCGGGCCTGCAGCGCTTCACGCTGGGCCTGCAGGCCGGCATTGGCGTGGCTGTCGCCGCGCAGGGCGCCGCCCAGCAACGCCAGTTCGTCGAGCTTCTGTTTGGCAAAACTCAACCAGCTTTTCAGCTCGTTATCGAGCCTGTCCTCCTGGTCCAGGTCCACCGGGCTGTGCAGCAGAGAGCACGATGGCGCCAGCCACAGTCGCTCACCCAGTTCGTGACGCAACGGCAGCAGCGCCTCCAGCACCGCGTCCAGGTTGGTGCGCCAGATGTTGCGGCCATTGATAACGCCCAGCGACAGCACCTTGTCACCCAGGCGCGCAACGATCTGGCCCAGGTCATCGCCGCCGCGCACCCGGTCCAGATGAATACCGGCCACCGGCAGTTCCAGGGCCGTGAACAGGTTGTTGCCCAGCCCGCCGAAGTAGGTGGCCAGCAGTAGTTTGGTGTTGCTGGCCCCGGCCAGCTGGTCAAATACCCGCAGGTAGGCACGCTGCCAGGCATCCGGCAGGTCGAGTACCAGAATCGGCTCGTCAACCTGTACCCATTCCACGCCCTGGTCGGCCAGGCGTTGCAGCAACTGACGGTATACCGGGATCAGGGTATCCAGCAGGGCAAGTTTGGCGCTGTCGTCGGCGCCGTCAAAATGCTCACCCTTGCTCAGGTACAGGTAAGTCAGCGGGCCGGGAATCACCGGCTTGGGGTTATGGCCCTGTGCCCTGGCTTCTTCCACCTGCTCGAACAGGCTCTCGCGGGCAAGGCGGAAGCGCTGGTCCGGGGCCAGCTCCGGCACGATGTAGTGGTAGTTGGTATCAAACCACTTGGTCATTTCACAGGCAGCTGCCGGGGTGCCGGTGGGCGCGCGGCCCCGTGCCATGCGGAACAGGGTATCCAGGCTGACCGGTTGATCAGCGTCCTGAGCAAAGCGGTGGGGCACCACGCCCAGCAGGCAGGAGAATTCCAGAATCTGGTCATACCAGGCGAAATCACCCACTGGCACCAGGTCCAGCCCGGCATCGGCCTGCAGGGCCCAGTGGCGCTGGCGCAGGCTTCTGCCCACGTGTTCCAGTTCGCTTTGTTGCAGGTCACCGGCCCAGTAGGCTTCCAGGGCCTGTTTCAGCTCCCGGCGGGCACCGATGCGGGGAAACCCCAGATTGTGAAGACGTGTCATTGCTGATCCTTGTTATCGCTTGTGGCACAGGCCTGCTCGCCCGGGAGCGGCAGGCATCCATGGTGCTATTGTGTGAGCACTGCGAGTTGAGGCAAAATCAAATATCTAATTTAAATTATGAGATTGTCTCATGTTGGAGCTGCGACACCTGGCCACGCTGAAGGCCATCGAAGAAGCGGGTTCTCTGGTGGAGGCCGCGGAGCGTCTGCATGTCACCCAGTCGGCCCTGTCCCATCAGCTCAAGGATCTGGAGCATCGGCTGGGGGTGGAGCTGCTGGTGCGGCGGACCCGGCCGGTGCGGTTCACCACCGCCGGGTTACGAGTGCTGGCGCTGGCGGAGGAGGTGTTGCCACGGGTGCAGCAGACCGAGCGCGAGCTCAAGCGGCTGGCCGCCGGCCAGACCGGGCGCCTGCATATCGCCATTGAGTGCCATTCCTGTTTTCAGTGGCTGATGCCGGCCCTGGATGCCTTCCGGGAGCACTGGCCGGAAGTGGAGCTGGACCTGTCCGCGGCGTTCAGTTTTGCGCCGCTGCCCGCTCTGGTACGCGGCGATCTGGACATGGTGATCAGCTCGGACCCGGTGGAAAACGAGGCCGTGCGCTATGTTCCCCTGTTCCGTTATGAACTGGTGCTGGCGGTGGCGCGGCAGTCGCCGCTGGCCGCGCAAAAATGGATTGATCCGCAGACGCTCAGTGAGCTGACCCTGATCACTTACCCGGTGGAGCGCGAGCGGCTGGATGTGTTTACCGCCTTTCTCAACCCCGCGGGGGTGGAGCCCGGCGCTATTCGTACCGCGGAGCTGACGCCGATGACCGCCCAGCTGGTGGCCGCCGGTCGTGGGGTGGCGGCATTGCCCAACTGGGCGCTGACCGAGTACACCGAGCACGAATTGCTGCAGACGGTGCGCCTTGGTGAGCAGGGCGTCTGGCGCACGCTCTACGCCGCAGTGCGGGTAGAAGACGAGCAGACCGCCTATGTGCAGGAATTTCTGGATACCGCACGGGCGCTTTGCTTCAAGACGCTGAACGGTATCCGGGCGGTCAGGTAGGTAACCGGATGTGCAGGCTTTCCAGCAGGTGGTAGTAGGCCAGCATGGTGAGTACGCCCAGGCCCACCACGGCAATCACCTTGTAGAGAAAACCATGACGATGAAACTTTTCCCGGTGTTTGTGGCTGGTCACGTCCATCATTTCGTCACCGAAATAGATCGACAGAAAGGTGCCAAGGGCACTGATTAGCAGGATGCTCCAGTAGGGGTAGGGTTGGGTGAGAATCTGTTTGAGCAGGTTGGTGAGAAACGTCAGGTCGTAGAGCGACGGGTGATACCACAAGGTCCACAGGTTGATGGCAATCGCCACAAACCAGATCACCACCTGGGTCAGCGTCATGCTGATACCAAACAGCAGTCTTATCGGGAATGCCAGAATAAAGCCGCCATCGGCCACCGGCGTGCACAGCACGAAAAAGCTCCAGCTCAGCACTGCCAGACCGAAACCGGTGGCGGCGTTGTACTGCCAGCTCATGTAAGCGAAATAGCCCACCAGAATAACGATCAGGCCAAGAAACTTGAGCAGGGTTTCCCGGTGGGTGGCATGGCGAACATGGAAGCCGGGCGGTGATGTTTCTGTTTGCATGGTGGTTGTCGTTTCCAAAACCGGTGAATGAAAAGGGAAACAGCTCCTAACATACCCGCATTACATTGGCCCAACCACGGCTCAGGTCAGGATCTTGAGGCCGACAATACCGGCGATAATCAGGCCCACACAGAGCAGACGGCCCGGTGACAGGGCATCCCCGAACCACAGCATGCCTGCGATCACCGTGCCGGTGGTGCCGATACCGGTCCAGACGGCATAGGCCGTGCCCACCGGCAGGCTCTGCATGGCGCGGGCCAGCAGCCAGACACTGGCGATCATGGCAATCAGGGTGACAGTGGTGATCACGGGGCGGGTAAAGCCTTGGCTTGACTTCAAACCCAAGGCCCAGCCGGTTTCCAACAGGCCAGCCAGAATGACGATGAACCACGCCATGGAATGACTCCAGACGGGGGCGTCCCCGGTCGCAGGTGCCGGCTTCGGGGTCGTCCCCGGGCACGGTTTGGGCCGCCGATTATAGCACGGCACGAATCCATTTGCGGGTGGGGGCATGGAAAAGTGCCTGACTTTTGCGCTGGCACTTTTTCAGCAGCTGTTGCTCTCGCTCGGCAATGGCCTGCAGCGCCGGTTTGGCCGTTTTCCGGTCCGGATGGTGTTGCAGGAACTGGCGCAGCACCTCCAGATCGTGCAATTTCCCCAGTTTGTTACCCAGTTTTTCCAGACTGGTGTGGTCGGTGATGGCCGGGATGCCACCGGCGGACAGATCCTGCTGCTGGTAGAGCAGGTATTTGACCCACTTTCGCAGGTCGTGCCAGGGCTCGGCCTGATGGCTGCCCAGGGCCTTGATGGTGCGGTTACGACATTGCTTGTAGGTGCGGGCCAGTCCGGTCGCCAGTAATTCGTGATCACTGACGACCAGGTTCAGGCGCTGCCATTGCTGCAGATCGTCATGCAGGGCCTGGCGGGTGGTGTCGACGCCAGGGGGCTCTGGCGGCGGTGAATCCGCCAGCAGGTGACGATGGGCCTGCTTGAGCTCCTGTCGTCGGTGTTTGAGGGTTTTTCTTGCCAGGTTGTCCAGGGTCTGTGCCATGACATGCTGGTCGCGGGCTGTGGCCAGGGCCTTGGCCCCCTGGCCAAGGGCGCGATCAATGGTCCGATGGTCATCGCGGCATAGCCAGGGCCGCAACAGCTGCCAGCTGGCGCGCTGCTGTTTGATGATCACCCGGATATCATGCACAGCCTGTGGTGACGGCGCTCCGGATTGCAGCCAGCCCAGCGCCTGCTCATCACGCTGGCGGGCCTGCTCCGTCAGCTGACGGATCAGAGTCGGCGTTGTCATGCTCCACCCAGTAATGCTGCTTGTGTCCCAGACGCTGATAATATTCGCAGGCCTGTCGGGCCTGCTGATGATTCTGGTAGCGGCGCATCGGTACGCGCACGCCGTTGTCATCCTGACGCCAGAGAATGAAGGTTCCGTGACCTGCGAGCATGGCCGGGTCCCGCTTACCAGTGGCGGTAAGGATGGCTGCTGAGGGCGCTGTTGAAATAACGGGGATCGTGGCTGACCTCTTCACCCAGCCAGGTCGGCCGGGCAAAGTCGGTATCTTCATCGGGTAGCTCGATTTCGGCCACCACCAACCCCGCGTTATCGCCGTGAAAGACATCGATTTCCCAACACAGCTCGCCCTGGGGCAGGCGGTAGCGGGTCTTGTCGATGACTCCCTGGCGACACAATGCCTCCAGCATCTGGCGGGCATCGCTGACTGGCACCGGGTATTCGAATTCCAGACGACTGTGCCCTTCGGTCTTGCCCTTGAGGGTCAGCCAAGCCCGGTCGCCGGCAATACGCACTCGTACCGTGGCGTGCTTGTCGTGGCTCAGATACCCCTGAGTCAGACGCTGGCCGTCCAGGCCGTCAATGATGGTGCTATCGTTGACCAGGAATTTGCGTTCGATTTCCCGTGCCATCAGGCCCTCTCGTCCAGTCCCAGCTGATCAAAGCGGATCTCGAAACCCAGCGCCCGAAAGCCGTCTATCAGCTCGGCGGGCAGGTAGAACGCCGGGTCATCCATGAAGAAGTATTGTGACACGCCGATCCCGAAACGATAGTGATGCTGTTCCAGTTGTGGCAGATGCCCGGCCAGCGTCTGCAGTTTGCGCAGCAGCTTTTCGAAGTGATCGCGATGGCTGGCATCACGGTCAAGCTGGCTGGACAGGATCCAGCGATTTTCCCGGCGCCGGGCTTCCGGCACCAGGTCGCTATAGGTGTCACCGACGCGCCAGTAGTCATCGGCGCTCTGGCCCAGCATCAGATCCAGCTGGGCGGGGTCGTGATCAAACCCGAAAACGGCAAAATAGACGTGATGTTCCATGATCAGGGCGACGGGCGCAGGTTGCGGTTGCGTTTGAGCTGATCCACCGGGAAGTCCTTGTCGCGGGCGATGCTGACCAGGGCCTGGTAACGGTCTTCGGACAGTTGCGGCTGGCGGGCCAGTATCCACAGATACTCACGGCCCGGTTCGCCGATCACCACGCTCTGGTAATTCTGGTCCAGTGCCAGGATCCAGTAGTTGCCCTCGGTAATGGTGGGGAACAGCCTCGAGAACCAGTTATCAAAGCGTACCTTCAATTTGGCGTTGCCACTGCCGTCCACCACGGTGGCAGTACCGTGGGCCTCCTCGCTGTTGTCATCGCCCTTGCGGCAACGATTGACCACGTTGATGCTGCCATCCGGGTTGAGGCTGTAGGTGGCGGTGGAGTCATAGCAACCCCGCTGGAACCACTGGGGCAGGCGCGCAATCTCGTACCAGGTGCCGGTGTAGCGCTCCAGGTCCACCTGCTTGACGGTTTCCAGCGGAGCCTGGTCCTGACCGCCACAGGCGCTTAGAAGCAAGGGCAGCACCAGCACCAGGGAAAGCGGGGCAAGTCTCATGGCATCTCTCCTTTACGGGCTTGCAAGGTGGCACACTCAGCATAAGGGTAACGTCAAAACAATAGCGTACCACCGTGCTATAGTCTGGGCTGCTTGAACCGGGGTGGATGGATTGTGACAGAGACGGCGAATACCGCATTGCTGACCCTGGCGTCACTGGCCTGCGAGCGTGACGACCGGGTGCTGTTCAGCGGCCTGACCATGCAGGCCCGCGCCGGCGAAATCTGGCAGATCACCGGGGCCAATGGGGCGGGCAAGACCACCCTGCTGCGCATTCTGGTGGGCCTGCATGGCTTTTATGAAGGTCGTTGCCAGTGGGCCATACCTCGCCTGCAGGAGGAACTGCTCTACCTGGGCCACCAACCGGGGATCCGTGAGGAGCTGAGCGCAGAAGAGAACCTGCGTTTTGCCTGTGCGCTCAACGGGCAGGCCGGGGATCTTATGTCAGCGCTGCAGGCGGTGGGCCTGCGCGGCTTCGAGGATGTGCCGGCGGCGCACCTGTCCGCCGGGCAAAAGCGGCGTATTGCGCTGGCCCGCCTGTGGCTGTCACGCAAACGGGTCTGGGTGCTCGATGAGCCCTACACGGCCATTGACCAGCATGGCGTGGAAAGCCTGGATGCCTGCCTCCAGTCGGCGGCCGGGCAGGGTACCCTCGTGATCTATACCTCCCACCATCGGGTGGACGGGCGGGTACGTCGTCTGCATCTTGCCGGCGGTCAGGCCGAGGTGGTGTCATGAGGGCGTTCCGGGCCACGCTGATGCGCGAGTTACTGCTTCTGTGGCGCAACCCTGCAGAAATCATCAACCCCCTGTTCTTTTTTGTCATGGTCGTCAGCCTGTTTCCTCTGGCTATCTCCCCGGAGCCCAAACAGTTGGCTCTGGTGGCGCCGGGGGTGGTCTGGGTGGCGGCCTTGCTGGCGGTCATGTTGTCCATGGACGGCCTGTTCCGCCGTGACCAGGAAAGCGGTGTGCTGGATCAGTTGCTTACCGCTCCGGTGTTGCCGGTCATCCCGGTCAGCGCCAAGTTGCTGGCCCACTGGCTGATGACCGGTCTGCCGCTGGTGCTGGTGTCGCCGCTGCTGGGGCACATGATGCAGCTGCCCACGCTGGCGCTGGAGCCGCTGATGCTCAGCATTCTGCTGGGTACACCGAGCCTGACGGTGGTGGGCGCCATTGGCGCGGCATTGACCGTGGGCCTGAATCGCGGCGGCATCCTGCTGGCGGTGCTGGTATTGCCGCTTTATATCCCGGTGCTGATTTTCGGTGCCGGTGCGGTGACGACCGCCGTGCAGGGCGGCCCGGTGGACGGTGTGCTTGCCGTACTGGGTGCGCTGTTGGCATTGACGTTAAGCCTGGGGCCACTGGCAGTGGCCGCGGGCCTGAAAATCAGCTCGGGTAATTAAATGCTCTGGAAAACCATAAAACGCGGGTATCACCAGCTGGGCTCGCCGCGCTACTTCTACCGGTTCAGTTCGGCGGTATTGCCGTGGCTGACCCCTATTGCCCTGATCACTTTTGTGGTTGGCATTGTCTGGGGGCTGGCCTTTGCGCCGCCGGATTACCAGCAGGGCAACAGCTATCGCATCATCTACATTCACGTGCCGGCCTCCAGCGGCGCCCTGATGGGCTATGTGGCCATGGGCATCGCCGGCATGGTGGCGGTGGTCTGGCGCATGAAGATGGCAGAAATCATGATCAAGGCGATTGCCCCGTTCGGGGCGGCGTTGACGGCCATTTCCCTGGTCACCGGGGCGCTCTGGGGCAAACCCACCTGGGGGACTTACTGGCAGTGGGATGCGCGCATGACCTCCATGCTGATTCTGCTGTTCATGTATATCGGTGTCATCGCCCTGCAGAATGCCATCCGTGACCCCCGCCAGGCGGCCCGGGCCGCCGGTTTGCTGGCCATGGTCGGGGTGATCAATGTGGTGATCGTCAAATATTCCGTGGAGTGGGTGAATACTCTGCACCAGGGCTCCACCCTCAAGCTGGTGGGGGAGTCCACCATCAACCCGGCCATGAAGTACCCGCTGCTGATCAGTATGCTGGGAACCTGGCTGCTCTATGCGGTCAATGTGATGGTGCGGGCTCGCACCGAGATTCTCAGCCGTGAGCGGCGCAGTGGCTGGGTCAAACAGCTGGTTGCAGCAGGAGGGCGCTGATGGTGTTTGATTCCTTTGCGGACTTTCTGGCCATGGGCGGTCGTGGTGTCTATGTGTGGACCGCCTACGGCATCAGTGCGGTGGTGATTGTGGCCAGCATGGTACAGGCGGTCCGCCAGTCCACCGTGATGCGAGATACCCTGGCGCGCCAGGCGCGCCGCCAACAACAGACCGAGAACACCCATGAATCCGGTACGTAAACAGCGCCTGGCCATTGTCGCGGTGATCCTGGTGGGGCTGGCTATTGCCGTGGGGCTGATTTTTTATGCCCTGCGCCAGAACATCAACCTCTTCTATACCCCGCAGCAGATTGTCAGTGGCGAGGCGCCGCTGAACAGCAAAATGCGAGTGGGCGGGCTGGTGGTGCCCGGCAGCGTCAAGCGCGACCCGCAAAGTCTGGATGTGCAGTTCACACTGACGGATGGTAAGGGCAGTTTTGTGGTGCATTATCAGGGTATCCTGCCGGACCTTTTCCGGGAGGGGCAGGGCATTGTGGCCAACGGTACCCTGATCAGCCGGCAGCGCTTCGAAGCCGATGAAGTGCTGGCCAAGCATGACGAGACCTATATGCCGCCGGAGGTGAAGGATGCACTGGAAAAAGCGGGGCACCCGGCTGCCGACAAGCCGGATTCGTCGATGGGCAAAACGGCTTCCTGAGTGTCTTCTCTGCCTGCCGCTGGTAGCGCAGGCTGCACCGCCGGTTTCTCGTTTGCAGGTGCCGGAGGGCTTCTCTGTGTCGGTCTATGCCGCGGATGTAGAGAACGCCCGCCAGATGGCCCAGGCGCCGGATGGCACCGTTTTCGTCGGCTCTCGCAAGGCTGGCCAGGTATGGGCCCTGCGCGACAGCGATGGCGATGGCAAGGCGGACCAGCGCTGGCAAATTGCCGATTCGCTAACCCTGCCTTCTGGAGTGGCTTACCGGAACGGCACTCTCTACGTGGCGGCGGTCAGCCGTATTCTCGCCTGGCCGGCGATCCTCGATCACCTGGCGGCGCCGCCGGCCCCGCAGGTGCGTTACGCGGATTTCCCCACCGATACCCATCACGGCTGGAAGTACCTGGACTTTCTGCCCAATGGCGAGCTGATCGTGCCGGTGGGCGCGCCATGCAATATCTGTGACCCGGCGCTGCCCTATGCCTCCATTCAGGCGCTGGATCTATCAACCGGCAGTCTGCGAACCCTGGCCCTTGGCGTGCGCAATTCCGTGGGTTTTGCCCTGCGGCCCGGCAATAACGAACTGTGGTTTACCGACAATGGTCGTGACTGGCTGGGTGACAGCCACCCGGCGGACGAACTCAATCGGTTGGTCAAGGCGGGTGACCACTTTGGTTACCCCTACATTCATGGCGGTGACACGCCGGACCCGGAATTTGGCAAGGGCAAGTCACCGGCGGATTACCGCAAGCCGGCGCTGCTGATTCCTGCCCACCATGCCCCGCTGGGTATGACGTTCTACACCGGCAACCAGTTTCCGGCAGCCTACCGGGGCGATATCTTCATTGCCGAGCACGGCTCCTGGAACCGCAGCGAGCGGGCGGGTTACCGGGTTACTCGTGTCCGGCTGAGCCCAGATGGTGAGGTCACGGACTACCAGCCCTTTGTGTCCGGCTGGTTGCACGAATCGCTGCTGGGCGGCAAATACTGGGGGCGCCCGGCGGATGTGATGGTGTCTGCCGATGGCAGCCTGCTGATCAGTGATGACAGCGCCAACGCCATTTATCGGGTGCGCTGGCAGGGCACCAAATAACGCTTGCGGGGCAGCCTGATGTGGCCCTACATTCGCCGCTGATGGCGTACCTTCGTGACGCCCGTAACAGGATGTTCAATGAGCCAGGTGATTATTCTGGTGGACGACCCGGCTGACTGGGCCGCCTACTACCCGACCCGCCATTTGCTGTCTGCCAGGGACTATCTGCAGGCGGCCCAGAGTGTCTGCACCGACAAGCAGGTGCAGGTGATCAACCTGTGTCGAAGCTACAAGTACCTGAGCCCGGGGTATTACTGCTCGCTGCTGGCGGAAGCCCGTGGCCAGCGTGTGCTGCCATCGGTGCGCACGGTCAACGATCTCAGCCGCAAATCACTGTACGGGCTGCACTTCGAGCACCTGGAAACGGTGCTCGACAAGGCCATGAAGAAGCAGGGCAGTGATGCCTCGCGTTTCACCCTGACCCTGTATTTTGGCCATACCGAGCAGGAAGGTCTGGCAGAGCTGGGGCGGCAGATTTTTGATCAGTTGCCGTGCCCGGTCCTGAAAGTGGAGTTCCGCCGCCGCGAACAGTGGCAGATCGTGGCGCTCAAACCGCTCAGCCTCAAGCAGCTCAAGGGCGCTCAGGAAGACGAGTTCGCCCGGGCACTGGAGCAGTTCAATGCACGGGTATGGCGCAATCCGCGTCGCCGCCGCGGGGACCGTTACGAACTGGCCATGCTGGTCAACGAGCAGGAGGCCATGCCTCCCAGTAACCGCAAGGCGCTCAAGCAGTTTATCCGCGCCGGTCGGCAACTGGGCATCAAGGTGGAAACCGTGGGCCGTGAAGCCTATACCCACCTGGGCGAATACGATGGTCTGTTCATTCGCGAGACCACGGCGCTGGATCACTACACCTACCAGTTTGCCCGCAAGGCCGAGCAGGAAGGCATGGTGGTGATTGACGATCCGGGCTCGATATTACGTTGCACCAACAAGATCTACCTGGCGGAGCTGATGCAGTCCAGCGGTGTGCCGGTGCCGTCCACGGCCTTTGTGTTCAGTGACGAAGAAGAGCAGGTAGACCACCTTATCGAAGAGCTGGCTCTGCCCATGGTGCTGAAGATTCCCGACGGCAGCTTTTCCCGGGGCATCAGCAAGGTGGAAACCCGGGAGGAACTGAAAGCCGCTCTGGGCGGCTATCTGAAACAGTCGGCGGTGGTGCTGGCCCAGGCCTTCATGTACACCGATTACGACTGGCGTATCGGCGTGCTCAACAACCGGCCGCTGTTTGCCTGCCAGTATTTCATGAGCAAGGGACACTGGCAGATCTACAACCACCAGAGCAGTGGCAAGACCACCAGTGGCAACAGTCGCACGGTGCCGGTCCATGAGGTTCCGCCCAAGGTGCTGAAAATGGCCCTCAAGGCGGCTCGTCTGATGGGCAACGGCCTCTACGGCGTGGATTTGAAACAGACCGGTGACCAGATCGTGGTCATGGAAGTCAATGACAACCCCAATGTGGATGCCGGCGTGGAAGACGCCTGGCTGGGGGAAGACCTCTATCGGCAGATCATGCTGGAGTTTCTGCGTCGGCTGGAGGCCAAACGACTGGGGTTGCCACTGTAAGTCACGGGGCGCCAGGGCCCCGTTCCCGGTCAGCCGCGGACTTTCTCGATGAAGGCGGACTCTTTCTCGATGGTGGCCGCAAAGGGCGCCAGCGCATGCATGCGCTCTGTGTGGGCCGCCAGGTTGGGGTAGCGTTGCGGATCGACGCACTCACCGCCATGGCGGAAGTTGACCATCTGACTACCCATGGCGATATCGGCGATGGTCAGGCTGTCACCGACCAGATATTCACGCCCTTCCAGTTCCCGATCCAGATAGGCCAGTAGCGGCGGAATCTTTTCGGCCAGGTAATGCTGAACCTTGTCCTCGTCGCAGGTCTTGCCGATCAGCGGCATGATGATGCGGTTGCGGAACACACCAAAGGTGCAGTTGGCGGCAATGTCGTAGTCAATGTAGCGCTCGAACCAGAGGGTGCGGGCGTAAGCCATGGGGTCGCTGGGGTAGAGCGCCGGTTGTGGCTGGATTCTTTCCAGGTAGGCGCAGATGGCGGCGGAATCTGCCAGATACTGGCCATCCACCTCCAGGGCCGGGATGCGCTTCATGGGGCTGATTTTTTCATAGTCCGGTGGCGGGTTGTTGGGGTCCACATGCACGGATTCATATTCCAGCCCCTTGAGGGCCAGCACCACCCGGGTTTTGCGGACAAACGGTGACAGCGCGGCACCGTACAGCTTCATGGTCATTTCTCTCTCCCTTTTTTGTAAGAGCCTGTTGTGTGTGTGGCTTTCGGCCCGACGGTTATCAGAGCAGTGTGTCTTTTTCAGGTCAATGACGGTTTTTTATGAATTTCTGCTTGACGGCCGGGGGTCAGATTCCTATCCTACGCGCCGCTTTGACGGAGACGTCATCGCATGGGTCCCCTTCGTCTAGTGGCCCAGGACACCGCCCTTTCACGGCGGTAACAGGGGTTCGACTCCCCTAGGGGACGCCACTAATTCGTTGGCGCAAGCTGACAATCAGTCAAGCGGGAATAGCTCAGTTGGTAGAGCACGACCTTGCCAAGGTCGGGGTCGCGAGTTCGAATCTCGTTTCCCGCT
>NZ_AMRJ01000016.1 GCF_000300995.1 Alcanivorax hongdengensis A-11-3 | reverse complement strand
GTTGGTGTCCGGATTCATTAGACCACTACACAAGGTCGAAATACAAGGGCAGCAAAACGGCGCTGACTCCCCCTCAATGACTTCCAAGACTTGGCTTAGTATGGCGCCTGACTGCAGAAGACCGACCTGACTCAACCCACTTTCCAAATAATTTCAAACATATATCACCTCCATGAAGCCAGGAAGGAATGGCCTTCCTGGCCCCATCTCATGGAGGTTCCATGATCATTCAATGTCCGTCCTGCCGCTCTATCCGGGTCGTCGCCCTAGGAAATGGCCGCAAGGTCGGCGGTTCTGTAGGCACAGTTGCTGGTGCCGCGAGTGGCATCGCCATGGCCACCAGTGGCGCTCGCGTGGGCGCCACCGTCGGCCTGGCGTTTGGTCCTGCCGGGTCTGCGATTGGCGGCATCGCCGGTGCCGTACTTGGCGGCCTGGCTGGAGGCGTCGCTGGCGGTGAGGCCGGTGCTGCGCTGGGCGCCAAGCTCGACGAGACCTATCTCGACAACCTGGAATGCCTGGATTGCGGGCATAGCTTCCGTCTCAATACCGAGTAAGCCCCATCCCTTCCCCCTTGATCCCGAAGCCCGCCATGTGCGGGCTTTTTTATGCCGTTTTGGAGTTTCTATGGATATCCCCACTTTCGTAAAGAACGAGCAGGGCCTGTACCACGTACAGGGCTGCGTTAAACCCGAGGAGATTATCAGTACCGCTGCCACCATCCTGCTGGATGAACTGACCGGTCGGGAGGCACTCACCTCTCCCACCGATGTCGCCCAGTTCCTGCAGATGGCCCTGGCCCAGGAGAAGAACGAGGTCTTCGCGGCCATTTTCCTCAACAACAAGCACAAGGTGCTCAGTTTCGAACCCTTGTTCAACGGCACCATTGATGGCGCAGCGGTGTATCCCCGTGTGGTGGTACAGCAGGCTCTGGCCTGCAATGCCGCTGCCGTGATCTTCGCCCATAACCATCCCTCCGGGTGCTGTGAGCCCTCCCAGGCTGATCGCACCATTACTACCCGGCTGAAGGACGCTCTGGCCCTGATCGATGTGCGGGTCCTGGATCACTTCGTCGTGTCCCGCTCCGAGTGGGTCAGCTTGGCCCAGCGTGGCTGGCTCTGAGCCTTCGCTCTTCTGCTTTTGCTCTACGCATGCCCCCCCCTCTTCTCACTCGTTAATCCGCCCGCTTCGGGCTCATCGTTATTCCTGGAGATTTACCATGGCACATCTTGTCGAAAGCATGGCCTATGCAGGCCGTACACCCTGGCACGGGCTGGGTAACCAGCTCGCTGCCCAACAACCCCTCAATGTCTGGATGCAGGAAGCCGGCATGGACTGGGAGATACGTGAAACCCCTGTCCGCTTCATTAGCAGTGAGGCCGGTGCGCTCGGCCAGATCTCATCCTTCCCGGATCAGAAGGTGCTGTTCCGCTCAGACAATCAGGCACCTCTGTCCGTAGTGAGTAACCGCTTCAAGGTGGTGCAGCCCCGGCAGATCCTGGAGTTTTACCGGGATCTCACCGAGCGCTCTGGCTTTGAACTGGAAACCGCTGGCGTCCTTAAAGGGGGCCGCAAGTTGTGGGCCCTTGCCCGCACGGGGCAAACGGGTTCCTTGGCAGGCAATGACCAGACCAACGGCTATGTGCTGCTGGCCACCGCCTGTGACGGCACTCTGGCTACCACTGCCCAGTTCACCAGCATCCGGGTGGTGTGCAATAACACCCTGGCGGTTGCTCTCAATGGCGCCGGCCAGGCGGTGAAGGTCCGCCACAACACCACGTTCGATGCTCAGGCCGTCAAGAAGCAGCTGGGGATCTCCGTCTCCGCCTGGGATGACTTCATGTACCGGCTGAAGGCCCTGAGCGAGCGGCGCATCACCCGCAAGACCGCCGAGAAGGTCATGCGCTCGGTCTTCACCGATGTGAACTACTCATCGGGTGACATGCTGGTGAAACCCAACGAGCACGCCATGAAAAAGGCCATGACCCTGTATGACGGGTCCGGTCGCGGTGCGGAGCTGCCGTCTGCCAAGAACACGGCCTACGGCCTGCTGAATGCCGTAACCGAGTTCGTGGACCACGAACGTCGCGCCCGCAGTACCGACAATCGACTGGATTCCGCCTGGTTCGGCAAGGGTGCCCAGATCAAGCAGCGGGCCCTGAGCCAGACCCTGGAACTGGTGGCCTGACTGATTCCCGACTCACTCTTTTCCCTCGACTAAAGCCCGACCCGCTCTGTGCCGGTCGGGCTTTTTATTGTTTGGAGCCTGACCATGACAGAACCTAATCACGATAACCGTGTGGGCCCGGAAGCCAGACTCTCTGCGCCCCCCCTCTCCCCGCATCTGGCCGCCATCTGGGGCGCCTTTCTCCATGAGGGGATGATGCTGAACAAGGAGCGCGGTACCCGGCTTCTGGAGATCTGGGGTAATGGCTGTATCGAACTGATCAGCACCCTGTGTGACTTCATCCCCGATATCTGGAAACAGGTGCAACCCTACTGGTACGGCCCGCAAGGGTTTCCTGGGGTGTTCGAGTACGAGGTGGTGTCCATCCTGGGCGAACAGCTGGGCACCTATCTGCTCGACAATGACGGCAATCTGCCATCCAACGCCGACATCCAACAGATGATCACCGATCTGGTAGTCACCTTCTTCAGTCAAGGCGGCAGTCATGAGATCCCCTCGGATCAGACGCCCCAGACCCATCGGCTGATCAATCTCCATGATCGCTTTACCGAGCGGCTGACCCAACTGGAAGGAGGTCACTCATGAGCACTCCCCGCGCTATCAAACCCTCATCCCGTCCGGCCCTGCGTCTGGTGTCCACCAAGGGCATGAACCGGGAGCAGTGGCTCAAGGTCCGCAAGCAAGGTATCGGGGCCAGCGATGCTGCAGCGGCGGTGGGGCTTAACCCGTATCAGTCGCCGCTTGAGCTGTGGATGATCAAAACGGGGCGGGACGGCTTGTTACCAGCCCCCAATCCGGACGACATCCATACCCCGCTGTACTGGGGCAATCTGCTTGAACCCAAAGTAGCGGAAGCCTATGCCAAGACCACCGGCAACAAGGTACGGCGGGTGAATGCTGTGCTCCAGCACCCGGATGCCGACAAGTCCTGGATGCTGGCCAATCTGGATTATTCCGTTGTGGGCAATCAAGAGGTGCAGATCCTGGAATGCAAAACCACTGGCCTTAATGGCGCCAGGCTCTGGGCCGATGGCGTACCGGAATACATCCAGTGCCAAGTTCAGCATCAACTGGCCGTCACCGGCAAGCTAGCGGCGGACGTGGCAGTGCTGATCTGTGGGCAGGAGTTGCAGGTACACCGCATTGAGCGGGATGAAGCCGTCATCAAGCAACTGATCGAGCTGGAGCGGGCCTTCTGGCATCAGGTGGAGACCGATACGCCACCCGATGCTGATGGCTCCGACTCCGCCGATCAGGCCCTGCGGGCACTCTATCCTCGTGACGATAGCGAAACCCTGGATCTCATTGACGACACCGCACTCAACGGCGATTTCAGTGAGATGCTGGATATCCGGGAACGCCTGGCCCGTCTGGCCGAACGGGAAGCCCGACTCAAGCAACGCATCCAACAACGCATGGGTGACGCCGCTCGGGCTTACTTCATGGATGGCCAGGTGAGCTGGAAGCGCAGCAAGGACAGTACAGTGCTCAACACCGACGCCCTGCTCAAGGCTCGGCCCGCGCTACTGCAGCAATTCCCCAAGCATCGGCCCGGCAGTCGCCGGTTCCTGGTCAAGCCCAACGCCTGATCGTTCTCGCATCACCTCACTCAACACGCCACGCCTAACAGCATAAACGCCGGGCCCTGCCCGGCGGCTGTGCGTTTTTTATAACAGGAGACTCCCATGATCAAAGGACTCGCGATTACTCCCCCCGTGATTGGCCGTATCAGTATTGGCCGCATGGTGGAAAAGAACGGCAAGCGTCTGCCGGAGAAAGACGACCAATTCACCATCACTACCCAGATCCAGACCCGGGAGGGCTGGCTACCGCATCCGCTAGATGAGGCCCTGCGCCAGGAGGTACAAGGCAAGAAGCTACGCAGCATTCCCGTCACCCTGCCCTTTAATGATCCGGACTTGAACCTGCGGGCGGAGTACACCTTCTTTGAGCGCAAGAGTGGCCGCCCCCTGTGCAGTGGCGACGGGGAGACCTGCCGGCGCCGCACCGACCAGGGCCTGGAGCAGTTACCCTGCCCCTCACCCGACCTATGCGAATTCGGCGCCCACGATCTGTGCAAACCTTACGGGCGGCTGTATGTGCGGATCGGGGAAGAGGATGAACTGGGCTGCTTTGTGTTCCGCACCACCGGATACAACAGCATTCGCACCTTGGCAGCGAGGCTGCGCTACTTCCATGCCATCTCTGGTGGCAACCTGGCCACCCTTCCCCTGGAATTGAAACTGCGCGGGAAGAGCACCACCCAGAGTCACCGGGCGCCGATCTACTACGTGGATCTGACGCTGAGAGCCAATCAATCCATGAAAGAGGCCGTCACCCATGCCCGAGAAGAAGCCAAGGTGATGGAAAATCTGGGGATTAGCCAGGCAGAGCTCGACAAGGTCGCTCAGGCGGGCCTGCTGAATGCCCAGTTCGAGTATGCGGAGGAGGAGGGGTTACAAGTGGTTGAGGAGTTCTCGCACGAGGGATCAGCTCATGCCAGGGAATCCCGTTCTCAATCAACCACTGAGCTAAGTAATAAGCTGGCAGGTAAGCAGGCTGCAGATTAATCCAGTAACGCCTTCAGGCCTTCCTGGCGCCTGTGTGACAGTTTGCGGTAACGCTTTAGCAAATGCGCTTCAGCTTCACTGCGGACTTCCGCGCCGTAGGTACCTGCAGGGTCGGTGACGCCGCCCGCCTCATCTCCACATATCAAGTAGTCCAGAGAAACGCCCAGCACCTGTTTCAGGGCAGGGAAAAGACGAAAACCTGGAGCATCACGACCATTTTCCCATGCGGAAACCGTGGATTTGGTGACATCCAACTCAAAACCCAACTGTTCCTGAGTCAACCCCAATGCCAACCGGGCCGCTTTCAGGCGCTCGGGAAAGCTCATCACGCCCACTCCATCTAACTGATGAAGCAACGCTACGGCAGAGCCATACCTCTGTCGTATCACTACACTTGACCTTAATAGTATTGCATTGCAATACTTTCCGCGTCTTGGATCACATAACCCACCAGCAAGCACCTTCTTTAGGCAGGGCACACTGCTCATGCCTGCCCGGGGATCTCAGGAAGAACCAACTCAAACAAGGAGAAAGACAATGGAAGACTTTGACGCCAGCAATAGCGCTGTAGAGCAACAGGAGCTCAGCAGCATCCAAAAATCCGCTATTGGGTGGGGCATCGCAGCCCTGGTGCTGGCTATCATCATGGTGAGCTACAACAACTCAGCCATGGTGCTGGGGGCCGGTTTGATGGCCAAGATATTCGCAGCCGTCGTGGGAACCGTAACCGGCACTATTGGCGCCTTGATTGGTGACGCTATTCGCCGTTTCGCCAAGCCCGACATGATGTTCACCAGTGGCGGTATGGGATCTCTGATCTGGATCAAGCTGTTCTGGATGATGGGACCGCAAACCGTAGGACTTGTCATTGGCGTAGCCCTGGGCATCAGCCTGGTACTGATGTAAGGAAGCGCTATGAATCAACCCATCAGCATTGCCCTATTAGTCTTCTCCCTGCTTTCTTCCGGGTGCTCGGACGACCCCATGAACAAGGTCAAAGGAGAGTTCCTCGCAGGATGCACGCAAAGCGCCCCTACAGAAATGTGCCGCTGCGCCTTCAATAAGCTGGCTCAGCAGTACTCCATCGAGGAGCTGCAAGGTTTCAGCCAGGGCCGGGGGAATGTCAGACGTTTCTACACCAGTGTCGCTAAAGCTGGCGTGGAATGCCGATGACCCCCTCTTCCTAGCCCGCGACCTACTGCCAGACAGGGTCTTCCCTACCCAATTAACACCCAAAGGTATTCACATGAAACATTCACTCATCAAAACCATCATCATGTCCATGGCTATTTGCTCACTGGCGGGCTGCGGTGAGACATATGACGCAGACAACCCCACCGAGAGCGTTAATGCTCTTAAAGCTGAACTTGAAAACCAAGCAGCGGTAGCTGAGTTCGACGAGCTGTGGGGTATTTACCAGCGGGGCTACGTCAATGACCAGGCAGAAGCCACGGGTCCAGACTACTCTCGTTTCGACGGCATGAACGCTGAAGAGATGCACAAAGAGCTGAGGGAATACGTCGACTGGATCGATGTTAGTGGTATGTTTATCGCTCCTCCTGGTTACATTGAGTCTGTGGAGACTATGGGCGAAGATGCGGCATTAGCCCAAGCGCGAGCTGAAGCCCAAGGTCAACCGTCCGTCGATATCGAAGTCCGTGGTAATACGGTCTATCTGACCGCCACTGAAGACACTGCAGATATCAATGATATCGTGATCAATAGGGGCAATTGCAGAATCCAATCAAACAAACTCGGTAAACGAATTTCACGGGATGAGTATGCCCGCAGGAAAGAAGCGGACCCATCTTACTTCGCGATACAGATAGGCCAAATGGGCCTGTACGCACCGGGAATCTATGAATATATCAAACCCTTTCCGGTAAAAATGAAGTTCGGCCAGAAATTCAAATGGTCCACATACCGTCGCTGCAACATCGTTGAAGTGACAGTAGCCGATGCAAATGGTCAATGGACCTGGGAGTTTCAGTAGCCTATCTCTCTTGAATAAAGTTGCTATCTACACAATATAGAGCCTGTGCATTCTATTGCTTAGATGCACAGGCCTTCTTTTTTTCTTACATGGCCCTCCGCCAGCGTCATCATCAGGAATGACCTCATCGTGGACAACGTCTATTTTCTCTCCTCTCTCAGTTTTTCATCCCGCTTGGCAATCTGCTCGATCACCCACTCCTCCACTTCATCCAGCACCCAGCCCGATGAGCGCCCTCCCAGGCTCACGGGTTTCGGGAATGAGCCCTCTTGGGCGTACTTGTAGATGGATGACCGGCCCAAGCCTGTAGTTTCCATGACTTCTTTCAAACGAATGATTCTCATGAGTTTTCTCCTTCTGCTCATGAGATGAGCCATGGCTGTAAAAAATTAACGAAACCTTGTCAGCGGCGACTGCAGCCAAAGTTGTTCTTGTCATCGCCAAATGGCTTGGTCTTCGATTTCGCGAAATAACTTAACCGATAAAACAGCGCCGAATAATCTCTCCACAGAGACGGAGAGTTGGCATCAACCCGGTATACGCCGTTCTCTACGTAATGGACCAACCCTGCACTATCTTCCCAGGAGCAACCTAAGGCGCTCGCCCAAGCGCTACGCACCCGTTTAGCCATATTTGACGCACCCCCCTCATTCACAGATACGAAAGATCCTAGGTGACGGTAGACATCCCCGTTTAGCAAGATGCAACAATGGTAATGTCGATGGTCTGAGAGGTGTCTTTCTCGGACCCAAACGTAACGAAGCTGGCAGGTATGAACCCGCTGTCCGCATCTGGCTTTACGAAGTTGATGTGCATTTATTTTTGCTTGAAGGGAGGAAAAGAAGCGGGATATTACTTCTGAATCGGGGGCAGCTGCCTGTTTGGGTATGTGTAAATCGAAACGGATAGCCGTGGTTCGCCGGTACCTCTCCACCGCTCTTTTCATGGTTTCCAGAGTCCTCTCGAGATACTGCTCAATGTAGGGGGAGTGCCTGGGCACTAGCCCCAGTCCATTCCACTCTGTGTCGTTGATTAGGGTAAGGTTGCTATTCAGTGTGTGTCGTTTGTTCATCTCTCCATCCTGTGGTTATTGCTCACAGGGAAGGGATGTATGTAATTTATTACTGGGTATTTATGGCCCTTGGGGTGGCGGGGGTATAAAACCTATAAACCTATAACCGACAACCAAATATGCCATTTGCAAAGCTTCAAGCTACTGTTTTCAAAGAAATTCAGGGAACAAACACCAGATTTCACTCTGGAAATGTACTATGCTTTTTCAGTCGGATATTTGTGCCCCCGCAATCTCAGCCCATAGCTTATCCGCTCCTCCTCACTCAGGCTCCGCTCACTGAGATACTTGATAGCTTTACGCCCAGACCCTCCTTGCAAGCTTAGCTTCGAGCCCCCCCAAGGATCATTCCCTTCATCTGGTTTTGAATCGTGCCCAGGCATATTAATGACCCAGCAACCACCCCCTCCAGAGCCTATTCCTTCTTTTGTGGAAATCTGCAAGGTGAGTGCATGCTGACGCCTCAATACCGCTTCCGTTGGGAGAATGAGATATTCAGGCTCCTTCCTCTCTAGCTCATCAATTAGGCATTGGTCTTGCCTCTTAACCTGCGCAATCATGCCTGTAGCATATTTAACCTGCTGCCACACAGCGGTCAGAAATGCTCGCAGCGCCACCTCAACATCACTTTTCTCTGTCGGCTTAAGCTCACCGCGTACTGAATCCTCAAGTTCCTTAAGGTGAGTCAATGAAATAGTACTTTCACGCTCCCCATTCGTTAACAGCATCGATGCGTAGTGATTGATTCGCATCTGCAAGTATGAAGCGGCTAGGGAAAGCTGCTTTTCCTGAAAGTGCCTATCCAGCTGCAGCTTAGGCAGGACCTCAGATGCCTCACAGTCGCCCTGATAACTAAAGTCTGTTTCATGCCAAAAGCAGTCGTCAGTCCATTGGGTTTCAAACCTGATCGCATTCTGGATGCCCGGATAATGACATGGAGGATACCCACCCAAGCCCGAACTGCTATCCCGATACCTTTTTAGGTCGAAATGGACAGCCTTTGCCTCCCTATAAAGCTCTGTGGCCTGACCAAGCCCCGGTGAACACTGAATGATCGTTATTTGATCACCAAAGCCGCCCAAGTCCATGTGTCTCAAGTTAAGAAACACATATCCCGCCACTCGGCCAAACAAGCACTTCCCAGAGAAGCCAGAAACTCTGCCCCTCAGATACCCCTCAGCAGCCAGCTTCGTGAACTGAGACTTCAACTGATCGTCACTGAGCCCTGTCATCCTCCCAAGCTTCCCCATCCCAATTTGAGCAGCGCCACTTTTATCTGCATTTAAAAGCAGAACAGCCAGGAGGGTGCGATTTTCCGGAGTCAGGCGCGTCTTCCGCGTTCCGCGGTTAGAAGGAAACTCGCCCATGAACACATGTTCAATTTTTTCTTTATGGAGGAAAGCGTGGTCAGCTAATTGGGCCACTAATACATCCCAGAAGCCACACGACACACTCAACCGCAGCGAAGGACGCCCCGGTCCATTTGCCGACCTCTTCTCCAGCAAAATCCCCGAACGAACAAGCTCATCAACAGCCCGTCTAACAGATCTTTCGGACTGATAAAAATCCCGAGCATAGGCTGCCATTTGCCTCATGGACTCTTTAGACTCTTTAGACTCTTCGTAGTCTTTAATAAACCGGCACAAGAAATAACGACTCGCCGCACTCAGTCGATCAAGACCATATTGCTTACGACATCCGCTGGGAACTTGAAGAGGAATTAGCCACACCCCCATACTCTCACCCACACAACCTCCAATAAATAGCAATAATACCCCCCCTAATTTTATCTTCCAATTTCTTTATGCTACATTTAACGTTAAATGTAACGTTACATTTAACGTTACATTTAACGTTAAATGTAGCGTGTCAGCAGTGTCTCGAAAGAGCCAGGGGAGAGGCGAATGAACAAGGCCGTAAAGACACCAGGCCAGTGGCTAGACAATGACCCCAAAATGATAGATTGGCTTAATGGCTACATCACAAGAAATCCATGCAAGGGAGTCATGCTGCTTCCACCGAGTAGCCATGAGCGCCTCGTCGACTATCTAGAAAAGTCTCTCAAATCGAGAGACAGCTCATACCTTCAGAGGGCCAAACAAGCGTGGCGAGTCCATCAATCCAGGGAGGGGAAAAATCTAAAGCAGGTTCATTTGGAACTCTCTAAGCGCGAGATCAAGGTACTCGAAACGCTGGCCAAGAAAGGGGGCAATGGGAGAACAAGTGTAAGCGCGGTTGTCGCAGAGCTGATTCGATTGGCTCTAAAGGATGAGGAAAAAAAGAAAGCCACAATCAAGGAGGCCAAAGAAGAAGCCAAGCGACAGATACTTGATCAACAGCAATCAAATTGCCCTTTTATCCCTCTTGTCACAGCCAAGGAAGCGCAAACACTACGCGACTCCATTGCCGCAAAAGACCAAGAAATCCAGGCCCTAAATAAGCAACTAGCCGAACTTTCAACAACCCCACCACCGCCCGAGCCACAAGGTGACGGAGATACCCGAACGCCTATGGGAGAAGACGTGAGTCAGCCAACAACATCACCTCCCTGGAGAGGGTCCAAAGGTAGTCTATTCTAAAATTGACGACCATCGCGGCACACACGCTTCACAAGGGCATAAAAGCCACCCATGGTAACCATGAAACGGCAACCAAATAACGGTAGCGATCGAGAAACGGCAACCAAACGGCAACCAGATCGTAGAAAAGATGACAGGCGCCCAGAAATGAAAAAGGCCAGTCATCTCTGACTGGCCTATCTCATTGTTTTTCCGACCTTAATTTGGTCGGGACGGGAGGATTCGAACCTCCGACCCCTTGCACCCCATGCAAGTGCGCTACCAGGCTGCGCTACGCCCCGAGATGCTTGGTAGGCGGTGCTACCAAAGCGGCGAGCATCATAGCGGATTTGCTGGGGGGATGGAACCAGTAAGGTGTTGTTTGGTTAGGGTTTGAGCGTTTGGGTGGGGACCCCCTCTAGCTCCCCCTCGGTGAGGGGGAGGATTTGGGTGGTTGACCGTCTGGCTCGCCCTTGGCGAGGGGGAGGATTTGGGTGGTTGACCCCCTCTGGCTCCCCCTCATTGAGGGGGAGGATTAAGAGCGGAGCCTGCTCTGGCTCCCGCTTGGTAAGGGGAGGAGGTTTGGGTTGCCTTTCTGTAGATCGCGTTTTGACGGGAATGGGGGTCGCGACTCTAGCGTCGCTCCTACGGGGGGGGTGGGTTGTGGGATGTGAAAAAGCCCCGGGGTGCGGGGCTTTGGGTTAGCTGGCTTTGAGGACGTCGAGGACGTCTTCCAGTTCCACGATCATCTGTTTGATCAGCTGGTGGTACTGGGTGGCCTGTTCGGCGTTGGCGCCGCCGGTGAGTTGTTGCCGGGCGCCGCCGATGGTGAAGCCCTGGTCGTACAGGAGGCTGCGGATCTGGCGGATCATCAGCACGTCCTGGCGCTGGTAGTAGCGGCGGTTACCGCGGCGCTTGACCGGCTTGAGCTGGGGGAATTCCTGCTCCCAATAGCGCAGCACGTGCGGTTTCACGTCGCACAGGTCGCTGACTTCGCCAATGGTGAAATAACGCTTCCCCGGGATCGCCGGCAGTTCGTCGTTATGACTTGGTTCCAGCATAGGCCTCAACCCGTTGTTTTAATTTTTGTCCTGGACGGAAGGTCACAACCCGGCGGGCGGTGATGGGGATTTCCTCACCGGTTTTCGGGTTACGGCCTGGCCGTTCGCTCTTGTCCCTGAGATCAAAATTGCCGAAGCCAGAGAGTTTCACGGGCACGTTGTGTTCCAGCGACTGGCGGATCTCTTCAAAGAACATTTCCACCATTTCCTTGGCTTCACGCTTGTTGAGGCCGAGCTCTTCGAACAAACGCTCTGCCATATCCGCTTTGGTCAGCGCTCCCATCAATCGCTCCCTACCCTTTTCATCAATCCCTTAAGGCGGCGTTAAACTGTTGTTTTAACTGGGATACTACGGCATCCACCAGGTCATTGACTTCCTGGTCCTTAAGAGTGCGTGAACGGTCCTGGAAGGTCAAGCCCAGGGCCAGACTTTTGCGATTTTCGCCGATGCTATCACCTTGATATATATCGAAAATCCGCACCCCGGTGAGACGTTCGTCACAGGCAGCATGGACGGCGGCGATCAATTCGCCGGCGGGCACGTCATCGGCAACCACGAACGCCAGGTCACGGCGCATGCGCGGCTGGTCGGAAACACCGGCGAATTGCGGCAGTACGCCCTGCTGCAGCGGCGCCAGCTCCAGCTCGAAGGCGTAGAGGTTGGCGGGCAGGTCCAGCTCGGCGGCCAGGCGCGGGTGAATGCGGCCCAGGTGGCCGACCAGGTGGCCGTTACGCTTGAGCGCGGCGGTCTGGCCCGGGTGCAGGGCCGGGTGTTCACCCGCTTCAAAGGCGAAGGCGCCCGGTTCGGACAGTTGCAGCAGTGCTTCCACGTCGCCCTTGAGGTCGAAGAAGTCCACCGGGCGTTTGCCTTCCCAGTTCTGCGGCTGGGCGCTGCCGAACAGCAGGCCGGCCAGCATGGGGGTCTGGGTGAGCCCTTGCTTACCGGGCACGAAGCGCAGGCCGGTCTCGAAAAGGCGCAGGCGCTCGGCCTGGCGGTTGAGGTTGTGGCGCGCGGTGCTGAACAGGCCGGCCAGCAGCGTGGTGCGCATGGCGCCCAGGTCGGTGGAGATGGGGTTGAGCAGCGGCAGCGGCTCCACCCGCGGTTCCACCTGCTTGAGCAGGCCGGGCTCCACGAAGGAGTAGGTGATGGCTTCCAGGTAGCCGCGGTCGATCAGGGTGTCGGCCAGGCGGCGCACGGCCACCTGGTGCTCACCGACACTCTCGCCGGAGGGGGAGCCGGCGGGCACGCGGCTGGGCAGTTTCTCGTAGCCGTAGATGCGTGCCAGTTCTTCGATCAGGTCCGGTTCGATGGCCATGTCGAAGCGCCAGCTGGGCGCCAGCACGGTCCAGGCCTGGCCGCTTTCCTGGGTGGACACTTCCATGCCCAGGCGGCCGAGGATGTCTTCCACCTGCTCGGCGGGCAGGCGCATGCCCAGCAGGCCTTCAATGTGGTCGGCGTGCAGGTCGATTTCCGCCTGGGCCGGCAGTTGGGCTTCGTCCAGCGCTTCGCTGACCGGGCCCGGCTGGCCGCCGGCGATCTCCAGGATCAGGGCGGTGGCGCGCTCGATGGCGTCGTTCTGCAGTTGCGGGTCCACGCCACGCTCGAAGCGGTGGGAGGAATCGGTGTGCAGGCCGTAGGAGCGGGCCTTGCCGGCAATGGCCAGCGGTGAGAAGAAGGCGCACTCCAGGAAGATATCCCGGGTGTCGGCGGTCACCGAGGACGGCTTGCCGCCCATGACGCCGGCCAGGGCCAGGGCGTCGCTGTCGTCGGCGATCACCAGGGTGTCGTCGCGCAGGGTCAGTGCCTGGTCGTCCAGGGTCAGCAGTTTTTCGCCGGCGTTGGCCTGCCGCACGGTGATGCCACCGTTGAGTCTGGCCAGGTCAAAGGCATGCAGGGGCTGGCCCAGCTCCAGCAATACGTAGTTGGTGACATCGACAATCGGGTCGATGGTGCGCAGGCCGGCACGGCGCAGACGCTCGACCATCCACAGCGGGGTGGCGGCGCTGACGTTGACGCCCTTGATCACCCGGCCCAGGTAGCGCGGGCAGGCGGCGCTGTCGGCCAGTTTGATGGTCAGGGTGTCGTCGATGGCCGGGGCGACCTTGCTGATGGCCAGTTCGGTGAGCGGGCTCTGGTTCATCACGCCCACTTCCCGGGCAATGCCACGCACGCTCAGGCAGTCGGCACGGTTGGGGGTCAGGTCCACTTCGATGATGGCATCATCCAGGGTCAGGTAGTCGCGCACATCGGTGCCCACCGGGGCATCGTCGGGCAGCTCCATGAGGCCGTCGATCAAATCTTCCAGGCCCAGTTCGGAGGCGCCGCACAGCATGCCGAAGGATTCCACGCCACGCAGTTTGGCTTTCTTGATCTTGAAGTCACCGGGCAGCACGGCGCCCACCTGGGCGAAGGGAATTTTCAGGCCTTCGCGCACGTTGGAGGCGCCACACACCACCTGGGCGGTGTCGGTGCCGTTGGTGACCTGGCAAACGCGCAGTTTGTCGGCGTCCGGGTGCGGTTCGCAGCCGATCACCTGCCCCACCACCACACCGGTGAAGGCCGGCGCCGCCGGTTCCACGCCGTCCACTTCCAGGCCGGCCATGGTCAGTTGTTTTACCAGGGTGTCGGTATCGACCGCGGGGTTCACCCACTCACGCAACCAGGCTTCATTCACAAGCATGTTCAAATCCTTACAAGCAACTTGTTACCGCAGCGGGCAGGTAAACGTTTATCTCGGTGCGCCCTGTCACCGCTGCGGTGAAATGTATTAGCTGAACTGGGACAGGAAACGGGTGTCGTTTTCGAAGAACAGCCGCAGGTCGTTGACGCCGTAGCGCAGCATGGTGATGCGCTCGATGCCCATGCCGAAGGCGAAGCCGGTGTATTCACTGGCGTCCACGCCGCCGTGCTCCAGCACCTTGGGGTGCACCATGCCGCAGCCCATGATCTCGATCCAGCCGGTGTGGGAGCACACCCGGCAGCCTTCGCCACCGCAGCTCACACAGCCCACGTCCACTTCGGCGCTGGGCTCGGTGAACGGGAAATAGCTGGGGCGGAAGCGCACCGGCAGGTCTTCCACTTCAAAGATGAAGCGCAGGAACTCGGCCACGGTGCCGCGCAGGTCGGCAAAGGTGACGCCCTTGTCCACCAGCAGCCCTTCCACCTGGTGGAACATGGGCGTGTGGGTCAGGTCGGAGTCGCAGCGGTAGACGCGGCCCGGGGCGATGATGCGAAACGGCGGCTTGCCCTCTTTCATCACCCGCACCTGCACCGGTGAGGTGTGGGTGCGCAGCAGACGGCCATCGCCGAAGTAGAAGGTGTCGTGCATGGCCCGCGCCGGGTGATGGGACGGGATATTGAGGGCCTCGAAGTTGTGGAAGTCGTCTTCCACTTCCGGGCCTTCGGCAATGTCGAAACCCAGGCGCAGGAAAAAGTCTTCAATGCGGCGGCGCATGCGGTTGACCGGGTGCAGGTTGCCGGGCATTTCGCCACGGCCCGGCAGGGTCACATCCACGGTTTCGCTGGCCAGCTGCTCGGCCAGGGCGGCCTCTTCCAGGGCGCTTTTGCGGGTGGCGATGGCATCCTGCACTTTCTGCTTGCCATCGTTGATCACCGCACCGGCCTTGGGGCGTTCCTCGGCGCTGAGCTTGCCCAGGCCCTTCATCAGGGCGCTGATTTCCCCCTTCTTGCCCAGGTATTTGACGCGCACGTCGTCCAGGGCACGAATGTCGCCGGCCTGCTCCACCTCTGCCAGGGCAGCGTCGACCAGGGCATTGAGATTTTCCATTGAAGACTCCGCAGTCTTTAAATCAGCGGTTAGCTAGTCGCTTCCAGCTGCTACTCTTGTTCCAAATAAAAACGGGGGAAGAGCGCGAGCTCTTCCCCCGTTGAGTATGCTGTTTCGTTTACGACGAAACAGTGAATCAGGCGGCGAGACTCGCTTTGGCTTTTTCGGCCAAAGCGCTAAAGGTCGCCTGATCGCGGACAGCGATGTCCGCCAGTACTTTACGGTCGATGTCGACGGAGGCTTTTTTCAGGCCGTCGATCATGCGGCTGTAGGACAGGCCGTTCAGACGCGCGGCGGCGTTGATACGGACGATCCACAGACGACGGAACTGACGCTTGCGAACCTTACGGTCACGGTAAGCGTACTGACCGGCTTTGGTAACGGCCTGTACCGCTACACGGAATACACGGCTGCGGGCACCGTAGTAGCCTTTAGCCTGCTTGAGAATTTTCTTGTGCCGACGACGGGCCTGCACACCACGTTTTACTCGTGCCATTGTCTAGTCTCCAGATCCGTATCAGTTATGCGTAGGGCATCATGCGTTTCACAAGAGCCACATCATTCTCGTGGACTTCCTGCTTCGGACGCAGCTGACGGATAGTCTTGGAAGACTTCTTGGTCAGAATGTGGTTTTTGAATGCCTGCTTGCGCTTGAAACCGGAGGCGGTTTTCTTGAAACGCTTGGCAGCCCCACGATTTGTCTTGATTTTAGGCATGGTACCTTCTCAAGTTGGTTAATTAATGCAGCAACGCGTCCCGGTGGAAGGCGTTACTTCTTCTTTTTGCCCGGGCTGATCACCATGATCATCTGGCGACCTTCCATGTTCGGGCGTTGCTCAACGGTGCCGATTTCTTCCAGGTCCTTCTCGATGCGCTCGAGCAGTTCCCGGCCCAGCTCCTGGTGAGCCATTTCCCGGCCGCGGAAGCGGACGGTAATCTTGGTCTTGTCGCCGGCCTCGAGGAACTTCTTGAGGTTACGCAGTTTCACCTCGTAGTCGCCGATATCGGTGCCGGGACGGAACTTGATTTCCTTGACCTGAGTCTGGCGCTGCTTCTTGCGCCCCTCTTTGGCCTTCTGTTTCGCCTCAAACAGGTGTTTGCCGTAATCCATGATTCGGCAAACGGGCGGTTCCGCACCAGGGGAGATTTCCACCAGATCCAGCTGTTTTTCGGTCGCCTTGTCCAGTGCTTCCTGCAGGCTGACAATGCCCACCTGCTCACCGTCCACATCGATCAACCGAACTTCGGTTCCCTGGATTTGCTGATTTGTACGGGCGCGTTGCTCGCGGCCCTTGCCTCCACGCTTAATGTCGTGAACCTCCAATCTGTTTAATCGAATGGGGCGGTTACGCCACGCCCCGGGAATAGCCGCGCATTTTATGCCACCACAACGGGCACAACAACCCCAGCCCTGGAGCTGGGATGCGACTGATTCCGAACAATAATGAAATCTGGTAGGCACGAGTGGATTCGAACCACCGACCCCCACCATGTCAAGGTGGTGCTCTAACCAACTGAGCTACGTGCCTGCAGAGGGGCGCAATTCTATGTAGACCGGCGCCCGAGGGCAAGCCCCCGGGAGCACTAAAGTGTGATTTTTAGTGGATTTTTCTATTTGCGGCGCCGCGAGCCCCAGGCGGTCTCGATCTGGCGGGCCCGGGTGATGGACTCTTCCACCAGTTCCGACTGGTGCTCGGCGAACTCGCGGATGATCTCCAGGGCCGAGCGCACGTCCCGGCGGAAGATGGTTTCCACCAGGGCCTTGAAGAACGACAGACACTCCTTGATCTCGTCGGGCTCCAGGTGCAGGGCCATGAAATAGGCCCGCTGGATGGCCGGCTGCAGGTTGATGAGGATATCTTCCACGTAGGCGTTGCGGGCATAGGGATAGGTATGCTCGAGAAACTGGAAGCTGAGCACGAAGAAGCGGTCCAGGTCGCGCTCTTCGGCGGCCATCTGCAGGTTGTGCACCAGACCGATGAACTCATCCAGGTCTTCCTCGCGGACCACCTTGATGGCCTTGCGGATGACCAGCCCCAGTAGCACCTGCACCAGCTCGTAGAGGCTGCGCACATGGGCTTCGGACATCTCCTTCACCACCGCGCCCCGGCGCGGCAGGATGTCGATCAGCTGGCGGCGCTGCAGGATCAGCAGCGCCTCGCGCACGGAGCCGCGGCTGACTTCCAGCTCACCGGCCACGCGCAACTCCTGGATGCGATCACCGGCCAGCATGTCGCCGCGGATGATCTGCTCTGCCAGGTGGGTGGCGATCTGTTCGGAAAGACTTTCCTTGGCCTTGAAACTCACTGCGCCTACCTTTGTTGAACAATCGGTTTAGCCTTGTCTGACTATAGTACAGTAAATAGCAACCACCAAGGCTGGAATTGCCAACTCTTTCCCGTCATGCTTCAGACTAATAATGACACACTGATTGCCCGCCCGAACGGGCAACCCCTGCTGACGGTCCGTGAATGAGCGAAACCAGCCAACGCCTGATCACCGAGCTTCCCCTTGTGGATGCCCTGTTCGACGAGCATGCCGAGCGCTTCGGCAAGCAGCAGAGCGCCTACCGCAACCACGTCTACCGGGTTATCAATCTGGTGCTGGCCCAGCGGCCGATCAACGACCAGGAGCTGGAGCAGCTGCAAATCGCCGCCTTTTTCCATGATGCCGGCATCTGGCTGGCGGGCACCTTTGATTACCTGGAGCCCTCTGCCCGGCTGGCCGACCATTATCTGGAAGAACACCAGCGGCTGGACTGGCAGGAGCGCATCCGCGCCATGATTTTCAACCACCACAAGCTCAGTGCCTATGCCCGTGGCGCCGACGACCTGGTGGAGGCCTTCCGCCGGGCCGACTGGATTGATGTGTCGCTGGGGCTGTTGCGCTTTGGCGTGCCCATGGCACGCATCCGCACCATCAAGCACAAATTCCCCAACACCGGCTTCCACCTGTTGCTGGCCAAACTGAGCGGCCAGCAGCTGCTCAGCCAGCCCTGGCGCCCCCTGCCCATGCTGCGTCGCTGAGCCACTTTCACGGCTCTGAAAAATTACTCACAGTATCTGTGGATAACTCTGTGAACAGACTGTCAGGAACCGTCGCCAGCGCCCATCATTGCGGCACTTTCATTAAAATGATGAAAAAGTACCCACCTTAACAAGTTATTTAAAATCAATAACTTACAAAGCTGTTCAGAAAATCAACAAGTTAGCCGTGGAAGCTGGCAAGCCATGTGAAGGTTGTATGAATACTGTGCACAACTGTCGCCCCCGAACGGGGCAAAACGGCGGCAAGAGGCTGGCGCGCCGGCGAGCAGGGGTCACCGGCGCAGGGGGTTGATGATCACGGCGAGAGGGGCTGTTAGCGGCGCAGGCTGAAGCTCACACCCAGTACCACGGTGGGCTCCACGTCCAGATCGTACTGGTCGCGCTCTTCCGGGGTGTCACAGCGAGAGGCCCGGTGGTAGTCCTCGCAGTCCAGCGGCTCCATGGCGCCCATGGCGGCGCTGACGGTCCAGCGGCTGTAGGGCGTCACCCACTGGTGGCCCAGCTCCAGGCCCACGCCGAGACGTTCATAGTGGCGCTCACCGCCCAGGTCACCCACCAGCACACCGGAGTAGAAGCCCTTCTCGGCCATCTTGCCGCGCTCCAGCTTGTGCCGCCAGCCGGCCACCCAGCGCAGCTCTTCGGTGTCCAGGCCACCGGAATCCAGGTAATAGGCGGGCATGCCGTAGAAGCTGTTGCGTTTGCCGGCCCATTCCAGGTTCAACCCGGTCAGGCCGTTGAGATACCCCAGACCGATCAGGGTGTCCGCCGATGCAGACAGGGGGAGAAGCAGAAAAAGCGGTAGCAGCCACAGGCGCATGGTCAGGACCCCGTTTATTGTTGTTATGGCCGGTATCAGCCGGCTCGCCTTGGAAGAAGGCTTATTTTTCACAACCGGCCGGGCGAATACAAGAATATTGTCCGTGCCCGGCGGTCATGACTGGCGTGCGTGGCCCGGCTGGCGGGCCAGCCTGGCGATTACAGCGGGATCTTGTCGATGTTGTCGGCGGTGGCGTCGATGGCGCCATCGACTTTTTCCAGCGCTTCGTCAGCCGGGTTGCCGGCCACCGGAATAATGGAAACCACGGCGCCGACCACGGAACCGGCGGCCCCCACCAGACGCATGGGCACGGTGGCCAGCTTGGTCAGAAAACAGCCACTCAGCGCCGCACCCAGCAGCGCCACGATCAGAACACGGGAAAAGGATTTCATTGCTGACTCCAGTTATTGTTTTGCCGTTGTTATTGTTGTCAGGCGCAGGGAAACGGCCTGCGCCGGGCGATCTGCGCCCGGCGATAATGTCATGGTATCAGTACTCGAAGGTCATGCCTAAACGGCGACCCACTTCCTCATAAGCTTCCACCACGCCACCCAGGCCCTGGCGGAAACGGTCCTTGTCGAGTTTTTCGCGGGTGTCCTTGTCCCACAGGCGGCAGCCATCCGGGCTGAACTCGTCGCCCAGCAGCACTTCACCGTTGAACACGCCGAACTCCAGCTTGTAGTCCACCAGCAGCATGCCGCCGTCCAGGAACAGTTGCTTGAGCACGTCGTTGACCTGGAAGGTCAGCTCCTTCATGCGCGCCACCTGCTCGTCGGTGGCCCAGCCGAAGCTGCGGATGTGGTAGTCGTTGACCATGGGGTCGCCCAGCTCGTCGTTCTTGAGGAAGAACTCGAAGGTCGGCGGGGTCAGGTCCAGGCCCTCTTCCACGCCCAGGCGGCGGCAGATGGAGCCGGCGGAGATGTTGCGCACCACGCACTCCACCGGAATCATGTCGAGTTTCTTGACCAGGGCTTCGGTGGGCGACAGCAGACGCTCGAAGTGGCAGGGAATGCCGGCGGCCTTGAGCTTGTCCATGATGGCGGCGTTGAACTGGTTGTTCACCGCGCCCTTGCGCGCCAGCGCTTCTTTCTTCTTGCCGTCGAACGCCGAGGTATCGTCGCGGAACACCATGATCAGCTGGTCGGCATTGTCAGTGGTGTACACGGATTTGGCTTTACCGGCGTACAGCTCGTCGCGTTTTTCCATGGAAAGGCCCATTACTCAGGTCGGTGGTTAACTTAATGTACGTGCAGCCAGTCAAAGCCCTCGCCCTGACTGGCCACCCGAATGCGTTCACGGCCACAGGTCATCACCTGCTCCACCGCCCCGCGGGCGTGGTCGACCGTATTATTCTGTTCGCTCAGGTGCGAGAGCACCAGATGCTGGAGGCGATCCACGTTGGCCTGGGCCAGCAGGGTCGCCGCCTGTTCGTTGCTCAGATGCCCCAGCATACCGCCCACGCGGCGTTTCAACGAGAGCGGGTACGGGCCCTGGGCCAGCAGATCGCGATCGTGGTTACATTCCAGCACCAGCGCATCGCAATCGCCGTAGGCTTGCACCACGTGCGGCGTCACCGAGCCCAGGTCGGTGAGCACGCCGGTCACCCGCCCCTGCCAGCTGAACCGGTATTGGCACGGTTCGCGGGCATCGTGGGGCACCATCACCGGCAACACCTCCAGGGCCTGAACGGTAAAGGCCCGGCCCGGGCGCACCTCACGCCAGTCGGCACCATCAAAATGGGCGCGCCGGCCACGCACCGCCGCAGCGGTGCCAAAGGAGCTGTACAGCGGACAGCCGAACTTGCGGGCCAGCGCCCCGGCCCCGCGCACGTGATCGCCGTGCTCGTGGGTAATCAGGATGGCGCTGATGTCCGCGCCACTGAGGCCCAGCCGGCCCAGGCGCTGCTCGGTTTCCTTGACGGTAAAACCGCAGTCGATCAGTGCCAGGGTATCGTCGGCCTGCACCAGGGTGGCGTTGCCCTTGCTGCCACTGCCCAGGGAGGCCAGACGCATTACTGCAGTTCCTGGTAGATACTGTCCAGAATGGCCTGCCCCGGGGTCTTGTCCACCAGCGCCGTGCCTTTACGGTTGAGGACCGCCACCTGAATACCGTTGGTGGTGTGGCTCAGTTTCAGCTGAGCCTCACTGTCCTTGAGCTTGTAACGCTCGGGCACCTTGAGGAAGTAGATACCCACTTCGCGGTCCCGGTCGCTGATTTTCAGGTCGGTCTTCTTCAGCGCATCGCCCACATACTCCCAGGCCCAGGCATAGCGGGTGGACAGCATGATGATCGGGTAGCCGTTGCCATCCTTGCTGAGCAAGGCATGGGTCGGCTGGTCCTTGGGCGCCGGCGGGGCGTCCTTGTCGCCACCGGTCTGGCTGGCCAGGGACACCAGCTGCGGCGGCTCCGGCGGCTCGAACTTTTTCTCGCCTTCGCGGGGGCCGGTCAGGCGGTCTTCCTGATCGGGCACCTGGTAGATCGGCGATTCACCGATGAAGACGCCGCCTTCGGGCACCTCGATCGGTTTGAGAACCTGTGCGTCACGGTATTCCAGACTTTTGTCCGGCAGCCAGCTACAGCCGGCTGCCAGTAGCGCGAGCGTTATCGCCGCTTTTTTCATTATGCCTCCAGCAGGCCACACTGACGCAGGGTTTCGCGCAAACGCGGCTGGGCCGCCTCGGACAGGGGCACCAGCGGCAGGCGAATCCCCGCGTCGATCAGGCCCATTTCATACAGTGCCCATTTCACCGGGATCGGGTTGGCTTCGATAAACAGATCACGGTGAAGGGGTTCCAGTTCCCCATTGAGTTGACGGGCACGGTCGGCGTCGCCGGCCAGGGCCGCTTCGCACATGGCCGCCATCTTGGCCGGTGCCACGTTGGCGGTGACGGAAATATCGCCGTGGCCGCCGGCCAGGATGAAGTCCATGGCGGTGGCATCGTCACCGGAAAGCAGCAGGAAATCCTCACCACAGCGCTCGCGAATTTCCCGGGCGCGCTCCAGGTTGCCGGTGGCTTCCTTGATGCCGATGATGTTGGGCACCTTGCTGAGGCGCTCCACGGTTTCCGGCAGCATGTCGCAGGCGGTGCGCCCCGGCACGTTGTAGAGAATCTGCGGAATATCCACGGCCCGGGCCACGGCCAGGTAGTGCTGGTAGAGGCCTTCCTGGGGCGGCTTGTTGTAGTAGGGCGTGACCAGCAGGCAGGCATCGGCACCATCGCGCTTGGCATCGCGGGTCAGGCGAATGGCTTCCTCGGTGCTGTTGGCACCGGTACCGGCAATCACCGGCACCCGGCCGGCGGCCAGGTTGACCACTTCGCGGATGACGTTGTCATGTTCCTCAAAACCCAGGGTGGCGGATTCACCGGTGGTGCCCACGGCGACAATGGCACGGGTGCCCTGCTCCACGTGCCAGTTAACCAGGTTGCGCAGACGTTCCCAGTCAACGGAACCGTCGGTACGCATGGGGGTGACCAACGCCACTATACTGCCGCGAATCATGCCTAATCTCCTTTCTCAGCGGTATCGCAGTGACTGCGCCGCGTCGGGCCCTGTGGTGGGGTGAAGGGCGCTATGGTAAACCTCGCCTTGACGGTGAACAAGGGAGCCATAAGCTGTCGACTCCCTGCTACACTGATGCCTCACCGGCCGACCGCATCGGCCGGGACGAATAAGAGGAATACGCCATGGAATCATTGATGGTCATCTCTGCCCTGGGTTCGGACCGCCCGGGCATCGTGCAGGCCCTGTCACGGGCCGTGCTGGACCTGCAGGGCAACATTCTCGACTCGCGCATGACGGTGCTGGGCGGCGAATTCGCGGTGCTGATGCTGGTCAGTGCCGGTGACGCCGGCCTGGCCCAGCTGGAAGCCTCCCGCGAGAGCCTGGAGCAGCAGCTGGATCTGCTGATCACCCTCAAGCGCACCCACAAGCGCAACGACCAGGCCGCCGCCCTGCCCTACGAGGTGGACGTGGTGGCCATGGACAACCCGGGCATCGTCCACGAGATCGCCAATTTCTTCTCGGTTCGCGGCATCAGCATCGAGGACCTGTCCACCGGCACCTATGCGGCGCCGCACACCGGCACGCCCATGTTCAGCCTTCACCTGGTATTGCGCATGAACGCTGAACAATCCGTGGCCCTGCTGCGCGAAGCCTTCCTGGATTTCTGCGAGGCCCGCAATCTGGATGCCAGCATGACGCCCAAACGTTAACCCCGATTCAAGGACTCACCATGACAGTAACCGTCGGCAACCCGGTTCCCGATTTCACCGCCCCGGCCACCAGCGACACCACCGTGACCCTGTCCGAACTGCGTGGCAAGAAGGTGGTGATCTACTTCTACCCCAAGGACAGCACACCGGGTTGTACCACCGAGGGGCAGAACTTCCGTGACCTGTATGACGCTTTCCAGAAGGCCAACTGCGAAATTTTCGGGGTGTCGAAGGACTCCATGCGCCGCCACGAGAACTTCAAGGCCAAGCAGGCCTTCCCGTTCGAGCTGATCAGCGACGAGGACGAAAACGTCTGCCAGCTGTTCGACGTGATCAAGCTCAAGAAGCTCTACGGCAAGGAGTACCTGGGCATCGAGCGCAGCACCTTCCTGATCGACGAGGATGGCGTGCTGCGCGAGGAATGGCGCAAGGTAAAGGTCAAGGAACACGCCCAGGCGGTGCTGGACGCGGTCAAGGCGCTGTAATCAGACGTCCTGTTCCGAGGCCTCCGGCAGCGGCTGCTGGTAGGCCTCGTTGCGCGGCCAGGCATTGATCACCGCCTTGATCAGCGTGGCCAGCGGAATGGCAAAGAACACGCCCCACAGCCCCCACAACCCGCCGAACAGCAAGATGGCCGTAATGATCGCCACCGGGTGCAGGTTGACCGCCTCGGAGAACAGCAACGGCACCAGAATATTGCCGTCGATGAACTGGATGATGCCGTAGGCCAGCATCACCAGGGCGAAGTCACCGCTCCAGCCGAACTGCACATAGGCCACCGCCGCCACCGGCAGCGTCACCACCGTGGCGCCGATGTAGGGCACCACCACCGACAACCCCACCAGTACCGCCAGCAACACCGTGTAGTGCATGCCCAGCAACAGGAAGCAGACAAAGGTGGTGGCCCCGACCAGCAGAATCTCGATGGCCTTGCCGCGCACATAGTTGGCGATCTGACCGTCCATTTCCTGCCAGACATGGGAAAGGATACGCCGGCGCCGGGGCAGGAAACTGATTACCCAGTTGAGAATGGCGTCCTTGTCCTTGAGAAAGAAATAGACCAGCAACGGCACCAGCACCACGAACACCATCAGCTCCACCAGGTTGGGGATGGAGGCCAACGACACCGTGAGCATGGACTGGCCGCCCTGGGCCACTTCCTTCTGGATCAGATTGACCAGCGCATCCACCTGATCCATGGACACCATGTCCGGGTACCGCTCGGGCAAGGCGCGCAGCCAGATCTCACCGTTCTTGAGCATGTAGGGCAGCTGGTCACGTACCAGCAGCAGGGTTTGCCGCCAGACCATGGGCAACAGCACCACCAGGGTGGACACCAGCATGCCCATGAACAGCACGAACACCAGGTTGATGGCCAGCAGAGAGCGCATGCCGTGCCTTTCCAGCGCGTTGACCAGCCCCTGCATCAGGTAGGCCAGCACAATGGCGGTGAGCACTGGCGCCAGCATGCCGCCGAAGAAGGCAATCACCAGGGCGCCCACCACCAGCACCACCAGCAGATAGACCGCCTCTTCATCGGAAAAATAGCTGTCGGCCCAGTTCTTCAGGATTTGTAACATCAAGGCTCCTCGCCGCGGCGAATCAAGAAGGTGTAGCCGTCATCATCATGCTGACAGCGAACTAGCTGGTGCGGGGATTGTCCCAGATAGGCGGGAATATCCCGGCTGGACGCCTCGTCCGTGGCGGTGACCGAGAGTAGCTGACCCGGCGCCAGATGGCGCAGGGCCTGCCGGGTTTTCAGTAGCGGCAGCGGGCATTGCAGGCCGCTGGCATCCACCAGGAGATCCACTGGTTGGTCAGACATGAGCGTTTTGTGGGCTCCGTGCTCGATTCCGTTTTCACCTGCCGGCATTATAGTGTGCCGAAGGGCCGCTGAATAATCCTGCACGTGCAGGAAGCACAACACCCCTTTTTCAGGAGTCATTGCTTGAGGCTGTTTGCACGTACGCTGTTACTACTGGGTTGCTGCTGGCTGGCCGTGCCGGCACCGGCCGATGACCTGCCCGTGCTGGGTGATCCCACCGCCTCACTGATGTCACCGGACCAGGAATATCGCCTGGGCCGCAGCTGGCTGCGCAACCTGCGCAGCCAGACCTCCATCATGACCGATCCGCTGGTACAGGAATACGTGGAGAGCCTGGTCTACCGGCTGGCCTCCTACAGCGACCTGAAAGAACCGAACCTGACCATCGTGGTGATCAACAGTCGCCAGATTAACGCCTTTGCGGTGCCCGGCGGCGTGATCGGCCTGAACGCCGGGCTGTTTCTCAGCGCCGCCACCGAAGATGAAGTGGGCGGCGTGGTGGCCCACGAAATCGCCCACGTCAGCCAGCGCCACTTTGCCCGCCGCTATCTGGATTCCAAGAAAATGAACGTGGCGGTGCTGTCCGCCATGCTGGCCAGCCTGGCGGTGGCCATTGCCGGTAATGCGGATGCCGGCATGGCCGGTATCGCCGCCACCCAGGCCGGCGCCATCCAGGCGCAGCTGGCCTACTCGCGCCAGAACGAACGGGAAGCCGACCGGGTGGGCATGCAGACCCTGGCCAACGCCGGCATGGACCCGGAAGCCATGCCGCGCTTTTTCGAACGCATGCTCAACAGTCGTGCCTATGCCGGCGACCCGCCGGAGTTTCTGCTCACCCACCCGGTCACTGAAGACCGCATCGCCGACAGCCGCGCCCGGGCCCGCAACCTGCCCCACCCGCCGCTGACCATTTCCATGCGTTTTCTGCTTACCAAGGCGCGCATTCAGTCGGTATTCATCACCACCGCCGACCAGGCCATCAGCTACTTCATGCGCAACCAGGGCGACAACAGTGTGCTGGCCCAGCAGGCCGCCACCTATGGCCTGGCCATGAGTTACCTGCGCGCCGAGGATTACGACCGGGCCCGCAACCTGCTGCAGGAACTGGCCAGCAAACACCCCAATGAACTCTGGTACCGACTGGGCCTGGCGGAGGTGGACATTGCCGACGGCGACTACCCGAAGGCCATCGAACAGGCGCGTCGGGTACTGGCAATTGCCCCCCACGATTATGCCGCCTCCATGCTGCTGAGCCGCGCCTACCTGCGCAGCAAGCAGCCCGCCGAGGCCCTGCCCCTGCTCAAGCCGCTGACACTGGAGCGCAGCGATGACCCCCAGGTGTGGGACCTGATTGCCGATGCCTACGGCAACAGTGGCGACGAGGCCCGCGCCCTGCATGCGCGAGCGGAGTACCAGTTCCTGCGCGGTAACGACCCCAAGGCCCTGCAACAGATGCAGTACGCCCTGCACGACGCCCGCGACGACTTTGCCCTGCACAGCAAACTCAATGCACGGCTGAAGACCATGCAGCAACTGTCGGAAGAGAAATTCTAGCCACCCCCTGGCTCCCCCTCATTGAGGGGGAGGACCGGGAGCGGTGCGAGGGTGCGTTATTTCTTGAGGGACTGGCCGAAATCCAGCATGCGGTTGAGCGGCACCATGGCGCGCTCGGCCAGACTCGGGTCAACGAAGATTTCCTGACCCAGGCCGTTGTCGGCCTCCAGCACCGCCAGCATGTTTTCCAGGCCGTTCATGGCCATCCACGGGCAGTGGGCACAGCTGCGACAGGTGGCGCCGGAGCCGGCGGTGGGCGCTTCGATGAAGGTCTTCTGCGGGGCCAGCTGCTGCATCTTGTAGAAGATGCCCTTGTCGGTGGCGACGATGAAGGTGCTGTTGTCCATCTCGCAGGCCGCCTTGATCAGCTGGGAGGTGGAGCCGACCACATCGGCCATTGCCACCACCGACGCCGGGGATTCCGGGTGCACCAGGATAGCCGCATCGGGGTAGGCGGCCTTCAGGTCATCCAGGCCCTTGGCCTTGAATTCCTCATGGACAATGCAGGCACCGTCCCAGCACAGCACGTCGGCGCCGGTCTTGTCGCGCACATAACCGCCCAGGTGCTTGTCCGGCGCCCAGAGGATCTTCTCGCCCTGCCGGTCCAGGTGCTCGATCAGCTCCACGGCAATTGACGAGGTCACCACCCAGTCGGCACGGGCTTTCACCGCCGCCGAGGTATTGGCGTATACCACCACGGTGCGATCCGGGTGCTGGTCACAGAAGTCGGCAAACTCCTGCTCCGGGCAGCCCAGGTCCAGCGAACAGGTGGCTTCCAGGGTGGGCATGAAGATCCGTTTTTCCGGGCTGAGAATCTTGGCCGTCTCGCCCATGAACTTGACGCCGGCGACGATCAGGGTGGACGCCGGATGTTCCTTGCCGAAGCGGGCCATTTCCAGGGAGTCGGCCACACAACCACCGGTTTCCTCCGCCAGGGACTGGATCTCCGGGTCGGTGTAATAGTGGGCCACCAGCACCGCGTCGCGCTGCTGCAATAAATCCTTAATACGTTGACGATAGGCTAGGCGCTGTTCTTCGCTGAGCGCACTGCCCTCATCGTGAAGATGGTCCAGATGACTGCGAACCAGTTCTTGAGCCTTGGCATTCATAGGCTGTTCCGCCCGGGGTTTCCCCCATTAATCAACAACTTACACGAAACACACAGGTGTCAGGCGGGCATAATACCACAAACCGGGAACTGCCACCTGACAGTCCCGTGTCAATTTTGGCCCAATGGCCTGTCTTCAGAATGGGCTTGCCGTGCACGGCTTTCAAGGGGCCTGCCGCAACCGGTCAGGCCGTGCGGTAATCCGGCCCTGCCGCCACCAGGTGCACGGTGCTGATGGCACGCTCCAGGAAGGCGCCTTCGCAGTAGCACAGGTAGTAATCCCACATGCGCATGAAACGCTCATCGAAGCCCAGCCGCTCGATACGGCCCCGCTCGGTGAGGAAACGTTCGCGCCAGTCATGCAGGGTGCGGGCATAATCCAAACCGATATCCTGCAGGCCGATGACAACCAGGTCGGTATGACGGGTCAGCTTGTCGCACATGACCGAAATGCTGGGCAGGAAACCGCCGGGGAAGATGTAGCGCTTGATGAAGTCCACCTGCTTGAGCGCGTAGTGATAGCGCTGGTCGGGCACGGTGATGGCCTGTAGCAACAGAACGCCATTGCTCTTGAGGCGCTCGCCCAACTGGCGGAAGTAACCGTCCAGGTACTCCGCCCCCACCGCTTCGATCATCTCCACGGAAACGACCCGGTCGTAGACACCGGTGAGGTCACGGTAATCCTCTTCCAGTACGGTGATGCGATCGTCCAGCCCGGCCTCGCGAACCCGCTCGCGGGCATAGCGGGCCTGCTCCCGGGAAATGGTGGTGGTGGTCACCTGCACGCCGTAATGACGGGCAGCATGCAGCGCCAGACCGCCCCAGCCGGTGCCCACTTCCAGCAGGCTCATGCCCGGCTGCAGGTCCAGTTTCTGGCAGATCAGATCCATCTTGTGCGCCGAGGCCTCTTCCAGGCTGGCCTGTTCGGTGGGATAGACCGCACTGGAATACATCATGGTGCGGTCGAGAAACAGGGCGAAGAAGTCGTTGCCCAGATCATAGTGGGCCGCGATGTTGCGGCGGGAACCGCGCAGGGAGTTACGGTTGTAGACGTGCAGCAGTTTAAGGGCCGGCTGACTAAGCACCGCCAGACCGCCCTCCAGCGCATTGAGCGCGTTGATGTTGGCAGCGAAATAACGAATCACCGCCACCAGATCCGGGCTGTCCCAGCCGTTTTCCATATAGGCTTCCGCCGCCCCCAGTGACCCGCCGCTCATCATCATGCGGTAGGTGTCCCAGTTGTTGACGGTGATGATGGCCGGCGCGTTGCCATGGCCCAGACAAACACGGTTACCGTCCGGCTCCTCGATCACGAGGCTACCGTGGGGGAGCTGCTCCAGACGCCCCAGCACCAATTTGCGTGCCAGCGCCTGCCCCCAGCTCGCTGATCTTGTCACCAATCCCTTTTGCACGGATGCCATGACGGTTCTCTCTCCAACCTGTTAGTCGTTATCAGCCTTGTTCGGATGGCTGTAAAAGCGTGCCCCTTTTCGCCACAGGCGCCACGCTTGCCAGTAGATACCGCGCAGCGTGGCGAAGCCCTGGGCACCGAAGCGCCGAATGACCCGCCCCATGGCTGCCTTTTCCGGGGGCTCCAGATGCAGCGTAAAACCAGCGGCAAACACCACGGTTTCACCCTGTTTGTCCTGCAACGTTAATCGCAGCTCGGGAAAAGCCACGTGAAGGCGCCAGTGGTAGCGCAGGGCCATGGGCAGAAACGGCGAGACGTGAAAATCCTTGCTGTGATCCACGGTCAGCTCACCGTTGTCATCGGCGCTCAACCGCAGGGCATAGAGATGTTTCTCCCGCCAGGGGGTGTTCTGCACTTCCGCCAGCATGCTGTCGGGCTGGTCACTGCCCTCCGGAATGTGGAAATACAGCACCAGCGGGTTGAACAGCGTACCCAGCGTGCGCCACTGGCCAAGCATGAACACCCGCCCGCCGGACCAGTCCAGGCCCTCGGCGGCGGCACGGTCGCGGGCCTTTTGCGCCAACGGCGTGTCGTTGTTGTCCAGATAATCGCGATCGCGGAAGGTCACCGGCCGCCAGCGCCGCCCCCAGGCCCAATGCCGGTCAAGCAGCGAGCCGGTCTGCTCCAGCTCGCACCAGACCAGCCATAACGGGTAGTCGAAGCGGTGGCTGAAGGGCTCGCGCCGCTGATGCCACACCCGCCCGCTGGCCAGCGCCATGGCCGGTATCATGGTGTGCCCCCGCCCTGCCCCTGCAGGCCGTGCACCACATTCAACGCGGAAACGACCCCATCCTCGTGGAAGCCGTTGCGGCACCAGGCGCCGGCAAACCAGGTGCGACGCTCGCCATTGGCCACCAGCAGCTGCTCACGGGCCGACAGGGTCTGCGGGGTGAACAGCGGGTGGGCAAACCGGTAGCGGGCAATCACCTTGTCCTCATCAATCCGGTCGCTGGCGTTGAGCGTGACGCAGAAGGTTTCCGGCGCCTCGATACCCTGCAGGATATTCATGTTGTAAGTGACTTGAACGTATTCCTGCTCGCGATCAAACAGCAGTGCATTCCAGCTGGACCAGACCCGGCGCTTGCGCGGCAACAGACGGGTGTCGGTGTGCAACACCACATCGTTGTTCTGGTAATCCAGTGCCGCCAGGCATTGGCGTTCGCGGTCGTCCGGATCCGCCAGCAGGGCCCGGGCCTGATCGCTGTGGCAGGCCAGAATCACCTGATCGAACTGGCGGGTCTCACCCGCGGCCTCCACCAGCACATGGTCCTGATGGCGCTGGATGCGGGTAACCGGTGTATTGACATGGAACCGTGCCGGGCAGTTGTCCACCAGCGGCTTCACATAGCTGTTGGAGCCACCGGGTACCACGTACCACTGGGGCCGGTTGGTCAGTGACAACAGGCCGTGGTTGTGAAAAAAACGCACGAAAAAGCGGGCCGGAAACTGCTCCATCTGCGCCAGCGAGCAGGACCAGATGGCGCCGCCCATGGCGAGTACATAATCACGCCGAAAGGCGTCGCTGTAGCCGTGACGGCGCAGATACTCGCCCAGCGGCAACTCGCCCTCGTCGCTATCCATCAGCCCCGGTGCCTGGCGGTTGAAACGCAGGATGTCGCCGATAAAACGCCAGTGTGTCGGGCTCAGCAGATTGCGCTTCTGGGCAAAGATGCCGCCCAGGCCATCGCCGCAGTACTCCAGGCCACTGCGCTGGTCACTGACGGCAAAGCCCATGTCCGTGGGCTGCCGGCCCACGCCCAGCTCATCGAGCAATTTGAGAAAATTCGGGTAGGTGCGGTCGTTGAAGACGATAAACCCCACGTCCACGGCATAGTCACCATGGTCACGCTTCACCGGTACGGTGCAGGTGTGGCCACCGAGATAGTCGTTGGCCTCGAACACCGTGACCTCATTATCGCGGGCCAGATACCAGGCGGCGGTCAGGCCGCTGATGCCGGCGCCGACAATGGCAATACGCTGACTCATGGAGATTCCTTCTGGGTGGAGGTACGGGGGGAATGATCAGCCGCGTCGTAGTCGGCCTTGGCCTGTTTGAAGCGCTCGGTAACGCGCTCGCGCACGCCGGCGTGGGGCACGCAGGGCGGCGGATAATCCGGTGCCAGCAACGGCTGCTTCCAGGGTTCGTGGATAGTCTTGTTGTCCAGATGGGCCAGCTCCGGCACGTAGCGGGCAATGAATTTGCCATCCGGGTCAAACCGCTGGCTCTGGCGCACCGGGCTGAACACCCGGAAATACGGCACCGCATCGGTGCCGGTGGACGCACTCCATTGCCAGCCGCCATTGTTGGCGGCGAAATCGCCATCCATCAGATGCTCCATGAAAAACGCCTCGCCCCGGCGCCAGTCGATCCATAGATGCTTGCTGAGGAACATGGCCGTCAACATGCGCAGGCGATTGTGCATCCAGCCGGTGGCCACCAGCTGACGCATGGCCGCATCCACCAGCGGGTAACCGGTGCGGCCCTGGCACCAGGCCTGGAACAGGGCCTCGTCGTCGTGCCACTGCAACAGGTCGGTTTCCGGGCGGAAGGCGGCGCCACGGGCCAGGCGCGGAAAGCGCGCCATGATCTGCCGGTAGAAGTCACGCCAGGCCAGCTCGCCCACCCAGCAGGCGGCGCCATCCCGGGCGCCGGCATCGGCCATGGCCTGCATGGCGGCCCGGTAGCAGGCGGCCACCGACAGGGTGCCGGCGGACAGGGCGGTGGACAGGCTGCTGGTGCCGTCCAGTGCCGGGAAATCCCGCTGTTGGCGGTAACCGGCCAGCGACTTGTCGGCAAACCGGGCCAGCTGCGTCAGGGCCGCCTGTTCACCGGGTTGCCAGAGATCGGTGAGCCGCACGGGCAGATCAATCGCGGCCAGGGCCTGCTCGACCCGCTGACGGCCAACGAACCGGCCCTTGCCAGCGGGCCAGTTGGGGCTGGCCGGGGCCGCCGGCGGCTGGTGCTCCATCCACACATCCCAGCGCCGCTTGTAGGCGCCGAATACCGTATAGGGGGTACCCTTGCCGGTGCGCAGGGCACCCGGCGGCACCAGCACGCCGTCATCACTGCCGTTGAGGGTCACACCCAGGGGGCGCAGGGTGTCGGCCACCGCCCGGTCACGATTGAGCTCGTTGAGCGGGTATTCACGGTTGCAGTAGAGCGCGGTGATGCCGTGCTCCTGCACCAGCGTCGTCAGGGCGTCGGCCACGCCGGCAAAGTCATCGCACTCGAGAACATGCAGGTCCACGCCCTTGTCGGCCAGGGCGTCGCCCAGCTCAAGCAGACTGTGCAGCACGTACCAGCGGCGCAGCGGCGCCACCTGATGCGCGTCCCACTGGGCCGGGCACAGGCAATAGACCGCCATCACCGGCTCGCCGGTGGCCAGTGCCTCGGTGAGCGGCGTGTGGCCATGCAGGCGCAGATCATTGCGGAACCAGACCAGTTTCACTGTGTACTTGTCTCCTGATAAAGCGATTGCAAACGCGGCGCCAGTTGCTCGCGGGGAGCCTCCAGCAGGGGCAGCCAGGCCGGGCGTTTCACCAGGGCCGCCGCCGGCCCCCAGCAAGCGCAGGCGCTGACCGGCGGCGCACTTTGCCAAAGGCTGCGTGAGTGCGAGGTGGAGGGCCGCTCACTGATTACCCAGAGCACACCGGTATGGGGGCGTTCTGCCAGCAGCACGGCCAGGGCATCGGCCTCCACCGGCCGTTGCAGGCACCACAGCGGCAGGCCCATCACCATGGCCAGCTCCAGGGCCGGTAACGGGCTGCCCACCGGCACCAGCAACCAGCCGGTCTCGCCGCGCCGGGGCGCCAGTGACAGGGCCCGGGCGGACCATTTCTGCATCAGCACCGCGTCCAGCAGGGCCCGGCGCCCGGCCATCAGCGGGCTTTGTGCCAGATGCGCCTGTAGCGGGTCGGTGAAGGCACGAATCACCTGGTCGTGGCTGTAATCGCGCAGCAGGCGATTGAGCAACTGCTCCAGGCGCCGACCATTCAGGGTTTGCAGGGCGCTCAGGCCCTCATCGATCAGCGCCGGCCAGGGGGACGCGGTCACGGCCGGCTCCGGCGAGGGCTGCGTCAGTAACGGCGCTACCTGGCCGATCGGCACGCCCTTGTCCAGCCAGGCCTGTATCTGGCGAATACGGGTCACGTCTTCCGGGTGATAACGGCGATGGCCCTTGCCGGTGCGCGCCGGTGCCAGCAACTGGTAGCGGCGCTCCCAGGCCCGCAGGGTCACCGGGTTGATGCCGCAGGCCTGACTGACCTGCTGGATGGTCAGGGCGGTGTGCTCTGTCATACCCGGTTTCTCAGGCCCAGATCATCCGGATAGGGGCTCAGGTAACGCTGGCGTTGCAGGTAGGGTTGATCGACCTTGCGCAGGCCACCGCGCAGCAATGTCATGGGCACGATCAACGGCACTTCACCGCGCTGGTAGGCCTCGATCTGTTCCTGGATCAGCTGACGGTCCGCCGGGTCCAGGTCGCCACGCAGAAAACCGGCCAGATGCTGCAGGGTGTTGACGTGGGCACCGGGGGTGACGCGCTTGGCCATGGCCGGCATCAACGCCTGAATGTATTCATCGGCGATCTCGTCCAGGGGGCGGGATTTCAGGTCGGACAGCAACGGCCCCAGCTGGCGGTAGGTTTTCTGGCAGTGGGCCAGCAGCTGGAATTTATGGCGACTGTGGAAATCGATCAGCGCCTGGGGCGTCAGGCCACGCTCGCGCATCTGGCACCAGTCGTCGTAGAGGAACACGCGCTCGACAAAGTTCTCGCGCAGGCGGTCATCATTGAGCCTGCCCTCCTCTTCCACCGGCATCAGTGGATAGCGGGCCATCAAGGCCTGGGCAAACAGGCCACTGGCCTCGCGATGCAGCACTTCACCGGGCTTGCGGTAGACGCGGATGCGCTCCATGCCACAGCTGGGCGACTTGGCCATGAGGATAAAACCGCGCAGGCCGGCCAGCATTGGCAGGGTGCGTTCGATAAAGTCGTTCATCAGGTCGGTGTAATCGCGCTGACCATCGGTGGTCACCAGCCGCACCTGGCCGTCCCCCTGCACATCGCGCAGGTGCATGGACTTGCGCGGCACACCGAGGCCGGAGCCCATTTCCGGGCACAGGGAGCGGAACTCGAAATAGCGGGCCAGGGTCTGGGTACAGAAGCGTGAATGCTTGTGCGCCTTGTCGTGGCGTACTTCCAGGCCCAGCAAACAGGCACTGATACCAACAGGAATGCGAGTCGTTGTGTCCATGCCAGTCTCTCCCGACGTTGACCTGTACAAGATTTTATCTTTGTACAATTTTAAGCGTCTATCAGGTCAACGGCCCGTGAAGCCTTTTCACCGGGCGACCAACGGCCCTGGTGCCGTCAAACGGCGATCAGACCGTCATCGACATGCAATCCGCTGCGGATAAAGTCATAATTACTCATACTGATCATAAGGACAGCACTATGCGTGTATTGGTATGTGGCGGGCGGGACTACCAGGACCGCCCGCAACTGGAAGCTTATATGGAACATCTGTGGCGCAGCGGCAAGATCAGCCTGCTGATCCACGGCGACGCCAGCGGCGCCGACCGCCTGGCCAGCCAGTGGGCCCACGACCGCGGGGTGGATCAGGTCTGCTACCCGGCCAACTGGAAGGCCCACGGCCGAGCCGCCGGTCCCATGCGCAACCGGCGCATGCTGCACCATGGCAAACCCCAGGCGGTGGTGGCCTTCCCGGGCGGGCGTGGCACCGCCGACATGGTTGGTCTGGCGGAGCAGGCCGGTTTGCCGGTGTGGCTGCCCACCCAGGAGGGTCCGCAACCGGTGGTGCGGGACAAGGCATCCCGGGAGGAGAAGTCGCTGTACTAGTGCTGAAAAGCCCGGACTCGTCGGCAACGGGCATAAAAAAGGTTCTTAGCGGATTATGGGGAAATCGGCCTGGTCCAGCGTCTGAAGTCGGACGTCGGACGCGATAGGCTGAAACCCCGAACCCCAATAATCTTCACCGGCTCGTCACCTGTGGCAATGCTGTTCACTTTAGATGTTAAGCCCCTCTCCCCTTGCGGGAGAGGGGTTGGGGAGAGGGGCCTGCCTGAAAGGGTTGAGCCAGATTGACACCGCTTAAGTGAACAGCATTACGCCCTCTAAGGGTGTTTGTTTGCAAATGGATAGGGCTTCGCGTGCAGGAGGTGCCTCGAAATCTCAGTGCCGTGCCAACTTTCGGGGTTGAGATTGGCGTCCGACCTCTGACGTCCGACCTTGTACGTTTTCCCGCAATGCCGCGATGAACCAAATAAAGGGCCACCATATCTGGCAGCCTTTTTAGAAGATGGTGGGTCGTGCTGGGTGAGCGGCACGTTTTATGGCGAGTACTGCTCGCCGTGCCGCGAACGCCCGTCATCTGTGATTGCGGGCCGGAAAGTCCAGCCGCCGGGTGGCCTTGGCCGGCCGGCGAGCCCACCTGTTGGCACCGGACATAAAAAAGGGCCGCCAGATTTGGCAGCCCTTTTTGGAATATGGTGGGTCTTGCTGGGTGAGCGGCACGTTTTATGGCGAGTACTGCTCGCCGTGCCGCGAACGCCCGTCATCTGTGATGGCGGGCCGGAAAGTCCAGCCGCCGGGTGGCCTTGGCCGGCCGGCGAGCCCGTCCGCTGGCACCGGGCATAAAAAAAGGCCGCCATATCTGGCAGCCTTTTTAGAAGATGGTGGGTCGTGCTGGGTGAGCGGCACGTTTTATGGCGAGTACTGCTCGCCGTGCCGCGAACGCCCGCCATCTGTGATGGCGGGCCGGAAAGTCCAGCCGCCGGGTGGCCTTGGCCGGCCGGCGAGCCCGTCCGCTGGCACCGGGCATAAAAAAAGGCCGCCATATCTGGCAGCCTTTTTAGAAGATGGTGGGTCGTGCTGGACTCGAACCAGCGACCAATTGGTTAAAAGCCAACTGCTCTACCAACTGAGCTAACGACCCGTCCCGAAGGAGGCGCAAATAATACGGATTTATTTCCGGCTGACAAGGGGTTGGCGCCAATTTTTTTCGGATTATTGATAGTTTGTTGGATCTTTAACCAATGCGTCGGCAAAACCCTGCTTGCGCAGCCGGCAGCTGTCGCAGCGACCACAGGCACGGCCTTCGGCATCGGCCTGGTAGCAGGACACGGTAAGGCCGTAGTCGAGCCCCAGCCCCTCGCCCTGCTGGATAATCTGCGCCTTGCTCAGGTGCATCAGGGGCGTTTCGATGCGGATGGTGTTGCCCTCCACGCCGGCCTTGGTGGCCAGGTTGGCCAGGGTCTGGAAGGCCTCGATAAAGGCCGGGCGGCAGTCCGGGTAGCCGGAGTAATCCACCGCATTGACGCCAATGTAGATGGCCTCGGCGCCGGTGACTTCCGCCAGGCCCAGCGCCAGGGACAAAAACACGGTATTGCGGGCCGGCACATAGGTGACCGGGATGCCCTCGCCGCCGTCTTCCGGCACCTCTATATTGTGGTCGGTGAGGGCCGAGCCGCCAATATTGCCCATGCCCAGCTCAATGACCCGGTGGCTGGCAGCCCCCAGAGCCTCGGAGACCCGGGCCGCGGCATCCAGCTCGGAGCGGGTGCGCTGGCCGTAATCAAAGGCGATGGTATGGCATTGATAGCCCTGGTCGCGGGCGATGGCCAGGCAGGTGGCGGAATCCAGGCCGCCGGACAACAGCACCACGGCTTTCTTCATGGTTGTTTCCTCCAAATCGGTTAGCGCCCGCGGGCGTCATCCCACAGCAACTTGTGCAACTGCAGCTGGAAGCGCACCGGCAAGCGGTCTTCGATGATCCAGTCGGCCAGTTGCCCCGGCGCCAGCTGCCCCTGTACCGGCGAAAACAGCACGTCGCTGACCCGTTCGGCCAGGTTGTGCTGGTCCAGCATGAAACGGGCCCAGTCGTAGTCCCGGCGGTCGGCCAGCACGAATTTGACCTGGTGGTGGGGGCGCAGCAGCGGGATGTTTTCCAGACGGTTGTTGTGCTGCTCGGCGGAACCCGGTGCCTTCAGGTCCATGACCACAGACACGCGCTCATCGACGCCGGCAATATCCATGGCCCCGCCGGTTTCCAGGCTCACCTGGTAGCCGGCATCACAGAGCGCGCCGAGCAGCGTCAGGCAATGGGGCTGGGCCAGGGGCTCGCCGCCGGTGACGGTGACATAGCGGGCACCATGGCGCCCGACTTCCTCGAGGATGGCCGCCAGCGACCACTTTTCGCCACCGGAAAAGGCATATTCGGTGTCACACCAGACGCAGCGCTGGGGGCAGCCGGTCAGGCGCACGAATACCGTGGGGCAGCCCACGGTACGGGCTTCACCCTGCAGGGAGAAGAAGATTTCGGTCAGTCGTAATTCCACAGCACCTCCGGCAGATCAGGGGGTCCGACCTGCGGTCACACTACCGGGAGGAAATCGCCCCGGCCCGGGTGGCGCGGATTCTACCACCTTTGCCGGGGACTGTGGCGGCCCTACTTGTCGAGCTGGTCCAGCAGGGTCTTGGCCTGGCTGGCCTCGGAGGTATCCGGGTACTGCTTGATCAGCTTGTGCAGCTCGACCTTGGCTTCCGGCACCTTGCTGTTGCGGGCATCGATTACGGCCAGGGAGTAGAGGCTGGCCGGTGCCTTGCTGTGATCCGGGTGCTCATCGACCACCGCCTGGAACTGCTCGCGGGCCTTGTCCATCTGCGGGTCGGGCATGTTGCTGTAGACCTTGCCGAGCCAGAAGTGGGCATGGGCGCGGAACTGTCCCTTGGGGAAGTCCTTGAGATAGGTCTCGAAGGCCGTGGCCGCGGCGGGGAAATCCCGCTTGAGCAACTTGTCCTTGGCAGCATCGTAGGCATCCCGGTCCGCCTGCGGATCATTGCTGGCCTGGGCGGCCTGCTCGTCCGGGGTTTCGGTCTTGCCCTGCTCTGCCAGGGTATTGATTCGGGTATCCAGGTCCAGGTAGCGCTCGCGTTCGCCGTCCTTGAGCTTGTTGAGCTCATGGCGCAGCTCTTCGATCTGCCCCTGCAATTGCTGGATCTGCTCCTGCAGCTGGTCCTGCTGCTGCATGAGGAGGATGTTGGCATCGTCGCCGGACGACGAGCCGGTGTCAGCCATGCCCGCCTGGGCGCTGGCCAGACTGCGGTCTTCTACGGTCAGCGGACCGGTGCTTTCTGCATGGGCAAAAAGCACCAGGGCACTGAACGTGGCGCCTGCGAACAGGCGCCAGCGATTCGCTACCTTCATGCCTTACGGACGGCCGGACAGGTAGTTGATTTCAACGCGACGGTTCTTGGCCCAATCCATTTCGGTGTGACCAAAGGCCGCCGGCTTCTCTTCACCGTAGGCAACGGTTTCGATCTGGGAAGCAGACACGCCCTGAACGCGCAGGAACTTCTCTACCGCCTTGGCACGACGCTCGGACAGCGCCACGTTGTACTCGCGGGTGCCACGCTCGTCAGCGTTACCTTCCAGACGCACTTTGGCGTTGGCGTTGTTCTTCAGGTAGGTGGCATGCGCACGCAGGGTTTCGAAAGCGGCCGCCGGAACGGTGTTGCTGTCGAACGCGAAGTAGATCACGCGGGTGTCGGTGGTGCCGTCGTAGTTGGACGGATGGTTGTAGAAGTTGTCAGCGGTCAGCGGAATGCTGCTGGTGTCCGGCTTGACCGGCGCCACGGGCTCAACCGGCTGGGTCGGCGTGGTGTCAGTCTGCTGCGCCATGTTGTCGGTCGCAGAAGTGTCTTCCTCGGTGGGCGTGCTGGAACAGGCTGCCAGGACGCCAGCCAGAATCAGTGCAAACAGCGGGTTGATGAATGAACGCATGCGTAAAGCTCCTATAGTTTCCTAATCGTTGGATTCCGAGTTCCGTTCAGAGGAACGGCGACCAGGCCGGTTCCCTGACTTCCCCTTCCTTCGACGGCAGTTCTACCTTGACACTGCCATCAATGGATACGGCTTCCAGGACCCCCGTCCCGCGATCTTGCGTCCCGTAAATTACCATACTTCCATTGGGCGCAACACTGGGGGACTCATCCATATCGGTTTTGGTCACGATGTTGAACGTGCCCCGCTGGAGGTCCTGGACACCGACGTTGAACTTGCCGTTACGTCGGTGCACATAAACAAGATAATGTCCGTCGGGTGTGACATCCGACCGCGCATTATAGCTACCTTCAAAGGATACCCGCCGGACAGACTTATCATTTATGTCCAATTTATAAATCTGCGGGCCGCCGGACCGGCTGGAGGTAAAGATCAGGTGCTCACCATCGGGCAACCAGCGCGGCTCGGTATCGATCGCGTAGTTGTGGGTCAGGCGGGTGAGCGCCTTGCTGTTCAGATCCAGCATGTAGATCTCCGGGTTGCCGTCACGGGACAGCGTCAGCGCCAGCTTCTGGCCATCCGGTGACCAGTCCGGCGCGCCGTTGATGCCATCGAAGCTGGACACCTTGTGCCGCTCGGTGGTGGCCAGGTTCTGGATATAGATGGCGGGCCGGCCATGATCCTCGAAGGAGACGTAAGCAATTTTCCTGCCATCCGGCGACCAGGTGGGGCTCATGATCGGCTCCTTGCTGCGCAGGATGGTGGTCACCCGGTGGCCGTCCGCATCGGCATACTGCAATTGATAAGGCGTATCGACCTTGCGGTTGAAGGTGACGTAGAGAATCTTGGTGGAGAAGGCACCGGGGATACCGGTGAGCTGCTCGTAGATGCGGTCACTGATGGCATGGGCCACATCGCGCAGCTGGGAGGCCGGCGGGCGGTAGGTCTCCTCGATCAGCTTTTTCTGGCTGCCCACATCGAACAGCGCATAGCTGACCTCGTAGCCGCCGGTTTCCTGTTTCTTCATGCTGCCGGCAATCACGTACTCGGCACCGATGACCTTGAAATCCCGATAGATCATCTGGTTTTCATTGTGGGGGCGGCTGAGCATGTCACTGGCCGGGATCGGCTTGAACTGGCCACTGCGGTGCAGGTCGGCCTCGACGATCTGGGAGACATCCTCCGGGGCCTGGCTGGCACCACTGAAAGGCACCACCGCAATCGGCACGGCATCGGCCCGGCCTTCGGTCACGCGAATTACCAACTCGGCCTGGGCGGTCATCACCCAGCATGCCGTCACCACGGCCACCAACAAACGCATCATTTAACTACCTCTGGATCAAACTCGATCACTAACGAGCGGAAAGTCTGGTCAAACAGTTTACCCTGCGGCACCGGCAACGGGCTGGCCAGCTTGACCGCCGTCATTACCGATTCATCAAAATCCGGGTAGCCGCTGGATTTCACCACGGCCACATTCACCACTTCGCCACCGGGAATCATGTTTATCCGAACCCGGGTCTTGATGTCTGTGCGGTTACGGTAATTGCCGGGAATCCGCCAACGTTGTGCCACCGCCGCACGGATAGCATCGGTGTAGCTGGCCACCTCCACATCTGCCTGCTGGGCATTGCTCTGCTGCTCCTGCTGCTTTGCATCAGCCTGCTGCTGTTTCTCGTCCATTTGCAGCTCTTCCTCGGCCATCATCTCCTCAATGCTCGGCTCCTTGATATCCGGGAGCTCGGGCTTGGGGTCCGGTTTCGGCTCAGGCTTGGGCGCCGGTTTGGGTTTGGGCTTCGGCGCGGGCTTGGGCTCCGGCTTTGGCTTTGGCTTGGGTTTCGGCGTCGGCTTGGGCTCCGGTTTTGGCTTCGGTTTGGGCTTGGGCTTCGTTTCCGGTTTCGGTTTTGGCTTCGGCTTCGGCTCCACCTTGGGTTCCGGCTTGGCCACCGGCTGCTGGCGTTGCTTGGAGACTTCCACCATGGTCGCTTTCACATGGGGTGGCACCACTGGCGGCTTCACATCCGGGTGGCTGCTCCAGCTGAACACCAGCAGGCACACCACCAGCAGGTGAAGGAACAGGGTAAAGAGCAGCGCCGCCGCACGATCACTCATCGTTGCCCTGCGGTTCGGTCACCAGACCCAGCTGGGTAATGCCGGCGCCCTGCAGCGCCCCCATCAGTGCCACCACCTTGCCATAGGGCACATTGGTGTCGCCCTCCACCAGAAACAGGGTATCGGGCTTGTGCTTGTGAATGCTCAGCACATGGCCCTTGACCGTCTCCAGGTTGGCGGACTTGCGGGTGTCGCCACCCACATTGATAAAGTAGTTACCGTCCCTTGCCACCGAGATAATCACCGTCTGGTCCTTGGTGGTATCTATGGACTCACTGGCGGTATCCGGCAGATCCACGTTGATACCCTGGGTCATCATCGGCGCGGTGGTCATGAAGATCACCAGCAGTACCAGCATCACATCGATGTAGGGCACCACATTCATTTCCGCCACCAGCTTGCGTGGCACCCTTACCTTCACGCCACTCATGACTTACCCCTCGCGGCCGTGGGCCTGGCGGTGCAGCACGGAGGAAAATTCCTCCGCGAACATTTCGTTCTCGGTGAGCAGTGCATCGCTCTGGGCAGAGAAGCGGTTGTAGGCCATCACCGCAGGAATGGCGGCAAACAGGCCGATGGCGGTGGCAATCAGCGCTTCGGCAATACCCGGCGCCACCACGCTCAGTGACGCCTGCTTGACGTTGGCCAGCGCCATGAAGGAATGCATGATGCCCCAGACGGTCCCGAACAGGCCCACATAGGGACTGGTGGACCCGACCGTGGCCAGAAATGGCAGGTGCCGGGTCAGGCGGGTCTGCTCACGCTGCAGGGCCACGCGCATGGCGCGCTGGGAACCATCCATGACGGCGGCGGCGCCGCGGGTGCTCTTGGACAGGCGCACGAATTCCTGGAAGCCGGCACGGAAGATGGCTTCGGTACCGGAATCCTGGTTGGCATTCTGGCGGCAGTGATTGTAGAGCGAGGCCAGGTCATCGCTGGACCAGAACCGCTCCTCGAAGGCTCGCCCGGCCCGGTGGGCCCGGCCCAATACCCGAAAGCGCCCGGCAATCATGTACCAGGACATCAGCGACGCCACAATCAGCAGGGCCATCACCAGTTTCACCACGATGGTGGCATTCATGATCAGACTGACAATGGACATGCTCGATGCTTCAACCATGGGCCGCCTCTCCTTCACAGGCTGCGTTAAATTGTTGGTATAACGCCGGCGGCAAGGCCACCGGTTTCAATGTATCGGCGCTGACACAGGCCACCTTGATACGGGCCTGGCAGAGCAGCTGGCCGTCGCGGCGAACCTGCTGGTCAAATACCAGGGCCGCTCGACCGAGTTTTTCAATGCGGGCACTGACAGTCAGTGCATCATCGATTCTGGCCGGCTGTTTATAGAGCACTTCGGCGGAATGCACCACAAACTGAAAGTTCTGGTCGGCCAGGGCGTAGTGCTGATAGCCCAGGCCGCGCATGAACTCGGTGCGCGCCCGCTCCATGAATTTCAGGTAATTCACGTAATAGACGATGCCACCGGCATCAGTGTCCTCGATGTAGACGCGCACCGGCAGGGTAAATTCCGCATATTGCGGAGATTTTTCACTCATTAAACAAATCCCCGGGGCCGCTGCCCGGCCGGCTCAGGCCAAAATGGCGCCAGGCGTGGTTGGTGACCATGCGCCCGCGCGGCGTGCGCTGGATAAACCCCTGCTGAATCAGGTAGGGCTCCACCACTTCTTCCAGGGTGCCGGCATCCTCGTTGAGGGCCGCAGCCAGCGAGTCCAGCCCCACCGGGCCACCATCAAATTTGTGCATGATGGTATTGAGCAATCGTCGGTCGGTGCCGTCCAGGCCACAGCTGTCCACTTCCAGCATGTCCAGGGCGCGCTGGGCCATGGCCTCGGTGATCACGCCCTCCCCTTTGACCTCGGCATAATCGCGCACCCTTCGCAGCAGTCGGTTGGCGATGCGCGGGGTGCCACGGGCCCGGCGGGCCACTTCCCGGGCCCCTTCGTTTTCAATGGGGATCTGCAGAATTTCGCAGGCGCGGGTGACGATGCCGGCCAGATCATCCACCGAATAGAATTCCAGCCGCTGCACGATACCAAAGCGATCGCGCAGGGGCGCCGTGAGCAGGCCGGCGCGGGTGGTGGCACCGACCAGGGTAAAGGGCGGCAGGTCCAGCTTGATGGAGCGGGCGGCGGGGCCCTCGCCGATCATGATGTCGAGCTGGTAGTCCTCCATGGCCGGGTAGAGGATTTCCTCCACCACCGGCGACAGGCGGTGGATCTCGTCCACGAACAGCACGTCACCCTCTTCCAGGTTGGTGAGGATGGCGGCCAGGTCACCGGCCTTTTCCAGCACGGGCCCGGAGGTGGATTTCAATTCGCTGCCCATTTCCCGGGCGATGATGTGCGCCAGGGTGGTCTTGCCCAGGCCCGGCGGACCGAAGATCAGGGTGTGATCCAGCGCTTCGCGGCGACCGCGGGCGGCATCGATAAAGATTTCCATGCGCTCACGGACCTTCGGCTGGCCGTGATAATCGGCCAGGCTGGCGGGGCGGATGGCCCGGTCCTGCAGGTCTTCCTGGCTGCCGACCGTGGCCGGCGATATCAAACGCTCGTTATCCATGTTCCCACTTTCACATCAGGCACTAGCGCGTGCTGCGCTTACCTTGCCAGACTTTTCAGGGCCCGGCGAATCAGCTGTTCACTGCTGAGCTCTTCTTCACTGGTCACCTTGGCCACGGCGCTGGCGGCATCCTTGTTGCGATAGCCCAGTGCCTCCAGCGCGGCGATGGCATCACTGCGCGCATCATCCGGGCCGGCGATGCTGATCTTGCCGGGCAGGCTGGCCGGTGCGCCGTCGATCTTGTCCAGCCGGTCGCCCATTTCGATTACCAGCCGCTCGGCGGTTTTCTTGCCGATGCCCGGCACCTTCACCAGCGAGGTCGTGTCCTGATCACGGATGCACTGGGCCAGTCGATCCGCCTCGATGCCGGACAGGATCGCCAGGCCCATCTTGGGGCCCACGCCGTTGACCTTGATCAGCGAGCGGAACAGCTCACGCTCGTAGCGTGAGGCAAAGCCATACAATAGCTGGGCGTCCTCGCGCACCACGAAGTGGGTATGCAGGGTGAGTTCGGCGCCGGTTTCCGGCAGGTCATAAAATACGGTCATGGGCGCTTCCACTTCATAGCCCACGCCGCCTACCTCCAGCAGCAGCAGCGGCGGGCGTTTTTCCAGCAGGGTGCCGCGCAGTTGTCCAATCATGGTTGTCCCGTCATCGTATTCTTCTGTTTCTCACCGCCGTAGCGCCGGCCATGCGCGCCAGCGATACCCGCATGTGGGCATGGCACAGGGCAATGGCCAGGGCATCGGCGGCATCTTCCTGGGGGCGCGCGTCGAGGCCCAGCAGGTGTTTGACCATTTCCGCCACCTGCACTTTCTCGGCACTGCCCTTGCCCACCACCGCCTGCTTGACCTGGCGCGCGGAGTATTCGAACACCGGCACCTTCGCCTGCATCACTGCGGCAATGGCAGCACCGCGGGCCTGACCGAGCTTGAGCGCGGAATCCGCATTGCGGGCCATGAACACTTTTTCCACGCTCACTTCCGCCGGGCCGAACTGACGCATGACCTGCTCGATACCGGCGAAGATGTCCCCCAGCCGCGGCGGCATGTCCTTGTGGGTGGTGCTGATGGTGCCGAAATCCAGCGCCCGGCTGCGGTTGCCCACCTGCTCGATGAGGCCGTAACCGGTGCGCCGCGAACCCGGATCAATACCCAGAATGAGTGCCATAACCCTTTGACCAGCAATAAAAAAGGCAGGTACTGCGTACCTGCCTATCTTGTACCTGTCAGCTGTCCAAATGTCCAGTAACAGATTTATTCCTCACTCGGCCAGCTGGCATTGGTGTAGACGTTCTGCACGTCGTCCAGGTCTTCCAGCATGTCGATCATTTTCTGCACGGTCTCGGCGGTGTCCGCATCCATCTCCGCTTCGGTGGACGGGTGCATGGTCACTTCCGCATCGGCAAATTCCAGGCCCGCTTCGCGCAGGGCATCGACCACCTCACCAAACTGCTTGTCCGGGGTGGTAATGACCAGGAAGCTGCCATCATTCATTTCTTCCACGTCTTCGGCACCGGCCTCCAGCGCCACTTCCATGAGCTTCTCTTCATCCACGCCGGGCTCGAAGAAGATCTCGCCACGCTTGGTGAACAGGAAGGCCACCGAACCGCTGGTGCCCAGGTTGCCGGCAAACTTGGAGAAGGCATGGCGCACCTCGGCCACGGTACGGTTGACGTTGTCGGTCATGGTTTCCACCAGTACCGCCACGCCACCCTTGCCGTAGCCTTCGTAGGTGATCTCTTCCATGTTGCCGCCGTCGTCACCGCCGGCGCCGCGCTTGATGGCGCGATCGATGGTGTCCTTGGTCATGTTCTGACCCAGGGCCTTGTCCATGGCGGCCCGCAGGCGCGGGTTGTCCGCCGGCTCCGGGCCGCCCATCTTGGCGGCCACGGTCAGCTCACGGATGAGCTTGGTGAAGATCTTGCCTCGCTTGGCATCCTGGGCCGCCTTGCGGTGTTTGATGTTGGCCCACTTACTATGTCCTGCCATTGAATTCTCCGCTTGCTGCTTGAGGTCGGATGTCAAACGTCTGACGTCGAGCGCCAAAACCCGCAATTAGAGACTGAGCGTCCTGCCAATCCATGAGCGATCAACAGGAAGCACTGCCACGATTTCAGAACCGGTTACGTGTCCCGCGTCAGACATCCGACGTCCGACATCGCCTTTCAATCGTCTTCCTTGCGGACCTGGACGCCCACCTCACGCAGCTGCTTGTTGTCCACCGGGGACGGGGCATTGGTCATCATGCAGGCCGCTGTCTGGGTTTTCGGGAAGGCGATCACGTCACGGATGGAGTCGCAGCCGGTCATCAGCATCACCATACGGTCCAGGCCGAAGGCCAGGCCACCATGGGGCGGCGCGCCGTATTTCAGGGCGTCGAGCAGGAAGCCGAATTTCTCTTCCGCTTCCTCGTCGGAAATGCCCAGCGCCTCGAACACGGTACGCTGCATGGCCGGGTTGTGAATACGGATGGAGCCGCCGCCCAGCTCGGTGCCGTTGAGCACCATGTCGTAGGCCCGGGACAGGGCGCCTTCCGGGTTGCTCTTGAGCTCTTCCGGACTGCAGCTGGGCATGGTGAAGGGATGGTGCAGCGCGTAGTACTGACCGTCCTCTTCCTCGAACATGGGGAAGTCCACCACCCACAGCGGCGCCCAGTCGCCTTCCACCAGGCCCATATCGTGGCCGACCTTGACGCGCAGCGCGCCCAGGGCTTCGTTGACGATCTTGGCCTTGTCGGCGCCGAAGAAGATCAGGTCGCCGGTCTGCGCACCGGTGCGCGACAGAATGCCTTCGATGGCGTCCTCGGTGAGGAACTTGAGGATCGGCGATTGCAGGCCCTCGGCACCGGCCTCCAGGTCGTTGACCTTGATGTAGGCCAGGCCCTTGGCGCCATAGATGCTCACATACTTGGTGTAGCCGTCGATATCCTTGCGCGACAGCTTGCAGCCGCCGGGCACCTTCATGGCCGCCACCCGGCCCTTGGGATCATTGGCCGGGCCGGAGAATACCTTGAAGTCCACATTGGCCAGCAGGTCGGCGATGTCGACCAGCTCCAGCGGGATGCGCAGGTCCGGCTTGTCGGAGCCGAAACGACGCATGGCTTCGGAGAACGGCATGCGCGGGAACTCGGGCAGCTGCACATCCAGCAGTTCCTTGAACACGGAGCGCACCATGTTCTCGGTGATGCCCATGATGTCCTCTTCTTCCACGAAGGAGGCTTCCAGGTCGATCTGTGTGAATTCCGGCTGACGGTCGGCGCGCAGGTCCTCGTCACGGAAGCACTTGGCGATCTGGTAGTAGCGGTCGAAGCCGGCCACCATCAGCAGCTGCTTGAACAGCTGCGGCGACTGCGGCAGGGCAAAGAAGCTGCCGGCATGGGTACGGCTGGGCACCAGATAGTCGCGGGCCCCTTCCGGGGTGGCGCGGGTCAGGATGGGGGTTTCCACATCCATGAAGCCCTGGCCTTCCAGGAAGGCACGCACCACGTGGGTCAGGCGGGAGCGGAACTGGAAGTTGCGCAGCATGTCCGGGCGGCGCAGGTCCATGTAGCGGTACTTGAGGCGCACCTCTTCACCGGCACCGCCATGCTCGTCCAGCTCGAACGGTGGCGTGGCGGCTTCGTTGAGGATGGTCAGCTCCTTGCCCAGTACCTCGATGTCACCGGTGGCCATCTTGGCGTTGCGCACGGCTTCGTCACGCATACGTACGCGGCCGCTCAAACGCACCACGTATTCGCTGCGCACCTTGTCGGCTCGGGCAAAGGCTTCCTCGGTATCCGGGTCGAACACCACCTGCACCAGACCATTACGGTCGCGCAGGTCCAGGAAGATCACCCCGCCGTGGTCCCGGCGGCGGTGTACCCAACCGCACAGTTCAACCGTTTCTCCGTCATGGGAGGCCCGCAAATCACCGCAATAATGGCTTCGCATGCTTCTCTTATCCGCTTGTATTTCCGATGAAGCAGCCCGGGTCAGACGCGCTGATCCCCCCGGCCGCTGAAAAAGGCGCCACAGTATAGCGATTCCACCGCCGCCGGGCCATGCCGGCCGTGCATTCGGGGTCCACGGTGGTGCAATGACGCCAATAACTGCAAATCATCGCAAAAAACCGGGGTTTCACGCCTTGTACCCGCTAATGGCTTGGCATATAACAGGATGCGGACACTATCAGTGACCCTCTGAGTTGTGCAGTCCGGAGGCGTACCTGACAAGGAAGCCAAGCAAAGGGCACCCCCCTGTTTCCGGGGAAGGGTTGAGCCCGAACCACAGGAAGACACCAAAAAGGGGTAAGCAATCCATGGCTGCAAAGAAAAAAGCCGCTGCCAAGAAAACCGCGGCGAAGGCTGCCGCACCGGCTCGCAAGATCAAGACCATCACCGAACCCATGAACAAGACCCAGATCGTCAACCAGATCAGTGAAACCACTGGCCTGGCCAAGAAAGACGTCAATGCCGTCTTCGACGAGCTGGGCGTGATCATGGAAGGCCACCTGAAAAAACGTGCCGCCGGCCAGTTCACCCTGCCCGGTCTGATGAAAATCGTGACCCAGAAGAAGCCGGCCACCAAGGCACGCAAGGGCATCAACCCCTTCACCGGCGAAGAAACCACCTTTGCGGCCAAACCGGCCCGTACCACGGTCAAGGTTCGTCCGCTGAAAAAGCTCAAGGACATGGTGCTCTGACAGACCTGCCCACCGGGCGGCGTGCCGCCCGGTGTTCCCGCTTCCCGCCACATCCTGCCGCCAACCTCCCCACCACTGGCCCCGGGCCGCTGTCAGCGCCTATAATGCGCGCCGCACAGTGAGGAGTAACCCATGGCAGAGCGTAAAGACAAACAGAAGGTGATCGGCGAGCCGATGACCGATGAGCAGATCAAGGTATTTCTGGATTTCCCCGCCGAAGACGGCGTGGATGCGGATTTCCATGTGCTGGAAAAAGCCTACCGGGCACTGCGCGCCGAGGATTTCGCCCGTTTTGTGGCCTTCTTTCAGGACCAGGGCCGCAATATCGATGCCTGCGACCCCAAGGGCCGCACCATGCTCAGCATCATTGAGCAGCATGGCCGCAGTGAAAACTACGCCCGCGCCCTGCGCGAGGCCGGCGCCCGCTAACCGCCCTCCGGCACCCTGGCACAGGGTGCCTCACCCGCCACTTTACATTTCACATACCGGCGAGAACTTGTCCGCCGGGTAACCCCATGGCATTGTTAGGACATCATAAAGGGGAACCTCCGAGGGAAGACCCATTCATGGCGCCCGCGCGCCTGAACAAACAACAACAACAAGAGCTGCAAGATCATGACCGCATCCGCTCAATCCCACTGGCGCTATCTGTGCCTGTTTGTGCTGTGCCTGTTCAGTCTCCATGTCTATGCTGCCGTCGATGACGATGAAGCCGACGACGAGATGGACGAAGTCACCGCGGAAGAACTGCAAATGCAGGACATTCCGGTAGACCAGCGTATCTTCCAGGAAAAGTGGAACGACGTTCCCTACAAGAAAAGCTACTTCACCTACACCGACGCCCAGATCCGCCAAAAGTGGGATTATCTGATGCGCGGCCTGAAGGTGCCCTACCCGTCCGCCAGTTACCTGAAAAAGGAAATGGAAAAGTATCCCTTCATGAAGGAAGGGATCGAGAATTTCCATGGTGACTACAACGAGCTGGAGCAACGCTACCTGGACGTGTGGCGGCTGTTCTTCGCCGGCGACTTCCAGAAGGCCCGCGTGGAAGGCCTGAAACTGGGCACCATCGGCAAGATTCCGGCACTGTTCTCCCAGCTGATGAACGCCATCTACCTGACGGAGCGGCAGAGCACCAAGTACATGCTGCTGCAGGATGTGGCCAACACCGCCGAGGAATACTTCGACGACATGGACGAGGCCCGGGGTGACCCGGAGGTGGCGCCCATTATTGCCGTGGTGGAGCTGGGCTATGCCTACGCCATCGCCCGTATTGCCGAAGAGTCACCGGTGCCGATCATCGTTGCCCGCCGCTACATTGGCAAGATCAAGAACAGCGCCGACGATATCGTCAAGATCATGCCGACCCAGCCGCTGGCCTATGCCTTCCGCGCCGGCGTGGACGCGGGCATCATGCGCCGGGTGGGCAAGTTCACCGGCCGCATGACCTACGGCGCCCGTACCACCACGGTGGAAGACTCCTTTGCCAAGGCGCTGGAACTGGCCCCGGACATCCCCATCATCAATTACGAATACGCCAACGCCCTGATCTACATGAACCGCAAGCGTGACCTGAACAAGGCCATCAGCTACCTGGAAAAGGCCATGAAGATCCGCCCGGAGTATTCCATGGACGCGCTGGACGTGATGTATTCCTACAAGCGCCTGCAGGAAGTGCGCCTGTATGCCCTGAACTTCCGCAGCTTCCGCAAGTTCGAGAAACTGCGCCGCAAGTTCAGCAAGATCACCGACCGCAACCTGACCAGTGTGCTGAGCGACCCGATCACCATGGACATGCTCAACCACCCGGAAAAGTACAAACTGCCCGAAAAGAAATAGCATGAGTCTCTACGAAGACCGACTCTTCCCGGTATTGCTGGACTGGGCCACCCGTCCTCTCTACCGGGACCGGCAACGGCTGCTGGCCAGGGCCAGCGGCCGGGTGCTGGAACTGGGCGTCGGTACCGGCGCCAACTTCCCCCTCTACAGTGACAAGGCCACCGAGATCCACGGCATCGAACCGGCCGAGGCATTACTGGGCCTGGCCCGCCAGGCCGCCGACCACTGTGAGCAACCGCAACGCTTTCACCTGCAAACCGGGGACGCCCAGCAACTGCCCTACCCGGACCAGCACTTCGACACCGTGATCGCCTGTCTGGTGTTCTGCACCATCCCCGACCCGGACAAGGCCGCCGCCGAAGCCTATCGTGTGCTCAAACCCGGCGGCACCCTGCTGGCCCTGGAGCATGTACTGAGCGAACGGCGCTGGGTACAACGGGTGCAGAAAGGCATGAATCCGGCCTGGCGCCACCTGGCCTGCGGCTGTCAGCTGACCCGCGACACTACCCGCACCTTTCTCAATGCCGGTTTCCGCCATGTCGACAGCGTTCACCGTCGCCACCCGAAACTGCCGGCCTTTGCCTCAGAGCTGCTGGACGGCGCCCTGATACGCCCCTGACCCGGACAAACTGCCACACCCCGCCAACCGCCAAACCCTCTACAATGGCGCCATGGACTTTCAACCTTCATTGCTCAACTGGCGCCTGCGCCTGATCTGGCTGCGCTGTGGTCTGGTGCTGATTATCGCCCTGGCCCTGCTGGCACTGCGTACCCTGGGCCACAGCGGCTACCACCGCCCGGAACTGTTGTGGCTGGGCGCCCTGCTGCTGCCCTGTCTGCTCACCGCCGTCACCCTGCGTCTGCCGATCCGCCGGCAACGGCAGATGCTGACGCTGGAGCTGGCGCTGGATGTGCTTCTGTTCATCGGTCTGGTGCAGGGTTTTGGCGGCGGCGGCAACCCGCTGTCCTTCTACCTGCTGGTACTGGCCCTGCTGGCATCCATCACCCTGCCACTGGCCAACACCCTGCTGATCACCGTGCTGGTGCTGGGCGGCTACCTGCTGTCGTTGAGCTGGTATCAGATGCCGGCCATGGACAGCCCCATGCATGCCCTGAGCCTGGAGCTGAGCGCCCTGCACAGTGTCGGCATGGCCGCGGTATTCATTGCCCTGCTGATGGTGCTGACCCTGCTGGGCCAGATCATTCAGCATCTGATGCGCCAACAGCGCCGCCAGCAGGAACAGGCCCTGGCCCTGGCCGGCCGGCGCGAGCGCATGTACCAGATTGCCGCCACCCTGGCCGACCAGGCCCATGAACTGAACACCCCCCTGGGCACCCTGGTGATGCTGGCCGACAACATGCTGCAGACCCCGGACCTGCCCGCCCCGCTGCGCGACGATCTGCAACAGGTGGATGCCCTGGCCCGGCGCGTGGCCAACCGGCTCAAGAGCAGTAACCACACCGACCTGCCAGCACAACTGCCGGCCGGGGCACTGGTGGGCAGGCTACAGCAGCATCTCAATCATCTGGCGCCAACGCTGCGTATTCACTTTCAAGGCGAGGACCAGCAGCCCCTATCGGATGCGGACAGCTGGTTGCGGGTGCTCACCAACCTGGCCTATAACGCCATGGATGCCGGCGCCACGGAACTGAATATCAGCCTGCAACGCCAGCCGCTGCACTGGCTGCTGCAGGTCAGCGACAATGGCCCGGCACACAGCGCCTCGGAGCGCCAGGGACTGGGCCTGGGGCTGGCACTGATCACCACCACCCTGGAGCAACTGGGCGCCGAACTGGAACTGGACTTCGGCAGCCAATGGACCGAGGCACGCATACGCTGGAGCCACCATGGACATTGAACACCTGCTGATCGTGGAAGATGACGACCTGCTGGCCCGTCAGACCGCCCGCGCCCTGGAGCGTCACGGCATTACCGTGCAGGTGGCCCACAACCATCACGAAGCCAGCCAGCATCTGAACCGGAGCGAACGGCTGGATGCCGCGGTGCTGGACCAGAACCTGGGCCAGGATAACGGCCTGGATTTGATTGCACCGATCCTGGCGCGCTTCCCGGACTGCCGGGTATTGCTCCTCACCGGCTATGGCAGCATTGCCGCCGCGGTGGCCGCCACCCACCGCGGCGCACACAATTACCTGACCAAGCCGGCCAATGTGACCGAGATTCTCGCCGCCCTGCACATGGACCCGGCCAGCCAACCGCCCACCCTGCCCGAAACACCACCATCACTACAGCGGCTGGAATGGGAACATATCCAGCGCACCCTGGACGCCCATGACGGCAACATCTCCCGCGCCGCCCAGGCACTGGGCATTCACCGGCGCACCCTGCAACGGCGATTGAAAAAACGTCCCAGCGCCAGCAATTACGACCGCGAACGCTAACTGTTTTCCCGCCCCTTGCCGTACACTGTGCCGGTGCGAAACCGAACAACCACAGGACGGCAAGGCTTGGTATTCAGAGGCGGCATCTGGCCGGGACTTTTTGTATGCCTGATGCTGGCAACGGCCCTGGTACAGGCCAAAGATGATGTGCCCGCCATGACGTTCAGCGGCACGGCGGATGACGCCGTCATCAGCAATATCCGCAACCTGGTCAATATCGAGCGCTACCCCTGTCACCCGCCGCGTGCCCAGTACGGCCTGCTGCGCCAGCAGATCCGCAGCCACGCCAGTGACGCCCTGCAGGCCATGGGTTATTACCACCCACGCCTGACCCTGACCCTCAACCCGCAACATCAGGACAGCTGCGCCAGTGTCAATCTGGACGTGCAACCCGGCCCGGTGGTGCACATCAGCGCGGTGGATATTCGCATCCAGGGTGATGCTGCCAGCGACCCGGCGTTTCGCAAGCTGCAGGACAAGGCCGGCCTGAACGTGGATGACCCGCTGCGCCATGATCACTACAGCTCCCTGCGCAAGGCCCTGCAACAGAGCCTGATCAGCCGCGGTTATGTGGAAGGCTCGCTCACCGAACACCGGCTGACCGTGGATACCCGCGCCAATACCGCCACCGTCACCCTGCATGTGGACAGCGGTCCGCGCTACCATTTTGGCCAGACCACATTGCATGGCGGCAACCTCAACGACCGGCTGCTGCGGGCCTACCTGCAATACCGGCAGGATGACCCGTTCGACAATGGCGACCTGCTGGCCACCCAGCAGGCCTATCTGGGTACCAGCTATTTCAGTGCCGTACGGGTACAACGCGGTGAGCCGGACCGGGCCAGCCACAGCATCCCGGTGGACATTACCTTCACCGACAACAATCGCTGGTCGCTGCTCACCGGTATCGGTGCCAGCACCGACACCGGCCCGCGCCTGCGACTGGGGGTGGAGAACCGCCGCGTCAACCGCGCCGGCCACCGTTTCAGCGTGGAAAGCGAACTGTCGGAAGTGCGCCAGGGTGCCGGCGCCAGTTACCAGATTCCGCTCAAGGACCCGGTGCATGAACGGCTGGATCTGCATACCAGCTACGTGAACGAAACCACCGACAGCAATGACAACGAGCGCTTCAGCACCGGCGCCGACTATATTGTCGAGCTGAACAACAAGTGGGTGGCCACTACCTCACTGGAATGGCTGCATGAAACCTATCAGGTGGCCGACCAGATCGACCGTGCCGAACTGCTGATTCCCGGCTTTCAGCTCAGCCGCGTGAAAGCCGATGATCCCATCTACCCGCGCCAGGGATGGCGCCTGAGCGGCAAGATCCGCTTTGCCGACGATGCCCTGCTATCGTCCACCAGCTTTGTGCAGACCACCCTGAGCGGCAAGCTGATTCAGCCGGTCCTCGGCGGGCGGATTCTCACCCGGCTGGACCTGGGCTACACCGATGTGGCCGATGTCACCGACCTGCCGGCGTCCATCCGCTTCTTCGCCGGGGGCGACTCCAGCGTGCGTGGCTACGGCTATGAAGCCCTGGGCCCGGAAGACAGCAATGGTGATGTGATCGGTGGCCGGGACCTGGCCACCGCCAGCCTGGAATTCGACCACCCGATTACCCGGCAGTGGCATTACGCGGTATTCACCGATGGCGGCAATGCTTTCAACGAGCTGAACAACTTCGACCCCAAATACAGCGCCGGCGCCGGTATTCGCTGGCGCTCGCCCCTGGGGCCGATCCGGCTGGATTTCGCCCGCGCCCTGGATGAGTCCCGCAGCTGGCGCATTCACCTGAGCATGGGGCCTGACCTGTGATTCGACGTGGCCTGACCCTCACCCTGGCGACCCTGCTGGCGCTGATGGCCCTGCTGCTGGCCGGGGCGGCCCTGCTACTGGGCAGCGAAACCGGCAACCGCTGGCTGCTGGAGCGGGTGCGCCCGCTGATTCCCGGCGAACTGAGCGTGACACAATGGCAGGGCACCCTGCTCACCGGTCTGCAACTGGGCGGTATCGATTACCGTTATGCCGGCACCACCGTCACGCTGGACCGGCTGGGCCTGGACTATCAGCCCAGCGCCCTGCTGCGAGGCTGGCTGACGGTGGATCAGCTACAGCTGGGCCGCCTTGAGATTCACACGGCGCCGGCCGAACCCACCGAACAGCAACCCCCCTTCACGTTGCCCGACAGCCTGGCGCTGCCCCTTGGCGTGCGCATTGAGCACCTGCTGTTGCAGCAACTGATCGTCAATGACCGGCCCCTGGTGTCTGATCTGGAAGGCCAGCAGCTGGTGGCCTGGCGCCGCTTCAACCTGGCCCGCCTGAGCGCGGAGGTGGCCGGCGTACAGCTGGATGCCAACCTGCAGGGGCAACTGACACAGCCCTACCCGATGCAGGGTCAGCTCAACTGGCAAATGCCGCTGGCGGACAGTGACACCCTTAAGGCCAGCCAGGCCCGCGGCCAGTTAGTGTTATCCGGCCCGCTGGAAAACCTGGCCATCGAACATCGCCTCAGCGCGCCGGTACAGGTACAAAGCCAGGGCAAGCTGGCCCTGCAAGACGGTCACTGGCGTTTCGATCTGACCCATCGCTGGCAGGCCCAGCCACTGCCGCTGCAGCTGCCGCAACCGCTGGCACTGGGGCAGGGCCAACTGATTACCCGGGGCGACCTGAACACCCAGCAGCTGCAACTGCGTACCGGCCTGAAAAGCGGCGAGCAGGCATTGACGGTGGCGCTGGACGGCAAGCTGGCCAACCAGCAGTTGAGCCTGTCCCCCCTGACCCTCAGCGACGGTCAGCAAAGCATCACCGCCAGCGGACAACTGGCACTGACCACCCGGCGCTGGCAACTGGATCTGCAGGGCAAGCTCAACCCGCAATGGCTGCTGGCCAGCCTGCCCGGCTCCCTGACTCTCAACGGCAACAGCCGCGGGCAGCTGACCGAACAGGGCTGGCAGCTGGAAGACACCCACCTGACCCTGGACGGTACGCTGCGCGATCAGCCCGCCCATGCCAGCGCCAGCGTGACCGGCAACGCCCGGGCGCTGAACCTGCAGGGCCAGGCCAGCTGGGCCGATAACCGGATTCGGCTTGAGGGCCGTGCCGGCGACAGCCTGGCACTGCATGCCCGCGCCACCCTGCCCCGCACCGGCCTGCTGGACCGCCGCCTGGGCGGACAACTCAACGCGGACCTTCGCCTCACCGGCAGCCCGCAGGCTCCGCAAGTCAGCGGCCAACTGCAAGGCAACCGGCTGCGCTGGCAACAATGGCAGGTGGATCATGTGGACAGCCAGTTTCGTCAACTGGGCCCGGGCAAGCAGCCCATGGCCCTGCAACTGACGGCCCGGGGAATACAGCAGCAAGGCCAGAGCGTACTGGGCGATCTGACCGTGGACGCCGACGGCCGTCGCCAGCAACACCGTGTGGCGGTGCGCCTGGAGCATGACGATGTAGGTCTGAGCACGCGTCTGCAAGGCGCCCTGAGCGAGACGTGGGTCTGGCAGGGCCGGATTGATCAGACCCGCCTGCAACAACAGCAACTGGGTAGCTGGCAGCAGGCCAGCCCGGCGGCGCTGACCGTCAGCGCCGATCAGCAGTCCCTGGGCTCGCTGTGTCTGAAAAACGGCGACAGTGACCTCTGCCTGGCCGGCCAGCACGGTAACGACGGGCGCATTCAGGCCGACCTGCAACTGGATGCCCTGCCGCTGTCGCTGGCCAATGGATTGATGGCACCGCTGGCACGCCTGGACGGCAACCTGACGGCAAAACTGGCCCTCAGTGGCACGGTGGACGCGCCCCGGGGCACCTTGAGTGCCCGCACCGGCCAGGCTCATTTGCTGATTGATGATCCGGATCAGCCACAGACGCTGGCCATCGAACAGCTGCAACTGGACAGCCAGCTCGATAACGGCCGGCTGACCAGCAAGCTGGATGCACGCACGCCCCATGGCATTGTGCAACTGAACCTGCAAAACGGCCTGTCTGCCACCGCGCCCATGGACGGCGACCTGACCATGAACATTGATGATCTGTCCGCCCTGTCCATTCTGTCGCCGGATGTGCGCAATGTGGAAGGCCGCATCAACAGCCAGTTTCGCCTGGGCGGCACACCGCACCAACCGATCATCCAGGGCCAGGCACGCCTGACCGGCGGCCACGCGCTGGTGCCGCGCCTGGGTGTGGAGGTCAATGACCTGGCCCTGACTCTGGATGGCTCACCGCTGGGCGAACTGAACCTCAAGGGCCAGGCGCGGCTGGGCGATGGCACGGTGCACATCACCGGCAACATGAACCCGGCCCGGCAACCGCTGGATATGGCCATCCAGATCCGCGGCGACCATCTACTGGTGGCAGACCGGCCCGATGCCAAGGCCTGGGTCAGCCCGGATCTGACCCTGGGTAGCCGCGACGGCGTACTGACCCTGCGTGGCAAACTGGCCATTCCCGAGGCGGATATCCGCCCGGTGGAACTGCCCGCCGGCGCCATCACCGTCAGCGACGACCAGGTGCTGGTGCACCAGCAGGTAGACACCCGCCGCGGTACCGACCTGGACTTGCTGGTTACCCTGACGCTGGGTGAGCAGGTGCATTTCAATGGCTTCGGCCTGAATGCGGACCTGGGCGGCAGCGTGCAGGTGCAGCAACAGCCCGGCGAGCCGTTACAGCTCAATGGCGAGCTGCTGATTCGCAAGGGGCGTTACCGGGCCTACGGCCAGAACCTGGCCATCAGTGACGGGCGTCTTGTCTTTCAGGGCGCACCGGACAACCCCGGCCTGGATATCCGTGCCATCCGCAAGATCCCCAGCGAGAACCAGACCGTGGGCGTGCGCCTGACCGGTACCCTGCAGGAACCGAAAGCGACCATCTTCTCGGAACCGAATCTGGAACAGAGCCAGGCCATGTCCTACCTGCTCACCGGTCGCCCCCTGGAGCGGGGCTCCAACAGCGATGGCGCCCGGGTGGCCCAGGCCCTGGCCCTGTACGGGCTGGAAAAAGGCAGCGGCGTGACCGAGAAGATCGGCGACAAGCTGGGCCTGGATGAGGTCACCGTGGGCAGCGACTGGGAAACCAATGATGCAGCTCTGATGCTCGGCAAACAGATTTCCGACCGGCTTTACCTGTCCTATGCGGTGGGGCTGTTCGATGCCGTTTCCACGGTCATGCTGCGCTATACCCTGACCACCCAGTTGCACCTGGAGGCACGTTCAAGCAGCAAGGCCAACAGCCTGGACCTGATCTGGGAAAAAGAGCTGCATTAGAGCCTGGTCCAACGCCAGAGGTCGGACGTCAGACGCGATAGACTGAAACCCCAAAGACCCCAACGCCAAAACCTTCACCGGCTACCCCCCTGCGGGCGTTTGTTTGTCAACCAACAGGGCTTGTTCGCGTGCAAGCACGCTCCCACAGGCAAAGCGAGGGCTTGCAGGTGAAGGGGACAGGCGTGCGCATGCAAGGGTCACCCCGAAACATCACCGCCGCGCCAGCTGTAAGGGGTTGAGCCTGGAGTCAGACGCCTGACGTCAGGCCTTGTACGTTTTCCAGCGAATCCGCGATGGGCCTTTTAACAGACCCTAGGCCCTGGTGGATGCCGGTAGCGCATAGGTGCCGGTGACATGGGCGACCATCTCTTCACCGCCTTCACTGAACAGCTGCACTTCCAGCACCGCCGAGCGGCGCCCCAGACGCAGGATTACTGCCTCGGCAATCAGGTCGCGGGGCGCCGGGCGGGACAGGAAGTTGATATTGAGGTTCTGGGTGACAGCCATTTCCACCCGCCCCAGCGCCGCCAGGATGGCCGCGTACATGGCCGCATCGGCCAGCCCCATCATGGTCGGCCCGGACAGGGTACCGCCGGGGCGCAGTGCTGACTCGCGAAACGGGGTTCTGACCCGGGCGCGATGATCGCCGACCTGCTCGACCCGCAGCCCTTCCTCGGAGGCCGCCGGCAATCCCTGATAAATGATTTCTTGTACTTGTTGTGCGTTCAGCATAAGGAGGCCCTGATCCTCGATCACAAATGAACATGGTTCGAAAACGCCATGATAGCAGTTCGCCATCCATTTTCGCCTGACCGCTTCACAACCGCTGACGGCGTTACGGCCATACCGGAAAACCGGCATGCCGGTTTCCAATCCCCGGCTCAGGCCCTAGAATCGGCGTTTCCGCATTCACTGGTCACTAAGAGCGATTATGCGCACCTCCCAATACCTGCTTGCCACCGTCAAGGAAACCCCCGCTGATGCCGTTGTCATCAGCCACCAACTGATGCTGCGTGCCGGCATGGTTCGCAAACTGGCCTCCGGGCTTTATACCTGGCTGCCAACCGGCCTGCGGGTACTGCGCAAGGTAGAAACCATCATCCGTGAAGAGATGGACCGGGCCGGCGCCCAGGAGGTGCTGATGCCGGTGGTTCAGCCCATGGAATTGTGGCAGGAATCCGGCCGGGCACCGGCCTATGGCCCCGAGCTGCTGCGTATCACCGACCGCCATGACAATGCCTTCTGCCTGGGCCCCACCCATGAGGAAGTGGTCACCGACATGGTGCGCAACGAGGTACACAGCTACAAACAGCTGCCGGCCAACTTCTACCAGATCCAGACCAAGTTCCGTGACGAGATCCGTCCGCGCTTTGGCATCATGCGCTCGCGGGAATTCATCATGAAGGACGCCTACTCCTTCCACATTGATGAAGCCTCCCTGGCCGAGACCTATCAGATCATGCACCGGGCCTACTGCGCCATCTTCGACCGCCTGGGCCTGGACTACCGCCCGGTGGAAGCGGACACCGGCGCCATCGGCGGTGCCGCCAGCCACGAATTCCATGTGCTGGCGGACTCCGGCGAGGACGATATCGCCTTCTCAGACAGCTCCGACTTCGCCGCCAATGTGGAGCTGGCCGAAGCCCTGGCTCCCACCACCGAACGGGCGGCAGCCACCGCCGACATGGAAAAGGTGGACACGCCCAATGCCAAAACCATTGAAGAACTGGTGGCGCAGTTCGACCTGGCCATCGAGAAAACCGTCAAGACACTGGTGGTAAAAGGCGCCGAGGACGGTGAGCTGGTCGCCCTGCTGGTGCGTGGCGATCACGAGCTCAACGATATCAAGGCAGAAAAGCTGGATGCGGTGGCCTCGCCCATGGCGTTCGCCAGCGAGGAAGAGATCCGCAAGGCAATCGGTGCCGGCCCCGGCTCCCTGGGCCCGGTCAATTTGCCCATCACGATGATCGCCGACCGCAGCGTGGCAGTGATGAGTGATTTCAGTGCCGGCGCCAACGAAGACGGCAAACACTTCTTCAACATCAACTGGGAACGCGATGTGCCGCTGCCGCAGGTCGCCGACCTGCGCAATGTGGTGGAAGGCGACCCGAGCCCGGACGGCAAGGGCACCCTGACCATCAAACGCGGCATCGAAGTGGGTCATATCTTCCAGCTGGGCACCAAGTACTCCGAAGCGCTGGGCGCCAAGGTGCTGGATGAAAACGGCAAGTCCGTGGTCATGCCCATGGGCTGCTACGGCATCGGCGTCACCCGGGTGGTGGCCGCCGCCATCGAGCAGAACAACGATGATCGCGGCATCATCTGGCCGGAAACCATCGCCCCCTTCCAGGTGGCCCTGGTGCCGGTGAACATCAAGAAGAGCCCCCGCGAGCGCGAGCTGGCCGAGCAGCTCTACCGCGACCTCACCGCCGCCGGCATCGAGGTTCTGTTTGACGACCGGGAAAAGGAACGCCTGGGCGTAAAACTGGCCGACAGCGAACTGCTGGGCATCCCTCACCGCATTGTCATTGCCGAGCGCGGCATGGACAACGGCGTGCTGGAATACAAGGGGCGTCGGGACGCGGAGAATACCGATGTGCCGCTGGATGAGGTTGTGGCGTTTATCAAGAGTAAGGTGGGGTTAATTGATAATTGATAATGGATAATTGATAACTGGCGCGAGCCAGTTCCTTGGTTATCAAACGCAAGAGGCCGCGTCCAGACTATGGACGCGGCCTCTTTGCTTTCAGACAGTTGAATAGCGCCTTCGCGCCGTTATCAATTATCCATTCTAAATTATCAATTAAATCTTAACCCTCACCGACCGCTTCACCGCCATTACCTGGCTCATGGTGTTATCGCCGTGGGCGGTGAGTTGCCACATGGGCAGGCCGCGGCTGTCCTTTTCCTGGCTTTTGTTGATCAGCCCCAGCGCACGCAGGTGCACCTTGACCTGGTTGAAGGCATGGCTGGCCATGACCACGTTGCGCACCGCGTGGGCCTTGGGGAAATCACCCTGCACGTCCGCCAGCGCCCGCCGGCCGATGTAGTCTTCCAGCGCTTTCTGCAGCGACATTTCCGAGGCCGGGTTGAGCATCAGGGGCGCCACGCAGGCAAAGGCCTGGTCCCAGCTAATGCGGGTGCTGGCCATGGCCAGCTTGCAGTCACCGCCTTCGTAGACATTGCAGGAATAATCCAGACTGACCTGGTCACTGCCGCGGGCCAGGCTCTTGAGCGGCGGGCGGGCCTGGGCGAGCAGTTCTTCTCGCTCTTTCTCCAGCACCGCAATACGCTCCTTCAGCGCCGCGCTCTGGGCACCACCACCCTGCCCGGCCCGGTCGGCGCGGATCCAGCCATCCGCCGGGTGCTCGCGCATGACCTCGGGCATCACCTTGCTGATCAGTTCCGCCAGGCCCTTCTCGGTGCTCCAGCGGTAACAGATGGCCTTGTTCTCCAGCAGGCGGGCGAAATCCTCGCGACGTACCTGGCCTTCACGGGTGGTTTCCCGGCGGCTCTCGGGCAGCATGGCAGGGTTGTCGTGGATCAGGGCGATTACCGGTTTGCGCTTGGTGGCGGCAAAGATATATTCGCGATGAATCTCGCTGAGCCCCATGGGCGAGAGAGTGCCGTAACGGCCGCCCACCAGCAGAATGAAATAGTCACTTTCCTCGATCATCCGCTGAATGACCGGCAACAGGGTGTTGCCGTCGGCGGCGCTGCTGTCGAACCCGGTGGGCATCAGACCCATGTCCATCAGCGGCACCATCAGCGCCTGACGCGCCTCCTGCATATCCGGATAGGTAGCGCTGATAAAAACTTGATAGCGATTGTCGGCTGTCACCCTGACCTCTTCCACCGGTTCCGTGGCCGTTCGGACTCTTCTGGTCCCGTGTATGGACCGCTATTAAAGCGCCACCAGGCCGGCACCACAAGCCATCGTGAGACAGGCTGGCCGGTTCATGCTAGCCTGACCCCACACTGGCGTTGTGGTTCCGCCGTCGTCTGCGCTACATATACAGCTTACAGGAAAGCCGAGTCATGCAAACCATTGCCTTTTACAATCTGAAAGGCGGTGTCGGGAAAACCACCACGGCGGTCAACGTGGCCTGGCACGCCTCCCGCTGGAAACACCGTACGCTGTTGTGGGATCTGGACCCCCAGGGGGCGGCCAGTTTTTATCTGGGCGTGGACCAGGGCGAGGGCTACAAGGCCGGTACCGTGCTCAAGGGCAAACAGCCCGTTGGCCGGCTCAAGTGTGCCACCCGCTGGCCCAATCTGGATGCCATCCCCGCGGATCTGAGCATGCGCAACGCCGATATCAAGCTGGTGGAAAACGGCGGCGCCAGGAACCGTATCAAGCAGCTGATTGCCCCCCTGGGGGAAAGCTACGAGCTGGTGATTCTGGATTGTCCGCCGACCCTGAGCCCGGTGGCGGAAAGCATTTTTGCAGCGGCGGACTATCTGTTCGTGCCGGTGATTCCCACCCACCTGTCCCTGCGTGCCTTCGACCAGGTACGCGAATGGCTGGACAACAAGAAATTCGGCCACCTGACGGTGGTGCCTTTCTTCAACATGGTCGACCGCCACCGAGACCTGCACGTGGAAATGCTGGTCAAGCGCCCGAAAAGCATGAAAGGCGGGCTGAAAACCTGGATCCCCTACTCCACCCATGTGGAACAGATGGGCGATCACCGGGCTCCGGTGGGCGAATTCGCGCCCTACACGCCCTCCGCCCAGGCCTATCGCGCCCTGTGGTTCGAGATTGCCGGCAAGCTGAAACTCTGAGCCGTCGCGGGTTATAGACCGATGGCACGCAGGCAGAAGCCCACCAGGGCTTCGGCCACGTCATCCTGCTCCAGTGGCTCGGACAGGGGCCCGACCAGGGCCTCGGCAATGCCGCCCACCATGGCCGCCGCCACCACCGCAATATTCTGCTCGGGCAGCTCGCCGCTCGCCACGCCCTCACGCAACAGCGCCTGGTAAAGGCTGGCGTACTGGCGTCGGTAATGCAGACGCTCACTGTCCACTTCCGGGTCCACCGGCTCGGCAATCAGTGCCCAGGCCAGCTTGGGGGCCGACTGGGCCCGCCGCACAAATTCCTGCAGCACATGGGTAAGACGCGCCACCACCGTGTCGCCGTGGGTCATGGCCTGCGCCACCGCCGCCACCTCACGCTCGGTGGCGCGGCGGAACACCTCCGCGGCCAGCCGCCCCTTGTTATCGAAGTACCGGTAAAGGGTACCCACGCCCACGCGCGCCTGACGGGCCAGGGTCTGCATGGTCAGGTTGGCAAAGCCGCCCTCACGGACCAGTTGCTCGGCACTGACCAGCAGGTGCTCGCGCTGCGCCGCCTTTCTGGCCCTGACCTGATCAGTTTCACGGTACGCCATCAATCGGCCTTCCAGACAAAACCGACATTATCCCGACCCACCGGGCCTCTGTCAGTGGCCAACATCAGGCCTGCCAGGGATTGGCGCGCTGCAGCAGGGTGTCCAGGTCCAGCCCCCGCGGCAGGGTGCCGTAGTTGCGATCACCGTGCTGGCCCAGGCGGGAGGCGATAAACGCATCCGCCACGGCCGGGTTGCCCGCTGCCACCAGCTGGCTGGCCTGCATGGTCAAGGACAGGCGATCAACAATATCCCGGGCCCGGTATTCGGCATCGTCCATGTCGGTGAATTCCTGCTTGAGGGCATTCACCGCCTTGTCCAGACGGGCATCACTGCCGGCGGTCTTGCCCAGCTCGGCAAACCAGGTGTCCAGCACCGCCGGCGTCTTGGCCAGGGCACGCAGCATGTCCAGCGCCTGCACATTGCCGGACCCCTCCCAAATGGCATTGATGGGTGCCTCCCGGTAGAGACGGGCCATGATGAAGTCTTCGGTGACACCGTTACCGCCCAGGCATTCCATGGCCTCGTAGGCATGGAAGGGGGTGCGCTTGCAGATCCAGTACTTGCCCGCCGGCAGGCCCAGGCGCAGCAGCAGCTTTTCGTGGCTATTGGCCGGGTCCAGGGTGGTGTTGTCCAGTGCCTCGCCCATGCGCATGGCAATGGCCAGTGAGCCCTCCACTTCCAGCTGCAGGTCCGCCAGCACGTTACGCATCAGCGGCTGATCGATCAGTGTCTTGCCAAAAGCGGCACGGCCCTGGGCATGGTTGACGGCCTGGGCAACGGCCTGGCGCTGCCCGGAGGTGGAACCAATCATGCAGTCGAAACGGGTCATGGCCACCATCTCGATGATGGCCGGCACGCCACGGCCTTCTTCGCCCACCAGCCAGCCCAGGGCGCCACGCAGCTCGATTTCCGACGAGGCGTTGGAAACGTTACCCATCTTGTTCTTCAGACGTTGCACCTGGATCGGGTTCTTGCTGCCATCCGGGCGCCAGCGCGGCACCAGAAAACAGCTGACGCCGGCCCCGGTCTGCGCCAGCACCAGGAAGGCATCGCACATGGGCGCGGAGGTGAACCACTTGTGGCCCACCAGTTCATAGGCCTCACCGGGCCCTTCGGCACCTATCGGGTAAGCGCGGGTGGTGTTGGCCCGGACATCGGAGCCGCCCTGTTTCTCGGTCATGCCCATGCCGATGGTGAGCGCCTGCTTTTCCGTGTGGGGCACGTTGCGCGGGTCATAGGCGTTATTGAGGATTTTCGGCAACCATTCCTTGGCCAGTGACGGGGTCAGCTTGATGGACGGCACCGCCGCGAAGGTCATGGTCAGCGGGCAGCCATGCCCGGCCTCCGCCTGGGCCTGCAGGTAGCTTTGTGCGGCCCGGGCCACATGGGCCCCGGCCCGTGGCGCCGCCCAGGGCGCCGAATGAATGCCGGCCTCCAGGCCCAGCGCCATCAGCCGGTGGTAGGCCTCGTGGTATTTGACGTAGTCCACCCGGTAACCCTGACGGTCATGGCTGAAGAACTGGGGTTTGTGTTCATTGGCCAGAAACCCCCACTCAATGACCTCGGCGCTGCCGGTGCGGGCGCCGTGGGCGGACAGCTGGGGCTCGGCCCAACCGGCACCATGGCGGCGCACCGCCTCGCGCAGAGCCGTGTCGCTGTCATAGGCGTTGTAGTCTTCCAGCGCCCGGGCCTGGTTGAAGACTTCATGGGTCATGGCCATGGGGTCAGCGTTGAGGGTGTCATGCTTGGCATTCATGGTGGCTCTCCACAGGGCAGTTTGCCGCCGGGTCAGTGACCCCCGGCCGGCACTCTCGCCAGTCTACGCCCTCCGCCATCGACCAGGGTGCACGCCTGTCGGACGCCGGAGTCGGCAGTTAATCGGAACTTGAGTTCATTTCTTTAAAAGAAGTGAATCATAATTCCTACCTTTGAGCAAGCGATTGGCTGACAACCCCCGGGGCCTCTGGCGGACAACCATTGTCAGCCGGGATTTCATGCCCGGCAGTGGTTCATGGATGTCACACCGCAGGCCCGGCAGGTATACTCGCGCCATGCAATCCGATGCCCATTCCGTTCTCGAGCACGTCTTCGGCTACCACCAGTTCCGCGGTGAACAGCAGGCCATCATCGATACCCTGATCCAGGGCGACGATGCCCTGGTACTGATGCCCACCGGTGGCGGTAAATCCCTGTGTTATCAGATACCGGCCCTGGTCCGCTCGGGCACCGGCGTGGTGATCAGCCCGCTGATTGCCCTGATGCAGGACCAGGTGGATGCTCTCAAGGCACTGGGCGTCAGGGCCGGCTTTCTCAACTCCACCCTGGCCTTTGATCAGGTGCGGGAACTGGAAGCGGCGCTGCTGCAGGGCGAGCTGGACATGCTCTACATTGCCCCGGAGCGCCTGATACAGCCGCGAACCCTGTCGCTGCTCAAGCAGGCTGACATTGCCCTGTTTGCCATCGACGAAGCCCACTGCGTGTCCCAGTGGGGTCATGACTTTCGCAACGACTATCTGCAACTGTCACTGCTGCACCGGGAATTCCCCAGCGTGCCGCGCATCGCGCTCACCGCCACCGCCGACAACCGCACCCGCACGGAAATCGCCGAACGGCTGGATCTGACCCAGGCGCGCCATTTTGTCTCCAGCTTCGACCGGCCCAATATCCAGTACCGCATCGAACGCAAGGACGGTGCGCGCAATCAGTTGCTGCGCCTGCTGCGCACCGAGCACAGCGGCGAGGCGGGCATTGTCTACTGCCTGTCACGCAACAAGGTGGAGCGGGTGGCCGACTGGCTCTGCCAGCAGGGCATCAACGCCCTGCCCTACCACGCCGGCCTGCCCGCCGGCACCCGTGAAAAGAACCAGCAGCGTTTCCTGCGCGAAGACGGCCTGGTCATTGTCGCCACCATTGCCTTCGGCATGGGCATCGACAAACCGGATGTGCGCTTTGTGGCGCACCTGGACCTGCCCAAGAGCATCGAATCCTACTACCAGGAAACCGGTCGCGCCGGCCGTGACGGCGAGCCAGCCACCGCCTGGATGGCCTATGGCCTGGAAGATGCCATCAAGCTCAAGCAGATGCTGGCGCAGAGCAACGGCAGCGAGCAGCACAAACGCAACGAGCACCAGCGCCTGGAGGCCATGCTGGGGCTATGCGAGATCACCCGCTGCCGCCGCCAGGCCCTGTTGCACTATTTCGGCGAAACCCTGGCCCAGCCCTGTGGCAACTGCGACACCTGCCTGAACCCACCACAGACGTTCGATGCCACCGAGGCCGCCCAGAAAGCGCTCAGCTGCGTCTACCGCACCGGCCAGCGCTTCGGCGTCAACCACCTGATCGACGTGCTCACCGGCAACCGCTCCGACAAGGTGGCCAGCGCCGGCCACGACCATGTGTCCACCTGGAACATCGGCAACGAATTCAACGCCACCCAGTGGAAGAGCATTTATCGACAGCTGGTGGCCCAGGGCCTGCTGACCGTGGATATGAACGGCTATGGTGCCCTGCAACTCACCGAAGCCTGCCGCCCCTACCTGCGCGGCGAAAAGCCGTTGCACCTGCGCCGGGAGCTGGCCAAGGCCAGCAAGACCACCACCCGTCGCAGCCACTCCGCCGTGGCCGAGGCCGACCGGGTACTCTGGGAAGCCCTGCGCGCCTGCCGCAAGCGCCTGGCCGAGGAAGAAGGGGTGCCGCCCTACGTGGTCTTCCATGACGCCACCCTGATGGACATGCTGGCCGTACGCCCCCGCAACCGCCGGGAACTGGCCGCGGTGAGCGGCGTGGGCGATCGCAAACTGGAGCGTTACGGCGATGATTTTCTGGCCGTACTGAACGACAACGACGATGCGGCCGATGGCGTGGCGGAACCCGCCGGCCCGGACAGTAACGAGATACTGGCACTGGCCCAGGCCAATATGAGCCCGGCACAGATCGCCAACCAGCAGGGCATCAACGAACAGACGGTCTACCGCCAGCTGGCGGAACTGGTGGCCAGCGGCCAGCTGACACTGGAGCAGGCACTGGGCCTGTCAGAGGTGGAAATCGGCATCATTCAGGATGCCCTGCTCAGCCAGCCCAACCTGGCCGAGGATACCTTCAGCTACCGCCAGCTACGCGATCATCTGAGCGATGACTGGCCCACCGGGGTACTGCACTGCGTGCGCCAGGCCATTCTGGCGCAATGCTGATCAGTCCAAGGGTTCCCGGGGCTGGCGCTTGAACGAGGTGAAGAACTGCAAAATGATGAAGTTGATCAGTGACAGCACCACGGCGATCTCGTAACGGCTGAACGCCACGGAAACGCCGATGGCACCGGTATTCCAGAGGCTGGCCGCAGTCGCCGTGCCGCTGACATTGGCCCCCTCCTTGAGGATCGCCCCGCCGCCGATAAAGCCCATGCCGGTGATAATGCCGTACATCACCCGCGCCTCGGCATCCGAGCCGCTGAACGTCTGCATGCCCACCAGCATGTAGCCACAGGCGGCCACCGATACCAGCGGAAAGGTACGCAGGCCGGCGCCCCGGGCCCGGCGCTCCCGGTTCCAGGCCACCGGCAGCGCCAGCAGGAATGCCAGCCCCAGCTGGTACAGGTGCGTGCCCATCTGGGCCCAGTCCAGGTCTTCCATTGCCACCTCCCTGCCATGCACAAAAAGCCAATATCGTCACGCTCTGTAAGCAAAAGCTTACAACAGGGCAACAGACCCGATTGTCGCCCACCCCTTACTGTAAAGCTGTCATACAAGGGGAAACTACCATGGAACAGGACGACATCAGCACCTTCGACTGGGTACCGGACGAACTGGCCCAGGTATTTGAAGACAGCCATGCCGACCATCACAGCGATTGGCAGACCATTGAAATCCGTGCCGCCATCCTGGCAGCCTGATCGAAAACTGTCCCATTAAGCGCTCGTGTTGCGCGAAGATATCGGTTAGTCTTCGCGCCCCTTCTCGATAATTCGATTCCCCTTCATGAGTTTTTCCAATCTCGGGCTCAGTGATGCCCTGTTGTCGGCCGTGGCCGAAAAAGGCTATACGCAACCCTCGCCGATCCAGGCCCAGGCGATTCCCGCCGTACTGGACGGCAAGGACGTGATGGCCGCCGCCCAGACCGGCACCGGCAAGACCGCCGGTTTTACCCTGCCGCTGCTGGAACGTCTGAGCCATGGCCCCAAGGTACGCCACAATCAGGTACGGGCCCTGGTACTGACCCCCACCCGCGAACTGGCCGCCCAGGTGGCCGAAAGCGTGGAAACCTACGGCAAGAACCTGCCCCTGCGCAGCACCGTGGTCTTTGGTGGAGTCAAGATCAATCCGCAGATGCAGCGTCTGCGCGGCGGCGTGGATGTGCTGGTGGCCACCCCCGGCCGTCTGCTTGACCTTTACCAGCAAAATGCCGTGCGTTTCGATCAGCTGGAAATTCTGGTGCTGGACGAAGCCGACCGCATGCTGGACATGGGCTTCATCCACGATATCCGCAAAATCCTCGCCAAGCTGCCGCCCAAGCGGCAGAACCTGATGTTCTCGGCCACCTTCTCGCCGGAGATCCGGGCGCTGGCCAAGGGGCTGGTCAACCAGCCGGTGGAAATTGACGTGAGCCCGCGCAACACCACCACCGAGCTGGTCACTCAATGGATCATTCCGGTGGACAAGAAACACAAGCCGGCCCTGCTCGCCCACCTGATCAATACCCACAACTGGTACCAGGTGCTGGTATTCAGCCGCACCAAGCACGGCGCCAACCGGCTGGCCAAGCAGTTGGAAGCCGGTGGTATCGAGGCCGCCGCCATCCATGGCAACAAGAGCCAGAATGCCCGCACCCGCGCCCTGGCGGACTTCAAGAGCGGCAAACTGCGGGCCCTGGTAGCCACCGACATTGCCGCCCGCGGTCTGGATATCGACCAGCTGCCCCAGGTGGTCAACGTGGACCTGCCCAATTTGCCGGAGGACTACGTTCACCGTATCGGCCGCACCGGCCGGGCCGGCGCCAGCGGCCAGGCGGTATCCCTGGTCAGCGCCGACGAGAGCAAGCAGTTGAAAGACATCGAGCGACTGATCCAGAAAAAACTGGAACGTCGCCAGATCGACGGTTTTGTGCCCTCGGAAGTGGTGCCGGACGCCGGCGAGCCACTGCCACCGAAACGTCGGCGGCCGAAGAAGCCCAAGTCCGATAAGCCCGCCGGCCAGAATAACGGCCAGAAGCGCGGCGCCGGCAACGGCCAACCGCGCGGCAGCAACAAACCCGCCGGTCGCGCCGATGGTGCGCCCGCCCGCAAGGGCCCGCCGCGCCGCCGCCGGCGCCCGGCACGCAAGCCTGCCAGCCAGGCATAAAAAAACGGGGCCAGATGGCCCCGTTTTTCATTGCCGCCCGGTCATTAACCGCGCTGGCGCAGGATCCCCTGATAGTGCGCCATGTAGCCTTTCAGCTCTTCATCGCTGAGGTTGCGCAGGACCTTGTTGTTGACCGCATGCACCGCCTTGCGGCTGCCGTCCACGCCCACGTTCAGGGCTTTCTGGGTAACGAAACCGATCTTCACCACCTTGGTATTGGCGACAAACACCTCATCAATGATCTTGTCCGCCACGGACCCCATGGCACGGGTGACCAGCTCCACGTCCTGGGTGCCCTTGCCCTCGGCGCACAGCTCGGCGGCCTGGCGGAACTGGGCGGCGAAGGCATCGTCCACCGGAAAGGCAATATAGGCGTGGTTGTCATTGTCGGCACCGGCCTGCCAGTACATGGCCTTGACGTTTTCCACCACCGGCGCGAATTCCTTGTTGGTGACCTTCTTGAAGATCTGCCGGGTCAGCATGCTGGAGGCCTTGCCGCCGGTGCTGACAGCGAAGTCGATGATCTTCTGCTGGCCGGAGCTCAGCTGCGCCATATTGGCCGGCTCCACCAGGAACAGGCTGAGAATGCGATCGGTGAGATGATCCACCATGTGGATGAATTTTTCTGCGCTGTCCTTGCGGTCATGCTCCACCGCGTGCAGGAAATCTTCGGTGCTGTTAACCAGCGCCGGATTGGCAGGAATCGCCACCACATTTTGCATCGTTATGTCCTTGCATCAGCCTGTATCAGTGGGGCGCTATGATATAGGGCGTTTCCCGTCAGGGGAAACGCCGATCAGGCCGGAATAACAAAGCTCATACGCGCAGAGGCAAATAGCTCAACAAACCCTTACCGGGTTTGCTCTGCCACCGACAGGGTGTCCACGGCGCGGATATCCACCGACGGCGAGGTGATCATGGTGCCATCCATGGCACAGTCCGGTCCCAGGGTGACCTGCTCGAAGGCGGCGGAGGCCCGGGCATTGCGCCACACCAGCGACACCGGGCCGGGCCCGCAGATTCCGCCCAGCACCGGGACCCGCACCTTCACCTGCATATCCTGCACGGTGAGTTGATGCGGGCTGTCCACCTGGCCTTGCCAGGGCAGGCCCAGGGCCTTGATGCTCTTGCACAGGGGGTTGAGGCCGCCGAAGTGCACCGCAGTGACTTCAATGGCGCCATCGCCGGCCACGGTACCGTCGAAGGTGGTGGCGCAGGTGACCGGGATATGGCCCTTTTTCATGGCCAGATCGCCGGAGGCGGAAAAGGCACCGGCCGGAGAGACCGACACCTCGGCAGCACCGGCTGACACGGTCAGCAACAGGCCGCAGGCCAGCATGGCGGCTGGCAGGCTACAGGTTCGCATTATTGTTCTTCCCTGGTTGCGTTAGCCGCCAGTCATTCCCCCCGGCGGTATCTATCCAGTTTGATGCTGGCATGCTGCGGCAAAAATGCCAAGACATGCATACACAAGGATGTGATTACCGCCACAGCGGCGCCTCAGACGATGGGAGGCTGGCCGGCCAGGGTCGGGCCCTTTTCGATATCCGAGGTGAACTCTTCCAGGGACTGGGCCACCTCGCTGACTTCCTCGAAGCGGGCAATGTGATAGAGCGCCTCGCCTTCGTTGACCAGCGGCAGGTTGTTGCGACCCACCAGAATGCCGGCAGCGGGCGAATGGATATCCACATCCTCACCACCGAAGGGGCTGGAGATGCGGCCGATCAGATCGCCCTTCTTGATCCAGGCGCCCAGCGCCACCAGTGACAGGAAGACACCGTCGCGCTCGGCCCGCACCCAGCTTGAAGAGCGGGCGATGTAGGGCTCCGCCGGCGCCTTGGTGCGGCGCGAGCCGGTCATGCCCAGGTGCTGCATGATATTGAGTACCCCCTTGACCCCGGCGCGGATGCTGCCCTCGTCAAAGCGCAGTGCTTCGCCGGCCTCGTAGGTAATCACCGGAATGCCCTGGGCCTCGGCCACCTCGCGCAAGGTGCCCTCGCCCAGCACCGAATTGATCACCACCGGCACGCCGAAGGCGTTGGCCATGGCAGCGGTATCGTCACTGGACAGGTCGGCACGGATCTGTGGCAGGTTGGCCCGGTGAATGGCACCGGTATGCAGGTCCACCGCATGGGTGGCACGGTCCAGCACCTGGCTCTTGAACTGCCAGGCCATGCGCGCGCCGAGGCTGCCGGTTTCCGAGCCGGGGAAACAGCGATTGAGGTCACGGCGATCCGGCAGATAACGGGTCTTGTGGATGAAGCCAAACACGTTCACCACCGGCACCGCCATCAGGGTACCGTTGAGGCTTTTCAGGGCGGAATGGCGCAGCAGGCGCCGGATGATCTCCACGCCGTTAAGTTCGTCACCGTGAATGGCGGCACTGACCATCAGCACCGGTCCCGGGCGGCGGCCATGGATCACATGGATCGGCACATTCAACGGCGTCTGGGTATAGAGCTGGGCCAGCGGCAGTTCCACCTTGGCCCGGGTGCCCGGCTGCACCGTCACACCATCAATCTCGAAGGGCTTGTTCCTGGGTTCTTTTGTGTTTTTCATTTTTCACCACAAACCTGAAATGCACCACGAGCCATGCTCAACGACACCCTCCTGCACGCAGTGGGGATTTCCGCTTCACTGTTAACGGCGTCTACCCCTTGGCGCCCTTGGTCTGCGTACGGTAGGGGCGCGCATCCTTCTCGATAAACTTGATGATCATGCCGGCCACGTCCTTGTGGGTGGCATTTTCGATGCCTTCCAGCCCCGGCGAGGAGTTCACTTCCATCACCAGCGGGCCATGATTGGAGCGCAGAATATCCACACCGGCCACATTGAGGCCCATGATGCGCGCCGCACGCACGGCGGTGGCGCGCTCTTCCGGGGTGATGCGAATCAGGCTGGCACTGCCGCCACGGTGCAGGTTGGAGCGAAATTCGCCGGGCAGAGCCTGGCGCTTCATGGCGGCGATCACCTTGCCGCCCACCACGAAACAGCGGATGTCGGCGCCGCCGGCCTCCTGAATATATTCCTGCACCATGACCGACACATTCAGCCCCATGAAGGCCTCGATCACTGACTCGGCGGCCTTGCGGGTTTCCGCCAGCACCACACCGATGCCCTGGGTGCCTTCCAGCATCTTGATCACCAGCGGTGCACCACGAACCATGTTGATCAGGTCGGGAATGTCATCCGGGGAGTGGGCAAACCCGGTGATCGGCAGGCCCACACCCTTGCGCGACAGCAACTGCAGCGAGCGCAGCTTGTCACGGGAACGGGAAATGGCCACCGACTCATTGATCGGAAACACGCCCATCATCTCGAACTGACGCAGCACGGCGGTACCGTACTGGGTAATGGATGCACCAATACGGGGAATCACCGCATCAAAGCCTTCCAGCACTTCGCCCTTGAAGTGAATCTCCGGCTTGTGGGACACCATGCTCATGTAGCAGCGCAGGGTGTCGATCACGTGCATTTCATGGCCGGCGGCCTCGCCGGCTTCCACCAGACGTCGGGTGGAATAAAGCCGCTTGTTGCGGGACAGGATTGCAATTTTCATGGTTGCTCTTGGTTTCCGCCTAACAGAAAGGATGCCGTCGGATCGACCAGCAAACGGCCCATAGCCGTGCGACCGAGCAGCATACGGAATTTCATGGTGTCGCGATCAGTGAGCGTAATTTCAATGGGCCAGCGTTGCGTGCCCATGACAATCTCGGTGCGAATCACCGGTCGCTCCTCACGGTGACCGCCGGAGTCGGACACCACGCGCCGATCCAGCACCGGGGCTTCGCATTCCACCACCGTGTCGTTGTCCTGCAGCGGATGCAGGGAAAAGCGCACCCAGTCGGCGCCGTCACGCTGAAAGCTTTCCACTGCGAAGGCATGCAGTGCCGAGGTGCGGGCCCCGGTATCCACCTTGACCTTGATGGTGTCGATACCCAGTTCAGGCAATTGTGCCCATTCCCGCCAGCCTACGGTGGTTTGTGTCATCAGCCTGTCAGTCCCTTTGCAGCAGTTCGATCTTGTAACCATCCGGGTCCTGGGCAAAGGCCAGGATCGTGGTGCCGTGTTTCATGGGGCCCGGCTCACGGCTTATCACCCCGCCCCGTTCGCGAATACGCTCACAAGCAGCGTACACGTCGTCCACCGCCAGGGCCACATGGCCATAGCCATCACCGAGATCATAATGCTGCTGATCCCAGTTACAGGTCAGCTCCAGCACGGCCCCCTCGGATTCCGGCTGATAGCCGACAAACACATTGGTGAAACGGCCTTGCGGGTAATCCTTGCGGCGCAGTTCCTGCATGCCGAGCACCTCGGTGTAGAAGGCCACGGACCGTTCCAGATCGCCCACGCGCAGCATGGTGTGCAGAATTCGCATGATGAGTTCGCTCCTGTTATCAGCGGGCCAGGGAGCCCCCTCTCGTGTCAGGGCGAATAGTGGGAGCAGCGGACAGGATTGACAATAAAAAAGTGGCAAAAAAACGGGAGCGACCCAGGCGCCGCTCCCGCAGTGCCCGGTCAGGGCAGGAAGACGCTGTCCTGCTCTGCCACCCAGCGCTCGGGCACGCTGCCCTCGCGGATGCGCTGGGGATGGTCGCCCACGTTGACGCGGGCGACTTCTTCACCGCTGGCATAGTGGAACACGGACATCTGATCGGTGCCGCTCCAGGACACATAGCAATGCTCGCCATCCTCGCTGGTGGTCACCCAGTAGGGTTTTTCACCGATACCGGTCTTCAGCTGATACTGGGAGGAGCGGCGGTCCACCAGCGCCACATAGTCACTCATGGTGCCGGCCACACAGAGGGTCTTGTCGTCGTCGCTCATGGCAATGCCGTGGTGGGCAGAATCGTTCACGTAGAGTGCCCGGGGCAAGCCATTGGTCAGGTCCGGCAGTTCCACCAGGCGCAGCACTTTTTCTTCCTGCATGTCGTATTCAATAAAGCCGTGCAGGAAAGACAGCTGAAAATAGAAGTAGCGCTCATTGGAGGTATGGGCCATGGGCCGCACCGCCGTGCTCAGGTTGCCATAGCCGGCAGCCTCCAGGTCCGCAGCCAGGTCCAGACGCTTGATGATTTCCAGGCTGTTGGCATCCACCACCTGAAACACCCGCTCGCCCTTGGTGGCATCCAGCAGATTCTGGCCCAGCAGGCCATCGGTGAGATCGCCCACCAGCTTGTTGTCCAGCGGCGTGTAAACCGTGCCGATACTGGCGTGGTAGATACGCTGGCCATCGTCGGAGTAGACATTCTCGTGGGGTGAATCCCCGGAGGCGAAACGGCCCTGCTCTTCGCCGGTTTCCACATCCAGAAGGTGCACCACATTGCCGGTGGACGCGGACACCGCCACCTGGCGGCCATCCGGAGACAGGGCCATGTGATCCGAGCGGTAACCGTCTACCTTGAAACGCCAGGCAATCTCGCCGCTGGCCACGTCGATGGCCACCACATCCGCATAACTGGGGCGGGAGACGATCAGCAGGCGCCCGTCCGTGGAGCTGTACATATCATCCACGTACTGGTGATGGCCCTCGCCGATGAGCACGCGAATGCCCTGGAAAAACAGCAGATCCAGCGGGTTGGAGGCAATGGCCTGCTCACGTGCCTGCTGGTCCGGAATGCCGTTGATACGCCCCAGCCGCTGATAGGTCTGCGCATCGATCACATCGATCATGCCTTCCCAGTTGTTGCCCACGAAAATCACCTGGCGCGGCCCGTCACGGGGCTCCGCCGGCGTATCGTCGGCCACCTCGTCGGGGCGCTCTTCCTGCCGGGGAGTCTCACCGGAGGTGGCATTGCTGGTGGCGCCCGATTCGCTGCCGCCACAGGCGGCCAGCAACAGGGCGGCAAGAAAGGTGGTGAATCTCAGGGAAGCCAGGGGGAGATGGCGTTGCCCGGTGGTCATGGCAGTGTCCTCAATCAGCCCGTTGTTATTGCTATAGAGTCAACGAGCCTAAATGAGACCATCGTGCAAACTAAATAGGCTTTGCTTGTCATTATGTAACGCCACCCCCCGGCAGCGGACATAAAAAAACGCCGCGAGCTGCATGGCTCG
>NZ_AMRJ01000015.1 GCF_000300995.1 Alcanivorax hongdengensis A-11-3 | reverse complement strand
AGGGCGTGGTAGGAGCTTGCTTGCAAGCGAATGAGAGCAGGTAACGATTATGCAAAAAGCAAAAACGTTGATGTTGACAGCGCTGGCGCTGGGGCTGGCCGCCTGTAATGGTGGTGAAGACTTTGGTGACGCCAATCTGGGCGGCTGCCCGGCGGGGGGCTCCTGTGTTCCTTCTGCCAAAGGGAGTGTCCTGGTCGAATTGCAGGGCTTGCAGGTCAACAATCTGGGCTATGCCTGCGGGACATCCTTTGCGTACACCAGTGACGAAGAAACGCTCAGCGAAGATGATGGCACTACGATCCCGCCATATAACGCAGTCTGCCCGGAGGGAGCATCCAGTATTGAGTTCTTCCTGGGTAGCAAAACGACCGGGGACTACCGCTTGTCTCTGGGGACGTATTTGCTTCCCAAGCAGCTAACCAAGGGTGCCTATCAAATCACTCTGGCGGATATGGTGAATGCCCCGGAACGGGTGAGTGTCGAGCTGGACGGATCAGACACCACGGCGCCTGTCATCAATCGGCTGGCATTGCTGGAAGCGCTGGATACCGGTGGCGATCCGGATGATCCGATCAGTATCTCTGATGATACCAACGACTATGTGGCATCCAATCCGGATACGCTTCCGGAGAATCGATTTGACTACACGGACTACACGGCATTTCAGACTGCCTGGCAGGGTTTCCTGGATGCGGTAAATGCGCGTGACCCTTCCGTGCTGGGTGCGTTTGATCCAACGGTTTCGACATATCAGTCTCATTTGCGCTCAGGTAATGATCGTTCCCGTGCAGGTCTTTATGCCTTCACCAGCTCTCAGGAGTGCCAATTCGTATCCTCTTCGGATAGTGAAGGCTGCGCCAGTGATGCTGACAGCAGCAAGTACAGTTATACATTTACTAGCCTTGTGCTTCCCGATGGCAGCATTTTGGCTGGCGGCCTGGCCTCCCGTATCACTAACGCTACTGAAGTGGTCAATGATTTTGTGACACTGAAGAGCGGTGACAAAATTGATGATGTTTTGCGCCTTGCCGGTGACGCCTCTTCCAATATCACTTTGAGTGGGCTTGGTGTTGTGACGACCCTGGACTCTAACGGTAATGTTTCTGACCCTGCTTCGGGTGCTACGGATACCGATGCAAGTCTTACTGGACGATTTCTGGGTCAAACCATTTATAACAACAAGGAAGTAAGCGCTGATATTGGCTCTGACTTTCACCTTGATTATCCATCCACGGATTACGAGATTGGAGATGACGAGAAAGGTCTGACCAATGACACTTTGGTTGGCGGAACGGTTAATGATTTTCTCTTTCGTGCGACCAAAACAGGCTATGTACAAGCGGTGCTCAATAGCGGTGTCATGAGTGATGTCGAGGGGGATTACATTGTTCGTTTATATCGGGCATGTATACCGGATGAAAGTGGCTTTGATGATGATTCCATCTGCCGGGTAATTCCCAATGCTGACCAGGAAATTACGCAGGACCCCAATCCTAGTAGCACACCATCCACGAATTATGCTGATTATACGGCATGTACGGCTTTTACAACTGATTCAAATGGTAATTATGTCTGTGGTGCCTGGGATACGGTGGTGGATGTCACGAAAGAGCGTATTCGACATGATGAGCTTGATTCCAGTGGTGTGGATAGTCAGGGAGTCGGCGAGTTCTGTGTCCATATTAGCAGTGCTGGCCTGGTCACCACTGGCGATGATGGCGCCTGTCCGGGAACGACCGGTGGGCTGAAAATCGGTATGGTCACCCGTACTTTTGGCGATGCCGATCTGAAGAGTGCCAATATTTTTATGAGGCTGGCCCCCGGCGCCGCTGATGAGTCGGTAACCCCACATTACAATGCTGAGATTCAGGGACGCATGGATCTCAGAAGTGCAGCTGGCGATGGCTGCAAGCGCTTATTCCGTCTTTCGGATGACAGTTTTGAAGCTGGGGTGCGAGCCGCCTGGGTTGAAGGGGCTTATTTGCCTCGCAAAAAACTGATCGCCGATGGGGATGACGAAACCGATGACGAGCGATATCTGCGTTTCTCATTGGCGAACGGTGCTGTCGAGATGTACAAGGATGACCCTGGTTGCGGGCCGCTTGAAGATAACTGAGCGAAATTGTCAACAATGCCCCTTGAAAGCCTCAGAATAGGGGCGTAAAGTCCGGCCCGGTTGTTAAAATTGTCAACAATCGGGCCGTTTCATGTCTGCCATCACCACGGAAAACACCAGAACGCTTGCCGATCGGGTCTTTGCCCGGCTGCAGGATGATATTGTCCGTGGCGTTATTCCCCCGGGCTCCAAGGTCAGCGAGACCGAGCTGGCCAGTCGCTACGGCGTCAGCCGTGGCCCCCTTCGTGAGGCGATTCGCCGCCTGGAGTCCCGCAAATTACTGGAACGCGAGGTGCATGTGGGCACCCGTGTAGCCTCTCTCAGCTTTGATGATCTGATTGAAATCTACCATGTCCGCGAAGCCCTGGAGGGGATGGCCGCTCGTCTTGCCGCCGAGCACATGACCGACGATGAGGTCCAGGGCCTCAAGGATGTGCTCGGTCAGCACGAGCAGCAGCAGGATCTTCGCGAAGATACCGCCTATTTTCAGCGAGAAGGTGACCTGGACTTCCATTACCGCATTATCCAGGGCAGCCACAACGCCACCCTCAGCCAGATGCTGATTGGTGAGCTCTATCACCTGGTTCGCATGTACCGTTACCAATTCAGCACCGTGGCCAACCGGCCACAAAAGGCCCTCAATGAACACCGGCGCATTATCGAGGCCATTGAAGCCCGTGACGGGGAAATGGCCGAGTTGCTGATGCGACGTCATATCAGCAGTGCCCGCAAGAATATCGAAACCCAGTATCAGGAACAGATAAACACGATGTAGGAGCTTGCTTGCAAGCGAACCGTCTATTCAGATTCGCTTGCAAGCAAGCTCCCACGGAAGACAACGAGGAGATAGTCAATGAGTAAGCTCACCGCCGGCGGCCGCTTCCGCAAAGCACTCGCGGAAGAAAAGCCCCTTCAGATCATGGGCACCATCAATGCCTACGCCGCCATGATGGCCGAGCAAACCGGTTATCGTGCGATTTATCTGTCCGGTGGTGGCGTGGCGAATGCCAGCTACGGCCTGCCAGACCTGGGGATGACCAGCATGAATGATGTGCTGGAAGATGTGCGCCGTATCTCCAGTGCCGTGGAAACTCCGCTGCTGGTGGACATTGATACGGGGTGGGGTGGGGCGTTCAACATTTCCCGCACTGTCAAGGAAATGATCAAGGCCGGCGCCGGTGCCGTGCACCTGGAAGACCAGGTAGCCCAGAAGCGCTGTGGTCATCGCCCGAACAAGGAAATCGTGTCCCAGGAAGAGATGGTGGACCGTGTGAAGGCCGCCGTTGACGGCAAGACAGATGATGATTTCTTCATCATCGCGCGCACCGACGCCTTCCAGAAAGATGGCCTGGAAGCCGCCATCGAGCGCTCCAAAGCCTGCATCGAAGCCGGTGCCGATGGCATCTTCGCTGAAGCCGTTCATACCCTGGAAGATTACAAGGCCTTCAAGGAGGGCCTGGGTGATGTGCCGTTGCTAGCCAATATCACCGAGTTCGGCGCCACGCCGTTGTTCAGCCGTGATGAACTGGCCGACGCGGGTGCCGACATGATCCTGTATCCGCTGAGTGCGTTCCGAGCCATGAACAAGGCGGCCCTGCAGGTATACCAAAGCATTCGTGAAAATGGTCACCAGAAAGAGGTGGTGGACATCATGCAGACACGCATGGAGCTATACGATTTCCTCAACTACCACGACTACGAACAGAAGCTGGATGCGCTTTTCGCTAAAGGCAAGGGCTAAGGGGTAACCCCCCTGTAGGAGACTGCTTGCAGGCGACCATTTTTCGCTTGCAAGCAAGCTCCTACAGAAAGGATGAACAGATCGAACATCGTAGGGCGGAAATGGGCGCTAGCCCATCTCCGCCAGAACCACAGCGGCGGAGACCGGTTTGACCGATTTCACCGCCCCACGGTGACCAGAGATATCGATACACAAGATTAACCAGGAGATAAACAATGGCAGAAGGCAAGAAACTCTCAGGGGCAGGCCTGCGTGGCCAGGTAGCCGGTAAAACCGCGCTTTCCACGGTGGGTGTTTCAGGCTCTGGCCTGACCTATCGCGGTTACGACGTCAAGGACCTGGCGGAGAACTGCCAGTTTGAAGAAGTGGCGCACCTGATCCTCAAGGGGCACCTGCCGACCCAGGCGGAACTGGATGCCTACAAGAGCAAACTCAAGGGCCTGCGCAGCCTGCCTCAGCCGCTGAAGGAAGTCCTGGAGCGCATCCCGGCGGATGCCCATCCCATGGATGTGATCCGCACCGGCTGTTCCATGCTGGGCAACCTGGAGCAGGAAGACACCACGGTAATGGGTGAGTTTCCCACTCAGGAAGCCTGCATTGACCGCATGCTGGCCTGTTTCCCGTCCATCATCTGCTACTGGTACCGCTTCAGCCATGATGGTGTGAAGATCGACGAGAACACCGACGATGATTCCATTGGCGCCCACTTCCTGCACATGCTGCGTGGCGAAAAGCCCAACGAGCTGCATGAGCGTGTGATGAATGTATCCCTGATTCTGTACGCAGAGCACGAGTTCAATGCGTCGACCTTCACCGCCCGTGTGTGTGCCTCGACCCTGTCTGATATTCACAGCTGCATCACCGGCGCCATCGGCACCCTGCGTGGTCCGCTGCACGGTGGCGCCAACGAGGCTGCCATGGACATGATCGAAAAATTCACCGATGCGGAGCATGCCGAGAAGGAAATGATGGGCATGCTGGAGCGCAAGGAAAAGATCATGGGCTTCGGGCACGCCATCTACAGTGAATCCGACCCGCGTAACGCCATCATCAAGCAATGGTCCGAGAAGCTGGCCGCCGACGTGGGCGACACCGTGCTGTATCCGGTTTCCGTGCGCTGTGAAGAGGTGATGTGGCGCGAGAAGAAGCTGTTCTGTAATGCTGACTTCTTCCACGCCTCTGCGTACCACTTCATGGGTATCCCGACCAAGCTGTTCACCCCGATCTTCGTGATGAGCCGTCTGACCGGTTGGGCTGGCCACGTGATGGAACAACGTGCCGATAACCGCATCATTCGCCCGAGTGCCGAGTACACCGGCGAAGAGCTGCGCAAGGTAACCCCGATCGCAGAGCGATAAAAAACAACCCTCTCCCTGCCTCTCTCCCGCAAGTGAGAGAGGGGGCCCTCCAGATAGATGGTTGGGTTTGCTCCCCTCTCCCGCTTGCGGGAGAGGGGTTGGGGGAGAGGGCGCTTTTCCCAGGATTCACATCCAAGAGAACCCCAGGCTATGAACACCGAATATCGCAAGAAGCTTCCCGGCACCCAGCTGGACTATTTCGACACCCGTGCGGCTGTCGACGCCATCCAGCCTGGGGCCTATGACAAACTCCCGTTCACCTCGCGTATCCTCGCTGAGCAGCTGGTACGTCGCTGCAACCCGGCGGATCTCACCGATTCCCTGAAGCAGCTGATCGAGCGCAAGCGCACCATGGATTTCCCCTGGTACCCGGCGCGCGTGGTGTGTCACGACATTCTCGGCCAGACCGCACTGGTTGATCTGGCGGGTCTGCGTGACGCCATCGCCGAGAAGGGCGGTGACCCCTCCAAAGTGAACCCGGTGGTACCGACCCAGCTGATCGTGGATCACTCCCTGGCCGTAGAACACCCGGGTTTCGAGAAAGACGCCTTCCAGAAAAACCGTGACGTGGAAGAACGCCGCAACGCGGACCGCTTCCACTTCATCAACTGGACCAAGACCGCGTTCGATAACGTGGACGTGATCCCGCCGGGTAACGGCATCATGCACCAGATCAACCTGGAGAAGATGTCTCCGGTGGTACAAGTGCGTGACGGTGTCGCCTTTCCGGACACCTGTGTCGGCACCGACAGCCACACCCCCATGGTCGACGCCCTGGGCGTGATCTCCGTGGGCGTGGGTGGCCTGGAAGCTGAAAACGTGATGCTGGGTAACCCGTCCATGATGCGTCTGCCCGACATCGTTGGTGTGGAACTGACTGGCAAACTGAAGCCGGGCATCACGGGTACCGACCTGGTACTGTCCCTGACCGAATTCCTGCGAAAAGAGCGTGTGGTTGGCGCCTACCTGGAATTCTACGGTGAAGGTGCAGACAGCCTGTCCGTGGGCGACCGTGCCACCATCGCCAACATGACCCCGGAATACGGTGCCACCGCCGGCATGTTCTTCATCGATGGACAGACCATCGACTACCTGAAGCTGACCGGCCGTGAAGACGAGCAGGTCGCCCTGGTCGAGACGTTCGCCAAGGAAACCGGCCTGTGGGCGGATAGCCTGAAAGGTGCCGAGTACGAGCGCGTTCTGCACTTTGATCTGTCCAAGGTACAGCGTAACCTGGCTGGTCCATCCAACCCGCATGCACTGCTGCCGGTCTCCGAACTCCACGACCGTGGCATTGCCAAGGAGTGGCAAGAGGAAGAAGGCCTGATGCCCGATGGCGCGGTGATCATCGCGGCTATCACCAGCTGTACCAATACGTCCAATCCGCGCAACATCATTGGCGCCGGCCTGCTGGCCCGTAACGCCAACAAGCTGGGTCTGGTGCGCAAGCCCTGGGTGAAGAGCTCCCTGGCACCGGGTTCCAAGACCGTGAAGATGTACCTGGAAGAATCCGGCCTGCTGCCGGAACTGCAGCAACTGGGCTTCGACGTGGTGGCCTTCGCCTGTACCACCTGTAACGGTATGTCCGGCGCCCTTGATCCCAAGATCCAGAAAGAAGTGATTGACCGTGACCTGTACGCCACGGCGGTACTGTCCGGTAACCGTAACTTCGACGGCCGTATCCACCCCTACGCCAAGCAGGCGTTCCTGGCGTCTCCGCCGCTGGTGGTGGCCTACGCCATCGCCGGCACCATGCGCTTCGATATCGAAAAAGATGCGCTCGGCAAGGACCAGGACGGCAACCCGATCTACCTTAAGGACATCTGGCCTTCTGATGAAGAGATCGATGCCATCGTGAAGTCCGCGGTGAAGCCGGAGCAGTTCCGCAAGACCTACATTCCCATGTTCGAGAAGAAGGGTGACGGTGAGCGCGCAGCCAGCCCGCTGTACGACTGGCGCCCGCAGTCCACCTACATCCGTCGTCCTCCGTACTGGGAAGGCAACATGGCAGGTCAGCGTGAAATGAAAGGCATGCGCCCGCTGGCGATCCTGCCTGACAACATCACCACCGACCACCTGTCCCCGTCCAACGCCATCCTGCTGGACAGCGCCGCCGGCGCCTACCTGCATAAAATGGGTCTGCCGGAAGAGGACTTCAACTCCTACGCCACCCACCGTGGTGACCACCTGACCGCCCAACGCGCCACCCTCGCGAACCCGAAACTGTTCAACGAGATGTGCCGCGATGAAAATGGTGATGTGATCCAGGGCTCCCTGGCTCGAGTGGAGCCGGAAGGTCAGCAGATGCGCATGTGGGAAGCCATCGAGACCTATATGGAGCGTAAGCAGCCGTTGATTATCATCGCGGGTGCGGATTACGGTCAGGGCTCCTCCCGTGACTGGGCCGCCAAGGGCGTGGCGCTGGCCGGCGTGGAAGTGATCGTGGCGGAAGGCTTCGAGCGCATCCACCGTACCAACCTGATTGGCATGGGCGTGATGCCCCTGCAATTCGAGGAAGGAACGACTCGCAAGACACTGGCGCTGGATGGCACCGAGATCTATGACGTAGAGGGCGATCTGGCGCCCCGCGCCAGCCTGACCCTGGTAATCACGCGCAAGAACGGTGACGTGGAGCGCGTGCCGGTGATTTGCCGACTGGACACCGCGGAAGAAGTTTCCGTGTATACCAACGGCGGCATTCTGCAGAAATTCGCCAAGGAGTTCATGGCGGAAGCGAGTTGATAAACCACCCCCTCGCCCTGTCCCTCTCCCACAAGGGGAGAGGGGACCGAATAGAAGGGTTGTCTCAGGGCCGTTGGCCTGGAGTTACGAAAACCTTTCTGGAGAGTCTCCTCTCCCTTGATGGGAGAGGGACAGGGAGAGGGTGAAACACGACCTTAAACAAGGAAGCGACGGTAATGGACTACCGCCACCATTTCGCAAAGGAATTGCGGAAAAACATGACCGACGCCGAGCGTCTGTTATGGCGGCACCTGAGAGCCCGCCGCCTGAATGGCCAGAAATTTCGCCGCCAACAGCCGCTGGGGCCTTACATCGTAGACTTTGTGCACTTCGGAGAAAGGCTCATCGTTGAGGCTGATGGTGGTCAGCATAACGGTAGCCATAAAGATTGGCAGCGTGATGCCTGGCTTCGAGATCAGGGATTCCAGGTGTTACGTTTCTGGAATAATGACATTTTGCAAAATGTGGAAGCGGTATTGGCTGTGATATTCAATGCCGTTACCCCCTCTCCCTGTCCCTCTCCCGCTAGGGGCGAGGGAACCGAGTAGATATCTTCGGTTTAGACCCCTCTCCCCTGGCGGGAGAGGGGTTGGGGAGAGGGGGCATCTGCAACTCAAAGGAACAACCATGGCTCATGCACCTCAAATCAAAATCCCCGCCACCTACATGCGTGGCGGCACCAGCAAGGGCGTTTTCTTCAGCCTCACCGACCTGCCCGAAGCCGCCCAGGTCCCGGGCGTTGCCCGTGATAAGATCCTGCTGCGGGTGATCGGCAGCCCTGATCCCTACGGCAAGCAAACTGACGGCATGGGTGGCGCCACCTCCAGCACCAGCAAAACGGTCATCCTGGCCAAAAGCGAAAAGGCGGATCACGATGTGGACTACCTGTTCGGTCAGGTCTCCATCGACAAGCCGTTCGTGGACTGGAGCGGTAACTGCGGCAACCTGACGGCGGCCGTCGGCTCCTTCGCTATCAGTAATGGTCTGGTCGCCGCGGATCGCATTCCGGAAAACGGCATCGCGGTGGTGCGTATCTGGCAGGTCAATATCCAGAAAACCATCGTCGCCCACGTACCGATCACCAATGGTGAAGTCCAGGAAACCGGTGACTTCGAGCTGGACGGCGTGACCTTCCCGGCGGCAGAGGTGCAGGTGGACTTTATGGACCCGGCAGACGGGGAGGGCGCCATGTTCCCCACCGGCAATGTGGTTGATGAGCTGGAAGTCCCTGGCGTGGGCACCTTCCCGGCCACCATGATCAATGCGGGCATCCCCACTGTTTTCGTGAATGCGGAAGATATCGGTTACACCGGTACCGAGTTGCAGGGCGACATCAACGAAAACAAGGACGCCCTGGCCATGTTCGAGACCATCCGCGCCTACGGCGCCAAGCGCATGGGCCTGATCGAGAACATCGAAGAAGCCGAAGCTCGCCAACACACCCCCAAGGTGGCTTTTGTCGCCAAACCAAAGACCTACACGGCGTCCAGCGGCAAGCAAATCGGTGAAGGGGATATCGACCTGCTGGTGCGTGCGCTGTCCATGGGGAAACTGCACCACGCCATGATGGGCACCGCGGCGGTGGCCATCGCCAGTGCCTCAGCGGTACCGGGCACGCTGGTGAACCTGGCTGCCGGTGGTGGGGAACGTGACAGTGTCACCTTCGGCCATCCTTCCGGCACCCTTCGCGTCGGCGCCGGTGCCACACAGGTTGACGGCCAGTGGACCGCCACCAAGGCCAGCATGAGCCGCAGTGCCCGTGTACTGATGGAAGGCAACGTGCGCATCCCCGGCGACTGTTTCTGATATCCTCCAGCAGCCGTCCATGAGCACCTCTTGGCAGGTAAAGGCCTGTCCTCCCCCTCAATGAGGGGGAGCTAGAGGGGGTGCGCCCCTGTCTTGACCCTCCCCCAAAAGCCTTTCAGTCTGGTAATGCGTCAAAGCCAGCCAGGGAGGCACCCGTATGTCCGTCAACGCCGATCAGAATGAACGCCCGGATTACGACCCGGAGATCCAGGCGATTGTCGACTATGTTCGTGATTATCGCGTGGACTCCAGCGAAGCCTGGGAAACCGCCCGCCTATGTCTGATGGATAGCCTCGGGTGTGCCATGCTGGCGTTGCGTTACCCGGAATGCACCAAGCATCTCGGCCCCCTGGTGGAAGGGACGCAGGTGCCGTTGGGGGGCAGGGTTCCGGGCACCCCCTATCGACTGGACCCGATCAAGGCCGCCTGGGACATCGGCGCCATGATTCGCTGGCTGGATTTCAACGATACCTGGTTGGCGGCGGAGTGGGGGCACCCCTCGGATAATCTGGGTGCCATCCTGGCCGTCGCCGACCATCAATCACAGAGGAACCGGGCACAGGGCAGGGCGCCGCTCTCCATGGCCACCGTGCTGGAGGCCATGATCAAGGCCCACGAAATTCAGGGGGTGCTGGCGCTGGAGAACAGCTTCAACCGGGTCGGGCTGGATCATGTGGTGCTGGTCAAGGTGGCATCCACCGCCGTGGCGGCCTGGTTGATGGGTGCCAACCGCGAGCAGATGCTGTCGGCGGTTTCCCACGCCTGGGTCGATGGCCAGTCACTGCGTACCTACCGCCATGCGCCCAATGCGGGTTCCAGAAAGTCCTGGGCGGCCGGTGATGCCAGCAGCCGGGCGGTACGCCTGGCAGATATGGCGTTGCGGGGTGAAATGGGCGTACCTGGCGCCCTGAGCGCGCCCCAGTGGGGCTTTTACGACGTGCTTTTCTCCACCACCAACAAGGATCTGGCACTCAAGCCTGAGGAAGAGCGCCGCTTTCGCTTTACGCGCCAGTACGGCAGCTATGTGATGGAAAACATCCTCTTCAAGCTGAGCTTTCCGGCGGAATTCCATGCCCAGACCGCCTGTGAGGCGGCGGTCACATTACACCCGCAGGTCCGTGACCGCCTCCAGGACATTGACCGCATCGTTATCAGCACCCAGGAATCCGCCATTCGAATCATCTCCAAACAGGGCAACCTGGCCAACCCGGCAGATCGCGATCACTGCCTACAATATATGGTCGCGGTACCTTTGATCTTTGGCGCACTGACCGCTGATCATTACGAAGACGCTTTCCACCAGGCCAATCAGCTGATTGACCAGCTGCGCAGCAAAATGACGGTAGAAGAAAACCCGCGCTACAGCCGCGATTACCTGGACCCGGAAAAGCGCTCCATTGCCAATGCCGTCCAGGTCTGGTTTGCCGATGGATCATGCACCGACAACGTCGAAGTTGAGTACCCCATTGGCCACCGCCGACGCCGGGAAGAGGGCCGACCGGTGCTGGAGAGCAAGTTCAGCCATAACCTGGCAACAGTCTTCCCGGCCCACCGCACGCAACAACTGAAAACCCTGTGCAACGAACCAACAAACCTGGCAGAAACCCCCGTCGACCAGTTCATGGCGGCTTGGTCTCTGTAGGGGAGGGGGATGTAGGAGCGACGCTAGAGTCGCGAACCTGCTCGCGACCACATTCATTCGCGACTCAAGCGTCGCTCCTACCAAAGATGAGACGCCCTGGTCCCCATCGTAGGAGCTTGCCAGCAAGCGAACCCGCAGGCTACCGAGCCGATCCCGAGCACACGACGCATGTGCACTTTGGTAACACGCCGGGCCAAAGTGCACATTTGGTCATATTTGAGACGATATCAGAATAAAGTGTCATGCTGATATCTGCGCAAGTCACTGAAAATTAAGCCAAAGTTTCCGCAACCCTTTCGTTGTAGTTATGTTAACGAATGTTGCCGCAAATGTTGCAGCCGTGTACTCTTTATTCCAAACGTTAACAAATGTCAGCCAAACAAGGCCGACAACCTATTAGAACAACAACGAGGTGTCTGTGCGGCGCAACAACCTCCTTCCTTACACAGTACTGGCTGCGGTGCTCTCATTGAGTGCCGGGCCGGTCTGTGCGCTTACCGAACTTGATGATACGTCGCTGTCCAAGGTGCAGGGGGCTGGTTTGGCCTTTGCATTCGATAATTTCAGCATGCGCTTTGCGCCGACCAGTTTTATTGAGCTGACTGGCACTACGGCACAGGGCTCTGGTTGGCAGCGTGGTGACGCCCGTTACTATGGTTTGTCCATTACCAATGGCAAGAATAGTGCCGGTACGGATTGGTATGGTAACGGTTGTAGCACCAGTGGGGTGGGCGGGGCGCTTTCCTGCCCCATTGGTAGTGGTAACCCCAATAATTCGGACGGAGTCACGCAAAACCCTTTCGGTATTGGTGCGGCTGCTTCAGTTTATGATCCTTACGTCCTTCGTGTCTTCCAATACAAAGGCTATGACTTTCAAGGGACTTATCTGAATGGCGACACAGGCAAGGAAATGCCTACCATCCTTGAGTTGATAGGGCCTAGCCATACGGAAAAATGGCGTTGGAGCTTCTGGGGTGAGCTTGAAGTGAACCGTCAGGTCGGAGCGGCAAGCGCCGATCTTGGCGCTCCTAATTGCTCGTCGGGTGGCACTGATTGCGCCAATTTCTTGCAGAGTCAGACCATCATCCGAGGTAAGCCAGTTACAAAAGATGGCCAACCAGCAATATTGAGGTTAATGCAAACCGCTGACACCGAAGCGAACAAGACTCTTGGTATTACTTATCAGAGCGCACTGTCTGGTGATTTCCGGTTCTCGGTAAGGCAAACTGGCAATTCTCCTGACGCATTACATTGGGTGCCTGATTTCCAGGATAATGAGGGTGTGTACTTTAAAAATGTTGATGCCTTCCTGCCTCTCGGCACACTTCACTATCAGGCCATAACCTTGGATGCACTAAGGGATGGAAGTGGGAACGCAACGGGTGATTTTGTTATTGAGCTCACTCAAATCCCCAATATTCCTGAAATTTACAATAACTTCTACTGTGGTGATGTCGGCAACAGCGGTGACTGTGCATTAAATGCGGATGGCTCCATTCAAAACCCGAACACGAAAACAGCGGGGTACGTTCGGTGGGGTGACTTCACAGGGGTTAATACCACGACGGGTGTGGGTCTTCCCGATGCGACAACAACCAATAACGGTATGTATTTTGTTGGTGGTACGAGCGGCTGTACTGCAGGTAGTACCTGCAATAGCGCGGCTGTGACCAATATAGGCATTTCCCGTATCGAAGGTATGCGAATACACCATCTGAAAATTACAACCTTGGGGGCTGCCCCATGAAGCTTAAAACAAATTGGTCAATTTTTTTTCTCGGCAGCTTGATCTCCTTTGCCCCAACAATGCTTTTCGCTCAGTCGCTCCAACCTTTAAGTGAAGAGGAATTGGGCGCTGTTACAGGCCAAAAGGGTATCCTGGTGAGCATGGAGTATTACTTCAATAGCTCCCCCGACGACGACTCTAATACAGGCTTCAACGAGGCGGGTGCACCCATAGCCGGCGCAGATGGTTGTAGCACGCCAAACGGTGGCTCCAGCCTGGAGAACATGAATTGTCGATTTGGAATCCAGCTTAAAAACAGGGAAACGGAGTGGCTGGTAGCAAAGAATGGCTATGCATCTCTCGTAGTCAATAAACTTAGCCTTGATGCATCTAAGCTTAATGAATCAAGGGGTAGCAGTAAAACGGGGTGGTTTGATCCAGCAACCTTTCAGGATCCGGATCACAATTGTTTGCTCGAAACAGGATGTAGCGCCGCAAGCATTGCCGCATTAGCGGGCCTTCGTACTAGTTACCCGAATACCGGCGGGAGTTACGATTCTTCGTCAAAAACAGTGACTGGTTATAGTGATGCCCGTTTTGGTATGTATTTCGAGGGGTTGGCAGTGGAGCCAAACAGTGCGGTGAATGTTCAGGATGGCTGGAGTCGCGGGAACATCAACGGTTCATTTATGGGCTTGAAAATTGCTGATAATAATGGCTACCAAGCTGGCATTGCCTTCGGTGGTGACTTCTATATGTATGGGTTTTGATCGGATGCGAAATGACATGAGAAAAAAAATTGTCACGATTCTGGCTGTCCTATCGCTGATGGTTATAGCAAAAGCCCAGGCAATGACAGAGCTAAAGGATCATCAATTATCACTGGTGACAGGCCAGGCACTTATTGAAATGGGAAAGCAGTTCCAGCCAGGAGGAACCTCTTCCGAGGGGATTTCTTATAACGGGATGACTTTCTATAAAGCTGGGTTAAATGCGAAGCTTGATCTTAACCTTAATATCGACAAATTGCAGCTGGGTTGTACGTCAGGCGTGATGAATGGGCAACATTGCGACATTGACATTGATCATCTCAGCCTAAGTGGCATGGACAACTCTGCCAGTCGTGCCGGTAGTTCTGCGACCCTGACAAAGCCATATTTTGAGTTCGCAGTAAAAAATGATCAATCACGAACACTACGAGAAATTACAGGTATTAGGATGAGTGCGGAGCAGGCCGCTGGCCTTTTGTCGATGGGCACCGAAAATTCCACAACACCTAATGGATTGAATACTTTTTCCGGTTACATGAATGTGCAGTCAGATGAAGCTAGTGGTCAGATTCATGGCTTGGCGCATACATCATCTGCCTACTTCAATGCAGCAACGTATCCTGTTGAAGGGAAAATGGTTGTTTTCAATGCAAGTGGGCTCTGGGCTGAATTTAAAACAACGAATGGTGGCTTTAATATTCCTGCAATGAGCGGGCTCCCATTTACAGCTGATGCCATTTCGGTTAATGGCAAGAGAATAACCTCATTGCCGATTAATACGACCATATCGGTTCCGACAATATATCTTGATAATAGCTATCCGAGTTCGGGCCAAGTGTCTGGCACTGGGGCATCGCAAACCGTACAAACTCAAGGCGGGCCAATTGACGCAAAAGTTACTGATTGTTCATTTTTTGCCTGCTTAGTCGCACCAGAAGGGCGTACATTTACAAATGTATTCATGTCCGGCTCAATTGAAAATATGAAGGCGGATGTGACCATCAATCAAGGTCTTGGGTATATTCATAGCTTGCCTGTAGATTCACCCTTTTACCTTTCATTTCAAAAGGAACCCGTAAATTGGCCAGATTCTGCCAATGCTGATGTGGCGCGCCAAGGGTGGTGGATGTCATTTAAAAATGAAGTGAATTTGGGCAGTGTGAATCCGGTCGCCCCTATCGATGTGGCAACTCTTTTCCCGCAAATTGCCGCTCAGGTCGGAAGTTATTTATCAAATCACCCTGCTAATACCAATGATATTGGTGGGGTTATTGGTGGGGATGGCTTAGATGTGGATATTGGTAATGTTCAAGTCCCCAATCCTTTGAATCTGACTCTCACGGATCTTCAACTTTCCGGGCAAAACTTTCACCCAAACTGTTTTGGTTCGGCTAAATTCTGCTAATTGATTCTATTGATTCGGTGCTATGGGATTGCAATTACAGGTGGTAGAAGTGACTGCAAATAAAAAGAGTAATAAGTTTAAAGCTTCATCCTTGATGATGGTTTTATCAGTCATTGTTGTGCCTGGATATGCGATGCAGGGGCTCTCCGAAAAAGAAATGGGCTCAGTGACCGGCAGAGATGGCATAACGGTAAGTTTGCAAAGCGAAACGGGGATATCCGCTGACCAAATCAAATGGACAATGAATCCTGGCGATAGCGCCCTGGAAAACTCCTTGCGTATTGGCAAGGCTAACAACGCTAGCGATTCTTTTAAGCTAATCCCTATTGACCCCAATGGTGCAGCTGCCACTCACGCTTTGGATATCGCGCTGGCTATTGATGCCTATACAAACTCTGACGGTCGTGCTGGTCTCGGTCTTGATGCAACTTGGAACCGTATGCGGATGCAGATGGATAGCGTGTCCGTATCAGACGATACGCGTTCTTTTGGTAGCCTTGCGATAGATTCTGCGGGTCGTTTTGCCTTGTTTGGTGATGGCGGCCTATTCAATTCAAGTACAGATAAAGCACGCCTTATTCTTAACATTGGTAATGTGGACGCCAGTGGAGCAACACCGACGGATTGGACCGTGGCCAACCCCGGGCAAATTTTCTACAAGATGACGGACACCGGTGCGCAGCTGGATAATTTTGCCTTTTTGCTGGATATGCATGAGGGGACGGTAGGTATTGACAGTGATGGACTGATTGTTCAAAGCGCGCCTGGCACCCGTACCGACTTCAACTTGACATTCGACGTCCTGGCCAATGCGGCAACCCCCTTTGAAGTTAATAGCAGCTCCTTGCCGTTGCTTTATTTCGGGTGGCGCGGGGGGCTCGATGATTTCTTGTTTAACCTTAAATCCCAGGGAATTACACTTTCAGATGGAACCTTATCCCAAGGTATAACAACGTCAATTGGTTTCAATCTCGCCAGTGATTTTCAATTTGTCGCTGGTGAAGCCGGTGGTGACCATTCTTATCTTGAGTTTACCAAGCCGCAAAGCCTTTATAAGGCAGCTGATCCAGATAAAAAGAAAGATGTTGAATTTGGTTCTATTGCTCTTGGTGCTATCCCTGCCGGCTATGCGGTCGGCAATATTTGCTATGGTGGCACTAATGGGGTTGGCCAGCTGACATGCGGCTCGGGATCACAAACACCGGTGATGGGTGCCCAGCAATCCCTTGGCTTTACCTCAACAGATTCAGGCCTTGCTCTAGTAGCGCGTGATTGGGGGTTGCATGCTTACTCATCAGGCGTTTCTTACAGAGATGGAACCAACTCAGCCTGGGATGTGGATAATGAAAACTGGGCACTTATATATACGTTGGGCGATCTCAATAGCAATATGTACCTTTATCCTCAGAGCGGGGCGGGAATAAAGATGGATGTTATTACCGCCATTCAGACGTTAGGGACAACACCGGAAGATCGCTGGAAAAATGGTACCAACTTCATGATCGGTGATACGGATAAGAATCTGGCTATCGGCATCATGGGGGCAGACCTTCTCTTTGCTGCCAAGGGCATGGATATCGGCCTTGGCTTGTATGCTGGTGGTCTGAAGTTTTCTTCTGATCAGGGCGTCCGACTACAGGCGCGGGGCATGTTCGGGGGTGGCGATATTCCCTACATGGAGTCGCCGGTTAACGGCAGTTATATTGACGTGAATCTCGAGATGGACGACTTCGCATTCAGCATTTTGCCCGCGCTGTCTCGGGATGCCGTGCTTTTTGGCGGCTTCTTGAGCTTTGCCAACCTGAACAACAGCTTTTCCAATGAAACATATGGAGCGGGCGGTAATCATAATGGCCATGATGACGGCACTTATATCTCGCTCGCAGAGCCGCATTTTGACAAGCTTGATGCGGATCTCCGGCTTGCTGATATAACGGGTGATGTGGAAATTCCTTACAGAGATACATTGGCTAATGCTGACGAAGCAAAAGGTGGAGTGATCAACTTGATCCCGGCTTCTGACGACGCCACGAATCACAAACCCAGGCTCCGTATAGAGAACCGCATGCTGGTTGGCACTGCTGCGACCAAGCCGGGTGGCGGGGCCGGAGATCCTCTGGAGATCGGACGGGTTGAATTTGGAGGGAAGGATCTCGGCTCAATGATTATTCCCTCAGCGCATATTTACTCGTCAATTACGCTTGAGCAACAGGATTGATACATCAAAGCAATTAGAAATTCGAGCTTTGAGGTATTAGCGAGCCCCGCCATGAGAGCGGGGCTTTTATTGGTTATTGAGCGCGGGATACGTTCTGGAATTTTAAAGATTGCGAGCTGCTTAATTGTTAAGTGACGAGCGGCAGTATCGCTTGCAGGCAAGCTCCTACAAGAACAGGCGTTACTGCAAGCGCCGCTTCAACCCCTTCATCGCCAGCACCCGTGTGCTGATTTCCTCAATCGATAACTCGGTGGCATCCAGATAGGGAATGCCATGCTTGTTGTACATGGCTTCCAGGCCGCGTAGTTCCATGTCGCACTGGCGCAGGGAGGCATAGCGGCTGCCGGCTTTTCGTTCGCTGCGGATGGCGCTGAGGCGTTCGGCGTTGATGGTCAGGCCGAACAGCTTGTCTTTATGCTCGACCAGTGATTTGGGCAGGCGCAGGTCGTCGAAGTCATCCTCGGTGAGCGGGTAGTTGGCGGTGAACAGGCCAAACTGCAGGGCCAGATACAGGCAGGTGGGGGTTTTGCCGGAGCGGGAAACGCCGATCAGGATGACATCGGCCTGATCGTAATGGCGGGTGCGGGCGCCATCATCGTTGTCCAGGGCAAAGTGCACGGCGTTGATGCGAATGCGGTAGGACTCGGCGTCGCGGATGGCGTGGCTCTGGTTGATCTTGTGGTTGGAACGCACGCCCAGCTCGTCTTCCAGCGGATTGAGAAAGGCGCCAAACAAATCCAGCACCAGGCCCTCACAATCATGCAACAGGGCGCGGTGATCACTGTTGACCAGGGTGGAAAATACCACCGGCTTTTCGCCGTCTTCCCGGGCGGCCTTGTTGATGCGCGCCACGGCTTCGCGGGTCTGCTCATCCGATTGCACGAAGGGCAGGGTGATCTGCACGAACTCGATGTCCCCGAACTGACTGAGCATGCTATGACCCAGGGTTTCTGCGGTGATGCCGGTGCCATCAGAGAGGTAGAAGGCCGTTCTTTTCATGGGGTCCTGCCGTTTTTGTATAGGGGCTGGCATTGCAATGCACCCTTCGCGTGCGAGCACGCTCCCACAATAAAATGCAGGGGCGTTTACGGGTAGCTGCCTGGCAATGCGTAAGTCATTGTTTTCAATGGTGACAGTCTGGCAGGCTGTTGAAAAGCCCATTGTGTGCTGTTCACTTAAGCTTTTAAGCCCCTCTCCCCTTGCGGGAGAGGGGTGGGGGAGAGGGGGACGTGACAGCTCGATCAATGATAAGTCATTGAAATTTTCCCCACCCTCTCCCTGTCCCTCTCCCGCAAGGGGAGAGGGAACCTGCCTGAAAGGGTTGAGCCAGATTTGCACCGCTTAAGTGAGCAGTATTATGAGCATGCAAGGGGCTTTCAACAGCCTGCAGCGCCCGGCGAGGCTGTGCCAGCCTTGCGGGGAAATATTGCCGATCCGGGATGCGGGAACGTCCGCACGGCATTGTTACCGCCTTCACATGCCACTAAACTGCGCACCCTCCGAAGGACGACTGGCAAAATATCCCTTCATTTTCAAGGGCATATTGAGCTGGCGCAGGGCAGGGAGCGGGTATTGACGAAAGTCGTACCCATTTTCGGATCAGGGGCAGGCAAACCGGGCGGGTTTTGAGTAGAATGGCGGCTCGATTTGCACAGGCAAAGCTTGTTTGGCCCGTCACACAACCGGTAATACGTAAAAGGAGACGACCTTGGCGGAATATGTAGTCTGGTTCCAGGACCTGGGGAAAGATGACGTTGAGCGCGTAGGCGGCAAGAATGCATCCCTCGGTGAAATGATCAGCAATCTGTCGGCGGCCGGTGTGTCCGTACCGGGCGGGTTCGCTACCACCGCTGAAGCCTTTCGCGAGTTCCTTGAGCACAACAACCTGACCCAGAAGATCAACGATGCGCTCAGCGCCCTGGACGTTGATGATGTGGTGGCGCTGGCCAAAACCGGCGAGCAGATCCGCCAGTGGGTTGTTGATGCCCCGTTCCAGCCGGCGCTGGAAGACGCCATCCGCGATGCCTATGCCCAGATTGGTGAAGGCAATGCGGACCTGCCGGTAGCGGTGCGTTCTTCCGCCACCGCCGAAGACCTGCCGGATGCCTCCTTTGCAGGCCAGCAGGAAACCTTCCTCAATATCCGCGGTATCGACAGTGTCATGATCGCGGTGAAGGAAGTGTTTGCCTCCCTGTTCAACGACCGTGCCATCAGCTATCGCGTTCACCAGGGTTTTGACCACAAGCTGGTCGCCTTGTCCGCGGGTGTACAGCGCATGGTCCGTTCGGAAACCGGTGCCGCCGGCGTCATGTTCTCCATGGATACCGAATCCGGGTTCCGCGATGTGGTGTTTATCACTGCGTCCTACGGTCTGGGTGAAATGGTGGTACAGGGGGCCGTCAACCCGGACGAGTTCTACGTTCACAAGAAGACGCTGCTGAACAAGAAACCGGCCATCCTGCGCCGTAATCTGGGCAGCAAGATGCAGAAAATGATCTACGGTGCGGAAGCCACCGCGGGTAAATCCGTGCAGATCGTTGATGTGGACGGTGCCGAGCGCATGAAATTCTGCCTGAATGATCAGCAGATCGAGAATCTGTCCCGTCAGGCCATCGAAATCGAAAAGCACTACGGCATGCCCATGGATATCGAATGGGCACTGGATGGTGACGACGGCAAGCTTTACATCGTGCAGGCCCGCCCGGAAACCGTGAAAAGCCGCTCCGATGCCAATGTCATGGAGCGCTATCTGCTCAAGCAGACCGGCAAGGTGCTGGTGGAAGGTCGTTCCATCGGTCAGCGCATTGGTGCCGGCAAGGTGCGTGTGGTCAGCAACATCAAGGAAATGGAAAAGGTTCAGCCCGGCGATGTGCTGGTCACCGACATGACCGACCCGGACTGGGAGCCGGTGATGAAGCGGGCGGCCGCCATCATCACCAACCGTGGTGGCCGGACCTGCCACGCCGCGATCATCGCCCGTGAGCTGGGTGTGCCGGCCATCGTGGGCTGTGGCGATGCCACCGAAGTCCTCAAGGATGGTCAGGAAGTGACGGCCTCCTGTGCCGAGGGTGATACCGGCAAGATCTACGAAGGCATGCTGGATTTCGATATTCAGCGCAATTCCATTGAGTCCATGCCCAAGCTGCCGTTCAAGATCATGATGAACGTGGGTAACCCGGACCGTGCCTTTGATTTCGCCACCTTGCCCAACCAGGGCGTGGGTCTGGCCCGTCTCGAATTCATCATCAACCGCATGATCGGGGTTCACCCGAAGGCGTTGCTGAACTACGAGACCATTCCCAAGGACGTGAAGCAGAACGTGGACAAGCGCACCGCGGGCTATGCCGGCCCGGTGGACTTCTACGTGGAGAAACTGGTGGAGGGGATTTCCACCCTGGCCGCAGCTTTCCACCCGGAAAAAGTGATTGTTCGTCTGTCTGACTTCAAGTCCAACGAATACGCCAACCTGATTGGTGGCAAGCTGTACGAGCCGGAAGAAGAGAACCCCATGCTGGGCTTCCGCGGCGCCAGCCGTTACATTAGCGAGAACTTCCGTGACTGTTTCGAGCTGGAGTGTCGTGCGCTGAAGAAGGTCCGTGACGTCATGGGCTTCACCAACGTGGAGATCATGGTGCCCTTCGTGCGTACCACCGGCGAAGCGGAGCAGGTCATTGAACTGCTGGCCAAGAACGGGCTCAAGCGTGGCGAGAATGGCCTGCGCATCATCATGATGTGTGAGCTGCCCACCAATGCCCTGCTGGCTGACGAGTTCCTGCAGCACTTCGATGGCTTCTCCATCGGCTCCAACGACCTGACCCAGCTGACACTCGGCCTGGACCGGGATTCCGGTATCGTCAGTCACCTGTTTGACGAACGTGACCCGGCGGTGAAGAAGCTGCTCAAGGCGGCCATCGATGCCTGTAATGCCCAAGGTAAATATGTGGGCATTTGTGGTCAGGGGCCGTCGGACCACCCGGATCTGGCCAAGTGGCTCATGGAGCAGGGCATCTCTTCCGTGTCCCTGAACCCGGACTCCGTGCTGGATACCTGGTTCTACCTGGCGGAGAAGCACGGCCACTAAGCCGTCTTGACCACCCCGGCGCTACGGCGCACAGTAAAAAGCCCGCATTTGCGGGCTTTTTACGTTGTGGGGTTTTGTGCAGGACGCCGGGGTTTTGGTGCATCATGTGGGGGCTTGCTTTCACACGAATCAGAAACCCTTCGCTTGCAAGCAAGCTCCTACAAAACAGCCAGAGTCGAGAGATTCGCTTTGGTTTGTGTGGGAGCCTGCTTGCAGGCGAAGATTTATCCCCTTTCGCTTGCAAGCAGGCGCCTGCAAAGGCTCGGATGAGGGAGGGGAGAGGGGATGTTTCATCGTCTGGTTCGCACCATTGACCTCTACGACGGTCTGCGCATGCCGGTCAGGGTGGGGCGCGAGGAACTGTTATTGATTCATGAGCAGGGCCAGAGCTGGCTATTCCAGCGCCGCTGCCCTCACGCCGACTTTCCCCTGGACCGTGCCACACTGCATGGCAATCAGTTGCGCTGTCCCGGTCACGGCCTGGAGTTTTCCCTGCGCAACGGGCATTGCCAGTCACACAATTATGTCCTGCAGCAGTATTCCCTGGCCTATGAGGGGCAGTGGCTGGGGGTTGATCTGTAATAGGGGTTGTTAACGCTAGCGGGCAGCCACCACCGGCTGCTCTTCGCCCAGTTTGGCGATGAACTGACCGGCATAGCGTTGACGAAGCTGTTTGACCTTTTTCACGTAGGCCTTGGTCTCTGCGAAGGGCGGTACGCCACCGTAGCGCCGCACATTGCCTTCGCCGGCATTGTAGGCAGCGAGAATATCATCCAGAGAACTGAACTTGCCCTTCAGGTAGGCCAGGAAGCGCGTGCCGCCATTGATGTTTTCGCGGGCGTTGAACGGGTGGCTGACATCCAGCTGACGGGCGGTTTCCGGCATTAACTGCATGAGCCCCTGTGCGCCGACTCGGGACACCGCGTAACGGTCGAACATGGATTCCGCGTGGATGACGGCCTTGATCAGTGCCGGGTCCACCTTGTAGGTGGTGGCCGCCTGGGTGATGTGCCGGTCAAACTGGTCGCGCTGGGCCTCGGTGAGCTTGCGGGCGTGGTAGGTCCAGCCCTTGCGAACGGACAGCAGGGTGTAATGACGGCTCACCCGGTCACTGGCCTGATCCGTGAACAGGATCGTGCCATCCGGTGCGCGATACTTGTAGATGTTGTCCCCGAGCGCCATTGTCGACAGCAGGCAGGCTGCCAATGCCCCCAGAATCCGCATTGTTTTCATTGTTACCCTGTTCCGGCACACGCAGGGCGCCGGTTTGTTGTACTTGTGGGCAGAGATACCCCGTTCCCGGTGGGGCTTCAATCCCGTCAGGCCGATCTTCAGACAGAGCGTCGATTTCCCCGATCAGCCGTGGTCGTTCCCTTTTCATGCAAGCATACTACCGTTTTCCCTGGCTCCCAAGTTCACGGTGGCAAAGTGGGGCTGGCCAGCTGAGCAATAACTGTTTTCTATCGGTTGGATTGCTACGCAATGCTTGAGCTATATGAATGGGGCGCCAGAATGGTGGGCACGACAAAGGGAGGTAAGTATTTTGACCACAGACTTTGATTTGGTAGTCATTGGCGCCGGCTCCGGTGGGGTTCGGGCGGCACGCATGGCCTCCAGCCATGGCGCCCGGGTCGCCATTGTCGAGGAGCGTTTCTTCGGTGGTACCTGCGTTAATGTGGGGTGTGTGCCAAAGAAACTGTTTTCCTATGGCGCCCATTTCGGGCAGGAATTCAGCCTGGCAGAAGATTTCGGCTACCAGATCGAGGGTTGGTCATTCCACTGGCCCACCCTGCGTGACAACAAGACCCGCGAGATCGAGCGCCTTAACGGGATTTACCAACGCATTCTCAACCAGGCCGGTGTCACCATCCTGCAGGGACATGGCCGTGTCGTCGGGCCCGGCCAGGTACAGGTGGATGAGCAGGTGGTCACCACTGGCAAGATTCTGGTTGCCGTGGGTGGCAAGCCCTATGTGCCGGATTTCCCCGGGCGTGAGCATGTGCGTATTTCCGATGATCTTTTCTATTTGCAGACCCTGCCGGAGAAAGTGGCGGTGGTAGGCGGTGGCTACATTGCCACCGAATTTGCCGGCATCCTGCACGGCCTGGGCTGCCAGGTCAGCCAGATCTACCGGCGTGACCTGTTCCTGCGCGGTTTTGATGGTGATATCCGCCGGTTTGTCGCCGAACAGATGCAGGCGCAGGGCGTGGACCTGCGTTTCAACACGGATGTGCAGGCTATCGACCTGGACGGCGATAAAAAGCTGGTGACGTTTCAGGACGGGCACATCGAAGCGTTTGATGAGGTCTTCTACGCCACCGGGCGCATCCCCCGGCTGGATAATCTGTTTGCCGACGCTATGCTGCCTGCCCTCAACGACAGGGGCGCCATCCGTGTCGATGAACAGTTCCAGACCAGCCAGGACAACGTCTACGCACTGGGTGATGTCATCGGCCGGGTAGAGTTGACGCCGGTGGCACTGGCTGAGGGGATGTGGCTGGCGGCTCATCTGTTTGGCCAGACACGTCCTGCGGCCATGGACTACAGCAACATCGCCACGGCCGTATTCAGCCACCCGAATATCGGTACGGTGGGTCTAAGTGAGGAAGAGGCGCTGGAAAAAGGTCATAGCTTGCGTGTCTACCGCAGCAGCTTCCGCCCCATGCGTTATACCCTGGGTGACAAGCAGGAGCGCACCCTGATCAAACTGGTCGTTGATGATGCCAGTGACAGGGTGCTGGGTTTGCACATGGCCGGTGAAGATGCCCCGGAAATTACCCAGGGGTTTGCCGTGGCCATGAAGATGGGTGCCACCAAGGCGGATTTTGATGCCACCATCGGCATTCACCCGACGTCAGCGGAAGAGCTGGTGACCCTGCGGCAAGCCGAGCGGGTGAACCCCAGCTGACAGGGCCCGGGGAGCGTTTTTTGTGGGAGCGTGCTTGCACGCGAAAGGACTCTCTGTTCGTTTGCAAGCAAACTCCCACAAGGGGCTAATGCTGTTCACCTGAGCGGTGGAAATCTGTCTCACCCCTCTCCCCAACCCCTCTCCCGCAATGGGAGAGGGGCTTGAAGCCAATTCCGTGAGCCATCACACCCGACGAAGCCTTACCGGCAGTCCATCAGCCGGTACAGGCAGGCTGGTGGTATCCAGGGGCATCTCATAGCCCTGCGGCACATCCCAGCGGTAGTTGAGCAGCACCTGGTGCAAGATTGCCTTGACCTGCATTTCAGCAAAATGCAGGCCTATACATTTGTGGGCGCCACCGCCGAAAGGCACCCAGGCGTACGGATGTACCTTGTCTTCCCGGCGCGCCTCACTGAAGCGCTCCGGGTCAAAGCGCTCCGGCTCCGGCCAGTATTCTTCCATGTAGTGGGTGAAATAGGGCACCACGTTGATAAAGGTGCCGGCGGGAATGAAGTAGCCGTTATAGCTGACATCCCTGACCGTACGGCGGGGCAGTGATGGCACCGGCGCGCACAGGCGCAGGGCCTCTTTCATGCACAGAGTGATGCCTTCCAGGCTGGCCAGGTCATCGTAATCGATGCAGTCCTTGCCCAGGGCGCGGCTTTCCTCACGCAGCCGTTGTTGCCAGTCCGGGTTCTTGGCCAGATGGTAGAAGAGGGTGGAAAGGGTAATGGTGGTAGTGTCATGGGCGGCCATCATCAGAAAGATCATGTGGTTGATCACATCATCATCACTGAACTGGTGGCCTTCCTCGGTACGCGCATGGCACAGCACACTGAACAGGTCGGATTCCTGGCTGGCCCGTTTGTTCGGCAGCTCCTTGCGGAAGAAATCCTCCAGCACCTTGCGTCCTTGCAGGCCTTTTTTCCAGCGCAGACCGGGCACCGGGGCGCGAATGATGGCGGTACCGGCACGCACCGTATCCACAAAGGCATGGTTGATGGCGTCAGCTTGAGTGCCCAGCTCGTAACCCATGAATACATCGGTGGCCAGGTCCAGGGTCAATTGCTTGAGGGCCGGCAATGCCTTGAAGCGGCGCGTCGATGCCCACGGACGAAGGCCGGTGGCAATATGCGGCCCCATACGTGCCAGATAACCACGTAACACATCCCGGTTGAATGCCTGCTGCATGATACGGCGGTGCCAGCGGTGTTCATCAAAATCCAGCAGCATGATGCCGCGATGGAAGAACTTGCCAATAAAGTAATCCCAGCCCTGATGGTTCGAGAACAGTTCGTCACGGTTGAGCATGACAAACTGATTGGCGTCCGGACCCAGCATTTGCACCATATGCAGGCCAAACACACTGCTCCAGGACACTGGCCCGTATTTGTCGTAACGCTCACGCATGAAATCGATGGGGCGATTCATGAAGGACAGGGTGTGGCCGATCACCGGCAGGCCACGGTCGCCGGGCACGGGCTTGAGGGCCGAGCCGGCGGGCAAACTGCAAAAGGGTTGCATGACAGGGGCTCCGGATAAACATGGTGTTTACAGCAATCTTGCGTAAAGTTCAGCACTAACGCAACGCCAGTAAATAAGTTTTGCAAGCGCATTTACTCACCATGCGGTGAAGGATTAACCAGTTCGTCATAGCGGGCAGCTTCATGGGCCTGGCGCCGGTCCCCCACCGGTTATGCACCTGGTTATCCACAGCATCTGTGGGAAACTTTTCCCCGGCTGGTACATTGTGAGGTTAGAGTGCGCCTGTGTATGATTCGCCCACGCGCCAAAATGTTGTACAGGAGAACAATGAATGCGCCGAGTGGTGTTCAATCAGAAAGGGGGTGTAGGCAAGTCCAGCATTACCGTTAATCTGGCTGCCATGAGTGCTGCCCAAGGGCTTCGTACCCTGGTGGTGGATCTGGATCCGCAATGCAATGCCAGCCAGTACCTGCTGGGCATGCAGGCCTATCACAATGGCGAGGGGCCCAAACCCAATATTGGCACCTTCTTCGCGCAGACTCTCTCGTTCCGTCTCAAGGAAAAAGACCCGCGCGATTACGTGCATGCGACACCGTTCGAAAATCTGTTCGTGCTGCCCTCGGACGCAGAACTGGGCGAGATCGAGCACATGCTCGAATCCAAGCACAAGATCTACAAGCTGCGCGGCCTGCTCAAGTCACTATCGAAGGACTATGACGCCATTTACGTGGATACCCCGCCAGCCTACAACTTTTATACCCTGTCGGCCCTGATCGCTGCCGAACGGGTACTGATTCCCTTTGATTGCGATGCGTTCTCCCGCAAGGCGCTTTACACCCTGTTGGAAAACATTCAGGAAGCCCGTGAAGATCATAATGACGAGTTGAAAGTGGAAGGTATCGTGGTCAACCAGTTTCAGCCGCGGGCACGTCTTCCCCAGGAGCTGGTAGCATCGTTGGAGGAAGAGGGGCTACCCATGCTCGCCAGCCGCCTGTCGGCCAGCGTCATCATGCGTGAGTCCCACGAACAGGCCACGCCGCTGGTCAACCTGCAGCCCCGCCACAAGCTCACCGAAGAATACCGGCAGCTGTTCCAGGAACTCCATGGCTAACGTTTTTGGCGCCGTGGCCATGCGGCGTGCCGCCCGGATACTCCGTTCGGCCAACGCTACCCGCTTGTTGGCACGCGCCGTGCTTGCCAGAGGGGAGCGCTTCCGGGATCGACTGGGGGACAGCCTGACACAGTTCCAGCTACTGGCCCTGTTGCTCAAGGACTGGGCCAGCGGTCGCTATCGGCAGGTGCCGTGGGCAACGCTGGTGGCGCTTGCCGGCACCCTGGTCTATTTTCTCATGCCGCTGGATGCCATCCCGGATGCCATAGTGGCCATTGGTCTGATGGATGACCTGGTACTGCTAAGAAAAACCATGAAATGGGCTCGCCGCGATATCGATAACTATCAGCAGTGGCGGCGTCTGCAAGGGGAGGGGGACAATGGGGGCTCGCCGTCATCGAGATGATGCACCGGTATTCCGCCCGGGCTATCAAGGGCAAGGGCATCTGATTTATGAGCCGGTGTCGGCGCTGAGTTTCCAGCAGCGGCTGGGGCGTTTGCGCTTTGCCTGTTACCAGTTTACCGCGGCCTTGATCGCCGGGTTGCTGGGCACGCTGGCGTTTCTGGTTGGCCAGGCGGTGAATCATCCCGTGTTGTTTGCATGGCTGGCTGGCGCCGTCGCACTGGTAATGGTTGTGTACCAGACCGGCCTGATCGTGCGCCGCCTGCACGACATGGACCGCAGCGGCTGGTTGACGGTACTGATGTTGGTGCCACTGCTGAATTTGCTCTTCCAGCTTTTTCTCTATCTGGGGGATGGCAGCAGCGCCATGAATCGCCATGGCACACCGAACCCGCCACCATCGATACTGGTTAACGTGATTGGCGGGCTGTTGTGGCTGGTCAATGTACTGTCATTGGTGGTGGTGATCTCGGTATTACTGATCGGCTGGTTTGCCCCCCACTGGCTGGGGCCTGAAGGCGCCAACCTGCATCAGTACCTGAGCGACCTGCGTCATGGCGACATCAAAATGCCATGATATTGATGGCGCGGCCGCTTTTTCTTCGCCATTTTATGGTATGTTGTCCGGGAACCCCGGTTCAGCTTTATACTCATAAGAACGATACCAATAACTGCAACAGCAGAAAAACAAGATCAAGCATAAGGGAGTCCCCATGCCAAAGCGTTTCCTGGGAAGCCTTTTGACGTTTTTAATCCTGCCCCTGCAAGCGCAGGCAGCGATTAGTCAGGCTCAGCTGAAGGATCTGGAACTGAATCTTTGGAAAATCCGGTCCGATTTTCACATGTACACGGTGATGGCCGGTAACCAGACCTATGAGGTAGATCTTAATGGGGCGATCAGCGCTGCCGACAGCGCCCTGAGTGATCTGGCCCAGAATGCCAGCGGTGAAACCGAAAACCAGCTGGTAACCGCACTGCAGCGGCAGTGGAAGGCCCTTCGCAAGGCGGCCCAGGGCAACACCATTGCCAGCCAGGGCTACACCGACGCTTACACCATTCAGGATGTGAATGACATTCCGGTGGAAATGTCGGAAAAAATGGAGGCCTTCGACCAGGCCAGCACCGGCAAATACGATGATGTGCGAGAGCTGGCCGTGTCCATCGAGCACATGACATCGGAATATCTCAATATCGCGGCAGACCCGGCCGGCGGCATGGCGGCAGGCAGTGATGAGGGGCGCCTGTCGTTCAAGGAAGCGGTGCCGGAATTCGAAAAGAAACTGGCCGCCGCCAAGAAGGCCCATGCCGGTGATGACGCCATGACCCGAGCCCTTAACCAGGTCAGTGTGAAATGGCAGTTTATCCGCCAGTCGATGATCAAGTTCTATGAAAACGCCGTACCTTTTTTGATTTACCGCTATACCAACCAGATGGTGGGCACACTGGAGCAGGCCATTCAACTGGCTTCCACCGATGTGGGCAAACCCACTTTCGGTCCGGTCAACTGACCGGACCTGACAGTACAGCAACACCGAACAGAACCTCCGCCACGGCGGGGGTTTTTTGATACAGGGATGAGAGCTACCCAAAGGGAAAGGGAATGTCCGTGACCATGATTTGGCGCCGTCTGCGCGTCGTTCGCGTTATTATCTTGATTGCCATGCTGACCGCCGGCGTGATGCCGGCCCAGGCTGATCTTGCCGGGGAGAGTTTGGCTTCCCTGCAAATGGATGCCTGGCGAGCACGCATGGGATTCCATCTGCTTTCCATACGTGGCAATAATCCGGATGACCAGGCAGCACTGGATCAGTTGCTCTCGCGGGGCGAACAGCGCATCAAGGCGTTACAGGCCTCCGCCTCTACTGACGCGGAAACCCGTCTGGTTGCGCAGTTGCAAACCGGCTGGCAAGCGCTGTCTGAACGGGCTCGCGACAACCCCCTGGCCACACTGGGTTATGCCGACTATGGCGCCATGAGCGAAATGAATACCACCACGCTGACACTGGATCGTCTGCTGAAAAATACGGATCTGGGCACTGCCGGCCCCTACCTGGATATTTACCGGTTGGCTGTGGACATGCAGAAACTGGCCAGCGAGTACCTGGCGCTGGCAGCGTTTCCGTCAGCAGGCCTGCCCACCGGCACCAGCCTTGCACCGATGGATTTTGCCGTGGCGGCGTCCGATATCGACAAGCGCCTGGCCAAGCTGCAACTGCACTACCAGGAGAATGCCGGCGGTCGAGAGACACTGGCCTTTATCCAGCAGCGTTGGGCCTTCATCCGCGGCTCGGTACCCAAAATGAATGACCAGAGCGCGGCGAGAATTCCCTACCTGTTCTACCGTTACAGCACCCAGGTAGCGGACAGGGTGGAAGCCCTGGGAGCCTGAGAGGAACAGCCTTCCCGGCTGGCTCAGTCGGAGCGACTGGCCAGCCAGTCGGCGCTGATACGCCAGCTGTGGGAGGGTGCCTTGGAGCCGGAAAAGACGCCGGCATGGCCACCGGGCACCACTTCGAAGCGCTTGTCCTGGCTGCCAATGACCCGCAGGATCTCGCGGGCGGCGCGCAGACTGACAATGTTGTCGGTACTGCCGGCAAAGGCCAGAAGGCCCTGTTTGATATTGGAAAAATCGATTTCCCGGCCGCCCACCCGAATGCGACCGTTGGCCAGGCTGTTGGCCAGCAGCATTTTCTCGATCACTTCCCGAACCACGGCACCCGGGTAGTCCACCATGTCGTTGAACCACTGACCCATGGTCATGTATTCGGTGACATATTCCCGGTCGGCGATATTGCGCACCAGATCCATGTAGGACTGCACCACACCGGGCGGGTTGGTCATCTTGAAACCCAGCGCCAGCAAATTGGCCGGGATATGGAAGAGGCCGTCGTTGAGCGGCTCCAGGCGCACCTTGAACCAGTCATGGATCTGCATGGCCGGAATCGCAGCCAGGCTGACCACCTTGCCGAAGGGGCCACTCTTGTGGAAATTGACCGGGCTGGCAATGGTCACCAGGTTCTTGACCGGGCTACCCGGGTGCCCACCCAGATACATCAGGCAAAGCAGCCCACCCATGCAATAGCCCATCAGGTTGACGTCCTTGCACTCGGCGTGGGCCTGCACCGCGTTCACCGCTTCCGGTAGCCAGCGATTGACGTAGGTATCCAGCCCCAAACTGCGATCCGCATTGGACGGCTTACCCCAGTCAATCAGGTAGACGTCGTAACCGCGGGCCATCAGGTAGCGCACCATGGAACGGTTGGGCATCAGATCGTAGGTCCAGCAATGGATACCCAGTGCCGGCACCAGTAATAGCGGGATGCGATGCTTTTCCCGGCTGACCGGCAGGCTCTCGTCATTAACCGCGATTTCATCCATGGGAGGCAGGCTGTAATGTCGTACCGCCATAATGCCGTCGCGATAGATCTCGTCCCAGGGGGTCTTGTCTACCTGGATAAAACGATCAGGATAACGGCGACGCTCGACAATATGGCCGACGGCCTGCAAACCGGTTTTCAGACGGGATGATTTTGCCATTAACGGAGCCTCCGGGCTGGGGGGCGCGTACACTAGCAAAATAGCGACGGTACGCTATGGTAAAACTGTAACCGCTTTTCAGGGCGAGGCGGAGCCGCTAATCTTCGCCGCCGAACGTTAAAAGGACATTGGCCGCCGTGACAAAATCGTCAAAAGAATTTACCCGACTGGACATATGCAACCGTTTTCTCAGCTCCGTGCGTCACTCGGTGGTACTCGGGCTGGAAGTGGTCAGCGCGGAAGAGATGCAGGTGCGGGTGCGCATGCCCTGGCGCGAGGATCTGGTGGGCAACCCGGAAACCGGTGTCATGCATGGCGGCGCCATCTTCGCCATGATGGACCAGGCCGGCGGCATGGCGATTACCTGCCGAACCTTCCCGACCTTCGAAATCACCCCGACCATCGACTTTCGGGTAGACCATCTGCGTGGCCCTGCCAAAGGCGCGGCGGTAATCTGCGAGGCCAGCTGCTATCGGCTGACCACCCATGTGGCCTTTGTGCGCATCACCACCTGGGAGGAGGGCAATGACGCCGAGCCCATTGCCACCGGGCTGGCAACCTACACACGCATGCAAATTGATTCGGCCGGCAAGGTAGTAGCCTGATGAAGACCCTGAAAACCCTGATTGATCAATGCCGCAATGGTGAAGCGACCTACCAGGAACTGGTCGACCATGTACCCTATGCCCGTTTTCTGGGCATCCAGGTCATTCCCCAGGGCGAAGAGCTGACCTTTGTGCTGCCCAAACAGGACAACGTGGTCGGCAACCCCACGCTGCCGGCTCTGCATGGCGGGGCCGTGGCCGGGTTCATGGAGCAGGCCGCGATCATCTTCATCCTGCTGCAGATGGGCGAGCCTCGAGTGCCCAAAACCATCGACTTCACCATCGATTACCTGCGTGCCGGGCTGTTTCGTGACACCTTTGCCGAGTGTCGCATTACCCGCCTGGGTCGACGCATTGCAAATGTGCATATCAGCGCCTGGCAGAAGCAGCGTGACGAGCCCATCACCATTGCCCGAGCCCACTTCCTGTTGTCGGAAGAAAACAGTGATCAGGACAGTCAACTGGCCTGATTGTTAATACGCGCCACCAGTGGCTGGCATCTGTCATAACACGACATTGCCAGCTCCGGGCGCCAGCGATAGCGTGAAAGCACATAATAACGCTACAGCAGGTGCCCCGATGAAAATAACCCGTGTCGAGACGCCGCCCACCGACCTGAGTATCTACGAGAGCTGGGACGGACCGGGCAGCGAGGATATTGAAGACAAATTGACCCCCGATCACGTACGTGACGTGGTGGAAATCTTCCAGACCCCGCTGACCGGACACTACAACTGGGACTATTCCAGTGCTGACGGGCGTATCCGCAAGCTCTATCGCCTCGGCAAGGAGCTCAACTGGAACGCGGATATGGACGTGGACTGGTCGCAGAACTTCCCCAAGGACCAGGTGCCGCTGGATCAGGCCTTCAACCCCTTCAATGGCTGGCCCACCTTTGAGCAGATGCCCGAGCAAGAGCGGTTGCGTTTCGGTTGGCATAACCTGGCCTGGACACTCGCGCAGTTCATGCACGGTGAGCAGGGCGCCTTGCTGGTGGCCTCCCAGCTGGCCAGCTGCGCGCCCAGCTATGACGCCAAGCTGTATGCGGCCAGCCAGACCTTTGACGAAGCCCGTCACGTGGAGGTCTTTACCCGCTACCTGCAGGAAAAGGTCGGCATCTTTTATCCGGTCAACCCCAACCTCAAATCCCTGCTCGACAAGATCCTTTCTGATCCGCGCTGGGATCTGAAGTTCATCGGCATGCAGATCATCATCGAAGGGCTGGCACTGGCCGCGTTCAACACCCTGAAAATGACCGCCCAGGACCCGCTTCTCAAAGAGATTATTCACCTGGTTATCCGAGATGAGGCAAGGCACGTTACCTTTGGCGTCAATTACTTGGAAGACTTTGTTGAGACTCTTTCTGAAGAAGAAAAGGAAGAGCGTGCCCACTTTGCGTTCGAGGCCTGTGTGGTCATGCGCGAGCGGTTGGTCAGCACCGAGGTGTTCCGCGAATTTGGCTGGGATGAAGACGAGGCACGCGAACATGTGCTGGCCTCGACCATCATGGAGCAGTTCCGCAACCTGCTGTTCACCCGTATTGTCCCCAATCTGAAACGCATCGGCCTGCTCACCGACTCCGTGCGGCCCAAATTCGAGGAGCTGGGGATTCTGCAGTTCGAGAATCTGGTCAACGACGGGGATATCGACTGGGCGGAATTGTCCAAACCGCTTTATGGGGAGGCCTCCTGAGCATTTGAAGCCGGTGTCATTTCCAACCGTACCTGACCGTCCTTCACTGGACGGTTCAGGGCCTCAATTGTGCCCTGATACGCCATCTGAAAAGCCAGACGCCCCTGCTCCAGGCTGCTAGGCCCGGAGCGGGGCAGCCCCTCAAGCACCAGGCTGACCATATGTCGGCGACTGGGCACCTGCAGGGAAGCAGAGCTCTTGCGCCGCCAGGGGGAGCGGGACGCCAGGTGGTGATAAAGGATCCTTTCGCCGCTGTGCGTGCCGGCCAGTCCATGCCGGTCGCGAATACCGCCATCCCAGCACAACTTGCCATCGATACGCCCGGGCTGAAACAGCACCGGTACCGCGCAGGAGCTGTAAATGGCTTCCACCAGATCGCCGTGCTCCAGCACCTGTGTCCGCCCACTGGCCGCTTGCCAGACCGAGATGGCCACGGGGCGCGGGCAGCTACCGAAATTCGTGACCGGCAACAGGCTGGCAAGCAACTGTCGAAATGCCTGGCCCTTCAACACGCCCAGTCCCGGTCCCGGGTCCCAGAAGTGATCACGATCAAGGGTATGCAGCCGTGCTTTCATGGTTTGCGGCAGGCAACCCGCCGCAGCCAGGCCCGCGACCAGGGCACCGGCACTGGAGCCGGTATACCGCGCCGGTTCCAGCGCATTGTCCCGCAGTGCCTGTAGCACGCCGGCGTGGGCAAAAAAACCGAAAAAGCCGGACGACATGGACAGGGTGAAGGGCGCATCGGCGAGCCACTGGCCAAGCGAGGGGCGTTGAGTGTGCATAAACACCGGGGTCCTGGTTGCGTTATATGCCCCACAGATGCGCGGCCACCAGGGCGCGCCAGGGTGAGAAGGCCGCCAGCCATTGCTCGGTGCGGGCGGGGCTCACGGTCTCTTCCCCCAACAAACGGGCAAGCCCGCGCCGCACGGCCACATCACCATGCAGGCTGCCATCCAGTTTGCCGTAACCTCGTAACAGCGCATAACTGACGGTCCACGGGCCTATGCCCCTGATGGCCAGCAGGCTGTCACTGAGGGTTTGTGCGGGCAGGGGCGTATCGTGCTCGAAGAGCGCCGGTTGCGCCAGCGCCAGCTCGCTGATGCGGCGCAGCGCGCCGAGCTTGCTGCCGGAAAGCCCGGCAGCCCGCAGGGCGGTGTCCGTACAGTTCAGAATGGCGCGGGCATCGGGAAAGCAGTAAAGCCCACTGGCGTGCTGGATCCCAGTACTCGCGATCAGTCGCGCCCGAATGGACAGCGCGGCGTGGACACTGATCTGCTGGCCGATAATGGCCCAGCAGAGCGCTTCATGGGGGGAGCCACTCTGTGGCACGCGCAGGCCGGGTCGGCGGCGGATCAGTGGCCCCAGTAAAGGGTGATCCTGGCAGGCCAGCTGAAAATCCCGCACCGGCTGGGACAAACCCAGCATATGCTCGACCCGTGACCGCAAGGCCTGTGGTGTAATCTGGCTGCCCGCTGCATCAAGCCGAGCGGTAGCGCATTGCTGATCCAGTAGTAGTGATAAGCGTGCCGGCCGACCCTGCCAGACCAGGCCCTTGTGCAGCTGATTACCGTCAACGCATTCCGCCCGTTGTTGCGGATCGCGACGGTGAAAATCGAGAAAGTCCTGGTTGCGGAAATCCGCGGGCAGGGTGAGAGTCAGCGTCATGGAATTAAGGATCTACCGCTTTTTCCCTGTCCAGCAGGCACTGCTTGCGTTCAATGCCCCAGCGATAGCCGGACAGGCCGCCATCGGTGCGGATCACCCGGTGGCAGGGAATCGCCAGCGCCAGGGTGTTGCTGGCACAGGCGCGGGCCACGGCACGGGCGCCACCGGGCATGCCCAGACGCTCGGCCAGCGCCTGATAACTGACCGTTTCGCCCACGGGAATGTCGCGCAGCGCCTGCCAGACCCGCTGCTGAAACACCGTGCCGCGGATATCCAGAGGCAATGGCAGGGGCAGGCCGGGCTGCTCCACCAGGGCCACCACCTGCGCCACCCGCTGCTCAAAATCCCTGTCACCGCCGATCAGCGTCGCCCCGGCAAACCGCTCCTGGAGCTCCTCCACCAGCGGCGCCGGCTCATCACCAAGACTGATGGCGCATAGCCCGCGCCGGGTTTCGGCTACCAGCAGGGCGCCCAGACTGGTGGCCGCCACGGCGAAGTAAATGGTTTGCGCTTCACCACGGGCGTATTGTGACGGGCGCATGCCCAGCACCTTTTCGCTGTGCCGGTGGGCATGGCTGGTGGAGCTGTAGCCGGCGTCGATAATAGCCCGGGTAGCACTCTTGCCGCCTTGTAGTGCCTCGCGCAGGCGCCGGTCACGAAGGGCCTGACCGTACTGGCGGGGCGTCAGGCCCAGGCGCGCCTTGAACTGGCGTTGCAGGTGATAGCGGCTGAGCCCGGCCTGTCTTGCCAGGGTTTCCAGCGTCGGCATGCTTTCCGCCTGCTCAATCTGGCGGCAGATGGCTGTCAGCCTTTCGCCCAGCGCATCCGGTTGATCCGGGCGGCAACGGCGGCAGGGGCGATAACCGGCCTGTTGCGCCGCATCGGCACTGGCGTAAAAGCGGATATTTTCCGGTCGGGCGCGGCGCGATGGACAGGAGGGCAGGCAATAGATGCCGGTGGTGACAACCGCATAAACGAACTGGCCGTTGGCGCGCGGGTCCCGGTCAACAATCTGTTGCCAGCGAGGGTCACGAATAACAGCACTGTCCCGGTTCATGGTCTTGGGCCTCAATGAGTATCTCTGACCATTGTGCGATGCATGCTGGGGCAGTGCACGCCCGGGATTGCGCTTAAATCGGAAAGAGTGGGGCAGGGCCGGCTGGCCCCGCCGCCGGGGCTTACTTGGTGTAGGGCAGCAGGGTCAGCTCGACGCGACGGTTCTGCTCACGGCCGGAAGCCGTGCTGTTGGAGGCAATCGGCTGGGTTTCACCAAAGCCGACCACGTCCATGCGCACGGCTTCCACGCCGTAGCCGGACAACACATTGGCCACGGCCTGGGCGCGCTGTTGGGAGAGCAGCAGGTTATAGCGATCACCGCCGGTGCTATCGGTGTGACCGGCCACCTGAACCATGGTGGACTTGTACTCCTTGAGCACTTCGGAAACCGCGTCCAGTACCGGGCGGAAGGACGATTTGACCGTGGAGCTATCGGTGTCGAAGGTCAGGTTACCCGGCATGTTCAGGATGATGTTGTCACCATCGCGGGTCACGGAAACGCCGGCGCCTTCCATTTTCTGGCGCAGCTTGGCTTCCTGCACATCCATGTAGTAACCCACGCCACCACCACTGATGGCGCCGATGCCAGCACCGGCCAGGGCGCGCTCTTTACGCTCTTTGGCATTGTCTGAGGTGGCAATGCCGATCAGGGCACCGGCCACGGCACCAATGGCGGCACCGGAGGTGGCTTTGGAAGTCTGCTTTTCCCCGGTGTAGGGGTTGATGGTGGAACAGGCGGGTTGCAGTGCCACGGCCCCGGCAAGGGCAAGACATCCGGCGATGCGTTTCATGAAAGCTCCTGAAATTTATGACTCTTTTAATCGGGGTTGGGAAAAACCGGGTGGCGCTGTTGCACACCATGTTTGTGATACATGCGTGTCGGCGACGGCGGCTCCCAACCCCTTATTTATGCCTTTGTAGAGGATAAAGGCCCGCAAGCACCATAGCGTTGCTGTAAAAACTGGTAAAGTAGCGGTTTCACATTCGCATTACAGGATTTGCATGTCGAAGGATACTCCGACACCGGCTATCACCGGATTCACCCCGCCGCCGGTCAAGACCCTGCAACGGTTGATGACCCTCTCCAGCGCCTATTTTTCCCCCAGACTGTTTGGCGCCGACAACGTGGACCCGCAACGACCGGCCTTGTTCGTGGGCAATCATGGCCTTTACGGCCTGATTGATTCGCCGCTTTTCATGCTCGAGTTGTATCGCCGTACCGGCGTCTACCCGCGGGCGCTGGGGGATCATTTTCATTTCGATATTCCCGTTTGGGGGCGCACATTGCTGCGCTGGGGCGCGGTGGAGGGTACGCCGGAAAACTGCCGCGCGCTGATGCACGATGGCCAGCATGTGCTGGTGTTCCCGGGCGGCGCGCGGGAGGTTGCCATGCGCCGTGACGAGGTCCACCAACTGGTGTGGAAACAGCGCACCGGGTTTGCCCGACTGGCCATCGAGCATGGCTACGACATCATTCCCTTTGCCTCGGCGGGCTGTGATCGAAGCTTCCGCATTCTCTATGACGGCAATGACTTCCGTCAGTCACGTCTGGGCAAACGGTTACTCAAACGCCCGGGGCTCAACAAACTGTTGCGTGACGGTGATCTGTTCATGCCATTGGCCCGGGGCGTGGGGCCGACCCTGATTCCCCGGCCGGAGCCGTTCTGGTTTGAAATCGGCAAGCCCATTGCCACCGGGCCGGTACAGGGCCGGCAGGATGAAAAGGCGGTTTGCTGGCAGATTCGCGAGCAGGTGGCCGATTCCATCAACGGCATGCTGGCCAGTCTGGAAGAGCGCCGACAACAGGCGCGGCAAAAAGGCTGGCGGCGCTGGTTGCTGGATCAGAATTAGACTCCGGTCGGCCAGCGTAAAGCTGTCACAAATTGTCCATATGCTGTCCCGCAGAGCCAGTGAAAGGCCGGCTTGCGGGGGGTACCATGCCCAACAACATAGGGCGGGATCTGGCCGAATAAAGGAGAAGGCATGCGACGCTGGAATGGTTGGGGTGACAGTGCAAATCACTATCCGTTGAAGCCTTCGGGGCTGCGCTTCATTCAGGCGCGCCTGGGCAATGGCATTCCGCTCAGTGATGCGGACCTGCAAGCCGTGCTGCAACAGGTGCCGGCCAGCCGCCTGCCCGACCATCCACTGGTCAGCACCGATGCGGAACTGCGGGTCCGCCATGCCCGGGGGCAAAGCCTGCCGGACTGGCTGGCCATGCGCTCCGGCGATTTCCAGGTGTTCCCCGATGGGGTGGCGCTGCCGCAAAGCAGTGACCAAGTCCGTGAATTGCTGGACTGGGCCCGGGCCAATGATATTGCCGTGATTCCCTATGGCGGCGGCACCTCGGTGGTCGGGCATATCAACCCGCCGGCGCAGGAACGGCCAGTACTGACTCTCAGTCTGGCTGCCATGAATCAACTGCTGGATCTGGACACGCAAAGCCAGATCGCCACCTTTGGCGCCGGCACGCCGGGCCCGCAACTGGAAGCCCAGCTGCGGGAAAAAGGCTATCTGCTGGGCCATTTTCCGCAATCCTGGGAGCTTTCCACCGTCGGTGGCTGGGTCGCCAGTCGCTCCAGTGGCCAGCAATCCATGCGTTATGGCCGCATTGAGCAGATGTTTGCCGGCGGGCGAGTGGAAACCCCGCGCGGCACCCTGGAGATTCCCACTATCCCGGCATCCTCCGCCGGCCCGGACCTGCGCGAGATGGTGCTGGGCTCGGAAGGGCGTTTGGGGGTGATCACCGAGGTCAAGGTGCGAGTCACACCATTGCCGGAAACCGAAACCTTCCAGGTGGCGTTCGCGCCGGACTGGGATACCGCAGTGGCCCTGGTGCGTGAGATGACCCAGTCCAAACTGCCGCTGTCCATGCTGCGTTTGTCCAATGCGGAAGAAACCCGTACCCACCTGATGCTGGCCGGCCATGAACGTCTGGTCGGTCTGTTGCACCGCTATCTACGCCTGCGTGGCTGTGGTGATAACAAATGCATGATCACCTTCGGAGTCACCGGTCCGGCGCGTCAGTCCGCCCAGACCCTGGCCGAAGCTCGCCGCCGTATTCGTCAGGCCGGTGGCGTGATGACCGGGACGCTGCTGGGCAAGAAATGGGAAGAAGCCCGTTTCCGCTCGCCCTATCTGCGCCATGGGCTGTGGGAGCACGGCTATGCCGTGGATACCCTGGAAACCTGTGTGGACTGGAGTCGGGTCACCGAAACCATGAACAAGATGGAGCAGGCCATTCGTGACCACGCCGGTGACGGCGAGGCGGTGCATGTCTTTACCCACCTGTCACACCTGTACCCCCAGGGTTCCAGTATCTATACCACCTATGTGTTCCGCTGTTCGCCGGATTATCAACAGACTCACCAGCGCTGGCAGGCCATGAAGACCGCCGCCAGTGACGTGATTGCCCGCCAGGGAGGCACCATCAGCCACCAGCATGGTGTCGGGCGTGACCACGCCCCCTGGCTGGTCAAGGAAAAGGGCGAGCAGGGCATGGCCGCCTTGCAGGCCCTGATGAATCACTTTGATCCCGAGCATCACCTCAATCCGGGGTGCCTGCTCGACGACAGCAACCGTGGCGAGTGAAGGAGGCAGCATGCAACTGGGACAACGCCAAGTTCTTGCCGATAGCGATCAACCGTGGGATCTGATCGTCATTGGCGGCGGCATCACCGGTGCCGGCGTCCTGCTGGAAGCCGCCCGCCGCGGCCAGCGGGCCCTGCTGCTGGAACAGACCGACTTTGCCTGGGGTACCTCCAGCCGTTCATCCAAGATGGTCCACGGTGGCCTGCGTTATATCGCCCAGGGGGATGTGCGTCTGACCCGCCATTCCCTGCTGGAGCGCGAACGACTGCTGCAGGAATTGCCCGGACTGGTGGAACGTGCCACTTACCTTTTTCCTCTGCACAAGGGCCAATTCCCCGGGCGCTGGCCCATGAAGGCCGTGCTGTGGTTATACGACTTTCTTGCCGGTATTCGAGATCATCGCTACCTCAACCGCCAACGGCTGTTCGAGCGGGTGCCAGGGCTGCGCCGTGAAGGAATTACCGGCGCCATGAGCTACACCGATGCTCTTACCGATGACTGTCGCCTGGTCATGCGCACACTGCTGGAGGCCGCCCGCCATGGTGGCCAGGCCATCAATTATGCCCGGGTAGACGCGGTCAGCGGTGAGCACGGCCAGTTCAGCGTCAGCGTACGGGACCGGGTCAGTGGTGAAAGCCGGCAGCTTGCGGCACGCACGGTGATCAATGCCACCGGCGCCTGGGCGGATCGTCTGTCCGGCAGTGACAAACGGGTTCGCCCCCTGCGCGGCAGCCACCTGTTCATCAACCCGGAGCGCCTGCCAGTGAGCGATTGCCTGACCGTCATGCATCCGCAGGATGGCCGCCCGGTGTTCGTGTTCCCCTGGGAGGGGGTCACCTGTGTCGGCACCACCGACCTGGATCATCCCCAGGACATGGATATCGAAGCTGCCGCGTCCGCCGGGGAAGTCGACTACCTGCTCACGCTGATCAATAGCCAGTTTCCACAGGCCCACATCCGTCGCGATGACATCTACAGCACCATCGCCGGCGTGCGCCCGGTGATTGCCTCGGGCAAGGGCGTGGACCCGTCCAAGGAGCGCCGCGACCATGCCGTCTGGGGTGACAATGGTGTGGTGACGGTTAGCGGCGGTAAGCTCACCACCTTTCGTCTGATCGCCCTGGATGCGCTACTGGCCGCCGGGCTGATCAATGACCGGGAACATCGCCGTAGCCAGAAAAGCGATCAGCCGGGCTTTACGCCCCTGCAGGCGCCTGCGGCGGTGGAAGCCTTCCTGCATGCCGACCAGGCCGATCCGGCCTTCATTGACTGGATTGTGTCCCGCGAGTCCGTGGTGCATCTGGATGACCTGATGCTGCGCCGTACTCGCCTGGGTCTGATTCATCCACGGGCGGGCATGGACGTGCTTGAACGTTTGAAACCGGCCCTCTGTCAGCAGCTGGGCTGGGACGACCGCCGCTGGGAACAGGAATTGAGCCGTTATCTGGACATCCACCAGCGTTATTATGGTGTGCCCGCTGCCGACGACAATCGCGAGCAGGCCGCCTGATGGGCGAGCCATTACTGCTGGCGCTGGATCAGGGAACGCAGAGCGCCCGGGCCATGCTGTTCAACGCCCGGGGCGAACTGGTAGCCCGCTATCAGCAACATATCGAACCCTATTTCCCCGGCCACCCGGGCCAGGCCGAGCAGTCCGCCGGCTATTTCTGGGACAACCTGGCCGCCGCCTGCCAGGGCCTGTGGCAGCAGGTCCCCGAGCTGCGCGAGCGAGTGGTAGCCGCGGCACTGACAACCCAGCGCGCCTCCGTGGTCTGTCTCGACCGTCACATGCAGCCGTTGCGCCCGGCGGTAATCTGGCTGGACCAGCGACGCACCGATGATTACCCGACGCTGCCGTTGTGGTTGAGCGCCCCGGTGACCTTGCTGGGGCAGGGCGAGACCTTGCGCCAGTTCCAGTCCAAGGCGGAATGCAACTGGCTGGCCCGGCAAGAGCCGGATATCTGGTCACGGACGGCGCACTTCTTGCTCTTGTCCGGTTACCTGACCTATCGCCTGTGCGGTGAGCTTCGGGACTGCACCGCCTCCCAGGTGGGTTATCTGCCCTATGACTTCAAGGGCCACCGCTGGGCGCCGGCCCAGGACCTGAAATGGAAGGCCCTGCGGGTTCGCCGCGAGCAGTTGCCGGAACTGGTGGCACCCGGTGAGCGACTGGGCAGCATTAGCCAGGCAGCCAGTGAAGCCACCGGCATTCCCGCCGGCCTGCCGTTGATTGCCTGCGGTGCCGACAAGGCCTGCGAGGTGCTCGGCTCCGGTGCCTTCACCCCGGATATCGGCAATCTCAGCTACGGGACCACCGCCACCTTCAACACCTGCAACGCCCGTTATGTGGAGCCGATCCGTTTCGTGCCGGCCTACAACGCCGCCGTGCCCGGGCGTTACAACTCCGAAATCATCGTCCAGCGCGGCTACTGGATGGTGAACTGGTTCAAGCGCGAGTTTGGTCAACAGGAAGTCCAGCGGGCCGCGCATCTCGGTGTGGCGCCGGAAACCCTGTTCGAGGAACTGCTGGAGCAGTCACCGCCCGGTGCCATGGGGCTGACGCTGCAACCTTTCTGGAACCCGGGCGTGCGCATTCCCGGGCCGGAAGCGAAGGGCGCCATTATCGGGTTTGGCGATGTGCATACCCGCGCCCATTTGTACCGGGCCATCATCGAGGGCATTGCCTACGCCCTGCGTGAGGGCAAGGAACGTCTGGAAAAGCGCAATCGTGTGCCGGTCAGAGAACTGCGCGTCTCCGGCGGCGGCTCCCAGAGCGATGTGATCATGCAGATCACTGCCAATATTTTCGGACTGCCGGCGGTGCGCCCGCATACCAGCGAAACCTCGGGGCTGGGTGCCGCCATCAATGCCGCAGTGGCCATGGGTCTGCACCCGGATTACCCGACAGCTGTGGCGGCCATGACGCGTGGTGGCTGCCGCTTCGAGCCCCAGGCGGAGTCGATGGCGCTTTATGATGCGCTGTTCCGTCAGGTCTACAGCCGGCTTTACCCGCGTCTGGCCCCCCTGTATCGCAATATCCGGCGCATTACTGGCTACCCGGCCCGTTAGTGATGAAGCGATCTTTCCTCTGGCTGGCACTGATCACCAGCACGGTTCTGTTACTGGCCGTGTCTGTGCGGGCCGAGCCCTCGATCTTGCCGATACTGCGTCAGGACCTGGCCGAACAGGGACTGGCTGGTGTATTGACTCATCAGCGTGCCGTTAACGTGCCTGCGTCGCTATTGCATGACTGGCTGGCCGAGCAGCCGCTGGCCCGTTTTGCCATCACGGGCTTCAATCAGCAAGGCCCCCGGTTTGCCGTGCGCATGCGGGTGCATTTTGACAACGGCACCGTCAATTTTCTGCGCCTGGAAGGGCGCACCAGCGATGCCGTTCACTACACCCTGAGCGACTGGTACGACTATGCCGCCGGCGTTCACCTCCACCAGCTGGCGGAGATGGCGCCCTGGTTGCAAAGCCGTGCCGGGCAGCGCTATCTGCAGCTGTTGCAGGAGCAGCCGGACAGTGCCGAGCTATCGGCGCTGGTGGCAGAAAGGCCCGCGGCCCAGGCGTTATGGCTGATGCAATGCAGCGGCCAGCCCTGTGAACCCCGGGCCCTGTCTGCCCAGGCCGGGCCGGAGCCGGCGTTATGGCAGCTGGAGCGGGCCTTGAAGGGCGCTGATTCGAGCCGCTTCATGCAAGCCTATGATCGGCTGGTAAAAGCCCTGGGGGACGATGCCTATCTGCCGATCATCGCCGGGGAGGCGGGCCTTCGGTACCGACAGTGTGACTGGCTGGCGCCCTGGCTGGTGTCGCGCTGGCAGGACCATCGCGAGCAGGCCCAACTGGCGGATGTGACCCTGCGCTGCAGCCTGGCCGCCGATCTGTCCTGGTCGCGTCAGCATCAGCTCATTGACGCGCTGGCCCGGCAGTTTCCCGGGCTCGACCTGGCCGAACGTATTGGTGATTATTATCAGCAGACCGGTCAGACGCCATCGCCGGCGCTGGCCCAATGGCTCAAGGAGCACTGACATGCGTGTATCTGACCTGGCGCGCAAGGCTGGCACTACCGCTGAAACCGTGCGCCATTACACCGATATCGGCCTGCTGACGCCGGTGCGCAACCCGCAAAACGGTTACCGCCAGTATGACCAGATGAACCTGCAAAGGCTGCGCTTTGCACTCAAGGCCCGCTCGCTGGGATTTACCCTGGCGGATATTCAGGCCCTGGTGGAGGAGTCGCAAACCGGCAAAACGCCCTGCGGGGACGTGCGGGAATTGATCGAGGCTCGCCTGCAGGACGTGGAGGCGCGTATCGCCGAGTTGCAGCAGCTCAGCGGCCGCATGCGCCAGGCCATGGCAGACTGGCAAAAAAGCCCGGACTGCCGCCTGGACGACGGCAGGGTCTGCGGGCTGATTGATTCCTTTGTGGAGTAGGGCTACCGAGGCTTACTTGTTGTCACCCTTGTCGGCCTTCTTGCTTTTGCCTTCGCCATTCTTTTCTGCGGCGACTTTTTCCGCCGCCGCCTCAGCGCGGGCTTCCACCCGGGCCTCTTCCTTGGCTTTTTCTTCCTTGATCAGCCCGATCACGTGCCAGCCGGCCCTGGGCTCGGGCTGATCCTCGGCGGTAAATACCTGTACGCGTTCGCGACTGTCGAGGGCAAACAACGGCCACACCTGGCGCCCCGGGGTTTCCCGATAGGCCTGGAAATCAAACTCTTCGGTGAGGCGAGTCTTGCGGATTTCCGCGCCCTGGCTCAGCAGGCTGGCCAGGCGAGCATAGGTCATGTCACCGGCAAAGAGGGTGGCGCCCCGGTGCTCCGGAGCCACCTCGTGCTTGCCTTCCTTTTCCGGTTTCTGTGCTGCCAGGCTGAAAATGTTCTGCTCGCCGAATTCCAGCCGATAGCGCATGGTGGCCATGGTGTTGAGTTCGCGACGGGGGCTCAGCCCCAGCAACTTGCCGTAGCCCACCAGGTCCAGATACTGGTCGGCATACTGGGAGACCGGGTTGCCATAGAAAGTGCCCAGACCTTCCATGCGCGCCGCCCTGATCGACTCCCAGCTGGAGTCGGTAACCATCACCGGGCAATCGCTCTTCTGCAGCGCCTGGCCAATGGCCCGGGCCACCGGATTGGCGCCCACGATCAAAAAGCCCCGGGGTGCCGGTTCCGCCACTTTCAGCAGACGTGCCAGTGGCCGGGCTGTCAGGCTCTGCAGGGCCACCGTGCCGATAATCACCATGAAGGTGAGGGGCACCAGCATTTCCGCGCCTTCCACGCCATTCTGGTGTAGCCGTTCGGCAAACAGGGCGGAAATGGCTGCGGCCACGATACCCCGTGGTGCAATCCAGGAAAGCAGGGCCTTTTCACGCCAGTTCAGGGACGAGCCGATCGTTGAAATCCACACCGACAGGGGCCGCGCCACAAACTGGATGATGGCCAGCACTGCCAGTGCGATCATGCCGATCTTGCTGAGCTGGTCCATCTGCAGCCGGGCCGCCAGTACAATGAACAGCCCGGAGATCAGCATCACCGACAGGTTTTCCTTGAAGTGCAGAATATCGTCAGTGCGCACCCCCTTGCGGTTGGCCAGCACGATGCCGGTGGCCGTCACCGCCACCAGCCCGGATTCTTCCCCCAGGCCATTGGCCAGCACGAATTCACCGATCACCACCGACAGCACCAGAAAGCTGCGCAGGTATTCCGGTACCAGGTGGCGGCGCAACAGTTCCGCCAGGGCAAAGGCGACGCCGGTACCGATCAGGGTGCCGACGCCGATGGTACGGAAAAACATCCACAACGAATGGAGCAGGGCATCATCACGGCCACTGACCACCACGAATTCATAGGCCAGTACCGCCAGGATGGCACCCAGCGGGTCGATCACGATGCCTTCCCAGCGTAGCAGTCGTGCCACGCTGCTCACCGGCCTGACACTGCGCAAAAGTGGCACGATCACGGTGGGGCCGGTGACCACCACCAGGGCACCAAACAGTAATGCCAGCCCGAAAGGAATTTTCAACAACCACCAGGCGGAAACGGTCACCACCACCCAGGTTATCAGTGCGCCCCAGGACACCAGCCGTCGCACGGTTTTTTCCAGCCCGCGGATCTCGTCGAAGTGCAGCGTCATGGCCCCTTCAAAGAGAATAATGGCAACCGCCAGGGAAACACCGGGCAATAGCAGATCACCGAAAAGGGTTTTGGGGTCCAGAACGCCAAACAGCGGCCCCAGGGCCAGCCCGGTAAGCAGCAGCGGAAGAATGGCCGGAAGCTTGATGCGCCAGGAGGCCCACTGACAGACGAAAGCGACCACCACGATGATGGCCAGCTGGAAGGGGACACTCAGTTCCATGAAATTCCTTGATCATTGCCGACCGCAAAGCATAACCCAGCGGCCTCTGATTGGCTGCCGCGCAATTGAAAAATTCCCGGACGTCGGCAGCCATTGCCGAGCCCCAAATGTGCCCGTTTTACACCGGCAAGGGCAATAGTGCTGCGAGAAAAGGGCCATTGGAGTAGGCTTGTCGGCCCTCTTTTGCCGGAAGTGATTATGTCGACCATCAGCCCGGGGCGGCTGGCTCTGATGCTGGGCGCTCTGGTAGCCCTGGGGCCACTGGCCATTGATACCTACCTGCCGGCACTGCTGACCATGTCGCACCATTTTCAGGTGCCGATCCATGATGTGGAACTGTCGGTCAGTATCTACGTGCTGGGGGTGGCTGCGGGGCAATGGCTGGGGGGACCTTTGTCCGATCATTTCGGCCGCAAACCGGTGGCCTATGTCGGCCTGAGCGCTTTCGTGCTGGCCAGCGCCGTGATTGCGGTCAGCCGCAATATTGAAACCCTTTACCTGATGCGGGCCCTGCAAGCGATTGGGGGCGGTGCCACGGTGGTGATTGCCGGGGCTTCCGTGCGTGATCATTTCAATGGACCCCAGGCGGCCCGGGTGCTGACGTCCATCGGCCTGGTGATGCTGCTGGCGCCCTTGCTGGCACCGGCCATTGGCGCGGCGCTGCTCAAGACCACCGGCTGGCCCGGCATTTTTGTCATGCTGGCGCTCTATGGCAGTGGCCTGGCACTGGTGGTGCGTTTTCTGCTGCCCAGCGTGCGCCATGAGCCGGGGCCGGAACCCCTGCGTCAGCGCATGTTCTCGGCCTATGGCCGGGTACTGCGCCAGCGCCGTGCCATGGGCTTCATTCTTGCCAACGGCCTGGCTTTCGCCGCGATGTTCACCTTTATCACCGATGCGGCGTTTCTCTACATGGATTACTTCGGCGTCAGTGCCGGCCACTTTCCGCTCTATTTCGGTGCCAATGTGGTGACCATGCTGGGACTCAACCGTCTTAATGTATTGTTGATTCGCCGTTTTAGTAGCGCCTCAATCATGGCCGTGGCGCTGGTGATTCAGGCCTGTGCCGGCAGCACGCTGTTGTTGCTGACCGTGACCGGGCAACTGGCGCTCTGGAATACCGTGATCCTGATCATGATGGCCGCCGGCATGGTCGCGCTGGTGGTGCCCAATGCCATTGCCAGCTTTCTGGCGCTGTTCGAGCGTGATAGTGGCGCTGCCACCGGCCTCAATGGCAGCCTGCAGTTTCTGCTCGCCGGGCTGATCGGCTCACTACTGGGCAGCTGGCACGACGGCACGCCCTTGCCGATGACCGTGCTGATGGCAGGCAGTAGCATTGCGGCTCTGTTGGTGTATGCGCTACTGACCCGCGGCACCGCGATGCCGGATTAAAGCCACGGCAGTCACCACCAGCGCCAGCGCCCAGGGCAGGGCGAGCCAGGGTGACAGAGGCAGGCGACCGTCAAACAGCAACTGGCCCAGCGGTATCAGCGCCAGCAGATGCAGCAGGTTGGCCAGCAGTGCTGCGGTGCCGCCCAGCATCCACGCCTGCCAGCCATTGATACGTTTCAATAGCCCCTGTCGGGCACCCACCAGCACCAACAGGCGATTGTCCTTGCGTCGCTGTTCACCGGTGGCCAGCAGCGCCGCGGCCAGCACCAGCAAGGCGGCGACAAGCAACAACAGTGCCAGGGCCAGGGCGGCCTGACTGGCCTGACTGATCAGCGATTGCAGGGTGTTAAGCAGGGCGTTCACATCCAGCAGTGACAGATGGGGAAACTGCTGTACCAGTTGAGTGAGGGCGGCGCTGTTACCCGGTGGCAGATAGAAGCTGGTCAGCCAGGTTCGGTTCTGCGCACCCAGCGAGCCCGGCGCGAACATAAAATAGAAATTGGGAGCGAAGCTTTCCCAGTTGACCTCCCGGATACCGGTCACCCTGGCGTCGATGGTCTGTTGCGGCGCGGTAAAGGTCAGTTGATCACCAATCTGAATATCCAGGCTTTCCGCCAGACGACTTTCCACGGTGACCTCGCCGGCGGCCGTGGCCAGGGTGCCTGACAGTAGCGTATTGCTCTGCGGCAGGGCATCCGCTTCAGTGAGTGACAGGTCACGATTCAGGGCCCGCTGACCGCGATCATTTTCCTTGCTGACCGCCTCACGGACCGGCGTCTGGTTGATCAGTGTCAAACGAGCCCGGGTGATGGGGTAGAGCGGCTGAGTCTGGCTGCCGTGCGCAGTCAGCCAGCGTCGTAGTTCCGGCAGATCCTGATCGAAAATATTGATGACGAAATAATTGGGCGCCTGTTCGGGCAGAGTGCTGCGCCACTGCTGTATCAACTGCTGGCCGGTATGCAGGGACAGGGTCATGGTCGCCAGGGCCACGGTCAGGGCCGCCAGTAAGGGCAGCGTCATGGCACGTCGCCGACTGAAACGGCGCAATGCCAGCCGTGCCGCCAGCGATAGCCGGCCACTGGCACGGTCCGCCAGACTTACCAGGGGCCAGAGCAGCAACGGCAGGCCCACGGCCACGGCCGCCATCACCAGCAGCAGAGGCCACAGCGCCATCAGCGAGCCGGCCAGCAGCCAGGCCAGTGGCAGCGGAGTGGCAATGGCCAGCAGCAGGGTCAGCAGTCGCTGCCTCCGGTTGATCACGACCTGTTCGCGCAGTAGTGCCACGGTGGGCAAGCCGATGCGCTGCCACAGCGGAGGCAACGCATAGCCCGCCCAAAGCAGCAAGGGGCTCGCCAGTCCACCCAGAGCCATCTGCCATTGGTCACGGCCATCCGCCAGCGGCATGCCCAGCCAGCTCAACAATGCCGGCATGGCCATGAGCGCCATGGCCGTGCCAATCAGTGCCGGCCACAGCAGGGGTAGCATTTCACCCACGATAATTCGCCGTATCAGCTGGCCTCGACGGGCGCCCACGGTTTTCATGACAGCGCTGAGGCGTTGTTGCTGATGCGCACGCAGGGCGGCAGTGAGATAGATGGCCGCGGCGCACAGCAACAGAATCAGCATCACCGCCAGGCGAGACCAGAGGAACAGCTGCCGCACCGGGCCGCGCTGCTGAAGGCTGCTGTCGGCGGCGTTTTCCAGCGTCTGGTCGGGGCGCAGACCATCACTCAGTGTTATCGCCAGTGCGGATATCCGTGGCGCCGGCGCGGCAATCAGTAGTCGTTGTTTGTAACGGCTGCCGGTAGCCAGCACGCCGGTGGCGGGCAGATCCTTCAGGTTCATCAGGACCCGGGGATTCATGCTGTAGAAGCCGGACTGCTGATCCGGCTCCTGCACCAGGACGCCGCCGATCAGGAAGGTCTTTTCCCCAAGTGTAATGAACTCGCCCACGGCCAGCCCCAGGCGGTCCAGGGCGGTGCCTGCCAGCCATAGGTGCCCGGCGGGCGGCCCGCCGCTGACGGGCTCGCCTTCGGCGAAACGTGAGTTGGCGATGATAACCTGGCCGTAAAGTGGGTAGCTGTCGGAAACCGCTTCGATGCTGGCCAGTAGAAAGTGATTCTCGTTGATCAGTACGCTGGCAAAACCGACGGTCTGTGCATGACGCACGCCCTGGAGCACCTGGCGCTGCGCCGGTGTGGGCGGCTGGCTGCCTTCCAGCACCAGATCCCCGCCCAGGGTAGTGGCCGTGCGTTCACTGAAGCGGGCATCCAGGGCGTGGTGCAGCTGCAACATGGCAGTCAGGGTGAAGGCGGCCAGGAGTACCGCCAGTGCCTGGATACGAAAGGCCGATGAACGCCAGGCGCGACGGCTATGTCGATCAAGCATGCAGCTTTCCGTCCACCAGCGACAGTTGATGCTGGCAGCGTGCGGCCAGCGCCGGATCATGTGTTACCAGCACCAGGGCCGTACCCTGCTGGCGATTGAGATCAAATAGCAATTCGGCCACATGTTCGCCATTACGATAGTCCAGGCTGCCGGTGGGTTCATCGGCAAACAGCAGCGCCGGTGAAACCACAAAGGCACGGGCGAGCGCCACCCGTTGCTGTTCACCACCGGACAGCTGTTCCGGGAAATGATGGCACCGACGCCCCAGGCCAACCTGTTCCAGCCAGTGTTGAGCCTGTTCGCGCGGGCGTTTTCTGCCGAGAATTTCCAGCGGCAACATGACATTTTCCAGGGCGGTGAGGTCGGCAACCAGCTGGAAATGCTGGAATACAAAACCGCAGTGTTCACCGCGCAGGCGGGCCCGCTGGTCTTCACTGCCAGCGCTGAATGGCGCCCCATTGAGATACACTTGCCCGGCACTGGGTACATCGAGTCCGGCCAGCAGGGTCAGCAGGGTAGACTTGCCGGAGCCGGACGGGCCAGTAATGGCAAGGCTGTCGCCCGGCATCACGCTGAGGCTGATATCTTCCAGCAGGGCCAGTTTTTCTTCCGGGCCCTGGACGTGTTTACTGAGTGTTGTTGCTTCCAGAACAGGGGAACTAGCGGTCATGCGTTTACGCCTGATAATTGCCATTGTGATGTTGCTGCCAGTGGCCGCCTTTGCCAAGGGCGTGCTGATCATGGGTGACAGCATCAGCGCCGCCTACGGCATTGATGAAAAGCAGGGCTGGGTAGCACTGCTGCGCGATCACCTCTCAGATCAGTGTAGCGGAATCCGGGTGATCAATGCGTCAGTCAGTGGCGAAACCACGGCTGGCGGCCGGCAGCGGCTGCCCGCACTGTTGAATCAATACCAGCCGGAGCTGGTGGTGATCGAACTGGGGGGCAATGACGGGCTGCGCGGGCTGTCCCCCATGGCCATGGCGGATAATCTGCGCGCCATGGTCGAGGCCAGCCGACAGGCCGGCGCCGTACCGGTGTTGCTGGGCATGAAGATTCCACCCAACTATGGCCAGCAGTATACCCGTCTGTTTGAGCAGCAATTCCGTGACCTGGGCAATAGCCTGCAGGTTCCCCTGATGCCTTTCTTTCTGGAGGGTGTAGTAAGTCAGGGGCAGTTGCAGCAGGATGGCATCCACCCCACGGCGGCCGCCCAGCCGCGCTTGCTGGCCAATGCCTTGACGGTCATGGACAAGCCACTGGCGCCACTTTGCCGGGGAGGGCAGTGATGTTTTCGTTCGAGAGTGACGCCTGGCAGGAGATACTGGATTACTGGTTTACGCAAGGGAGTGATCCGGCACCGACTTCCCGGCGGCTGTGGTTTCGTGCCAGTGCCGCGGATGATGCGCAAATCGACCATCGTTTCGGTGCTCTTGTGACCGCCGCATTGCAACGCGAGCTGGTGGAGTGGGAGCGTCATGCGCCGTCCCGGCTGGCCTTGATTGTGCTGCTTGATCAGTTTCCCCGGCATATCTACCGGGGCGAGGCCCGGGCCTTTGCCGGGGATCATCGGGCGGCCACCCTGGCGGTGGAGGGGCTATCCCGCCGTATGGATCAGTCATTGCCCGCCATGCAACGGGTGTTTTTCTACATGCCGCTGATGCACGCCGAAGACGAGGATCTGCAGCGCTTGTGCCTTGCCAGCCTGGAGCGGCTGTCCCACGAATGTGATGCCGAATACCGGCAAGCCGTGGCTGACAGCCTGCGCTCGGCACGCCAGCATCAGGAAATCATTACCCGCTTCGGGCGTTTCCCTCACCGTAACGACGCCCTGGGACGGGCGTCGACGGCAGAGGAAATGGCGTTTCTGGAAGCCAGCGGCAGCTTCGGTCAGTAGCGGGATCGTTACTGGCGGACCAGCGCCTCCAGGGCGCGGCGGGTTCGCTGGAAGGTCGCCTCGCACAGGCAGGCATCGGCACTGGCGGCAATAACCGCTGCCGCTTCTTCCATGGGAGCCGCGCTCTGGCGCTTCATGGCGGCGGGCAGCTGTTCCAGTTGCCAGGCCATGCGCCGGGATTGTTCCGCTTCCGGGCTTGGCAGGCCGGCCAGCACCTCCAGGGCCACAGCCAGCTGATAGCCACTGTCGTTGGCCTGGTCGGCGCGGGGCAGGGCGGCCAGCTGCTCGTGCAACTTCTCCCCCCGGCGGCGCTGCTGTTGCTGATTCAGATGTTCCTCATAGCGCCGTTGCAGTGCCTGGTAGCGCCGAAACTGGGGCTTGGGCATGTCGCCACGGGCCTGCTCCTGCACCGCCTGCCGGGCGGCTTCCAGAGCCCCGGCATCACGCGTGTCGCCCGGAGCATCAAGCAGCGCCTCCAGCTGATCCAGTGCCTGCTGGATATGGTCCTGACGGGCCTGCTGCTGTTGGCGGTGTTCTTCAAACTGGCGGTCACGCGCGGAAAAGATACGATCCATGACCTTGCGAAACTGTTTTTGCAGGCTGCGATGGCGAGCCGGTGGCAACCAGGGGGTCTGACGCCATTGCTGCTGAAGTTGCTGGGCCTGACGCGCGGCTTCTCGGGCGTCATCCAGTTGCTCCAGGGCGACGGCCTGTTCAATCACCGCCTGACGTGTCTGGCTGGCCTCATCAATGGCGGCATCGAGTTTTTCGTCCATCTGCGCAAGCAAGGCGGAAAACTGCTTCTTGACGTCACGGTTGTCGGTGAATCGTACCGGTTGCAGGGCCTTCCAGTCCCGGGGCGCCTGCTGGCGGATTTGCCACAACGCTTGCCAGTCCACCTTTTCCCAGTCCTGCTGCGCCAGAAAGCTCGCCAGTTGCTCGCAAAGCGTGCGACGTTTTTTCAGGTTGTCGGCCTTGACTTGATCCTGGGCGGAAAAGTGCTCACGACAGGGCTGGTAGGCAATATCCGACGCTGCCTTGAAGCGCTCCCAAAGCGCCTGATCCTGGTCCTGATCCGAGCTCATCAGTTCGCGCCATTCGTCGTGCAGGGCCTGAATGGCGCTGGCCAGCTGCGGAGCATCCATGGCGCTGTCGCGCAGCGCTTCCATTTGTTCGCATAGCTCTACCTTCTTGGGCTCGGCAGCGAAGGCGTGCCAGTCCTGCAATTCCCGGCGGCGGGCCTGCAGCTTGTCCAGCTCGCGAGCCAGGGCGGGGGCGCTGCCTTCTTCGACCAACGCTTCGGCCTTGTGCCACAGACGGTTTGCATGGCGCAGGTTGCCCTGACGCAGCTCGCGTTTGAGGGCCACGATCAGGCCACGATGGGGATTGTGTTCACGCGGTTGCGTCCGGCTGGCAGGCTCTGCCGGCACCGGCTCGGCCTGGGGCGGCTGTAATACCGCCGGCCGCGGATATTCCCGGGGCCATTGGGCGGCCAGTTCCGCCAGGGCCTGCGGATCTTCGTACTGTTCCATGGCGCGACTGGCCAGATCAATCATGGTCTGGAAGGCACGGGTCAGATTCTCGAAAGCCTGGCGCTCATTGTCCGCTGCCGGCGCTTGCTGGTCAGCACTTTGCCAACGTCGCTGCTGGGTGGCCAGGGCGGCACGCAACTCACCCAGCTGTTGTTCCCAGGTTTGTGCCGTGGCGTTGTTGAGAAGTTGGTAGAGCCCCTGACTGGCGGCTTCGCGTTCCGCGATGGCGGTGGCCGCCAGGGCCTGCTGTTCGGCTTCATATTGTTGCTGTTCAAGCTGGTGCTGGCACTGGCGCAGCGCCTGCTGCACACGCTCGGCCAGTTCCGGTGTCGCGTGGCGCTGGTATTGCTGCCATTGCTGCTCAAGCTGCTCCAGACGGGCGCCGTAAAGGGCGTCGGTGCGACGGCGGGCATGTTGCTCCAGGGTATCGGCCAGGTGAATGACGCGGGCCGTGTGCGCCTGCTCTTCCTGTTGCTGCTGTTGCAGGGCCTTGGCCTGGTCGCGGGCCAGGCGGACCACTCGCTTGTCGCGCCCCTCGCGGGCAAGGCGCTTGAGCAGGGGCAGGGATGCCAGGCGCTGGGCCGCATTGACGCGCAGGGTTTCTTCAGCGCCATGGATGGCCAGGTGGAAGAGCTGGTCCTGATCCTTGAGCTGGCTCACCGCGGCATCACGGCAGGCGGCATCCGGGCTGTGGCTGGCAATCTGGGCCAGTGCCTCGTCGTTACCGGTCAGGCGGATCAGTCGGATGCGGGTGTCCAGGGGCGGCGCATCAGCGACGGTGCCGGCCAGCAGGGCCATGATGCGCAAAGAGGCGGCCTGACGAACGCTGGGCGCTTCATCGCGCTGGTGCACTTCATCCAGCAGGGCAAAATCGGTGAGACGACCGGTGGCGGCGGCACGGACCAGTTCGCTGGCATCGCCGCGCGCCAGCTGGGCGAGCAGGGCCGCGTCATTGGCGGCCACCATGGATTCAACGGCTTTGAGGCGCACGCCGGCATCAGTGTGTTGCCAGCGTGGTTTGAGAAATCGGCCTAACATAACAGTCTGCACGGGCGGATCCCGTGTCCCTTATTGTAGGGCGGCGCGAGCGCGCGCCCGGTGCTCAGGCGTTGAGTCGTGTCTCCAGCAGAGCATCCTTCTCCGCCCAGATTTCACCAATCCATTGCTGGAAACGGGCGCGGAAGGCTTCGTCGTTTTCGTAATCACCTTCTGACGCCCAGGCAGGCACTACCCGTTGTTGCACAATGACTTCCACTTCGCTCATGGCGCCGCCCAGAAAACCGAGCAGGGAGCGGGAAGTCCCCGGCGGGTAGATAATGGTCACATCAAGAAGATTTCGCAAATGTCCTGACATTGCACCCAGGGTAAAGGCGGCACCGCCGGCCTTGGGTTTGAGCAGGTGACGGTAAGGAGAGCCCTGCTGTTGCTGCTTTTGTTCATCAAAACGGGTGCCCTCGAAGAAGTTCATCACCGAGGTGGGAAAGTAGCCGAATTTCTCGCAGGCCTTGCGGGTGGTTTCCAGATCCTTGCCTTTCAGGGCGGGGTTTTTCTCCAGCTCGGCCCGGGTGTAACGCTTCATGAAGGGGAAATCCAGCGCCCACCAGGCCAGCCCCAACAGTGGCACCTTGATCAGTTCCTGTTTGAGAAAGAACTTCATGAAGGGAATGCGCCGGTTGGAAATCTTCTGCAGCACCAGAATGTCCGCCCAGGACTGGTGGTTGCAGGTGATCAGGTACCACTGATCCTTGCTGAGGCTTTCCATGCCAGAAATCTTCCAGCGGATGCCGCTGCTCAGGGCGATGATCATGTTGTTGTTGCCGATCCAGATTTCCGCAATCAGCACCAGAATGCGCGATAGCACGACCTGGGCCTTGTCGGTACGCAGTACCAGGCGCAGCAGGGCGAAAAGATACAGGGGCAGGCAGAGCAACAGGGTATTGATAACAATACCGACCAGGGCGAGGATGCCGCGAATCTTGTTCCAGAGGGTCATGGTAAGCCGTGTAAATTCATGGATTTAACCCGCAAGCCTAGCGAAAAGGCGGGCGCTTGTACCGTGTCAGTTTCGGTCAAAATAGCGCCCTGCACCATGACCGATAATTTCTTTTGGTGGCGGGATTCCGCCGGCCTGCGCGCAAGGCTATGCTGGCAGTATGGATGCCCGTTACTGGTGCCTGCTGGCTTGTCTGATGACAACGCCGGTGCTGGCTGATCAGCAGGCCGCGCAAGAGGCGCAAGAACAACAACAAATCCGGGATGTGTGCCGTCAGGCCCAGGCCAGCGGCGGGCTAATCGACCGCACCCATGACTGGATGTCTCGCACGGTGTGCTGGCCCAGCCGCTGGGTGGACCATTTCTTCGCCGACCCCAACCATGCCATTGATGAGCAACCGGGCACCTTGCTGCGGGTGATCAGTGCCTATCGCTGGCAGGATGACCACGATTCCGGCAGTGACCTCAATATCCGCGCCAAGGCGGAGCTGCCCAACGCGGAAAACCGGCTCAGCCTGGTATTTCGCACCGACTCCGACCGCGACGACGAGCTGCGCGATGATCTGGCCTCGCGTCCGGAGCAGGTTGGCAACAACAATAACAATGGTTTCCGCAGCGCCCTTCGCTGGGTGGTGACCACCAGTGACCGCATGGATATTGACCTGGATGCGGGCCTGCGTTCCCAGTTGAAAGTTTTCACCCGGGCCCGCTACCGTTGGCGTTACCAGTTGCCCGGTGGCAAGACCTGGTTCCGGTTCACACAGAAAGGCTATTGGGAGGACCCGGAGGGTTTTGGCACCAGCAGCCTGTTTGAACTGGACCGGCCTATCACACCGGTGACCAGCTTCCGATTCAGCAACGAAATCGAGCTCACCGAGGAAAACAACGAAGCCGGCCGCAACTGGTACTTCAATCAGGGCGGCGCGTTGTACTTCCGCCTCGGCAAACGCAGCGGCATAGGGTTGTACGCCAGTTATGACGCCTATACCCGGCCGGTCACCGCCATTGAAACCTGGCGGGTGAGCCTGCGTTTCCGGCGCAACATCTGGCGAGACTGGCTTTATTACGAAGTAGAGCCGTACGCATTCTGGCCCCGGGAAGACAATTTCAAGGGCGTGACCGGCGTGGTCTTCAGGGTGGAAACCCAGTTCGGGCTGGTGGATGACTGAGACTGCCAGCCGAGAAGCGGCGCAGAACCAATAAAAAACCCGGCTGGTGCCGTAATGCTGTTCACTTAAGCTTTTAAGCCCCTCTCCCCTTGCGGGAGAGGGGTTGGGGAGAGGGGGACGGGACAGCCAGATCAATGGTAAGTCATTGAAATTTGCCCGCACCCTCTCCCTGTCCCTCCCCCGCAGGGGGAGAGGGGACCTGCCTGAAAGGGTTGAGCTAGATTTGCTCCGCTTAAGTGAACAGCATTACGGCTGGTGCCGGGCTTTTTCGGGGATCAGTTGGTCCAGCCGCCGCTGCGCCGGCGCGTGGAACGCGAGCGGAACAGGATGCCGGCGATCAGGCCCAGGATAAGAATGCCCACCCCGGTGATCCACTCCCGCGAGGTGTTGTTATTGCGCAGCATGACATTCTCCGCTTTCACCTGATCCAGCTCCGAGCGCAGCAGGCTCAGCTCCTCGTTCAGGTGGCGGTTGGCCTGGTCCAGGCGAATGGGGTCGGCGGCCACTTTCTGCAACTTGTCCAGTTCCTTGCCGCGGGAGTCCAGCGAGTTTTTCAGCTGGCTGGTCTGGTCCGACAGGGCGTCACGCTCACCTTTCAGGTCCGCCATCTGGTTGCGCAACTTGGACAATTCCGCCCGGGCTTCCTGGTTTTCCTTGCTGACGCGCTCCAGCTGGATGGCGGCGGTGGGCGTCTGGCTGACATATTGCTTGCCGATGTAGCCCTCGATATCGCCGTAACGAATCTTGGCCCAGTCGCCGTCATTACCGAGAAACTCGATGCGTGTGCCGCTTTTGATGCCCCGGTGCAGGATGCGGCCGCCCGGGCTGGCGGTGGCGCGAATGGGCACATAAATACTGTCGTCCACCCAGGCGGTGGACGCCAGGGCCGGCAGGCTCATGATGGCCAGGGCGACAATACACAACAATCTTGCAAGCATCGGTTACTCCTTCGATCCGGCCGCGCAGTCTAGTCAAGGGCGGCGCCAGGCGGCATTACCATCGTCACATTTCTGCCGCCACACCAGTGGCTCTTTGTAAAAAAAGGCAAATTGCTCAGGGCAGAACCCGTTTGAACGGCTTGACGGTGACTCGCTGATAGACACCGGCATCCACATAGGGGTCCTGGTCGGCCCATTGCTGCGCCGCTTCCAGTGACTCGAACTCGGCCACGATCAGCGAACCGCTGAAGCCCGCATCACCGGGGTCATTGCTATCGATGGCCGGGTGGGGGCCGGCCAGCACCAGGCGGCCTGCGTCCTTCAGGGCTTCCAGCCGGGCCAGGTGATCCGGGCGGGCCGCGCCGCGCAGGGGCAGGGAATCGGGCACGTCTTCACTGATGATCGCGTACAGCATCGTCATCCTTCTTTTCCTGGTTTGCTGGGGGAGGGGTTGGGTCATCGTTCTTGCCATGGAACAGTCGCTGGCGATCCGCTTCCGGCATGCGCTTGTAGATATAGCCAATGACGCAGCCATAAAAGAGCATCTGGATGGCAGAAAAGCCGAACATCTTGAAGGTCATCCAGAAATCCGTGCTGAACCGGAAGGCAATATAAAGGTTGAGCAGGCCGAGGAAGACAAAGTAGAGCACAAAGGCCAGGTTGAGCCGCTGCCAGTCTTTCTTGCTGAGTGCCACCACAAAGCCGAAGCCGGAGGCCATCAGTGATTCGCACAGACGCTGCAGCAAATTGCGCTCACGCAGGAAGTGGCCCACCAGCAACACGGCGGCCAGTACAAAACTGATAATGGACGGGCGCCACTTGATGAATACCGGGTCACGGAAAAGCAGCGTCAGGGTGCCGAAGATCATGGTGATAACAAACACCATCAGGTGCATGCGCTTGACGGTGCGCCATACCAGCCAGCCCAGCACGATTTGCACGACGCTGGCGGCCATGATGCCCTGTGTCGCCAGCATGATGTCCCGGCCGCCCAGAAAATAGAGCCCGAAAAACACCACTACCGGCAGATAATCGAATAACTGCTTCATGAACTGTCCTTTTGCGAGAGGCCGATGGTAACGGGATCGGCAGCGCAATTCACCCACCATCTGTGGTAGCGTGAGCGCCCGGTTGCGATGACTGCACATACCCTATGACCGTTTTTAACTATCAATGCCCGGACCTCCATAGCCACAGCCTGGCTTCGGACGGTGCCCTGAGCCCCTCCGAGCTGGTCAAGCGGGCGGCGGACTACGGAGTCACCTGCCTGGCGCTTACCGACCACGACACCCTGGCGGGGCTGCCGGAAGCGCGCGCCGCGGCCAGCCAGCATGGTATCGACCTGGTAAATGGCATTGAGCTGTCGGTGCGTTATGAAACCCGCGAAATCCACGTGCTGGGGTTATGGCTGGACACCGACAACGGGGCCCTGCAGGCCCGCGTCGCCGCCCAGCGCGAAGCGCGGGTGGAACGGGCCCGGCAGATTGGTCGCAAGCTGGACCGGGCCGCTGGCCTGGCCAACAGCTATGAGCGCGCCTGCGAGCTGGCCGATGACGTGGCTCCCGGGCGCCCCTGGTTTGCCAAAATGCTGGAGCAGGCCGGCCGGGTCCGCAATCATCGCCATGCCTTCAATCGCTTCCTCAAGCAGGGCCAATCCGCCTACGTGAGCACCCCGTGGTGCAGTCTGGAGGAGGGCATAGCCGCCATTCGTGAAGCCGGTGGCATTGCCGTGCTGGCGCACCCCCAGGCCTATGGCATGACGCGCAAGCGGCTGCGACAGCTAATGGGCGCCTTCAAGGCGGCGGGCGGCGAGGGCATGGAGCTGGCCATGCCGGGCCTGACACCGCAACAGCAGACGCTGCTCAATGAGTGCTGGCAGCATTTCGACCTGGCCGTCTCCGCCGGTTCCGATTTTCACTCACCGGAACAGCGCTGGCTGGCACTGGGGCGGCTGCCGCCACTGCCGTCACAGGCCCGGCCGGTGTGGGCGGGCCGCTAACCCGAGCCGCTTGCGCGGGCCTGCACGGCGTCGCACAATGCCAGCCCATGACCGAGACACTCTATATTCACCCGGAAACTCCGCAGCCGCGCCTGATTCGCCAGGCGGTGGACGTGCTGCGCCGTGGCGGGCTGATTGCCTATCCCACCGATACCACCTACGCGCTGGGCTGCGGCATCGGCGAAAAAGCCGCCCTCGACCAGTTGATTCGCCTGCGCCGGCTGGACAAGAAGCACCAGTTCACCCTGCTGTGCCATGACCTGTCGGCCCTGGCCACCTATGCCAAGATCGACAACCCGGATTACCGTCTGCTCAAGGCGCATACCCCGGGCCCCTACACCTTTATCCTGCAGGGCACCTCGGAAGTGCCGCGGCGCCTGATGGACCCGAAAAAGCGCACCATCGGCATCCGCGTGCCCGATCACGCCATCTGCCAGGCGCTACTGGCCGAACATGGCGAGCCGATCATGACCTCCACCTGCCATCTGCCGGATGACGAATTTCCGCTCACCGACCCCCAGGATGTGCGTGATTTTCTGCAGGGGCACGTGGATCTGGTGATCGACGGTGGTTTTGGCGGCGTTACCGAAACCACCGTCATCAGCCTCTGCGAGGGCGACGGCCCGCATATCGTGCGCGAAGGGGCCGGCCCGGTGGACAGCATTTTTTAGCGCTTCCACGAAAACGGTCACGCTTTGCACGACTGTGCCCGTGACGCTGTCTTTGCGGCCCCGGTTGCCCTTATAATTGCGGGCTTTCCAGTGCGTCCGTCCAGGGGCGCGAGCGTTGTTCACAAGGAGTTGGCTTTTGAGTTCCGTGGTTCCTTCCCAGCGAGTGGTATCCGGCATGCGCGCCACTGGCCGTCTGCACATGGGGCACTACCATGGCGTACTGAAGAACTGGGTACGCCTGCAGCATGAATACGAGTGCTTCTTCTTTGTGGCGGACTGGCATGGCCTGACCACGGAATACGAGAATCCGCAGAAGATCGAACAGCACGTCTGGGACCTGGTGATTGACTGGCTGGCCGCCGGCGTCAACCCGGGCTCGGCCACCCTGTTCATTCAGAGCCAGGTGCCCGAGCACGCCGAGCTGCACCTGCTGTTGTCGATGATGACGCCGCTGAGCTGGCTGGAACGAGTGCCCACCTACAAGGACCAGCAGGAAAAACTGCGCGAGAAGGACCTGAGTACCTACGGCTTTCTCGGTTATCCGCTGCTGCAGTCCGCGGACATCCTGGCCTACCGGGCCGGGCAGGTGCCGGTGGGCGCTGACCAGGTGGCCCATGTGGAGCTGACCCGTGAGGTGGCACGTCGCTTCAATCACCTCTACGGGCGCGAGCCGGGCTTCGAGGAGGCGGTGGAAGCCGCCATCAAGAAAATGGGCAAAAAACAGGCGAAGATCTACACCAATCATCGCCGCCAGTACCAGGAAAAGGGCGACGAATCGGCCCTGGAAACGGCACGGGCACTGGTTGATAACCAGCAAAACATCACCCTGGGCGACAAGGAGCGCCTGTACGGGGACCTGGAAGGTGGCGGCAAGGTCATTCTGCCCGAGCCCCAGGCGCTGCTGACCAAGGCCTCCAAGATGCCGGGGCTGGATGGTCAGAAAATGTCCAAGTCCTATGGCAACTTCATCGGCATGCGTGAAGAAGCCGGCGAAATCGAGAGCAAGATCCGCCGCATGCCCACGGATCCGGCGCGGGTACGCCGCACCGACCCGGGCAACCCGCAGAACTGCCCGGTGTGGCAGTTCCATATGGTCTACTCCGATGACACCACCCGCCAGTGGGTGCAAGATGGCTGTACCAGCGCCGGCATCGGCTGCCTGGACTGCAAGAAACCGATCATCGAGGCGGTGCAGGAAGAAGTAGAGCCGATTCGCAAGCGTGCCGAGGAGCACCTGCGCAACCCGGATCTGGTTCGCACCATCGTCGCCGAGGGCAGTGAAGAAGCCCGCGAGGCCGCCCGTGCCACCCTGGAAGAGGTGCGTGGCGCCATGGGCCTCAATTACCGCTAACGGCGGGAGAGACAGATGACAGAGACCGTCGAGCAGACAGACTCAACACAGACCTTTACGCCGCATCACCCGAGTCAGTCGGAGATGCCGTTCGGTCTGGTCTATGGCAAGGCCATCACCAAGCTGCCCGACGATCTCTACATCCCCCCGGATGCGCTGGAAGTCTTCCTGGAAGCCTTCGAGGGCCCGCTGGACCTGCTGCTCTACCTGATCAAGCGACAGAATCTGGATATTCTCGATATCCCGGTGGCCACCATCACCAGTCAGTACATGGAGTACGTGGAGCTGATGAAGGCCATGAATTTCGAGCTGGCCGCCGAATATCTGGTGATGGCCGCCATGCTCAGCGAGATCAAGTCGCGCATGCTGCTTCCACGCCCCAAGGAGGACGAGGAAGAAGAGGGCGAAGACCCCCGTGCCGAGCTGATTCGCCGGCTGCAGGAATACGAGCGCTTCAAGAAGGCCGCGGGGGATATCGACGAGCTGCCCCGCCTGGAGCGCGACATCCATGTGGCCGAGGCCCGGCGCCCGGACTACAGCCGGGAGAAGGCCCAGCCGGATGTGGATATGCGCGAGTTGCTGCTGGCCCTCAAGGAAGTCATGCACCGCGCCGACATGTTTGAAAGCCACCAGGTCTCACGCGAGAAACTGTCCACCCGCGAGCGTATGGCCAACGTACTGGATCGGCTCAAGGGACGGGAGTTCGTGCCCTTCGTGGAGCTGTTCAATCCGGAAGAGGGCCGCCTTGGCGTGGTGGTGACCTTCCTGGCCATGCTGGAGCTGGTCAAGGGCTCACTGGTGGAACTGATCCAGAACGGGCCATTCACGCCCATCCACGTGAAGGCCAAGACCCTGGTACTGGAAGAATCCGAGGCGCTGGCCGCCCTGGAACTGGATGATGACGACGAACCGCAAGACGCCCACGACGGCACCGAGGGATAAGCGTGGAAGCAGAACAAATCAAAAAGATCGTCGAAGCGGCCATTCTGGTATCCGACGGCCCGCTTAGCCGCGATGCCATGCTGGAACTGTTTGACGAGGAAGACCGGCCCGGCAAGCCGGAGCTGGGCAAACTGCTCGAAGAGCTCAATGAGGATTATGCCGAGCGCGGCATCTATCTGCGGGAAGTGGCCTCCGGGTTTCGTTTCCAGGTGCGCAGCGAGCTGGGCCCCTGGGTCAGCCGCCTGTGGCAGGAAAAGCCGCCTCGCTACAGCCGGGCGGTGCTGGAAACCCTGGCCCTCATTGCCTATCGCCAGCCGATTACCCGTGGCGAGATCGAGGAAATTCGGGGTGTGTCCGTGAGCTCACACATCATCAAGAGTTTGCTGGAGCGCAACTGGGTGCGCGTGGTGGGCCATCGTGACGTGCCCGGCCGGCCGGCCATGTTTGCCACCACCCGCCAGTTCCTGGACTACTTCGACCTCAAGAGCCTGGAAGAGCTGCCGACGCTGGCGGAAATCCGCGACCTGGATCGTATCAACGAAGAGCTGGCGCTCAGTGATGCGCCGGACCCGGATGCTACCACCTTGAGCGAGGATGATCAGGGTGCTGGCAGTGACGAACACGAGGCCCGCCTGCCCGGTGACCAGGAAAGCATCCCCGGCCTGGAACAGGAGCCGGAAATTGACGAGTCGATGCTGATGAGCATGGACAAGGTGGACGAGGTGCTGTCCGGCTTTGAAGCGGAATTCCGCCGCAAGCCAGGCGCCCAGGATGCGGCCGAGCACGAGGCCGACAGCGCTGACGAGACGGCGACAGCCACCGATGGCGACGACGCCAGCGACGAGGACGACCAGACACCCCATGAGTGAGAAGTTGCAGAAAGTCCTGGCCCGAGCAGGGCTGGGTTCCCGCCGCGAGCTGGAGACCTGGATCAGTGATGGCCGGGTTTCCGTGAACGGTAATATCGCCACCCTGGGTGACCGGGTTGGCCCCGAGGACACCTTGCGTGTCGATGGCAGGATAGTGAAGGTGAAGGCCGAAGACGAAACAGTTCAACGGGTGATCATGTATCACAAGCCCCCGGGGGAGGTCTGCTCACGCAACGACCCGGAAGGTCGCCCCACGGTATTTGATAACCTGCCGCGCCTGCAGGGCATGCGCTGGGTGCAGGTAGGACGCCTGGACATCAATACCACCGGGCTGATGCTGTTCACCACCGATGGCGAGCTGGCCCACCGGCTGATGCATCCCTCCAACGGCTTTGTCCGTGAGTACGCCGTGCGCGTGCGCGGCGGCATGACCGCAGAAAAGCGCCAGGCCATGCTGGACGGCGTGTTGCTGGAGGATGGCATCTCCCAGTTCGAGAGCATCGAGGATGCCGGCGGCGCGGAAGAAGGCGCCAATCACTGGTACAAGGTCACCCTGGTGGGCGGCAAATACCGGGAAGTGCGTCGCCTGTTCCAGTCCCAGGACCTGGATGTGGCGCGCCTGATGCGGATTCGTTTCGGCGACCTCAAGCTGCCGCCACAACTGCGCCAGGGCCGCTGGATGGACCTGACCGCCGAGCAGATCAAGCCGCTGATCGACAAGGTCGACCTGAAAGGCAAGAAATACACCGGCCTCTACGGTCGCGCCCGCCTGCGTCACCAGCGTGACCAGAAGCCGCCGCGAAAGGCCCGTCGCAACCCCTATCGCCGCTAGCGGCACTCCAGAACGGCGGAAGCGACCCTTCCGCCGTTTCGCGTTTAGCGTGGATCCATTCTCTCAGGGCAACTGCATCATGCCGCCCACCAGGGCGGGCAGGGCGGTTTCCACCCGCAGGATGCGGCGGCCGAAGGCGTGGCACTGGAACCCCCGGTCGCAGAGCATCTCCACCTCGAAGGGTGTCCAGCCGCCTTCCGGGCCAATGGCCAGGCAAGCCGGCCCCGGCAGGTTGCGGGGCAGGGGGGCGTGATCGCCCGGATGGGCAAGAATGCGTGGGCCGTCGCCGGCCCAGTGATCCAGCCGGTCTTCCACAAAGGGGCGAAAGCGGGGCGCCAGCAGCAGTTCGGGCAGCTGCGTGTCACGGGCCTGTTCCAGCCCCAGTAGCATCTTCTCGCGCAGCAGGTCCGCTTTCAGGTTGGGTGTCTGCCAGTAGCTCTTGTCCACCTTCCAGCTGTTGATCAGCACAATGCGCTTGATGCCCAGGCTGGTGGCATCAATCAGGATGCGCTTGAGCATTTTCGGGCGTGGCAGGGCCAGCAACAATGACAGTTTCAGCGGCTCCACATTTTGAGAATCAGCTTTAAAAGAAACCGTTATCTCTTTGTTTTTTATGGATTCAATAATGCAAGTTCCCTGTGGGCCGTCGAGCAGGCCGGCCTTGCAGGGTTGCCCCTCGGTGAGGCCAAGCACGGACTGCACATGGCGCGCCTGGCGCTCATCCAGGCGCCAGTGGCTCTCATCGAGCTGTTGTTCAGGCTGAAGCAGTAGCAGGTTCATGGGAGCGGATTATGGCACAGCTTTGACGTAAATCTCCCTTTGCGGGTCCATTATGGCTCTTTGCCGCGCCGGCCTGTGTTGCTAGAGTGTCCGGCCTGTCTAAATGATTGATTGTGGAGACTTCCATGCAGTTTCAGGGTACCGACCAATACGTCGCCACCGACGACCTGAAAATGGCCGTGAATGCGGCTATCGCCCTCAAACGTCCCTTGCTGATCAAGGGCGAACCGGGCACCGGCAAGACGCTGCTGGCCGAACAGGTGGCCGAATCGCTGGGGCTGGAATTGCTGTCCTGGAACATCAAGTCCACCACCAAGGCCCAGCAGGGCCTGTACGAATACGACGCCGTGTCCCGCCTGCGCGACTCCCAGCTGGGCGCCGAGGGGGTGGAAGATGTGTCCAACTACATCAAGAAGGGCAAGCTCTGGGAAGCCTTCGCCGCCGACAAGCAGGTGGTACTGCTGATTGATGAAATCGACAAGGCGGATATCGAATTCCCCAACGACCTGCTCCAGGAGCTGGATCGCATGGAGTTCTTCGTCTATGAAACCGGCGAAACCATCCGTGCCGAGCAGCGGCCCATCGTCATCATTACCTCCAACAACGAGAAGGAGCTGCCGGATGCCTTCCTGCGCCGCTGTTTCTTCCACTACATCAACTTCCCCGATGCCCAGACCATGCAGCAGATCGTGGATGTGCATTATCCGCAGGTGAAGAAGGCACTGGTCACCGAAGCGCTGGAGATCTTCTTTGACCTTCGCAAGGTGCCGGGCCTGAAGAAAAAGCCCTCCACCAGTGAGCTGATTGACTGGCTCAAGCTGCTGCTGGCCGACGACATCCCCGAAGATGTGCTGAAAAACCGTGATACCAAGAGCGCCGTGCCGCCACTATATGGCGCGCTGCTGAAAAACGAAGCGGATGTGCAGCTGCTGGAACGTCTGGCATTCATGAATCGCCGGGAAAGCTAATCGCCCCACAGGCCTGATGTATGTTGATCGGTTTTTTTGAAAATCTGCGCCGCTACCGGGTGCCGGTGAGCCTGCGTGAGCTGCTGGACCTCTACGAGGCCCTGGACGCCCACGTGGCCTTCGGCTCCGTGGACGACTTTTACCTGCTCAGCCGGGCGGTGATGGTCAAGGACGAAAAGTACTTCGACCGTTTTGACCAGGCATTTGCCAACTACTTCGAGGGGCTGGACAACCTGCCACCGGACTGGCTCAACCAGGCGATTCCCGAAGAGTGGCTGCGCAAACAGCTGGAAAAGAACCTTAGCGCCGAGGAATTCGAGAAACTCAAGGGCCTGGGCAGCCTCGAGGAGATTCTGGAAACCCTGCGTAAGCGCTTGGAAGAACAGCAAAAACGCCATCAGGGCGGCAACAAGTGGATCGGTACCGGCGGCACCAGCCCCTTTGGGGGCTATGGCGCCAATCCGGAAGGGGTTCGCATGGTCGGCCCGTCGCGCAACAAGCGCGCGGTCAAGGTCTGGGAAAAACGCGAGTTCCGCAATCTGGACGATTCCGTGGAGCTGGGCATCCGCAACATCAAGCTTGCCCTGCGCCGGCTGCGCAAGTTCGCTCGCACCGGCCGCGAGGAAGAGCTGGATATGGATGACACCATCGCGTCCACCGCCAGAAATGCCGGCCTGCTGGATATCAAGATGCGCCCGGAACGCGAGAACCGGGTCAAGGTATTGCTGTTCTTTGATGTGGGCGGCTCCATGGACCCCTACATCAAGCTCTGTGAAGAGCTGTTCTCTGCCGCCCGGCTGGAGTTCAAGCACATGGAGTACTTCTACTTCCACAACTTCATCTACGAGTACGTCTGGCGAGACAACCGGCGCCGCTGGGATGAAAAGACCTCCACCTGGGATGTGCTGCATAAATACGGTAATGACTACAAGGTAATCTTCATTGGTGACGCGGCCATGAGCCCCTACGAGGTCAATTCCGTGGGCGGCAGCGTGGAGCACTGGAATGAGGAGGCCGGTGCCGTCTGGTTCCAGCGAATTACCGACACCTATGACAAGGTGATATGGTTGAACCCGGAACCGGAGCGAGCCTGGCAGATGACCACCTCCACCCAGTGGATTCGGCAGCTCACCGATAACCATATGTACCCGCTGACACTGGAAGGTCTGGAAAAGGCCATGCGTTATCTGAGTAAATAGCCCAAGCAAACAGTCTGAACAAGGATTCGTGACACCATGATGAAGTCTCGCCACCAGGGCGGCCTGCTTGTGCTGGCCGCCTGCCTGTCCGCGCCCCTGGCCGCCCAGGCCGAAGTCGACAAGGTTTACTCGCCGCGCATTGACGCCGGCAGCCTGGAGCTGGAAGCCCGCAGCATCTATCTGGACGATGATGACAACCCGGCGGACAACTCCCGTGAGGACAAGTTTTCTATCGGTTATGCGTTCTCCGATCGCGTCGCCCTGGAAGCCTACCTGAATGCGGAGAAGGTACCCGGCGAATCCTACGAGCTGGAAGAATACGAGCTGGAAGGGCGTTTCAACCTGTACCAGAACAACGACAGCGCCCTGGGCCTGCTAACCGAAGTGGAAAAGAGCCGTGAGGATGACATCTGGAACCTGAAGGTCGGCCCCCTCTATGAACAGAGCTTCAGCCCGCTTGTGCGCATGCGGGCCAACGCCTTTGTCGGTGAAAGCCACGGCAGCGATGTGCAGGACAGCGATACCGAGTACTCCGGTGCCTTCCAGCTGGCCTACACCGAAGATGACGATCTACAGCCAGCGGTGGAGTACTACGGCGCCCGCAACAACCATGGTGCCGGGCCGGTACTGCTGGGTGAATTCGAAATCGGCGAGCAGGAACTGGAGTGGGAGGCCGGCGTGATCTTCGGCCTCACCGATAACTCCGATGACGTTACCTACCGCTGGCAGCTGGAAATGGAATTCTGATGTCGCTCAGCGCCCGGCCGCTGCGGTGGCCGGGCGCGCCGCCGGTTTCAACAGCTTCAGCGCCCCCATACTGACCAGTACCAGCAACACCCCCAGCCACTGCAGCGGCCCCAGCTGCTCATCCGGGAACACCATGATCGCCGCGCTGACCGTCACCACCGGACCGAACATGGCCACCACGCCGGCCTCCGCTGCATTACTGCGACTCAAACCCTCGAACAGCACAAAGAACGGCAACACGGTGGAAAACAGTACCAGCACCACGATCCAGCCAAAGGCCGGCAGACTCACCGCCAACTGTTCAGGTGACAGGGTCGGCAACAGAAAACCGGCCATGAACAGCAGCGTGAAGCTGTTGGACAACTGATTGAAGCGCACTGAGCCCAGGGGCTTCATCAAGGCCTGACTGGTCCGCCAGAACGCGGCATAGCAGATTGCCGCACCAAAGCCATAGAGCAGGCCGGCCAGGCTCACCTCGCCGCCATGCCAGCCGGGCAGGAGCAGCAGGGCGATCCCCACCCAGGCCACCACAAAGATCATCATCTGCCCGCCACCGGGTAAACGGCGCTGCTCCACGGCCTGCATCACCATCAGCAACGCCGGGAACAGATAGAGCACCATCCGTGAAATACTGGCCCCCAGCGCCTCGATAGCATGGAAATCACACCAGGCACTGACAAAGAACAGCGCACCGGTAAAGGCGCAGACCAGCCATTGGCGGCCACTGAGGTGCACCCGGGGTTGGCGGCGATTGATCCAGCGGGCAATCAGCCAGAAAATCGGTACCGCCAGGAAAAACCGCCAGACCAGCAGCGCATTAACCGGCACCTGATACTGATAGATCAGGCGGGCAAAAATACCCTTGAACGCCATGGCAAAGGTGGCTGCCGCCACCCACACCAGCCCGGATTGCCACCATCGCCCCTGCGTCATCGTCGTTACCCGTTGGTCCGTCCTGTTTCAGACAGCCTGACAGCCGGCTTGCTATTCGCCAACAGCATTGAAAGACTATCAGCTATTCATTTTTCGGATAGCTGAGCCATGGACCTGAAACAACTCAACGCCTTCGTGGTGGTGGCCGACACCGGCAGCATGGTGGCCGCAGCCAGCCAGCTGGGCCTGTCACAGCCCTCCCTGAGCCGACTGATTCGCCAGCTGGAAGCGGATCTGGGCAGCCGGCTCCTGCATCGCACCGGCCGGGGCGTGAGCGTCACGGACAGTGGACGCATGGTGATGGAGCAGGCCAGGGCGCTGCTGGACCAGGCCACCGCATTGCGCCAATCGGTGGCTGCCCACCAAGGGCAGGTCAGCGGGCAACTGGCCTTTGGCCTGCCACCGAGCATGGGGGTTTACCTCAGCGGGCCGCTGATCAGTGACTATCATCGCCGCTATCCGCTGGTGCACCTGCAGATTGGCGAAGCCCTTAGCGGCGACCTGCAGGAGCGCCTGCTGGCCCACAAACTGGACCTGGCCATTCTGTACGACGGCGCCATCAGTGCCAGCCTCAGTGTCCTGCCGCTGGGGCGTGAACCCTTGCTGCTGATCGGCCCCGCCGACCAGGCGCCCATGCAGCAACGGGACATCACTTTCGAACAGGTGGCCCGGCTGCCACTGGTGCTGCCCGGCGTGCGTCACGGTCTGCGCGCCTTGCTGGAGCAGTATGCTTTCCGGGAGTCCCGGCCACTGACCCTGGCGGTGGAGGCGGATTCCCTGCGCGTGCAGCTGGACCTGGTGCGCCGCGGCCTGGGCTTTACCATCCTGCCAGCGAGAACCCTGAAAGCGCTCAACGACGATGGCCGACTGGTCGGCATTCCGGTGCTGTCGCCGTCACTGGAGCGACGCAGCGTACTGGCCTGGCGCCGGGATGCGGTGCTGAGCCCGGCGACTCTGGCCATGCGTGACGCCGTGCTCGACCAGATTGCCAGCTATGCGTAGTTAACTTCTGGCCAGGCACCAACGACAGTCGCGTTGACGATAAACCAGAAAAGAAGGCAAGAACGGGGCGAGGGAGGTAACCGTGCCTTGCTTCAGCGTTTCAGTAGAAGTGCGCCATGCCCGGGTTAAACGCGCCAATGGGCATGTATCGACGACTGTTTTGAGATCAGGGCATGATCGTCAGTATCCGGCTTCAATGTCATTGCAAATGAAAGGGGTACAGGTGAGACACAACAGTCGTGGAGATGGTATATTTAACATAATATACATTATGCAGAGTCATTGAGGGAGCGCGGTGGGGCGAATGGCGAGGCACGAGCCATCGCACGCCGCGTGCCCTCTGGGCTTGTCAATAATTCAACAAGTGACACGCCGTCTAGCCATCAGTCCGGCCAGTTGACCATAAACGTGCATGATGCACGCCTGCGCAAGATGTCCAAGGCCGTCACCACCTCTGCGAGCATCCACCAAGACACCATGCCGTCCGGCTACGTGGCCGCCATGATCACACTGACCTATGCCGCTGATCAGGATTGGTCCCCGTATCACATTTCCCGGTTTCTTAAGAACGCCCGTCAGTGGCTCAAGCGCCGCTGTATCAGATTCCGGTATGTCTGGGTCTGCGAACTCACCAAGGTTGGCAAGCCGCATTACCACATCGTTTTCTGGATTCCGCGCCGGATCAGGCTCCCCAAGCCAGATCAGTCTGGTTGGTGGCGCTTCGGATCGTCCCGTATCGAGTTTGCCCGCCGCCCGGTCGGTTATCTGGCCAAGTATGCGTCCAAGGGCTCTGCTGGCCAGCGTCTACCCAAGGGCGCCCGCATGTACAACGCTGGCGGGTTCAGTCAGTCAGGCCGCCACTTTCGCGCCTGGCGGCTTTCGCCGGCCTATGTCCGCCGTTCCTGTTCGCCGTCTGATCGTCCCCAGCGAGCCCCCGGCGGTGGCTGGGTCCTTCGTGAGTCCGGTGACTGGTTCCCGTCCTTCTGGCAAGTCGTTTCCCGCGGCCCCGGCTGCCTGACCGTCGCTCCCGCCCGGGAGTCATGGCCGGCTGAGGTCATCGCCATGTGGTTTTCAGTATTTACACAACCGGAGTACAGCTATGAGTAACCCCGCTGCCCGTTTCTGGTCCGTCCAGCTTCAACGCATTCAGGAACAGACTGCCGCCGCACCACTTTTCAGCCCTGACAAGGCCTCGCTGCTGTTCCGGGCTGGTCGTCAGCGTCTCCGACATTCCGTTGAGACACTTGTTTGTGTCGGCCCGCTGCACGGTGCTTCTGACGATGAGCTGTTCCAGTTGGCGGACATTGCTACCGAGCTTTGCCATGCGATCGGCGTCGAGCTGTCCATTCGCGGAGCTGGCCGCCTGTCGTTGCTTCGTTTCGATACCCAGGACCAGACCCGCTCTGTGTTGCTTTCCACCGTGGCCATTAACCGGTAAAGGCTGTCCACATAGCTGTCCACGGGCCGCAGGGAGCTTTAGCTCACTCACCGGAGGCCGGTGGGCAGGTTTGTGGGCAGGCCCATACGCCTATGACTGACTTCGATAACCCTCTCTATCAGCTTCGCCGTATTCAGTGCCGCATGACCATTGCTCAGGCTGCTGATTTTCTGGCTGTTCACCCGTCGACCATCCGCCGGCAGGAGTCCGGCAAGGTCCCCATAAACCCCCTATTCCTGCGGCTGCTGGCCATCCGTGCCGGTCACCTCGGCGAGATCCACCCGCGTTGGCATGGCTGGCAGATCGACCGTGACGGGGAGATGTTCAACCCGCTTGGCTATAAGCGCGGTTTTGTGCCGGGAGACCTGAACGCCCTGCTCTTTCGAGCGGCTCAGGTCCGGGCCATGGAACTCAAGATTAAACGGCTGGAGCGTCGCATTTTCCTGCTGGCCCCAGCCAATGACGGGTTCTATCTGGCCAAGCATGAACCGCCTGGCCGGTCGGATGATCTTTAAGCGTCACTTATTCCCGCTCATGGGACCCTGTACCCTGCGCCTTGCTCATCCTCTTCCAGCCTGGCTAGTTCCTCTTCATCTCGGACCAGTCTGTCTATCAGGTCGCCCTCCTCTTCCTCAGCCATTAGATCAGCCTCAATCGACATGGCTACCTCAGGCGGTACCGTCCCCGTACTCCTTACAACCGCAGTGATCTGCGACGCCAGGACAAACTTATCAACCACGCTCAGTAATGTGGCCTTATCCCGTGCCGGTAATACCTCCGCCATTGAGATGGCCCTTTCCAGCATCTGAGATAGCCCGGCCTCACCCTTAACGTGCAGCAGATCGTTCGCGCTGCAGTTCAGTGCTTCCATGAGCTTATGGACAGTCGATACCTTCGCGTCCGTCTCGTTTCGCTCCAGCTTTGAGATATGCCCCAGTTTCATGCCGGCCATATCTGCCAGATCACCCTGCGTTAGCCCTGCAAGCTTCCTCAGGCGCTTCAAATTCTCTCCTAGAGCCATTCTGACAACCCTCTTTTGTCCTTTGAGGGCAAATATAACCCCTATTTTCCCTCTTGAGCATTGACGTAGCCCTTTAGGGGCAATTAAATTCCCCTTGTAGGGTGATTGACAGGGTTTCAAATGCAAACAGATATACATTATGCGTAGTTATTGAGATATCTGGCTGTAGCACTGTACAACCGGCACGCCCCTTGATGTGCATCAAGACACCGTAAGCCGCTCTCTGGGATGCTGGCAGTCATTGTCGCATTGCCAGTCTTCGAGGTTGACCATGTCACCCCTTAACTCCGAAATTATCCAGCATTATGGCGGCCCTGGTCCTCGCTATACCTCGTATCCGCCGGCGGACCGTTTCCACGAGGAAATCTCTGCGGCGGATTTTGACCATGCGGTGGCGCTGGGCAACCAGGCACGGCGCCCCTTGTCCCTGTATCTGCATGTGCCTTTCTGCGGCAGTGTCTGCTACTACTGTGCCTGCAACCGTATCATTACCGGCAATCACGCCCGGGCCGATGAATACGTACCCTTGCTGAAACGGGAAATCCGCCACAAGGCCCGGCATGTGGATAGCCAGCGCCCGGTGGTACAGATGCACTGGGGCGGCGGCACTCCGACCTATTTGAGCGATGCCCAGATCACCGAGCTGGTCTATGACCTGGCCCGACATTTTCCGCTGCTGGACGATGATCGTGGTGATTACGCCATTGAAATCGATCCTCGCACGGTGAATGAGTCGCGTCTTGGCCTGCTGCGCGGCCTTGGCTTCAACCGCATCAGCCTTGGGGTGCAGGACCTGGACCCACGGGTTCAGCAGGCGGTTAATCGGGTTCAGCCCTACGAAATGATCCGTGATGTGATGGGCTGGGCCCGGGATTTCGGCTTCCGTTCCATCAATACGGATTTGATCTATGGTCTGCCGTGGCAGTCGGAATCCAGCCTGGCACGGACCATCGAGCAGCTGCTAACGCTGCGCCCGGATCGGGTTTCCCTGTACAACTATGCTCACATGCCGGCGCGCTTCAAGGTGCAAAAACAGATTCCGGAAATGGCACTGCCAAGCCCTTCGGAGAAGCTGTCCATGCTGGTACGGGCCACGGAAATGTTCCGGCGGGCCGGTTATCGCCTGATCGGCATGGATCATTTCGCCTTGCCGGAAGATGATCTGGCCCAGGCACAGGAAAACGGCACTCTGCACCGCAATTTTCAGGGTTACACCCTGCATGGCGAGGCGGATTTGCTGGGGCTTGGGGTCAGTGCCATCAGCCAGATTGGACGATTTTACGGGCAGAACTGGAAGTCCCTGAACCAGTGGCAGTGCGCGGTACTGGACGATGCCCTACCCCTTGAGCGCGGCTATCTGTTGAATGACGATGATGCCCTGCGCCGGGAGGTCATCATGCGACTACTGTGCGATATGCGGCTGGACATGGAAGAGATCGGCCACCGCTGGAAGATTGAGTTCACCGATTATTTCCTTGATGCCCTGGCGCAAATGGCGGATCTGGAGCTACATGGCCTGATCCGGCGTGATGGGGACAGCCTGCAGGTCACCGAGGTCGGCCGACTGGTGGTCCGAGCCATTGTTCAGCCCTTTGATCGTTACCGGCGGCTGGCCCAGGAGGGTCGATTCAGCCGCATCATTTAGCGCTATGAAACAATAAGAGTACTGGTACTATAATGAACGCAGCACAACAGGGTTTCGCGGCCCACACTTCCGGGAGGCTCCCCATGTCCCGTCATGTTTCCTGTAACGACTGCAGCCTGAGCCCTATCTGCCTGCCGCTGGCTGTGGCTCCTGCACAGCTCAATGAACTGGACAACATCATCCACCGTGGTCGCCCGCTGCGTCGTGGTGAACATCTCTATCGTGCTGCGGATACTTTCACGGCGGTATTTGCGGTACGTTCCGGGGCGCTGAAAACCTATGTGATCAGTGATGAGGGCGAAGAACAGGTCACCGGCTTTTATCTGCCCGGGGAAATTGTCGGCATGGATGGCATCAGCACCGCCCATCATATTTCCAATGCCAAGGCGCTGGAAACCGCCACGGTGTGTGAGATCCCCTTCCACCGACTGGAAGAGTTGTCGCAGAAAATCCCGTCCCTGCAGCACCATTTCTTCAGCCTGATGAGTGAGGAAATCCGTGCGGACCGGGAGCTGCATCGTCTGCTCAGCAAAAAATCCGCCGATGACCGGGTCGCCTCTCTGTTGCTGTCTCTGTCGGCACGCAATCAACGGCGCGGTCTCAGTGCCACGGTCTTTCGTCTGCCCATGTCCCGTTATGACATTGCCAACTATCTGGGCCTGGCGGTGGAAACCGTTAGCCGGATTTTTACCCGTTTTCAACAGCAACACATGCTGAAAGTAAACGGCCGGGAAGTGGAAATTTGCGACCGCCCTGCCCTGTGCGGTCAGGGACGATTGCAGGAGGAGGCATAAATGGGTGACAGCGCCCCGATTCTGGCGATTCTCGACCCGGTGCTAAAAGCTGGCCAGCCGGCCCTGCGCAAGGCCGCGCAACTGTCTGCCGCCCTCGCCCGCCCATTGCGGGTGGTGGTGAATGGCTACTCGTCAGCCATGGCCCGGGCGGTGGGGTTGGACAGCGCCCGCCGGCAGGCCGCCGAGCAGCAAATCCGTCATGCCTGGCACCAGCGTATGGAGACCCTGCTGGAGGGCCAGCCAGCGGATCTTGAGGTGCTGTGGGACAAGGATTCCATGGCTGCCCTGCGCATGGAGATCGGCCGGGTTCCTCCCTCGCTGATCGTGGTACGCACCAATGATGAAGGTCGTCTGCGGCGCCACATGTTCACTCCCCGTGACTGGCAATTGATTCGCAAGGCGCCCTGCCCGGTCCTCTGTGTTCATGACGATGACTGGGCATCCACCCCCAAAGTGCTGGCTGCGGTGGATCCGGGCACTGGCGACGCCGAGGATGATCGACTGTCAGCCCGTGTGGTGACTGAGGGGCGCAGGGTTTGTGGCGCGCTGAAGGGAGCCATACAAATCGGCCATGTGCTTGAAGATATGCAGGAAACCCTGGTGTTACTGGCCGGGGAAACCATCCCTGATTACGCCGGCAGCATGGAAAAGGTACGCGAATTTCACCGCGACAACTTTCGCCAGTTCTCCGCCGCCCAGGGCTTTGATGTCGAACAGGAAGTGCTGCTTGACGGGGCGGTGGCCCCGACGCTGGCGGCTTACTGTGATGACAATGACGTGGATATCCTGGTGGTGGGCACCGTCAAGCGCAACCTGCCGGAACGTTTGCTGCTGGGCGCCACCGCCGAGTCAGTGCTGACCCGGGCGGGGGCCGATCTGCTGGTGATCAAGCCGGAAGACTTCCGCTCGCCCTGGCTTGCCAGCGAAAAATAGCGGTTAACCGGTTTTGCCGGCATCCTTTTCCGCCCGACGGAACACCGGCTTGTCATCGTCGGATTCTGCCTTGCTGTAGCGGTAGCCGGCCACACGGAACTGCTTCAGCTGGGCCGGGTCCTCGATGCCCTCACGCAATATCCAGGCAGCCATCATGCCGCGCGCCTTTTTGGCAAAGAAACTGATGACCTTGTACTGACCATTCTTTTCGTCCTGGAACACCGGCTCCACGATACGTCCGGCCAACGTTTTCTTCTTTACGGATTTAAAGTATTCATTGGAGGCGAGATTAATGAGCACATCGGTGCCGGCCGCCTTCATGTCCTGATTGAGCTGTTCGGTAATCTTGCTGCCCCAGAATGCATAAAGATCCTTGCCCCGCACGTTATCCAGCTTGGTACCCATTTCCAGACGGTAAGGCTGCATCAGATCCAGCGGCCGCAATACGCCATACAGGCCGGACAGCATGCGTAGCTGCTGCTGGGCTCTCTTGAGCTGCTCATCGTCAAAGGTTTCGATCTGCAGGCCGGTGTAAACATCCCCCTTGAACGCAAACGCCGCCGGGCGCGCATTCTTGCTGGTGAAAGGCCGACACCACTGAGAAAACCGTTCCACGTTAAGATGTGCGATCTTGTCGCTGACTTTCATCAGGCTGGCCACATCCGCCGGCGACAACGCCCGGGCACGCTCGATCAGCTGCTCACTGTCATCCAGCATGCGCGGCTTGGTAGTGCGCAGCGAGGGCAGCGGGCTTTCGTAATCCAGCGTTTTGGCCGGGGACACAACAATCAGCATGGCGTTCTCCTTTACATGACGGCGCCGGAATTATAAGAATCAATACATAACCTTTAAATCCTGCTGCGTATAGTATGCAGCCTGACGCTGCTGTTGAGAGGGCCTGATGCGTCTATTGCTGGTATTGACGGTTGTTATCGCTGTTGCGGTGTTGTTGTGGGGCAGTTGGCAGTGGGGGCGAAAAGTCTTTTTCGCCGTGCTGGCCGCCGTGGTCGCCGGCGCTATCGCCATCGGCCTGGGAGCCTGGTACGCCGAGCGCACCAGTCAGGTGAGCATGCCCGCCGAGGACATCGTTATCACACTGGACGACCACCATCGCACCGAATCCGGGGTTATCCTCAGCGGTTCGGTGCGCAATGACGGCAAGCTGGCGGTGGCCTCCCTGACCCTGGAAGCCGCCGCGCTGCGCTGCGCCCAGGCGGATCAATGCACAACGGTGTTTCAGCAACGCATACCGCTGGAAGTGTATTTGCCGGTGGGCAGCGAATACCCGTTCGAAGTGGTAAGCCGCCCTACTGCGGCGGCAAAAGAGGCAAACAAATGGCAGGTGCGCGCGGTGACCAAGATGGCCTACCCGCAATGACCGCTGGCGTAACCGCGGCTGAATGGTCACAATGCCGCCTTTGAGGCCAGCTTGCTCGCGCAGGCTGCCCTATCACCGCCCAAGGAGTCACCATGGCATCTTTGATTCCCGGCCAGTTAACTCCGATTGCCGAGCACGCCTGGCGGGTACTGGCCCGCAACCCTGGCATGATGACCGGCCCCGGCACCAACAGCTACCTGTTCGGTGACCAGGCCCTGACCGTGGTGGATCCGGGCCCGGCGGACCCCGAGCATCTTGACGCACTGCTCAAGGGTGCCAGGTCACTGGGCAAGCCCATTAACCAGGTGCTGGTGACTCACACCCACCGCGACCATTCGCCCGGCGCGCTGGCGCTGGTGGCCGCCACCGGGGCCCATTGTGTGGGCCCTTTTGTACCGGACGACGGGCTACAGGATGAAACCTGGCAAGCGGATCGGCAGCTGAACGACGGTGATGCCGTTGATTGCGGCGGCGCCAGCCTCACCGCCATCGCCACCCCCGGTCACGTCAGTAACCATTTCTGCTACCAGGCAGCGTCCGGCCTGCTGTTCACCGGTGATCACCTGATTCAGGGCTCTACCGTGGTGATCGCCCCGCCCTCCGGCTCCATGCAGGCTTACTTTGCCTCCCTGCGCAAACTGCAGGATCGTGGCATAACCCTGATGGCACCCGGCCACGGCGATGTCATTGATAATCCGGATACGGTGATTGCCGGGACGCTGGCCCACCGGCAAAAGCGCGAAGACAAGGTACTGTCAGCACTGGACGGCACGTCCCGGCCGCTGACCAGCCTGGTGAAAGTGGTTTACGACGACGTGCCGGAATTTCTCCACGGTGTGGCGCAGCTGTCCCTGCAGGCACACCTGATCAAGCTGGCCGAAGACGGCAAGGCCAACGAATCCGGGCAAGGCTGGCAAAGAAGCGGTTAACCGGCCGGGGCAACGCAACGCCGCCCCCCGCTCCCACAGGAAGAGACTTCGATCTTCGCCATCAACGATTCGCGGCCCTTTAGAGCCAACCCTTGCGCTTGAAATACCAGTACGGCGCAATGCCGGACAGAATCATCAGGCCAAGTGCCATCGGGTAACCGAAATAGAGATGCAGCTCCGGCATGACCTGGAAATTCATGCCGTAGATACTGGCAATCATGGTCGGCGGCAGAAACACCACCGCAGCGATGGAGAAAATCTTGATGATCTGGTTCTGCTGAATATTGATAAAGCCCTGGGCCGCATCCATCAGGAAGTTGATCTTGTCGAACAGGAAGGTGGTGTGCGACATCAGGGTGTCCAGGTCATGCTGGATTTCCGCACACGTGCGCCGGCGCTCCTTGTCGGAACGGACATAGCGCTGGATGAAGGAGATGGAACGCTGGGTGTCCATCAGACACAGGCGGATCTTCCCGTTGCTGTCCTCCAGCCGGGCCAGACGCTCGATATCGTCTTCCAGGTCACTGTCTTCCACTTCCAGCACGCTGAAGCCCACCTGCTCCAGGTCCCGGTGAACATCTTCCAGAGCATCGGCCAGGTTCTCCACCTTCTGCTCGAGGATGCTCAACAAAATATCCAGCGGCTGCTGCACGCGGACCCAGCCACGGCGAATGCGCATGCGCAGCAGGCGAAAATCGGGAATGCGCGACTCGCGGAACGAAATCAGACGGCTGTCCTGCACCACAAAAGCCACGGTGGTGGTCCGTGAACGGCCCTCGGACTGATAGACAAACAGGGAGTGCACATGCAGGCCCTGGGCATCACTGAAAAAGCGCGCGGAGGCCTCGATCTCTTCCATGTCGTCGGAGTCAGGCAGTTCTTCCTGCAGGAACTGCTGAACGGTGGCACGTTCGTCATCTTCTGCGTCGGCCAGATCAATCCAGCTGGCCTTTTCAGCCAGCATCGGCAGGATGTCTTCCGGCTCTTTTTCACGCAGAATACCGTTCTGGATCTGGAAAATGTGCAGCATGGTCGGTCCCCGGTCACAGGTTGCCGATTTCGGCAGCGTCTAGTTAGTTCCGTTCACTTATGAGTGTCAATACCAGCCCGATGACTCCACCCCGCTACCACGACCTTGGCCAGGGCGCCCGACTGCAATGGTGGCCGGCCCTGTTGCCCGATGACCAGGCAACCCATTTGTTGCAACAATTGACTGAGGCGCTGGCATGGCAGCAACCCCAGGTCAGGGTCTACGGTCGCATACATACGGTGCCGCGCCTGACCTGCTGGCATGGCGAGGCCGGCATTCGTTACCGCTATTCCGGGCTGGAGCATTGCGCCACGGGCTGGCCCGTCATCTTACAACCCCTTCATGACGCCATCGAGACATGCACGGGAAAAATGTTTAACAGTATGTTGGGCAATCTCTACCGCGATGGCCGCGACAGCATGGGTTACCACAGTGATGACGAAAGCGAGCTGGGCAACGCGCCCTGGATCGCCTCTTACAGTCTGGGCGTCAGCCGGGACTTCGTGTTTCGGCCCAAAACCGGATCACATCGCCGGCAATGCTTCTCCCTGCCGCTGGGTCACAATCAGCTACTGCTGATGAACCCGGCGGTGCAGCAGCATTTTCAGCACGCCCTGCCCCGCCGTGCCGGCGTAAACGAGTTGCGCATCAATCTGACCTTCCGGTCGATTCAGGCAAAGAACAGATAGCTGAGCAGGATGGCGCTGACCAACCCCGCCGTGTCCGCCGCCAGGCCGCACCACAGGGCATGCCGAAAATCCCGTACCCCAACGCTGCCAAAATACACCGCCAGCACATAAAAGGTGGTCTCCGTGGAACCTTGCATGACCGCCGCCATGCGACCGGCCAGCGAATCCGCGCCCTGGGTCTGCATCACATCCAGCATGGCGGCCCGGGCACCAGAGCCACTTAACGGTTTAAGGAATGCCACCGGCAAGGCATCCACAAAGCGGGTGTCGAGCCCGACAAAGGCGGCGGCGTGACGAATACCGCCCAGTAAAAGATCCAGCACGCCGCCGGCGCGCAACATGGCAATGGCGGCGAGCATGGCCACCAGGTAGGGAATCAGTTTGACCGCCAGGGCGAAGCCTTCCTTGGCGCCCTCGACGAAACAGTCATAGCTATCCACCCCGGCTCGCCAGGCGGCGATGAAAAAGGCGCCCAGCACCACCAGCAGCAACCCATTGCCCAGCAAACTGGAAAGGGTGGACGCCAGTGCCGGTGGTGACAGCCAGACCACCAGCCCGAGCCCCGCCAGTATCAGCAACCAGACCACCAGCAGGGTCATCAACAACGGATCGGCCAGTTTCAGGCCCTGCACCCGACCGGTCACCCAGACGCCCACCAGGGTGGAAATGGTGGTGGCCATCAGCAATGGCAGGTAGATGTCCGCCGGGTCCGCGGCGCCCTGCTGGGCCCGGAATAACAGTACGGTGACCGGAATCAGTGTCACAGACGAGGTATTGAGCACCAGAAACATGATCTGGCTGTCAGTGGCCCGTCGCGGCTGTGGGTTGGTGGTTTGCAGCGCCTCCATGGCCTTCAGGCCCAGCGGCGTGGCGGCATTGTCCAGCCCCAGCATATTGGCCGCCAGATTCATGGACACCGGCGCACTGGCCCGGGAATTTATCGCCAGTTCCGGCATCAAACGTTGTAGTACAGGGGTAATTCGCGCAGACAGGGATTCCGCCAGGCGACTTTGTTCGGCCAGCCGGAAGAGCCCGGACCACAGGGCCAGCACCCCCACCAGGCCAAGGCTGACATCCACGGCCAGGTCGGCGGCCTGCCAGAGCGCATTGACCAGCCGGCCCGGTGCCTCCAGGTCACCAAACAGCAACTGCGCCACGGCGCCGGCGATGCCCGCGAGGAAAAACAGGCTAAACAGTCTGTGCAAACCACCCCCTGTGCGCTTAGGCTATACAGTGAAGAGACCTGTTGAGAGACTCAATGCCACAATTTCGCAAGCTTTTCCCGATTCTGGTTGCCACGTTTTTGCTGGGCGGCGCCCTCAATGTCTGCGGAGCACTGCGCAGTGCGCCCGAAGTCCAAGGCCCGCTCAAGCCCACGCAGGACCAGCAGGAAGCGGCAGAAGAAATTGCCGACAAGCTAAAACTCCATTATCGCCGGCTGGATTTCAATGACCAGCTCTCCGGCCAGATTCTCGACCGTTATCTGGAAGATCTGGATCCCAACCACCTTTATTTCCTGGACAGCGATATCAAGCAGTTCCAGCAATACCGCACGACACTGGATGACCAGCTGCGTGACGGCCAGCTGGAAGGCGGCTTCACCATTTTCAACCGTTATCAGGAGCGCCTGGAGCAAAGGCTGGACAAGTCCCTGGCCATGCTCAAGGAAGATTTCAGCAAGTGGAACTTCGATGGCGATGATTCCATCCTGATTGATCGCAGCAAAGCCCCCTGGGCCGCCAGTGAGAAAGAGCTGGATGCCCAGTGGCACAAGCAGCTCAAGAATGCCGTCTTGTCCATGCGCCTCAACGGCACCAGTGACAAGGACATCCGCACGCGCCTGACCCAGCGTTACCAGAGCCAGCTGGACCGGGTAAAACAGAACACGCCGGAAGATGTGTTCCAGAGCTACATGAATGCGCTGACGGAAACCTTTGATCCGCACACCAGCTACTTTTCCCCGCACAACTCCACCAACTTCGATATCAGCATGAGCCGTTCCCTGGAAGGCATCGGTGCCGTGCTGCAATACGAAGACGGCTACACCAAGGTCGTGCGTCTGGTGCCGGGTGGCCCGGCCACCAAGAGCGGGCAGCTCAAACCCGGGGACCGTATTGTCGGTGTGGCCCAGGGCAACAAGGACCCGGCCAACATCATTGGCATGCGCCTGGATGAAGTGGTTGACCAGATTCGCGGCCCCAAGGATTCCAAGGTGACACTGGAAATCGTTCCGGTGGGCGCGGCCTCCGAGCATGACACCCGCACCGTCACCATTGTGCGTAACAAGGTGATCCTGGAAGAACAGGCCGCCAAGAAGAAAGTCATCGAGGTGCCCCGCGAGGATGGCAAGACGCTGAAGCTGGGCGTGATCGAAATCCCCGCCTTTTACCTGGATTTTGAGGCCTTTCACCGCGGCGACCCGAACTACACCAGCACCACCGGCGACGTGGCCAAGCTGCTGGTGGAGCTGCGCAAGGAGCATATTGATGGCCTGATCATCGACCTGCGCAACAATGGTGGTGGCTCCCTGCTGGAAGTGAACAAGCTGGTCAGCCTGTTCATCAACCGCGGCCCCTCCGTGCTGGTGCGTGAGTCCAATGGCCAGGTCAGCATGTATGGCGACAAGTACCCGGGCATTCTCTATGGCGGGCCCATGGCCGTGCTGGTGAATCACTACAGCGCCTCCGCCTCGGAAATCTTTGCCGGCGCCATGCAGGATTACGGGCGGGCCCTGATTGTCGGCGACGAGACCTATGGCAAGGGTACGGTTCAGACCCTGCTGGATCTCAATCACGGCAAGCTGAAAGTCACCAATGCCAAGTTCTACCGGGTGTCCGGTTCCAGTAATCAGAACCGTGGCATCGAACCGGACATCAACTTCCCGTCACTGGTGGACAAGACCGAGGTGGGCGAAAGCTCCCTGCCCAACGCCCTGCCCTGGGACGAGATCAAGCCGGCGCCCTACAACCGGGTCAACGACTTCTCCCCCCTGCTGCCGGCGCTGCGCAAGGAGCACCTGAGCCGCACCAAGGACGACCCGGAGTTCATTTACGTGAAGTCCCTGCGCCACCTGCTGGATGAAAACCGCAATCGCAAGGAACTGTCGCTGAACGAGAAGACCCGTGAAGAATGGCAGGACAAGTTCGACCAGGAGCGCCTGTCTATCGAGAACGCCCGCCGCAAGGCCCGCGATGAAAAGCCACTGGCGGACATCAAGGAACTGCGCACGCTGGAAGAGCAACGGGCGCTGGACCCGGAAAGCCACGATGACGCCCTGGACAAGGACCCCTACGTGAAGGAAACCGGTCAGATTCTGGGTGACATGATGGAGCTGCAGGACAAGGAGCGCACCCGGGTCGCCAAGGGCAGCTAGCAAACCCCACCCTGCCCTGACAAAAAAGCCGGCATTGCGCCGGCTTTTTTATGGTTCTTCGCGGATTAGAG
>NZ_AMRJ01000014.1 GCF_000300995.1 Alcanivorax hongdengensis A-11-3 | reverse complement strand
AGCACGGAATCTCTGCAGTGGGGACCCGGCTATGCCGGGCTGCCGATGAGGGTGCGCTTTCTTGGTGACTTCTTTGTCGCAGCACAAAGAAGTGACTCGCCTACAGGCGAAACCTGGGCTGAGGAACATTAGTTTCCCGGAATTCCGCGATGAACCAAAAAAAAGGCGGGCCGTAGCCCGCCTTCTGCATACTAACAATCAGAAACGATAGCTCAGCTGGGCACCGATGACATCGGCATCCAGTTCATAGCTACCATTGAGCACACCCCGCTCGGTCAGGTTGGTATCAGCGTCATCCACAAACAGGTGGGAATAGACCACATCCACGGTCATATTGTCCGTGGGGTTGAAGCCCGCGCCCAGGCTCACACCGATCTTGTCGGAGTCCGGTGACGTGGGAGAACGGTTGTCGCTGTTCTGGGTGGAGTCTTCCTTGTAGACACCGAAGCGCAGCACGGTATCGCTGGCCAGGGTATGGCGTACACCTGCGGAATAACGGGTGGTATTGCCCCAGTCGAACTCCTGAACAACCGGGCTCGGAATCGGCGCTCCATCATGCTTGATGACCAGTTTGTCCAGGCTGCTCCACTCCATCCATTCCACACCAAACAGGATCTGCGTTCGGTCAGACAGGTCCCCGGCGTAGGAGAATTGTGCAGAGGCCGGCATATCCAGCGAGGTACTGCCGTTGTACTTGCCGGCCAGCGCATTGGCTGTTGCCGGCGGTGTTCCCTGGGCAATCAACGGCAGGGGGGAGAAAGTGATATCGCCATCGATGTCGTATTCCACCTTGGAGCGGTAGGCCAGACCAAAGTGGTTATTGTCATCGGCATCGAAGGTCAGACCGATATTCCAGCCATAGGAATCGTCGTCACCTTCCAGGCGGGTAAAGGCACTTTCGATATCCGCGTCGATACGCTGATAGCTGAGCCCCACGCCCACGTTCAGGTTATCGGTTACCTGGATACCCAGGGCCGGGTTAACGTTGTAGGTCTTGAGATCGGACATGGTGGCATAACGGTCACCGGTGGTCGGCGACAGGGCCGCCAAGCCATCGGTGGCCACATTACCCCAGTTATCTTCATATTCGATCTTGGTACCGAAAGGCGCATTGATACCCAGACCAAAGGTCATCATGTCGCTGAGCGGCAAAGCCAGGAAGGCACTGCCCACCACGGGATCCAGATCCTTGAAATCACCCGGCCCAGATGCGCCGTTACTCTTGAAACTGGTATCAATGATGACCTGCTGAACCGCGGCGGTAATCTCTGCTTTTTTCAGGCCGGCCAGGGTAGCCGGGTTGAACCACTGGTTGGAGGCGTTTTCACTCAGCGCGGCGGCACCAGCGTAGGCGGTGCCCTGAGCCGATACCGATTGTTCACTGACCGCAAAGCCGGTAGCCATGGCCTGGCCGGCGGCCAGGGAAATGGCGGAACCGATAAGTAGCGCATGTGTTTTCATTTTCATTGCTCTCTCCCTCTTCCTCACTAAAGAAAGACGTCATCCAGATGACGTTTTTTTGATCACGCCTCTCTCTTATACACAAAAGCGGCAAATAACAGCAAACACAGAATGAACCCATCAGCCATTCACACAAAAGAGGTGTGACTCAGTGCGACAGACACAAAAAAGGGGCCACAAAAGGGCCCCTTTTTGTATAGCGTTGCTGGCAGTCAGTCCGCCAGCACGGCCTTGGCCACGATGGTTTTCATGATCTCGTTGGTGCCCCCGTAAATTCGTTGCACACGGGAATCGGCGAACATGCGGGCAATCGGGTATTCCCACATGTAACCGTAGCCACCATGCAGCTGCAGGCACTCGTCGATCACCTCGCACTGCAGGTCGGTAATGTAGTACTTGCCGGCGGCGGCGGTGGGAATATCCAGCTCTCCTTTCAGGTGCAGTTCCAGGCAACGGTCCACGTAAGCGCGAGCCACCTCCAGCTTGGTGTGCATCTCGGCAATCTTGAACTGGGTGTTCTGGAAGTCGGCGATGGACCGGCCAAACGCCTTGCGCTCTTTCACGTAGTCAATGGTCTGCTGCAGGGCGGACTCGGCCATGGCCAGGCCACCGATGGAGATACCCAGACGCTCCTGGGGCAGCTCCTTCATCAGGTAGATGAAGCCCATGCCCTCTTCGCCCAGCAGGTTTTCCGCCGGCACCTTCACGTCCTGGAAGAACAACTCGGAGGTGTCCTGGGCCTTCATACCGACCTTCTTCAGGTTGGTGCCCTTTTCGAAGCCTTCGGAGGCGGTTTCCACCACGAACAGGCTGATGCCCTTGGCGCCCTTGCTCGGGTCGGTCTTGGCCACCACGATAACGATGTCGGCGTTCTGACCGTTGGTGATGAAGGTCTTGGAACCGTTCAGGACATAATGGTCGCCCTGCTTCACGGCGGTGGTCTTTACGCCCTGCAGATCAGAGCCGGCGCCCGGCTCGGTCATGGCGATGGCGCCGATACACTCGCCGGTCACCATTTTCGGCAGGTATTTCTCTTTCAGGAATTCACTGCCGTTGTTCTGGATGTAGGGCGCCACGATTTCGGTGTGCAGCCCCCAGCCAATGCCGGTCAGGCCCAGGCGGGAGATTTCCTCGTTGATGACCACACTGTAGAGGAAGTCCGCCTCGATGCCGCCGTACTGCTCCTTGACCATGGGGCACAGAAAGCCCTGTTCCCCGGCTTTCAGCCACACCTCGCGGGGCACAACGCCCTCTTTTTCCCATTGCTCGTTGAACGGCACCGCCTCGGCTTCAAGGAACTTGCGAACGGTATCACGGAAGGTTTCGTGGTCGGAACTGAACAGGGTACGCGGGATCATGACTCTCTCCGGTCTATGCAACTGACTGCACCGTCCTGGCGGCGCGAAAGGGCCCAATGATGTGCAGCGACCCTGACATCAGGCAATGACCAAATTGCTCAGCGGATTTGCCGGCGGTCAATTTCAGGCCAGGTGCTCACGCCCCAGATAGTCGGAAGATTGCATCTCCAGCAGCCGCGACCGGGTGCGCTCGAATTCGAAATCCAGCCGGCCGCCGGCATAGATATCCTCGATGGGCGTCTCTGCGGTTACCACCAGCTTTACCGCCCGGTCGTAGAACTCGTCCACCATGTTGATGAAACGGCGGGCCATGTCGTCCTTGCCAGCGCCCATCTGCTCCACATTGGAAACCAGCACGGTGTGGAACTCCCGGGCGATTTCGATGTAATCAGTCTGGCTGCGGGGGCCGTCACACAGGGCACGGAAATCGAACCACACCACATCGTCGGCGCATTTGACGGTGGCGATCTTGCGGCCCTCGATCATCACGTTGCCGTGCTCGCGGTGGCGGCTGTGATCCGGCTCCAGGGCATGGAAGCGCTCGCGGATAAAGGCGTCGGCATCCTTGCCCAGCGGGCAACGATACAGCTCGGCCTGTTCCAGCAGGCGCAGCCGGTAGTCATTGCCACCGTCCACGTTGAGCACCTGGGTGTGGATTTTCAGCAGCTCGATGGCGGGCAGGAAGCGGGCCCGTTGCAGGCCGTCCTTGTAGAGGCCGTCCGGGGCGATATTGGAGGTGGCCACCAGGCTGACGCCCTGATCGAACAGCTCCTGCATCAGGCCGGCGAGAATCATGGCATCGGTGATATCGGTAACAAAGAACTCGTCAAAGCACAGCACCCGGTACTGGCTGGCGAACTTGCGGGCAATGCTGATCAAGGGGTTCTTCTCGCCCTGACGTTCGCGCATTTCCTGGTGCACCTTCTGCATGAAGCGGTGAAAGTGCATGCGGCGCTTTTCCGGGAACGGCAGGGTATGGAAGAACACATCCATCAGGTAGGTCTTGCCGCGGCCCACGCCCCCCCACATGTACAGGCCCTTTTGGGGTTCGGGCTTGCGAAAACGCCGGAACAACCCGCCATTGCCCGGTGACTTGAGCAAACGGTGATACAGGTCGTCCAGTGCCTCGACGGCGCGCAGCTGGGCCGGGTCCTGGAAGAAATCATCGCGCTGCAAGTCAGCCTGGTATTGCTCAAGCGGGGTCATAGTCATGGTTTCTTGGGCCTGTTGGGCGGGCCAATGTAGCGCCGGGTCCGGCGCCTGACAACTCTCGTCATATCGGCAAGTGCAAGGCCGCCACTTCCTTCAGGTCGACCAGTTTGCCATGGAAAAAGTGGCCGCTGGCGGGAAAGCGAATCAGCTCCGGTTTCAGAGCCGTGGCGGCGGCCCAGTCAAACACCTGCTCGGCGGGCACCACCTCGTCATCGTCACCCTGTACCACGGTCACCGGGCAACCGGTATTTTCCAGCGCCTGAAAATCATAATGGTGCACCGGCGGCGCCACCAGCAGCAGTTCGCGGGCGGCCATGCCGTTGTCATGCAGAATCTGGGCTCCCCGGGCGGCAACAAAGCTGCCAAAGGAAAAGCCTGCCAGCCACAGCGGCAGGCCCGGATACTGGTGGGTGAGCCAGGCATGCACCGCCAGCAGGTCCTCGGTTTCGCCGATGCCATCGCTGTAGGCCCCCTGGCTGTGGCCCACCCCGCGAAAATTGAAGCGCACCACCGCCGCGCCCTGGTCGCGGGCCAGGCGGCTGAGCGTGGTCACCACCTTATTGTCCATGGTGCCACCAAACAGCGGATGGGGATGACAGATGATCGCCACGAATGACGGCGCCTCGCTGCCCTGCTCCAGCACCATTTCCAGCTCCCCGGCCGGTCCCTGCAGTTGCTGGCGTTGCGATGTCATGGCTGCCTCCTGATGTTGCATCCTGTTACCGATAATACCGGCCGGGAGCCCCCAGCCCCTTGGCGACCGTACGGGTCTGTGCTGCAATAGCCGCAGTCCGGTTCCCGCCCTGCAGCGGAACCTTCACAAGGAGTATGCCATGGATGTACTGACAACTGGGGTGCTGTGCTTTGCCGCCGGCGTGATTATCGGCGCCGGCCTGCTGTTTTGGCTGCTGCCGGCACGACGCCAGGCGGGCCAGCTGATGCGCGACCGGGATGAGGCCCGCCAGGCCCTCAACCACTATCGCGACCAGGTCGATGATCACTTTCTGCGCACCGCGGAGCTGGTCAACGACATGACCCAGGCATACCGCTCCGTGCATGAGCATCTGTCCATGGGCGCCAAGGCACTGTGCTCCGAAGGCGGTCGCCAGCGGGCAGCAGCCAAATCCCTGGATGCGGTTCCCGACGAGCAGGAATCACCGCTCTCCCAACCGCTGGATTATGCCCCCAAGGCCAAGGGCACCCTGTCTGAGCATTTCGGCCTCAACAAGCCCGACGATGGCCCCTTTGCGCCGGTGGACGTGGCCGAAACCGGCACCCCCGACCGCATGGTGGAACCGCCCCGGGACTACGCCGAAGGCTGCGATGACCAGGGTTGCTCCACCGACGAACAGAAACAGAAATAACCCTTTCGATGGCCATAAAAAAGCCCCGCAATGCGGGGCTTTTTCGTAACCGGCGGCGTTACTTGGCCGAATGGCCTTTCAGCTCCACCTTCACTTTCTCGTGGTCCTGCAGACCGGCGTAGTACTTGCGCAGGATATCCAGCACTTCCGGGCGGCTGAAGTTATCCGCCACTTCCTCACCTTCGCTGAGCGCCTTGCGCAACTTGGTACCGGATACCAGTACCCGATCTTCCGCTTCGTGGGGGCAGGTACGCATGGAGGCCATGGTGCCACACTTGTTGCACCAGAAGGTCCAGTCGATTTTCAGCGGCTGGGTGATCAGCGCATCGTCGGCGATTTCGTCGAAGATGTGGTGGGCATCGAACGGGCCGTAGTAGTCACCGACACCCGCATGGTCACGGCCCACGATCAGGTGAGAGCAGCCGTAGTTCTGACGGAACAGGGCATGCAGCAGTGCTTCACGGGGACCGGCGTAACGCATGTCCAGCGGGTAGCCGGACTGCACCACGGTGTTCTTGACGAAGTATTTGTCGACCAGGGTGCCGATGGCTTCCTGACGCACTTCCGCCGGGATATCACCGGGCTTCAGGTTACCCAGCAGGGAGTGCACCATGACACCGTCGCAGATCTCGATGGCGATCTTGGCCAGGTGCTCGTGGGAGCGGTGCATGGGGTTACGGGTCTGGAAGGCGGCAACGGTTTTCCAGCCTTTCTGGTCAAACATGGCGCGGGTTTCCGCCGGGGTCATGTAGATGCCCGCGTACTTGGTGGGGAACTCGCCCTGGGAGAAGACCTTCACCGGCCCGGCCAGGTTCACGTCGCCCTGGGCCATGACCATTTTCACGCCCGGGTGCTCGTCGTCGGTGGTCTTGAAGACCTGCTCGCACTCGTGCGCCTTGTCGATGCCGTACTTCTCGGTGACGGTCATGGAGCCCATGATTTCACCGTCTTCGTCCACCAGTGCCACTTGCTGGCCTTCGCTGAGGCTGTCAGCGGTGGCCGCATCGGTGGACAGGGTGATCGGGATCGGCCAGAACACGCCGTTGCTCAGTGCCATGTTGTCGCACACGCCCTGCCAGTCGGCCTTGCCCATGAAGCCGTCCAGGGGAGTGAAGCCACCGATACCCAGCATGATCAGGTCACCGCGCTCACGGGAGCTGAGGGTAACTTTGGGCAGATCCTGGGCGGCAGCCTTGGCCTGTTCCAGTTCTGCGCCTTCCAGCAGCAGGGTTTTCAGCGTATCGCTGCCATGGGGTTTCACCAGTTGTGACATCATCACTCCCTTGGGGTCATTGCTTAGTGGTCAATTTGCGCGCGGATTATAGGCGGCAACCGCCGCCGTCTCCAACACTGTTAAGAATATTACGTGTGGTGCTTATGCCTGAACCGGATTACAGCACGATGTCAGCCGGCACCCGCACCAGCATGGGCTCGCTTTCCACGGCGATATCCGCCGGCAGCCGACCGGCCGGGTCACCGTCGGCCTGCAGTGGCTCATCACCATCGCAGTGAATCTCAATGCGTTCGGCACTGACACTGGTGACGCCGTCCACCGATTCCATCCGCCCGAAAAGCAGCGCCCAGAGGCAGCCAAGCAAAAATCGTACCCCCGGTTTCTGGAACAGCAGCACCTGCAGCTTGGGCCGCACGATATTGGCCTGTTTGCTGAGAATGAAGCTGCCACCGTAGAAGCGGCCATTGGTAATCACCGCCGAGAAACAGTCGAGCGGGCGGCCATCCACCACCAGCCGGTAACGCTGCTCGCCGTAACGACGGATCTGGGACAGCATGGACAGAGCGTAGGCCACCTTGCCCAGGCGCTCCTTGAGGGGCAGATTGACCCGGTCCACCACCCAGGCGTCATAGCCAACACCGCACATCATGATAAAACGCCGGCCATTGAGCAGGCCCGGGGAGATGGACACGCTTTTGCCTTCCATCACCACCCGGGCGGCGGCTTCCGGTTTTTTCGGCAGCGACAGCTCCTTGGCCAGCACATTGGCGGTGCCGGTGGCGAACACGCCCAAAGCCACGCCGCTGGCCAGCCCGTTGATCACCTCGTTGGTGGTGCCATCACCGCCCACGGCCACCACGCAGTCACCCTGGTCTTCCAGGGCACGCAGGTAACGGGTGGCATCCGCCGGCCCCTGGGTGTAATACAGGCGAATGCTGCCGCCCAGCGCCTCCAGCTCCGTCACGAAGCGGCGCAACAGAGCCTCCCGGCCACCGCCGGCGGCCGGGTTATAGATCACGGTGATTTTCATCAGGAAAGGAAACCCTCGTTACTGCGGTCCCCGGTCAGGCCGGGTTATCAATATCAATGAAGATGTGCTCCACGCCGTGGTGCTGGCTGAGCCATTCCCCCAGCGCCTGAACACCATAACGCTCGGTGGCGTGGTGTCCACAGGCAAAATAATGCATGCCGGTTTCCCGAGCCACATGGGCGGTGGGCTCGGAGATTTCACCACTCAGGTAGGCATCCACCCCAAGCCGCTGGGCCTTTTCGATAAACCCCTGGGCGGCACCGGTGCACCAGCCGATGGTTTCGATTTCATCGCCCGGGTCGCCCACATGCACCGGGGTGCGCCCCAGCACCGCTTCCACATGGGCGGCAAACTCCGCCGCGCTCATGGGCGAATCCAGCCGGCCGATATTCCCGATGGGCCGGGGTGCATCATCCAGACCGCCCTCCACGCTCAGCCCCAGACGGCGGGCCAGCTGGGCATTGTTACCCAGGGTCGGGTGGGCATCCAGGGGCAGATGGTAGGCGAAAACATTGAGATCATGGCGCAGCAAGGTCTGCAGACGCTGCTTTTTCATGCCGGCCACACGCGGGTCTTCGCCTTTCCAGAAGTAGCCGTGGTGCACCAGAATGGCATCCGCGTCTTCCACCAGTGCCGCTTCAATCAGGGCCTGGCTGGCGGTTACCCCGCTGACCACACGGCGAATCTGCTCACGGCCCTCCACGTGCAGGCCGTTGGGGCAGTAATCCTGGAAACGGTCTGTCTGGAGCTCGTTGTCGAGCAGTTTCAGCATGTCATCGCGCTTCAGCATGGCACTCATTCGGGCTTTGATCTGCTAATATTGCGCGCAGTTTAACCGGGGTAGCAGCATCTTGTCTTGCCGGCGCCGCATCAGGAAGGCCCGCGCACCGTTAGCGCTACTCCGACCACTACACCGATAACCCCCGGGGGTGACCTTACCGTGATGAAACTCATCCGCTTTCTTGCCGCACCGGTACTGACCGGCCTGGCCGTGGGCCTGGTGGCCCTCTGGTGGTACCAGTGGGGCCCGCAGTCCAGCCACAGCCGCCCGTCCCCGGCGGTGGACAGCTACGCCGATGCGGTCAATCTGGCGGCCCCGGCGGTGGTCAATATTTACACCACCCAGATCGTCACCACCGAGAAAGACGTCTCCAAGGACCCGCTGTTCAACCGCTTCATGGAGCGCCCGCGCCGCGAACGCGCGCTCAGCAGCCTGGGCTCCGGCGTCATCGTCGCTGACAACGGCTATGTGCTGACCAGTTACCACGTGATCCGCGATGCGGACGAGATTCTGGTGGCCCTGCGCGACGGCCGCGATGCCCCGGCAAGGGTGGTGGGCACGGACCCGGAAACCGACCTGGCCCTGTTGCAGATTGCCCTGGAAAAGCTGCCCAAGATCGAGCTCAACGGCGACGGCCCGGTGCAGGTCGGCGATGTGGTGCTGGCCATTGGCAACCCGCTGGGCGTGGGCCAGACCGTATCCATGGGCATTGTCAGCGCCACCGGCCGCAGCCACCTGGGCATTGCCACCTTCGAGAATTTCATCCAGACCGACGCCGCCATTAACCGCGGCAACTCCGGCGGCGCCCTGATCGATACCCGCGGCCACCTGATCGGCATCAACACCGCCATCCTGTCCGCCGACGGCAACTGGCAGGGCATCGGCTTCGCCACGCCGGCGTCCATTGCCAAGGAAGTGATGGATGACCTGATCAAGCATGGCCGTGTGATCCGCGGCTACCTGGGTGTCACCGTGCAGGACATGACGCCCTCGCTGGCGGAAACCTTTGGCCTGGACAATGTGCACGGCGGCGTGGTCACCGAGGTGGTCGTGGACAGCCCGGCCAACCGGGCCGGCCTGCAACCCGGCGATGTGCTGGTGGGCATTGATGGCCAGGCCATGGCCGACGGCTACGAGGCCATGAACCGCATTGCCGGCATGAAGCCCGGCACCGAAACCACCCTCAACCTGATCCGCAATCGCAAGGCCGTGGACGCGGACGTGACCATTGGCACGCGCCCGCCGGCCAAGACCCGCGATGACGACCGGGAAGAGGACGCCAGCGCGCAGCAGGACGGCGGCGAATAACGCGCCGTCTGCGCTTTCCCTGCGACCTAAAGCAGAGTATCCAGTGCCGCGATCAGGGCCTGATTCTGCTCCGCAGTCCCCACGGTAATGCGCAGGTAATCAGCAATGCGCGCCGGCTTGCCGAAGTGGCGCACAATCACGCCCTGCTCGCGCAGACCACCGGCCAGGGCGGCACCGCTGTGCTGCGGGTGACGGGTGAAGAGGAAGTTGGCCGCTGACGGCAGGCTCTGGAAACCGCGCTCGGCCAGCTGCGTCGCCAGCCAGTCACGCTGCTCGATCACCAGGGTGCAGCCCTTTTCAAACCACGCCCGATCCTCGAACGCGGCCACGCCGGCGGCAATGGCCAGACGATCCAGCGGATAGGAGTTGAAACTGTCCTTGATGCGATTCAGGCCGTCGATCAGCGCCGCATCGCCCACCGCCAGACCAATGCGCAGCCCGGCCAGGGAGCGGGACTTGGACAGGGTCTGGGTGACCAGTAGATTGGGGTAGCGATTGACCAGGGCAATGGCACTGTCGCCGCCCTTTCTGTCACTGGAAAAATCGATATAGGCCTCATCGACGACGACCAGTGAGTCGGTATTGGCCTGCAGCAAACGCTCGATCTCGCCCAGCGGCAACAAACGCCCGGTGGGCGCGTTGGGGTTGGGGAAGATGATGCCACCGTTGGGCTTGAGGTAGTCATCCACGGCAATGGCCAGCTCGTCATCCAGCGGCACCGCCTGATAGTCGATCTGGTAGAGGCCGCAGTAGACCTTGTAGAAGCTGTAGGTAATGTCCGGGAACAGCAGCGGCTTGTCCTGCTTGAAAAAGCCCAGGAACAGGTGCGCCAGCACCTCGTCGGAGCCGTTACCGACAAACACCTGCTCACGCTGTATGCCGTACCCCTCACCCGAATAATAGTCGGCAATGGCTTGCTTGAGCTGGCGGCTGTCCGGGTCCGGGTAGAGACGCAGGCGCTCATCGGCCTGCTCGCGGATGGCGTCAATCACCTTCGGCGACGGGCCCAGCGGATGCTCGTTGGTGTTGAGTTTCACCAGCTTGCTCATGGTCGGCTGCTCGCCGGGCACATAGGGCTCCAGCTGATGAACAAAGTCGCTCCAGTATTGGCTCATAGTCTTGTCGTCCGACGTCAGACGTCTGACGCCTTGTTGATCCTGAATTCCGCGCTGCGCGCGTGGGCGGTGAGGCTTTCACCACGGGCCAGCGGCGAGGCGATTCTGGCCAGGTCGCTGGCGCCGGCCGGCGAGCAGCCGATCAGCGAGCTGCGCTTCTGGAAATCGTACACCCCCAGCGGCGAGGAGAAACGCGCCGTGGCGCTGGTGGGCAGCACGTGGTTGGGGCCGGCGCAGTAATCGCCCAGCGCTTCCGGGGTATGGCGCCCCAGGAAGATAGCGCCGGCGTGGCGGATCTTCTGCGCCCATTGTTCGGCATCGTCCACCGACAGCTCCAGGTGCTCGGAGGCGATGGTGTTGGCGATGTCGATGGCCTGATCCAGGTCCTTCACGGCAATCAGGGCGCCGCGATTTTTCATGGAGGTGCGGATGATGGCTTCGCGCTCCAGGGTCACCGCCAGTGTCTCCATGGATTCGGCCACCTGCTTGAGAAAGCCTTCATCCGGGCACAGCAGGATGGCCTGGGCTTCCTCGTCGTGCTCCGCCTGGGAAAACAGGTCCATGGCGATCCAGTCCGGGTCGGTCTTGCCATCGCACACCACCAGAATCTCCGACGGGCCGGCGATCATGTCGATGCCCACCTTGCCGAACACCTGCCGCTTGGCTTCGGCCACATAGATATTGCCCGGGCCGACAATCTTGTCCACCGCCGGCACCGTCTCGGTGCCGTAGGCCAGCGCCGCCACCGCCTGGGCACCGCCCACGGAGACGAAACGATCCACACCGGCAATGGCGGCGGCCGCCAGCACCATGTCGTTGAGCTCACCAGCGGGGGCCGGTGACACCATGATGATCTCCGCAACCCCGGCCACCTTGGCCGGCAGGGCATTCATCAGCACCGAGCTGGGATAGGCCGCCTTGCCGCCGGGCACGTAGATACCGGCGCGGTCCAGCGGGGTGACCTGCTGGCCCAGCAGGGTGCCGTCGGCCTCGCGGTAGTGCCAGGATTCCTGCTTCTGTTTTTCGTGGTAGGCACGCACCCGCCCGGCGGCCGCTTCCAGCGCCTCACGCTGTTCAGTGGGGATACGCGCCAGCGCCGCCTGCAATTGCGGCGTCTCGATCACCAGCTCAGCGGCATCCTGCACATCACGACGGTCAAAGCGGTTGGTGTATTCCACCAGCGCCGCATCGCCACGGCTGGCCACGTCGCGAACGATGCCATGGACCCGCTCGGCCACTTCCGCATCACGCTCCTCGGACCAGGCGGTCAGCGCCGCCAGCTTGGCGTCGAAATCGGCATCTTGTGCATTCAGCCAGGTGGTTTCCATGTTTGGCACCATTGCAGAGTGAGGGTCATTTTTATCACAGAGATCACAGGGACATTGATCATGGATAATTGAGAATTGATAACGAACAGTCCCGACATGGATCGCGCCGTTATCAATTATCCATTCTCAATTATCAATTCATTACTGCGTCTTGCGCGCGTCCACCGCCTCGGCCAGCTTGTCCAGGATCGCCTGGATATCGGCATGACGGGTTTTCATGCTGGCGCGGTTGACCACCACCCGCGAGGAAATATGGGCGATCAGTTCGGTGGGCTCCAGGCCGTTGGCCCGCAGGGTGTTGCCGGTGTCGACGATATCCACGATACGGTCGGCCAGCCCCACCAGCGGCGCCAGCTCCATGGCGCCGTAGAGCTTGATCACTTCCGCCTGCTTGCCCTGCTGGGCAAAGTAGCGCTTGGCCACATTGACGAACTTGGTGGCCACGCGCAGGCGGCTGCCGGTGTCCGGGGCGTCCTTCACCGCCGCCACCATCAGCTTGCAGCGGGAGATGTCCAGATCCAGCGGCTCGAAGATGCCATCGGCGCCGTGCTCCATCAGCACATCCTTGCCGGCCACACCGATATCCGCGGCGCCATGCTGCACATAGGGCGGCACGTCGGTGGCGCGGATGATGATGATCTTCACGTCATCACGGGTGGTGTCGAAGATCAGCTTGCGCGAGGCGGACGGATCTTCCAGCAGCTCAATGCCCGCCGTCTTCAGCAGCGGCAGGGTTTCCTTGAGGATGCGGCCCTTGGACAGGGCAATGGTCAACGGCTTGGTCATGGTCTTCCCGATCAGCGGGGCACGCGGCGAATCACCGCCCCCAGCGATTGCAATTTCTCTTCAATACACTCGTAACCGCGATCAATGTGATAGATGCGGTCCACGGTGGTTTCCCCATCCGCGGCCAGCGCCGCAATCACCAGGGAGGCGGAGGCGCGCAGGTCGGTGGCCATCACCGGCGCACCGGTGAGCTGCTCCACCCCACGGCAAATGGCGGTGTTGCCCTGCACTTCGATATCGGCGCCCATGCGGTTCATTTCCTGCACGTGCATGAAGCGGTTTTCAAATACCGTCTCGACAATGGTGCCAGTGCCCTCGGCGACGATATTAAGGGCCATGAACTGGGCCTGCATGTCGGTGGGCATGGCCGGGTATGGCGCGGTGCGCAGGGAGACCGCTTTCGGGCGCCGGCCTTCCATGTCCAGCTCGATCCAGGTGTCCCCCACCTCGATGCGGGCACCGGCTTCGCGCAGCTTCTGCAGCACGGCATCCAGAATGGTCGGATCGGTGTCCTTGGTCTTGATGCGGCCACCGGTAATGGCTGCGGCGATCAGGTAGGTGCCGGTCTCGATGCGGTCGGCGATCACCTGGTGATGACAGCCGGTCATGCGGGGCACGCCTTCAATGGTGATGGTGTCGGTGCCTGCGCCTTTCACCTTGCCGCCCATGGCATTGATGAAGTTGGCCAGGTCCACCACTTCCGGTTCACGGGCAGCGTTTTCCAGCACCGTGGTGCCGTCGGCCAGGGCCGCGGCCATCATCAGGTTTTCGGTGCCGGTCACGGTCACGGTATCCATGACGATACGCGCCCCTTTCAGGCGACCATCCACACTGGCATGGACATAACCGTTGGACACCTCGATGTCGGCGCCCATGGCTTCCAGGCCACGCAGGTGGATATCCACCGGCCGCGAGCCGATGGCACAACCGCCAGGCAGGGACACGGTGGCCTTGCCGAAGTGCGCCACCATGGGGCCGAGCACCAGAATGGAGGCGCGCATGGTCTTCACCAGCTCGTAGGGAGCGGTGAGTTCCTTGATGGTAGTGGCATCCACCTCCACGTTGAGGCGATCATCGATCACCACGCGCACCCCCATGCGACCGAGCAGCTCAATCAGGGTGGTCACATCCTGCAGGTGTGGCAGGTTGCCCACGGTGACCGGCTCATCGGCCAGCAGGGTGGCGGCCAGAATCGGCAGGGCGGCGTTCTTGGCCCCGGAGATACGGATTTCGCCGTCCAGCCGGCGACCGCCCGTGATGATCAGTTTATCCATGGATAGTCTCTAAACAGAGTGTTGAAAAGACCTTTCGCGCCTTTTCAAGCCACTTATGACAGGTTGGGCCGCTGGGCCTGTTCCCATTCCGCCGGCGTAAAGGTGATGATCTGTACCGCGTGAATGGTGTTGCTCTTGATCTGCTCGTTGATGGTGGCATAGACCAGCTGCTGCTTTTTCACTGGCATCATGCCCTCGAAAGCGGTGGATACCACACGGATCTGGAAACGGTCACCGCCGCCTTCCACCGCCACATCGGCATCCTCAAAGCCGGCTTCCACCAGCGCCTTTACCTCTTCCGGATTCATGTTCGCTCCTCGTTCGGGGCGCGCCGGGCACGCCTCCTGGTCCAAAGGCGCAATAATACGCGAGCCGGCGCGCCCTTGCCACGCCGGCCAGGAGCGTCAAGCTGGCCTGTCAGCCGGCGTCACCGGTCTTTTCCTCGATGCCGGTATCGATCTTGGCATCCGCGGACCAGTGATTGATCACCTGATCGATGTCCTGGTACTGCTGCATACCCTGGGCGAACTGGGCCTTGAAGGTGTCACGCAGGTCCAGGCCGTTGACGTAGACATTGATCACCTTCCACTGCGCATCGCGCTGGAACAGGGTGTAGAAGATCGGCACCACTTTGCCGGAGTTGGTCGTGATTTCCATGCGCACTCGCGCATAGTCACCCTTGCGGTCGCCTTCCTGCATGGGCAGGGTCTTGATCTTCTGCCCCTGGTAGAGGGTGATGCCGGACGCATAGGTATTGATCAGGCTGTTCTTGAACACGTCCAGAAAGTGGTATTTCTGCTCGCGGGTGGCCTGCTTGAAGTAGTCCCCCATGACCATGCGGGTGATGCGCTTGAAATCCACCAGATCTCCCAGCTCCTCGCGCACCAGCGCCTTGGCCTTTTCCGGATCCTTGTCGAGCGCCTCGCGCTCGGCATCGATGCGTTGTGTCATACGATCCACCGCATTGACCACCACCTCACGGGGGTCACTGGTGGCCTGGGCCAGACCGGCCGCACCGATCAACAAAAGCGCCAGGATGAACTGTCCGACACGCTGAATATGCATACATCACTCCCTAATCCGTGTCCGGCGGTTTTACGGTGTCACTGCCCCACTGTCCAGTCTTTTCCGGGCCACCAACCGCCACTGATAGCCTATTTGAACCCGGCACACGGTTAAGGGTTCCACCGGCAATGGCAACAAAAGATGAACAGAACCGCCGTTACAGGGTCAGCAAGAAAGTCGAAGCGGTGTATAATCGCCGCCAGCCAAGGAGACACTATGAGCCGTGACCACATCCGCGCCGGACGGCGGGTCCTGGATATCGAGGCCCGTGCCGTCGATGCCCTGAAAGACAGCCTGGACGACAACTTCAACAATGCCTGCGAGCAGATGCTGCAGTGCAAGGGCCGGGTGATTGTCACCGGCATGGGCAAAAGCGGCCATATTGGCAACAAGCTGGCCGCCACCCTGGCCAGCACCGGTACGCCGTCCTTCTTTGTGCATCCGGGCGAAGCCTCCCACGGCGATCTGGGCATGATCACCCCCGAGGATGTGGTACTGGCCATGTCCAATTCCGGCGAAACCGCCGAGGTGCTGGCCATTCTGCCGGTCATCAAGCGCAAGGGCACCCCGCTGATCGGCATGACCGGTCGGCCGCAATCATCCCTGGCCCAGCTGTCCGATGTGCACCTGACCGTGGCGGTGGCAGAAGAAGCCTGCCCCCATAACCTGGCGCCTACCTCCTCCACCACCGCCGCACTGGCCATGGGTGATGCCCTGGCCATCGCCCTGCTGGAAGCACGCGGCTTCACCGCCGAGGACTTCGCCCTCAGCCATCCCGGCGGCAGTCTTGGCCGGCGCCTGCTGCTCAAGGTCGATGACATCATGCACGGCGGCGACCTCCTGCCGGTGGTAAGCAGTGACACGTCGCTGAGCGAGGCCCTGCTGGAAATGACCCGCAAGGGCCTGGGCATGACCACCGTGGTCAACACTGACGGCACCCTGGCCGGCATCTTTACCGATGGCGACCTGCGCCGCCTGCTGGACCGGGACATCGATATCCGTCAGGCCGGCATCGCCGATGCCATGGGCCACAACCCGGTCACCATCGAGCCCGGCCATCTGGCCGCCGAGGCCCTGCAAATCATGGAAAGCCGCAAGATCAACGGCCTGGTGGTCTGTGATGCCGAGCGCCGCCCGGTGGGCGCGCTGAACATGCACGATCTGCTGCGCGCAGGGGTGGTGTAATGAGCCTGCAAATCTCCAGTGTGGATGCCCAGAACCTGCGCCTGATGGCCTTTGACGTGGACGGCGTGATGACCGACGGCCGCCTATATTTCACCCCGGAGGGTGAATATCTGAAGGTGTTCAACACCCTGGACGGCCACGGCATCAAGAAACTGGCTGCCAGTGGCGTGACCCTGGCCATTATCACCGGCCGCAACACCCCCATGGTCGCCAAGCGAGCCGCGGACCTGGGCATCGAGCACGTTATCCAGGGGCGTGAAGACAAGGGCGTCGCCCTGGCTGCCCTGGCCGAGGAGCTGGGCATTCAGGCCCGGGAAACCGGCTATGCCGGCGATGACGAGCCGGATGTCAGTGCCCTGCAATGGGCCCAGCTCAGCTTTGCGCCAGCCAATGCCCACGCCTGCGCCCGGGAGGCCGCCGACCATGTCACCGTGGCCCGCGGCGGCGAAGGCGCGGTGCGCGAAATCTGCGATGCCATCATCAGCCACCGGAGCCGGGCGTGAGACGCCAGGGGCTGCTAAGCGCCACCGGCGTCCTGCTGCTGGGTCTGGTGGTACTGATGACCCTGCACGAATGGGACACCAGTCTGCCCGGCGACCAGGAAAAGGTACTCAGTGCACCGGCTATCATCGCCACGGATGTCTCCGCCAAGGCATTCAACGAAAAGGACGGCAGCCCGCAATACCACCTGACGGCCAATACCCTGACCCAGTATGATCACGACACTCGCACGCAACTGGACAAACCGGTGCTGGAAATGGCCAATGACCAGGGCAGCTGGACCATTGTTTCCGAGCAAGGCCAGGTACTGGACAACAATGACCTGATTGTCTTTTCCGGCCAGGTCAGCGCCAGAAATGCGGCCAAGAAGATTACCCTCGACAGCGATGAACTGCGCTTCCACAGCGATGCCAATACCGTGGAAGCGCCGGACCAGGCCAAACTGACATTTGAATCCGGCCATACCGAAGCCGGCAGCATGAGTGCCGATCTGAATACCGGTGTGCTTACGCTGGATAAAGGAGTGAAAAGTGAATTCCAAGCGCCACCTGGCTCCTAGCCTGCTGGCCGCGCTGTTACTGCTGCCACTGGGCGCCCAGGCCGAAAAGCCCGGCGCCCCCATCGAAGTGAGCGCGGACAGCGGCCGTTTTGAACAGGATGCCGGCACCGGCCTGTATCAGGGCAATGTTTCCCTGATACAGGGGGACCGGAAGATGTATGCCGACACCATGAAACTGTTCACCAAAGACGGTGAACTGGTGCGTGTGGAGGCCTCCGGCAGCCCGGTGCGCATGGAGGAAGGCCAGAATCTGAGCGCCCACGCCAACAACCTGGAGTACGATGTGCGCGCCCGCACACTGGTACTCACCGGCGATGCCTTCGTGAAACACCAGGACAGCACTTTCGAAGGAGCCAAGGTCACCTACAACCTGGATAACAAGCGCGTGGACGCCAGCGGCGATGGCGACCAGCGTGTTCGCCTGGTGATTCCGGCACAGAAGAGCCCCGGCGAGACCGACAGCGCCCCGGCCAGCAATGACAAGAGCCCGGCCACCGATACCCCACAACCCGACGCGGAGCCCGCCACCCAATGAGCCAACTGCGAGCCCATCACCTGGCCAAGAGCTACAAAGGCCGTCGCGTTATTGAAGATGTGTCCCTGGATGTGGAAGCGGGCCAGATTGTCGGCCTGCTGGGCCCCAACGGTGCCGGCAAGACTACCTGTTTCTATATGATCGTGGGGCTGGTGGAAGCCGACGCCGGCCGCATCGACATTGACGGCGAAGACATCACCCATCTGCCCATGCATGGCCGGGCACGCCGAGGCATAGGCTACCTGCCCCAGGAGGCCAGCATCTTCCGCCGCCTGACGGTGGAACAGAACATCATGGCGATCCTGGAAACCCGCAAGGACCTGAGCAAGGCCGAGCGGCACGAGCGCATGGAGAGCCTGCTCAAGGAGTTTCATATCACTCACATCCGCGACTCGCTTGGCATGAGCCTGTCCGGCGGTGAGCGGCGTCGGGCGGAAATTGCCCGCGGCCTGGCCACCGACCCGGCCTTCATCCTGCTGGATGAACCCTTTGCCGGGGTCGACCCGATCTCCGTAAACGATATCAAGGGCATCATCCGCCACCTCAAGGAACGCGGCATCGGCGTACTGATTACCGACCACAACGTGCGTGAAACCCTGGATATCTGTGACACGGCCTACATCGTCAGCGCCGGCCATATCATTGCCGATGGCAATGCCGATACCATCCTGTCCAACCAGCAGGTGCGCGATGTCTATCTGGGCGCGGATTTCCGCCTGTAGGAATCGCGCCTACTCCTTTTTTCTGTTGCCTGCAACCTTGGCATACATCTTGCTTGTATAGAGAAAAGCTTGTTATCCTCGGAGCTCGGGGACCACAAGCATTCCGAGCAGTATGAAGCCAACACTACAATTACAAATCGGCCAGCAGCTGACCATGACACCCCAGCTGCAGCAGGCCATCCGCCTTTTGCAGCTATCCACCCTGGACCTGCGCCAGGAAATCCAGCAGGCCGTGGAAAGCAATCCGCTGCTGGAGCTGGCCGATGATTTCGGTGACGACAGCCTTCCCGAGGGTGACGAGGAGCGTCAGGAACTGGACGCCGAACGGGACGATGCCCTGGAAGAATTCGTCGACAGCGACCCGGGCGTGGACACCGAGTGGGATGACATCTACGCCGGCCAGAGCAGCACCAGCGCCGCCCTGCCCGACGACGCCGACGACTGGCAGCAACGCCACGTATCCGCCGGCACCCTGCAGGATCACCTTCTCTGGCAACTGAACCTGACCCCCATGGGGGATCTGGACCGGGTGATCGCCCTGGCCATCATCGAATCCCTGGACGAGCGCGGATATCTTACCGTCTCCGTGGATGACATCGTCGCCACCGTGAATCTGCAGGCAGAACTGAGCGACGACGACCAGGTGGAAGCCGACGAGGTTCTGGCGGTACAGCACCGCCTGCAGCAATTCGATCCGCTCGGCGTGGCCAGCCTGGACCTGGCGGACTGCCTGGCCGTGCAACTGCGACAGCTGGCCAATGACACGCCCCACCGGGATACCGCCACCGCCCTGCTCAATCATCTGACCCTGCTGGAAAAGCACGACTATGCCGCCCTGCGCCGGCAACTGCAGGTCAGCGAGGAAGAGCTGGTGGCCGCCATCGGCCTGCTGCGCACCCTGGACCCGGCCCCCGGCGCCCAGATTGGCGAAAGCCAGACCGATTACGCGGTGCCCGACGTGATCGTCCGCCAGCACCAGGGCCGCTGGCAGGTAAGCCTCAACGACGAGGTACTGCCCAAGGTCAACCTGCAGCAGCAATATGCCCGCATGGCCCGCCAGACCCCGGGGGAGGACGGCCAGTACCTGCGCAACTGCGTGCAGGAAGCCAAGTGGTTCATCAAGAGCCTGCAGAGCCGCCACGACACCCTGCTGAAGGTGGCCAGCCGCATCGTCGAAGTGCAACAGGACTTCTTCAATTACGGCGAGGAAGCCATGAAACCCCTGGTGCTGGCCGATATTGCCGATGCCGTCGAGATGCACGAATCGACCATCAGTCGGGTCACCAACCAGAAGTACATGATGACACCCCGCGGCGTCTTTGAGCTGAAGTATTTTTTCTCCAGTCACGTGGGTACGGATGGCGGCGGTGAGTGTTCCTCCACCGCAATTCGTGCCATTATCAAGAAGCTGGTCGCTGCGGAGAATCCGCGCAAGCCGCTCAGTGACAACAAGCTTGCCAGCCTGCTCAACGAGCAGGGGATCAACGTAGCGCGCCGGACCGTCGCCAAGTATCGCGAGGCGATGCGGATACCGTCCTCCAGTGCCCGCAAGCGTTTGGTGTGAGGCGCCAGGACGGCCTAATTAGCAGGTAAAGGAGCCAGCCATGCAAATTAACATCAGCGGTCATCATCTGGACGTTACTGACGCTCTGCGCACCTATGTGAGCGACAAGTTTTCCCGTCTGGAACGGCACTTCGATCAGATCACCAGTGTTCAGGTGATCCTGTCTCCGGAGCCCAAGGCTCACAAGGCGGAATCCACCATCCATATTTCCGGCGCCGACGTGTTCGCCACCGCTGAAGCAGAAGACATGTATGCGGCCATCGACAAGCTGACCGACAAACTGGACCGCCAGATCCTCAAGCACAAGGAAAAGGCCGTCAGCCACAAGCACGGCCACTGAGCCGCTCCGGGCCGCCACTCGGCGGCCCGACTCCTCCCCTCATCACCCTTTCTTCACAAAGATCAACAGTGACTACACGGCAACCGGCCCTTGGCAGTACAATGACCGTGTGTTCCAATCACACCCGCAATATCCCTGCGGTCCAGAGAGCGGTCTACAGACCCTGAAAGCGACAGATTATGCGAGTTCGGGAACTACTTATCGAAGAGCGCACCCACAACGGTGTGCATGCCAGCAGCAAGAAGCAGCTGCTGGACCAGGTGGCCCAGCTGGCCGCCGCCAGCTGCGACAGCCTCAACGAGCAGGAAGTGTTCGATGCCCTGGTCGCCCGTGAAAAGCTGGGCTCCACCGGCATTGGTGAAGGCATCGCCATTCCCCACTGCCGGCTGGGCCACTGCCAGCAACCGGTGGGCCTGTTGCTGAAACTGACCGACCCGATCGACTTCGATGCGGTGGACGGCCGGCCGGTGGACCTGGTCTTTGTGCTGCTGGTGCCCCAGGAAAATCCGGAAGAGCATCTCAAGACCCTCAGCCACCTGGCCAGCCTGTTCAATGACGATGGCTACCGCCAGGGGCTACGCAGCAGTGATAACAATCACGGTCTCTACCTGACCGCCGTGGAATCCGAGGCAGAAATGCGGCTGGCCTCCTAAAGTCGTCAGTGGCCGGCAACCCCTCTTCGATATCCGTCAGGATGTGCGCGACATGAAACTGACCATCCTCAGTGGCCGTTCCGGGTCCGGCAAGACCACCGCCCTGCAGGCCCTGGAAGACCATGGCTATTACTGCGTGGACAACCTGCCCGCCGGTCTCCTGCCGACGCTGACCCGGCAACTGTGCAGCGGCGAAAACCCCATTGCCAAAGCCGCCGCCGGCATTGATGCCCGCAACCTGCCCGAACAACTCCAGGCCTTTGACGCCATCCTCGCGGAACTGCACCAGCAGCAGGTACAGTGCGAGGTCATCTACCTGGATGCCGATGACAACACCTTGCTCAAGCGCTTCAGTGCCACCCGGCGGCGCCACCCGCTCAGCAACAATGATCGCTCCCTGGCGGATGCCATCAAGTATGAAGGCACCCTGCTGGCCAACATCCGCATGCGTGCGGATCTGGTCATCGACAGCAGCAACCACGACGTACATGCCCTGCGCGAGCTGATGCGCCATCGGGTGGCCCAGCGTGATACCGCCCTGTCCCTGCAACTGGAATCCTTCGGTTTCAAGAACGGCCTGCCCAGCGACGCGGATCTGGTATTCGACGTGCGCGTGCTACCCAATCCCCACTGGCAGATCGAGCTGCGACCGCTTACCGGTCGCGATGACGGTGTGATTCAGTACCTGCAGCAGCACCAGGCCACCCATGACATGCTCAGCGACATTGCCCGCTTCGTGGAGCACTGGCTGCCTGCCTACCGCAACAACGACCGCAGCTACATGACCGTGGCCATCGGCTGCACCGGCGGCCGCCATCGCTCGGTCTACATCACCGAACAACTGGCCCGCCACCTGCGCGACAAGGGCATCCCCCTGCAGGTGCACCACCGCGAGCTGAAACTCAATGATTGAGACGCGACTGGACGTGATCAACAAGCAGGGACTGCATGCCCGGGCCGCTGCCAAGGTGGTTAGTGTGGCGTCACGCTACAACAGCAGCATCCAGGTCCAGCACAACGGCCAGACCATTGATGCCAAAAGCATCATGGGCCTGTTGATGATCGGTGCTGCCAAGGGCAGCAGCGTCACTTTCCGGGTGGAAGGCGCCGACGAGGAACAGGCCGTGGCGGAACTCACCGACCTGTTCGCCCGCCGCTTTGACGAAGGCGAATAACAACATCCTAGTGACGAGTAATCGCCAAAAGCGGTACCACCGGTCAGGCGCGGCTGTTAATGTGTATAGCGGTGGAACCGGGTTTCCTGTTTCGCTTTGCCACCATCCGACTATTCACCATTAATTATTCATTGAATTTTCCATGCCCGCCGATAGCGCCCGCAGCAAACAGCATCTGAAAAGCATCAACCGTGCCCTCGCCAGTGGTACCTATGCCCCGGTGCGACAGCTACTGAACAATCTGCCCGGCGCCGAAGCCGCTCACCTGCTGGAGTCCTCCCCGCCTCGCGAACGGGAAATTCTCTGGCAACTGCTCAACAAGGAGCAGGAAACCGAGGTACTGCAATATCTCGGTGAGGAAGTGCGGGTGGAACTGCTGCGCAATCTGAGCACCGATGAGCTGGTGTCGCTGGTGGAAGAACTGGACACCGACGACCTGGCCGACCTGCTGCAAGAGCTGCCCGACCATGTCACCACCCAGGTCATGGCCAGCCTGGACGAGCAGAACCGCGAGCGGCTGGAACAGGTGATGAGCTACCCGGAGGATACCGCCGGGGGCCTGATGAACACCGATGTGATCACCGTCCGCCCGGAGATTACCTTCGAGGTGGTACAGCGCTACCTGCGTCGCCGGGGCGATATCCCGCGCACCACCGACAACCTGGCCGTGGTCAACCGCAAAAACCAGTTCATCGGCCTGCTGCCACTGACCAAGGTGCTGATCAGCGACCCGGGCACCACCGTGCGTGAGGCCATGATCACCGATGTGCAATCCATCTCCGCCACCCTGCCCGCCCATGACGTGGCCAAGATCTTCGAACGTCACGATCTGGTGACCGCGCCGGTACTGGATGAAGAGGGCATTCTGGTCGGCCGTATCACCATTGATGACGTGGTGGACGTAATCATGGAAGAAGCCGACCACTCCCTGATGAGCATGGCCGGCCTGGACGATGACGAGGACACCTTCGGCTCCGTCTGGCAGACCGCACGCCGCCGGGCCCTGTGGCTGGGCATCAACCTGCTCACCGCCCTGGCCGCGTCCGCGGTCATCAGCCTGTTTGAAGATACCCTGGAGAAAGTGGTGGCCCTGGCGGTACTGATGCCCATCGTGGCCAGCATGGGCGGCATCGCCGGCAGTCAGACCCTGACACTGGTCATCCGCGCCATGGCACTGGGCCAGATCCAGACCAGCAACGCGCGTTACCTGTTGTTCAAGGAACTGTCCGTGGGCGCGCTCAATGGCCTGCTGTGGGCCGCAGTCATCGGCGCCACCGCGTCACTGTGGTTTGATGATGTGAAGCTGGGCATCATCATCGCCACGGCCATGGTCATCAACCTGCTGATGGCCGCCTGCGCCGGCGCCCTGCTACCCATGACCATGAAGCGCCTGGGTATTGATCCGGCACTGGCCGGCTCTGTGGTTCTGACCACCATCACCGATATTGTCGGGTTCTTTTCCTTCCTGGGCCTGGCCACGGTGCTATACGCCAGCCTGCAGGTCTGACCCAGCCAGCGGCGTGACCCTTTCACATAGAAAAAAGGCGCCTTGCGGCGCCTTTTTCAGGTTGCCATGCAACAATCAGGCATCCATCAGAATCTGCTTGAAGGACACATAATACGCCGCCGCCAGTATCGGCATCACAAACAGCAAACCCAGGCCAAAGGGAATGCAGGCCAATATGGCGATAATGCTGGCCACGATGCCGTAGATCAGCAACGGGAAGAAATTGCGCAGACAAGCGGACAGGCTGTTCTTCATTGCTTCCAGCACGTTCTGCTTGCCCAGGTAAATCAGCGGCACCGCGAAATAGAACAGCATGCTGATAAGGATGATGGCCACGAAAAACACCAGGCCAATCAGCGCCATGCCGCCACTCATGTGCAGGGACGGATTGTTCGGATCGAAAGAGCTGAAACCGCCAATCATGGCAAACAACAACGCAAACACGGCGCCCAGCACGATAAAGACGCCCAGCTGTGCCAGCGCCATCAGAATCAGCGGTCCGGTCTGATTGGAAAAGCCGGCGAACAGATCCGCGAACTCACTGTTGCCCGACACATCGATACGGCGAAAGATCGCCACGATGCCGCCATACAGCAGGGGCATGATGAAGAACTGCGCAATCGGCCCCAGAAACGGAATGATCTGCAACACGATGGCAATCAGAAATGTCACCACCAGTGCCCCCAGCACCACCCCCCAGTTTCCACTCAGCATTTTCAGGCCGTCACCCAGCCAACCCACCGCTTGCCCCACGGACACCTTTTTCGGCGCCACGATGGCAACATCGGAAGGCGGTACCTGTGCGGCCACCTCCGACTGCGGTTGCTGATACGGATTCACATCACTCATTGATTTTCTCCTTCCCGGTTAAAAAAATGTTCTTCCAATGAACAGGACCGGCGTAAACGTTCCTGACGTTAACGGCCGGCAATTTTCAGGGGTGACAACAGTAAAGAACCACAGGCGATATTGCCACGGTAATCCACATCGGTGCCGCTACCCTGAATCCCCATCCACATCTCTCCCAGATGTCCGGCAATGGTAAACTCTTGCAGCGCATCTTTAATGACACCGTTCTCAAACCAGAAACCGCTTGCCCCACGGGAATAATCGCCGGTCACCAGATTGACCCCCTGCCCCATGACTTCGGTGACCAGAATGCCTTTGGGCACCCGGCTCATCAGTTGCTGCAGGGTTTCCCCGCTATCGGAAATTCGCAGATTGCGAATCCCGCCACCGTTACCGGTGGGCGCCATTTTCAGACGCCGGGACGCATACAGGCTGAGCGCGAAGCGCTGCAACACCCCGTCATCCACAAACGCCTGCTCCACGGTGGGCAACCCGTCCGCATCGAAGGGCGCGGAGGCATTACCGCGCGGCAGGTGCGGATGTTCGCTGAGCGTGAACCCGGCCGGCAGGACCGCCTTGCCCAGGGCATCCTGCAAGAAGGAACTGCGACGATAAATGGCGCCGCCACTGATGGCACTGACCAGATGACCGAGCAGACCGGCGGCCACTTCCGGCGCAAAGATCACCGGCCACTCTCCGGTATCCGGAATCCGCGCTCCCAGCCGTGCCACGGTACGCTCACGGGCAATGCGGCCCACCTGCTCGGCGCTGGCCAGGGCGTCCGCCTGGCGGGCGGCATCGTAGTAAAAATCCCGCTGCATGCCGGCGTCATCTTCCGCCACCACGCTGCAGGCCCGGCTGTGATGGGTACCGCGATAACCGTGCAGAAAACCCTCGGAGGTGGCAAACACTCGCTGGCTGGCACTGGTGGAAACCGAGGCGCCCTCGGAATTGACGATGCGCTTGTCGGCCCGGGCTTCGGCTTCGCAGGCCAGCGCCTGCTCGATGGCCTCGCCGGTGCTCAATGGCCAGGGGTGATAGAGGTCCAGCGCCGGCATGTCCACGGCCAGTTGTTCACGGCTGGCCAGCCCCGCATAGGGATCCTCTTCGGTATAGCGGGCAATGGCCAGGGCCGCCGCCACGGTATCGCGCAGGCTGTCACGGCTATCGTCGGAGCTGCTGGCATGGCCCTTGCGGCGCCCCTGGAACAGGGTCAGGGAGACGCCGCGATCGCGGTGAAACTCCACCGTTTCCACCTCGCCCTGACGGACATTGACCGAGTAGCCCTGGGACACACTGACATTCACTTCCGCACCATCGGCCCCCTGCCGCCGGGCCTCTTCCAGCAGCCAGGCCGCGGTCTGTTCGGCCTGTTTCAGTTGTTCCGGGTCCAGTTCGGCTGTTGTTGCAGGTGATTCAGACATAAAATGGCGGCTCCACGGATGCGCGCATGAAAAGACATGACCGAGTATAACGACGACGATTACACCAGCAAGACGCAACTCAAACGCGATGATCAGGCCCTGCAGGAGATCGGCCTGTCACTGATGGAATTGAAGGAATCGGAACTGGCCCGCCTGCCGCTCACCGACAGCCTGCTCAAGGCCCTGGACGAGGCGAAACGCATCACCAGCAACGAGGCCCGACGCCGTCATGCCCAGTTTCTTGGCCGGCTGGTACGCGAATCAGACAGCGAACGCATTATCGCCGCCCTGGCCGCCCTCCAGGATCCGTTCCGTTCCCAGCGGCTAACCAACTGGGTGGACGAGATTGCCGGCAAGCCGCAGCTCAGGGACGCGGAAACCGTGCTGCAACAGGTGCTGGAGTTTTTCCCCCACGGCGACCGCCAGCAACTGCGCAACCTGGCGCGCAACATGCTCAAGACCCGTCTGGACGACCCGGCCAGCGCCAGTGCCGAGCAGAAAGACCGCTTCAAGCGTGAACGGCGCAAGCTGATGAACTACCTCAACCAGCTGGACAAGAGCGCGCCGCTCTACTGAGGCATGGCCACGGCCTGGCTGCGCCACCAGCTCATGAAGGCCTTGCCCATGAAGTGCTGGGGCAGCGAGTGCTGGTCACCCTCGATATCACGGGCCTTTTCCATCTCCTCCACCTGCTGATCCGCGGCGGCGAACAGCGCCTGCAAATCAAGCAGCCCCTGGTCCTGCAGGGCATCGCCGTAGAGCGCCTTGCTGAACCAGGTGCGCTCGGAATCATCACTGCAGCCGAAGGAGGTGCGATCTGCGGCGGCGGACGTGAAGATCACTCGCTGGGCATTGGCCAGCGGCTTGATCCACTGCCCGGAATAGCAGGCCGAGATCACCAGCCACTGGTGCTGGATACGCAGCTTGTCGAGCTGGGCGGCCATGGTCTGGACGGTGAGGTTATTGAGCCGCATGCCGGGCTCGGCCAGCACCACATCCCCATCACGGCTGCCGTGGCTGACCAGATGAATCAGCAACAAGTCTTCACTGGGGTCGAGAATCTGGTCCAGGGCCTGCAGGCTTTCGGAAATGCTGGTCAGCGTCGCCAGCGGCTGCTGGCTGTCACCGCCATTGGCCAACAACAGGGTGCGGCCACGGAAATCCAGTTGCTTGCCCAGCTGTTTTGCGACCCAGTCCACCTCCTTGCTGAACACTGGCTGACGACCATCACCGCCAATCGCCAGCAGGTAGATATCGCGCACCCCGGGGCGCTGGGGCGCCAGGGAAGCCAGCGACGCCTGCAAACGGCGCCCTTCCGAATAAAGCCGCTGTTCCAGCTCGGCAGCCTGCTGATGATGGCGCTCTGCACGGGTTTTCGGGCCATCGACGATGCGCCCGTCCAGGAAATAGACGGTTTCGGTTTTACGCTGATCTTCAGGCCCGGTAATACGCTGGCCCTTGCCCTGGGCCAGGCCATTTTCAAACGTGGCCCGGCGCTGTTCCCCGGACGGCAGGGTCAACACCCCCTGGCCATGGTAGGTCCAGTACTGGAAGCCGCCCTGATATTCTTCGCCGTCCTGGCTAAGATAGTGACCCTTGATGATTTCACCTTCCTCGAAAGTGCCTTCGTAACGGTCACCGCTCTCACTGGTCCACACCCCGCTCCCCTCCGGCTGCCAGTCCTGTAGCTGCCCCTGGTACTCACCGGCATCCGGGTAATCCACCTTGCCCTTGACCAGCTTGCCCTGCTCGAAAGTGCCCTGATAGATCACCCCGTCCGAACACTGCAGCTGACCCTCGCCATCGGGCTGCCCCCGGGTGAAGTGCCCCTCATAGACACAGCCATCCGCCTGGGACAGGCGCCCCTGCCCCTGCATCATGCCCTGGCTGAATTGCCCCTCGTAGACGGAGCCATCCGGCCAGGTCAGCGACCCCTGCCCGTCGAACAGCTTGTCCTTGGTATCACCGCGATATTCCGCGCCGTTGGGCAGACGATAGTCCGCCGGTAACTGCACCGGCTCACAGGCAGCCAGCAGCAGGACAGCAATCATCAGGGCAGTGATTTTCATTGTTATGTCCCGGCGACGGGGCCCCAGGCAGGCGGTCAGCTGACCGGCAGCTTGAACTGGGCCAGTTGAGAAGAGGTGCGACGCAGGTGATCGCACAGCAAGCGGGCAATATTTTCCATTACGATACTGACCGCATTGGGGCTGCGTTTGCGCAGTTGCTCCACGCCCTTGCGGGTCAGGACGATCAGCGTGGCATCCTCGGCGGCCCGCACGGTGGCGGACCGCGGCTCATGATCGACCAGGGCCATTTCGCCCATGGAATCACCGGGGCGCAGGTGGGCAATGACCACTTCGCCGCCATCCGGGTTCTGCTTGACGATATCCAGACAGCCTTTCACCACAAAACAGACAAAGTCACTGCGATCCCCCTCCCGGCATACCGCCTCCCCGGCGGGCAAGCGGTTGACGAATACCAGTTTCTCCAGCTGGGCCAGCTCCTCGTCACTGAGACCGCTGAACAGGCGCATGCGCGCCAGCACGTCGGCTACCTGCGCCATCAGGCCGTTCCTCCCACGGTCAGCGCATCCACACGCAGGGTCGGCTGGCCCACTCCCACCGGCACCGACTGGCCTTCCTTGCCACACACACCAATACCGCTGTCCAGCGCCAGGTCATTGCCGACCATGGAAATACGACTCATGACTTCCGCACCGCTACCGATCAGGGTCGCCCCCTTCACCGGGCAGACGATTTTGCCCTTTTCCACCAGGTAGGCTTCACTGGTGGAGAACACGAACCGCCCGGAGGTAATGTCCACCTGGCCGCCGCCGAAGTTCACCGCATAGATGCCGCGATCCAGGCTGGCGACGATCTCTTCGGGGTCGCTTTCACCGGGTAACATATAGGTATTGGTCATGCGCGGCATGGGCAGGTGCGCGTAGGATTCGCGCCGGCCATTGCCGGTGGGCGCCACGCCCATCAGGCGGGCATTGGTCTTGTCCTGCATGTAGCCCACCAGCTTGCCCTTTTCGATCAGGGTATTGCAGGCGCTGGGGGTGCCTTCGTCGTCCACCGTCAGCGAACCGCGCCGATCCGCCAGAGTACCGTCATCCACCACGGTGCACAGGGACGAGGCCACCTGCTGGCCCAGCTTGCGGGCAAACATGGACGTGCCCTTGCGATTGAAGTCACCTTCCAGGCCATGACCGACGGCCTCGTGCAACAGCACCCCGGGCCAGCCCGGCCCCAACACCACCGGCATGGTGCCGGCCGGGGCCGGCCGGGCTTCCAGGTTCAACAGGGCCGAGCGCACCGCCTCGCGGGTCCAGCCTTCGATGCGGCCGGCCTGGCGCAGCCAGTCATAGGAAACCCGGCCACCGCCGCCGGCACTGCCACGCTCGCGGCGGCCATCACGTTCGGCGATGACACTGACGTTGCAACGGATCAATGGCCGTACGTCAGCGGCCAGGGTGCCGTCACTGGCGGCCACCAGCACCACATCCTGAACCGCACTAAGGCTGGCGGTCACTTCCACGATGGCCGGGTCCAGGGAGCGGGCCATGCGGTCGATTTCCTGCAGCAGAGCGACCTTGTCGTCCGCCGGCCAGCCGACCAGCGGGTCCAGCGCCTGGTAGCGGGCCGGCACTGCAGCACTGGCCAGGCGCACCTGCCGGTCCTGACCCTGGCGGGTAATGGCGCGGGCGGCGCCACTGGCCTGTTGCAGGGTTTTCAAGGTGATGTCATCGCTATAGGCAAAGCCGGTCTTGTCACCACTGACAATACGTACACCCGCGCCCCGCTCGGTGTTGAAACTGGCGTCCCGCACGATGCCGTCTTCCAGCACCCAGCTTTCGTGCCGGCTGTGCTGGAAATAGATGTCGGCATAATCCGCCTGCCCGGTCAGCTGGCCATTGAGCAGGCCTTCCAGCTGGCTGGGCTGCAGGGAGGCGGGAGCGAGCAGCATTTCCCGGGCAATGGCAAGGTTGTCGGCGTCAGAGTTCATAGGGTCCTTCTGGGCTGAATCGTTGATGGCGCATGACCGGCATGCGCTGGCGAACACTGTCCATGGTAGCAAGGTCCGGCGTGGCCACAAGCACACCCGGTTTCTCCTCCAGGCTGGCCTGCACCGTGCCCCAGGGGTCCACCAGCATGGAATGGCCAAAGCTGGCCCGGCGTTCACTGTGCTGACCACACTGATTGGCGCCCAACACAAAACACCCGGTCTGCACGGCGGTGGCTCGCAGCAGTAGCTGCCAGTGGGCGGCGCCGGTCACCGCGGTAAAGGCGGACGGATACACCAGCAGCTCGGCGCCCTGGCCGGCCAGCGCCTGCGCCAGCGCCGGGAACCGCAGGTCATAGCAGATCGCCAGCCCCACCTGCAGACCGGCCAGTGGCACGGTGATCACCTGTTCGCCGGGCTCGAACACCCGTGATTCCAGATAACTGCCCTGGGCATCGTTGACCTGGGCATCAAACAGGTGAAGCTTGTCGTAACCAGCCAGCAGGGTGCCATCCTCACTGAAGGCCAGCGAGCGGGTGCGCACCCGCGGTGCTGGCACCTGGCTGCCATCCGGCCGCTCGATGGCCGGAATACTGCCGCCGACAATCGCCAGGCGATGGCGGCGTGCCTGGTCGGACAGCCAGTCCACCAGCCGGGGGTACTGGCCGGCCAGCTGGCGGTAATCGACGCCGTAGCCGGCGAAGTTCTCCGGCAGCACGGCCAGCGAGGCCCCCTGCCCGGCCGCCTGCTGCAACAGGGCATCGGCCTGGGCCAGGTTGTCATCCAGCGAGCGCGTGCTGGTCATCTGAATGGCTGCAAGCGTGGTCATCAGAAAATCCCCTCCGTTTCTTTCACGTTCGGGTTTGACCAGTTACCGGTGACCTTGAATTCCATGGTCGTGGTCTTGTCCAGTTTGTCGCCCCAGATGCGCTCCACCACAAAGATCCCGGCACAGGCGGCCGGCCCGGCCAGACAGCCGGCATAAAGGTTACTGGAAATGGGCAAGGTGACCTTCATCTGGTGGTTGAGCGTTTCCTTGTCCAGGTTCATTTCACCTTTTACTTCGATGGCCGCGGAAGGTGAATTGATACGCAGGTTACTGGTGGAAACCCGGGGGCCGTTGATACTGAAGTCGCCGCTGATACCGTCGCAACTGAGACCCTTCTTGTACAGGTCGGAGAAATCCAGCCGCAGGCGTCGCTGGATGGTGCCGATGTTGAGCACGCCCAGCACCCGCAGGAAAGAGGTTTTGGTGTCGGTATCGGGAATGCGGCACTCACCGATATCCACATTGGCCTGGCCATCCAGCGCCAGGTAGTCAGGCTCGAAGGGCCAGTCATGCCAGCCCAGCACCACCTTCGCCGTGGCATGTTTCGACTCGATCAGGGCTGGCAGGTCCCAGTCCTTGAGCGCCTGCCCCAGGTTATCGGAGCGCAGGGCCCCGTTGTAGCGGGTGTACTGGCCATCATCTTCGGCGGTCCAGTCCAGGGTGCCGTCGAAGTCCGTGTGACGCCACTGACCCTGCAGATCGTTGATACGCACCCCGCTGTTGCTGGCCCGCACCGCGCCACGCCACTGGCCGAAATCCTCACCGTCGATACGCAGGTTCTGGGCTTTCACATCCATCACCGGAATCTGCAGGGGGGACAGGCGCGGCCCGCCCTGATCCTGGCTGTCATCGGGTAAACGGATGTGCAGCTTGCTGACCGATACCTGTAACGGCTTGTCGCCACGCTGGGTGTAGCCATCGGGAATACGTACCGAACCGGCCACCGACGGGCTGCTCAGCGCCAGATTCCAGTCATTGCCCTGGGGGGCGGCGGAGACGGTGGCATCGGCCACCGGCACATCAAACAGATCCAGCTGCCCCACTTTCACCGATACCCGCGCCAGACGGCTGTCAGACAGCCCGCCATCACCGCCGCCGTCACCACCGCCGGAAAAGGCCGGAATCAAACGGTCACTGAGGTAATCCAGCCAGGGTTCCACGGACGCCGCAGCCACCTGACCGTGAACCGCCACCCCACGCTCGGGCACCACCGGCTTGCCGGGACCCAGCAAAAGCTCACCGGCCACCGACGAGCCCAACCGGAAAGCACCGCTGAGCTGGTCGCCGTAACTGACCGTCAACTGCCTGGCCGCGCCGGCATCCCGGAAATGCACATCCAGTGGCCGGGTCTCATCGGCCCCCTTGCCCAGTGGTGCCGGCACATTGACGCTCACCCCTTTCATGGACGACACCGCCCTTACCGCAAAGTCACCGCCATGGAAGGGCACATCCACGGTGATGCCCAGCGGCATCTGGCCCGTGACTGGCTCCAGCCAGGGAAAGCCCAGCCAGTCGCGCACGGCCTTCACCGGGGCCTTGCCATCCAGCTGCAAGCGACTCTTGCCGTCACGGGTGAGCCACTGGCCGGTAAACTGCCCACCCATGACCTGCGCTGTCAGGTGCTCAATGGCAATCCCCTTTTGCAGATGGAAATACACCGGCGCATCCAGGTGCGTGACGGCAAGGTGCTGGCCGGCATTGTTCACCGTGGCGTCCCTGGCGCGGGCATCCACGATCACCGCCGGCGTGCCTTCGCCCTTCTTCAGTGGCATGTCCAGCAACAAATGGCCATCCATGCTGCCGGCATTGAAGCGCCAGTCGGTCAACGCCGCAGGCAGTTGCTGCTTGAGGGGCGTGTTCTGGAACAGGGCGTCCAGGTCCTTCACCGGGCCACTGACCTGGCCGCTGATGATCAGGTGCGGCACCTGCCCGGGTAACACGCCGGGCACATCCACATAGACATCCCGGAGCTGGCTGTCGAACAACTGGCCACGGGCGGCCACGGCACTGACGTCGCGACCATTGATCAGCACATCCGCGTCGATGCCGGTGGCCTGCGGCCAGTCAGGCAGAAACGACAGGCTCACATTGCTGCCCTGGTAGCGCATCTGCAGGGTGCGATCCTGCTGACGGGACTTGTCGATTTTCACCGGACCCTGATAGAGGATCTGGCCGCGCCGCAGGTGACCGCCGCGAATGGCCTGACCCAGCCAGTCCGCCAGCCCGTCAGGCAACCGTTGCAGGGGAATGTACTGGTTGGCTTTGCCGCCGTCGCCGTCGCGAATCTCGGCAGCCAGGCGCAGATCGGGGATCTGGCCGGCGACCAGGTCCACGGCCATCATGGCCTCGCCGTGGGCATCCAGGTTGCCCATCTGCATACGATTACTGCGCACGGCCAGGTGATCTCCCTGACGCTGCCAGTGGAGCAGGCCATCCAGATTGAGCGCCAGGGCATGGTCATAAAGGCGCGGCATGGTAACGCTGAAATTGTCACCGTAGAGGCGGGCCAGACCGTTGTCCGGCGTGCCGGCCAGCCAGCCATTGAGACCACTGACACCGGGAATACGGTCATCCGCCTGGCTGGTCAGGCCGGTGACCCGGGCCTGGAACTGACCCAGCTCACGGGCATGGCCCTGCAGGTATACCGCGTTGACCAGCCCCCGTGGAGACAGCTTGGCCAGCAGATCCCGGCTTTTGCCCACCGCCTCGGGCAGCGGGAAAGGCCACTTGAGGAACTGCTGGGCCAGGGCATGGACCGGCAGATCATTGACCCGCAGCCGCCACTGGCGGTCGTCCCCACGGGTCTGCCAGCCCAGCGTGGCGGTCCCCAGGGCCAGCGACCCCGCCGGCGACTGGCCGGCCAGATCATAGACTGTCAGCTTTGCCTGGTCCGCCTGGCGCTGCAGGGCCAGGTTGACCTGCAAGGCCTTGAGCGGCCACTGGTGCTGGCCGTCGGAAAAGGTCAGCAACGGCATCTTCAGCTGTAGCTGGGCGTGGTCCGGTTCGCCGTCCTCGAGGGTCGCCCAGAGCCCTACGGTGCCATCCAGAGCGGTCACGTCCAGGGGCCACTGACGGTGTTGTGGTAACCACTCCTGCAGGCGCTCACCGGAGACACTGGCATAGACGTCCGCATCCACATCCTGCAGCCGGAAGGCATCGCCATGCAGGTGCATGCGAACATCCAGGTGCAGGGGGCGATCACGGGCATCCAGCCGCACCGCCAGCTGGTGCTCGCTGCCCTCATTGATCAGCGACGCATTCAGCGAAGAGGCCGCCAGCGGCGGCATGTCCGGCCAGCTCAGCGACAGACGGGCATCACTGATAATCAGCCGCTGCTGCCGGTAGAAGATGGTCAGCAGGCGCTCCACCGGGGGTTTGTCGTCGCTGTTGCCCCCCAGTGTTTCCAGGCCTCGCAGCCGAATCTTGCCCTGCTCATCACGAACCAGCTGCAAGTCCACGCCCTGGATATGCAGCTCCTTGAGGCACAGGTCCCGATGCAGCAGGGAACAGAGCACATCCACGCTCATCACCACTTCACCCAGTTCCAGCGGCGCCTCCCCCTCCGGGGCCGGCAAGCGGATGCGACGGGCCACGAACCGGGGCGTCAGCCCATCCATGGCGCCATTCAGCTCGCCGATATCCAGGGGGGTCTTGATACGCTCTTCCAGTAGCGAGATCAGTCGTTCACGGTACTGCGGCACCTCGGCCATCAGTTGTCGGGCCACCACCACGTAAACGGCGGTGAGCAGGGCCAGAATGGCCAACAGCCATAACAGCCAGGTCTGTATTCGCCGCCACCAGCGGCGCGAGCCCATCTCGCTTGCAGCTGCCATAGATCAGAGTCGTTGCCAGTACGGGATACCGGCCCAGTCCAGCAGGGTTACTGTTTGCTCCAGCGGGAGCCCCACCACACCACTGTAGCTGCCGTTGAGGGTCGCCACCAGCGCACCGCCGAGGCCCTGAATGCCATAGGCCCCGGCCTTGTCGCGGCCTTCGCCGGTGGCCACGTAGGCCTGCAAAGTGGCCTTGTCCAGTGCCCGGAAATGAACCCGGGTAAGGCTCTGCTGTACGTTCTCGCCGGCCGCGCAGTGAATACAGACAGCGGAAATCACCTGGTGCTCCCTGCCAGACAGGGCCGTGAGCATGGCAAGGGCATGGGCGTCATCACGGGGCTTGCCAAGAATCTGCTCACCCAGAACCACCGCGGTATCGGCGCCCATCACCGCCTGGTCGCTCTGGCCGGTAGCGCCGGCAGCGGCCTTTTCACGGGCCATGCGGCGTACGTAGGCCAGTGGCGCTTCTCCCGGCTGCGGGGTTTCATCGATATCCGGGGCCTTCAACACCCGGAAAGGGACACCAATCTGGCGCAAAAGCTCCGCACGCCGGGGCGAGCCGGATGCCAGCAGCAACTCCATGGACAAGCCTCCAGAAGGCTGAAAGACAAAAAAAACGGTGTCAGCGCACCAGAAAACGCAGCTGTACCCAGTGCAGGACAGCCACCACCAAGCGCCAGAACAGGGCGCTGGTCGCTGAAGCATATAGGATGGTATAGGGGGGATACAGGGTGTGCCCCACAGATTCCTGCACCAGGAAGGCCAGCAGGCTGGCCGTGCCCACCAGCAGGAACACCACCGCACTCTGCTGCAGGCCGTTGAACACCCGCATGCGCTTGTAGGCCGCCAGCATCACGAAGGCGCCCAGGGCGTAGGCCAGCCCCCATTGACCCAGCGTGGTGCCCACCAGCACATCGTGGTAAAGGCCGACGAAGAAGCCCCACAGCACGCCGATACGTTGTGGCAGTACCAGTACCCAGTAGATCAGCACCAGCAACAGCCACTCCGGGCGCACCCAGTCCAGCTGGCCGGGCATGGGAATCACTTCCAGCAACGCAGCCACAAAAAAGGTCACCAGGATTACGCCGGTGCCGGCGGGGCGATCATTCATGGCTGCTCCTCCCCGGTGGCGGGTTTGAGTACCGCATTGTCGTCATCCACCGGCTGCACCAGCAGGACATGGCTGGCCCGGTCGATATGGGCGGTGGGCAGCGCGGTAATCTGCGCAAAGGGGGTACCGGCCCGGTGGCTGATGTCGGTCACTCTGGCCACCGGGTAGCCGCGCGGATAACGCTGCCCCAGACCGGTGCTCACCAGCAGGTCGCCGACCTTGATATCGGTGGTATCCGGTACGTAAAGCAGCCGCAGCAGACCAGACTGGCCGGTGCCCGCCAGCACCGCTCGCACGCCGTTACGATTGACCTGCACACTCATGGCGTGGCTGGCATCGGTGATCAGCAGCACCCGCGCACTGAGCGGCCCGGCACTGATCACCTGGCCGATCAGGCCCTGGGCATCCAGTACCGCCTGGCCCTCGGCCACCGCATCGCCGGCGCCCTTGTTGATGATCATTTCCTGACGGTTGGGATCCGGGTCCACCCCGATGATTTCCGCCACCAGCACATTGGCACCCAGGTCCGCGGAGGAATTGAGCAGCTCGCGCAGGCGCACGTTCTCCGCCTCCAGCACTGCCAGGCGCTGAACCTTCTGCTCGAGAATCAGTACCTGACGCTTGAGGTGGTTATTGTCGCTGATCAGATCGGAGCGGCTCTGGGTCTGCTCTGACAGCCATTCCCCGGTATCCACCGGCAAATGGGCCAGGTAGTGCACCGGCGCAGTCAGGTAGCCCAGCCAGTAACGAACCGGCTTGGCCCAGGGGGTGCGCTGATCCAGCACCATCAGAACGACGGCGAGGATCAGGGCTATCAGCAGACGATAGGACGGGTTGGCCGGCGCCACCATGGGAATTAACCCATGGCCAGCATGTCGAAGCCTTGGCTATCCATCAGTTCCAGCGCCTTGCCGCCACCACGGGCCACGCAGGTCAGCGGGTCATCGGCAACGATCACCGGCAGGCCGGTTTCCTCGGACAGCAGACGGTCGATATCACGCAGCAGCGCACCGCCACCGGTGATCACCAGACCGCGCTCGGCGATATCGGAGGCCAGCTCCGGCGGAGAAGCTTCCAGGGCATTCTTGACCGCATTGACGATGGCCGCCAGCGGCTCCTTGAGTGCCTCCAGAATTTCCTCGGAGTTGAGCGTAAAGCTGCGCGGCACCCCTTCAGCCAGGTTACGGCCACGCACATCGATCTCGCGGATTTCCGCGCCCGGGTAGGCCGTGCCGATTTCGTGCTTGATGCGCTCGGCGGTGGACTCACCGATCAGCGAGCCGTATTCCTTGCGCACAAAGGCCACGATGGCCTCGTCGAAACGGTCACCCCCGATGCGCACGGACTCGGAGTAAACCACCCCGTTCAGGGAAATCAGGGCGATTTCGGTGGTACCCCCACCGATATCCACCACCATGGAACCGCGGGCTTCTTCCACTGGCAGGCCGGCACCGATGGCCGCCGCCATGGGCTCTTCGATCAGGTAGACATCCCGGGCACCGGCGCCATAGGCGGAATCCTGGATGGCCCGGCGCTCCACCTGGGTGGATTTGCAGGGCACACAGACCAGTACACGGGGCGCCGGCGGGAAAAAGCCGGTGTCGTGCACTTTCTTGATGAAGTACTGCAACATTTTCTCGGTAACATCGAAATCGGCGATCACGCCGTCTTTCATGGGCCGGATGGCAGTGATGTTACCCGGGGTACGGCCCAGCATGCGCTTGGCATCCACCCCGACTGCGGCGACGCTTTTCTGGGCGCCATGGTGACGGATAGCCACAACGGAAGGCTCATCCAGCACGATGCCGCGGCCACGTACATAAATAAGGGTGTTAGCGGTCCCCAAATCAATGGACAGATCGGTGGAGAACATCCCCCGAATACGCTTAATCATGGACATCCTGGCCAGTTTCCTGAATTTTTCGCGAAAAGGTATCCCCGGCGGCAACAAGCCGGGCGAAGACAAGATGGCGCAACTCTAGCAACGGCGGGGGCATTGGGCAAGCGAACCGGTCACTCCGGGCCCCGCCCCCTCCCCGGCGGACAGTGGCCCCGGACAGGCGGTCTATGGTACTTTTTGCGCCTTTCAAGCCCCTTACCTACCCTTTGCCTGCCTGCGGCAAAGGGCGCCTACGGAGAGAACCATGGCCATTGATTCCAAGGTGGTTGCCCAGGTGGCCCATCTGGCGCGCCTGAAAGTGGACGAGGGCGACAGCGCCGCCCTGTCCGACCGACTCAATGACATTCTTGCCATGGTGGACCAGCTGCAACAGGCCGACGTGGCCGATGTGGCGCCCATGGCCCACCCGCTGGACGTGACCCAGCCCCTGCGAGACGACGAAGTCAGCGAGCCGAACGTGCGTGACAAGGCGATGGATATCGCCCCCGCCGCCGAAGACGGCTGCTTCCTGGTTCCCCGGGTGATCGAATGAATGCCCTGCCTTACTTGAATCTTGGCGCCCTGATTACAGCGTCTGACGTCAGACGTCTGACGTCGGACGCCACCCGACTGGCAGAGCCTTTCCGCTTGCAGCGAGTGATCCAATACCATGCACACTAAAACCCTCACCGAACTCAAGGCTGGCCTGGCCAACCGCGACTTCTCCTCCCGGGAGCTCACCGAGCACTTCCTGGCCCGCATCCAGCAGTATGACGGCGAGCTCAACAGCTTTATCACCGTCACCGCCGACACGGCGCTGGCCCAGGCTGACGCCGCCGATGCGGCACTGGCCGCCGGCAACGCCGGCCTGCTCACCGGCCTGCCCATTGCCCACAAGGACATCTTCTGCACCGAGGGCGTGCGCACCAGCTGCGGCTCGAAGATGCTGGATACCTTCATTGCCCCCTACACCGCTACCGTGGTGGAAAAGATGGCCGCCGAAGGCGCGGTGATGCTGGGCAAGACCAACATGGACGAGTTCGCCATGGGCTCCTCCAACGAAACCAGCTATTACGGCCCGGTGAAGAACCCCTGGGACCTTGAGCGGGTACCCGGCGGCTCCTCCGGCGGCGCGGCCGCCTGCCTGGGCGCGCGCCTGGCCCCCGGCGCCACCGGCACCGACACTGGCGGCTCCATCCGCCAGCCTGCCGCCCTGAACAATATCACCGGCCTCAAGCCCACCTACGGCCGGGTGTCGCGCTGGGGCATGATTGCCTTTGCCTCCAGCCTGGATCAGGCCGGCCCCATGGGCCAGAGCGCCGAAGACTGCGCGCTGATGCTGCAGGCCATGGCCGGCCATGATCACCGTGACTCCACCAGCCTCAACGAAAAGGTGGACGATTATCTGGGCGCCCTGAGCGGCGACATCAGCGGCCTGACCATCGGTATTCCGGAAGAGTTCTTCCCCGATACCCTGGACGGCGCCATTGCCGACAACAGCCGCGAAGCCATTCGCGAGCTGGAAAAGCTCGGCGCGAAAGTCGTGTCCGTGTCGCTGCCCAGCATCAAGCTGTCGGTACCGGCCTACTACGTGATTGCCCCGGCCGAAGCCAGCTCCAACCTGAGCCGCTTCGACGGCGTACGTTTTGGTCATCGCTGCGAGGACCCGCAGGATCTGGAAGACCTTTACAAGCGCTCCCGCTCGGAAGGCTTTGGCGACGAAGTAAAGCGCCGCATCCTGGTGGGCACCTATGCCCTGTCTGCCGGCTACTACGACGCCTACTACCGCCGCGCCCAGCAGGTGCGCCGCCTGATCCGTGACGATTTCGCCCGCGCCTTTGAAAAAGTGGATGTGCTGATGGGCCCCACCGCACCGGAAACCGCCTTCAAACTGGGCGACAAGAAAGATGATCCGGTCAGCATGTACATGGCCGACGTATTCACCATCGGTGTCAACCTGGCCGGCCTGCCGGCCCTGTCCATGCCCACCGGCTTTATCAACGGCCTGCCCACCGGCACCCAGATCATCGGCAACTACTTCCGTGAAGGCCAGATCCTCAACGTGGCACACAAATATCAACAAGCCACCGACTGGCACAAACAGGCTCCGGCATTTGGAGGTGAACAATGAGTTGGGAAGTCGTGATCGGTCTGGAAATTCACGTCCAGCTCAATACCAACAGCAAACTGTTCTCCGGCAGTAAACTGTCCACCGGTGCCGAGCCCAATACCCAGGCGTCACTGGTGGATCTGGGCATGCCCGGCACTCTGCCGGTGGTCAACAGGGAAGCCGTGCGCAAAGCCGCGCTTTTTGGTCTGGCCATCAACGCCGATATCTGTCGCCACAGCGTGTTCGAGCGAAAAAATTATTTTTATCCGGACCTGCCCAAGGGCTATCAGACTACCCAGCTGGCCGAGCCGATTGTCGGCGCCGGCGAGGTGGAAATTCAGCTCGAAAGTGGCGAGAAAAAAATCGTTCGCATTCATCATGCGCATCTGGAAGAAGATGCCGGCAAATCCCTGCATGAAGACTTTCATGGCATGACCGGCATCGACCTGAACCGGGCCGGCACGCCGCTGATCGAAGTGGTTACCGAACCGGACATGCGCAACGCCGAAGAGGCCGTCGCCTTTGCCAGAAAACTGCACGCCATTGTCACCTCCATCGGCATCTGCGATGGCGACATGTCGCAAGGCAACATGCGCTTCGACGTGAACGTCTCCATCCGCAAACCCGGCGAGCCGCTGGGCACCCGCACCGAAACCAAAAACCTGAACTCCTTCCGCTTCATGGAAAAGGCCATCAAGCTGGAAGTGGAGCGCCAGATCGACGTTCTCGAAGATGGCGGCGAGATCGTGCAGGAAACCCGTTTGTATAACGGCGACACCCATACCGCCCGCTCCATGCGCAGCAAGGAAGACGCCAACGATTACCGTTACTTCCCCTGCCCGGACCTGCTGCCGGTGGCCATCACCGACAAGGACATCGAGACGCTGAAAGCGGCCATGCCGGAACTGCCCGGCGCCCGCAAGGAGCGCTTCATGGCCGACTACCAGCTGTCCGATTACGATGCGGACCTGCTGTCCGGCTCCATCGCCACAGCGGCCTTCTTCGAAGGCGCAGCCAAAGCCGGCGGCGATGCCAAGCTGGCCGCCAACTGGGTGATGGGCGAACTGGCCGCCAAACTGAACGCCGACGAAAAGGATATTACCGACAGCCCGGTCAGCGCCGAGCAACTGGGTCAGCTGATCGCGCGCCTGAAAGACGGCACCATCAGCTCCAAGATTGCCAAGCAGGTATTCGAAGCGTGCTGGGCCGGTGAAGGCGACCCGGACGCCATCATTGAAGCCAAGGGCCTCAAGCAGATGAGCGACAGCGGTGAACTGGAAAAAATCGTTGACGACATCATCGCCAACAATACGCCCCAGGTTGAGGATTACCGCAACTCCGACGACGCCAAGAAAAAGAAGAAAATCGGTTTCTTTGTGGGCCAGGCCATGAAGGCCACCCAGGGCAAGGCAAATCCGCAGCAGTTGAATCAGTTGCTGAAGGATAAGCTGGAAAAGTGATGGAGGGTCGGACGTCTGAAGTCGGACGTCTGACGCCTGAAAAACAATCCGTACGGCAGCAATGCGTTCACTGCAAACCCTGCCGCGCCGGGTTTTGACTTTGCGTCCGACGTCAGACTTCCGACGTGCGACCTCTAACAGGATCCAACCATGACCACGCAAACCTTCCAGAACCGCGTCACGCTGGAAAAGAAAAATGCCATCGCCTACGTCACCCTGAACCGGGCCGACAAGTACAACGGCCTGGACTTCGCCATGATGGAAGGCCTGGTTGAGGCCGCCAAGGCGGTGCGCAAGGATCGCGAATTGCGCGCGGTCATTCTGCAAGGTGAGGGCAAGGCATTCTGCGCCGGTCTGGATTTCGGCACGGTCATGAAGCAACCGATGAAGCTGCTGAAAGGCTTCACCAAATACGGCGTCAAGAAAACCAACCTGTTCCAGCAGGTTTGCTGGTGCTGGCGTGAACTGCCAATTCCGGTGATCGCGGTGCTGCACGGCTACTGCTATGGCGGTGGCATGCAGATTGCCCTGGCGGCGGATTTCCGTATCAGCACACCGGATTGCGAAATGTCGATCATGGAAATCAAGTGGGGCCTGATCCCGGACATGACCGGCACCGTGACCCTGCGTGAACTGGTGCCCATGGATGTGGCCAAGGAACTGACCATGACCGGACGCCTGTTCAAGGGCGACGAGGCGAAAACCCTGAACCTGGTGACCCGGGTGGCAGAGGACCCACTGGCCGAAGCGGAAAAGCTGGCCGAAGCCATCAAGACCCGCTCACCGGATGGTATCAGTGCCGCCAAGAGCCTCTTCCACCAGACCTGGAATGCGCCGCAAGCCCAGGCCTTTGATGTGGAGAGCAAGCTGCAATTCAAACTGCTGCGCGGCAAGAATTACCGCCGCGCCCTGCAGGCCGGGCAGAAGAAACAGGCACCGCAATTCAGCCCCCGCGAGCGCGATTACTGATCAGCCCCCCGGGTGGCGCAACGCCACCCGCTAGCGGCCGACATGCTCACTGGCCTGCCTCTCTGTATCGAGTCGACACAAGACACACGGGAAAACACGACTCCATGACAAAAATGAACACCGCCCCGGCCGCGTGTGGATCATAAACCGCTTCTTGTTGCATACTCCCTGAAGATCGCCCAACCGGCACCCAAGAGGCAACACGAATGATATCTCTGGCCGAAGCCAGCGGTGGCTTTCCCGCACTGATTCGCATGTACAAACGGCTGGTCAATGAACTGATCAGTCAGCTGCCCCTGCACCCGGATATTCTCTCCCTGCCGCCCACCGAGGACGCCGAACGCCACGGCATGGACAGTGACACCACCTACCTGGTGAAGGGCGGCATGCTGGGCATGCGCTGCCATGAGCGGCGCCTGTTCACCTGGGACGAGGGCGACCTGATTCTGCCCGACGCCTGCGCAGATGACATCGGCTACTATGCCGAGGGCGCGGTGCTACTGGCCGGCTACCCGACGGTGGAGCTGGTCAAGGCGGTACTGTCACGTCCGGAACTGGCGCGCCTGTGGACGCGGATTCTCACCACCCACCAGGCTCTGCTGATTCGCCTGTTGGCCAGCCAGATGCCGGAGGACAATCACGCCACCCCCGGTTTCGACTATTTCGAGGCCGGCGCCACCATCATTCGCCAGGGGGAAACCGCCGACTATGTCTTCAGCCTGTTCGAGGGTGAAGCGGATGTGCTGGTGGATGATGTGGTGGTAGGTCATGTGGGCGAAGGGGAAGTGCTGGGCGCCATCGCCGTGCTTACCCAGTCACCGCGCAACGCCACCGTGCGGGCCCGCAGCCGCTGTTCGGTGGTCAAGGTCCCCAAGCACCAGTTCAAGAATCTGATCCGTTCCAACCCGGGCATGATCCACGGCCTGCTCACGGACATGGCCCGCCAGATCACCCAGCTCAACAGTCAGGTAGTGCAACTGTCCGCCTGAACGCGGTGCCGTTGTGCGGCCCGCGTCAGGGGCCTATATTGGTACCAGGCAGGACGTTTTTCGGCGTCGGCCACCCGGTCGGCGCCCGAATCAGGGAGGGCCGTACCATGCGACACATTCTCAGTGTGGCGATCATTCTCAGCCTGATCATTATCTGTGCGCTCTATTTCTTCTCGGCGCCCAGCCCCACCATTAACGACAACACGCTGTCCGAGCCGGCGCCCACCATGATGGAAAAACAGAGTGATGACGCCCCGGTTTCCCCGGAGGCCGTGCTGGAGCAGGAAAAAGCCGAGCAGGCGGAGCGCCCGTCAACCGCTCAGTGAGCGGCGCACACCGGGCAGGCCGGATCGCGCCGGAAGGTGACCTGACGCCAGTCCAGCCGGCGCCCGTCAAACAGTTGTAACCGCTGGGGCAGGGACTGGCCGATCAGCAGTTGCAGGGCCGCCTGGGCCTGCAGGGTACCGATCACGCCCACCACCGGGCCGACGATGCCAGCCTGATTGCAGGCCAGGTCACCGTCCACGCCATCACCATAAACACAGGCATAGCAGGCCGCCCCTGGCTGACGCAGGTCGAACACCGCCAGCTGGCCATCCAGCCGCACGGCGGCGCCACTCACCAGCGGGCGACGATGGCGCACGCAGGCCCGGTTGATCGCCTGACGGGTGGCGAAGTTGTCGGTGCAGTCCAGCACCAGGGTGGCCGCGCCCACCTCCTCATCCAGCCAGGCGTCATCCACGCGTACCACACAGGCACGCACATCCACCTCCGGATTGAGGGTCTGCAGCTGATCGCGCAGGGCCTCGGCCTTGGGCTGATCGATCTGCCCACCGCGGAACGCCACCTGGCGGTGCAGATTACTCAGTTCGACCCGATCGTCATCGGCCAGCACCAGCTGACCGACGCCGGCCCCGGCCAGATAGAGCGCCGCCGGGTTGGCCAGCCCGCCACAACCAATCAGCAGCACCCGCGCAGCGGCCAGGGCCTCCTGGCCGGCCAGGTCCATCTCATCCACCATCAACTGGCGACTGTAGCGTTCAAGCTGTTCGTCGTTAAACATGGTTCTCTCGCTGGCACGCAACACGCTTGTCGCGGCACGCGCACAAAGCCGGTCTACGAAAGTCACTGCAGGCGACGGATCGCGAGCAGGCTCGCTCCTACATCGTAATGCTGTTCATTTAGGTCGTGATTTTGGTTTTTTTGTGGGAGCGTGCTTGCACGCGAAGCCTTTATTTCAGCGTGCTCCATTCGCGTGCAAGCACGCTCCCACAGAGCTCCTGAACTTAAGTGAACGTTATTACGCTCCTACATCGGGTTTTGCCCCAGGGTCACGCGATCATTGCCGCCCAGATCCGTCTCGGTGCGCACCTGGCCAAAACCCGCATCGGCCAGCAAGGCACGCACGGCCTCGCCCTGCTCGAACCCATGCTCAAGCAACAGCCAGCCGCCATCAACCAGCTTGTCAGACGCCTGCTGGATAATGGTGGCCAGATCCGCCAGCCCCTGTTGCCCGGCCACCAGGGCGGAGCGGGGCTCGAAACGCACATCGCCCTCTTGCAGATGGCGGTCGTTGTCTTCGATATAGGGCGGATTGCTGACGATCAGATCGAACCGGCCCTCACAGGGTGCCAGCCAGCTGCCGGGCTGGCAGATCACGGTGGCACCCAGTTCGTGAGCGTTCGTCTGTGCCACTTGCAGGGCCGCCTCGCTGAGGTCCACCAGCGTCACCTGCCAGCCGGGTTGCTCCAGGGCCAGGGTAATGCCGATGGCACCGCTGCCGGTGCCCAGATCCACCACCCGGGCATCCTCCGCCAGGGGCAGGCCCAGGGCCAGGTCGATCAGGGTTTCGGTGTCCGGGCGCGGAATCAGGGTATCGGCGGTGACGCGAAAGGGGCGGCCAAAGAATTCCCGCTCCCCGGTCAGGTGCGCCACCGGCTCACCGTTTTCACGGCGGGCCAGCAGCGACTGGAAACGGGCCAGCTGGTCGGCATTCAACTCCCGCTCCGGCCAGGTAAACAGCCAGGTGCGGGTCTGGCCCAGCACATGGCAAAGCAGCAACTGGGCATCCAGGGCGGCGGACGGCGACCCCTCCAGCCGACTACGCGCCTGGCGCAGGGCGGCATCGATGCGCATGTTACTGCTCGCCCAGGGCCGCCAGCTGGTCGGCCTGATACTCGGCCAGTAGCGCGCCCAGCACCTCGTCCAGGTCCCCTTCCATGACTTCGCCCAGGCGGTAAAGCGTCAGATTGATGCGATGATCGGTAACCCGCCCCTGGGGGAAATTATAGGTGCGGATACGCTCGGAGCGATCACCGGAGCCAACCAGGGATTTGCGCTCGGCGGCCTGCTCGGCATGGGCGGCATTTTGCTGGGCATCGTAGAGTCTGGCACTGAGCAGGCTCATGGCCTTGGCCTTGTTCTTGTGCTGGCTGCGCTCGTCCTGGCATTCCACCACCACCCCGGTGGGCAGGTGGGTAATGCGCACGGCGGAGTCTGTGGTGTTGACGTGCTGGCCACCGGCACCGGAAGAACGGTAGGTATCGATGCGCAGGTCCTCGTTGCGGATCTGGATATCGCCCAGATCCTCGGCTTCCGCCATGATCGCCACGGTACAGGCGGAAGTATGGATGCGCCCCTGGGATTCCGTGGCCGGCACCCGCTGCACACGATGGGCACCGGATTCGAACTTCAGTCGCGAGTAGACGCCGTCACCGATCACCCGGGCAATCACCTCCTTGTAACCGCCGTGCTCGCCTTCGCTGGCGCTGACCAGTTCCACCTTCCAGCCCATGCGGTCGGCGTAACGCGAATACATGCGAAACAGATCACCGGCAAACAGGGCGGCTTCGTCACCACCGGTGCCGGCACGCACCTCCAGAAACACGTTGGCACCGTCACGGGGGTCGCGGGGCAGCATCAGCTTTTGCAACTCATCGCCCAGCTCCGCCATGCGAGCCTCGGCCTCGCGGGCCTCCTCATGGCCCATTTCGCGCATGTCCGGGTCGCTGTCTTCCTGCATGGCGCGTGCAGCCTGCAGGTTTTCCGCGGCTTGCTGGTAGATCCGGTAGCACTTCACCACCGGGTCGATTTCCGCATATTCACGGGACAGATCCCGAAACCGGTTCTGGCTGCTGATCACATCCGGGTCGGACAACAGGCCGGCCAGTTCCTCGAAACGATCGGCCAGCTTGTCAAGCTTGCCTTGAAGGGAGGCTTTCATAGGAAATTCTATTCCGGGTCAGAAGGGGTTTCGTCGTCACCGAGCAACAGCTCACGGGCCACCAGCAGGGCCTCGGCACGGCCTTCCGCGGCCATGCGCCGCAGGGTCACACTGGGCTCATGCAGCCACTTGTTGACCAGCGAATGCTGGAAACGGCGTAGCACCTGCTCCGGATCGCCGCCATTGTTGAGCTGTTGCAGCGCCTTGCCCAGTTCTTCATCGGCCAGGGTGGTGCGCTGCAGACGGTATTCACGCAGCACGTCCACGGCATCCTGCTCACGGCGGCTGCGCCGATGGCGGACGATGGCATCGCGAATCAGGTCACTGGCATCCCGGGCAGCCTGCTGGCGGGCCCGCACGTTTTCCTGGATGGCCTCCTGCAGATGATCCACCGTGTACAGGTAGACGTCATCCAGCTCGCCCACGTCCGGATCGATGTCGCGTGGCACCGCTATGTCGACCATGAACATGGGCCGGTGACGGCGCTTTTTCAGAGCCCGCTCCACCATCGCCCGACTCAGTATCGGCTGTGGGGCGGCGGTACAGGAAATCAGGATATCTGCATGTTCCAGTGCATCGGGCAATGCCTCCAGCCCGATGCCATGGCCGCCGACGGTGCCGGCCAGCTCCACCGCCCGTTCGCGGGTGCGGTTGGCCACGGTAATGTCCGCCACCTGCTGTTCGCTGAGGTGGCGGGCCACCAACTCGATCATCTCGCCGGCGCCAATCAGCAGGGCGCGGCTTTTCTTCAGGTCGGCAAAAATATGGCGGGCAAATGACACGGCGGCGTAGGCCACCGACACCGGGTTGGCACCGATGCCGGTTTCCGTGCGGATTCGCTTGGCCACTGAAAACACTTCCTGAAACAGGCGCGACAACTCGCCATTGAGCAGGCCGGCCTCGGTGGCACGGGCATAGGCCTCGCGCATCTGGCCAAGAATCTGGGGCTCGCCCAACACCAGCGAGTCCAGCCCGCCGGCCACTCGCATCATGTGCTCCAGGGCATGCTCGCCCTGGTACTGATACAAGGCATCACTGAGTTGTTCGCAAGGCAGCTGGCGTCGTTCGGCCAACCAGTGGACAAAATCCGGAGCAATGTCGCCGCCCTCCACCAGACAGTAGAGTTCGGTGCGATTGCAGGTGGACAGCAATGCCGCTTCGCGCACACCGGGCACCTGGCGCAGCGACGACAACGCCACGTCCGCCTGCTCGGCGGAGAATGCCAGCCGCTCACGGAGTTCCACGTCTGCGGTGGTGTGATTCACGCCAACTGCGATCAAGTTCATAGGTAATCATGCCCGCCGCCGTCAGCCGCCAGGCCATCGCACCCCGTCTGTCTGTTTCTGCCCTGCGCTCGAGCCGTCCCCGCAGCGTTCAACACTGCCTACATCGGCGAAAACTCGGCCCTGCAAGGGGCTGGCATTTTGCGGCAAAGCGCCAGGCAACACAATGATAGCGCCGCACGCCGGTGCCACAAACCCGGTCACCCTCCGGGCTCGGGCTTGGGCAAGCCCGAAAAGCTGTGCCATGATAGTGGACCAGCGCCGGCAGACAGCCATGGCCGTCCCTTTTCCGGCTCAATAACAATCAGGCATGCCTTAATTCTGATGATACGACTTCCTGTTTTGCCACTGTGCGCCCTGCTGCTGGCCGGTTGCGCCAGCCACCCTGCGGCCACTGACTCGACGGCCAGCGCCGCTGCCGCCCCCACCGCGCCGGCCATCGACTATGACGGTGCCACCCTCTCCAACCTGTTGGTGGCAGAGGTTGCCGCACAACGCCAGGCACTGGATGTCACCCTCGGCTATTACAGCCAGGCCGCCAGCAGCACCCATGATCCCAAGGTGGTCAGCCAGGCCGCCCAGCTGGCTTATTATCTGGAGGACTATCCGCAGGCCCTGGCCCTCAGCCAGCAATGGCTGACACTGCAGCCGGACAATGAAGAAGCGCTGGATGTGGCCATCCTCTCCCAGATCAGCCTAAAGAATCCGGATGCGGCCGCCAGTTACCTGGACCGGCTAATGAGCACCCAGGGCCAGGATGGTCTGATTCGTCTGGTCAGCCAGGCCCAGGGCCTGGGCACCGACGGCAACCTGCAGCTGGTCAAGGCCCTGGCTCAACTCACCGATCGTTATCCGGATCAGGCACCGCTCTGGTATGCCCGGGCGCTTTATGAACAGCAGCAGGAAAACTATCAGGCCGCACTGGAAGCGGACGAGAAAGCCCTGGACAAGATGCCCGACCATGAGGATGCCCTGCTGCTCAAGGCGCAGCTGCTCTACAGCCTGGGCGAGTCGAAAAAGGCGCTGCGACATCTCAAAAAACTGGTGCGCAAATACCCGGATGCCCGCCGGCCCCGCATCAGCTATATCCGCATGCTGCTGGCCAGTGGCGGCACCGGCGAAGCCGAAAAGCAGCTCAACGCCATGGCCAGTCGCTTCCCGGACGATCTGGACCTGCAATTTTCCCTGGCGCTGCTGGCCCTTGAGGCCGGCGCCGATGCCAATGCCGAGGCCCAGCTGAAGACCCTGCTGGCCAAGGATTACCGCCCGGACGATGTGCGCCTGTACCTGGCCCAGGCCGCCGAACAGCGCGGCGACCTGGCCGCCGCCACCGACTATTACCTGCAGGTTCAGGGCCCCCATCAGCTGCGTGCCCAGGTCCAGGCCGCCCGCCTGCTCTACCAGCAAGGCCAGACCGCCAAGGCCCATGCCCAACTGGCGGCGCTGCGCGCGCGCCACCCGGAGCTGGCCCCCGGCCTGCTGGTCAGCGAAGCGGAAATGCGCAACAGCCATGACGATCCACAGGGCGCCATGGCCCTGCTCAACGAGGGCCTCAGCCAGTACCCGGACAATACCGACCTGCGCTACAGCCGCGCCATGGTGGCCGAAAAGCTCGACAACCTGCCCCTGCTGGAAGCCGACCTCAAGCACATTCTCAAGGCCAACCCGGACGACGCCAGCGCCCTTAACGCCCTGGGCTATACCCTGGCCGACCGCAACCTGCGCCTGCCGGAAGCGGAGGACTACCTGCGCCAGGCCCTGGCCCTGCGCCCGCGGGACCCGGCCATTCTTGATTCCATGGGCTGGCTACTCTATCGCCAGGGCAAGCTGGACGAGGCCCGCGATTACCTGCGCCGGGCCTATGAGAAGTTCCCGGACCCGGAAGTGGCGGCCCACTACAGCGAGGTACTGTGGAAGGTCGGAGCCCAGAACCAGGCCCGTCAGGTCTGGCGCGACACCCTGCAGACCAACCCGGACTCCCCCTACATTACTGACCTGATGCAACGCCTGGGAGCCCAGCTTTGAAACGAGCCCTGCTGCTGGCCGTCACCCTGGTGATGGCCGCCTGCCAGACGCCGCCAACCCAGCCGGCCCACTACCAGCATGCCAGCCAGATTACCCAGTGGCAGATGAGTGGCCGGCTTGGTTATCGCACCGCCAGTGACGGCGGCAGCGCCAATTTCGACTGGCGCCAGCGCCCCCGGGAAGGCCGCATCCATTTTTCCGGGCCATTGGGCATGGGCAGCGCGGAACTGAGCTGGCAAAGTCGGCAGGCCACCCTGAAAACCGCCAAGGGTGACTACCAGGCCGCCAGCCCCGGCGAACTGGCCTGGCACCTGACCGGCTTCTGGTTACCGGTGTCGGCGCTGGAATACTGGGCCCGCGGCCTGCCCTGGCCCGGGGCCCCGGCCACCACCGCCTACGACGACGGCCACCGGCTCAGCCATCTGGACCAACTGGGCTGGTCGCTGGATTTCGACCGCTATGACACCGTCGCCGGGGTCGCCCTGCCACACCGCATCAAGGCCAGCCAGCAGGGCAACCGCTTTACCCTGCTGATCAAGGACTGGCAGCCGGGACAATGATGCTGACGCTGCCGGCACCGGCCAAAATCAACCTGTTCCTGCACATTACCGGCCAGCGTGACAACGGCTACCACGAGTTGCAGACCGTTTTTGCCCTGCTGGATTACGGTGATCGTCTGCACTTCAAGCCGGCCGGAACGCTCACCCTGAGCTGTGACCAGGCCGATGTGCCCCGGGATGACAGCAACCTGGTGCTGCGGGCCGCGGCACTGCTGCAACAACACACAGGCTGCCGCCGGGGGGCCGCCATTCGGCTGGAAAAGCGCCTGCCCATGGGCGGCGGCGTGGGTGGCGGCTCCTCGGATGCGGCCACCGCCCTGCTGGGCCTGGATGCGCTCTGGGACCTGAATCTGCCGATCCCGACCCTGGCCCAACTGGGGCTGGAGCTGGGCGCGGACGTGCCGGTCTTCGTGCACGGCCACAGCGCCTGGGCAGAGGGCGTTGGTGAGCATCTGACGCCGGTTTCGCTGCCCGATGCCCACTTTTTGGTCATTCACCCCGGAATTCATGTATCAACTGCTCGAATTTTCGGCGACCGGCAATTGACAAGGGATACCCCCATCAGTAAATTACCGGCCTCGCTTGAGGCGGTGCTCACCGACAGCTTCCATAACGACTGTGAAGCGGTGGCAACCCGGCACTTCCCGGTCATCGGTGAACTGCTGGACTGGCTCAGGCAATATGCGGGGAACGCCCGCATGACCGGCACAGGCGCCTGCTGCTTTGCACGCCTGACCGGAGCGCAACAGGGGCAGCAATTGCTGCAACAGTTGCCACAACACTGGACAGGTTTCGTTGCTCGAAGCAGAAATACTTCCCCTCTCCATGAGGCACTGGCGAAGTTTCGGGCGACAAAGAATTCGGGCTAAACGCTCCAGCAAAGAAGCGGGCCTGAAAAAGAGTGTTGGGGTATAGCCAAGTTGGTAAGGCAGCGGGTTTTGATCCCGTTATTCCCAGGTTCGAGTCCTGGTACCCCAGCCATTTTCTTCCAGGAACCTCTAACCCATCCCTTTTAGTGGTTCCAAAATTCACGACACAAGAGGGACGCCAGTGTCCAAGCTCGTCGTATTCACCGGTAACGCCAATCCCGAACTGGCCCAGGCCATGGTCAACTACCTGAACCTGCCCCTTGGTACCGCCGATGTGGGCACCTTCAGCGATGGCGAAGTGGCCGTGGAAGTCCAGGAAAACGTACGCGGCAAGGACGTCTTTATCGTCCAGTCCACCTGCAATCCCACCAATAACAACCTGATGGAATTGCTGGTCATGGCCGACGCCCTGCGTCGCTCCTCCGCCGGCCGCATCACCGCTGTCATGCCCTACTTCGGCTATGCCCGCCAGGACCGCCGGGTGCGTTCGGCCCGGGTGCCGATCACCGCCAAGGTGGTGGCCGACATGATCACCACCGTGGGCATCGACCGGGTGGTGACCGTGGATCTGCACGCCGACCAGATCCAGGGCTTCTTCGACATCCCGGTGGACAACGTTTACGCCACCCCGCTGATCGTGGCCGATATCGAGCGTCAAAAGCATGACGACCTGATGGTGGTCTCACCGGATGTGGGCGGTGTGGTCCGTGCCCGCGCCCTGGCCAAACAGCTCAACGATGCCGACCTGGCCATCATCGACAAGCGTCGCCCCAAGGCCAACGTGTCCCAGGTGATGCACATCATCGGTGAAGTGGAAGGCCGCACCTGCGTACTGGTGGACGACATGGTCGACACCGCCGGTACCCTTTGCAAGGCCGCCCAGGCCCTCAAGGATCACGGTGCCGCCAAGGTCTACGCCTACTGTACCCACCCGATTCTTTCCGGCCCGGCCATCGACAACATTGCCAACAGCGCCCTGGATCAGCTGGTGGTCACGGACACCATTCCGCTGTCCGACGCCGGTCGCAACTGCGAGAAGATCCGTGTGCTGAGCCTGGCTCCGATGCTGGCCGAGACCATCCGCCGGGTGAACAACGAGGAATCCCTGAGCGCCATGTTCGACCGGCTGGAGCTGGTCTGACAGCGCACTCCGGTTTCTCCGGCTGCCGTTGCGAAGCCCGCTCCCAGAGCGGGTTTCGTGTTTTTGGCCATGCCCCCACCCCCTGTTCTGGCGTCTTGCGCGCTTTTCGTTCATAATCGCGCCCCCGCGGAATCCTCCGTGGGCTTTATCAACCTCTCTGGCCGACCTGGTCGCGGGAAGCCCGAGAGCATACTGGAGACAATCATGTCCAATGAATTCCTGCTGAATGCAGAAAGCCGCAGCGACGCGGGGAAAGGTGCGAGCCGCCGCCTGCGTCGTCTGCAAGAGCGTGTTCCCGGCATCCTCTACGGTGGCGAAGCCGAGCCGCAGATGATCAGCGTTGAGCTGCGCGAACTGAAGAAAGCCCTGGAAACCGAGGCCTTCTACAGCCACGTGCTGACCCTGAAGCTGGACGGTGCCGATGTTCAGGCGGTACTGCGTGACATGCAGCGCCACCCGGCCAAAGGCCATCCCACTCACGTGGATTTCCTGCGTGTGGACAAGACCCACAAGATCACCATGCAGGTACCGCTGCACTTCATCAACGAAGCCGGTTCCGTAGGTGTGAAGAAGCAGGGTGGCGAGATCCAGCACAACATTTCCGAAGTGGAAGTGAGCTGTCTGCCCCAGAATCTGCCCGAGTACATCGAAGTGGATATGGCGGCCGTGGAGCTGAACCAGGTTGTTCACCTGTCCGACCTGAAACTGCCCAAGGGCGTGGAACTGCCGCAGCTGGCGCTGGGCGAAGACCACGACCAGCCGGTAGTTGCCATCCATGCGCCGAAAGTCCGTGCTTCTGCTGATGACGAAGCCGGCGAAGGCGAAGAAGCTGCCAGCGAAGAATAAGTCGCGCTGTGGCGGATCCTGTTCGACTGATCGTGGGCCTGGGCAATCCGGGCCGCGAGTATGAAGACACCCGCCACAATGCCGGCGTCTGGTATGTGGACGCCCTGGCCCGCCGCCAGGGCGTTTTCCTTTCCGAAGACAAGAAATATTTCGGCCTGACCGGCACCTTCACCTTCGAGGGTGAAACCATCCGCCTGCTGGTCCCCACCACCTTCATGAATCGCAGTGGCCAGGCCACGGCCGCATTGGCCAATTTCTTCAAGATTCCGGTCACGCAGATGCTGGTCGCCCATGACGAGCTGGACCTGCCCCCGGGCTGTGCGCGTTTCAAGCAGGGCGGCGGCCATGGCGGTCACAACGGCCTTCGCGACATCATCAGCCGCCACGGCAACAGCCGGGATTTCTATCGCCTGCGTCTGGGCATCGGCCACCCGGGCTCCGCCGCCCAGGTCACGCCCCATGTGCTCAACAAGCCGTCAAAGGCTGACCGGGATTTGATTGACCGGGCCATCGACGAAGCGGTGCATTACACCCCGGACATGCTGCGTGGCGACCTGAACGGCGCCATGAATCATTTGAACGGCTTCCGGGCCTGACAAGCCCCTTTCCCTGTCAGCGATCTTCGCGGTAACGATCCAGCACCCATTGCCCCGCCGGGCGCTCGCGCAACGACTGCAACTGCCTGCGCAGGGCCGGACTGAGGGTATTCTCATCGAAGATATCCCAGGGAGTCCCCGCCGGCGTCAGTAGCGGCGCCAGCAGACTGGCGGCGGTAATGTCCGCCAGCGACAGCCGCTCCCCCACCAGATAACGGCCATTGCCCTTGGCCAGGGTGTTCTCCAGCAACGTCAGCGCCTCTTCCACCCGCTGTTCAGAACGCATGACGGGCCTGGGCTGGATACGATAAAGACGCCGCACCCCCTCCCGGGTTACCGGGGTCAGTACCTTCTGCACCGGGGCCGGCAGACCGTAAGGGTCGAGCATGGCCTGCATCACTTCCGGGCGATCAATCACCTGGCCATAAAGCCAGCGGCGCACATGCACCCCGTAACGGTCGAACTGCTGCTCCAGTTCGATCACCTTGCCCCGGGCCTCGGCCTCGGTGGGCAACAACGGCAATGACGGGTAATACTTTTCCAGGTAGTAGGCAATTTTGGTGGAGTCACCCACCACCCGCTCCCCATCACGCAGGATCGGCAGGGTATTGATGCGAGCCATCCACTGGCTGCGCAGACGGTGGGGGCCAGGCAGCAGATTGCTGGCGGTAAAGGCCAGCCCCTTGCAGGTCAGCTGCCAGCGGGTCTTTTCACAATAATGGGAAATGGGAAATTGATAGAGGACGCGTTCATCCATGCCTGGTGCCTCAGCAATATCGACTGAAGGCAGTCTACCTTGCCGTCACAGAACCGCAACGCCGTCAATCAACCGACCCGCGGCGCCCCGGCAAACACCGGGCCAGTCGCTTTTTGCCGCCACCTTCAGTAGCATTGCGCCCTCGAAGAACGGAGGTCAATCATGGGTTTCAAATGCGGTATCGTCGGGCTGCCCAATGTGGGCAAATCCACCCTCTTCAATGCGCTGACCAAGGCCGGCATTGATGCCGAGAACTTCCCGTTCTGTACCATTGAGCCCAACACTGGCGTGGTACCGGTGCCAGACCCGCGGCTGGACAAACTGGCCGCCATCGTCAGCCCGGAACGGGTGATGCCGGCAACCATGGAATTTGTCGACATTGCCGGCCTGGTGGCCGGGGCCTCCAAGGGGGAAGGGCTGGGCAACAAGTTCCTTGCCAACATCCGCGAGACCGACGCCATTGCCCACGTGGTGCGCTGCTTCGATGACGAGAACGTAGTGCACGTGGCCGGCAAGGTATCGCCACTGGACGACATCGCGGTGATCAACACCGAGCTGGCACTGGCCGACCTGGATACCGTGGAGAAGGCCCACCTGCGCGCCACCAAGGCCGCCAAGGGGCAGGACAAGGATGCCAAGGGGCTGCTGCCGGTACTCGACAAGCTGCTGCCGGCCCTGAACGAAGGCGAGCCGGCCCGCTCCGTGGAGCTGGACAGCGACGAGCGCAAGACCCTCAAGAGCCTCAATCTTCTGACCCTCAAGCCGACCATGTACATCGCCAATGTGGACGAGGATGGCTTCGAGAATAACGCCCTGCTGGACGCCGTCCGCGCCCTAGCCGAGAAGGAAAACGCCTCGGTGGTGCCGATCTGCGCCAAGATCGAATCGGAAATCGCCGAGCTGGATGATGAAGAGAAAGCCGACTTCCTGGCCGACCTGGGTATGGAGGAGCCGGGCCTGAACCGGGTGATCCGCGCCGGTTTTGATCTACTGGGCCTGCAGACCTACTTCACCGCCGGCAAGAAGGAAGTGCGCGCCTGGACCGTGCGCGTGGGCGCCACCGCCCCCCAGGCGGCCGGTGTCATCCACACCGACTTCGAGAAGGGGTTCATCCGCGCCGAAGTCACCGCCTACGACGACTACATCGAGCACAACGGCGAGTCCGGTGCCAAGGATGCCGGCAAGTGGCGCCTGGAAGGCAAGGATTACATTGTCGCCGATGGCGATGTGGTGCACTTCCGCTTCAATGTATAAAGCCCGCCGCTGAAACCCAAAAAAGGCCGCATCACACGGCCTTTTTTATTGGCTGGGCAAGCCCCTAAAGAGCGATGAAGTACGGCAACGCCGTCAGCACCACACCCACCACCACGATCCACAGCGCCTTGGTAACAAACCAGGGATAGATCATCAGCGACACGCCACAGATCAACGGCATCAGCGATGCCTGTTTCTTGCCGTAGAGAAACATGCCGGCGCCAATGGACCCGAACACCACGCTCCACATGATCGACGCCACATCCAGTTCCATCGTTTCTCCCGGTGCCGGTGACCGGCCACCTTGTTTCGCTACAGGTTTCAGTCCGTGCCGCCGGCATTGACCGGCTTGAAGTCCTCGTCCTTGAGCTCAGGCAGTTTCTCGTCGCACCCCTGGATGCCCTGCTTTTTCAGATTGGTGCAGACACGATCCAGTTTACCGTCCACCGCGTGCATGTGATCCAGCAGCAGATGAATGGCCTCGGCCACCGGATCCGGCATGTCATTGCTGACCCCGTAGGCCTGGAAGCCAATTTTCTCGGCCATTTCCTGGCGGTTCTTTTCCTTCTCGGTAAGCGGCTGGCTGATCACCCGGCCGGGAATGCCCACCACGGTGGCACCTTCCGGCACTTCCTTGGTGACCACGGAATTGGAACCGATCTTGGCGTTTCTGTGGACCACGAAGGGCCCCAGCACCTTGGCACCGGCACCGACCACCACACCGTCTTCCAGGGTCGGATGGCGTTTGCCCTTGTTCCAGCTGGTGCCACCCAGGGTCACGCCGTGGTAAAGCGTGACATCGTCACCGATTTCCGCGGTTTCGCCGATCACCACCCCCATGCCATGGTCAATAAAGAAACGGCGGCCGATGGTGGCACCGGGGTGAATTTCGATGCCGGTGAGCCAGCGGGAAAACGTGGAGATCAGCCGCGCCAGCTGTTTGAAGTTGCGCCCCCATAGCCAGTGCGCCAGGCGATGGAACAGCACCGCATGCAGCCCCGGATAATTGAGCAGCACCTCCAGGGTGTTGCGGGCCGCCGGGTCCCGGTGGAATACCGACGCTATGTCCTCGCGTACTTGATCAAACATACCTACCTCGTCTCGGAGATCAGGCCGGGCAGCCTGTCACCCCTGCATTTTCTTTTCCAGTGCGACCAGCACGCCACGCAGAATACTCATTTCCATTTTGTCCGGTCGGGCACGCATAAACAAACGTCGCATGCGGGTCATCACCTGGCCGGGCTGCTCCGGATTGAGAAAGCCGCTTTGCGCCATGACCTGTTCCAGGTGATCGAGAAACCCGGCCACCGCCTCATTGGTCGCCAGTGGCTCGTCCCAGAACATCTCCGGCAACGGCATGGCCTCCCGGCGCGAGCGGGCCTCCTTGAGATCGAAGTCCTCACCGAGCAGGGCCAGCCGCAGTTCATAGCAGATCAGCTGCACCGCCGAGGCCACGTTCAACACCCCGTACTCCGGGTTGGTGGGCACGCTCACATGCAGGTTGCAACGGCGCAGCTCGTCATTGGTCAGGCCCCGGTCCTCGCGGCCGAACAGTACCGCAATACGGGTGTCATCTGGCTCGTGGGACAATTGCGCCGCCAGCTGGCGGGGCGTCAGGCAGGGCCAGGGAATGCGCCGTTGCCGGGCACTGGTGCCAATCACCAGAGTGGCGCCTTCCAGGGCCTCATCCAGGCTCGCGCAGACACGGGCCGCTTCCAGCACATCACCGGCCCCGGACGCCCGCGCCGTGGCCTCCACGCTGGGATAGGACTGCGGCTCAACCAGGCGCAGATCCGACAGCCCCATGGTTTTCATGGCGCGGGCGGCGGCACCGATATTGCCCGGATGGGTGGTTTCCACCATTACGATACGAACGTTGTCTAGCATGGTACTACCTGAACTGGTCGGAAAAGGTGGCAATGTTATCATGGGCGCTGCCCTGATCGCGCGCGCTCTGCTACAATCCGCGCCCCAGCCAGTACCGGGCTGACGTTCTTTAACAGCCGTTTTGTGCCCCGCGCCCACCGGGGCCAGACCACCGAGGATAGATGCATGCATGCGCCGCAAGTGAACATTGCCCTGCGAGCCGCCCGCCAGGCGGGTAATCTGATTCGCCGTGCCGCCGAAAGCAATGACCCGCTTTCCGTGACCAAGAAAGGCATGAACGACTTCGTCACCGAAGTAGACCGTGCCGCCGAGGCGCGCATCATCGACGTGATCCGCAAGGCCTATCCGGATCACGGCATCCTGGCCGAGGAGTCCGGCATCATCGAGGGCAAGGGTGATGGCGCCGATTACCAGTGGGTCATCGACCCGCTGGACGGCACCACCAACTTCATCCACGGCTTCCCCCAGTACTGCGTTTCCATTGCCCTGAAAGTAAAAGGCAAGGTCGAGCATGCGGTCATCTACGACCCCAACCGGGACGAGGAATTCACCGCCAGCCGTGGTCGCGGGGCCGCCGTTAACGGGCGCCGCATTCGCTGCACCAACCGCGCCGGGCTGGACGGCTGCCTGATCGGTACGGGCTTTCCGTTCCGCAAGGACCAGGCGCCCTTCATGGATGCCTACCTGGGCATGTTCGCCGCCATCGCCGAATCCACCGCCGGCCTGCGCCGCCCCGGCTCCGCCGCGCTGGACCTGGCCTGGCTGGCCGCCGGTCGCACCGACGGCTTCTTTGAATTCGGCCTGGCCGAGTGGGACATGGCCGCCGGCGCCCTGCTGATCACTGAAGCCGGCGGGCTGGTGGGCGATCTCAGTGGTGGTCACAAATATCTGGAAAGCGGCGGCATCGTTGCCGGCAGCCCCAAGGTCTTCAAGGGCCTGCTGCAGAAAATCAAACCGCACCTCACCGACGGTCTGCGCCGTTAATAACCGTGCTTGCCGGTGCCTGCCCGGGCACCGGCAACCGCACGTTTACTTTGAACCCAATACGAAACTCTCCCCCCGGCATAGACATCTGAGCCTGCTTTGTTAGCGTAGAAGAACGCACACATTAGCAAGGAGTTGCTCATGAGCGCCCCCTCCCTTTCCGATTCCCGCCTGTTCCGTCAGCAGTGCTATATCGACGGCCAGTGGTGTGACGCCGACGATGGCGCCACCGTGGACGTGGACAACCCGGCCACCGAACAGACCCTTGGCACCGTACCGCGCATGGGCGCCGGTGAGACCGAGCGGGCCATCAACGCCGCCAACCAGGCCCTGCCGGCCTGGCGCGACAAGACCGCCGGTGAACGGGCCGACATCCTGATGGCCTGGTTCGATCTGATGATGGCCAACCAGGATGATCTGGGACGGCTGATGACCCTGGAACAGGGCAAACCCCTGGCCGAAGCCAAAGGCGAGATTGCCTACGCCGCGTCCTTTCTCAAATGGTTTGCCGAAGAAGCCCGGCGTGCCTACGGCGATACCATCCCGGCACCCAAACCCAACCAGCGCATCGTGGTGATCAAGCAGCCCATCGGTGTCTGTGCCGCCATTACCCCCTGGAATTTTCCGTCGTCCATGATCACCCGCAAGGCCGGCGCGGCCCTGGCCGCCGGCTGCACCATGGTGGTCAAGCCGGCCACCGCCACGCCCTATTCCGCCCTGGCACTGGCGGAACTGGCAGAGCGGGCCGGTGTGCCCAAGGGCGTGTTCAGCGTCCTCACCGGCAGTGCCAGTGCCATTGCCGGGGCCCTCACCGACTCGCCGGTGGTGCGCAAGCTCAGCTTTACCGGCTCCACCGAGGTGGGCAGCACCCTGATGGCCCAGTGCGCCAAACATATCCAGAAGGTGTCCCTGGAGCTGGGCGGCAATGCCCCCTTCATCGTGTTTGACGATGCCAACCTGGACAAGGCCGTGGACGGCGCCATGGCCAGCAAATTCCGCAACACCGGCCAGACCTGTGTGTGCGTCAACCGCTTCCTGGTACAGGACAGCGTGCATGATGCCTTCGTGGAAAAGCTGAAAACCGCCATCGAGGCCATGAAGGTCGGTGACGGCCTGGAGGACGGCGTCACCCAGGCGGCCCTGATCAATCGCGGCGCGGCCGACAAGGTCATGGAGCACATCGAGGATGCCCTGGGCAAGGGCGCCAAGGTCATCACCGGCGGCCAGCGCCACGAAAAGGGCGGCAGCTTCGTGCAGCCAACGCTGATCACCGGCGTCTCCCCGGACGCCCAGTTGTGTCAGGAAGAAACCTTCGGCCCACTGGCGGCGGTAATCCCCTTCTCCAGCGAAGAAGAGGCCATCCGCATTGCCAATGACACACCCTACGGGCTGGCCGCCTACTTCTACAGCGACAACATCCACCGCTGCTGGCGCGTGGCCGAGGCGCTGGAAAGCGGCATGGTGGGTGTCAACGAAGGGCTCATCTCCAATGCCGCCGCCCCCTTTGGCGGCGTCAAGGAATCCGGGCTGGGCCGGGAAGGCTCGCACCAGGGCATGGACGAGTATCTGGAAACCAAATACCTGTGCATGGGAAGTTAATGTCATAGAGGGGCTGCCTGCTGGTAGCCCCGCATCGGGAGCGAGCCATGGAAACACGGCACGCAAGACTGGCCCTTCTGGCCGGCGACGGCATTGGCCCGGAGGTCATGGCCGTCACCGACGCGATTCTGGCCACCCTGATCCGCCAGCACCAACTGCCCGTTGAGGTGGACAACCTGCCCTGGCCCTCGCACCAGTGGCACCAGCAGCACGGCGAGATGATGCCCGCCGACGCGGTGCGCACCCTGCGCGGCTACGATGGTTTGCTACTGGGCGCCCTGGGCGATCCGGGCCCGCTCGATGACCCGCAACGCTATCTGCTGTCCGATAGTGTGTCACTGGCGCCGCTGCTGACCCTGCGCAAGGAGCTGGACCTGTGGGCCTGCGAGCGGCCGGCCCGCTGGCTGCCGGGCACGCCCTGCTACCTGGCCGACCCGCGCGCCCGCGACGTGGACATGCTGGTGATCCGCGAGAACAGTGAGGGCGAATACACCGGCCAGGGCGGGCGCCTGCGCCGTGGCACGGCCGACGAAGTGGCCACCCAGGTGGAAGTCTTCACCGCCGCCGCCACCGAACGGCTGATCCGCCATGCCTTTGAGCGCGCCCGCCAGCGGGCCGCCGACCGCACCGAGCCGCGGCGCTTCAGAGGCGACAAGGCCGCCCAGGTCTGCCTGATTACCAAACGCAACGCCCAGCCCCACTGGGGCGACCTGTACACGGAGACCTTCCAGCGACTGGCCGCCGATTACCCGGAGGTGGACACCCACCACGAGCTGGTGGACGCCGCCTGCATGAAATTCGTGCAGTGCCCCTGGCACTTTGATGTGGTGGTGGCCAGTAACCTGCACGGTGACATTCTCACCGATCTGGCCGCGGTGCTGTGTGGCGGGCCGGGGCTGGCGCCCTCCGCCAACCTCAACCCGCAGGACGACACCATTCCGGCCCTGTTCGAGCCGGTGCACGGCAGCGCGCCGGACATTGCCGGCCAGGATCTGGCCGACCCGCGTGCCACCCTGCTCAGCCTGGCCATGTTGCTGGACTGGCTGGGGCCACGCTGGCCCGCCTGCCAAAAGGCGGCACAACATCTGCATGACACCGTCAAGGCGGACCTGGCAGACAGCGATCATCACCACACCCGCGCCACCGGCGAGCGGCTCAACGAGCGGCTGCAATCGGCGCCGGCAACCACGCCAGAGAGGACAAGGAGAAGCTCATGAGTCATCTTTCGCCACTGCTGGTGCAATCCAGCAATATCTGTGCGCAACGGGGAGAAGGCAGCTGGCTCTACGACGAGCAGGGCCGCCGCTGGCTGGACTTCACCTCCGGCATCGGCGTCACCGCCACCGGCCACTGCCACCCCCATGTGGTGGAAGCCACCCGCAAGCAGGTGGGCACCCTGGTGCATGCCCAATATGCCACCGTCACCCACCCCAACATGCTGGCGCTCACGGACCGGCTCTATAACCATCTGCCCAAGGGCATCGACGCGGTGGCCTTCTCCAACTCCGGTAGCGAGTCGGTGGAGGCGGCGGTACGGCTCGCCCGCCAGGCCACCGGGCGGCCCAACATCATCGCCTTTCGCGGCGGCTTCCACGGCCGCACCCTGGCCGCCGCCTCGCTGACCACCTCGGCCAACAAGGTTCGCACTGGCTGGCAACCGATGATGGCCGGCGTCAGCTTCGCGCCCTTTCCGCACTGTTACCGCTACGGCTGGGATGAGGCCACCAGCGTGGATTTCTGCCTGCGCGAACTGGACCACCTGCTGGTCACCGAATGCAACCCGGCGGATACCGCCGCCATGATCGTCGAGCCAGTGCAGGGGGAATATGGCTACTACCCGGCCACCCGGGCCTTCATGCAGGGGCTGCGCGAGCGCTGTGACAAACACGGCATCCTGCTAATTGCCGACGAGATCCAGGCCGGCTACGGCCGCACCGGCAAGTTCTGGAGCCACAGCCACTTCCAGGTCAATCCGGATATCCTGATCACCGCCAAGGGCCTGGCCAGTGGTTACCCGCTGTCCGCCATTGCCGCCAGTCGCGACCTGATGGAGCATGGCTACCCGGGCTCCCAGGGCGGCACCTACGGCGCCAATGCGGTGGCCTGTGCGGCGGCCCTGGCGACGCTGGACGTGATTGAAAGCGAGCAGCTGGTAGACGGCGCTGCCCGCCATGGCGAGTACCTGCGCGAGCAGCTGGCCGGCCTGCAACAGGAGTTCGACTGCATTGACGAGATCCGCGGCATGGGCCTGATGCTGGGTATGGAAATTGTCAGCCGCCCGGGCGTAGCCGACGGCCAGCGGGCCGCCGCCCTGCTGCGGGCCAGTGAAGAGAAAGGCCTGCTGATTCTGCGCTGCGGCAGCGCCGGCCAGGTGGTGCGCTGGTTGCCACCCCTGACCTGTAGCCGCGAGGAGATCGATCATGCCGTTGGCATCTTCCGCAACGCTCTCAAGGAGACCCAATGAGCCAACCGCGCATCACTGTCCTGCTGGCCGAGGATGAACCGGCACTGCCGGGTCTTGAACCCCTGGCCGACCTGGCCCGGTTGCGGGAAGTGCGGACCCGCGATGAAATCGCCGATGCCCTGCCCGCCACCGATATTCTGGTGGTCACGGACTTCCGTACCGACCTGCTGGCCGAACTGTGGCCGACGGACTGCCCGATTCGCTGGGTGCACGCCACCAGCGCCGGGGTGGATGCCCTGATGATCGAGCCGATCCGCAATGGTGACATCCTGGTTACCAATGCCCAGGGCATCTTTGATCGGGGCATCGCCGAATATGTGCTCGGCGCCCTGCTGCTGTTTGCCAAGGACACGCTCACCAACCTGCAGTTGCAACGCCAGCACCGCTGGCAACACCGGGAAACCCGCCTGCTGCAAGGCAGCCGGGCCCTGGTGGTGGGCGCCGGCTCCATTGGTCGGGAAGTGGCCACCCTGCTGAATGCCCTGGGCGTGCAGGTGGTCGGCACCGCCCGCCATGCCCGCCACGACCCACCCTTTCTGCGGGTACACCGCCAGCAGGATCTGCCCGCCCTGCTGGCGGATGCGGATTACGTGATTGTCACCGCGCCGCTGACGCCGGATACCCGGGGACTGTTTGACCGGGCCCAGTTCCGTCGCATGAAACCCGGCGCAATATTCATCAACGTGGGGCGCGGCCCCATCGTCGACACGGACGCCCTGGTGCACGCCCTGAACACCCGTCTGGGCGGCGCCGCCCTGGATGTGTTCGAGCAGGAACCCCTGCCGGAAGAGCACCCGCTCTGGGAGCACCCCAATGTCATGTTATCCGCCCACATGGCCGGGGATTTCATCGGCTGGCGCACCGCCCTGGGCGAACAGTTCGTGGCCAATTTTCGCCGCTGGCAACGGGGACAGCCGCTTAACAACACCGTCAGCAAGGAACACGGCTATGTAACACGCCGGTAGGCATATCGCCGCCGGCCCCGCGCCTGAAACAGGAGACACGCCAATGAGTGAGGGAGTACTGACCATGAGCGCCCTGGCGCTCAAAGCCGCCTACCAGTCCGGCGCGCTATCCCCGGTGGAGGTCACCACCGCCCTGCTGGATCATATTGAGCGCCACGACAAAGCCCTCAATGCCTGGTGCCTGATCGACCGCGACACCACCCTGCAATGGGCCCAGGCGTCGGAACAGCGCTACCGCAAGAAGCAACCCATGGGCCAGCTGGATGGCGTGCCGGTGGCCGTCAAGGACGTGTTTCTGACCCCCATGTGGCCCACCGTAAAGGGCTCGCGCACCATCGACCCGGACAGCACTCTCAACAAACGCTCGCCGGCCACCGCCGCCCTGGAGCGCCACGGCTATGTGCCCCTTGGCAAGACCACCACCCCGGAGTTCGGCTGGAAAGGCATCACCGACAGTCCCCTGTGTGGCGCCACCAACAACCCCTGGAACCCGACCAAGACCGCCGGAGGCAGTAGCGGTGGCAGCGCCGCCGCAGTGGCTGCGGGCATGGCCCCCCTGGCACTGGGCACCGATGCCGGCGGCTCCATCCGCATCCCTGCCGGGTTCTGCGGCATTGTCGGCTTCAAGCCCACCTTCGGCGAAGTGCCACACTGGCCAGCCAGCCCGTTTGGCACCCTGGCCCATGCCGGCCCCATGACCCGTACCGTGAGTGACGCCGCCCTGATGATGAACGTGCTCAGTGAGGCGGACTCCCGGGACAGCCAGGCGGCTCCCCGCCGGGGTGTGGATTATCTGGCCAGCCTGGATCGCCCCCTCAAGGGGCTGCGCATCGCCTACAGTGCCAGCTTCGGTTATGTGGACGTGCAGGCGGATATCGACAAGGCGGTGCGCCAGGCCGCCGAGGTATTCCGGGAGCTGGGCGCCACGGTCACCGAAGTGGACCCGGGCTTCAGCAACCCGCTGGCCGCCTTCAGCCATCTTTTCTACAGCGGTGCCGCCAATGCCATGCGTGACCTGGGTGATGCCAAGCGCCAGCAAATGGACCCGGCTCTGGTGGAAGTGGCCAGCAAGGCCGAAAAGCTGTCCATGCTCGATTACCTGGGCGCAGTCAACGAGCGCATGGCCCTGAGCGAACGCATGGCTGTCTTCCACACCAAATACGACCTGCTGATCACCCCGACCCTGCCGATCAGCGCCTTCGACACCAACCGGGAGGTGCCCGTGGACTGGCCCAGCACCCGCTGGCCCACCTGGACCCCCTTTACCTACCCGTTCAACATGACTGGCCAGCCGGCCCTGTCCCTGCCACTGGGGCTGGCCGAGGACGGCCTGCCCATGGCGCTGCAGATTGTCGGCGGGCGCTTTACCGATGAAACGGTACTGGCCGCCGGCCATGCCTTCGAACGGGCCCAGCCATTCAAGCTGCGCCCGCCCATGCTGGAGGGCATGGAAAGCGATTGAGCAACCCGGTCACCGGGCCTGGCCCGGTGCTATCCGTACGGCCCGTCGCCATCGGCGCGGGCCGGGAAATAACAGGAGTCGCTGATGGGTAATATCAATCTGGACACGGATTTCTACGAAAGCGAAGACCCGATCTGGAACCCGGCCCTGCTGACCATTCCGGTGCCGGGCATTCGCCGCATGGTGAACCTGGCGGCCAACCTGGAGGATGTGATCCACCTGTCCATCGGCCAGCCGGACTTCAAACCGCCACAGCATGTGATACAGGCCGGCGTGGATGCCTTCCAGGCGGGCCAGACCGGCTACACCATGGATGCCGGACTGCCGGAACTGCTGGAAGCTTTGGCCGAGTACTACGGCCACCGCTACCAACGCCCGCTGCTGCCGGAAAACATCATCGTCACCACCGGTGCCACCGAAGCCATCTATCTGGCGCTGACCGCCACCTCTGCACCGGGGCGTGAGTTCATCGTGCCGGACCCGTCCTTCATGCTCTACGGCCCCCTGATTCGCATGAATGGTGGCGTGGTCAAAACCGTGCCCACCCGGGCCGAGGACAACCACCAGCTGGACCCGCAGGCGGTGATTGATGCCATGGGCCCCAACACCTATGCGGTGATTCTCAACTCGCCCAGCAACCCCACCGGGACGCTCTACCCGCGGGAAACCATTGAAACCATCGTCGAGGAAGCCGCCTACCGGGGCATCTATGTCATCAGTGACGAGGTCTACGACCATCTGATCTATGACAAACGGGAATATCCCAGCGTACTGTCCTGCTGCTCGGATCTGGACCATGTGATGGTCATCAGCAGCTTTTCGAAAACCTTTTCCATGGCCGGCATGCGCATCGGCTGGCTGATTGCCAGCCAGGGCGCCATCAAGAAGTTACGCCGCTATCACATGTTCACCACCACCGTGGCCAACACACCCTGCCAATGGGCCGGAGTCGCCGCCCTGCGCGGTAGCCGTGACTTCATCGACAACATGGTGGGGGAATACCAGCAGCGCCGGGACCGGCTGGTGGAGCTGGTGGAGCAGACGCCACACCTGACCGGCTACCGGCCGGATGGCGCCTTCTACCTGTTTCCGTCGTTACCGGAAGGCGTGGACGGCGCCAATGTGGCGCTCAAACTGCTCAAGGAAACCGGCGTGTGCACGGTGTCGGGGGATACCTTCGGGGAGTCCTGCCGCAATGCACTGCGCATCAGTTACTCCACTTCGCTGGAACAGATCGAGGCGGCCTTCGACCGCCTGATCCCCTGGATGGAGAAACAGCAGTTCAGCTGATTATTCCTGACTGTCGCCGTTCTTGCCCGCGCTGGCCTTGGCTTGCTGCTGGGCCAGTTCGGCATCCAGGTCCGAGAACATCTGTTGCAGGGCCGGCATGACCCGCTGCATCTGCTGCTGGGACAACTGCACGGACTGGGTCATCACCGCCGGCATTTTCTTCATGATGGAGCGCCCGGTGGGTGACTGATAGAAGTCGGCCATGTCTTTCAGCTCTTCCAGGCTGAAGGTGTCCATGTAGACCTTAACCATCTGCGTCTTCATGGCTTTCCAGTCCAGCCCTTCACTGAGCACGGTTTCCATACGCTTGTGATAACGCTTGCGCATGGCCGTCTGATCATCGGGAATACTCTGGGTCAGGGCCTGCTCGCCCATGGTTTCAATCTGTTTGCGCGCCTCGGCATAAATGGCTTCGGTGTTGCTGGCTTCCAGCACCTTCATGGCAGCCTGTTTCTTGGCTGCCATGTCATCGGCCATGGCCCAGGTGGCCAGCATGGACAACAACAGTGCGGCGATTATTCTTTTCATCCTGTCTCTCCCGTCGGATGTTTTTTCATGTTCTGTCTCCATCGACACGGCCACGCCCCGCCAAAAGAAAAGGGCCGCGATCGCTCGCGGCCCTTCACTATCAGTGATCACTGATTAACTATCAATTGCCTTTTCAGGGCATGTCGTCAATTTCTTCCTTGGGCGTCACCAGGAAATCGTCCTTGCTGACGTTCAGCACGAACAGGAAATTGCACACCACATAGATGGACGAATAGGTCCCGACAAAAATACCGATCAGCAAGGCCTCGGAAAACGCCCGCATCACTTCGCCACCGAAAAAGTACAGGGCAAACAGTACCAGCATGGTGGTCAGGGACGTGTTGATGGTACGGCTGAAGGTCACGTTCACCGCGCCGTTGACGATTTCCACCGGGTCAGTGAGGCGACTGTTGCGAAAGTCTTCACGCACCCGGTCGGCCACCACGATGGAATCGTTGATGGAATAACCGATCAACGCCAACACCGCCGCCAGCACGGTCAGGTCGAATTGCCACTGCAGCAGGGAGAACAGCCCCAGGGTAATCAGCACATCGTGGAACAGGGCCAACACGCTGGCGATGCCGAACTTGTTGGAGAACCGGAACCAGACATACAGCATCACCATGCCCAGAGCCATCAGCATGGCCACCCCGGACTGATCGCGCAGCTCGTCGCCCACCTGGGGCCCGACAAACTCCACTTTCTGCAGGGTCATGTCCGGGTTATCCCGGGTGACAGCGGTGAAGACCTCGTCACCCACCTGGTCGGCATCCTCGCCTTCGCGGGGCGCCACACTGATGATCACCTCCTTGGGCGAGCCATAATGCTGAACCACGCTGTCATTGAAGCCGGCGCCTTCCAGGTCACCACGCACCGACGCCAGGTCAATGTCAGCCGTGTTCTGCAGGACCACATTGGTACCACCGGTGAAATCCAGACCCAGGTTCAGGCCCCGGGTGGACAACAGCACCACCGAGGCAATCACCAGAATGAAAGACAACAGCCCCAGCGGTTTGCGTGCGGCCATAAAATTGATGTTCATGGTAGCTCTGCTCATAACCGCCTCAAATGCTCAGTTTGGTCGGCGCGCGACCGGCGCGACCGTAAATCAGTTCCACCATGGCACGGGTACCGACAATGGCCGTGAACATGGAGGTGAGAATGCCGATAAACAGCGTCACGGCAAACCCTTTCACCGTGCCGGTACCCACCGCGAACAGAATGATCGCCACAATCAGGGTGGTGATGTTGGCATCGAAAATGGTGACAAAGGCGCGGGCGTAGCCCTCTTCGATGGCCTGCAGGGGGCGCAGCCCCATACGCAGATCCTCCTTGATGCGCTCGAAGATCAGCACGTTGGCATCCACCGCCATACCCACGGTCAGCACGATACCGGCAATGCCGGGCAGGGTCAGGGTGGCGCCGGGAATCAGGGACATGACTCCGATAATGATTACCAGGTTACCCAGCAGGGCAATGTTGGCGATGATGCCGAAAATCTTGTACCAGACCAGCATGAACACCAGCACCAGGCTCAGGCCCAGCACCATGGATTTGAAACCGGCCTCGATGTTTTCCTTACCCAGGCTCGGGCCTACCGTGCGCTCTTCGACAATGGTCACCGGCGCGGCCAGGGAACCGGCGCGCAGCAGCAACGCCAGTTCCGACGCTTCCGCCGGGTTATCCAGGCCGGTAATGCGGAAACGGCTACCCAGGGTGTCCTGAATGGTGGCCACGTTGATCACGTAGCGGTCGGTGGTGCTCACCGGCGTCAGTTTGCTCTTGCCGTCTTCACCGGTGACCTTCTTCATGTCGGTCTTGGTTTCGATGAACAGTACCGCCATGGGATTACCCACATTCTTGGCGGTAATACGCTGCATGCGGCGGGCACCATCGGAATCCAGCGACACATTCACTTCCGGCTGGCTGGTGCGCTGATCAAAGCCCATCTTGGCATCTATGACCTGGTCGCCGGTGGCGATCTTGGATTTCTGCAATGCCACGATGCGGCCTTCCTGGCCCTTGAACGGGAAAAACTCCACGCCCGGAGGCGCCATGCCGGTGCTCAGACGCGCCTGGGAGACACTCTGGTCTACCAGACGGAATTCCAGGGTCGCGGTGCGGCCCAGAATCCGGCGGGCCACGGTGGCGTCCTGCACGCCGGGCAACTGCACCAGAATCCGGTCGGCGCCCTGACGCTGCACCACGGCCTCGGCCACACCCAGTTCGTTGACCCGCTTGTTCAGCGCCGTACGGTTCTGGTCCACGGCGTAATCACGGATGCCCTTGAGAGCACTGTCATTAAGCTTGAGCACCACTTCCGGCGTGTCGCCGGCCGGGCGCATGGTAAAGCTGTCGAGAATGCGGCGTAACGGGGCGCGGGCCGCATCGGCGGCCACCTGATCATCAAAGGTGGCGGTAATGGTGGTGTCCTTGTACTCCACCGAGCGATAACGCACACCGGCATCACGCAGCGCCAGCTTGGCGTTGCCGGCCCAGGCTTCCATGCGGCTCTTGATCACCGCGTTCATGTCCACCTGCAGCACGAAGTGCACCCCGCCACGCAGGTCCAGACCCAGGTTCATGGGGCCGGCACCCAGTGAGCGCAGCCATTGCGGCGTGGTGGCTGCCAGGTTGAGGGCCACGATGTAACCGTCACCCAGCTCGGCGGCGGCCAGATCCCGGGCCTGCAGCTGATCTTCGCTGCTGTCCAGACGTACCAGCCAGGAATCCCCGACCTGCTCGGTACGACCGATATTCAGATTGGCCTCTTTGAGGTCCTTCATTACCTGCTGAAATTTCTGCTCGGGCACTTTCCCGCCAGCCTCAGCACTGCTGATCTGAATCGCGGGCGCATCCGGATAAAGGTTGGGTAAAGCATAAAGGCCGCTGATAACAAGGACGGCCAGCAGCAGGAAAAACTTCCAGCGTGGATAGCGGGTCATAATTATGTCCGGTGTTGCCGGTGAAACGAAAAGCCCCATCCGGGGACGGGGCTATCTGTTGTTTTAGATGGACTTGATGGTGCCTTTTGGCAGGGTGGCCTGGACACTGCTTTTCTGCAGTTTGATTTCCAGGTTGTTGCTGATTTCCACCACCACGAAATCGTCGGTGACCTTGACCACCTTGCCAAGGATGCCGCCGCTGGTGACCACTTCATCGCCCTTGCCCAGCGCCTGGATCAGGTTCTTGTGCTCCTTGGCCCGCTTCTGTTGCGGACGAATCAGCAGGAAGTAGAACACCACCATCATCACCACGAGCATGATCAGCTCGATGCCACCGGGGCCCTGGGGGGCAGCCGGTGCCGCATAGGCAGGCGCCATCACCGCCATCAGGGTGGAAGCCAGCGCGGCATTGCGGGTGAGACACATCAACCGGTTCATTATTTACTCCAGATTACACAGGGTTAGAGCGCGGGAGCCTGCTGGCCCCTCGCCGCATAGAAGTCATTTACAAAGGCCGACAATGTACCGCCTTCGATGGCCCCCCGCAATCCAGCCATCAGCCGCTGGTAATATCGCAGATTGTGGATGGTATTGAGCTGGGAGCCCAGCATTTCACCGCAGCGGTCCAGGTGATGCAGGTAGCTGCGTGAGAAGTGCTGGCAGGTATAACAGTCGCAGTCCGCCTCCAGCGGCGCCAGGTCATGGCGATGGCGGGCATTGCGGATCTTGATCACCCCCTCGGCGGTGAACAGGTGGCCGTTACGGGCGTTGCGGGTGGGCATCACGCAATCGAACATGTCCACGCCACGGCGCACCGCCTCGACGATATCCTCCGGCTTGCCCACGCCCATCAGATAACGGGGGCGATCCGCCGGCATGTGCGGGGTAATGCCGCCCAGGGTACGCAGCATTTCTTCCTGGGGTTCCCCGACGCTGAGCCCGCCCACCGCGTAGCCGTCAAAACCGATGTCGGTGAGCCCGGCCAGGGAGGCCTGGCGCAGGGTGTCGTACATACCGCCCTGGACAATGCCGAAACAGGCCGCGTCGTTACCCTCGTGGGCGGCCCTAGAACGCTGGGCCCAGCGCAGCGACAGCTCCATGGAATCCCGGGCCTGCCTCTCGGTGGCCGGGAACGGCGTGCATTCGTCAAAAATCATGCAGATATCGCTGCCCAGCGAACGCTGCACCTGCATGGCCTTTTCCGGGCTCAGCTCCACCCGGTCGCCGTTGATGGGGTTCTTGAACACCACCCCCTGCTCGGAAATCTTGCGCATTTCCCCCAGGCTGAAGACCTGAAAACCGCCGGAATCGGTGAGAATCGGCTTGTCCCACTGCATGAAACTGTGCAGCGAGCCATGGGCCTCGATTACCTCGGTGCCCGGACGCAGCATCAGATGGAAGGTATTGCCCAGACAGATCTCGGCGCCGGTGCCGGCCAGATCCCGGGGCAACATGGCCTTGACCGTACCGTAGGTACCCACCGGCATGAAAGCCGGCGTCTGCACGGTGCCGCGCGGGAAGGTAATCTGCCCCCGGCGAGCCGCGCCATCGGTGGCGTTGAGCTGGAATGTCATTCGGGACATGGGAAGGCCTTCTGGTCGGACGTCGGACGTCGGGCGTCGGACGCTTTAAAAACAATACCGATAATCCAAGCTTCACAATGACAATCAGACACGGCTTTCCCCCGCATCTGACGTCTGACATCCGACGTCAGGCTGCCTTTCAATAAACATCGCATCGCCGTAGCTGAAAAAGCGGTAACGGGCCTCGATGGCCGCCTGGTAGGCATGCATCACCCGCTCGCGACCGGCAAAGGCGCTGATCAGCATCAACAACGTGGACCGGGGCAGGTGAAAGTTGGTTACCAGGGCATCCACCAGGCGAAAACGGTAGCCGGGGAAGATGAAAATATCGGTCTCGCCCTGCCCGGCCTGTAACCGGCCGCTCTGGCTTGCTGCCTCCAGGGCCCGCAACGCGGTGGTGCCTACGGCCACCACCCGGCCTCCGCGGGCATGAGCCTGCGCCACCTGCTCGGCCAGGGCCTCGGGCACCTGATAGCGTTCGCTGTGCATCTGGTGGTCTTCCACCTTGTCCACCCGCACCGGCTGAAAAGTGCCGGCCCCCACATGCAGGGTAATAAACCCGGTATCGATGCCGGCATCGGTGAGCGCGGCCAGCATCTCGTCATCGAAATGCAGGCCGGCGGTGGGCGCCGCCACCGCACCGGGCTCGCGGGCATAGACCGTCTGGTAGCGCTCCAGATCGCCCTGCTCGTCCGGGCGGTCGATATAGGGCGGCAGGGGCACATGGCCAATGCGCTCCAGGGCATCCAGCAGGGTGCCACAACCGCTGAAGGTGAGGTGAAACAGGGCATCACGGCGACCACTGACCTGGGCGATGATCCCCTGGTCAAAATGCAGCCAGCTGCCCGGTTTGGGCGACTTGGAAGCACGCACATGGGCCAGGGCCTGGTGCTCATCCAGTATCCGCTCGATCAGCACCTCCACCTTGCCGCCACTTTCCTTCTGGCCATACAGGCGCGCCGGGATCACCCGGGTGTCGTTGAATACCAGCAGATCACCGGGGCGCAGGTGCGAGAGCAGATCCGGGAATTGCTGATGCAGCAACTGGTCGCGCTTCAGGGCCAGCAGGCGGGCATCGCGGCGCTGGGCGGGCGGGTGACGGGCAATCAGCCCATCCGGCAGATCAAAATCAAAATCGTCGACGTTCACGTACTGTACCGGCACGGAAATGAAGGAGGCCGCAAGGATACCCGCTTTGGCCCCCGGGAAAAACCGCCGCTTGCGGCTCAGCCCGCCTTTGGCGGGGTTTTCGGTAGCACCCGGGTGGCCGTCAGTGACAGGCGATCATGCAGACTCTGGTGGGGGGGCAACAGTACCAGCAGATAACCGATGCCAAACAGCGCCCAGGACAGGCCCGCAGCGGCAAACCGTACCAGTGTTTGCCAGGGTCGAACCGGCCCGCCACAGTAATCACAGACCTGCAGGCGCCAGGCGCGCATGCCCAGGGTCTGGCCACCGCGCAGCCAGAAGAGCGCGTAAAAGGCCCAGGTTTCCAGCAGCAGAAGCGGCAGCAAAATGCCGTGCAGGTATTCCTTGCTGGCGCGGGTAACACCGTTGATGGACTCCTGCGGCAGGCCGGTATGGGGATAAATCAGCACGAAGACACCGGCGGTCACGAACCACAGGGCCAGGATCAGCAAACCGTCATAGAGCAGCGCCATCAGGCGACGCGTCAGACCAGCGGGGGAAGAAGGGGTGGGCATTGATTCTCCGGCAGGGTTGAGCCCCCATCATAGCCCATAAAAAAGCCCGCTCAAGGCGGGCTTTTTTACTGTTTGGTACCAGAGGCCGGACTTGAACCGGCACGCCCGTGAAGGCAACGGATTTTGAATCCGTCGTGTCTACCAATTCCACCACTCTGGCAGTGGGCCGCGAGTATAGCAGCAGTTCAACGCAATGCCAGCCCTTCTCTCGGTTCATGGCCACGGCGGACCAGCAAGGCGGTGACATTATCGCGGCTGCCGCGCGCCAGGGCTTCACGCAGCAAAGCCCCCGGCTGATGGCGCTGGCTGATGGCCAGCAGCGCAGCCCGGTCCAGCTTGCCGTGCACGCCGTCGGTGGTCAGCAGAAAGCGCACGGCCGGCTCCAGCGCAAAGCGGCACTGTGCCACCTCCAGGGACTCGGCCGCCCCCACCGCCCGCCAGATCACATGGCCACGGGGGTGGTCCATGGCCTGCTGCTCGGTGAGTTCGCCGGCATCCACCAGTGCCTGCACCGGCGAGTGGTCGCGGCTGAGCATGTCGATATGATCGGCGTGCAGGCGGTACAGGCGAGCATCCCCGGCCCACAGGCAGGCTGCCTCCTCGCCCTGGATCAGCAACACCGCCACCGTGGCCCCCATGGTGCGCCCGGCCAGGTGCAGGGCGGCATGGTGGCGGATGGCGTAATTGACCGTCTGCAGGGCGCGCTCCACCGCCAGCACCCGGTGGCCCAGGGCGCCCCCCAGCATCACGCCACAGAGGGCATCGCGGATCATGTCGGCGGCCAGGGCGCCGGCGTCATGGCCGCCCATGCCATCAATCACCGCCCAGAGGCCGTCCTGGTCGCGGCAGACGAAGCTATCTTCATTGCGCACGCGCCGCCCGGCATGGCTTCGTCCCTGTCCATGCCAGCCACTCATCAGCGCACCCGCTGCAGTAACCAGATACCGAGAATGAAACACAGAATGGGAGGCACGGCGGCGGCCGCCAGCGGGTCGGTGTGGAACACCAGTGACAGGTGGCCGAAAAACTGCTGGCCGTAGTGGAACACCAGGCCGGCGACGATACCCGCGGTCAACCGCAGGCCCATGGTCACTTCACGCAGCGGCCCAAACACAAAGGAAATGGCAATCAGCACCATGCCAATGGTGGCCAGGGGCATGAACAGTTTCTGCCAGAAACTGAGCATGTAGTCGGCGATTTCCAGCCCCTGGCGTTTCAGATAGCGGGTGTATTCAAGCAGCTTGCTCATGGCCAGATAATCCGGCTTGAGTACCACGATACTGAGCAGCTGCGGGGTCAGCTTGGTGACCCACTTGCCGGTATCGTGATGATAGGTGGATACGTGATCCTCGCGGAGGCGGGTGCCCTGCACCCCTTCCAGGGACCAGTAATCACCCTGGTAGATCGCCCGATTGACGAACTGGGTTTCGGTGAGCTTCTGATCCTGATCAAAGTGGTAGCGGGTCAAACCGTAAAGCACGCCATTGGGCTGCACCGCGTTGATATGAATGAACTCGTCCCCTTCGCGGTGCCAGTAACCGTATTTGGAGCGCAACGCCTCGCCGCCGCCTTCCGCCAGCGAACGATTACTCTGCGCTACCTGTTCACTGTAAGGTACCAGGTACTCACCTATCGGGAACGACAGGATCATCAGCAACAGCACCGGGCGCAACACCATCCAGCTGATGCGCAGGGTGGAAACCCCGGAGGCGCGGATCACCGACAGCTCGCCGCTGTTGGCCAGCAGCCCCAGGCCGATCAGGGTGCCCAGCAATATCGCCATGGGCATGTATTCGTGAATGCGCCGGGGCGTGGTGGTGAGGATGAACTGCAGTGCCTGCCAGGCCTGATAGTCACCACGCAGAAATTCCAGCTCGTAGACAAAGCCGAACAGACAATCCAGACCGACGATCACCAGCAAAATGATCAGCGTGGGCATGATCACCGCTCGCCAGAAGTACTTCTTGAGCAAACGCATCAGCGGGCCCTCCGTCGCCAGAGCGCCGGGCCAAAGTACAGCATCGACACCGCCAGCATGGCTACCAGATGGATCCAGGCCATGTTCAGGTACCAGGGCACCGCGCCGGGTTTGCTGTCACTGATCCAGCTGCGGCAGACCAGCAGCATGCCCACATAAAGCATGTAGCCCAGTACCGCCGGAATGAGCCGGTAAAAACGCCCCTGGCGAGGGTTGACGCGGGCCAGCGGGATCGCCGCAATGCCCATGATCGGCACGGTCAGAATCAGCGACAAACGCCATTCCAGCTCGGCCAGCGCCTCATTGTTGCTGTGCCGCTCGGAGATAAGCTCCCTGGTGGAGCGCCCGCGCACCTTGGGCGGGCGGCTGTCGGACTTGTCGCCACCGATACGCACCTTGGCATCCTTGAAACCCACTTCCTTGTAATCGTTGGTGCCCGGCTTGCCCTGGTACTGGAAACCATCCTTGAGCAACAGATAGCTGATGCCATCCTCGGTGATGATCTTGCCGCTCTTGGCCCACACCGTCAGTAACCGGTCGGCCTCCCCCTTGTCCTGGTGAAAACTGGCATCGGCCACGAAGACATTTTCCAGCACGCCCTTTTCCCGATTCAGGTGCTCGGCGTAGGTGGCCCGCTGGGAATCGCCCGAGCCCTTGACCTGAAAGCGGCCCGGCGTCAGCAGTTCCAGTACCGAGCGATCCTTCTGTTCCTCGAAGATACGGTTGACCTCCGCATCACCACGGGGCGTGACATAGAGCGTAAACGCCGCGATCAGGGTGGTACACATGAGCAGCGGCACCACCAGCGAGCGCACCACGCGGCCGTCCCCCTGGCCACCGGCGCGTAGCACCACCATTTCGTTATCCATGTGCATGCGCCCCAGCGCCAGCAGCAGGGCGATATAGAGGCTCAGGGGCACGATCATCTGCAGAAATTCAGGCAACCGGAAGGCCATCACCAGAAACAGCACATCCGCAGCAATTTCGCCGGCGGCCGCTTCGGCCAGGTATTTGATGAACCGGCCACTGACCAGCACCATCACCAGAATAAAGGTGACCATGACTGTGGTCATGAAGACTTGCCGGTTGATATAGCGATGAAGAATCAAGGGCTTTTCCACCAAGCTGTATAGGGCAGGACGACCCCGGCCGATAACGGCATCCCTGTGGATGCGGCCGGAGGCGGATCAAAAACGCCGTGTCTGTGGACAGCGACAAACCCCGCCAGTGCCCGCATTGTAACTGAGTGCCCGGCCAAGGTGATAATTGTGGCGGGCATTATGCACACTCATTGCGTTTATGCTGCTCACACCCCACTATTTCTGCATGCTGCCATTCAACCGGGCGAGACCCTTTTTCCAGGGTCTGGCCCGCTAGCCTTATGGAGAACTCATGGATTACGCCGCAAGCCACAAAGCCCTGGACAAGATCAAAGCCGACGCCCTGGTGCTGGTAGTCGCAAGCAATGCCGACCTGCCTGCCAGCCTGCCCCAGGCCACCCGCGACCAGCTGGCCGCCTTTATCAAGGCCGGCGACTTTTCCGGCAAAAAGGGTCAGCAGGTCTGGCTACATCAGCCCGACGGCGTGGATGGCAAACGGCTGCTGCTGGTGGGCAGCGGCGACAAGGCTCTGGACAACCGGGGCTGGCTACAGTTGCTGGGCAAGACCATCAAGACGCTGACCCAGAGCCCGGTCAAGCAGGCAGTCTGGTTGCTGGATGACCAGCTGGACGCCTCCCTGGAGTGGCAGGTGCGCGAAGGCACTCGCGTGGCCGAGGAAAATACCTACCGGTTTGACGAATACCGCAGCAAGCCGGCCCCGGCCGCGAAACTGACTAAACTGACCTTCTGGCATGACCAGCGCAACCCGGCCCTGAGCCAGGCCATCAAGACCGGTAAGGCCATCGGCGCCGGCGTTAACCTGGCCCGCGACCTGGGCAACCGTCCACCCAACGATTGCTACCCGGCCTACCTGACGGGTCTGGCTCGGGACCTGGGCAAGGAATACGACAAGCTCACCGTCAAGGTGGTGACCGAGGCGCAGGCGGAGAAAATGGGCATGGGCGCGTTCTGTGCAGTGGCCCGTGGCTCCGAGAAGGACGGCCAGCTGATCATCATGGAATACAAGGGCGCCAAACCGGGCAAACAGGGGCCGGTGGCTCTGGTCGGCAAGGGTATCACCTTCGATACCGGTGGCATTTCCCTCAAGCCCGGCGCCAGCATGGATGAGATGAAATACGACATGGGCGGTGCCGCCAGCGTGTTCGGCAGCGTCAAAACCGTCTGCGAACTGGATCTGCCTCTCCACATGGTGGCGGTGGTCGCGGCGGCGGAAAACATGCCCGATGGTAGCGCGGCCCGCCCCGGCGACATCGTCAAGACACTGTCCGGACAGACCGTGGAGATCCTCAATACCGACGCCGAGGGGCGACTGGTGCTGTGCGATGCACTTACCTACGTGCAGCAAAAGCACAAGCCACATACGGTGATTGATATCGCTACCCTCACCGGCGCCTGTGTGGTGGCCCTGGGCGCCCATGCCCAGGCGGTCTACGCCAACGATGACGACCTCAGCCAGGCATTGCTGGCCGCCGGTCAGGAAACCGGTGACCGGGGCTGGCCGATGCCCCTGTGGGACGATTACCAGAGTCAGTTGGACAGTCCCTTCGCGGACATGCAGAACATCGGCGGGCCCAAGGCCGGCTCCATCACCGCGGCCTGCTTCCTGCACCGCTTTGCCCGTGACGTGAAATGGGCGCACCTGGATATCGCCGGTACCGCCTGGATCAGCGGCGGCATGAGCAAGGGCGCCACCGGCCGACCGGTACCCATGCTGACCCGCTATCTGATGAACCTGGCGGGCAAATGACCGAGGTCACCTTCTACCTGAGCAGCAAGGCCGGGGATGGCGTGCGTCAGGCCCTGGCCTGGCGCATCGCCGACAAGGCCCTGCGCCAGCAACGGCAGGTTTACATCCACTGCCGGGATGAGAACCACGCCCGGGAGCTGGACAACCATTTCTGGCACACTCCCAAGAGCGGGTTCCTGCCCCATGCCGTATGCGGGGATGCCCATGCCCCGGTCATGCTGGGCCATGGCGGGGACCCGGGGGAACACCATGACGTACTGATCAACCTGACCGACCAGGTACCGGACTTTGCCTCGCGTTTCCAGCGTGTCGCAGAAATGATCAGTGGTGCCGACAATGAACGACAAAAAGGGCGGGAACGGTTCCGTTTCTACCGGGAACGGGGTTTCCCTGTGACCACCCACGAGCTGGGCTGACCCCATGAACCAGAATAAAGACCAGGAAAAACAGGCACTTCTGGACGAACTCAATGACATCCAGTCGCTGCTGGACGAGGAAACCCGGGGAGGCGCCACAACGCCCCGGGCCACCACGCATCCCGAGCGAGCCGAACAGATTCGCCGACTGGCCTCCGAGCGGGCCAACCCCTTCCTGGGCTCACCCGCCGCGCCGGCACCGGCCAGCGCCGCAACACCGGCGGCCGGCCAACCCCGGGCGGCGACCCCCACCGCTTCACCGGGTTTGTCCGAGCAGGAGCTTGACCGCATGGTCGATGCACTGGTGGATCAGGCGCTGCCCAAACTGGAACAACAACTGCGCGCCCGCCTCAAGGCACGCCTGCGCCAGCGCTGACCGGCGCCGATTGCGCTTTACCGCCTGCTGACCCGCGACGAACCGGCCCCGCTTCGCTATAATTCGCCCTCATTTTTTGCTGGTTTCAGAAGCGGTGAGCATGGACAAGACCTACCAACCCGATCGCATTGAGCAATCCTGGTACGAAAACTGGGAAAAGGCCGGTTATTTCAAGCCCTCCGGCCAGGGGGATTCCTTCTGCATCATGATCCCGCCGCCCAATGTGACCGGCAGCCTGCATATGGGCCACGCCTTCCAGGACACCATCATGGATACCCTGGTGCGCTATCGCCGCATGCAGGGTCGCAACACCCTCTGGCAGGTGGGCACCGACCACGCCGGTATCGCCACCCAGATGGTGGTGGAGCGCAAGCTGGCCGGGGAAGGCACCAACCGCCACGAACTGGGCCGCGAGAAATTCCTGGAGAAGGTCTGGGAATGGAAGGGCGAATCCGGGGGCACCATTACCCGCCAGCTGCGCCGCATGGGCGCCAGCGTGGACTGGACCCGCGAGCGTTTCACCATGGATGAGGGCCTGTCCAACGCGGTGCGTGAAGTGTTCGTGCGCCTGCACAAGGAAGGCCTGATCTACCGCGGCAAGCGGCTGGTCAACTGGGACCCGAAGCTGCATACCGCCATCTCCGATCTGGAAGTGGAAAACGTGGAAGAACAGGGCCACATGTGGCACTTCCGCTACCCGCTGTCCGATGGCTCCGGCCACCTGGTGGTGGCCACCACCCGCCCGGAAACCATGCTGGGCGACACCGCCGTGGCGGTGCATCCGGAAGATCCGCGCTACAAGGACATGATCGGCAAGACCATTCGCCTGCCGCTGGCTGACCGCGAAATCCCCATCATCGCCGACGATTACGTGGACCCGGATTTCGGCTCCGGCTGTGTGAAGATCACCCCGGCCCATGATTTCAACGATTACGAAGTGGGCAAGCGTCACGACCTGCCGATGATCAACATCCTGACCATCGATGCCGCTCTCAACGATGAAGTACCGCAAGCCTACCGCGGCCTGGATCGCGTTGATGCCCGCAAGAAAGTGGTCGATGACCTGGATGCCCTGGGCCTGCTGGAAAAAGTCGCCGACCATACCCTGCAAGTACCGCGCGGTGACCGCTCCGGCGTGGTCATCGAACCCTACCTCACCGACCAGTGGTTCGTGGCCGTGGAAGAGCTGGCCAAGCCCGCCATTGCTGCCGTGGAAAACGGCGACATTCAGTTCGTGCCGAAGAACTATGAAAACATGTACTTCGCCTGGATGCGTGACCTGCAGGACTGGTGCATCTCCCGCCAGCTGTGGTGGGGTCACCGTATTCCGGCCTGGTACGACGCCGACGGCAATGTCTATGTGGGCCGCACGGAAGAAGAGGTGCGCGCCGATAACAAGCTGGGCGACATCCCCCTGAGCCAGGACGATGACGTACTGGATACCTGGTTCAGCTCCGCCCTGTGGACCTTCTCCACCCTGGGCTGGCCGGACGACGAAGAGACCCTGCGCACCTTCCACCCCACCGACGTGCTGGTCACCGGCTTCGACATCATCTTTTTCTGGGTGGCACGGATGATCATGATGACCCTGAAGTTCACCGGTGAGGTGCCCTTCAAGAAGGTCTACGTACATGGTCTGGTGCGTGACAACGATGGCCAGAAGATGTCCAAGTCCAAGGGCAACGTGCTCGACCCCCTGGACATGATCGACGGCATCCAGCTCGAGGAGCTGGTAGACAAACGCACCAAGGGCCTGATGCAGCCGCAGAAGGAAAAACAGATCGCCAAGCGCACGCGCAAGGATTTCCCTGATGGCATCAATGCCTACGGCACCGATGCGCTGCGTTTCACCTTCCTGTCCCTGGCCTCCACCGGGCGCGACATCAAGTGGGACATGGGCCGCATCGAGGGCTACCGCAACTTCTGCAACAAGATCTGGAACGCCGCCCGCTACGTGATGATGAACACCGAAGGCGAGGATTGCGGTATCCATGCAGAAAGTGGCGACGTGGAATTGTCCATCGCCGATCGCTGGATCATTTCTGCTCTGCAACGGGCGGAGCAGGAGGTCAGCGACGCCCTGGACAGTTTCCGTTTCGACGTGGCCAGCCATGCCGCCTATGAATTCATCTGGAACGAGTACTGCGACTGGTACCTGGAGCTATCCAAGCCGGTGCTTTACAGCGACGACTACTCCGATGCGCAAAAGCGCGGCACGCGCCGCACGCTGGTGACCGTTCTGGAAGCCATCCTGCGCCTGGCGCATCCGTTCATGCCGTTTATTTCCGAAGAAATCTGGCAGCGCATTGCGCCGCTGGCCGGCAAAGCACCGGCCGCCGGCGATCAGCCCGACACCATCATGCTACAGCCCTTCCCCGCCGCCGAGCCGGGCAAACTGGATGAGCAGGCCGAAACCGGCATCGAATGGATCAAGGCCGTGATCACCGCCGTGCGCAACATTCGCGGCGAGATGGGGATTCCCCTGGGCAAGGCGCTGCCGCTGTACCTGCATAACGGCAAGGACAGCGACAAGGCCCTGCTGGACGCCAACCGGATGTTCCTGAGCAAGCTGGCCAAGCTGGAATCGATCACCTGGCTGAGCGCGGAAGATTCCGCGCCGGCGTCAGCCACCGCCCTGGTAGGCGACATGGAGATCCTGGTCCCCATGGCCGGCCTGATCGACAAGGACGCGGAAATCGAGCGCCTGTCCCGGGAAATCGACAAGCTGCGCAAGGAAGTGGGCCGCGCCGAAGGCAAGCTCAAGAACCCCAGCTTTGTGGATAAGGCCCCGGCCGCAGTGGTAGAAAAGGAAAAGGCCAAGCTGGATGACTACCGCTCCCAGCTGGCCCGCCTCGACGAGCAGCTGGAGAAGATCAAATACCTGTGAACCCGACGGACCCGCGCCGCGCCCGCATCCTCATCAGCGCCCAGGAAGTCTTCGCCACCGAAGGCTTCCGCAGCGCCGAGGTGAAGACCATTGCCGAGCGGGCCGGCGTCGGCAAGGCCACTATCTACAAGTTCTTCGCCAGCAAGGATGCGCTGCTGCTGACCATTGTCGAGGAGAACCTCAATCAGATCCGCGATCTGATTCTGGCCGCCCTGCTTAGCGATGTCGCGCCCCTGCAACGGCTGGAAACGCTGTGTCGCCATGTGGCCCGGTTCCTGGAAAACAACCAGGATTTTTCACGGGTCCTGATCCAGGAAGCCGGTGACTTCATGGGCGATATCCAGCGCCAGTATCTGGCATTGATGGAACAGAACCTGCCGGTGGCGGATGCCTTTTTCAGCGAATTGCGCAAAGACGGCTACTTTGTCGCCCTGCCAACCCGCGATACCATCCTGATGATGATCAATCTGGTGGTGGGGACCACCTACACCTGGGCCCTCACCGGTGAAGGCAGTCTGGAACAGCAAGCCTCGGATTACATGCAGGTACTGATTCGGGGGTTGCGACAGGAGGCATAAATGAAAGCGCTCCTCTTCGCCCTGTTACTGGGCCTGTGCCCCCTTGCCCAGGCCTCCCCGCTCAGCGAGGCAATCCATGCCGAGAGTCGCCCAGGCGCGGACAAGGCCCGCGACATCTATCGTCACCCGCAACAGACCCTGACGTTTTTCGATGTGCAGCCAGACATGACGGTGGTGGAAGTCTGGCCCGGCGCCAGTGGCTGGTACACCGCCATCCTGGCGCCCCTGCTGCGTCAGCAGGGCACCCTGTATGCCGCCCAGTTTCCCGCGGACAGCGATATTCCTTTTTACCGCCGCTCTCTCAAACAGTTCAGGGAGAAACTGCAGGCCCGGCCCGCGCTGTACGACCAGGTCCGTATCAGCGCCCTCTACCCGCCGGCCCACACCCGGATTGCGCCCGCCGGTAGTGCCGACCGGGTACTGACGTTTCGCAACGTGCACAACTGGGCCAAGGCCGGTAACACGGACGCCGTGTTTGCCAGCTTCTACCGGGCGCTCAAACCCGGAGGCATACTGGGCGTGGTGGAGCATCGCGCACCGCCGGGACGCTCGCTGCAATGGCAGATCGATAATGGCTATATGACCGAAGCTTATGTGATCGACGCCGCCCGGCGGGCCGGCTTTGAGCTGCTGGCCAAAAGTGACATCAATGCCAACCCCAAAGACGACACCGACCACCCGGCCGGCGTCTGGACATTACCACCCACATTGCGCTTGAAGGACCAAAACCGCGATCACTATCTGGCCATCGGCGAGAGCGATCGCATGACACTGAAGTTCATCAAGCCGGACTAACGCTCTCCAGCATGCCCGGGGACGGCTCGCCCAGTACCAGGGATTCGGCAATGCCCACCAGGGTGCGCTGGCACTGGTCCAGCCGCTCCTGGGAAAAGCCGCCGTCTTCGAAGATGTAGAGCGAATAGTTTTCCAGAATCCAGAGCACCGTACGGAACACCAGGGGATCAAAGTTGCGGTTGGTAATACGGTTGATTTCAGTGGTCAGTACCTCCGCGGCAATCCCCTGGGCCCGCTCACGGTGCGGGGCCAGGGCCGACGACGACGAGCGGGCCTCTTCCATCATCAGCTTGATGATCGGCCCCATGCTGACGTGGTAGTCGAAATAGACCTTGGAGGTATTGCGGATAATGTCCCGGGCTGACGCGGCCTGCTTCATCTCCTTGTGGAAATGCAGCAGCATATTGTCGATAAAAATACGGTAAATGCTTTCCAGCACATCCATCTTGTTGCGGAAATACTTGTAGAACGTGCGCCGTGATACATCGGAAGCATCCAACAGATGCTGCACCGTGGTTCGTTGCAAACCACGCTGGGCAAAAACCTGCATGGAGTGAATCAGGATTTCGGCCCGCGCCTGGGAGCGCTGCCCGCCTTCTTCCCGGGCATGGACTTCCAGAACCTGGTTGACCACCTGGCGAATGGCATCGATGTCGCTGCTTCCGGTCTGCACTTTACATTTACCCCTATCAATGTATACCTTGGCCTAGCTTAATCAAGCCCGCGCCCAGAGTAAACACCGAGTTTATCCCACCAGCAACCCTTGCGATTGACCGCTTCTACCAGTACGCAGGCGCTTCCAGACCTTTTCATGGAAATGGTAGGCCACCGTATTGATACAGGGCTCCACCAACGCCGTCGCACCACCGATACGCCAGTCTCCGGTCATCGCCCATACCACCAGAAAGGCAACGCTGATATGCATGGCACCGAAACTCAAGGTCTTGATCATGGCAACCTCCTTATCTTTGCAAACGATAATCTTTCTCGTTTACAAAGATAAGGGGCAGCTTCTCTATGTGAACGAAAGCCTGCGCCTATGCGTAAATCAATTGTTGTAAACACCGGCACCCTGCCATACCGGCGCCCACCAAGAATGGGTAAAGTGCTGACAGAACAAACAAGGAGAGCAGCATGGGTGAAAAGCGTGCACTACTGATCCTTCACGGCAAGCAGGCCACCAACGAGGCAGTGCGTGATGCAGTCATGACTCTGCGTGATCGAGGCTGGGAGCTGGCCGTGCGTGTCACCTGGGAAGCGGGTGATGCCGAACGTTTCGTCAGCGAGGCTCTCGCCCTGGGTTTCCGCACCCTGATTGCCGGCGGCGGTGACGGCTCCGTGCGCAATCTCTGCCATGCCATGATGGAAAGCGGTAAAGACGACCTGGCACTGGCCATTCTTCCCCTGGGCACCGCCAATGACCTGGCCACCGCCGCCGGCATTGATAGCGATCCCTTACAGGCGCTCTCCCTTTTGGAACAACCCGCGACACCGGTTGACGTTATCCAGGTCAACGATAGCTACTTTCTCAATATGGCCACCGGCGGATTTGGCACCGAGGTCACCACGGAGACCTCCGAAGATCTGAAAAAAATGCTGGGTGGCGCCGCCTATCTGCTCACCGGGCTGACCCGGTTCACCGAAGTCCGCCCGGCCCGCGGCCACTTTTCCGGCCCGGATTTCGAGTGGGATGGCGAGTTTCTCGCCCTGGGCCTGGGCAATGGCCGCCAGGCAGGCGGCGGCCAGAAGTTGTGCCCGGACGCCCTGATCAACGATGGACTACTGGATGTGGCCATCCTGCCAGCGCAAATGGATCTGCTTGCCGGTGTGCGCGAGCTGTTTGACCGTGAAGCCCGTGAGGATCCGGAGCAGGAAGGCCTGTTCGTGCGGCAGCGATTAACCAGTCTAACCATTGAAACGCCGGATACCATGAACCTGAATCTGGACGGTGAACCGATTCAGGACACCCGCTTCCAGGTGCGCCTGCATGATGCCGCGCTCAAGCTGCATCTGCCCGCGGACAGCCCGTTAATTGCAGCCCCGTCATCCGCCGGGTAATTCATGGTCCCGGTAATGCGCATCGGTCCAGCAGCGTGGCAACGCTTCGCCGGAAGGAAAGCGTAACTGCCGCTTCTCGAAGATCTCGGCATCCTGGGCTTCCTCGCCGTAGTGATAACGGCCCATCATGCTGGCATGTCGTGGATTGATCAGTTCGGTCAGGTCCAGTACTTCGACCAGGTGGCCCGAGGTGGTATCACTAAGGAACATGGTGGCCTCCCGAAATGGGTAAGGGAGCTTACAGGGTGGCGCTGCTGGACCGGGTTGGCAAGGGGGGGCTGTGTTGATGAGATCCGGGGAGTGATGACTGACTTAGGCCGGGAGGCGGGAGCAGATCAGCGTATCCTCAACCCAAAAAAGCCCCCCCCTTTCGGGACAGCCTTTCTGTATTTAAGAGCCTGACGATGACCTACTTGTGTGACGAGCATGCTCGTCATCCCTTCGGGACGCCTTCGGCGCACCAAGCTGGCCCCTGCGAGGCATCGCTTGTCACTTGGCAGCGCGAGCGCTGCGAGGTAGGGAGAGAAGAACACCGTATCCACGTGC
>NZ_AMRJ01000013.1 GCF_000300995.1 Alcanivorax hongdengensis A-11-3 | reverse complement strand
CAGATTCCCTCTAATCCGCGATGAACCTTTTTTTTGCCTGCTGTGCGGCGCAATGGGCTAACCTAAACGGTGACGGGTCGCTTCGGCATGCAGGGAGACGGTTGTTGCCGGGCAGGCTATCGACCAAACGGAATCAGCGAGACCAGGGAGAGAAGCATGAAAAGGGGTTGGATCGTTGCGGGGTTATGCGCGACCTGTCTGCCGGCCATGGCGGATCTGGGCAACAGTTACCGGGCCGAGCGGTGGGAAGGCAGCTTCCGCCTCAATGGCCTGCAAAGCGAATCCTTTGATGGCAAGAATGGCTCCAGCGCGGACATTGATGATGCGGTGGGCTTCGGTTTCGATTTTGCCTACAACCTGGATGAGAACCTGGCGCTGGGCATGGCGCTGGAATGGGTGGATACGGATTTCGAAACCACCAGCCGGGAAGTCGGCGGCAGCCAGAGCTATTCGGGCAAGGGGGATCTGGAAATGACCACCCTGAATGTGAACGGCACCTATTACTTTTTGCCCAAGGTGATTACCCCCTATGTGCATGCATCACTGGGCGCCACCTATCTGGATACGGATGTGCCCACCGGGCCGCCGGTACCGGTGTGCTGGTGGGACCCGTGGTGGGGCTACTACTGTGGCCTGGATACGCCGACCCTGTCGGAAAGCGCCTTCAGTTACGAAGTGGGCGCCGGGGTCCGCTGGGAAGTGAACGACGCCTTCTTTGTCCGTGGCGGCTACAGCCAGCAATGGCTGGACGTGGGCAAGGGCGCCGGCACCGTGGACGTGGGCCTGTACCGGCTGGGACTCGGCTTCTATTTCCAGTGATGCGTTAAACCGTTTATGAATTTCAAAAGCATGGCCTATGGTCATGCTTTTTTTTTGGATTTTCAGCGATGGCTATCAGTCGCTTCTGTCCTGCCAGCCGGGCTCTATGATGGACACCTTGCGTTGATCGTGCCTGAAGCGACGCCGGTCGGATGGGGGGCATTTTTCCTGCTTTGAGAGTTCATGAACAGAATTCGTCCTGATACAGTGATACAAAATAATAAACTTGTATCAAGGAGAGATGATGATGAAAAAAGCAGTCCTGTTCCCCGCTTGTGTTGGCCTGTTTTGGAGCTCCCAGTTGATGGCGTCAGGTTATGCGGTCAGCGAGCAGTCCACGTCGTCGCTGGGCAGTAGTTATGCGGGCTCAGCGGTGGTGGCAGAGAATGCCTCCAACCAGTGGTTCAACCCGGCAACCCTGGCGTCATTGCACGACAGGGAATTCAGTGTGGCGCTACATCAGGTTTTTGTGGATGTGACCTTCGATTCCGGTCAGCCCACGGGGCCTGGAAACTTCGAGGATTTCAACAGCACCATCGGTAGCCTTTACCTGGCGTTGCCGCTGAATGACACCATGACCTTCGGGCTGGGTTTCACCGCCCCCTACGGCACCAAGTTCGAATACGAAGAAAACTGGGGGAATGTGGCCAGTGATCCGCTGGCGCCTTTATCTCCGACCACCGGTGACCGTTACGCCACTTATTCGGAGTTGAAGGTGCTCAATCTTAATCCGGCACTGGGGATAGCCCTGACGGACAGGCTGAATCTGGGCCTGGGGGTCAGCTATGCCACCATCGAGACCGATATTCGTAGCTCTTTGCTGCGCATGGAAGGGGATGATGACGCCTACGGCTGGAACCTGGGCCTGACCTACCAGGCCGATGACAATAACCACTTCGGTCTGAGCTATCGTTCAGCGGTGCGCTACAAGGACATGGATACCAAGGTGACCATCAGCCAGGCCGGTTCCGCCGCGCTCAGCGCCGCCTTGATGCAGCCCATTGCGGCGGGTCACTACAAGACGTCCGCCAGCCTGGATACCCCCGCTTCCGCAACCCTCGGTTATGCCGGTGATCTGACCGACCGAACCCGCATCCTGCTCGGCGTGGAGTGGGTGGACTGGAGCACCCTGCAGACCCTGGATCTGAAGGGAGACAGTTTTACCCTGCCGGTGGAATTCGGCTGGCAGAACACCGTGCGCTATTCCTTGGGTGTGAACCACCGTCTGGCTAATGATGTGCTGTTGCGTGCTGGTCTGGCGAAGGAAGATTCCACCCAGAATTCGCAGAACCGGGCGCCGGCCTCGCCGGATGCCGAGCGCTACTGGCTGACCCTGGGCGCAGGTTTTTCACCGATGGACAACATGAATGTGGATCTGGGCTATGCGCACATCTTCGTCAAGGACGCGGATGTGAACCTCACTGATCGTGGCGTGCTTAATGGTAGCCTGGACAGTTCCCTGGATATCGTCGGTGCCCAGCTCAGCTATCGTTTTTGAGCCTTTGCGCAGACCTCGGTGGCCGCCCGGAGCGACCACCAAGGCCCTCCGCTTCAGTGTCTTTGAGACGTTGCCAGCCGCTGGCTAACGGCGGCGGCCAGGCAGCGGTAGCCTTCCGCGCTGGGATGATAGCCGTCCTCGGCCAGCAGGGCCGTGGCCCGCAAGGCCGGGTAGGCGAGATGGCGGATACGGCTGGGATGTTGCCGTGCCAGCCGTTGTATTTCCCGGTCGATCAGGCCGGCCCGGTGTCCCAGCAGGGCGCGTAACGGTTGTGGCAGGGCGGTGAAGTATTGCATTGGCGGTACGGCCATCAAATGCACCGGAATACCCGGATAACGATGGTCGAGTTGCGTTTGCAACTCGGTCAGTTGCTGGCGGAAGGCATGGCGACGGGTCAGTGCGGTGGTGTCGTTGACGCCGATACTGATGATCAGGGTGTCGATGCTGGCGGGTAGTGCCATGTCCGGCAGGGCCAGCAGCAGGTCGGCCAGCCGGGCGCCATTGATGCCACGGGTGTGCCAGGCCACGGTTTCATTATTGATGCGATGGCGCGAGCGGGCTAGCTGGCAGGCCAGGCCCTGCTGGTGGTCGGCAACGCCGACGCCGGCGGCCACGGAATCGCCCAGTACCAGCAGGCGCCGTTGGGCGGCGCCGCTGCCCCACTGGCCGTTGTCACTGCCGCAAGCCTCCGGCAGACGCAGGGCCGTGCGGCGGGTTCTTTTTGCCTGAGGCATGACTACCGGGCTCATGCAGGCAAGGCCGAACCAGAATGCGACGGACACGATTTCCCCTTTAACAGGATATTAAAAAACGCTGCGATGCTTTTTGTTCCGGGCCCCTTGCGGCAACCATGCGCAAGGATCGCCAGTCAGCAGCCGATTAACCCACAAAAATTTTCTTGGCCAGTGGCAGACCCTTCAAGCCGCTTACCGCAAGGGTTGTCAAAAGGCCGCCGATCATGGCGCCGACCACGCCGCAGGTCATGATGTCCTGGCCGGTCAGATACAGACCGGGAATGCGGGTTTTCGGACGTAGCCAGTCCTGCTCGAAGCGCTCTGGCGTGTGGTCCAGACCGTAGATTTCCCCCTTGCTGTAACGGCAGAAATAGTCCGTGGACAGCGGGGTGGACAGTTCGTAGTAATCCACCTTGCCGCGCAGGTGCGGCATTTTCTCGTAGAGCTTTTCCAGCAGCCGCAGGGCATAGGCGTCTTTTTTCGCCTGATAGTCCTCGCCGCGCTTGCCCCAGGGCTTGTCCGCCCAGTCGGCATACCATTCAAAGGGGCCGGGGGCGACGATTTCGATGGTGGCCCGGCCCGGGTAGCGCTCGGCAAAGCTGGGGTCCTTGGCGGACGGAAAGGAGATATAGGTAAGCGGGATGTCGTGCTGGTCCGGATTGGCCAGGAAAGCCTCCAGGCTGCTGCGGTAATCACTGTCCGGGTAGATCCAGAAGTTGGTTTTCGGCAGCTTCAGGTTTTCGGCGCTGTCCTGCAGGCCGATATAGAGGCAGACGCTGGCCATGGAGCGCTGTACCTGTTGTAGCTTGTCGGCGTAAAAGCGCTTGTGTGGCGCCTGTGCCGGCAGCAGCTGGCCAAAGGTGTTGAACACGCCGGCATTGCTGATCACCGCCGGGGCATGAATGTGCTGGCCGTCGGCCATGCGTACGCCCACCGCCTTGCCATTTTCGATCAGGATTTCCTGCACATCCGCATAGGTGAAGACCTCTCCGCCGCTCTGCTGAATCACCGGAATAATGGTTTTGGCCATTTCCGAGGCGCCGCCCACCGGGTAATAACCGCCATGGAGATAATGACGGGCGATCAGGGCGTGAATAATAAAGCTGGACTGATCCGGCGGCAGGCCGTTGTCGCCCCACTGGCCGGTGAGCGCGGCGATCAGCTCCTGATTGTCAGTCAGGGTTTCCAGTACGTCTTTGGTGGGGCGGTTGAGATAGTCCGGTGCACGTCGTTGGGTGAGCTTGCGCAGGGCACCGCTGGCCCAGCCTGGCACGATCTTGGCCAGGGTCACCCCGGGCATGGCTCGGGACACCTGGGCCAGATAATCCAGGTAGGTATCGATGGCCCGGGCCTCGTCGGGGAAGTGCTTTTTCAGTTCGTCAGCGAAGGCTTTCGGTCCGGCCACCAGGTCGATCTGGCGCCCGCCAATAAACAGCCTGTCGTAGTGATCATCCATGGGCGCCCAGCGCAGGCGTCCATCGGTGATGTAATCGAACAGGCGTTTGCCCATGGTGTGGTCGGCGCCCATGTCGCCGATGTAGTGCACCCCCACATCCCACTCGTAGCCGTTACGGTCGTAGCTGTGGGTGAAGCCGCCGGCGGTGTAGTGCTGTTCCAGCACCAGCACTTTCCTGCCCATCTTGCTCAGGCAGTCGGCGGTGGTCAGCCCGCCGATGCCGGAACCGATGACAATGGCATCATAGGGCCCTGCCAGCCGGTTGGCGCGGTAACGGCGGCCCACCCGGAGGGTGCTGGGTTGCAGATTGCTCATGGTGTCTCTCCTGTGGGGTGGGGGCGGCCGGTGTCAGGGCGGGTGTGGGTGCCGTCAATCAAAATGGCGCTCAGGGCGGTGGCCAGTTGCTCGTCCGGGTCGTCCAGGTGGCCGTCGATGATCAGTTGCGACAGGCCGTGGACCAGCGACCAGGCCGCGGCGGTGTAGACCGCCAGCGGCGCCGGTTTCAGATAGCCGTTCTGCTGGGCCCGGGCGACGGTGTTTTCCAGTACGCCGAAGGCGCCCAGGCCGGCGGCGTCCAGGCGCGGGTGACTGCCTTTTTCAAACAGGTGGCCACTGAACATCAGCCGGTAGAGGTTGGGCTCGTCGCGGGCAAAGCGTACATAGACCCGGCCGATGCCGATCAGGGCGTGGCGGTCGTTTCCCGTGGGCACGGCCAGCAACCTCTCGCGCAGCATCCGGAAGCCGTGGATGGCCAGCTCGGCGAGCAGGCTCTGCCGGTCAGTCACATGGCGATAGAGCGCGGTGGCGCTGACGCCCAGCTGGCTGGCCAGGGTGCGCAGGGTGATGGCGGCCTCCCCCTGCTCGCGCAGGGTGGCCAGCGCCCGCTGATGAATTTGCTGGGGGAGGTCACCATGATGATAGGCCGGTTTGGGCATGATGATTCCGCATTAAGTTAACGCCGTTAACATTGCACCTTAAAAAAGCGCCGGTCAAGCCGGCGCGGGGCTGGCGTGCGGCCGCTCAGGGCGCCGGGTAGGGGTAACGGGTATGAATGGCGTCCAGCGCCTTTTCCAGATCCCGGTCCCAGGGCAGCTGGATGCTCTCCAGGTTTTCCTGCAGCTGTGTGAGGTTGGTGGCGCCGATGATGTTGCTGGTCACAAAGGGGCGACGGGTGACGAACTGCAGGGCCAGCTGGGTGGGGCTGATGCCGCGTTCTTCCGCCAGCTGACAGTAGGCCTCGGTGGCGGCACTGGCCTGCTCGTTGGTATAGCGGGCAAAGTGCTTGAACAGGGTCAGGCGAGCCTTTTCCGGCCACTGGCCGTGGCGGTACTTGCCGCTGAGCATGCCGAAGGCCAGCGGGGAGTAGGCCAGCAGGCCGACCGCCTCACGATGGGCGATTTCCGCCAGGCCCACCTCGAAGCTGCGATTGAGCAGTGAGTAGGGGTTCTGGATGCTGGCCGGGGGTGCCAGGCCGATCTTCTCGGCTTCGCGCAGAAAGGTCATGGTGCCCCAGGGCGTCTCGTTGGACAGCCCCCAGTGGCGAATCTTGCCGGCATCCACCAGGGTTTTTATCGCTGCCACGGTCTCGCTGATGGCGATACCGTCCTCGCCGTCGCGGTGTTTGTAGCCCAGGCGGCCGAAATAGTTGGTGGTGCGTTCCGGCCAGTGCAGCTGGTACAGGTCGATGACATCGGTTTGCAGGCGCTTGAGGCTGCCTTCCACCGCTTGCTGCAGGTTGTTAGCATCGAAATGCGGGCCGCCGCGGATGTGCTTGACGTAATCACCGGGGCCGGCCGCCTTGGTGGCCAGGATCACCTTGTCGCGGTTGCCGGTACGGGCAAACCATTCGCCGATGATGGTTTCGGTCTTGAACGAGGTTTCCGGGCTGGCCGGCACCGCGTACATTTCCGCCGTGTCGAAGAAATTGACGCCGCGATCGAGGGCCATATCCATTTGGGCATGGCCTTCATCCCGGGTATTCTGGCTGCCCCAGGTCATGGTCCCCAGGCAGAGGGCGCTGACTTTCAAATCGGTACGTCCGAGTTGACGGTACTCCATTGCAGACTCCTGACGATGGAAGAATGCGGAAAAAGGCGCATAATGCGGCTCCGCAGCCGGGCAATCACACCATGAGCGCGGGCCGGGCTCAAGCCCGGCGGCCTGCTTCGCGGGGCCGGCGCTCAAATTAAGGCAGGCCGGCTCTTGTGTTATCTGGACTGCTTGGGTAGAATTCGCGCTCTCTTGCCCGGCGGACTGACGCCGGCGGGTTTTTGTTACCCGTAACGTATTGAATTTAGGGCAGAATTCCATGAAGACCTTCAGCGCAAAACCGGAAAGCGTAAAGCGCGACTGGTATGTGGTAGACGCCTCCGGCAAAACGCTGGGTCGGTTGGCTACAGAATTGGCCAGCCGTCTGCGCGGCAAACATAAGCCGGAGTACACTCCGCATGTTGATACCGGTGACTACATCGTTGTCGTGAATGCCGACAAGGTAGCTGTCACCGGCAACAAGACCGCCGACAAAATGTATTACCGTCACACCGGTTACCCGGGTGGCCTGAAAGAAGCCAATTTCGCCACGCTGCAGGCCGAGAAGCCTGAGCTGATCATCGAAAAGGCTGTCAAAGGCATGCTGCCGCGTACCCCGCTGGGTCGCGCCATGTTCCGCAAACTGAAAGTCTATGCCGGCACTGAGCATCCGCATACTGCTCAACAGCCGCAGCAGCTGGAAATCTAAAGGGGTTTGTCGATGGCAACTGTAGAAAACAACTACGGAACCGGTCGCCGCAAGACCTCTTCCGCTCGCGTTTTCCTGCGTCCGGGCAGCGGTAGCATTACCGTGAATGGCCGTCCGCTGGACGTATACTTCGGTCGTAAAACCAACCAGATGGTGGTTCGCCAGCCGCTGGAGCTGGTGGAAGCGACTGACAAGTTCGACGTTTATGTCACCGTCAGCGGCGGTGGTAACAACGGCCAGGCCGGTGCCATTCGCCACGGTATCACCCGTGCGCTGATGGAGTACGATGGTGAGCTGCGTGGTCAGCTGCGTCGTGCCGGTTACGTGACCCGTGACGCCCGTGAGGTGGAACGTAAGAAGATCGGTCTGCGTAAAGCCCGTCGTCGTCCGCAGTTCTCCAAGCGTTAATCACGTTTTACGTGGTTCGCCCGAAAAGCCCGGCTCCGCCGGGCTTTTTTGTGCCCGTCTGTTACCTAAGGGCCGTCTTCCGTAAGGCATAAAAACCGGTTACGGAATAACCGGTTGTCAGTTGTGGGCTTTTTCCTTTACCATTTTTTTCGCCACACTCCGCCCGTATCGAGAACGGAAAATTCCGTCTCGTACCACTCATTGTGGTCATGAAGGGGAGCATAATTAGATGAATAAAGACGGCGTAAACACCAGCCGCAGGACCTTTCTGATTGGCTTGACGTCGGCAATAGGAGCCGTGGGTGCGGTAGGCGCAGCAGTCCCTTTCGTCCAGTCCTGGCAGCCCAGTGCCAGAGCTCGCAATGCCGGGGCACCGGTAAAGATCGATATCAGCAAGCTGGATCTCGGCCAGCGTGTGGTCGAGGAATGGCGTGGCCAGCCGGTCTGGGTGGTGCGGCGCACCAACGACATGCTCAATGCCCTGCCCAAGCTCGATGGCACCCTCAAGGACCCGGATTCCAGCGTGGAGAGCCAGCAACCGGGCTATGCCCGTAACGAGTGGCGCTCCATCAAGAAGGAGTATCTGGTGCTGATCGGCACCTGTACCCACCTGGGCTGCTCCCCCAAATATGAAGAACAACCCACGGTTGACCTGAAGTTCGGCGGTTTCCTGTGTCCCTGCCACGGGTCCAAGTTCGATATGGCCGGCCGTGTCTACAAGGATGTGCCTGCGCCGACCAATCTGGTCGTGCCTCCACACTCCTACCTCAGTGACGCGGTGATCATCATCGGTTCGGAAGAAGGGGAGACCAAGGCATGATGGGAAGGGTGAATCGCTTGATCGACTGGGTGGATGCCCGCTTGCCGGTGGTGGATGCCTATCGCCGCCACATGTCCGAGTATTACGCCCCCAAGAACTTCAACTTCTGGTACTACTTCGGCGTGTTGTCGCTGGTGGTGCTGATCAATCAGCTGCTCACCGGCATCTGGTTGACCATGTTCTACACGCCCAGCGACGGTTTCGGTTCCGTTGCCTACATCATGAACGATGTGTCCTGGGGCTGGTTGATCCGTTACATGCATGCAGTGGGGGCTTCGGCGTTCTTCGCAGTGGTCTATATCCACATGTTCCGTGGCCTGATGTACGGCTCCTACAAGCCGCCCCGGGAGCTGGTGTGGGTGTTCGGCATGCTCATCTATCTGGCGCTGATGGCGGAAGGATTTCTGGGCTATGTGCTGCCCTGGGGCAACATGTCCTACTGGGGGGCCCAGGTGATTATTTCCCTGGCCGGTGCCATTCCCTTTGATGTGGTGCCTTTCATCAGTGCCAATGAAGCCAAGGAAATCGGTGATGCCCTGACCACCTGGGTGCGCGGGGACTACCTGCTGTCCACCGCTACCGTGAACAAGTTCTTTGCCCTGCATGTGGTGGCCATCCCCATTGTGCTGCTGGCGCTGGTGGTGCTGCATATCCTTGCCCTGCACGAGGTCGGCTCCAACAACCCGGATGGCGTCGACATCAAGGCCAACAAGGACGAAAACGGCATCCCCCGTGACGGCATTCCGTTCCATCCCTACTACACGGTCAAGGACCTGCCCGGTGTGATCGTCTTCCTGATGATCTTTGCGGTAGTGGTATTCTTCTTCCCGGATGGTGGTGGCTATTTGCTGGAAAAACCCAATTTCGAGCCGGCCAACGCGCTCAAGACCCCGGAGCATATTGCGCCGGTGTGGTACTACGGGCCCTATTACGCCATGTTGCGGGCCACCACCATCGAGTTTCTCGGTATGTCCTCCAAGGCCTGGGGGCTGATTGCCATGGCCGGAGCCATTGTGACGCTGTTCCTGCTGCCCTGGCTGGACCGTCATCCGGTGCGTTCGGTGCGTTACCGGGGCTGGCTGAGCAAGGCGTTCATGATGCTGTTCGCCGCGGATTTCCTGATGCTGGGCTGGCTCGGGACCGAGCCGGCGGAAGCCATCTACAAGACCATGGCCCAGTTCGGCACGGTCTATTACTTCGTTTATTTGTGGCTGATATTGCCACTGGTGCACCGTTTCGAGACATCCAGGCCGGTGCCTGAGCGGGTTACAGGGGGGCGCCACTGATGAGAAAATGGCTGCTTGTGTTTGCCTGTTGTCTGCCGGTACTGGCGCTGGCTTCCTCGGAGCAGGGCGAGCATTTGAAGGAGGCGCCGGTCAATCTGGAGGATACGGTCAGCCTGCAACGGGGAGCCCATCTGTTCGTCAACTACTGCATGGGCTGTCACAGCCTCAAGTATCTGCGGTACAATCGCATGGCCGCTGACCTTGAGATGCCGGAGGCGCTGGTGCAGAAGTATCTGAACTTCACCAGCGAGAAGCCCGGTGAGCCCATGCAGAATGGCCTGTCCCACGCGGACGGCAAGGCCTTCTTCGGCAAGGCACCGCCGGATCTCACCATGGAGACCCGGTTGCGGTCGCCGGACTGGGTCTACTCGTACCTGACCGGCTTCTACAAGGATGCCTCGCGACCCTTCGGATACAACAACCATGTGTACCCGAATGTCGGCATGCCCAACGTCATGGCCGGGCTGCAGGCGAGCATGAGCGAGGATGAGTTCCATCAGGCAATGGGTGATCTCACCAATTTCCTGACCTACTCGGCGGAACCGATTCGCCCGTTTCGCGAGCGGCTCGGTGTGTATGTGCTGGTGTTCCTGGGAATCTTGTTTGTCCCGGCCTACCTGCTCAAAAAGGAATACTGGAAAGACGTGCACTAGCGCGCCGTTTTCAGCCAAATTCAGCCATGAACAGGGTATCCGCCTGGCGGTTACCCTGTTTCTGTTATAGATCACTAGTGCGGGAGATAACTCGACAATGGGTGTGGTGACCAAGCGTTCCTCAATGACTTTCTTCTCTTCCCCGGAAGACCATTACAGCCACCGCGTGCGCATCGTGCTGGCGGAAAAAGGCGTGACGGTGGATATCGTTGATGTGGACGGCAACAACAAGCCGGAAGATCTGGCGTCGCTCAACCCGTACAACGAGGTGCCGACCCTGGTGGACCGCGAACTGACCCTGTATCAGTCCACCGTGATCATGGAGTACCTGGACGAGCGTTTTCCCCATCCACCGTTGCTGCCGGTATACCCGGTGGCCCGGGCCCAGAGCCGCCTGCTGATTCATCGTGTGGAGCGTGACTGGTGCGGCCATGTGGATGCCATCCTGGCCGGCGAAGAGAAAGAGGCCAGCCTCAACAAGCGTCGCAAGGAGCTGCGTGAGGCGATTATTGCCACGGCGCCGATCTTCAGCGAACTGCCGTATTTCATGAGCGAAGAGTTCACCCTGGTGGACTGCGTGGTGGCACCGATCCTGTGGCGGCTGCCGGCACTGGGCATTGAACTGCCGGCCAAGCAGGTCAAACCGCTGCTGGACTACGCCGAGCGTCTGTTCGACCGTGATGCCTTCCAGGCCAGCCTGACCGATGCCGAGCGCGAACTGCGCAACCCGCTGTAAGCCATGGCAGAGATGACATCCAACCGCCCCTACCTGATCCGGGCGACCCACGAGTGGATTTGCGATAACGGCCTGACCACGCATCTGGCCGTTAACGCCAACTACCCCGGGGTGGAAGTGCCGCAGGATTATGTGCAGGACGGGCAGATTGTTCTCAATATCGCGCCGCGGGCGGTGACCAATTTCGTGGCGGGCAACGAGGAGATTGTTTTCTCGGCCCGCTTTGGGGGTGTGCCGATGACCCTGCGGGTGCCGGTCAATGCGGTGGTTGCCGTGTTTGCCCGTGAAAACGGGCAGGGCATGGCGTTTGATCCCACCGAGCCGCCGGAACCGCCGACGCCGCCGGCGCCGGACAAGGCCGACAGCAAGGCCAAGGTCAGTCACCTGAAAGTGGTGAAATAAAAAAACCGGCGAAAGCCGGTTTTTTTATTGCCTGGTAAGTACCTTATCGCTGGCTGCAAGTGGCAGTGGGAGCGTGCTTGCACGCGAATCCGGCCTTGGCAGGTCGCGTTGACCGTTCAATCACGCTGGCCCCGGCTCGAGCGCCTGATGCCTCAGTCGATGTACTCGATGATCTTGACGATTTTCTGCACGCCGTAGACCTTCTGCACCTGGGCGACCACGGCATTCGCTTCTTCATGGGTCAGCAGCCCCATCAGATAGACCACGCCGTTTTCCGTGACGACCTTGGTGCGCCAGCCGGGGGCGTCGCCGTTGACCAGCAGGCGGCTTTTGACCTTGCTGGTCAGCCAGGTGTCGTTGGTGCGCGCCAGCATGGCGCTGTTGCCGGCCACATGCAGCTCGTTATGCACGTCGCGGACGTGGCGGATCTGGCGGGCAATGTTACCGGCCTGGCTTTTCAGATCATCACTGGCCACCTGGCCGGTGAGCAGAACAATGCCGTTGAAACTGACCACCACGATATGCGACTCGTCCAGCTCGGCGCTGGCGCGGGCCAGGTTGACGCTGATCTTGCGTTCGATCTGGCCGTCTTCCACAAAGGCACCGAAGGTGCGTGAACCGTGATCCTGGTCGGTGGGTTGCTCCGAGATCCCTTTCGAGAGCGATACACAGCCGCTGGTGAACAACAGCAGGCCCATCAGCAGTGCCGCAAACGCCTTTGCCATTTACTGGCCTCCAAACAGTTGCTGATCGATGTAATCACACAGGGCGTGGATGACCAGAAGATGCACTTCCTGGATACGTGCGGTGGAGCTTGCCGGCACGCGGATTTCGATATCCTGGGGCCCATAGAGGTTGACCATTTCGCCTCCTTCCTTGCCGGTCATGGCGACCACGCGCATGTCCCGGTCGTGGGCCGCCTGGATGGCCTGGATAACGTTGCCGGAGTTGCCGCTGGTAGAGATCGCCAGCAGGATGTCGCCACCGTTGCCCAGCGCACGTACCTGCTTGGAAAAGATCTCGTTATAGCTGTAGTCGTTGGCAATGGAGGTCAGCGTGGACGAATCCGTGGTCAGTGCCACCGCCGGCAGGGCCGGGCGCTCCATTTCAAAGCGGTTGAGCAGCTCCGAGGAGAAATGCTGCGCATCGCCGGCGGAACCGCCGTTGCCGCAGGTGAGGATCTTGCCGCCGTTGAGCAGGCACTCCACCATGGCCTGGCCGGCAGCTTCGATCACGGCGGGCAGGACTTCGCCGGCCTTGGCTTTGGTTTCAATGCTTTCGGCAAACAGTTGCCGGATGCGGTCCACGCTCATAAATAACCCCTTGGTCTTTTTTGGCCTGGCGGTGAGTTACTCGCCGTAAAAGGCATTCTGTATCCATTGATAGCGGACAGTGCCGCCATCATCCGGTTCCTGGCCCAGCACATCAAAACGGCAGGGGCGATGATGATGCTGGGGATGTCTGGCCAGGTAATGCTGGGCGGCCTTGATCAGCCGCTGTTGCTTGTGGTGATCCACCGAGGCCAGGGCGCCGCCAAAGTGGCGGCTGTTGCGCCAGCGTACCTCCACAAACACCAGGGTGTCCCGGTCCAGCATGACCAGATCGATTTCCCCCTGGCGGCACCGGAAGTTGCGGGTTTCCAGTGTCAGGCCCTGCTGGCAAAGCCACTGGCTGGCCCGCGCCTCCGCACGCTCGCCCCTATTATTGTTGATCCAGCGTCGCATGGTCGACCGCGGACGCGCTGATCGCACCGTCCGGTTGTTGCGCGACCTGCGGCAGGGCCCTGGCTTCGCCATTGACGAAGATGGCCCAGTTCAGGTGGCGGACAATACGGTGGTTATCCATGGTCAGGCGACCGGTGGCGCCGGGTAGCTCGCTGGTTGGCAGGGTGCTGAGCAGGTAAAGGCGCCCCTGCAGCCGGTAGGCATCGATGCCCATGGCGAACAGGCGCTCATACCTGGCATGGCCATCCGGCCACTGGGTGTCGGCGGCCTGGTGCAGCTCACTGTCGTGATCGCCAAGAATCCAGGGCATATCCACGAACCGCACGCCGTCCAGGTCATGGTCGCGGCGCGGGTTGGGTTCGCCGCTGTAAATCAGGGCGGTGGAGTAGACCGGCAGGTCTTTGGCGTAATGGAAGTTGAGGGCCGGCTTTACCTGACGGCCCTGATCCGGGTTGGCCACCAGGAACAGGAAGCCCATGTCCTGCCGGCGGCGTGGCTCGGCATCCACCTTCAGGTTGGTGAAGCGGCTGATTTCGCGGCCCCGGGCATCGCTCTGCGCCACCAGCAACATGTCTTTGACGGTTTCGCCGATGTCGGCGCCGTCGCCGTAGGCGCGGGTCACCGTGACGGTGCCGCCCTGGGATTGCCACTGCTGGGCGAAGGCCTCGCCGACGCGCTCGCCCCAGTCGCCTTCGGGATAGAGGATACCGGCCTGGGTATGGCCTTCCCGGGCGCCCTGGCGAGCCACCTGGCGGGCCTCATCTTCCGGGGCCAGGCCGAACTGGAAGAAGTTGTCCGGTACCGCGTCCATGTCGATGTAGTTGAGTGCCAGCGTGGTCACCGGCAGGGTGCCCTGGCTGGCCAGGACGGCGGCCTTGTCCTTGGCCAGGGGGCCCAGCACGAAGTCGGCTCCATCGCCAATGGCCCGCTGGTAGAGCGCCAGGATTTCATCGGTGTTGGAGTCGTAGAAGCGCAGCACCGGGGTGGTGCCACCTTTCTGCTGGCGCAGGGTGTAGGCGGTCATCATGCCTTCCTGCAGGGCCTGGCCGGCATTGCCCAGCGAACCGCTCAGGGGCAGCAGTACGGCAACCTGGCTGGGGCGATGTTTGGCCGCCTGGCGCAGGGCATCCATCATCGCCGGCACGTCACTGATGGCCGGGTGGGTACGCCACTGGGCGCTCCACTGATTGAGGCGCTGCACCTGGGCATCCAGGTCGGCCACCGGGTCACGGTAGAGCTGGGCCAGTGTCAGCCAGCCACGCAGATCACCGCTGCTGCCGTCAATGGCTTCGGCCAGTTTGGTGTTGGGCATCTGCATCAGCAACTGCCAGATCATGCGGTGATTGTATTGCTGGTCGTCCTTGTCCAGCAGTGGGTGGGCGGCCACCCGTTGCTGCAGGCTGGACAGGGTGTCGCCGTTCATGGCCAGGGCGTCGGCGCGCAACAGGTCCAGCCGTGCCTGTTGATCGGCGGGCAGGTTCTGGGTCTGTTGCTGATGCTGATCAAGCAGGTCCAGTGCCGGTTGCGGCTGTTGCTGGGCCAGCAGGGCGCGACCGCTGAGCAGCAGCCAGTCGAACAGTGACTGCGACTGCAGTGATGTTTGCGAGAGGGTATCCAGCAACTGGCTGGCATCCTTGGCGCGCCCGGCTTCCAGATAGTGAGAGGCCCAGTGCAGGGTGGTGGTGATGCGCGCCTGCCCCTGCAGATCGTTGAGCTGGGTGCGGGCGGCGGACAGGGCATTGGGTGCCTGGGTCGCCGCCGGTTTGCTGGGCTCGGCATAGGGGGTGTTGTGGGAGGTGGGGGTGCTGCTGCAACCGGCCAGTACTGCCACAGCGGTGATCACCGCACAACGAGCCTGTTTTCTCAGTGGTTCCCAAAATTCCATGGTGTGAGGTTCGTATTCCCGGAATGAAGCGGCTATTGTAGGCGCTTCATTGGGTCGTCACCAGCAGTGCCCGGAGAGCCAGGACACAAATATGAGCAGTGTTTTGTATGTGGTCAGTACCCCGATCGGCCATCTGGACGATATCAGTCGTCGTGCCATCGAGGTGCTGGGGAGTGTGGACTGGGTGGCCGCCGAGGACACGCGACACAGCCAGAGGCTGCTGGATCAGCTGGGTATCAAGGCGCGCCTGATCAGCTGCCATGACCACAATGAAGCCCAGCGCAGTGACGAGCTGGTCAGCCGATTGAAAAATGGTGAAAAAGGTGCGCTGATCAGCGATGCCGGTACCCCTCTGGTCAGCGATCCGGGCTATCGATTGGTGCGTGCCTGCCAGCAGGCCGACATTCAGGTGGTGCCCGTGCCGGGAGCCTCGGCGCTGCTGTCGGCGCTGGCGGTGGCGGGCCAACCCTCCGACCGCTTCCTTTTTGAGGGGTTTATCCCCGCCAAGGGCGCAGCGCGCCAGCAGGCCATCGAGCGTCTGGCTGGCGAATCAGTGACCACCATTGTCTACGAGGCTCCCCACCGGGTGCTGTCCTTTCTGCAGGCGTTGGCCGCTGTTGTGGACGCGGAGCGCGAGATTACCCTCTGCCGGGAACTGACCAAGCAGTTTGAAACCGTGCGGCGCGGCCCGGTGGCGCAGATGGCGGACTGGGTGGCTGCGGACAGCAACCAGCAGCGCGGTGAGCTGGTGCTGGTGCTATCTCCGGCGGCCCAGAGTGCCGGCTGGACAGATCGGGACCAGGCGTTGGCCCATTCCCTGCTCGCCGAATTGCCGGCCTCCCGGGCGGCCAAGATTCTGGCGGCCCATACCGGCATGAAGCGTCAGCAGGTGTATGCACTGCTGGAGGCAATGGCAAAGGCCAATTAAGAATTGATAGCTGCAGCAACACCGCACTGAACGAGACGACAAGGCATCCGGGCCCCAATGATCTCGAACAAGTAACGCCAGATTTTGCTCCCGTTCGCGCAGTTATCCATTATCCATTGGTGTTTCCCGTTGCCGAGCTCGCTGCATCTGCCTAGAATCGCCCCCGGACCGGTCAGACAGTCGCTGGCGACTCTTCTCCTTGAGAGGAACGCTGGAGGAAAGTCCGGGCTCCACAGGGCAGGGTGCCAGGTAACGCCTGGGGGCCTTACTGGTGACGGTAGGGTTACGGCGAGTGCCACAGAAAAGATACCGCCCGTTTCGCTTCGGCGTTGACGGGTAAGGGTGAAAAGGTGCGGTAAGAGCGCACCGCGCCGCTGGCAACAGTGGTGGCAGGGTAAACCCCACCCGGAGCAAGACCAAATAGGGATCCAATGGCGTGGCCCGCGCTGGATCCGGGTAGGTTGCTAGAGGCCGGTGGCGACGCCGGCCCCAGATGAATGACTGTCCACGACAGAACCCGGCTTATCGACCGGTCCACCTGTTCCATGACGCCACTTCCGTCGCTGCGGAAGTGGCGTTTTTATTTATGGAATATAAAACATGTTAGTGATAACTAATTTGTCTAACACTTAAAGTGCTTTCTCAGCTGGCGCGCTCAGCGTTCTGATTCACATGCAAAGTCCCCGTCACCATCTGTCTGAAATCGCCCCTTTGTCCTGCTAACAGGCTGATTTGTCTCGAAATTCTTTTACGTTTACCCCGGAATCGTCGCTTGACTTGCTCTTCGCGGTGGCCATAGAGTGTGGCATTGTGGAGAAAAGTGGGAAGAAGTGGGAAAATCCACATGCTCGGTGGAGCCGAGTGGGATGGAACCGTACAACTGAGAAAGGGGAAGCCCTGTGTTTAACGGGCGTAACGCGCTCAACCTGGATGCCAAAGGTCGGTTAACCGTACCGACCCGTTACCGCGAGTCACTCAATGACTCCTGCGGCGGCCGGGTAGTGCTTACGCAACACCCCTACGACACCTGTCTGGTGCTCTATCCCCTTCCCGCCTGGCAGGACATTGCCCGCCAGGTCGCCGGTCAGAGTGATGCCAACGCCAATGTGCGGGCACTGAAACGCCGCTTCCTGGGGCAGGCTGTGGAACTGGACATGGACGGCAGCGGCCGTCTGCTGGTGCCGCCGGAGTTGCGTTCGGTGATCGCACTGGAAAAACGGGCCATGTTGATTGGTCTCATGCACCGCTTCGAGATTTGGGCGGAAGACACCTGGATCGAGCTGGAACAACAGGAGCTTGATCAGGATGCCATGCCGGATAGCGTTCAGGCGCTGTCCTTCTAGGAGTGGTGATGAAAGAGCAGGCGCAGTACGAACACCAGCCGGTCATGCTGGAGGAGGTACTGGATATGTGGTTTGTCCGCAGCAACGGTTTTTACGTGGATGGCACCTTCGGGCGCGGTGGCCACAGCCGGGCTCTGCTCCGTCGGCTGGATGATCAGGGCCGGCTTGTCGGTGTTGACCGTGACCCCCAGGCGATTGCCGAGGGGCAGGCGCTGGCGGAACAGGATCACCGTTTTCATATAAAGGCCAGTCGCTTTGACTGCCTGCCGGAACTGGTGGCTGATGCCGGGCGTCCCATCGACGGCCTGCTGCTGGATCTGGGTGTGTCGTCGCCGCAGCTGGATGATGCCAGCCGCGGCTTCAGCTTCCTGCGTGACGGGCCGCTGGACATGCGCATGGACCCCACCCGTGGCGAAAGCGTGGCCCAGTGGTTGGCCCGTGCCGAGGAAAAAGAGATTGCCGATGTGCTCTATCGCTACGGCGAGGAGCGCAAGTCACGCCGCATTGCCCGGCGCATTTGCGAGGTGCGCGACGAACAGCCGATCACCCGCACCGCCGAGCTGGCCAGCCTGATTGAAGGTGTGCTGGGTCGCGCAGAGCCGGGCAAGCACCCGGCCACGCGCAGCTTTCAGGCGTTGAGGATACATATTAATGGCGAGCTGGAGGCACTGGAGAAAGTGCTCGAGCAAGCCCTGGAGACGCTCGCCATCGGCGGGCGTCTCGCCATTATCAGCTTCCATTCCCTGGAAGATCGGATGGTGAAGCTCTTTATCCGTGATCATTCCGGCCGGGCTCCGAAGGGGCGCGGCGGGTTGCCGTTGGGCGATGAACTGCCGCAGCGGCTGGAGCCGGTGGGCAAGGCCATTCGTGCCGGCAAGGCGGAGCTGAAAGTCAATGCGCGTTCACGCAGTGCGGTACTGCGGGTCGCGGAAAAGGTGGCCTGATGGCGACCTGGGCGGTGCGGGTGCTGCTGGTGCTGGTGGTGATGACGGCCATCGGCGTCAGCTACAGCGTTTATAAAGCCCGCCAGCTGACCGATGAGAGTCAGCGTCTGCAACGCCAGCAGACCCGCCTGGAAAGTGAATGGAGCCAGCTGTTGCTGGAACACAGCACCTGGGGCAGTTACGCCCGGGTGGAGCGCCTGGCCAGAGAGAAGCTGGGCATGACGTTACCGAAAACCGACCAGAGAGTATTGATCAAACCATGAGCCAGGCCCGTAAGACACGGCAACCCAACTCCCGACTGCGCTGGCGCTTTGTGCTGGCGTTCTGGGTGGTGTGTGCCAGTCTGCTGATCGGGCGGGCCTTTGATCTGCAGGTGCTGCAGCATGATTTCCTGGCGCACCAGGGGGATATCCGCAACCTGCGCACCGAGCCGCTGGCGGCCCATCGTGGCGTGATCCGTGACCGTTATGGTCGGCCGCTGGCGGTCAGCACCCCGGTGGTGACCCTGTGGGCCAATCCCCGCGAAGCCATGGAGCATCAGGAGCAGTGGGGCCGGCTGGCCGGCAACCCGGTGATCAACCTGAACGAATTCTCCCGCAAGGTGGAGCGTCACAAGAATCGCGAGTTCATCTATCTGGAGCGGGGGCTGGCGCCGGAGTCCGCCGAGAAGGTGCTGGCGGAAAAAATTCCCGGTCTCTACAAGCTCACCGAATATCGTCGTTATTATCCGGCCGGCGAAGTAACCAGCCAGGTGGTGGGCTTCACCAATATTGATGACAAGGGTCAGGAAGGCATCGAACTGGCCATGGATCCGTCCCTGGCTGGCCATTCCGGCAGCAAGAAGGTGGTGCGCGATCTGCTGGGCCGGGTGATCCAGGATATCGAGGTGGTCAAGCCGGCACGTCCGGGCAAGGATGTGACCCTGAGCATCGATCTGCGCCTGCAGTATCTGGCCTACCGCGAACTGCTGGGTGCGGTGCAGAAATTCCGTGCCAAGGGCGGTAGCGCCGTGGTACTGGACGCCCATACCGGTGAAGTGCTGGCCATGGTCAACCAGCCGTCCTACAACCCCAATAATCGGGAAAACCTGGATACCTCGGCCCTGCGCAACCGTGCCGTCACCGACCTGTTCGAGCCGGGCTCCACCATGAAGCCTTTCACCGTGGCCGCGGCCCTGGAAATGGGCATGGTGACCCCGTCCACCACCATCAACACTCACCCGGGCACCCTGCGGGTGGGTGACAAGACCATTCACGATCATCGCGATTACGGTGTCATTGATATCACCACCGTGCTGACCAAGAGCTCGAACGTGGGCGCCAGCAAGCTGGCCCTTGCCATGGACCCCATGGCATTGCCCGATTACCTGGAGCGTTTCGGTTTCGGTCAGTCCACCGCCATTGATTTTCCGGGTGAGAGCGACGGGGTGCTGCCGCTGCGCAGCCGCTGGCGGGATGTGGAGCGCGCCGCGCTGTCCTACGGCTATGGCCTGAGTGTTTCCACCGTGCAGCTGGCCCAGGCCTACTCCGTGATTGCCAATGATGGCGTGCGCCTGCCCCTGTCCCTGGAGAAGGTGGATAAAGTGCCCGAGGGCGAGCAGGTGATCGGCAAACATACCGCCCGCGAACTGGTGACCATGCTGGAAACCGTGGTCAGCCGCGTGGGTACCGCCAGCCGTGCCAAGGTGCCCGGTTACCTGGTGGCCGGCAAGACCGGCACCGTGCACAAGGTCATGGCCGGGGGGTATTCCGAAGATCACTACATCGGCCTGTTTGCCGGCCTGGCCCCGGCCAGTGATCCGCGCTATGTGGCCGTGGTGGTAATTGACGATCCGCGCAGTGATGCCTACTACGGCGGGTTGGTGGCGGCCCCGGCGTTTTCCAACATCATGGCCGGGGTGTTGCGCACCCTGCACGTGCCACCGGACAAGCCCGACGGCATTATCGCCAGCCTGGGCACGCAGGAGGACCCGTCATGATGAGCCTCCAGCAACTGCTTCCGGATGTGCGCCTGCCTGAAGAGCTGGCGCATTGTGGCGTTCAGGGCCTGCAACTGGACAGCCGTCGCGTGGCACGCGGCGATACCTTTATTGCCGTGCCCGGTATCAGTGGCGACGGTCGCCGCTTTGTGTCCCAGGCGATTGCCAGCGGTGCGCCGCTGGTGCTGTGCGAAGCCGATCAGGCGGGTCTGGAATGGCGTGATGGGGTGCCCTGTCTGCAATTGCCGGGCCTGAGTGAGCGGGTCGGCGAACTGGCGGCGCGCTGGTATGGCGAACCTTCCAGGGCCATGCAGGTTATTGGCGTCACCGGTACCAATGGCAAGACCAGCATCAGCTGGTTCCTGCGTGATGCCTTCAATGCCCTGGGCCACCGCTGTGCCCTGGTTGGCACCCTGGGCCTGGGACTGAAAGGCGAGGAGCAGGAAACCGGGCACACCACACCGGACCCGCTGACCCTGCAGGCGGGCCTGGCCCGGGTACGGGATGCCGGCGCTGACGCGGTGGCCATGGAAGTGTCTTCCCACGCTCTCGACCAGGGGCGTCTGGGCGAGACCCTGGTACGGGCGGCGGTGTTCAGCAATCTGAGCCGCGACCACCTGGATTACCACGGTGACATGGAGCGCTACCTGGCCGCCAAATCCGCCCTGTTTACCCGTCCGGGCGTGCAGCTGGCCGTGATCAACACCGATGACAATGCCGCCAGTACCCTGATCGGTCGACTGGATGACGGCGTGCGCTGTGTGACCTACGGCAGCCAGGCCGGCGCCACCGTGCGTTGTCGCGAGTATCACTGCAGTGAAGAGGGCCTGCAGATCACCCTGATGGTCGGCGGTGAGCCGGTGGCGTTGACCCTGCCCCTGTTCGGGCACTTCACCGTCAGCAACATCATGGCGGTGGCCGGTACCCTGCATGGCCTCAATGTCCGTGCTGAAGAGCTGGGGCCGGCCCTGATGGCCCTGACGCCGGTGCCCGGTCGCATGGAGCCGGTGCGTCAGTCCGGTGCGGCCACGGTGATCGTGGATTATGCGCACACGCCGGACGGTCTGGAGAAGGCTCTGCAGGCCTGCCGTGAGCACTTTAGCGGCCGCCTGCATTGTGTGGTCGGTTGTGGCGGTGACCGTGACAGCGGCAAACGCCCGCAAATGGCGGCGGTGGCCGAGCGGCTGGCAGATGTGCTGGTGCTGACCAGCGACAACCCGCGCAGTGAGGCGCCGCAGGCCATCATCGATGACATGCTGGCCGGCGTCAGTGACCCGCAGCGGGTTCACTGCCAGGTGGAGCGCCGTGTGGCCATCAATGAGGCGATACAGCGGGCGGCACCCGGCGATGTGGTGCTGCTGGCCGGCAAGGGCCACGAAACCTATCAGGAAATTGCCGGTGTCCGTCATCACAGCGATGACCGGGAACTGGCTCGCCAGGCGCTGCAGGCGCGGGGAGGGGCGCAATGATGCGACTTTCCCAGATCGCGCAGTGGACCGGCGGTCGCCAGCAGGGCGACGACCTGACCATCGAGGCGGTAGTGACCGATACCCGTGCCATGACTCCGGGCAGCCTGTTCGTGGCGCTCAAGGGTGAGCGTTTTGATGCCCACGCCTTTCTGGATCAGGCCCGGCGTGATGGTGCCGTGGCGGCGCTGGTCAGTCAGTCGCAGAGCACCTTTGAGCATGCCGTGCAGGTGGACGACACCCGCCAGGGCCTGGGACGTCTGGCCAGTGGCTATGCCGACCAGTTTCAGCCCCGCCGGCTGGCGGTGACCGGCAATGCCGGCAAGACCACGGTGAAGGAAATGGCCGCGGCCATGCTCGGTGAGCAGACCCTGGCCACCCGTGGCAACTTCAACAACGACATCGGCGTGCCACTGACACTGCTGCGCCTGCGCGCCGAACACCGCTATGCGGTGCTGGAGCTGGGTGCCAATGCGCCGGGCGAGATCGCCTGGACCAGCTCCCTGGTGAAACCGGAAGTGGCGTTGATCACCAACGTTACTGGCGCCCATCTGGAAGGCTTTGGCTCCATGCAGGGGATCGCCGATGCCAAGTCGGAAATTTTTCGCGGCTGCCAGTCCGGCGGCCGCGCCATCGTCAATAACGATGACAGCTTTGCCGATTTCTTTGCCGGCCAGGCCGAGGCCGTCGGGCTTGAGGTGATTCGCGTCAGCAGTCAGGGCAAGGCGCACTGGTATGCCGAAAACATCGAGCTGGATCAGGCCAGCGTGCGCTTCCTGCTGCAACCGGCGGGCGTGCCGGTGTGCGTGCCGCTGGCTGGCGCTCACCAGGTCAGCAACGCGCTGATGGCGATTGCCGCCGTGGCGGCGCTGGGGCTGGACCCGGCCGAGGTCGTGCCACGCCTGGCCGGGCTCGCGCCAGTGCCCGGGCGTATGAATATACAGGCCTGCGCCGGTGGCGTACTGGTCGACGATACCTACAACGCCAACCCGGGCTCCGTGCGGGTGGCGATCGACTGGCTGGCCGCCCAGCCGGCGCCCCGTCAGCTGGTGCTGGGGGCCATGGGCGAACTGGGCCCCAGTGCCGATCAGTTGCTGTTCGAATTGGGCGAGTATGCCCGCCGGGCGGGGCTGGATGGCCTGGTGGTGATGAGCGGCGCCAGCGCCGTGGCGCAGGGCTACGGTGCCGGCGCCCATGTTGTGGATGATTATCAGACGGCGGTGAGCAGGAGTGCTCCGGTGCTGGCCGAGGGCGGCACCGTACTGGTGAAAGGGTCGCGTTCTGCCGGCATGGAAGCGGTGGTGCAGCGGCTGACACTGGGCGAGAGCCCGCAATCGAAGGGGACACACTGATGCTGCTCTGGCTCGGCGAATATCTGGCGCAATACTACAGCGGCTTTCTGGTCGTTCAGTACCTGACCCTGCGCGCCATTCTCAGTGTGCTCACCGCCCTGTTCCTGGCGTTCTGGGTCGGCCCGATCATGATCCGCAAGCTGCAGGAAAAGCAGGTGGGTCAGGCGATCCGCAGTGATGGCCCGCAGAGTCATTTGAGCAAGGCTGGCACGCCGACCATGGGTGGCGCCCTGATCCTGGTGGCCATTGTCGCTTCCACGCTGTTGTGGGGCGACCTGGAGAACCGTTTTGTGTGGATCACCCTGGGCGTGCTGGTGGTTTTCGGTGCCGTGGGCTGGGTGGATGACTGGCGCAAGGTGGTGGAGAAGAATCCCCGTGGCCTGCCGGCCCGCTGGAAATACCTGTGGTTGTCCGCCGGTGCCCTGGGCGCCGGCGTGGCACTTTACTCCACGGCCCAGAGCCCGGTGGAGACCCAGTTGATCGTGCCGTTCTTCAAGAGCGTGGCGATCAACATGGGCTGGTTCTACATCGTACTGACCTATTTCGTGATCAACGGGACCAGCAATGCGGTCAACCTCACCGATGGCCTGGATGGCCTGGCCATCATGCCCACCGTGCTGGTGGGGGGCGCGCTGGGTATCTTCGCCTACGTGGGTGGGCACGCGGAATTTGCCAGCTACCTGAAAATTCCCTACGTGGCCGGTGCCGGCGAGCTGACCATTATCGCCTCGGCCCTGTGTGGCGCGGGGCTGGGTTTCCTCTGGTTCAACGCCTACCCGGCGCAGGTCTTCATGGGCGATGTGGGCGCCCTGGCTCTGGGTGCGGTGCTGGGCGTGATGGCGGTGATCGTCCGTCAGGAAATCGTGCTTTTCATCATGGGCGGCGTGTTCGTGATGGAGACCGTTTCGGTGATGTTGCAGGTGGGCTCGTTCAAGCTCACTGGCCGGCGCATTTTCAGAATGGCGCCGATTCATCACCACTTTGAACTGAAAGGGTGGCCGGAGCCGAAGATCATTGTGCGGTTCTGGATCATCACCGTGATTCTTGTACTGGTGGGTCTGTCGACCCTGAAGATTCGCTAAGGGAGATCGGCGTTGAAAGACGGCTTTGATCTGGTTATTGGCCTGGGCCTTTCCGGGCGCTCCGTGATTCGTTACCTGACGGATCAGGAGATGCCTGTGCGCGCGCTGGATACCCGCGATGCGCCGGCCGGCCTGGACCAGCTGCGTGCCGATTTCCCGAATCTGAAGATTCATACCGGCGGCTTCAAGAAAGGCTGGCTGGAAAAGGCTCGCCGACTGATTGTCAGCCCGGGCGTGGCGATTTCCACCCCGGCCATCGCCGAGCAGGTAGTGGCCGGCAAGGAAGTGATTGGTGATATCGAGCTGTTTGCCCGCGCGGCCAGTGAGCCGGTGGTGGCAATCACCGGGTCCAATGCCAAGAGCACCGTGACCACCCTGCTGGGACAGGTCGCCGAGGCCTGCAGCATGTCGCCGGGTATCGGCGGCAACCTGGGCGTGCCGGCGCTGGAGCTGCTGGACGACCGGGCCCGGCTTTATGTCCTGGAGCTGTCCAGCTTCCAGCTGGAAACCACTTACAGCCTGAGCGCTGATGTGGCCACCATTCTCAATGTGTCCCAGGATCACCTGGACCGTTATGCCAGCTTCGCCGATTACGTGGCCGCCAAGCAGCGCATCTATGACGGCTGCCAGGTGGCGGTGTGGAACCGCGATGACCTGGCCACCCGGCCGTCAGTGGCGGTGCCACGGCAGATCAGCTTCGGCACCCATCCGGAGTCCGATTATCGCCTGGATGGTGACAACGGCCTGCTGCTGTGCCGGGGAGAGCCTCTGCTGCGACTCGACGAGCTGGCGCTGACCGGCCGTCACAACGCCATGAACATTCTCGCCGTGATGGCCATGAGTGATGCCCTGGGCCTGAACCGGGACAAGGCACTGGCCACGGTGAAGGCCTTCACCGGTCTGCCGCATCGCTGCCAGATGGTGGCCGAAGCCGGCGGGGTGCGCTGGTTCAATGATTCCAAGGCCACCAATGTGGGCGCCACCCTGGCGGCGCTCACCGGTATCGGTGAAAGCATTGACGGCAAGGTCATCCTGGTGGCCGGTGGCCAGGGCAAGGGGCAGGATTTTTCTCCGCTGGCCGAACCCGCTCGCCAGTATCTGCGCGCCGCCCTGTTGATGGGCGAGGATCGCCAGGCCCTGGCCGAGGGCATGTCCGCAGCGCCCTGCGAACTGGTGACGGACATGGCCGCCGCCGTGGCCCGCGCCCACGCGCTGGCCCAGCCCGGCGATGCGGTGCTGCTGTCGCCGGCGTGCGCCTCTTTTGACATGTACAGCGGCTTTGCCGCCCGTGGCGATGATTTCACTACCCGGGCCCGGGAGGTGTGTGATGGCTGATCGCATGATCCTGCGCCTGGACAACCGGGGCCTGGACAAACCGTTGCTGTGGACCACGATCGTGCTCTGTCTGGCCGGTCTGGTGATGGTCACCTCCGCCAGTTTGCAGATTGCCGAAACCAATCTGGGCGATCCTTTCTATTACGCCACCCGCCACGGGGCCTACCTGTTACTGGGCCTGCTGGTGGGCGGCGTGGTCTATTACGGCGTGCCGCTGGCCCTGCTGGAGCGGCTGCGTTTTGTCATGTTGCCGGTGGCGCTGGCGGCACTGGTGCTGGTGTTTGTGCCGGGGCTGAGCCGCACGGTAAACGGTTCCACCCGCTGGATTGCGCTGCCGGGCCTGACAGTACAGGCCTCGGAAATCGTCAAGCTCTGCTTCGTGCTTTATCTGGCCGGCTACATCGCCGAGCGCAAGGGCGCGCTGGAAACCCAGTGGAAGGCTTTCCTGATGCCCCTGGGGTTGCTGGGCGTGCTGATGGTGTTCCTGTTGCTGGAGCCGGACTTCGGTGCCGTGGTGGTGCTGGGTATCACCGCCATGGGCATGCTGTTCCTGTCCGGCGTGCCGACCCTGCGCTTCCTGCTGATTGGCCTGGTTGCAGTGGGCCTGGCCGGCCTGATTGCCGTGGCGGAACCCTACCGGGTGGCCCGTCTGATGGCCTTTACCGACCCCTGGGCGGACCAGTTTGGTTCCGGTTACCAGCTCACCCAGAGCCTGATCGCCTTTGGCCGTGGTCACTGGTTCGGCGTGGGCCTGGGCAACAGCGTGCAGAAGCTGTTCTACCTGCCGGAAGCGCATACCGATTTTGTCTATGCGGTGATGGGAGAAGAACTGGGTTTGCTGGGCAATGTGGCGCTGATCGGCGGTTTTATCCTGCTCGGCTGGCGGGTGTTCCGCCTGGGGCACAGCCTGGAAGAGCGAGGTCTGCTGTATCACGCCTACCTGGTCTATGGCTGTGCCTTCGTGTTCTGCTCCCAGGCCTTTATCAACCTGGGCGTGAATATGGGGCTGTTGCCCACCAAGGGGCTGACCCTGCCATTCATCAGCTACGGCGGTTCTTCGCTGCTGATTTCGGCGGCCATGATTGGCCTGGTGTTGCGTGCCGGCGCGGAAGCCGAGCACCTGAAAGCCAGGGGGAGGGCGCGTAAATGAGTGCCACCATATTGATCATGGCCGGCGGCACCGGCGGCCACGTGTTTCCTGCCCTGGCCGTGGCGGACCAGCTCAAGGCCCGCGGCTACCGGATCCTCTGGCTGGGTGCTCAACACGGCATGGAAGGCAAGCTGGTGCGCCAGTATGGCTATGAAATCGCCGAGCTGGCGGTGTCCCGCCTGCGTGGTGGCGGCATTCAGCGCAAGCTGACCGCGCCGATCAATCTGCTGCGGGCCGTAATGCAGGCGCGCCGCCTGATTGGTGAGCGTCGACCTGTGCTGGCCGTGGGCTTCGGCGGCTTTGCCAGTGGGCCTGGTGGCCTGGCGGCGCGGCTGTGCGGCGTGCCGGTGGTGGTCCACGAACAGAATGCGGTACCGGGGCTTACCAACCGGCTGCTGTCGCGGTTGGCCACGGTGACCCTGGAAGGTTTCTCCGGTGCCTTTGACAGCCGCAAGGCCTGTTGGGTGGGCAACCCGGTGCGCCCGGAAATCGCCGATCTTGAAGAGCCCAGTCGTCGCTATGCCCAGCACCAGGGCGCCATGCGGGTGTTGGTACTGGGCGGTAGCCAGGGCGCCCTGGCCCTGAACCGGGATCTGCCGGAACTGCTGCTGGCGGTGTTGGGGGCGGATATCCAGATCCGTCACCAATGTGGTGCCAATCGTCAGGACGAGGCGGCGCCGATTTACCAGGCCCTGCACATGCAGGCCCAGGTAACGGAATTCATTGACGACATGGCCGAGGCCTACGGCTGGGCGGATCTGGTGATCTGCCGGGCCGGCGCCCTGACCGTGGCAGAAGTGGCCGCCGCTGGTGTGGCGGCCCTGTTCATTCCGCTGCCCACGGCGGTGGATGACCACCAGACATTGAATGCCCGCTGGCTGGTTGACCGGGGCGCCGCCCTGTTGCTGGACCAGCGGCAGCTGAGCGCGGCGGCCCTGGCTGCCGCCCTGAAACCCGTTGCAGACCGGGCCTCGCTGGCGCAGATCGCCATCAAGGCACGGGAGCAGGCGATGGCCGATAGCGCCGAGCGCGCGGCCACGCTCTGTGAGGAGGTGGCCAATGGCCGATAACGACATCATTCATACCGTGCCGGAAATGCGCCGTATCCGCGGTATCCACTTTGTGGGTATTGGCGGCGTGGGCATGTGCGGCATCGCCGAGGTGCTGGCCAATCAGGGCTATGCCATCAGCGGCAGCGATATCAAGGAATCCGCGGTGGTGGAGCGCCTGCGTAGCCAGGGCGTGCGGGTGGAGATCGGTCACCGGGCAGAAAACATCGACGGGGCCGATGTGGTGGTGACCTCCACGGCGGTGAATACCGACAACGTGGAAGTGGCCGCCGCCCATGAGCAGCGTATTCCGGTGGTGCCACGGGCACAGATGCTGGCGGAGCTGATGCGCTTCCGCCACGGCATTGCCGTGGCCGGTACCCATGGCAAGACCACCACCACCTCCATGACCGCCGCCATCATGGCCGAGGCAGGTATGGACCCGACCTTCGTGATTGGCGGGCGCCTCAACAGTGCCGGCACCAATGCCCGTCTGGGACAGAGCCGCTACCTGGTGGCCGAAGCCGACGAGTCCGATGCCAGCTTCCTGCATCTGCAGCCGATGAGCGCCATTGTCACCAACATTGAAGCCGACCATATGCATACCTATGGCGGTGATTTCGCGCGGCTGGAAAACACCTTTATCGAATTTCTGCACAACCTGCCGTTCTACGGGGTGGCGGTGATGTGCGTGGATGATCCGGTGGTGCGCCGTCTGCTGCCACGGGTCAATCGCCAGGTGATCCGCTATGGCTTCAGCGACGATGCGGACCTGCGTGCCGAAAATGTGCAGCAAAAAGGCATGAGCACCCGTTTTAGGGTGATTCGCAAGGAAGGTGCGCCGCTGGATATCACCCTGAACATGCCCGGCCGACACAATGTACTCAATGCCCTGGCAGCCATCGCCGTGGCCGCCGACGAGGGGGCTGATGACGAGGCCATCGTCCGTGGTCTGAACCACTTTACCGGCGTTGGCCGGCGCTTTGATGTGCAGGGTGAATATCACTTTGCCGGTGGCAGCGCCACGCTGGTGGATGACTACGGTCATCACCCCAGCGAAGTGGCGGTAACCATCGACGCGATCCGGGCCGGCTGGCCGGGGCGTCGGCTGGCCATGCTGTTCCAGCCGCACCGTTATACCCGGACCCAGGATCTCTACGAGGATTTCGTGGAAGTGCTGTCCGGCGTCGATGTGCTGCTGATGCTGGAGGTTTATGGTGCCGGCGAGGACCCGATTCCCGGTGCCGATGCCCGGGCTCTGTGCCGCAGCATCCGCAAGCGTGGCCGGGTGGAACCGGTGTTTGTGGATGATCCGGCCAAGCTGGCCGAGATCCTGGAAACCCAGCTGCAGGATGGTGATCTGCTGGTCACCCAGGGTGCCGGCAATGTCGGTGCCATTGCCAGGGAACTGGCCGAACAGGGAGGCGCCAAGCGTGGATAGCGTACTGCTGAAACAGAAGCTGGCCCAGGTAGGGCGAGTGGCGGTACTGGCCGGTGGCAAGTCCGCCGAGCGCCCGGTGTCTCTCAAGAGCGGTGCCGCCGTGCACCAGGGGCTGCGCAATCTGGGCCTGATTGCCGAGCTGGTAGACCCGGCCGACAAGAGCATCGATACCCTCAAGGGCTTCGATATCGCCTTTATTGCCCTGCACGGGCGCGGTGGTGAGGACGGCGTGATCCAGGGTGTGCTGGAGCATCTGGGTATCCCCTACACCGGCTCCGGCGTGATGGCCTCCGCCATCGGCATGGACAAGGTGCGTACCAAGCAATTGTGGAAGGGGGCGGGCCTGCCGACGCCGGCCTTTTACGTGGCCGGCCGTGACGATACCGACCTGGGCTTTCCGCTGATGATCAAACCGGCCCATGAGGGCTCGTCCATCGGCATGGCCAAGGCCGATAACGCCGATGAGTTGGCGGCGGCGCTGGTGGCGGCCAAACAGTTTGATGCGGATGTGCTGGTGGAAGCCTGGGTCAACGGCCCGGAGTACACCGTGGCCATTCTCGGCGATGAGGCACTGCCGGCCATTCGCCTGAAAACGCCCAACGCTTTTTATGACTACGAGGCCAAGTACCAGTCCAACAGCACCGAATACCTTTGCCCGGCCGGGCTCGACGAGGCCGATGAGCAGGCCCTGAGGACGCTGGCGCTGAATGCCTTCCGGGTGGTCGGTTGTCGGGGCTGGGGCCGGGTGGATGTGATGCGTGACGAGCAGGGTCGCTGGCAGCTGCTGGAAGTGAACACTGTGCCGGGCATGACCGACCATTCCCTGGTGCCGATGGCAGCCAGGGCGGCCGGGCGGGATTTCGACACCCTGGTGGGTGAAATCCTGCTGCGGGCCTGGGAGCAAGGGCGTGGCCAGGGCTAGCAAGGCGCCCGCCCGCGGTGCGGCGCCGCGGCGGCCGGCCAGAAAGGCCGGTGTGCCGTTGCGCCAGCGGTTGTCCGCCGCTGTGCCGTGGATGCTGGTCAGCGGTGTGGCGGTATTGCTGCTGACATTGGTGATTTACCTGCCGGCCATGCTGGATGCCTATCCGGTTCGCCAGGTAGGCGTGAAAGGCGTCACCGATGCCCGTCGCCAGCAACAGCTGGAAACGGCGCTGGCGGCCCTGGTGCGCGATGAAAACTATTTCACCGTGCCGCTGGAGAAAATCTACCGGCAGGCACGGGCACTGAGTTGGGTGCGTGACGTTTCGGTACGTCGCCAGTGGCCTGACAAGGTGGTGCTGGCGGTGACCGAGCGCAAACCGCTGGCGGTATGGAACGGCTCGGTGCTGGTGTCCGACAGCGGCGAACCGTTCAAGGCGCTCAAGCAGTACGACCTGCAGGGCCTGCCGCGTTTGAGCGGCCCGCCCCAGCGTCTGGATGAGGTAATGGGCTTCTACCACAGCATGGGCAAATTGCTGGCGGATGTGGGCCTGACCATAAAAAGCATGGAAGTGAATGCCCGGCTGACCGCCCGGCTGACACTGAACAATGGACTGCAACTGGTGGTGGATCGCGAGCATTACGCCACCAAGCTTCGCCGCTTCGTGCGGCTTTATCGCGGCGTGTTGAGCACAGACAGCCGCCAGGCAGCCCGGGTCGACCTGCGCTATGCGGACGGCATGGCAGTGACCTGGCAGCAGAGTTAGGAGAAACGGTGACATGGCAAACGCAACGGAAAACATGATTGTCGGCCTCGACATTGGCACCTCCAAGGTGGTGGCCATCGTCGGTCAGGCAAACGCCGATGGCACCATGGAAATTGTCGGAATCGGCTCACAGCCCTCACGTGGCATGAAAAAGGGCGTGGTCGTGGATATCGAAGCCACGGTGCGCTCCATCCAGCGCGCGGTGGAGGAGGCCGAGCTGATGGCCGGCTGCCATATCCATACCGTCTATGCAGGGATTGCCGGCTCCCATGTGCGCAGCCTCAACTCCCACGGCATTGTTGCCATTCGCGACCGGGAAGTGGCCCAGGCGGACATCGACCGGGTGATCGATGCGGCCCAGGCCGTGGCGATTCCCGCTGACCAGAAAACCCTGCATGTGCTGCCGCAGGAGTATGTGGTGGACAACCAGGAAGGGGTGCGTGAGCCGGTGGGCATGAGTGGTGTGCGGCTGGAGGCCAAGGTGCACCTGGTGACCTGCGCAGTGAACGCGGCCCAGAACATCGAGAAATGCGTGCGCCGCTGCAACCTGGAAGTGGATGACATCATCCTCGAGCAGCTGGCCAGCGCCTACGCGGTGCTGACCGAAGACGAGCGCGAGCTGGGTGTCTGCATTGTCGATATCGGCGGTGGCACCACGGATATTGCCATCTTCACCGAAGGTGCGATTCGCCATACCGCCAATATTCCCATTGCCGGTGACCAGGTGACCAACGACATCGCCATGGCCCTGCGCACGCCCAAGCAGCATGCCGAAGAAATCAAGATGAAGTATGCCTGCGCCCTGACTCAGCTGGCCGGCGCGGATGAAACCATCAAGGTGCCCAGCGTTGGCGATCGGCCGCCGCGCACCCTCAGCCGACAGAACCTGGCGGAGGTAGTGGAGCCCCGTTACGACGAGCTGTTCACCCTGGTGCAGGCGGAGATCCGCCGCTCCGGTTTCGAGGACCTGATTCCCGGCGGCATCGTGCTCACCGGTGGCTCCTCAAAGATCGAGGGCGCGGTGGACCTGGCCGAAGAAATTTTCCACATGCCGGTGCGTCTGGGCATGCCGCAGGGCATTTCCGGGCTCACCGATGTGGTGAAAAACCCCATTTACGCCACCTCCGTGGGGCTGCTGCTGTATGGCCAGCGCATGGAGAAAGATGGTACCAGTGCCCGCGCCCAGGCCGGCGGCGGGCCGGTGAACTGGCTGGAACGGTTCAAGAGCTGGTTCCAGGGCAATTTCTAGTTTTCGCACAAGCGGCAGTTCCGGGCCGTGCAGTTTTACCGGGACACAACCAGAGCTCCGGCTCTACAGGGAAGCAATAAACGGGAGATCAACCATGCAATTCAAACTGGAAGACAGCGTACCGCATGGCGCGGTCATTAAAGTGGTGGGCGTCGGTGGTGGCGGCGGTAACGCCGTGGACCACATGGTTCGCTCAGGAGTGGAAGGTGTGGATTTCATCTGCGCCAATACTGATGCCCAGGCACTGCGTAACGCCTCGGCCAAGACCGTGATTCAGCTGGGCAGCCAGGTCACCAAGGGCCTGGGCGCCGGCGCCAATCCGGATATCGGCCGTCAGTCGGCCCTGGAAGACCGGGATCGCATCGCCGAGCTGCTGGACGGTGCCGACATGGTGTTCGTGACCGCCGGTATGGGCGGTGGCACCGGTACCGGCGCCGCGCCGGTGGTCGCCGAGATCGCCAAGGAGCTGGGTATCCTGACCGTGGCGGTGGTGACCAAGCCGTTCCCCTTCGAGGGCAAGAAGCGCATGCGCTCCGCCCAGGAAGGCATCGAGGCGCTCAAGGAGCATGTCCACTCCCTGATCACCATCCCCAACGAGAAGCTGCAGGCCGTTCTGGGTGGTTCCACCAGTCTGCTGGACGCTTTCAAGGCGGCCAACGAAGTGCTGCAGGGCGCGGTGAAGGGGATCGCCGACCTGATCGTGCGTCCGGGCATGATCAACGTGGATTTCGCCGACGTGCGTACCGTGATGAGTGAAATGGGCACGGCCATGATGGGAACCGGCACCGCCAGCGGCGAAGGTCGGGCGGCAGAAGCGGCCCAGGCCGCCATTTCCAGCCCGCTGCTGGAAGACGTGGACCTGCGTGGCGCCCGCGGCATCCTGATCAACATCACCGCCAACGAATCCATCGCACTGGATGAGTTCTCCGAGGTGGGCGATATCGTCAGCGAGCTGGCCAGCGAAGATGCCAACGTGATCATCGGTACCGCCATCGACCCGGATATGGGCGATAACATCAGCGTCACCGTGGTGGCCACCGGCCTGGGTGCGGCTGCCCAGGAACTTAAAGTGGTGCGCGGCCGTCAGACGTCTGTCGCCGCCGATGGCCGGGTGGATTACGCCGACCTGGATCGTCCCGCTGTGGAGCGCAAACGCGCCGCCCAGCAGGCAGCCAGCGGGCGTGGCCAGCAGGCGGTCAACACCGCGGAAGATCTGGATTTCATTGATATTCCGACCTTCCTCCGCCGTCAGGCCGATTAACGGTCTGGCGGTAAGGGTGAAAATAGGGGGCATTCCGGTATAATCCGGCCCTTATTTTGTGTTGAGGATAGCGGTATCCTTCAGGATACCCGCAGCTGTGTGACAGACTGATGATCAGACAACGAACGCTGAAAAACGTGATCCGCGCTACCGGCGTGGGGCTGCACACCGGCGAAAAGGTCTATATGACCGTGCGTCCGGCACCGGTGGATACCGGTATCGTGTTCCGCCGTGTGGACCTGGACCCGGTGGTGGAAATCAAGGCCTCCGCCGGCGCCGTGGGCGAAACCACCCTGTCATCCACCCTGGTTCAGGACGGTGTTAAGGTGGGTACCGTGGAGCATTTCCTGTCTGCCATGGCGGGCCTGGGCATCGACAACGCCTTCGTGGAGCTGTCGGCCCCGGAAATGCCGATCATGGATGGCAGTGCCGGCCCGTTCGTGTTCCTGCTGCAGTCCGCAGGGATCAAGGAGCAGGAAGCGGCCAAGAAGTTCATCCGCATCAAGAAGGATGTGACGGTGCGAGAGGGCGACAAGTCCGCCACCTTCGTGCCCTTCGATGGCTTCAAGGTGACCTTCTCCATCGAGTTTGATCACCCGGTGTTTGAAGACCGTAACCAGCTGGCGAGCATCGACTTTTCCACCACCTCTTTTGTCAAGGAAGTGGCCCGGGCGCGGACGTTTGGTTTCATGCGGGACATCGAGTTCCTGCGCAGCCAGAACCTGGCCCTGGGCGGCAGTGTCGATAATGCCATCGTGGTGGATGAGTACCGTATCCTCAACGAGGACGGTCTTCGCTACGAGGACGAGTTCGTCAAGCACAAGATGCTGGATGCCATTGGCGACCTGTATCTGCTGGGTCACAGCCTGATCGGCGAGTTTATCGGTCACAAGTCCGGTCACGCGCTCAACAATGCCCTGTTGCGGGAAGTGCTCCGTCAGGAGGATTCCTACGAGGTGGTGACCTTCGAGGATGCTACCGATGCGCCAGTGTCCTACATGCGTCCGGTGCTGGCCGCAGAGTAAGCCCGCATTACATGCAGTACCCTGTAACCCCCTGACTGTTCTCCCGCAGTCAGGGGGTGTTGTCCTCGCCACGGCTGGCTAGCCGTTTCAGGGACGCTTTCAGCCCCTCATCATCAATATCCTCCGCCAGGGCACGAATCTGCCGGGCACTTTCGCCATCCAGTCGCGGTTTGTCTTGCAGATTGGCATGTGAATTGCTTTGAACATTGACGCGTTTGCCGCCCACCACAATCTTGATCTGCTGGCCGGGCAGGGCCTGTTGCAGCTTGGGCAGGTGGAAGCGCAGCAATTGGGCGGTGGCACTGGTTTCCGCCATGGCCAGCCAGCGTTCCGGTGTCTCCACCAGGGTGACACGCTCACGCAGGGCCGGTGGTAGCACACTCAACGGGTCGTTTTGTGGCTGCCCGGACGGCGGCGGTGCCTGCCTGGCCAGGGAGGCCAGCCTGGAGTGACCACTCAGCAGGGATTGCAGGGCTTTGGGCGAAGTTGTCTTGCTCATGGGATTTACTTAGACTAGCCTGCAAATTGTAAAAAACCGATAAAGATTAATATTCAAATTATTGATTCTAAACGTTTTTCATTTGATGCGCTGCGAACCATATGAACATCATAGTCCTTAACAGTCAGCGCGGCCATTCGCGTACGATTCCGGTGCCCCGTTACTGGCCCTGGCTTCTGGCCGCCGTCCTTTTCGTGATCCCCGTGCTGGTGGGTGGCGGCGCCTACTGGCTCAGCTATCAGGTGGGCAAGAGCGGTTATACCCCGTTGGTTACCGAACGTTTTGCCGATCAACTGGCCGAACAGAAGCAACAGGTGCAGGCACTGAATCGCCAGAGCCAGGAAGAATTCCGCGCCATGACCCTGAAACTGGCCCAGGCCCAGGCCCGCCTGATGCGCCTGGATGCCCTGGGTGAGCGTCTGGTGGATGTGGCCGATATCGGCAGCGACGAGTTCGATTTCAACAGTGACCCGGGGCTGGGTGGCCCGGATGTCCCCGGTGACAGCGTCAGTTTTGCGCCGCCGTCCTTCATGGATGCCCTCAATGACATGACCGCCACTCTGGAGCGCCGGGAGCGACAGCTGGATATCCTCGATGATCTGCTGTCCGATCAGGAGCTCAAGAAGCAGACCTACCTGTCAGGCCGTCCGGTGAAGAAGGGCTGGATGTCCAGCCGCTTCGGCCGCCGTGCTGATCCCTTCAGTGGCAAGATTGCCTTCCACCGCGGCATGGATTTCGCGGCCAAGATGGGGACCCCGATCATCGCCACCGGTTCCGGGGTGGTGACCTATGCGGGCCCGCGTTCCGGTTATGGGGAACTGGTGCAGATCAATCATGGTGGCGGCCTGGCCACTCGCTATGGCCATGCCGAGAAGATTCTGGTGAAGCCGGGCGACATCGTGCGTACCGGCGATGTGATTGCGCTGGTGGGTAATGAAGGGCGCTCCACCGGCCCCCATGTGCACTACGAGGTGCTCAAGAACGGCCGCCAGATCAATCCTCAACCCTATATTTACCGCGCCCGGCGTTAGTCCGGCTCAAAAAGGGCTCCTCGCGGAGCCTTTTTTGTGCGCCTGGCCTTGAATGCCCGCAGGCCTGCCCTATCTCTACAGGATTGGAATCGCGAACCCTGATGCCCCATGGTGATGGTGGAATTCGCCGCCACCTGGCAGCCTGCCGGGAACTTCAGCGTGTTTTCCGGTTCCCTGTTACTGGCCGGAAACGGCATTCGGGGCCGGGATCGGTCATCTGACCGCAATCCCGTCAGGGCATCATGCGCGCCCGTGGGCGTTTGCTGATACCGCTATGGCGACAGTACTCAGTTTTTTTCCAGCAGCCTGCTAGAATGGCTGACTTTGCAAGGGGCCGCGTGCTCCGGCGACTGGCCTGGGCTGTCGTTTACACCACATTATAAAGACCGGAAGTTTTATGCTGGCTACGATTGCGAAAAAAGTCTTCGGCACCAAGAACGATCGCGAACTCAAGCGAATGGGCCGTCTGGTGGAAGTCATTAATGGCCTGGGGGAATCCCTGTCACAACTGAGTGACAGCGAGTTGCAGAACAAGACCGTCGAGCTCAAGCAGGCTTATCAGGGCGGCAAAACCCTGGATGAGCTGCTGCCCGAAGCGTTTGCGGTGGTGCGTGAAGCCTCCACCCGGGTCATGGGTATGCGCCACTTTGACGTGCAGATGCTTGGCGGTATGTCCCTGCATGAGGGGCGCATTGCCGAAATGCGTACAGGTGAAGGTAAAACCCTGACCGCGACCTTGCCCGCCTATCTCAATGCCCTGTCCGGCGAAGGCGTGCATGTGGTAACCGTCAATGATTACCTGGCCGAGCGGGATGCCAACTGGATGCGCCCGCTGTATGAGTTTCTGGGCCTGACGGTGGGTGTCATCCTCTCCCAGCAACCCGCCGAGATGAAGCGCGAGGCCTACAACGCCGACATTACCTACGGCACCAACAACGAATTCGGTTTCGACTACCTGCGCGACAACATGGCGTTCCGTCTGGATGACCGTGTCCAGCGCGGCCTTAATTACGCCATTGTTGATGAGGTGGACTCCATCCTGATTGACGAGGCCCGCACCCCGTTGATCATCTCCGGCCCGGCGGCGGATTCCTCCGAGCTGTATCAGGCCGTCAACAAGCTGATGCCACAGCTGCAGCCTCAGCCCAAGGATGAAGAGGGCGGCCACTATTTCGTCGACGAAAAACAGCGTCAGGTGGAACTCACCGAGGAAGGCCACCAGCTGATCGAATCCCTGCTGGTCAGTAATGGTCTGCTGGAAGAGGGTGAGAGCCTCTATGCTGCGCACAATTTGGCGCTGCTGCACCACGTTCATGCTGCCCTGAAGGCCCATGCCCTGTTCCACAAGGACCGGGACTACATTGTCCAGGGCGGGCAGATTGTGATCGTGGACGAGCATACCGGCCGTACCATGCCTGGCCGGCGCTGGTCGGAAGGCATTCACCAGGCGGTGGAAGCCAAGGAGGGTGTCAATATCCAGCAGGAGAACCAGACGCTGGCCTCTACCACCTTCCAGAATTATTTCCGCCTCTACAACAAGCTGGCCGGTATGACCGGTACCGCCGATACCGAAGCGGCGGAATTCCGCCAGATCTACGGCATGGATGTGGTGGTGGTGCCCACCAACCGGCCCATGGTGCGTGTTGACGCCAACGACCAGGTGTACCTGTCGTTGCAGGAAAAGTTCGATGCTATTGCCGGCGAGATCAAGGGCATTGTCGAGAAGGGGGCGCCGGTGCTGGTGGGTACCGCCACCATCGAGGCGTCCGAGTATCTGTCCCAGCGTCTCAAGAAGGACAAGATTCCCCACGAAGTGCTGAACGCCAAGTTCCACGAGCGCGAAGCGCAGATCATTGCCCAGGCCGGTCGCCCCGGCGCGGTGACCATTGCCACCAACATGGCCGGCCGGGGGACCGACATCATGCTTGGCGGTAACCCGGAAGAGCAGATCAAGCACATGGATAATCCGTCCGAGGGCGAGGCGGAGAAAATCCGGGCCGAATGGCAGGCCAACCATGATCAGGTGCTGGAGGCCGGTGGTCTGCACATCATTGGTACCGAGCGTCATGAGTCACGCCGCATTGATAATCAGCTGCGCGGCCGTGCCGGTCGTCAGGGGGACCCGGGTTACACCCGTTTCTTCCTGTCCATGGAAGATGACCTGATGCGCATCTTCGCTTCTGACAAGATTCGCAATCTGATGCGTTCGCTGGGCCTGGAAAACGGCGAGGCCATCGAGCACCGCTGGGTGACCCGCGCCATCGAGAATGCCCAGCGCAAGGTGGAAGGGCGCAACTTCGATATCCGCAAGAACCTGCTGGAATACGATGATGTGGCCAATGATCAGCGCCGTGTGATCTACAGTCAGCGTGACCAGATTCTGGAAGCGGAGAGTCTGGCCAGTTCCATTGCCAGCATCCGCGAAGATGTGGTCGAGGAGCTGGTGCACAACTACATGCAGCCGGGTACGGTGGAAGACCAGTGGGATGTGCCGGGCCTGGAGAAAACCCTGGATGCGGAATTCCAGTGCAAGGCTCCGGTGGGGCAGTGGCTGAATGAAAACAGCCAGATGCATATCCAGGATGTGGTGGAGAAGCTCAGCGAGAGCCTGGCCCAGCAGTACCAGGAGAAGGAAGCACAGATCGGCGAGGACACCCTGCGCCAGATCGAGAAACACCTGATGCTGCAGATCCTGGATCGTCACTGGAAAGAGCACCTGGCGAGCATGGATCACCTGCGCCAGGGCATTCATCTGCGCGGTTACGCCCAGAAGAACCCCAAGCAGGAATACAAGAAGGAAGCCTTCACGCTGTTCCAGGAAATGCTCAACCAGATTCAACATGAGCTGATCCGCATTCTGCACAGCTTCGAAATGCGCCGTGATGACGAAGTGGAACGCCTGGAGCGTCAGCGCCAGGAGGAAGCGCGTATCCAGGCCGAGAAAATGAAGATGCAGGCCGCCCCCGAGCCGGGTACCGACGGTACCGCAGAGCAGGGCGAGGCGCCCAAGACCGTGGTCCGTGAAGGCCGCAAGATCGGCCGCAACGAACCGTGCCCCTGTGGCTCCGGCAAGAAATACAAACAGTGTCACGGCAAGCTGGAAAGCTGATAGTGAAGCGGGGCTGCCCGCGAAAGCGTAAAGAGTGAGACAAGGCCGGCAAAAGCCTAATGCTGTTCACTTAAGCGGTGCAAATCTGGCTCAACCCTTTTCAGGCAGGTCCCCTCTCCCCTTGCGGGAGAGGGACAGGGAGAGGGTGCGTGCAAATTTCAATGACTTACCATTGATCTGGCTGTCACGTCCCCCTCTCCCCAACCCCTCTCCCGCAAGGGGAGAGGGGCTTAAAAGCTTAAGTGAACAGCATTACGGCAAAAGCCGGCCTTTCGCTTGCAAGGCAAGCTCCCGCGTCGTTGTTGCAAAGGAAAAGATATGACACAGACAGAGTGGTTGCCGGTTCCCGGCGTGCGGCTTGCCGCCGTGGAAGCGGGTATCAAGAAGGCCAATCGCAAGGACCTGGTGGTGCTGGAGCTGGCGCCGGGCAGTCGCGTCAGTGGCGTTTTCACGCTTAACCGTTTTTGTGCGGCGCCGGTGCAGGTTGCCAGGGCTCATCTGGGCAAGGCGCGTCCCCGTTTTCTGATGATCAACACCGGCTATGCCAATGCCGGTACCGGTGAAAAGGGCATGGCCAACTGTCTGGCGACCTGTGATCTGCTGGCCGCGGAGGCTGGCTGTGAGGCCGCCGAGATTCTGCCGTTTTCCACCGGCGTTATCGGCGAACAGTTCCCGCTGACTGCCTTTGAGCGGGGCCTGCCGAAGGCGCTTGCGGCACTGGATGGCCACCAGTGGGGCAATGCGGCTGAAGGCATCATGACCACCGATACCCGCCCCAAGGTGACCAGTCGCCGGGTGGAGCTCAATGGCGTGCCGATTACTGTCACCGGCATGGCCAAGGGCTCGGGCATGATCAAGCCGAACATGGCCACCATGCTGGGCTTTATCGCCACCGATGCGCCCATTGCCCAGCCATTGCTGGACCGTTGGGTGAAAGCTCTTGCTGATTGCTCCTTCAACCGCGTCACCGTGGATGGCGATACGTCTACCAATGATGCCTGCATGCTGGTAAGTACCGCCCAGGCAGAGATGGCAGAGATCACCGAACTGACCGAGCAGAATGCGCTGCTCTACCAGGCGCTGGAGGACGTGTTCGTGGAGCTTGCCCAGGCGCTGGTGCGCGATGGCGAAGGGGCGACCAAGTTTGTGGAAATCCAGGTGCAGGGGGCGGCCGGCGACGCGGATGCTCGCGTGGTGGCGGAGACCATTGCCCATTCACCCCTGGTGAAAACCGCCCTTTTTGCTTCCGATCCGAACTGGGGGCGAATTCTGGCCGCCATTGGTCGAGCCCCCATTGCCGAGTTGGATGTAAGCCGGGTCAACGTCTGGCTGGATCAGGTGGCTCTGGTGGAAAACGGCGGAGTGGCTGACGGCTACCAGGAAGCACAGGGTGCGGCTGTAATGGCACAGCAAGACATCCTTATTCGTGCGGATCTGGGCGCCGGTGATGGGCAATGTACGGTGTGGACCTGTGACTTCAGCTACGACTATGTGAAGATCAATGCCGAATACCGCACCTAATTAAACGCAACATAAACGCGTGCTGGCGCTTGCTTGCAAGCGAACCCAGGTGATTCAGGCTGAACAAGCGCAGGGCGGAAATCGGCGTAGCCGATCTCCGCCGGTCAGGCGTTTCATGGCGGAGATTTTCTTTGCAAATTTCCGCCCTACGAAAGGCGTTGTGATATGACTACACCCGCCATCATTGTCGTTGCCGCCATTATCCGTGGTAAGGACGGTCGCATTTGTCTTGGCAAGCGCCCGGATGACAAGCATCAGGGCGGTCACTGGGAATTCCCCGGTGGCAAGGTAGAGCCAGGCGAGTCCCTGGCTGCCGCCCTGGCCCGCGAGCTGCATGAAGAACTGGCCATGGAGCAATCAGAATCCGCCCCGTTCATGACCATCGTCCACCAGTATTCAGACCTGCACGTAACACTGCATTTTCGTGAAGTGTTCGCCTGGCAGGGTGAGCCCCATGGCAGGGAAGGGCAGCCTGTGGCCTGGTTTGAAAACAGCGAATTACCCGGGCTGTCTTTTCCCGCGGCCAATCGGCCGGTGGTGACGGCCCTGACACTGCCGCCTTCGCTGGCGATTGCGCCGCCGGACCAGTCACTGACGTCGTTATTGCAGGCCATCGGTGAGCTGGATGCCACCCAAACCGGTATTTATCTTCGTCACTGGAGCCAGCATGAGGCCTTGCCCGAGATTGCGTCTTGTTGTCGTTATCATGGCATCCGGTTCTGGCTGCGCATGGTAAGCGAAGAGGATGCCGCGATTGCCCAACAGGAGGGCGCCTTTGGGTTGCATCTGCCCGCAGCGGTGCTGGCGGGCTGTGACCAACGTCCGGATTTTGCCGGGGTAGTCTCTGCTGCCTGCCATGACCGGGCGGAAATGGAAAAGATAGTCTCGCTATCGCTGGATATGGCGATGGTGTCACCGGTAGAGAAAACGCCCAGCCATCCCGGCGCCTCTCCACTGGGTTGGCCACAGGCCGCTGCCCTGATGATTGGCCAGCCGCTGGCCTGTTTCGCGCTGGGTGGGTTGACGCCGGATCATCTGCCCCTGGCCCGTGAACACGGGGCCGTGGGCGTGGCCGGCATCCGCGCATTCTGGTCTTAGTCGCTAGTCCTGAAAATCGTCGCCGGGCGCTTCCGGGTCGCCGGGAATGGCATGTCGCTCCGAGGCCCAGTCGCCCAGATCAATCAGTTTGCAGCGTTCACTGCAGAACGGGCGCCAGGGGTTGTTGTCCCATCGCGTCAGCGTGCGACATTGTGGGCAGGGGTAGGTTCGGGTTGGCTTGTCGTTGCTCATTGTGCCTGCTCCAGATAAAAGCGATGCAGACGATCCAGTTGCTGGTGAAACTGCTCCAGACTGCCGTGGTTTTCCACCACATCATCCGCCTGGTCCAGACGCCTATCCCGTTGCATCTGGGCTTTCATGATTGCGGCCACCTGGGCTTCCGGCACGTGATCTCGGGCCATGGTTCGCTCCACCTGTAATGTGGCGGGGGCATCAATGACCAGGATGCGATCGACCAGATCCTTCTGACTGGTTTCCAGCAGTAGCGGCGATACCAGAATAGTGTAGGGGGAGTGACTGGCCCGAATCTGGCGGTGCAGCTCATCGCCGATGGCCGGGTGGGTAATGCCCTCCAGCACTTTCAGTGCGTCGGCATCGGCGAATACGATCTCGCGTAATGCGCGCCGGTCCAGCGAGCCATCTTCGGCGATCACGCCTTTGCCGAAATGATCGGCGATGGCGGCCAGCGCCGGCTGGCCCGGCTCTACCACCACCCGGGACGCCAGGTCCGCATCGACAATGGTAATGCCCTGCTGGGCCAGATAATCCGTGGCGGCGGTCTTGCCGCTGCCAATGCCGCCGGTCAGGCCTACTACGTACATGAAGGAACTCCGAATTCAACACAGGCTTTGATGCCATAGCCTATTGGGGGAAGTGCTGACCGTTGATAGTGAATAGTTGACAGCGAAAGCTCAAACCCGTCCAAGTTAGGTTTTGCTTTTGGCTGTCAATTATCAATTGTCCACGGTCAACTGAGCTTAAACAGCCCCAGATAGGAACTGACGATGGTTTCCCCCCAGAGAAGGGCAATCCAGCCAGCGGTGGCCAGATAGGGGCCAAAGGGGATGCCCTGGTCGCGCTTTACGCTGCCACTAACCATCATGATGATGGCAAACACCAGACCAACCACCGACGATAGCAGGATGATCAAGGGGAGATACTGCCAGCCCACCCAGGCGCCCAGGGCGGCAAGCAGTTTGAAATCGCCATAGCCCATGCCTTCCTTGCCGGTCAGCAGCTTGAACAGCCAGTAGATGCTCCATAGTGATAGATAACCGGCCATGGCACCGATCACGGCATCCTGTAGGCCAACGGGGGAGATGCCGATGACCGCTGCCAGCAGGCCTGCCCACAGCAGAAGATAATTCAGGCTATCGGGGAGCAGTGAGGTGTCGAAGTCGATCAACGCTGCCGCCAGCAGGATCCAGGTAGCAAACAGTGTAAAGGCCAGCCATGGCCCATAACCGAAATGCCAGGCGCACAGGCCGGACAGTATGCCACTGATGATTTCAACCGTCGGGTAGCGCTTGCTGATCGGGTTCTTGCAGTGGCTGCACTTGCCACGCAGCGCCAGCCAGCTGACCACGGGGATGTTCTCCCAGGAACGAATCTGGTGGTCACAGTGCGGGCAGCGCGAGCGGGGTACAACCAGGTTGAATACCGTAAGCGCTTCGGTGCTCTCAAGCTCCAGTAATTCACGGGCTTCCTGTTTCCAGGCGCGCTCCATCATCAAGGGCAGGCGATGGACTACCACATTGAGGAAGCTGCCTACTAATAAACCCAGAATTGTTATGACAGAGACAAGTACCGCCGGCTGTGACAAAACATCGGGGAAAAAAGGTTGCATGCTAAACGACGCTTCCCAGCTGGAAGATTGGCAGATACATGGCAACGATCAGACCGCCAATCAATACGCCAAGTACACTCATGATAAGCGGCTCCATCATACTGGTAAGGCCGTCCACGGCGTTGTCGACCTCATCTTCGTAATAGATAGCCACTTTTTCCAGCATGGCATCAAGGGCACCGGATTCTTCGCCAATGGCGGTCATCTGGAGTGCCATGGCAGGAAAAACACCCGTTGCCCGCATGGCAAATTGCAGTTGCTGACCTGTGGATACATCTTCCTTGATACGCAGAACCGCTCTGCGATAAACCACATTGCCGGTTGCACCCGCGCAAGCGTCAAGTGCTTCAACCAATGGGACGCCAGCTGCAAAAGTGGTGGCAAGAGTCCGTGCATAGCGCGCTACTGTCGCTTTAAATGTTAGATCACCCACAAGGGGTAACCTTAGCATTAGCCTGTCGAGTGTATCTCTGAATGCTTCGGAACGTCTCCTTGCTTCAGATAGTCCGACGCCTAATACAATGATGCCTGCTAATATATACAGAAAGTTGTTTTGCAGTGAGTTTGAAAGACCTATAACAAATTGTGTAAAGGCGGGGAGCTCTGCGCCAAAACCCTTGAATAGATCTTCAAATACCGGGACTACCTTGAGCAAGAGGATTGCGGTTACAATCGCCGCGACAATAATAACGGTAATTGGGTACTTTAATGCTTTCTTGATTTTTTGCTTCAGGGCTTCACTTTTCTCTTTGTACAGTGCCACTCGATCCAGCATGGTTTCCAGGGCTCCAGACTGCTCCCCTGCGTCAATCAGACTGCAATAGAGATCATCAAAATAGAGAGGATGCTTCTTGAGGGCGCCGGCAAAATTGTTACCTCCTTCCACTTCCACCTTGAGCTTTAGTACTAGGTCTTTCATGGATGGGTTGTCCAGCCCGTCAGCAACAATTTCAAAAGCCTGTACGAGGGGGACGCCGGCCTTCATCATGGTGGCCATCTGGCGAGTAAAGATGGCAATGTCCATTGGCTTGATCTTCTTCTTGCCGCCAATGTTGATCTCGCGCTTCTTTACCACCTTCTTGGCATTGATGCCCTGCTTGCGAAGTTCGGCACGAACCAGAGCCGGCCCTTTGCCGCTCACTTCCCCCTTTACCTTTACGCCGCGACGGTCTACGCCTTCGTAAACAAAGGTGGCACTTTTTTGTTGTGTTGCTGCTTTAGCCATAGTTAATGCCCGCTGGTGACACGGTTGATTTCTTCCAGACTTGTCACACCTTGCATGACTTTGACCAGGCCGGAGCGATGCAGGTCATTGAATCCCTCTTTGCGGCACTGATCAGCGATCTGGATGGAGTTACCTTCCTCCATGATGATTCGGGCGATGCCGTCAGTGATCTTGACCACTTCGTAGACCCCGACACGCCCCTTGTAGCCCCCTTTGCACTTGTCACATCCCTCAGGGCCATAGACAGTAAATCCGGTTGCCACATCTTCTTCAGTGAAGCCCATCTCAAGTAACGATTGTTTAGGGATGTCCATTTCCGTTTTGCAATGCTCACAAAGTCGCCGGGCGAGCCGCTGTGCGATAATCAAGACAACGGAGGTAGCAATATTGAAAGACGGCACCCCCATATTTCGTAGCCGGGTCAGGGTCTCCGGGGCACTGTTTGTATGGAGGGTCGAAAGCACCATATGACCGGTTTGAGCGGCTTTCACTGCAATACTGGCGGTTTCCAGGTCCCGAATCTCCCCCACCAGAATGACATCCGGATCCTGACGCAGAAAGGCGCGTAGGGCGGAGGAGAAATCCATGCCCTGCTTGGGGTTCACATTGACCTGGTTGATGCCTTCCAGGTTGATTTCCACCGGGTCTTCCGCAGTGGAGATGTTTCGCTCCGGGGTGTTGAGAATGTTGACACCGGTATAGAGTGAAACGGTTTTACCCGAGCCCGTGGGGCCGGTAACCAGAATCATGCCCTGTGGCTTGTGTAGCGCGTCCAGGTACATCTGCTTTTGAATATCTTCATAGCCCAGCGCTTCAATACCCATCTTGGCGGATTCCGGGTCAAGAATCCGTAGCACGATCTTTTCGCCAAACAGTGTAGGGCAGGTGTTAACGCGGAAATCGATGGCACGAGTTTTGGAGATTTTCAGCTTGATGCGCCCATCCTGGGGAACCCGGCGTTCGGAAATGTCCAGCCGTGCCATGACCTTTAACCGTGCGGAAAGTTTGCTGGCGATATTGACCGGCGGTTTGCTTACACTTTGTAGAATGCCATCCTGGCGAAAGCGAACCCGGTAACTCTTTTCGTAGGGCTCGAAATGAAGGTCTGACGCGCCGCCCTTGATGGCATCAAGCAGCAGCTTGTTAACGAAGCGGACAATGGGGGCGTCGTCGGCGCCGGATTTGGTTTCGTCAGTTTTGTTTTCTTCCGCGGCGCTGACGTCCAGATCGTCCAGGTCGTCGTCCAGATCATCAAAGGCACTGTCTTCAGCTTCGGATTCCTGATGTGCTATCCACTGAACCAGTTTGTCTTCCTCGACCACCACCGTTTCAATGTTCAATCCTGTGTTGAACCGTATCTCCTCCAGGGCGGACAAATTGGTGGGGTCGGAAACGGCGATGAATAGCCGGCTTCCTCGACGAAACAGGGGGAGAACATGGTGCTTGGTGATCAGCTTGGGGTCGACAATATCCTTAACCAGGCTATCTCGCTGGAAAGCATTGAGATCCAGTATCGGGTCGCCAAACTCTTCCGCTACCGCACTGGCTACGGCTTTGGCTGGCACCTTGGCCGTATTGACCAACTGAAAAACCAGGCTGGTCTTTTCCTGTCGAGCTGTCTGTAGGGCCTGCTGAGCGCCTTCCGGGGATAAAAGTCCATCCTGAACCAGGCGGCGAGGCAAGCCACTGAGAGAGGCGGTTTGGGTAGTCATGGCAACCTGCTTGTTATTGCTTAGAGTGGTCGGTTTGCCCAACACTTTATTCTTAACATACCGGTTGATGGCGGAGCTGGGAAGGCCGAATGTCGCAAAATCAGGCCGTTGTCGGGTAAAGCTGAGGCTTATTCTTGTTTGTTGATGCAATACGGGTGTCGCGAGTTGTCAGTTTTTGCTTTGCGGTCGCCCAAAAGTGTCACTGGCTGACGCTTTGTGTCACTGGTCGTGAGTGACGATAGGGTTCTATGGGGCTAAGCGTAAAGTGCCATATGCAGACCAGACGGCGGTTTGGCTGTGTTGGTAAAAAGTTGGCCCGCTCTGTGCATTAGTCAGGGCCAGAAGCTCGCCGGGGGTGGGCTCCAGCAAAATTTGCCAATGGTTTGGAGAGAAAATATGAAGAAGCAAATGCAACAGGGTTTCACCCTTATCGAACTGATGATCGTGGTTGCCATTATCGGTATTCTGGCGGCTGTTGCTATTCCTGCTTACCAAGACTACACCATTCGCTCTCAAGCGTCAGAAGGCCCGACGCTTGCTGATGGTTTGAAAACCAGCATTGCCGAATATTATTCTGATCGTGGTGCATGGCCGGCTGATAACGCTGCTTTGGGAATTACTAACACTGTAGAAGGCTCCTATGTATCGAGCATCACTTCTGCTGGCGGTGTGTTGACTGTGACCTATGGCAACAAGGCTAATGCTGCAAATCTTGCTGGTAAAATCCTGACTATTCGTCCTGCGACTTCTGCAAATGGGGACATTGCATGGGTATGTGGTTATGGAGCTGCACCGAGTAGTAGCACCACAGTTGTTGGTGCTGACGCTACTGACGTTCCCTCCAAGTATCTGCCGACTGCTTGTCGTCCGTAATGGTTAGTTAATCCTTGCGGGTTTTCCGTGAGCTAGGATTGCCATGCAAGGCCCCCTTTTAAGGGGGCCTTGTCCGTTATGGGAGAGATCCTTTTTGCAGTATTGGGTTGATTTTCTGTGTTATTGCCGACTTTCCCAGTCAGGGGGCTGGCGGATTCCGCAAGCTTGGCTCCTGTAAACGGGAGCGGGGCATTCCAGAAAGCAAGTGTTAAGCGAACATCGTAGGTAGACTGTCATGATATGGGAGTTCGCTCCAATGGCAGCCGACTGGCGGCGAAAGATGAGGTTCGCTTGCAAGCAAGCTCCTACCGCTTATTATTGGTTCATCGCGGATTAGCGGGGGAATGTACAGGGTCGAACGTCAGAGGGCTGACGCCAATCTCAACCCCGGGCAGCTTGCGCAGCACTGATATTTTGGGGGTTCCTCTTGCATGCCGCCCCTTCGCCTACAAGTCGCCTCCTGGAAACCCAGGCATTGCCAGTGGGAGCTTGCTTGCAAGCGAACAAGCCCTATTCGTTTGTAAACAAACGTCTACAGGGGGCGGCCGGTGAAGGCTCTCAGACGTTGGTCAGGCTGAATTCCCGCCATTGCCCGATGAACTTTAATGTTGCTGGATTCGTAATGACAAGTCCGTGGCATGAATATGCTTGGTCAAGGCGCCGGAGGACAGGAACCAGTCACGGTAAGTGGGTAGCATGCCGGCATTCTCAATCGTCAGGTTTCCAGACACCTCCAGTGCGGACGGCACAGTCATATCCGCGGCTTGCACCAGCATTTCGGCGCTGAAATTATCCAGCATGATCTGATCCGGCTTGAGCGCCGCGGCCTCTTGCAGTTCTTCCAGTGTTTCCACTTCCACGATGATCTTCTTGTCCGGGGCCAGGGCTCTGGCGCGTTCAATGGCGGCGGTAATACCGCCGCAGGCGGCGACATGGTTTTCCTTGATCAGGAAGGCATCATAGAGGCCGATGCGGTGATTCTCGCAGCCGCCACAGAGTACTGCGTACTTCTGGCCGGCGCGCAGGCCGGGAAGGGTTTTGCGGGTGTCCAGAATGGTCACCTTGTTGTCGATCACGGCATCCGCATAGCGGCGGGCGGTGGTGGCGGTGCCCATCAGGGTTTGCAGGAAGTTGAGGGCGGTGCGCTCGCCGGTGAGAATCTGGCGGGTATTGCCGCGCAGTGTACACAGCGTGGTATCGGCTTTTAGGCGCTGGCCATCTTCCACGTGCCATTCCAGCGCCACATTGCCCAGCTGATGGAACACTTCATTTGCCCAGGGGATGCCGCACATGACGCTGTCTTCCCGGGTGATGATAGTCGCTGTGCTGGTGCTATCCGCATCAATCAGCTGGGCGGTGATGTCGCCATCACGAATATCTTCTTCCAGGGCGAAGCGAACGTTGCGAGAGATATCATCGCCGACGTAGTCGGGCAGGGGAATGGTCATGCTGAGGTAAATCCTAAACGTGAGTTTGTTCATTGCAGGAGGCGGCTTGCAAGCGGACGAGGGCGTTCCTCGATCTCAGAGATTCGCTTGCAAGCAAGCTCCTACCAATATTCATTCCGGGCGGCGGTTGCTAAAGAATTCCCGGCTCAAGCGTATCACCACCGGCGACAGCAACAGCAGGGCTATCAGGTTGGGGATCGCCATCAGGATATTCATTATATCAGCCAGAGCCCACACAACGTTAAGGCTCACGGCGGCGCCGACAGGCACGGCCAACACCCAGAGCAGGCGGAAGGGCACGATGGCCTTTTCGCCGAACAGGTAGCTGGTGCAGCGTTCGCTGTACAGGCTCCAGCCAAGCAGGGTGGTGAAAGCGAAAATCGCCAGGCTACAGGCGACAATTATATCCCCGATGCTGCCAAAGGTACTGGAGAAGGCCAACGCGGAAAGCGGCGCGCCCTTTTCGCCACTGGTCCAGGCCCCGGATGAAACGATGGCCAGGCCGGTGATGGAGCATACCACAATGGTATCCAGAAACGTCCCCAGCATGGCGATGGAGCCCTGCCTTGCCGGGTGGTCGGTATTGGCGGAGGCGTGGGCAATGGGGGCGCTACCCAGACCGGCTTCGTTGGAAAAAATGCCACGGGCAATGCCGAAGCGGATGGCTTCCTTGACCACCGCGCCGGCAAAACCGCCGGCGGCGGCCGTACCGTTGAAGGCACCATCAAAGCAAAGCGCCAGGGCGTTGGGGAGTTCGCTGGCATGGTTGATCAGCACGGTCAGACCGGCCAACAGATAGGCCAGGGCCATGAAGGGCACCAGTATCGTGGCCACATGGGCGATACGTTTGACGCCGCCCAGTACCACCAGGGCAACCAGTACGGCCAGTGTCAGGCCGGTGATCCAGGTGGGAATGCCAAAGCTGCTGGAAAGCCCGTCGGCCACGGAATTGGCCTGGACTGTGTTGCCAATGCCGAAGCCGGCAAACATGCCGAAAAAGGCGAAGGCGGCAGCCATCCAGCGCCAGTTGTGCCCCAGGCCGTTACGAATATAGTACATGGGGCCGCCCACATACTGGCCGCGGCTATCCGTCTCGCGGAATTTGACCGCCAGTACCGCTTCCGAATATTTGGTGGCCATACCCACCAGGGCAATCAGCCACATCCAGACCAGTGCACCGGGGCCGCCGGCATGAATGGCCGTGGCCACGCCGACAATGTTGCCGGTGCCAATGGTGGCTGACAGTGAGGTGGCCAGGGCGGCGCCGGCGCCGATGGTGCCTTCACCACGCTTGGGGCCGAACATCTGGCGAAAGCCGAAACCCAGCTGCCGCAGGGGCAAAAATCCCAGGGCCAGGGTCAAGTAGATGCCGGTCCCGGCGATGAGGACCAGCGCCGGCCATCCCCACAGGAGACCGCTAATCTGTTTGAGTATGGTTACAGCGTGCTCCATGGGTATCGCCTATTGCCAGTAAAACCAATAGGCTAGAAGAAATTGCCCGGTAGGGAAAGCGCGGGGTTACTGGTAAGGATGTACCTATAAGGTAGTATCTGCCAACTGGTTCAAAATTCTTATATGGCCAGTATGTTAGCTTAATAATTAATCAGTATTTGGTGTCAGGTGACTCTATGACCAAGGTTACGCGCTTGCAGTCTGTGCCCGGCAAAACCGGTGTTGCCGCTTTGCCGCGCCCCCTCGAAAAAGTGCGTGACCGTTACCTGAATCTGGCAGCGGGCTATCTGTCCGACATGCTTGATGGCGCCGATGACACCCTTTATGACTTGGCGGAAAAAGAATCCGACAGCGAGCGTGAGCGCTACTTTGATGCCATGCGCGAGCTGCGTATCCAGCGAGCCGGCCTGGAAACCGGTTTCCGGCAGTCATTGAGCAACCTGTTCCAGAAACTGGCGCATTCCCCTGAAAAAGGCGAAAGCCTGGAAGACACCAAGGTCGACCTGGACAGCCTCTCACTGGTCAATGAGGAAGAGCTGGAAACCTCGGTGGCACTGGACAATATGGCCCGGCGTGCCCGCAATGGCTGCGATGAACAGCTGGGGGTTTTCCATCACCGACTGGAGTATCTCTTCGAGGGCAAGCGCAGCTTTAGCCAGCGCGATAATCCTCTGGAGCCCCGTCAGCTGGTGGAGTGCTTTAACAGCTGTCTGGAAAAGCTGTCTCTGGATATCAAGGCCCGCTTGATCGTGCTCAAACTTTTCGAGCGTCAGGTCATGGCGGAAACCGGCTATTTCGCCTCTGAAGCCAACAAGGTGCTGATTGATGCCGGCGTGCTGCCGGAAATGAAATCCGCACCGATTGCTCCGGCCCGCAAGGCCGGAGGCCGTACTCTGGCAGCGTCTTCCGAGTCGGCTTCAGGGGGCGGCGGCCCCAGCAATGACCAGATGTTCGGCCTGCTGCAGGAGTTGCTGGTCACCATGCGTGGCATGCAGGTGGGTGGTGGCCACGGTAGTGCCGGAGGCGCCGCGGGGCCGGTCTCACCCATGGCGGTGATGCAGGATGGTGTGCCTTACATGAATGGTGCCCCGGTGGCCAATGCGGCCAGTGTGCACCAGGTCAGCTCCGATGACCTGCTGGGTGTGCTCAATCGGCTACAGCGGGTTGAGCGCAGCCTGGACCAGGGCGACGATGAAGATCGGGATCTGAAAAACCACCTGTCCGACATGCTCGACAGCGAGCATGGTGAGGCCATTCACGCCCTCGATCAGGCCGATGACGATGTCATCAATCTGGTCTCCATGCTGTTCGATTTCATTCTGGATGACGAGGGGCTGCCCTCGGAAATCAAGGCCCTGATAGGGCGCTTGCAGATTCCCCTGCTCAAGGTGGCCATCAGTGACAAAAGCTTCTTCAGTAATGACAACCATGAGGCCCGTCAGCTGCTGAACATGCTGGCCCGTGCCGGCAACCAGTGGGACCCGCAGCAGGGCATCCAGGATGAGCTCTATCAGCGCATCAACCAGGCGGTGCATCAGATTATTGATGACTATGAAGATGATGCCAGCCTGTTTGCGCGCCTGCTCGGCGAGTTTCAGGACTATTTTGATAGCCAGAAAGTCCGCTCCGAACGGGTGGAGCAGCGAGTCCGTGAGGCCGAAGAGGGCAAGGCCCGGGCCGAGCAGGCCCGTGAGTCCGTCACCGTATTGCTGGATCAGCGTATGGCCGGCCGTTCCCTGCCGGACGTGGTGGTACGTCTGCTGCGTCAGGGCTGGCAGCAGGTGCTGTATCTCACCTGGTTGAGGGAAGGGGAAGACAGCCCGCAGTGGCAGCAGCAGGTCAAGGTGGTGGATGCGGTGGTCTGGAGTGTGCTTGAGCACCGGGAGCAGACCGCGCTGGAAAAACTCAAGGTGTTGAGCCCGAAGTTGCTAAAAACCCTGCACGCCGGCCTGACCCGAATCAACTACGACAGCGCGGAAACCAACCAGCTGCTAAGTCGCCTCAAGGAAGTGCACACCCAACTGCTCAAGGGGCTGCAGACCGAGCGTGTTGCCGTCAAGGCGGAGCAACCCGAGGCGCCGGCACCGGTGGACCCGGCACTGTCGCAGGATCATTTCCTGGTCCGCAAGGTCAGCCAGCTTTCACCGGGCCAGTGGATCGAGATTGGCGAAGGCGAAGACGCCGTGCGCGCCAAGCTGGCCGCCAACATCCGCTCCGGGACCAAGCTGGTCTTTACCAACCGCCGTGGTATCAAGGTGCAGGAATATACCGGCTATGATCTGGCCGTTGCCCTGCATAAGGGGGCTGTTAAACTCATTGAGGAAGGGGCGCTGTTCGACCGGGCCCTGGAAGCCGTGATCGGTGATTTGCGCCGCAGGCAGGGAGTGGCTTAGCAGCCTGCTAGCTCCTGTCTGTCTGCTTCGGCGCGACAGTAGCAGGAGCCGTGGGTGCTAAGCATGACCAGACATCGGGTGGACCAGGCACAATGGTGCCCATCCCCCAACTACAATGAGCGCCCGGACCCCACCGATATTTCCCTGCTGGTGATTCACAATATCAGCCTGCCACCGGGCCAGTTTGGCGGCCCCTACATCGAAGACCTGTTTCTCAACCGCCTGTCGGCGGATGCCCACCCCTATTTTCGTGACATCCACCAGCTCACCGTCTCGTCCCATTTTCTGGTGCGCCGGGACGGCTCTCTGCTGCAGTTCGTTGACTGTGACCAGCGTGCCTGGCATGCGGGGGTGTCGGAATTCGCAGGGCGCGAAAACTGTAACGATTTTTCCCTGGGGATCGAGCTGGAAGGCGCCGATGATATCCCCTATGAGCCGCCGCAATATGGCACCCTGGTGGCGCTGACGGCATTGCTGCAGGCCCGGTATCCTGCCATTACCGATAGGCGCATTACCGGCCATCAAGATATCGCCCCGGGCCGCAAGACCGACCCGGGACCGGCGTTTGACTGGACTGAATACCGACGGCGGTTGGCGGCTTTCAAGGAGGAAAGAACATGAAGATTCTGCTGTTGCTGGTGGTGCTGGGCCTGCGTCGTCTGGATATCCACTGGCCCGCCTGGCTAATGGACGAACAGCGCCATGACCGCTGGTTACAGGCCTGGGCTGCCCGTTTTGGCCAGGGTATGTTGCTGTGGTGGCTGGCCGTTGTGCTGCCGTCAGTGCTACTGACCCTGTTGTTCGCCTATGGTGACAGCATCGGCTTCCTGCTGTTGCTGCTGGTGCCGGCTGGCATCCTGCTGCTGTGGTTACTGGGCGCCCAGAGTGAATTCCGTTATGTGGATGAGCTGTTGGTGCGCGGCCATATGAATGACAGTCAAGGCTTTGCCGATCTGGCAGCTGATGAATTCGGAATCAGTGGCTCCACGCAGACGCCCGATTATTTTCCCGCGCTTACCGCCCGCATTCTTGAACGTGAAATGCGCCTGTTCGCGGCCATCTTCTGGCTGATGACCCTGGGTTTTGGGGCCCTGACTTTTTATCTGCTTAATCGGGTCTGGCTGAACCGTCAGGAACAGAGCGATAGTCGCTTGCGGGATCTGCAAGCTATTCTCGACGGGATACCCCGACAGTTGCTGGTGCTCTGCATGGCCCTGGCCGGCAATTTTTCTGCGGTCATGTCGCGCATGAACGGACACTGGTGGCGACAGGATAAGGCCGCGCCGCCGCTGGATCAGATCGTGCTGGTGGCCCTGGATGATGCTCCCGGAAAAGCGCCTGTCTCGCTGCCGGAAGGGATGGAACAACTGGAAGCCCTGCAGGGCTTGCTGCTGCGCTGCATGGCGATATGGTTGATTCTGGCCGCGCTCTGGGTGGTGTTGGTCTGATTGGGTCTCTGAAAATCCGGTTTTGCTCTGCGACAGGTAGTGTAGCTCCCCTCTCCCCTTGTGGGAGAGGGGCTGGGGGTGAGGGGATGACGCAACTCAATGCGGTAGTCTTGCCTCTCACCCTCTCCCTGTCCCTCTCCCATCAAGGGAGAGGGGACCATTCCGGAAAAGTGGGAGGCTTGAGTTTTTCAGAGGTTCCCTAGGCCCTTGGTCGCATAGGCGGCACATCGGGAATTTTCTATTCTGTGGTAACGCCAATGGCAACGCTGCAGGAGGCTGTGATCGTTTTCGTCACCTGTCAGGTTTGCTTGTAAAAGCCGCGCCGCTAGTATGAGGCATAGAGGTTATGGCTCTCCGCGGGGCGCCATGATCACAGTCGGTGCCTGTCGACTGTAACCACGGTTATCGCTCAGTTACCCCTGAGCCTGGTCTGTCGGCCCGTAGTGATCCTGCGTGCCGGTTCGGCAACGCGAGTAAGGACGCAAGCCCATGCAAAAACGCAGTTTTTTTGATGATATCGATCCGTCCGAAACACGGGAATGGCTGGAAGCTCTGGAATCGGTGGTAGAGCGCGAAGGCCCGGAGCGGGCCGCCTGGCTGCTGGATATCATTACCAACGAAGCCCAGGAACAGGGCGTCTATCGAACTCACCTGAACACCCCGTATCTCAATACCATTTCCGCCCAGGACGAAGCGTCCATTCCCGGTGACATGTTCATGGAGCGACGCATTCGCTCCCTGGTACGCTGGAATGCCCTTGCCACGGTAATGCGGGCCAACATGAACAACGATGACGAGCTGGGTGGGCACATTGCCTCCTTTGCGTCATCGGCCACACTGTACGATGTGGGCTTCAACCATTTCTTCCGGGCCCCCAGCGACAAGAACGAAGGGGACCTGGTGTTCTTCCAGGGCCATTCTGCCCCGGGGGTGTATGCCCGCGCCTACCTGGAAGGACGCATTTCCGAGCAACAGCTGGATAACTTCCGCCGTGAAGTGGACGGCCAGGGCTTGTCGTCTTACCCCCATCCCTGGCTGATGCCGGACTTCTGGCAGTTTCCCACCGTGTCCATGGGGCTGGGGCCGATCCAGGCCATTTATCAGGCCCATATCATGAAGTACCTGCAGAACCGGGAACTGATTCCCCGGGACGATCGCAAGGTTTGGGCTTTCCTGGGCGACGGCGAAATGGACGAGCCGGAATCCCTGGGCGCGCTGGCCCTGGCCGGCCGCGAAAAACTGGATAACCTGGTGTTCGTGGTTAACTGTAACCTGCAGCGGCTGGATGGCCCGGTGCGCGGCAACGGCAAGATCATTCAGGAACTGGAAGGCGTGTTCCGCGGTGCCGGCTGGAATGTCATCAAGGTGGTCTGGGGTCGACTATGGGACCCGCTGCTGGAAAAGGACAGCCAGGGCCTGTTGCGCCGGCGCATGGAAGAATGCGTGGATGGCGAATACCAAGCCTACAAGAAAAATGGTGGCGCCTACACCCGCGAACACTTTTTCGGCGAATACCCGGAGCTTAAAAAACTGGTCGAGCACATGTCCGACGAGGACGTTTACCGGCTCAACCGCGGTGGCCACGACCCCTTCAAGGTCTATGCCGCCTACCACGCGGCCACCCATCATACCGGTCAGCCCACCGTGATTCTGGCCAAGACCGTCAAGGGTTACGCTACCGGGGCCGGGGAGGCGGTCAACAAGACTCACCAGATGAAAAAACTGGATCTGGACAGTCTCAAGGAATTCCGCGACCGCTTCGACATGCCGTTCACCGATGAACAGCTCAAGGACGTGCCCTATTACCGCCCGGCGGACAATTCCGCCGAGCTGCGCTACATGAAGGAGCAGCGTGACAAGCTGGGTGGCTATATGCCGGTACGCCGCCAGCAGGCCAGCCAGGCGCTGACCCTGCCCGGGCTGGATATCTTTTCCAGCTTTCTGGAAGGCAGTGGCGACCGGGAAATTTCCACCACCATGGCCTTTGTGCGCATGATGAGCGCGCTGATCAAGGACAAGCAGATTGGTGATCGCGTGGTGCCCATCGTGCCCGATGAGGCGCGCACGTTCGGCATGGAAGGCCTGTTCCGGCAGCTGGGCATCTACTCCTCCGGCGGCCAGAAATACGAGCCGGAAGATGCCGGGCAGGTGATGTTCTACCGGGAAGACAAGAAAGGCCGGATTCTTGAGGAAGGCATCAACGAAGCCGGTGCCATGTCCGGCTGGCTGGCTGCCGCCACCAGCTACAGCGTGCACAACTTCACGCTGATTCCCTTCTACATCTACTACTCCATGTTCGGCTTCCAGCGGGTTGGCGATCTGGCCTGGGCCGCCGGCGACAGCCAGGCGCGCGGCTTCCTGCTGGGGGCGACCGCCGGGCGCACCACGCTCAATGGTGAGGGCCTGCAGCACCAGGATGGTCACAGCCATGTGCTATCCAGCACGGTGCCCAACTGTGTCAGCTATGACCCGACCTACTCCTACGAGCTGGCGGTAATCCTGCACGATGGCCTCAAACGCATGTACGAAGACAATGAAAAGGTCTTCTATTACCTGACGCTGATGAACGAGAACTATGTGCATGGCGCCATGCCGGAAGGGGCGGAAGAGGGCATCCGCCGAGGCATGTACCTGTTGCGCGAGGGCAAGGCAAAAACCAAAAAGGCGCCACGGGTTCAGCTGCTCGGTGCCGGTACCATTCTGCGTGAAGTGGAAGCAGCCGCAGAGCTGCTGCGTGACGATTTCGGCGTGGCCGCCGATGTCTGGAGCGTTACCAGTTTCAATGAGCTGCGCCGCGAGGGTATCCGCATGGATCGTGACGAAATGCTGCACCCGGAACAGGAGCGCGAGCAGAACTGGGTGGAAAAATGCCTGGATGGCCGTGATGGGCCGGTGATTGCCTCCACCGATTACATGCGCACCTATGCCGACCAGATTCGTCCCTGGATCAAGGCCCCTTACTCGGTGCTGGGCACCGACGGTTTCGGCCGCAGCGACTCTCGCCAGAAGCTACGTCATTTCTTTGAAGTGGACCGTTATTTTGTGGCCCTGGCGGCACTCAATGCCCTGCGCAAGGCGGGCAAGGTGGACGCCTCGGTGATCAAGGAGGCCATCGAGAAATACGGGATTGATACGGATAAACCCTATCCGGTCACGCATTAAAAACAGCCCTCTCCCTGTCCCTCTCCCGCAAGCAAGAGAGGGAACCTTTCCGAGAGATGGGATTCTCCCCTCTCCCGCTTGCGGGAGAGGGGCTGGGGGAGAGGGCCTTTTTCATTGAATCAGGGAAGATTGCAATGAGTGATGTGTCAGAGGTATTTCGCGTTCGTCGATCTTTAACAAAACGGGCACGAGATCTGCGTAGTCGGCAAACCGAGGCAGAGAAAAAGCTATGGTATTACCTGCGTGCCGGTCGTTTCATGGGTATCAAGTTCAAGAGACAGAAGCCCATCGGCAACTACATTGTGGATTTTGTGTCGCCTTCACATTGTTTGATCATTGAGCTTGATGGTGGTCAGCATGAGGAGCAGCGGGAGTACGACCAGATTAGAGACGCCTGGTTACGGAATCAGGGCTACGAAGTCGTACGTTTCTGGAATCATCAGGTGCTGACTGAAACCCAGGCAGTACTGGAGAGTATTCGCCAGCAAATTCAACAGCTGTCGGCCCTCTCCCCTGACCCCTCTCCCGCAAGCGGGAGAGGGGAATCAACTGGCAAAGGTTAGGGATATGGCTAAAACCATGATTCATGTTCCCGATGTGGGCAGCAGTGATCCTGTTGACGTCATCGAGATCAGCGTAAAGGTGGGCGATACCATCGCCGCCGAAGATACCATTGTGGTACTGGAATCCGACAAGGCCACTGTGGAGGTGCCGGCCCCGCAGGGCGGCAAAGTAACCGCTATCAAGGTCAAGGTTGGAGACCGGGTCAAGGAAGGCGACGATCTGCTGGAAGTGGACGCCGCGGATGACCAGGCCGATAAGCCGCAGGATCAACAGCCGCAACAGGCCGAAGAGGCGCCGGCACCAACGCAAGAAGACGATGCCGGTGAGGCCGCACAAAAGCAGCAGGAAGCGTCGGCCCCAAGCGAGTCGGCAGGTAGTGAAACGGTGACCGTGCCGGATCTTGGTGATATCGAGGCTGCCGAGATCATTGAAGTGAATGTGGCCGTTGGTGACAGCCTGGAACCGGAGCAGGTCATCGTGGTGCTGGAATCCGACAAGGCCTCGCTGGAAATTCCGGCGCCCAAGGCCGGCAAGGTGCAATCCCTGGCGGTCAAGGCCGGTGACAAGGTGGGCACCGGCGATGTGCTGTTGACCCTGTCGGTTTCCGGTGCGGCAGCGCCGGCAGCCCCGTCCGTTTCGAAAGAAGACAAACAGGACAAGACGCCGGCCCGGGAGGAAACGGCCGCGCAACACGCTGCCGCCCCAACCGACACCCCGACAACGCTGGCGCCCCAGGCAGCCGCATCCTCCGGCGGCACGTCAAAAGCGGTCCATGCCGGCCCGGCGGTGCGCAAGCTGGCCCGGGAGATGGGTGTGGATCTGGCCCAGGTCAGTGGCTCTGGCCCCAAGAGCCGAATCCTCAAGGAAGATGTTCATGCCTGGGTCAAGCAGCGTTTGGAGCAGCAACCGGCGGCCAGCGCCGGCGATGGTCTGGCGGTGACGTTGCCGGACATTGATTTCAGCCAGTTTGGTGAGATAGAGCGCGTGGAGCTCAACAAGCTGCGCCGGGTGGCCGCCCAGAACCTGACTCGCTCCTGGCTGACCATCCCCCATGTGACCCAGCATGAGCAGGCCGACATTACCGACCTGGAAGCCTTCCGCAAGCAACAGAACAAGGCGCTGGAAAAAGAAGGCGTCAAGCTGACCATGCTGGCCTTCCTGGTCAAGGCCTGCGCATCGGCGCTACAGGCGTTCCCGCACTTCAACAGCTCCCTGGAGAAGAGCGGTGAGGCACTGATCCAAAAGCACTACATCAATATCGGCATTGCGGTGGATACCCCCAATGGCCTGGTGGTGCCGGTGATCCGCGATGCGGACCGTAAAGGTCTCAAGGAGATCGCCCGGGAAATGGGCGAGCTGGCGGAAAAGGCCCGCAATCGCAAACTGACTCCGGCGGACATGAAGGGCGGTACCTTCAGCATTTCGTCACTGGGCGGGATTGGCGGCACCGGGTTTACGCCCATCGTCAACTGGCCGGAAGTGGCGATTCTCGGTGTTAGTCGCTCGGATATGCAGCCGGTATGGGATGGCCAGCAATTCCAGCCGCGTCTGACTCTGCCGCTGAGCCTGTCCTATGATCACCGGGTGATCGACGGGGCTGATGCCGCGCGATTCTGTGTTTATCTGCGGGACTTGCTCACGGATATGCGCCGGGCGCTGTTGTAGCAGTGGCTGTCTCAATGACAAAAAAGCCGGCTTGTGCCGGCTTTTTTGTAGGGGCAGGGAAGCGTAAAGCGCTCAGTCGTCGCCATGATCCTGCATGCGCTTTTGATGTTTCTCACGCCATTTTTCCATTCGTGCCTTGCGCTTTTCCTTCATCTCGGCAAATTTCTTCTGCTGCTCCGCGTTAAGAACCCCGTTGATCTTGCTTTCGGTCTCGGTATGCAGGGCTTTCATTTTTTCACCCTGGGCCTTGAAGATGGCCTGAATCTGCGCCTGCTGCTGGTCAGTCAGTTCCAGTTTTTTACTCATATGCTCCATCATGCGCCCTTCGTGCGGGGGCGGCATGTCGTCCGGGGCGGGGGCGGCCATGACGGCGCTGCTGGCAACCAGCAGGGTGGCAATCAGTACTTTTTTCATGAAGCTCTCCTTGACGCACATTGCGAATGATCTGGCTGTCACTATGGGCGCAAAGGGTGCAAACATTATGCAGCGATTGAGAAAGAAAATTGCATGCCCTGGCGCAAGCGGAGGGGATCAGGGGGTCTCCAGCCGGTAGCCCACCCCGTAGACACTGCCGATCCAGTCGTGGTCGTCGGGGCTGCCCTCGGCCAGTTTGCGCCGCAGTTTGCGGATGTGACTGTCGATGGTGCGGTCGGAGACCACCCGGTGATCCTGATAGATTTCATCCATCAACTGGTCGCGGCTCCAGATGCGGCCGGGCTGCCGGGCCAGGGTGGCGAGCAGGGCAAACTCGATGGCGGTCAGGGCAATGCGCTGGTCCGCAATGACCGCTTCGTAACGGTCCTTGTCCAGGCTCAGGCCGGTCTCCGTGGACGGGCTTTCCGGGTTCGCCCGGCGCAGTACCGCCTTGACCCGGGCCACCACCTCCCGGGGGCTGAAAGGTTTGCAGATATAGTCATCGGCGCCCAGCTCCAGGCCCAGTAGCCGGTCCACTTCGTCCACCCGGGCGGTCAACATGAGAATGGGCAGCTGGCTGTGTTGACGCACGGCCCGGCAGACATCCATTCCGTCGCCATCGGGCAACATGATATCCAGTAGCATGGCCTGGAACTCGCCGCTGCCGGCCAGCTTGACGGCCTGCTCGGCGCTGTCGGTCTGCTGTGTCTGGTACTGGGCGTGCTCCAGGTAATCGGCCAGCAATTGTGACAGGCGAGGTTCGTCTTCCACGATCAGAATGCGGCTCATGGCGCCTCCCTGGGCAACAGCACGTCGATACGAAGACCGCCCTGCTTGCTGTGGGCAGCATGGATCTGGCCGCCGTGGGCCTGGACAATGCGATCACAGATGGCCAGCCCCAGGCCCGAGCCGCCAGTGCGGCGATTGCGGGAGCTGTCCACCCGGTAGAGGTAATCAAACAGTCTGGGCAGGGCGTCATCCGGCACGCCGGGGGCGCTGTCTTCCAGTGTCAGGCGCCACTGGTTGCCGTCGGCGGCCAGCCTGACGGTCAGGCTGCCGCCGGCCTGGGTGTACTTGAGGCTGTTCTGCAACAGGTTGTCGAGCAGCTGTCGCAGACGCACCGGGTCGCCATGGATCGGACAATGGTCGATCAGTTGTGTCTGACAGTGGATATCGTGCAGCTCAAAACTGCTGGCATAGCTGTCCAGGGCGTCTTCCAGCAAGGCACTGAAGTCCAGCGCAGTGAAGTGATAACGCAGGTTGCCGCCATCGGCCAGGGCCAGGTCGTGCAGGTCGTTGATCAGGTGGGTGAGATGGGCCACCTGGCCTTCCAGGCCGGCCAGGGCCTGCTGGTTCACCGGGCGGATGCCATCGCTGAGGGCCTCCAGTTCCCCCTGCAGAATGGCCACCGGGGTGCGCAGTTCGTGGGCGATGTCGGAAAACCAGCGCTGTCTGGCCGCCTGGCCCTGCTGCAGGCGCTCTGCCAGCTGGTTGACCTGGTGAATGAGGGTGCCCAGTTCATCGCGGCGCCGGCTTTCCAGACGCTCCCGGTAATGGCCTTCCTGCAGGTGCCGGGTGTGCCGGGAGAGGGCCAGGATGGGCGCCACCAGGTGCCGGGCCAGCAACCAGGAAACCAGCAGTGACAGGGCCAGGCCGACACTGAGCATCCAGATACCGAAATCCACTTGCCGGCCCATGAAGCGCTGGTCCAGCTTGTCGCGGATGGCATCCTGGTTGGGGTAGGTGAGCCAGCCCACGGTCCGGTGGCCGGCATGAACCGGTACTTCAATGCGCATTCCTGGCGGGCCGGGCGGGGCCGGTGGGCCCAGCAGCGGGCGCTTGTTTTCGCCCAGTAATTGTAGATGGTGCAGGCCGCGGGTCTTGTCGTCCTCGTCACGGTCGCCAGCCAGGATATAAAGGCGTTTGAGCTGGCGGGGGTTGCGCAGCAGGAATTCCCAGCTACCGCTCTGGCTGTAGAGCATGCCCAGGTGATCGGCCAGCCGCTCCACCTTGGCCTGCTGGCGCTCATCCAGATAGGTGTTGAGGCTGCGCTGGAAGGCATAGAAGGAGAAGCCGCTGCCAGCGGCAATCAGCACCAGAAAGGTGGCCAGAAAAATCAGGAAGAGCTTGTTGCGAATGCCCATGGTGCCGTTTCACTGAATCGATAGGGCCAGTGTAGCCTGCCAGAGGCCCGGCAGGCAGTTGCTGCACATTGTTTCCTTATTTGCGCTCGGCGCGGGATTGCCACAGCAGCTCGGGTTGCTCGTGGCGCTGGTTTAGCAACCGGGCCATGACGAACAGCAGGTCCGAGGCGCGGTTGAGCAGGGCCAGGCTGATCGGGTTGACCGCGTCGCTGTCGTTGTCATTCAGCATGAGCAACTGGCGCTCACAGCGCCGGGCCAGCGTGCGGCAATGGTGGCACCAGGCGGCGTCCGGGTGACCGCCGGGCAACACGAATTCCTTCAGCGGCGGCAGTTGGGCATTGAAGGTGTCCGCACGGGACTCCAGTTCCACCAGGTCGTCATCGTTGACGGTACGGTGGCCGGGAATGGCCAGTTCGCCGCCAAGGTCGAACAGCAGCTGCTGCAACTGCTCCAGCACCGTGTCCAGGTCCTCATCCAGTGCGCGGGCACGCAGTACTCCCAGGGCGCTGTTGAACTCGTCCAGTTCGCCCAGTGCCTGAATGCGCGGATGGGTTTTACTGACCCGGCTGCCGTCGGCCAGGCCGGTGGTGCCCTGGTCGCCGGTGCGGGTGATGACGCGATTGATGCGGGTCTTGTCGGAGGTCCTGTCAGTCATTACAGCTCCATGCCGAGGGTGACCAGATAATGCCGGTCGGGCAGCGGGTAGAGGCTGGTGTTGCCGCTGAAACTGCTATAGCTGCCGTAATCGGCGAAGTGATTGCCTTCCAGATTGTAGACGCCGGCCTGCAGATAAAGTGCCCGATAGCGCGTGGTCAGTTGCAGGTCGGTGGTGCGATAGCTGTCGAGCTTGTCCTGGCTGTTGGCCAGATCGCCGTCGTAGTAGCGGGCGCCCACATAGCGATGGGCAATCTGCGCGGACAGCCATGGCAGGGCCTGCCAGTCGGCGATCAGTTGCAGGGTGGATTCAGGTACCAGCGGCACATCATTGCGGTCATAGCTGCCGCCGTCGAAGCGCGCCTGCTGCACACTGCCATTGATGGTCAGTGCCAGGTCCTTGTCCAGCTTCCAGCGCGAGTTGAGGCTGATGCCCTGGTGGCGGGTGTCATCGTCCAGGTTGCGGTTGGTGCCGGTGATCGGGTCGTAAACAATTTCGTTACCGATCTGGGCACGCCAGAAGGTCAGGGTCGAGTGTTGTCGGCCCTGGGCCCAGCTGGCCCCGGCGGTGTAGGTATGGCCGGTCTGCGGATCGATGGGCGGGTTGAAGGGACTCAGCTCGTCCACGTTGGCAATGCGCACACTGCGCTGGGCCCCGGCGAAGAAAGCCAGGCCGCCGTCAATGGTATAGCGCACGCCGCCTTCGTACATTTCGCCGTCCTGCTCGTTGCGCATGCCATCGCCACTGAGGGTGCTGTCCAGGCGTCGGGCACCGGCACTCACCGACCAGTGGCTGCCCAGGGCCATCAGGTTATGCAGATACCAGGCACGCTCGGTCTGGTCCAGATCCCGGTCACCAAAGCTGGCACGGCTCTGGTAGTCGTAGTCATGCAGGTCAAAACCCAGTGTCCAGTTATGTACCACCGGCCCGGTGGCCAGTTGGCCGTTGAGTTTGGGCGCTACGCTGTAGCTATCCACGGTGGTCTTGCCCTGGCTGGCCAGGGATACATAGCGGTAGTCCTGGGTCTGGTGGCGGCGGCTGAAATCCAGGGTCAGGGCATTGTGGCCGGGTAGCTGGACGCTGAGGCCGGGCATCACCCAGTAGTTGTCCTGCTCGGCATCATCGAATGGCGTGTTGGTGCCGGTGGGGTCATCCTGATACTGGTTCTGGCTGGCACTGATCGTGCGACCACCGGGCAACCCCTGTTCCTGGTGGGAGCCGCCGGCGCTCAGGTAGGCGCTCATGCCATCGCCCTGGTAGCGCAGGTCCGCAAAGGCGTTGTGCTGGCGGATTTCATTGTTGTCCCGGTAGCCGTCACTGGACAGGCTGTTCAGGGCCAGGGCACCACCCACGCGGTCGCCCTTGCCGCTGGCGTAGGCACTGCCACCGGTGGTGGCATAGCTGCCGCCCACGGCCTTCAGACCGGCGCTGTTGCGGTAATTCTGTCGGGTAATGATGTTGATCACCCCGCCCACGGCGCCATTGCCATAAAGGGCGGCGCCGGCGCCGGGAAGCACTTCGATGCGCTCAATGGCCACCAGCGGAATGGCGGCCAGATCCGGGCTGCTGGTGTCGATGGGCGACAGTCGCTGGCCATTGAGAAGAATCAGGGTGTTCTGGTTGGCGGTGGCGCCGAAGCCCTGCAGGTCAATGCTGGCGGTAGTGCCGCTGATACCGTAGAAGCGGCTGGTCTGTACCCCGGCGACGCTGTCCAGCACATCGCTGAGCGTGGTGGCCGGCATTTCGTCAAGGTCGGCACGGGTCAGCACCACGGTACCGATGGGCAGCTCAGCGGCCAGACTGTCACTGACCGAGCCATTGATGCGTACCGGCGTCAGTGTGGAATCTTCGGCCAGGGCCAGGTTGCCCAGGCCCAGCAGGCCCAGAGCCAGCAGAGGGCGAATGTGCATGTGTTCTCCTGCAGAGCACGGTTAACAGGGGGTGGAAACATCGCTTTGTGCCGTTTCCGGCACCCTTTGCGGCAGCGTTGCGCAGAGGGCGCTGGCACGATCTTGCCTGTCAAAGGCGCTACCATAGCCTGCTTGTCTTTGTCATGACAGTGCCTGCACCAGTTGCCGGTGGTGAGGCAGGTCCATGCCCAGCGGTTCGGCCTGGCGCAGCAGGTAGCCGTTGATGGCATCAATTTCCGTACGGTTGCCACGCTGGCGGTCGGCCCGCATGGAGGAGGTGTTGCCGGCGGTGGCGCGGGCCACGGCCAGCACATTGGGCAGGGAGTTTGCGGGCCAGTGCGGGTCCAGCCGGGTTAACAAGGCATCGGCCTCGCGGCACAGGGCGTTAGCCTGGGCCAGCAGGGCCGGGTTGTTCAGCAGCGCGCCGTTGTCCACATCATGCAGGGCGGTGAGCGGGTTGATCACGGCGTTGACCACCAGTTTCTGCCACTGACGGTGCCGTAAATCCGCCTCCCAATGCAGGCCGGGCCAGTGCTGCCGCAGGGCTTCGAACCAGACCGGCGGCTGTGGCAGGCCGCCCCACCAGGTGTCGTTTTCCGCCACCACCTCATGACGAGGCGGGCGACCCTTCACGGCGCTGGTGGTCACCGTCTCGATCAGGGCGCCGCCGTCGGGCAGCAGGCCGTCCAGGGCGCCCATGCCGTTTTGCAGACGCACCACCAGCGTGCCCTGGTGCAGCCAGGGTTGCAGGGGGAGCAGGGCATCGCGGGTGAATGGGGTCTTGCAGGCGACCAGCAGGGCATCCAGGGGCCGGGCAAGCCGGGCCGGGCTCATGGCCGGCAGGGTCAGGCGGCGGGGCTGGTCACCGAATACCAGTTCGCGATGCAGCATCGGATCGTTGCCGGGTCGCAGGGCGGTGACGCCGTGGCCGGCCTGTTGCAGGTAATGGGCACTGAGCACGCCAATGTTGCCGGTACCGATCAGGTACCAGTGGGGCAGGGTCTGTTTCATGCCCCAATGGTACGGTGAGTCAGCCCTCAGGCGTTAGCGGTGGCCGCCACAATGCGTTTTTCCTGCCGGGACAGGGGCAGTTCATTGAGTGCCTGGGAGAGCATGTCATCGGCGCCACTGTCGCCTTCCGAGGCGCTCAGGGCCATGCTGACCTGCAGACTCAGAAAGCCGGCGGCGGTCTGGTAGGCACGGTGATTGAGCGCATCGTAGAGCCGGCGGAAGCCGCCCGGGGCACAGTGGCTCAGGTGTGGCTGGTGGGTGATCAGCGCGAAGCAGTCACTGTCCAGCCGGCAGAGGCGATCCATGGGCCGCACGGACTGGCGCAGTCGGCGGCTGAAGGCGAGTACGCCCTGTTGCATGACCTTTTGTCCGCGTTCCTGCTGCAGTCGCTGGAAGTCATCCAGTTGCATCAGCATCAGGCAGGCGGCACCACCGCGTTTTTCCGCCTGGCGCAGGGTGTCACCCAGACAGCGCAGGGCATCCTGGCGATTGCCGAAACCGGTCAGCGGGTCGATCAGGGCATGGCGCTTGAGCTGGCGGTTGACTGACAGCATGCGCTGGAAGTCGGTCTGTACCCGGTTGTGGCGCTGAATGATGCGGTCGGCGGCCATCACCCGGTGCACCAGTTGTTCGGTCATGGTGGATTTGCTGACGAAGTCATCCACGCCCTGATCAAAGGCCTGTTGCAGGGCCTTGACCCCTTCCCGGGCGGTCAGCAGCAGTACATAGGTGTAGCGGTTGCCGGCCTCGTCGCTCTGGCGGATACGACGGGTCAGCTCCAGGCCGTCCATTTCCGGCATCAGCCAGTCGGCCACCACCAGGTCGGCGGGGCGTTCGTTGAGTTGCCCCAGCGCGTCGAAGGCGTTGTCCACGTGACGAATCCGGGTATAGCCGGCGGAGGCCAGCGTGCGGTTGACCACTGCCGCAGAAAAGCGGGCGTCATCCACTACCAGAATATCCATCTCGGCTGTGTTCATCCTTGCCTCTGTTTTTGTTGTTTTTTTGTACAAACAGGGACTATAGCGCAAATCAGGCGTGAAACACCATCAGCCGGAAGCGCCTTCCGGGCGCAAACCTCGCCGCATCAACCAGATCAGGATCAACAGGCCGGGAATGGCCATGATGGCGGTGAGAATGAAAAACAGTTCCCAGCGGCCACCGAGAAAATCCACCAGGGCACCACTGCCGGAGGCCAGGGTGGTGCGCCCCAGGTTGCCCAGCGAGGCCAGCAGGGCGTACTGGGTGGCGGTGAACTGGCGATCGCACAGGTCGGAGATATAGGTGACGAAGGCGATGGTGGAGATGCCGGCGGTGAAGTTGTCCAGGATCACGCAGGTCATCAAGGGCATGTCCAGAGCCAGCTGCTGAATATGCAGTAGCGGGATGTTCAGCACCACGGTGTCGGTGCGACCGATGTGCGCCAGCCAGGCATACAACAGGTTGGTCAGGGCCATGGCGATGCCGGCCAGCAGCAGTCCTCGCGAGGCGCCCAGCTTGATGCTTACCGCCCCACCCAGGAAGCTGCCCAGGCCGAGGGCGATCATGCCGCCGCTCTTGACGTAGGCAAACACCTCTTTCCACTCGTAACCGATTTCATTGTAGAAACGGATCGACATGGAGCCGAGAAAGGCTTCACCAATCTTGAACAGGAAGATAAAGGCCAGCAGGGTGAGCGCCATACCGGCGCCGTTGCGCCGGAAAAATTCCACAAAGGGGGCCAGCACCGAGCGCTCCAGCCACAGTTCCATGCGGCGCAGGCGCGGCGTGTCCGGCGCGTGGGCAGGCACCGCCTTGTGCTGTGGCTCGCGGGCCAGCAGGGTGCCACCAATACCCAGCAGCATGGCAAAACTCATCACCATGTAGATCTGTTGCCAGCTGTCCAGCACATCGGTGAGCCACAGGGAGATACCGGCAATGAAGAGATTGCCCAGCAGCCAGCCCACCACCCCGGCGGAGGCGGCGGCGCCCTGCTGGTCCACCGGCACCGATTCGATGCGGATGGCGTCGATGGCGATGTCCTGGGTGGCCGAAACAAAGGCGATGGTGACGCACACCAGTGCCACCGCAAACAGTTGCTTGCCCGGATCGAAGGTGCCAAGCAGGAACAGCAGGCCGAGCAACAGCAGTTGGGTGAGCAGAATCCAGGCCCGGCGTTTGCCCAGCAGGCTGCCCAGTGGGCCCAGCTTGAAACTGTCCACCAGCGGCGCCCACAGGAAGTTCACCGCGTAGGGCAGCGATACCAGGCCGAACAGGCCAAGGCTGGTGCGGCTCAAGCCCTCGTCGGTAAGCCAGGCACTGAGAGTGGAAACGATCATGCCCTTGGGGAAGCCGCTGGCGATGCCAAGCAGGAAGATCACCAGGATAGGGCGGTCAATAAAGGCGCGAAATACTTTCATCGAGTGTCACTGTTCCCTGACGGCATCGGGTTGCCACTGATAACGCTTCATGGCGACGCGCTGGCCGAGCACTACCACGCCTTCCGCCTGCAGCCGGCGACACTGTTCCTCACCGCCGGGTGTGCCGGCCAGGGCAATATGGCCGTCACCACGCAGAACGCGATGCCAGGGCAGGCGGGTCTGTGCGGGGAGCTGGCTGAGCAGGCGGCCCACAAAACGGCCGTGGCGGGGAAAGCCGGCTTGCCGGGCGACCTGGCCATAGCTGCTGACCGATCCCGGGGGAATGGCCGCCACGATCTGGTAGACCGCCTCGCGGAATGTCGGATTCATGGCTCGATAGCTTCGGGGCAGGGCCGGGAACTTGCAAGTTGAATGTTGCAAAACCGGCACCGGGTCAGGTGCAGAAAAACACAGGCACAAAAAAGCCGCGCCCGGTCGGGCGCGGCGATTCGGTGTGGCTCGGCGGGTTAGCGCAGGCCACCGTCCATGTCGATGCAGCGACCGGTGAAATAGTCGGTCTCGAAAATGAACGCCACGGAGCGGGCGATGTGCTCCGGCTCACCCAGACGGTGCAGTGGTACCGCCTGCACCAGACGCTCGCGGGCTTCGGGCTTCATGGCGGCCAGCATATCGGTATTGATGGTGCCCGGGGCCACTGCGCCGGTGCGGATGTTGTAGCGTGCCAGTTCCTTGGCCCACACCTCGGCCATGGCGGCCACTGCGGACTTGGCCGCAGAGTAGTTGCTCTGGCCGAAGCTGCCCTGGCGGGCCAGGGAGGAAATATTGACGATCACGCCTTCTTCCACCCCCAGCTCCAGCATTTTGGCGGCGGCTTCCCGGCCACACAGGAATACGCCGGTCAGGTTCACGTCGATCACCGCCTGCCATTGCTGCAGGCTCATCTTGCTGACCACTTCGCCATCCTTGTATTTCACCAGCAGGCCATCGCGGGTGATGCCGGCATTGTTGACCAGCCCGTGCAGGGCACCGAAATCCGCCACCACGCTGTTGAACAGGCTTTCCACGTCCTCTTCCCGGGCCACGTTGGCCAGGTAGGCGCGGGCTTCGCCGCCGGCGGCTTCACAGGCGGCCACGGTGGCATCCAGATCTTCCTGGTTCAGGTCCACACAGGCGATGCGGGCACCCTTGCCGGCAAAATAGGTGGCAATACCGCGGCCCAGGCCCCGGCCGGCACCGGTGACAACAACCACTTTCTGGTTCAGATCCATGGTGATTCCTTACACTGTCGGTTCACGATGGTCCGGATTATGGTGGGGGCTGGCCCCCGGGCCAATGACCGGATTGCTCAGTCCACCGGCAAATCGGGAAACGCGCGCAAGGACATATCATGCAGCAGGAAGCCCAGGCACAGGCCTTCATCTATCAGCACAGCCACGCCGCCCTGGCCACCGTGGAGGCCAACGGCGGGCCCTTCTGTTCCGCCGTCAATGTGGTGCCCGATCACGAGGGGCGTTTGTTGATGCTGGTCAGTGAGCTGGCCGAGCACAGCCTCAACCTGCGCCATGACGCCCGGGCCTCTTTGCTGTGGGTGGAGCAGCGCCACAGTGACTGGCAGGCGGCCACCCGGTTGACCGTGTCCGGCCAGGTCATGCCGGTGCCGCCGGAACAGGGGGGGCGTTACCTGCAGGTCTTTCCCCAGGCCCGGGATTACCTGCAACTGGATTTCCACTTTCTTGCCCTGCGGCCGCGGACGGTGCGCTGGATTCCCGGCTTTGCCCGGGCCACCTGGCTGGACGGTGATGCGCTAGCCCAGCCCTGGGGCTGGGACCTGGCTCGCGAGCAGGCCATGGTTGGCCACATGAATGATGACCATGGTGACGCGCTGGATCACTACCTGACCCTGCTGGGATCGTCCGGGCAGGGGGCCCGCATGCTGGCCGTGGACCCCTGGGGCGCCTGGCTGTGGCATGACCGGCGGTTACACCGATTACCGTTTCCGGCCCGGGCGGAAGATGCCGGCCAGGTCCGTGAAACCCTGGTGATGCTGGCCCGCACCCGACCGGAGGATTTTTTCCTCGCCCGCCCTTGAAAGCCGTTGCACAGGCCCCATTGCTCTGCCCTGCGGGCCGTCGCGGGCAGCGGATTTCTCGCCACTTTCCCTATTGACTGCGCCTGCGTCATTACTATGATTAGCACTCGACTCGTTAGAGTGCTAATTCGGACTGCCGAGCTCTGCCATGGGCGGGCTCGGGTGTCACAAGAACTGAAACTGGGAGTTTGAGGAAAATGAACATCCGTCCTTTGCATGATCGCGTGCTGGTTCGCCGGGAAGAGGAAGAGACCAAAACCGCCGGCGGTATCGTGCTGCCCGGCTCCGCCGCCGAGAAACCGTCCCGCGGTGAAGTGATTGCCGTGGGTAACGGCAAAATCGCCGAAAACGGTGATGTGCGTCCGCTGGACGTGAAAAAAGGCGACAAGGTGATCTTCGGGCAGTACGCCGGCAACACCGTGAAGGTGGAAGGTGAAGAGCTGCTGATCATGAGCGAATCCGAAATCCTGGCCGTTATTGAAGGTTAATAACCGAAGGCCAAGGGCTTATTTCAAGTAGCCCCCAGTGGGCAAACCGATTTCGCAGAGGTAAAGAACAATGGCTAAAGAAGTACTGTTTCGTGATGACGCCCGTGCCCGCATGGCCAAAGGTGTCAACATTCTGGCTGACGCCGTAAAAGTCACCCTGGGCCCGAAAGGCCGTAACGTGGTGCTGGAGAAATCCTTCGGCGCGCCCAACATCACCAAAGACGGTGTGTCCGTGGCCCGTGAAATCGAACTGGAAGACAAGTTCGAAAACATGGGTGCCCAGATGGTCAAGGAAGTGGCCTCCAAGGCCAACGACGAAGCCGGTGACGGTACCACCACGGCCACCGTGCTGGCCCAGGCCATCGTTAACGAAGGCCTGAAATCCGTTGCCGCCGGCATGAACCCCATGGACCTCAAGCGCGGCATCGACAAGGCCGTGGAAGCCGTGGTGGCCGAGCTCAAGAAACTGTCCACCCCGTGTGACAACACCAAGAGCATCGAGCAGGTCGGCACCATCTCCGCCAACTCCGACAAGTCCGTTGGCGAAATCATTGCCCAGGCCATGGAAAAAGTGGGCCAGGAAGGCGTCATCACCGTTGAAGAAGGCCAGTCCCTGCAGAACGAGCTGGAAGTGGTTGAAGGTATGCAGTTCGACCGCGGTTACCTGAGCCCGTACTTCATCAACAACCAGGAAAAGATGCAGGTTGAGCTGGAAACGCCCTACATCCTGCTGGTGGACAAGAAGATCTCCAACATCCGTGAGCTGCTGCCGGTTCTCGAGAACGTGGCCAAGCAGGGCAAGCCGCTGATGATCATCGCCGAAGACATCGAAGGCGAAGCACTGGCTACCCTGGTGGTCAACAACATGCGTGGCATCATCAAGTGCGCCGCCGTCAAGGCGCCGGGCTTCGGTGACCGTCGCAAGGCCATGCTGCAGGATATCGCCATCCTCACCGGCGGTACCGTGATCAGCGAAGAAGTGGGCCTGAGCCTGGAAAACGCGTCCCTGGAAGATCTGGGCACCGCCAAGAAAGTAAACATCGACAAGGAAAACACCACCATCGTCGATGGCGCTGGCCAGCAAGGCGATATCGATGCCCGCGTGGAGCAGATCCGCAAGGAAATCGAGAATTCTTCCTCTGATTACGACAAGGAAAAGCTGCAGGAGCGCGTGGCCAAGCTGGCCGGCGGTGTGGCTGTCATCAAGATCGGTGCTGCCACCGAAGTGGAAATGAAAGAGAAGAAGGCCCGCGTTGATGACGCCCTGCACGCTACCCGTGCGGCGGTGGAAGAAGGCGTGGTCCCCGGTGGCGGTGTAGCCCTGGTTCGTGCCCTGGCCAACATGGGCGAGCTGGAAGGCGACAATGAAGAGCAGAACGCGGGCATTGCCATCGCCGTGCGCGCCCTGCAGGCGCCGCTGCGTCAGATCGCCCAGAACGCCGGCGCGGAAGCGTCCGTGATTGTTCAGGAAGTGCGTAACGGCAGTGGCAACTATGGCTACAACGCCGCCACCGGTGAATACGGTGACATGCTGGAAATGGGTATCCTGGATCCTGCCAAGGTGACCCGTTCCGCGCTGCAGGCGGCTGCCTCCGTGGCCGGCCTGATGATCACCACCGAAGCCATGGTGGCAGACAAGCCGGAAGAGAACGCCGGTGCCGGCGCCCCGGATATGGGCGGCATGGGCGGTATGGGTGGCATGGGCGGCATGATGTAAATCACGCCGGTCCGTGACCCGATAAAAAGCCCCGCTTCGGCGGGGCTTTTTTGTGGGCGCTTGAGCGGTTTCCTTGCACCGGTGGGCCAGCGCTGCCGATAATGCCCGCTCGGTGTTAAAGGCGCTCACATGCAACCACTGGATAAAAAATTGCGGCCCTGGTACCTGGGGCTGGCGGCCCTGATGGTGCTGCTGGGACTTGCCGGCAAGCAGGTCAATCCCTGGCTGGAGTTCGACCGCCATGCCATCGAACAGGGGCAGTGGTGGCGCCTGGTCAGCTGCCACTTCGTGCATCTGACGCCCTGGCACATGCTGCTTAACCTGAGTGGCTTTCTGTTGTGCGGATACTTTTTTGAAGACCTGCTCAACCGTTACCGGGTGGCGCTGTGGGCTTTGCTGGGGGCCTTGCTGGAAGGGCTGGCACTGTATCTGCTGGACCCGCAACTGGTGTTCTATGCGGGGCTGTCCGGCATTCTTCATGGCCTGCTGGTGATGTGTCTGTTGCTGGGCTGGCGCCGTAATCCCTGGCTGCATTCGCTGGTATTGCTGGTGATCGCCGGGCGCATTTTTTTCGAACAACAACCGGGCTATGACGTGGATTATCTGCAGGCCTGGATTCACGGCAAAGTGTATGTGAACGCCCATCTCTACGGGGCGATCACGGGGATAATACTCGCGGGGGGTGTGGTAATTGGACAATACGGAAACCGGTACCGGCAGCGATAAAAAACAAAAAAGCGGCTGGGTCATGAACCTGTTTGCCGGTCTCTTTCTGGTGGCCGGCCTGGCGTTGATGGTCTTTGTGGGCCTCAAGCCGTTGTTCCATTACTGGCAGTCCGGCAGCTGGCAACAAGTACCGGCCCGGGTGCTCAGCAGTGAGTTGCATCGCCATCGCGGCGATGATTCCACCACCTACAGCGTCACCGCCCGTTACCGCTATGAGTTCGATGGCCGCAGCTACACCAGCAACCGGGCCAGCCTCTACAGCGGCAGCGATAACTTCGACGACTACTGGCAGCAGCTGGCCGGGCGGCTGGAGCGGGCCCGTTTGCGGGATTACGCCATCACCGCCTGGGTCAATCCGCAGGCACCGTCCCAGGCCTATCTGGACCGGACCCTGCGCTGGAGTGCCATGGTGTTCGGGGTGACCATTGGCGCAGTCTTTTCCCTGGTGGGAGGGGGGCTGCTGTGGCTGTTCAATCGCTCCTCCCGCCAGCGCCAGCGGGACCAGGTCGCCGGCACCCTGAGCAGCCAGGAAACCTCCGGATACTGGATCCTGATCGGCATGGGGGCCATCTTCGTGTTGCTACCCTCGCCGGCGCTGTGGGCGATTCCCGAGGAGTGGCACAAGGGCAACTATGCCATTCTGGCGGTACTGCTGTTTCCGCTGGTGGGCGGCGGCATGTTGCTGGCGGGCTGGAAAATGCGCCGCACCTTTCTCTACTTCGGCCCCACGCCGCTGGAACCGGACCCCAATCCGGGCCAGATCGGCGGCCAGATGGGCGGGGAGGTGCGCATTGGCCTGCCGCTCACCGAAGACCAGATTGATACCCTGATGCTCAGTTGTGTGCGCCGGCGGCAAACCGGCAGCGGCAAGAACCGCAGTACCAGTGAAACCATTATCTGGCAGCGTGAGCAGCGACCGCTGGTGCAACAGGGTGCCAACGGTACCCGCATCCAGTTCTGTTTCGACGTGCCAGAGGGGTTGCCGGAAACCGGCGGCCCCCATGACAACCGCATTCACTGGCGGGTAAATCTGGAAGGCAGACAGCAGGGGCGCAGCCTGTCTCGCAGCTGGGAGCTGCCGGGCCTGGCCGGTACCGGCCAGAGCCGCTTCACCCTGCCCGAGGCCCATCGCCGCAACAGCGAACGGCAGGCATCCCTGGCGGCGATGGAATCCGCCAATGCCCAGATCCAGGTGGAGCAGACCGGCCAGGGGCTGCGGATCTACAGTGCCGCCGGTCGCCACCTGGGCATGAAGCTGGGCTTGCTGCTGTTCGGTGGGCTCTTCACTGCCGTGGGCGGCTTTCTGTTGTATCAGGCCGCCAGCGAGGGCGCGATGCTGTATTTCATGGCCGTAGTCTTCGGCGGGATTGGCCTGCTGATATTGTTCAGCGCCCTGTATATGCTGGGTCGTAGTCTGGAGACCCATGTGCGCGGCTCGCAGGTGCGTACGGTGCGGCGCTGGCTGGGGATTCCCCTGTTCCAGCGGCAGGGGCAGCTGCTGCGTGCTGATCAGTTGCAGTTGCACAGCAGCCTGTCCACCACCCAGGGCACGCGCAAGACCGAGTACATGGCGCTAAGCGCCAATCTGGACGGCAGGAAGGTTCGCCTGGCGGAAGGCATTGCCGGCCGCGATGCCGGTGAGGCCCTGCAGCAGTCCGTATTACGGGTGCTGCGGCTGGCCTGAATCCCCACCTGGGGCGTGGTTTTTTGCTAGAATCGCGGGCAGTAGACCGGACTATCGTATTTGCTGGCAGCAGCACCTGGACTGACTCAACAGAATCATTGGCGCCGCGGTAATGGCAGCGCCCTATGCAAGAGAATCCTATGAGCAAAGACCGCCTGATTATCTTTGATACCACCCTGCGTGACGGTGAACAGAGCCCCGGCGCCACCATGGACCAGGACGAAAAGCTGCGTATTGCCCGGGCCCTGGAGCGCATGCGGGTGGATGTGATCGAGGCCGGTTTTGCCATCGCCAGCCAGGGGGACTTCCGGTCCGTGAAGGCCATTGCCGACACCGTGCGCGAGTCCACCATCTGTTCCCTGGCCCGGGCCAAGGCCGCCGATATCGACCGTGCCGCCGAAGCACTGGCCGGCGCCGAGTCCGGGCGTATTCATACCTTCATCGCCACCAGCCCCATCCACATGCAACACAAGCTCCGTCTCGAGCCGGACCAGGTCATCGAGCATGCGGTGGCGGCGGTCAAACATGCCCGTAATCACATGGGCGATGTGGAGTTCTCCTGCGAAGATGCCGGACGTTCCGAGATCGATTTCCTGTGTCGCATCATCGAGGCGGTGATTGATGCCGGCGCCCGCACCATCAATATTCCCGACACCGTGGGCTATGCCATTCCCGAGCAGTTCGGCGACACCATCGGCCAGCTGCTTAGCCGCATCCCCAATGCCGACAAGGCGGTGTTCTCGGTGCACTGTCACAATGACCTGGGGCTGGCGGTGGCCAATTCCCTGGCAGCGGTACAGGCCGGCGCCCGGCAGGTGGAATGCACCATCAACGGCCTGGGCGAGCGGGCCGGCAACGCCTCCCTGGAAGAGATTGTCATGGCGGTGCGAACCCGCCAGGACCTGTTCAATGTGGACACCGGCATCAATGCCCGCGAGATCGTGCCGACCTCGAAGATGGTGTCCCAGATCACCGGCTTTCCGGTGCAGCCCAACAAGGCCATCGTCGGCGCCAATGCCTTCGCCCATGAATCCGGCATTCACCAGGACGGCGTGCTCAAGCACCGAGAGACCTACGAAATCATGTCCGCCGAGGATGTTGGCTGGCACACCAACCGCATGGTGCTGGGCAAGCATTCCGGCCGCGCCGCCTTCCGCGCACGCCTGGACGAGCTGGGTATTACCTTTGCCTCGGAAGCGGCCATGAACGAGGCGTTCCAGCGCTTCAAGGATCTGGCTGACAAGAAGCACGAAGTGTTTGACGAGGATCTGCAGGCGCTGGTCAGCGACACCAAGAAGGCCGCCGAGGAAGAACGCTACAAACTGGTGGTGCTGGAAGCCACCGCCCGCACCGGGGAAACCCCGGAGGCGCGCATTGTGCTGTCCATCGATGGCCAGGAGCAGAGTGCCACGGCTACCGGCGCCGGGCCCGTGGATGCCGCCTTCAAGGCCATTGAAGCACTGGCGCAAAGCCACAGCACCCTGCAACTGTATTCGGTCAATGCCATCACCGCCGGCACCGATAGCCAGGGCGAAGTGACCGTGCGGCTGGAAAAGGGCGGGCGGATCGTCAACGGCCATGGCGCCGATACCGATATCATCACCGCCTCGGCCAAGGCCTACCTGAATGCCCTCAACCACTTTGCTGCCGGGCTGGAAAAAGCCCACCCCCAGGCGGCGGATGTATGAATACACGGTCTGGGGTCGTAGGTATGACGTCTGACGCTAAACGCCTTTGGTCTGGCGTGTTTGCCGCCGGTGTTCGTCGTCCGGCCTCAGACGTCAGACAGGTGCGGAGCTCGCTATGAACGAAGCGCAGCGGCAGAGTTATCTCAAGGCCATGGGGCTGACGCCCTGGGTGGCCCGGGTACCTCTGCCCGGTGCAGCGCCGTCCCCGGCACTGGACTGGCAGGAGGAAAACCCCGGGGAGGTGCCTGCGCAGCCAGCCCCCGAAAGCAGCATGAAACCGGCCCGCCCGGCAGCGGAACCCACCCGGGTGGAATCTCCCGCCGCCACACCGGCGCCGGCCAAGCCATCGCCCGACACACCCGTGGAGGCCGAGCCGGCCCCGCAGGCGTCAGCGGCGGTGCCTGCCGGACAGGCGCTGACCTTCACCCTGGAAGCCCATGGCGGCAATGGCACCTGGTTGCTGGCCGCCCAGCAGGATGCCCAGGCGCCGGGGCTGGGCCGTTTCGAGGCGCCCCTGCTGGCCAGTCTGCTGGCCCTGTTCCGGGCCCGGCCCGAGCGCCCTCGACGCTTTTTCTGCCCATTGACGGATCAGCCCATGGCCGCCGGTGATGCGGCCCAGGCGCTGGATGCCTTCCTCAAGGGATTGCATCGCCAGGCCGGCGGGGAGCGTGTGCTTTTGCTATTGCCGCAGGCCCTTAGCGAGTCCCTGTTCGAGATACCGCGTTATCGGCCGTTCACCCTGGGTGGCATGCCGGCGCTGGTGGTCAGCAGCCTGACCGAGATGCTGGAAGACCCGGCTGAGCACAAGAAGACAAGCTGGCTGGCCATGCAGGAGCACGGTTTTGCTGGCCAGTGACATGGAAGCGGCGGTGCCCGGTCTGCAATGCCGTGAGATGGAACCGGAAGACCTGGAAGCCGTCACCGCCATTGAACAGGCCGCCCAGGTCACGCCCTGGGGCATGGCCCATTTTCGTGACTGCCTGCAGACCGATTATTACCGCTGCGAAGTGGCGGTACAGGGGGAGCAGCCGCTGGCCTTTCTGATCCTCTCGCAGATCCTCGATGAGATGCACGTGCTCAATATCGCCGTGGCGCCGGCCTTCCAGCGCCGTGGCGTGGCCCGCCATCTACTGATGGCGGCCCTGGAGCGGGCACGCCGGGAAGCCATGAGTGTGATCTACCTGGAAGTGCGCGAAAGTAACCATGGTGCCCGGCAGCTCTATCATTCGCTGGGGTTTGAGGTCACCGGCCTGCGCAAGAACTATTACCGCCGTGCGGATGAGGGGCGCGAAAATGCGGTGCTCATGCAGTGCGTGCTGGCCCCGCATCCCTGATTCGCCGGGCGCTATTTATCGGCCTTCATGGGCATCCAGCCCTTTTCCGTATCGTGGAAGGTGATACTGCGCTGGCGGTTGAAGGTGTCGCCTTTCTCGAAATCACCGTGTTCCATACGCAGGGCACCCAGCGTCATTACCATGGCAAAGCGGTCCAGCCCTGACAGCGATTCATCGCCCTTGACCTGGTCGGTGTACTCGCCCAGGCCCTGTTTGGCTTTCAGGGTGTAGGAAACCTCCAGGGTATAAAGGCCGTCACCGGCCTGGTAACCGTTGTCCTTTTTGACGTCCTTCACTTCCAGAAGCTGTTGCAGGTGGGCGTGCTTGAGCTCCGCCTGCAGGGCCTTCTGCGCGTCAGCGGCATCCGGTGTGCGGCTGCAGGCGGTGGCCAGCAGGGCGAAGACGATCAGGGCGCAGGCATGATAAAAAGAACGCATGACAGGTATCCTTGGTGACGATGGCTGACACTCTAGCATCGAGCGCGGTGGCGCCCAAGCGATGCCCATACTTTCAAATCCGGCAAAGGGAAGTGCTCATGTCCGATCGTGTTTTTCGTCTGTCACTGGTGCTGGTGGCGCTGTTGTTCTGTGGCGTGTTTGCGGCGGTGGTCATACCCCCCTTGCTGGCCAACCCCGATGTCATCAGCGCCGCCCTGGCCGGGTTTGCCAACCCTTATGCCGCCGGCTATTCCACGGACGTGATTCTGTGCTGGGTGGTGCTGGCCATCTGGGTGCTCTTTGAGCGCCAGCGCTATCGCCTGCGGGGCGGCTGGCTGGCCCTGTTGCTGGGGGTGGTGCCGGGCGTGGCCGTGGGCTTTGCGCTGTACCTGCTCATGCGTCATCGGCAGCTGAAAGGCTCGGGACTGCCGTAACCGGGCCCCAGGCTGGTATACTCGCCGCCCCTGATACACCCGAGTAACGTTGGAAGCCCCATGAGCCTGCACGACGAGGTGGCCAAGCGCCGCACTTTTGCGATTATTTCGCACCCGGACGCCGGTAAAACCACCATTACCGAGAAATTGCTGCTGTACGGCAACCTGATCCAGAGCGCCGGTACCGTCAAGGGCAAGAAGTCCGGCAAGCATGCCACCTCCGACTGGATGGAAATGGAGAAGGAGCGGGGCATTTCCGTGACCACCTCGGTGATGCAGTTTCCCTACCGGGATGCCACCGTCAACCTGCTGGATACCCCCGGCCACGCGGACTTCTCCGAGGATACCTATCGCACCCTGACGGCGGTGGATTCGGCCTTGATGGTGATTGATGCGGCCAAGGGCGTGGAGGAGCGGACCGTCAAGCTGATGGAAGTCTGCCGTCTGCGTGATACCCCCATCCTCACCTTCATCAACAAGTTGGACCGGGATGTACGCGATGGCATTGAAGTGCTTGATGAAATCGAGGACGTATTGAAAATCGAATGCGCTCCCATCACCTGGCCCATCGGCATGGGCAAGAGCTTCAAGGGGGTCTACAACCTGCTGCGTGATACCACCGTGCTGTACAAGACCGGTCAGGGGCACACCGTCCAGGAAGTCCGCGAGGTCAAGGGGCTGGATAACCCGGAACTGGATGACGCCGTGGGCGCGGATTATGCCGAGGAACTGCGCGACACCCTGGAACTGGTGCGCGGCGCCAGCCACGAGTTTGATCTGGAGCGCTTCCTGGCCGGCAAGCTGACGCCGGTGTTTTTCGGTACCGCCCTGGGCAATTTCGGCGTCGATCACATGCTTGATGGCCTGGTGGAGTGGGCACCGCCACCCCAGCCCCGCGATGCCACGGCACGGACGGTGGAGGCCAGCGAGCCGAAGATGACCGGCTTCGTGTTCAAGATCCAGGCCAACATGGACCCCCGTCACCGGGACCGCATTGCCTTCATGCGCATCTGTTCCGGTAAATACCAGAAAGGCATCAAGCTCAAACAGGTGCGTACCGGCAAGGACGTGCGTATTCCCGATGCCCTGACCTTCCTGGCCGGCGAGCGAGACAATGTGGATGAAGCCTTCTCCGGTGACATCATTGGCCTGCACAACCATGGCACCATTCAGATCGGTGACACCTTTACCGAGGGCGAAGAGCTGGCCTTTACCGGCATTCCGCACTTTGCGCCGGAGCTGTTCCAGCGGGTGGTGCTCAACGACCCGCTCAAGAGCAAGCAGCTGCACAAGGGGCTGACCCAACTGGCGGAAGAGGGCGCCACCCAGGTGTTCTTCCCGCTGCGCAACAACGACGTGATTCTCGGTGCCGTGGGGACCCTGCAGTTCGATGTGGTCGCGGCGCGCCTGAAAGGCGAGTACGGTGTGGATTGCCGTTACGAACCGGTGTCCGTTGCCACTGCCCGCTGGGTGGAAGCGGACAGCGAGCGGGAGTTGGCGGCTTTCGAGCGCAAGGCCCATGATAATCTGGCCCGTGATGGTGCCGGTCACCTGACTTACCTGGCACCGACCCGGGTCAACCTGCAGCTGGCCCAGGAGCGTCACCCGGATATCCTGTTCCGCGAGACCCGGGAGATCTGAGGCCTGAGCATCGTTGTGGCCGCGTGCTGGCAAGCGAATGAACGGGGTCGCGTGCCAGTCGTTGCCATGCAACACCAAGGAGCCTGCATGGATGTTGAGGCGGTTCGCGACTACCTGCTGGGCAAACCCGAGGCCATGGAGGACTATCCCTTTGGCCCCGATGCGGCGGTGATGAAAGTGCATGGCAAGATGTTTGCCCTGCTGATGACGCGCCAGGGACAGCCTGGTTTGAATCTCAAGTGTGACCCGGACCAGGCCCAGGCCCTGCGGGATATCTTCGCGGCGGTGCAGCCCGGCTATCACATGAACAAGAAGCACTGGAATACCGTGCTGCTGGATGGTTCCATTCCCGACGGGGAAATACAGCGCATGATCGATCATTCCTATGCTCTGGTGGTGGGTGGCCTGCCCCGGAAAATCCGTGAGGGGATGCAAGTACGTCACGGGCGGGCGGCGCTCTACGGCAAGCAAACAGAGGACGAGTAACCATGTCGGCAGTGATCATCGGCGCATTGATTGTCATCTGGCTGGGGCTGGCCATGGGCGCGGCCCTGTTGCGCTGGCTGGGCGTGCAGCTGCATTACCCGGCGCGGCTGGTCGCGCCATTGTTGCTGGCGCTGGTGGAGACTGTGCTGTTCCTGTTGTTTGTGCCTCAGTCCGAGCTGTTGCCGGAAGGTTATCGCTGGCCCGTGGCCGGGGTCCTGGTGGCCATGGCCTGGCTGGTCAATGGCACGGTCAGCGCTCTGGACTGGTATCGCCAGCACCCGCCCGCCGAGGGGCCGGCGCCCTCCGATGGCTGATAGCGGTCAGCCGGGCATTGACGGGTTCCAGGCAATCTCCCAGAGATGGCCATCCGGGTCGCGAAAGTAGCCGGCGTAACCGCCCCAGAACGTATCGTGGGCGGCTTTGACGATCTCGGCCCCGGCATTTCGTGCCTGCTCCATGACCGTATCCACGTCTTTTCTTTGTCGCACATTGTGGCCGATATGCAGGTCGGTGGTGGCCGGGGCGCTGAGTGGCAGGCCGCTGTGGTGGGCCATGCTCTGGCGGGGCCACAGCGCCAGGTTGACGCCCTGTTGCAGGGGGATGAACACCACGGCGCCATGCTCGAATTCCTCGCCGACAATGCCGTCCGTTTTCAGCCCCAGCCCGTCGCGGTAAAAGTGTAAAGCGCGTGCCAGGTCATCCACTCCCAGGGTGATAACGGTAATGCGTGGTTCCATATCAGAAACTGCTCCAGCCGGTGAATTCCATGGCCCGGTAGAGCCAGTATTTAAGCACGGATTCATCCGCATACTCGTCATAGGGCACGCTGTGGTATTCGCCGTGGCGATTGTGCCAGCGTCGGTCAAAGGCCGTGCCGGCCTGTTCCATCACCGCCGTTTCCGGGCTGGCCACCACCCGCACGCTGCTTTCCAGATTCAGGTTGTCCAGATTGCGGCGGGTGTAGTTGGCCGAGCCCAGTATCAGTTCCGCCTGGCTGTCACTGCGTCGCAGCAGCATCTTGGTGTGGCATTGCTCGCCGTGGGTGTTGCACCAGCGCACCGGGATGCCGGCCCGGTGCAATTCCCAGGCCACCTGGCGATTGGGGATGCCGTTTTTCTGCCGCCCGAAGGCGTCCTTGTTAGGGTCCAGCAATACCCGCAGGGTCACGCCGCGCTGACGGGCGGCCAGCAGGGCCTCCACCAGCGGCCGGTGGGACAGGTAGAACACCGACACATCCAGCGCTTCGTTCGGCCCGGCTTCATCGATGGCATTGATCAGGGCGTCACGGATGGCGGCTTCGGTCAGCACCTGAATCTGTTCCGGGGTCTGCATGTCCGTCTCGGCCTGCGTGGCAGGCATGGCCGGCAGCGTGGCCCCGGAAAATCGCGCCACCGCCAGTTCCGTATGCAGCACATCCAGCGCCGCCGGGCCGCTGAAGCGCAGGCCGATATTGCTGTGCGCGCTGCTGCCGTCGTGGGCGTTGGCGGAGGTCACCAGGGCGGTCCATTGATCACCCTCATCCACCACCAGGGTCTTGCGGTGATTGGCCTTGAAGTTGGGCAGTGTCAGGTAGCTGCGCAGGGTGACCCGACCCGGCCCCAGCGGGTTGGGCAACCAGCCCTTGTAGGGGCTGTTGCCCAGCCACTGACAGCATAGCCGCCACAGCCCCGACCAGCTGGGGTTGGAATCGCGCAGGGCGGGCAGGCGTGTCATCACCACGGTAATGCCGGCCTGGCGTAGTAGTTCAAGCTGCGGGTCGATCAGACCGCCGTAGAGGGTATTGATGGGATCGGTGATCACCACCATGGGCAGTGCCGGGTTGTCCCGGCGTTTGGCCAGCAGGGTATCGGTGAGCTGCTGGGATAGACGGCGCAGGGTTTCCGGTGGTGTGCCCTGGAAATCGTTGTAGAGAAACATGTCGACCACCACCAGCTGTTGGGCCTGGCGAATCAGCCGGAAGTATTCATCGAAGATCTGCTGGCGGCTGTGACGTTGTTCGTGGCTGTCGACCCAGGTGTCGTCCACCAGCAGTGACAGGTCGCTGGCCGGTTGCAGCTTGCCGCGAAAATCCAGCCCGTCGGGCAGGGGCTTGTAACGGTGCCAGAGGCCCATGGTCGCCACCAGGGTGACCAGTAACAGAAATCCGGTTTTCCAGGGTCGCATGCTTCTTCCTTGATGGCGGAGGACGACACCTTAGCAATTCCCTGCATGCCGTCACAGGGCAGACACAATGGCGGTCATAATGGGACATTCGTGCTACATCCTGCAACGCTGGCCATGGTCGGTAACGTGCCCACTACCGGGTGGCAACAGCCCCCGCCGTTATCGTGGCCAACAATCTGTAATGCAAAACACCCAATAACAATCCGGTGGCGTCGTGAGGGCGCCACCCGCATTGCGGACCGGCCAGTTGGCCGTCAGGAGCATAATAATGAAATACCGCCTTGCCTTTGTATTGTGCTGTGCCCTTTCCCTGCTGGCTGCCTGCGGGGGCGGAGGAGGGGGTGGTTCCTCACCCGCTGCCAGCACACCTGACACCCGAAATCCGGATACCCAGGATCCGCCGCCGGTGGTGGCCGGTGACGGGGAGATCCGTATGTTATCCAACCGGGCGGACCTGATCAGTGACGGGGATGCGCTGGTGGAAGTGCTGGCGCAGGACCCGGCCCAGCTGCAGGGCGCCCGGGCACAGGTGGGCGAGACGGATGTGACCGCCATGCTGACGGCCACGGACAGCGGCACCCTCAAGGGGCTGATCAGCGGTCTGGCCCTGGGCGAAAACACCCTGACCGTGACGTTGGCGGACCAGTCGGTGCTGACGCGCACAATCATCAACCACCCCAATGGCGGTCCGGTGTTCTCCGGCCCGCAAATCCAGCCCTGGCATTGCACCAATGAGCAGGCGGTGGACGCCCAGTGCAACCAGCCGGCCCATTACAGCTTCAAGTATGTGCCGGCGGACAAGCTGCAATCGCTGATCAGCAATTTCGACCCGCAGAACCCGGGGCTGCCCGGCGCCTTCCAGCCCTATGACCCGGCCAACCCGCCGGCGGCGGACAGCATTGCCACGGTGACCACCGACCAGGGCGTCACCGTGCCCTTTATCGTGCGGGTGGAAACCGGGGTTCAGAACCGGGATCGCTATCAGATCATGACGCTTTTCCAGCCCGATGCGCCGTGGACCGCCCTGCACCCGCAGGCCCAGTGGAATCACAAGTTGCTGATCCACCATGGCGGTAACGTAGGGGTCAGTTATGGCATGGGCAACCCGCCCAATGGCGACCTGGCCGGCACCGCGCCGGACGGTGCAGAGTTCCTGCTCGGCGACAGCATCAGTGTGGCCTTGGGCCGTGGCTTCATGACCCTGTCCACCGCCCAGGGTAATCTGGGCCACAACGAAAACCTGGTGACCGCGGCGGAATCGTTGATGATGGCCAAGGAGCGCATCATCGAGCAGTACGGTGAGCTACGCTACACCATCGGCACCGGCTGCTCCGGTGGCTCGATTACTCAGCAGCACGTGGCCAATGCCTACCCGGGCATCTACCAGGGCCTGATTGTGCAATGCTCCTACCCGGATGTCTGGACCACCGCCACCCAGTTCGCCGATTACCACTTGCTCAGCCACTACTTCGGTAACCGTATTCCCGAGAGCCCGGAGGACATGGTGGATGTGTTTAAATCCGTGTTCAGCTCCGGCGTGGTGCCGCTGGTACAGTGGCCGGCGTTTTATGGGCACCTGCCGCTCAATCCGATCGTTTCCGACGTGGCCTTTTTCCCGGCGGCCTACCCGGACCAGGCCGATTGCCCGGGGCTGGAAGAGGGCGTGCCGGTCTACGATGCCGACAACCAGCCCGACGGGCTGCGCTGCGGCCTGCTGGATTACATGGCAAGCCAGTTCGGCCCCCGTGACCCGGCGGTGTGGTCCGCCAATGAGCAGTTGCTGTCGCGCAGCTTTACCGGCATTCCGCTGGACAACGCCGGTGTGCAGTATGGCCTGGGTGCTTTGCAGGCCGGTGTGATCACCGGCGACCAGTTCCTGGCGGTGAATCGTAATATCGGTGGCCTCAGTGTGGATATCGACTTCCAGCCGGAGCGCACCGTGGCGGACCCGCAGGCGCTCAGCAATGCCTACCGTACCGGTGCCATCAATACCGCCGAGCACATGGCCAACGTGCCGATCATCGACCTGCGCGGCCTGGATCCGGGCATTGCCCACGATGCCTACCACTCCTGGCAGATGCGGGCCCGCCTGCAGAAGGCCCAGGGTTATTTCGACAATCAGGTGATCTGGTACGGCGCCATTCCGCTGGCCGGGGATACCACCTTTGCCACCCAGGCGCTGCTGGTCATGGACCGCTGGCTGAGCAATGTGGAAGCCGATACCAGCAGTGCCTCCGTGGCGCAAAAGGTGGTGGCCGACAAGCCGGTGCAGGCCCGGGATCGCTGCCTGTCCGTTGCGTCTCTGCTGGATGAGGGCATCGTGCCGTTCACCGGCAACATTCTCTACCCGAAGCCGGTGGTGCCCGGGTTGGACCCGACCCTGCTGCCCTCGCCGCCGCCGGAAGCTGGGGTGGTGGTGGATGCGCTTACCGGCCAGGTGTGCGGCCTGGATATCAGTGAATTGCCGGTGGCTTCGTCCTTGCCGGTGGTGGGTGACCTGCTTGGTACAGTCGGCGATTTGCTGTCACCGATCACCGATAACCTGGTGGATCTGCAGCATCTGGTGGTACAGACCCGTTTCGGTACGCCGCGCACGGTGGCCGGTGACAGCATCGACACCCTGACCAACAAGTGCCAGCTGAAAGCCGTGGACCCGGCGGATTACCCGGTGAACCCGCTTACCGGCATCATTGATTCGCAGGCCTTTGCCGACAAGGTCGCCGAGATCTTCCCCAATGGTGTTTGTGATTACAGCAAGCCGCCGGTGGGGCAGGTGCCCACCCGCACCTGGTTGCAATACGGCACTGCCGAGCAGGTGATCATCGGTGGCGAACCGCTCACCGGTGAAGCGGCCGGCAATTCCCGGCAGGGCTGGGCATCACCGGCCTTTGATACCGGGCTTTAGTCGGCAAGCTGGAACTCGCGCAGGCCGGTGTCGTCGTCCAGAGCGATGGGCACGCCACCGGCCAGCACGATCTGCCGGTCATTCATCTGCACCTGCTCATCGGCGATCACCCCCTCGTTAAAGCGGTACACCGGGGCCGGTGTGTCATGGAGGCAATGCTGGTGGAAGCGCTGCTGGCCTAGGCGGGTCTGTTCGCGCCGCTGCTGCCATTGCTGCATGGCTCGCTGCCCGTGGCGTTGGCCGAGCATGCTCTCGGTGGCGTCGGGGCCCAGCACCACGGCGGTGGCGTTGTTGCCACCGAAGCCCTTGGAATTGATCAGGCTGGCCTGCATGTCGTCACGCTGACGGTGTTGCAGGCACAGGTCCAGACGCTGGCGATGCACATCTTCGGCGATGTGATCAATGGTGGTAATGCCGGGTAGCCAGCCCTGGGCGAAGCTGCCCAGGGCGGCGGCCAGCTGGTCACCGCCGGCACTGCCCAGTGAATGCCCCAGGTAGGCCTTGATGGCCACCACCGGCCAATGGGCAATCCCGAAGGCCTCGGCGGTGCTGTCCAGCACCCGCGATTCGGTGACCCGGTTCTGCGGGGTGCCGGTGCCATGGGCGTGGATAAAACTGTGTTCGCGCAGGCCTCGCTCGCCAATCAGTTGGCGGGTGAGGGCGGCGGCCTTGCCCAGGGTCAGGTAGTTGCCGACTCCGGGGGCGGAGATGGATTTCTTGGCGCCATCCGCATGGATGAAGACATCCGGCACCGCGCCGAGGATGTCAGCCCCCAGTTCCAGGGCCAGGGCGTCGTCCATGAGGATGGCGAACTGGGCGGATTCCGCCATGGTAAAACCGCAATTGGCCGAGAACGGCCGGCAGGCCCGTCGCAGGTCCGCCTCAGGGGCATGGTCCAGAGCCGCCAGGGCCTGGTCCTCGGCCAGCGCGCCCATGGCCCGGTAACCTTCCATGACTTCGGGCACCAGCGGCGCTTCGCTGGTGCCCACCACCGCCAGGCGTACCTTGCCGCTGCGAATGGCCTGCACGCCCTTTTCCAGGTTGTAGAGAAAGGTGGCGCAGGCACCCAGCATGCCGCCGGTGGTGCCCACCGAGTGCAGCGCATAGGCATTGAGAAAGTCCGCGGTCATTTCTCCCAGTCCCAGCGGCACCTGCTTGGAGGTAATGCGGCTGCCCTGCAGGGGCGCCTGCAGGACGCCGCCCAGGCCGTTTTCGTCCAGCTGGGACATGGCGTTGCTGGCATAGACCGCCACCTGGTCCGCGGGCACCGCGGCGGCTACCTGTTGCCAGTCCAGCCCCAGCATGCCCAGCGCATCACTGATGCCGAAGATGGCCATCTGCAGGGCACGGGGGTGGTGGCGTGAGGCATACAGGCTGCCCGGATCGAACCCGTCCGGCAGCTGGCCGGCGGCACTGACGCGGCGCGGGCTGGCATGAGGCACGCGCAGTGCGCTGCCCGCCGGCAGGGTCACGCGACTGCGGCGCTTGTCCAGGGCGCTGACCTGCCAGCCAGTCGGCAGTGGGTCCGGCAGGTCCATGTTGCGCATTTCCAGTGTCAGCGGGCCGGCGCTGGTGCCGGCCAGGGCGCCCTGTAACTGATGGTGATCCGGCAGGCTCCGGACCAAGGTGGCGTGCAGCTGCTGGTCCGGGGTGCCGCCGCTGAGGCGGGCGAGGGAGGCCAGGGTCTGTTGCTGACGCTGACCGTCCAGCACATCAAAAATCAGGCGCTGAAAGCCGAAATGCAGGGCGCTGCGACCGGCCGCATTGATGCCGCCCATGGCGGTGATCACGGGTAATGCTGTCATGGTGCTCCCGGGTGTTTCCCCACCCCAAAGTGTGACTGATCGGTCAGGGTACAGCTGAAATCCGGTTTTGCGTATAAGCCGCAGGGCGAATTGTGCCGGGAAAATGCAACAGAGTTTTAACAGGCTGTCGAGAAACCGCCGGATAGGGCGCATCGCCTTGATGGCGATGCAAAAAACGGGGCCCTTGGGCCCCGTTCGGTGTACTGCGGGTTGCAGACGGCTTACAGCAGCTCGATGGCCACCGCCGTGGCTTCACCGCCACCGATGCACAGGCTGGCCACACCGCGCTTGCCGCCGGTGCGCTTGAGCGCGTGGATCAGGGTCAGGATGATGCGTGAGCCGGTGGAGCCCACCGGATGGCCCAGGGCACAGGCGCCGCCGTGGATGTTCACTTTCTCGTGGGGAATGCCCAGGTCGATCATCGGCATCATGGCGACCATGGCGAAGGCTTCGTTGATCTCGAACAGATCCACGTCGTCCACGCTCCAGCCAACCTTTTTCATCACCGCTTCGGTGGCACCGATGGGCGCCAGGGTGAACTCGCTCGGGTGCATGCTGTTGGTGGAATGGGCCAGGATGCGTGCCAGAGGTTTGAGGCCGCGCTCGCTGGCCACGGATTCGCGTGCCAGTACCAGGGCCGAGGCACCATCGGAGATGGAGCTGGCATTGGCTGCGGTGACGGTACCGTCCTTGGCAAAGGCCGGGCGCAGGGTGGGGATCTTGTCGATATTGGCGTTGCCCGGCTGCTCGTCGGTATCGACCACGGTCTCGCCCTTGCGGGTCTTCACGGTCACCGGGACGATCTCGTCCTTGAACCAGCCATTGTCGATGGCGGCCTGGGCGCGCTTGAGCGACTCGATGGCGTAGTTGTCCATGTCCTCGCGGGAGATGCTGCGCTTGTCGGCCACTTCCTGGGCGAAGGAGCCCATCAGGCGGCTGGTTTCGGCGTCTTCCAGGCCGTCCAGGAACATGTGATCGTAAACCTGACCATGGCCCATGCGCATGCCGCCGCGGGCCTTGTCCAGAATGTAGGGGGCATTGGTCATGGACTCCATGCCACCGGAGACGACGATGTCGTTGGTGCCGGCCTTGATGGAATCAAAGGCAAACATGGTGGCCTTCATGCCGGAGCCACACAGCTTGTTGATGGTGGTGGCGCCCACATAGTCGGGCAGGCCGGCCTTGCGCATGGCCTGGCGGGCCGGGCCCTGCTTGAGGCCCGCGGGCAGCACACAGCCCATGATCACTTCCTGCACATCCTCGGCCTTCAGGCCGGCACGGGCCACGGCTTCACGGATGGAGGCCGCGCCCAGTTCCGGTGCGGTCACCGGGGCCAGGGCCCCCTGGAAGCCGCCCATGGCGGTGCGGGCACCATTTACAATGACAATTGCATCATCAGACATGTTTTTCTCCTGCCAAACCAGTGCATTGAGGAACCGGATGCGCGCAACGCCAACCGTGTTCCAAGGCTCAGTAAGTAAAATTTGCCGCGCATTGTACTTGAAAGCGTTTTAATACGCCCCATGTGTCAGGGACCTGCCGGTCACAGGTCCGCCATCGACATAGCCTTTCGCTATGGCAGCCAGAGGCATTGGCTTCATTGAACAGGGCAGCGGTGGAGATTGACGCCGGTAGCTTGTTATTATCGTTCGGCCGCTGGCGATCATAGGATGCGCCGGCGGGGAATTCTCTCCCGTTGCATTGAGGCAGCGGGGCAACATGATGTCAGGGGACAACGTTATGGCTTTTGAACTTCCGCCGCTTCCGTTTGAGAAAAACGCTCTCGAGCCGCACATTTCTGCCGAGACGCTGGAGTACCACCACGGCAAGCACCACAACGCTTACGTGACCAAGCTCAACGACATGGTTGCCGGCACCGACAACGAAGGCAAATCCCTGGAAGAGATCATCAAGACTGCCGAAGGCGGCCTGTTCAACCAGGCAGCCCAGGTATGGAACCACACCTTCTACTGGAACAGCCTGAGCCCCAACGGTGGCGGTGAGCCCACCGGCGAGCTGGCCGACGCCATCAACAAGGCATTTGGTTCCTTCGAGGAATTCAAATCCCAGTTCAACGCCAAGGGCGCTGGCAACTTCGGTTCCGGCTGGACCTGGCTGGTCAAGAACAGCGATGGCAGCGTGGAAATCGTCAACACCGACGACGCCGACACCCCGATCGCCCACGACAACGGCCAGACCCCGCTATTCACCGTGGATGTATGGGAGCACGCTTACTACGTGGATTATCGCAATGCCCGTCCCAAGTATCTGGAATCCATCTGGAACCTGATCAACTGGGACTTCGCGGCCAAGAACTTTGCCGCCTGATCCTGCGTGATCTGCCGTTAAGGCACGGAAAAGGCCGCCTCGAGCGGCCTTTTTTGTGTCTCGCTGGCGGCCCGGGGGGAAGTTTGATAGCGTCGCTGCACAACCGGGGACCTCTACGCCACGGCTGTGGTCCAATCCCCGACGATGATGACAATAACAGGTAGTTTTATGCGTAATATCGGTATTCTTGCCCTGTTGCTGGGCACGTTGTGCAGCCCCGTACTGGCCGCGCAGGCCCCGGCCAAGGGTGACCAGGCCGGCCAACAGGCGGAAAAATCTCCCCAGCAGCAGGCCATGGATCAGCTGGCCCAGGCGGGTATCCGTGAGTCACTCAAGGCCATTCACGAGTCCGGTGGTCTCTACCCTTTCGGTCTGATCCAGACCGGCGACAAGGTGCAAGCCATCGGCTATTCCGGCAAGAAGAAAGATGCCCCGCCGGAAGAGCAATGGGCCGAGCACCTGTTCGTCAAGCTGCGTGATATTGGCAAGGCCCAGCCGGAGGTGGACATGATGGCCATGTTCCGCCTGCACAAGATCGATAACAAGGATGGCAGCAAGACCCTGGGCGTCTGGGCCGAAGTGGACCATCGCGACGTGCGGCCCTGGGTGATCTTTCTGCCCCTGGTCAAGAACGATGATGGCAAGTACGAACTGGGTAAAATGGTTTACTACGCCACCGAGCAAGGCCTCTTTGAGGAACATGCCCAGGAAGGTCAGGCGTCAGATAAGTAAGCGTTGCAGTAACCGTATGCCCCTTTGAGTCAGGATCGATTGATGACACGAGATCGTGAAGTAAACCTGGGTGATCTGGACGAGGTCGCCGTGGATGACAAACCTCTCAAGCGCCCGGCCAGCCAGGCGCCTTCAACAGCCAGGCCCGCCGGTGGCGGCAAGGCTACTGGCAAGACGCCGGCAGCCAAAACACCCCGGGGCGGTTCCGGTGGCGGCTGGATTGTAGCCACCTTGCTGCTGGCGGCGCTGGTGGTGGCCATGGGAATCTGGTTCAACCAGCAGATGGGGGAGATGCGTGCCCAGCTGGACAACCGCATGAGCGAGTCCAGTCAGAAGCTGGGTAACCTGGCGTCGCAATTGTCTGCCACGGATGAAAATCTCAATCAGTCTTCCGACAAGCTGCTTGATACCGTCAAACAGCACGGCAGCGCACTGGACAAGAACCGCGATGAGATCCGCAAGCTCTGGGATGTGAGTAACAAGCGCAACAAGGACCTGATCGAGGAAAACAGCAAAAAGCTGGGCAGCATGACCAGTAGCCTGGCAGCGGTGAAAAAGAGCCAGGCCAGCGTCGATAGCCGCGTAAAGGGTATTGACGAGCAGGTGGCGGGGCTCAAGACCCAGGTGCAAAGCGCGGTGGATGCCATCAACAAGAGCAGCAGCCAGTGGCAGTCGCAGATCAGCCAGATGCAGACGCAGATCGATGTGCTGGCCGAAAACGTCAAGCAGCTGGAGCGCCAGAACCAGTCGGTGAAAAACAGCGTGGCCAAACTGGAAAGCGCGCAGAAGAACTACGCCAGCCTGGGCAGCCGGGTGGATGACGTGGAAGCCGCGGTGGCGGCATTTGACGCCTACCGCCTGCAGGTCAACAATCGTCTGGACAAGCTGGAGCAGCGCTAAGCTTCAGCCAGTACAACAATAACAATCCAACAAGCAGGGATCGCCATGGCCAGGTTGCCCGAGAACAAGCAGCGCCGGCTGGAAGGGCTCAATCAGGACGTGCTGGCAGTTGCCGCGTCCGAGCCAGTGCCGTTACTCACACCACTGACGCAACCGCCGCATGGCGGGCAAGGTGGCCCGCGCGGGCAGCGCGCCAGCAAGGGGCCCCTGTGGGCGGCCTGGCTGCTGGCAGTGCTGGCCCTGGTGTTCGCCATTCTGGCCTGGCAGCACAGCCGTCAGCTGGCCCAGCAGGTGGCCTCCCTGCGTGGCGAGCAAAAGCAGTTACAGGAGGCCCTGGCGGATCTGCGCACGCCCGCCGCAGTGGTGCCGGCCAGCAATTCTGATGACACTCTTTCCGATAGTAGTGCCCTGCGGGCGGATATCCGTCAGTTGGGCACCCGGCTGCGCACCCTGAGCGTGGAGCAGACCCGGCTGGGCCGGCAGCAGCAGGATGCCAGCGCCCTGACCGGACGCCTGGACAACCTGGACAGCAGCCTCAAGGCACTGCGCGTTCAGGTGGATCGCGTGGCGAAACAGGCCGCCGCGGCTCCGCCGGCGTCGACCACGCCGGCCCCTGCCACGTCCTCCCGGGAGCTGACGAGCCTGCAAGCCAGAGTCGACAAACTCGATAAGGATATGCAGGCGCTGTATCGCATTTTGCAGGGTGGCTGACAGCACTGGTTTTTAGCCGGGCGGCTGCTACAATAGCCGCCCTGCGCGCCAGTGGTGGAATTGGTAGACACGCCAGATTTAGGTTCTGGTGCCGAGAGGTGTGGGGGTTCAACTCCCTCCTGGCGCACCATTAACTAATTGATTTAGTTAATGTTTTACGCATCATTGTTTTAATCAGTCGAAAAAATGTCGGCAAGGACATTTCCCGTCAAAGGGCCCAGGCCTATAGCTTCCCTGAGATGATCCGGCGCTAAATGTGCATAGCGCATGGTCATTGTCACAGTCGCGTGACCCAGTATCTTTTGCAGCGTAAGGATATTTCCGCCATTCATCATGAAGTGGCTTGCAAACGTATGCCGTAAGACATGGGTAGACTGCCCCCTGGGCAACTTAATGCCCGAACGCTTAAGCGCCTTGTCAAACGCAGGTTCACAACGCGTGAACAGACCGTATGCGTTGAAGTGGCGATGTATGCGAGCCGACAACTCCTTGCTAATGGGGACCGACCGGGCGCGCTTAGACTTTGTATTGACGAAAGTGACTTGACCACTCTTTACACGATCTGGTGTGAGTGAGCGGGCCTCCCCCCACCGACAGCCGGTAGACAGGCAAATTATCGCAACCAACTCAGCGTGAGGTAGCTCACACGTGTTGCGAATGGACTTGAACAGCTGGGGTATCTGCTCGGTAGTTAGGTAGGAAAGCTCACGCTCTTGCAGCTTGAGCATCCGGACAGAAGACAATGGATTGGGATAGGTAATCTCGCCAAGGCGGGCCAGTTCGTTATACATGGCACGAAGATAACCAAGCTGATTGTTCAATGTCTTACCAGCAGAACCAGCGCTAAGGGCGTTTGACCTGAACTCAGTATAGACCTGGCCACTTAGTCTCGCAGCAACGGGATTACCCAGGCGTGAGCAGACACCCAGCATTGATTGCTTTCGGCGAAGGCCATCGCTAAGTGTTTGACCATGCAGCAAAAACCAACGGTTAATCAGATCCTCGAGGTGGCGTTTATCCTTTGCCGATTGATTCCACTCTGGATTTTTGAGGTATTTGACTCGCATTAGCGACTCAAAGCGCTTGGCTTCAGCCTTTGTTGCCAGGGTCTTGCGATGGCGCTGACCCTTCACTGGTTCGATATCGACATGCCAGCGGCCATCAGGTAGCGGCTTGATCATACAGCCCTACCATAACGGATGTAGCGTTCCTCAAGCAGGTCCCGGAAATGCTGCTTGAACTCCCACGTCTTCATACCCTTGTCTCGATAATGCTCGATGAGAAGGTCGAAAAAAGGAAGCCGCTCAAGTGCCTTGTAAGCTTGCGCTGAACTCATTCGGTGGCGAGCTGCACACGATATGTAATTGCCCAGGAGTAACTCAACGTTCTTTCCTGAAAACCCCGAAGCACTCTTGTAGTAGCGCTTGTATTCGACAGGTTCATTATCATCAGACAGCAGCTGATTGCCCAGAAGAGTCCAGACAGGATGATACACACCCGGGCGGTGCAGGTACTTGAAGGCGTGTAAGCCGTATTGCCAAAGGCCGTCGAGGTGGGCGTGAAGGCCAAAGTAGTCAGTAGACGCAATGACTTCACCCGTTTCCTGATTAATCGAGCCATCAGCAAACTGCTGGACCACAGAGTGATGGAAACGAAGCTCGACACGGGTGACAGGCTGATCATAGTCATAGCGGCCAGAATCTGCCCATACAGAGCGCCAGAAGTCGAGTTTGTCGCGGCACTTAGCTTCAAGTGACTTGTTGTAAACAGACAGCTGGACAGCACTGACCGAGCCGAAAGTAAATGTTTCACCGCGGCCATAGACAGCTGAGGTGGTATCAAAGTCTACACTGTCGATGCCGCTATACGACTGTGAGCGGCGTGATCGACAATGTACGTGGCCTTCGAAATCACGTGGAGGAGCCCAACCCTGCAAGTCGACAGCGATATGAACCGCTGATTGTGCGGGTTCAGCACTCAGCAATACAGCGTCAGCAAAGCGATTCATCAACTGCTGGAGGCCATACGGCGACTCAGAGCGGATGCAGTGTGGTGAAACCTCGACCTTGAGGTGATGCGCAATAGCATCATTAGAGGCATGAAATGACTTTATCAGGAGAATCAGACCGAGGTCGGCATTCTGCAACTTGAACTGATAGCCGGAATCACGCCCGACACGGCCAGCGTGCCAACGCTCACCGGCAAAGTCGACCAGGCCGGGCTCTGCAAAAAGAGCCAGAAGCTCAGGCCGCAATCGGCCACGATACAGCTGTCGAACCGTATCAACGCCAAAATGAACAACGTTAACATCCGAAAGATTGAAAACATCAGCCGTACCGGAATCGATGAAGATGCGACCGAAAGGGCTTTCGGTCATATCTTCATCAAAGGACAAGCAATGAGTCGGTGCCTTAGCCATAACGAGCCTCTATGTGGGAAAACGTGGTTTCTTATCTCTTTTTATAAGACGTGTTACAGGGACGTCTCAGCGACCAGGCTGACCATACCCGGCATCGCCAGATGGGGCGCTTCGTCCCTCAGCGCCCCCATCTTGGCGGTTGCCGGGCATTGGATAGCCAAGATCGGCATCAGCCACCATGTGATTAAATACGCCATCCTCAAGCGCCCGCTGGCACACGGGCAGCGGTAAATCACGGATCCGAGTACCCTGCTGCGTGTAGCAGGTGCAATCCGATAGGTCGGATCGGAACGACATGCAACCGTGTATAACGGGCGCAGATTTAACCGTGAGAGCCTGTTCTCTATACAATGGCGCCGAATACGGCAGAGATGACAGTTGGGGCTTGCTGATCGATGCCCAATCAACTGGGCCGTCAGGGATGCCACCACGCATCTTAGATGCAGGAGAGCCCGGCACGGCCTGTTCGACCGGATCAGCGTCACCAAGTGAAAAGTCGTGAAAGAAGAACCACCAGCTGGCACCGGATATGATTATCACCGCAGCAAACAGATAGAGAATTGGCGGAGCACTGAATTTATGAGTGTGGAGTTCCGAACTTATGTAAAGGCCAAACACCTTTTTAGGCAGACGTTTTTTTGTCACTGAGCAGCGGCGGAGGTCGGAACGATTGCTCGGTGAAATAGCACCAATGCCTGAATGATACTCTTGAATAAAGGGACCGCTAAAAGGCCTGATATAATGATAATGCTCGTTTGCAATCTTGCGAGCGTGCGAATCGAGAAGTCCAGGCTCTTGAGTGATGAAATAAATATCAACACCACGGTGGCGATGCTTTTCTAGCGCACTCAATCCAGGGGGGACCGCTTTGGATGACGGCCTAACAGGCCACAACTCCTGTGATTCATCGACAACCAAGATTGAACCGTCAGGGAGATGATCAGGCCAGTTCAAACACTGATCATCAGTGAATTCCAGCCAGCCTAGCTTAGACCTGCCTTTGTCAGTAAAGCGGATGCCGCGATAAAAGATCGGACGATCCGTGATTGACATTAAACGCTGAATGGTGGAGCTGGTCTTACAAGCACCAGGCACACCCGTTACCAAGACAAACATCAGCTGCCCCCTTCATCCCCGCTCGGATTGCCGGCCATAAACGATATGCGCTTAAACCCTGTTGCAGCGAGGGTCCAGGCAATAAGCCCTAGGTGAGCAGAAATTATCAGGCTAATAAAAACGTCGAATCCGGCCATGCCAGCGAGGTATAAAAAATCGGCAGCAGCCCCGAATTTCTCTGAAACTATCTGAACCAGTGAATTGGCCATATCCGTTATACCGATATAAGCCACCGTACCCATGCCGAGGGAAACCAGGACACGAGCAACAATGCCGGCAACCGATCCAAAGAGCCAAACGCCGACACTACGCAATAATGCAGACATTAGTCGTCACCTCCAGAGCCTGAGAATTTGCGCATCAAAATCATCGCAGAGAGAAAATAGCCGAGGGCTATAATTGCGGGGCGGATCATAGTGGCACCGTCACAGATCAGCTCGTAGCTAATCGTGAACGATCCACCGATTGCACCGGGCATCGAAAAGGTGCGATCAGCTGGGCATGAAGCATTAGAAAACTGGACTTCGTCTTCTTTGAGGTTTCCGATAAGGCCTGAAGCACTGACCTCCTTACCGGGTATTTTATTCCCATCGTTATCTGTGTCGCTGACAGAGGGGCCGTCTCTATATTCATCCGTGCCTACAATATCTTCATGCTGTAATTTGCTTTGACAACGCTGGCGAAATTGCTCGATAAAAATCCCGCATTGGACTGCATCCATATTCGATTTGCAGTCGGGATCAGTCTGTTCGTCTTTTGTGCATTTACCTTCGCCGTAGGTGCCCTGCTCAGCATCATCAGTACAGTTGGGGTCGCTGGGATCACAGTTAGATTCATCAGCATCAGGGACGCCGTTACCATCCGCGTCAGTGTCCTGGCCATCAGGAATGCCATCACCATCGCTATCGGCGTTGTTGGGGTCAGGGTCCTCGCCATCAGTCACGCCGTCACCGTCCGCATCGGGGTTAGAAGGGTTTGCATCCTCGCTGTCAGGAATGCCGTCACCATCGCTGTCCCAACAACTAGAGTCATTGCATTCATCAGGGGCGCGGCAATAGCGAACACCGTCAACAACCGTTGAATTAGGGCAGGTATCGCTATCAGGTGAACTGCAGTACTTGTGACCATCGGTAGATGAATAACAACCTTCATCATCGAGGTAATCAGCGAACGGGCGGGCACTTTCACCATCAGCATCAGAACAATAGTCACCGCTACTGGTGTAATCGGCACGACAACTACTTGTGCCATCGTTCAAAAAGACACAGACGATCTTACTAGGACTGTTAAATACACAGCTGTCAAAGCACGTAGAGCCTTGCCGGACAGGAGTTGTGATGCTTTGGTGCTCACCATCTGGGTGACCGCACTCGGGAGGAGGCTGATTTGCTACACATTCATATTCAGGTACAGAAGCGCCAGTGTTGCTGGTGCCATTTAACGGGCCGTCAATAATCGTGTAGTTATTGCCGTCATCAGGGCAACTAACAGCAGTCCAGAATTTTTTACCCGATGAATTGGTGTCGTTAAAGCAATTGCCAAAGGAAGTGGATGAAGCAAAATCATCGCATGCTTGCTGGTTATTTTCGGCGATAGTGTTGCCGTTAGACTGCTGATAATCGCACCTACCGCCAAAGGTGCCGGGGATACAATAGGAGCGAGAAACAGAGGCATCCGCTCTAATCTCCTCATCAGCATGAGCCTGGGATGCGGCAATTAGGCAGACACTGAAGAAAAGAGCAAACAGAACGCGCCGAGAAAACCAGATTAAAGAGGAAAGGCTAGACGCTCTCAGCGGATGCTGAGAAGCCAATACAATGCGGTTAACATAGAGAAAAAATAGATCCACGGTCCGAAATCCCCTTCCATCTTGTTCTCCGATAAAAAAAGGGGCCGAAGCCCCTTAGTCCAGGGCTTAACGACCGCCCATCATGCCTTTGACGATCTTGAAGATCAGAACCGCCGCAGAGACGGTAACAATCGCCAGGGCAATGGGGCCCAGATCAGTCAGGCCATCAGTGATGGCCGTATCAACACCGGTAAAGTCCATAACGTTCTCCTTTCATCCAAATAAACGGCGCGCTTGCCTTACAATGAAGACGCCCGCCCAGAGTGAACCGATAGCCAACAGCAGGCCGTTAGCATCGGCGTATGTCATCGGTGGTAGCCCAAAAGGACCACCACCGGAGACATTCTGTAGCGTGCCAGTGCAGAGCGCCGCGCCGTCTTCGGCTTGCTGCCATTCGCCGTCCTGACACGCTATTAAATTCATGATCTACCCTTTAAACCTTGGGCCTGTCCGGCCCAAACCCGGACCAGCGTGACGCTGGACCCAATCGCTCCGCGAAATAAAAACAGAAGATGGAGCCTTTGTGTTTTCATTCCGCAGAGCCAAACCCTTATTTATCCGCCGGCTTAGTGGTCTGGCTGGCGGGCTGCGCTTTTTTTGGGATGACGCCAGTGAGGAACGGCTGAGACTTGCCACCGGCAGCACGTTTCAGAATGGCAGTGAACTCGACATCATCACCGGGCTTGAGGTCACCGACCTGGTCGAATACAACCGGGTCAGCACTGAGTTTCATGACTTCACTGCCTTTGGTGGCGGCAGGATCGCTGGCAGGCTGACCGCAGAACACGGAACAGTAAGTATCACGATCTACAGTGACTTTATTTACGCCGTATACGGTCAGGTTCATTTGCAGGTCCATGGTGTTACCCTCTTGCGTTGGTTTAGCTGGTCGGTATGCCCAGCTCGGTTAAAATCTGCTTCGCATCCAGTTGGCGACGCGAGTTAGCGTGTTTTCTGCAATGTGCCCTGGCTTCACGTTCGGTCTTGGCGAAGTTAATGAAGCACCAAGGGGCATACAGTTTTATGGGCTTTTCAAAGGCGCCCCATGCGCGTTCAGAAATGAAAAGTCCCGGTGTTAACTCTCTGGTCCGGTAGCTCCCGCACTTCGTGTAGCTGAACTGGCCTTCCTTGTAGAATTCCATAACGTTCTTCCTGTGAATGGGTACAAGAGTCATCATCGGTATAAAAAACAAAAACCAACCCAGCCAAAAAAATGAGAAATACAAAAAAAATAGAAAGAGCATCATCATCCATAACCAAATCCTTAAATTCTTGTGTTCGCCCTTACGGGCCGGGCTCTACTCGTTTCACTCCCCAGTACTAAGGTACTGGCCCTTACGGGTAACGATCCCTCGAACCTGCCGCGCTCCGCTTGCCTAAGATCAAAAGAAGAAGGGCGCCGATAAATCGGCAAAGGCGCTTTTTTTGAAGAACAAAACCGCTCGCAACTCTGAATCAAGGGAGGGTTTCCCACCCCGCCAACGACGCCGGTCTGTTTGCGGACAGTAAGGCGACAAATGACCAGGGCAAGGCCAGAGCCTACGGTGCTACGCAGCCTTGCCCTGGTCATTTGCCACCTTCCTTGACGTCCGCGACCGGCGACGATGACGGGGAGGGAAAAACGGAGGGACACCCAGCATCAAGCCACGCCGTCAACACCGCGCCAGCAAGGTCATAAAGGTCTACACCACGGGCACAGGCCTCTTTTAACAACTTGAGCTTGGTTGACTTCGGGGCGACGACATAAAAGCGTTGGGGCTTATCTTCATAGTCGTCGTGCTGGTCAAGGCGTGGGGGGATGGTGGTCATGCTGCACCCCCAAAGAGGTCAAACTGGTCAGACTTAACGGAAGTGACCAAAGAGGTGAGGGATAGGGCGTATTCCTTTTGCTCGCGCCATGAGAAATAAACCGGATCACCGTCCTGGTTAAACTCAATCGCGGTAGAGCACACCGGGTTCTACCCCGTTTCCACGGACGGTTT
>NZ_AMRJ01000012.1 GCF_000300995.1 Alcanivorax hongdengensis A-11-3 | reverse complement strand
CCCTCCCTATGAGCTTCCTGAAGGATGCAAGGTAATTGATAAAACCAGATAATGAATCATCATCCCACTCCATATCAAGATCTACTATTTTCCCAACAATCTCCCTCAAATGCATGGAAGGTTCGACCCCAACATATCTTAAAAAGGTCGACATAAATACCACCATATTATTTGGCCTAAAGTCCCACTCATCTAACCCTGATTCCTCCTCTTCATGCAAATCCATTTTCAATGAAAAGAAAGCCCTCCTCCCTACTTCTTCTAGAACATTGCCCTCTCTACAAAAAGGACTAAAGTAACGCGGACCGTTTCCCGGAAAAACCTTTCTATAGAACATTGATTTGTCAATCGTATTTTTATCAAAAATAATATGTTCAAAATCCTCTAGCGCTTCAGAGATATACTTTCTGTGAGCCAAATACCCATTATAGGCATTTACCTCCTTATCCATGACCATCCTTTCATGTGCTTGCACTGTGGCATGCATCCTAGCCAAAAGCGCAATTACAGCTACAGACAACGCAACAAATGGCACCAAATCTTTTGACAGGCCTAGAAACCGTCTCATTCCCAAGGCAGAAAAATCAAAGCTTTTATCTGACAAGGAAAATAACCACACGAATAGTATAACGAAAGTCAAAATAAGTATTGACCACCTAAAAACCGCCTGATCATGAAGTGGGCCAGAATTAAAAATCTCCTTTCCAACTCTCTTACTCTCGACCACGGCCTATTCTCCTTTAAAAAAATCTGCCCCTTTGCCAACCTAATCGGCTCCAACAAAAAAGCCGCCAAACCGGCGGCTTTCCGCCCCTCGCAAACACCAACTTAAACAATGTCTGCGAGGGGTGAGTTGTGACTTGATTATTAAATAGTCTCCATAACGGGTCAAATTGCCCGCCTCACCGCGTTAACTCCTCCACTTTGCGCTTCGAAAACACCCCATAAAGACTCGGCAACACCAACAACGTCAGCGCCGTTGCCGACACCAAGCCACCCACAATCACCACCGCCAACGGTCGCTGCACCTCACTACCAACACCAGTAGCCAGCAACATGGGAATCAGCCCCAGCATGGAGGTGAGTGCGGTCATCAATACCGGACGCAACCGTGAGACGGCGCCTTCGAAGATGGCGGTGTCCAGGGCCTCGCCATCGCGCAGGCGATGATTGATGGCTTCCACCATCACCACCCCATTGAGCACCGCCACGCCGAACAGGGTGATAAAGCCCACGGAGCTGGGTACGGACAGGTACTGGCCACTGAGGGCCAGGGCGAGGATGCCGCCGATGAGCGCCAGAGGGACGTTGACCAAGATCAGCGCGGCCTGGGCCACGGAGCCGAAGGCGAAGTAGAGCAGCAGGGCGATCAGGCCGACAGCCACGGGGACCACCATGGCCAGGCGTTGCTGGGCGCGCTGCTGGTTTTCGTACTGGCCGCCGATGTCGACGCTGTAGCCGGCGGGCAGGTCCACGTTTTTATCGATGGCCTGCTGGATGTCGGCGACCACGGAGCCCATGTCGCGCCCGGCCACGTTGGCCTGGATGACCACCCGGCGTTGCACGTCGTCGCGGCTGATCTGCGGGGGGCCGGAGACCAGGCTCACGTCTGCCACATCCATGAGCCGCACCCAGGCGCCGTCGGCGGCCTTGAGGCGCAGGTTGCGGATGGCTTCGGCGTCCTGGCGGGCGTTGCGTTCCAGCCGCACATAGATGTCGTAGCGTTCGTTGCCGTTGATCACCTGCCCGGCACTGCCGCCGCCCAGGCCGTTGCTGACCAGATCCATGACCTGATTGACGCTCAGGCCATAGCGGCTGAGGGCGTTGCGGTCTGGTGTGACTACCAGCTGGGCTTCGCCGGCGATCTGTTCCAGTTGCACGTCGGTGGCGCCGTTGACGGCTTTCACCGCCTGGGTGATGGCTTCGCCTTTTTGCTGTAGCACTTTCAGGTCCGGGCCGAACAGTTTGATGGCCAGTTGCGCTTTGACGCCGGAGAGCAGTTCGTCCACGCGCATGGCGATGGGCTGGGAAAAGTTGAGCAGCAGGCCGGGATGCTTTTGCAGTTTCTGCTCGATCTTTTCCTGTAGCTCCAGGCGGTTGCCGGCGCTTTGCCATTCGCTCACCGGTTTCAGGCCGATGTAGATTTCCACGTTGCTGACCGGCTCCGGGTCACCGCCGATTTCGGCGCGGCCTACCCGGCTGAGCGCGTAGGTCACCTCCGGGAAGGTCATGATTTCCTTTTCCAGTTTCTGGCCGACCTGCTGAGCGGTGTCGAGGCTGGAGGATGGCGCCAGGGTGACACGCAGGTCCAGGGTGCCCTCTTCCAGCACCGGCACGAACTCGGTGCCAATAAAGGGGGTGGTGGCCAGAGCCAGGGCCAGCAGGCCCAGGGCGCCGCCGATGACGACCTTGCGCGCCTTCATGGCGTTGGCCAGCACGGAGCGGTAGCGCGCCTCCAGCCACTGCATGAGTTTGTTGGGCTTTTCTTCCACGCCGTGGCGGAACAGGAAGGTGGCCAGCGCCGGCACCACGATCAGCGCCACCATCACGGCGGCGGCCATGGCCAGCATGATGCTGATGGCCATGGGCACGAACATTTTCGCCTCCACCCCTTCGAAGGCGAACAGGGGCATGAATACCACCAGGATGATGCCGGCGGCGAAGAACACCGGCCGCGCCACTTCCTGGGCGGCATCCTTGACGCGCAGTACGATGCCGCCTTTGGCATCGTGGCCGCCTTCCACCCGGCTCAGGTGTTTGAAGATGTTTTCCACCATCACCACCGAGCCATCCACCAGCATGCCGATGGCCACGGCCAGACCGCCCAGGGACATGAGGTTGGCGGACATGTCGAAGCTGGCCATGACCAGCAACGCCAGACCAATGGACAGGGGAATGGACAACAGCACCAGCACGGTGGCGCGGATATTCATCAGGAACAGGGCCAGCACGATGACGATAAACAGGAAGGCCAGCAACAGGGCGGTGACCACGGTGCTGACGGCCTTTTTCACCAGGTCCGCCTGGTCGTAGAACACCTGGAATTCCACGCCGTCGGGCAGGGCCTGCTGGATGCGCGCTTCGCGGGCCTTGATGCCGTCGATGGTGGCCTTGGTGTTGGCGCCCATGCGCTTGAGCACGATGCCGGCCACCACTTCGCCCAGCGCTTGCGGGTCGCCGTTGGCATCGCGGCGGGTCATGGTGAGGGCGCCCTGGCGGATCTCGCCGCCGAACGCGACCCGGGCCACATCACTGACACGCACCTGGGTGCCGTCCACCTCCTTGAGGGGGATGGCAGCGATGTCCTGCAGGCCCTGCTCGCCGTGGCCGACCCAGCCCATGCCGCGAATCACCTGTTGCTCGGCGCCACGATCCAGATACCAGCCGCCGGCGTTGCGGTTGTTGGCGGCGATGGCATCCATCACCTGTTGCAGGGTCAGGTCGTAGGCCAGCAGGCGGGTGGGATTGACGTTGACCTGGTACTGGCGCACTTCGCCACCGAAGCTGAGCACATCGGTGACGCCACCCACCGGCATGAGCAGCAGCTTCACCACCCAGTCGTTGAGGCTGCGCAGTTGCATGGCATCGATACCGGAGCCGGGCTTGGCGGTGAGCAGGTATTGGTAGACCTGCCCCAGCCCGGAGGTGTTGGGGCCCATTTCCGGGGTGCCGACACCCTCGGGGATATCCTCGCGGGCCGCCTGCAGGCGCTCGAACACCAGCTGGCGGGCGAAGTAGATATCGGTGCCGTCCTCGAACACCACGGTGACGATGGACAGGCCGGTCTTGGAGATGGAGCGCACCTCCGCCACCTGGGGCAGCGCGTACATCACCGCCTCGATGGGGTAGGTGATCAGCTGCTCCACCTCTTCGGCGGCCAGCCCTTCCGCTTCGGTGTTGACCTGCACCTGGACGTTGGTCACGTCCGGGAAGGCATCCAGTTTCAGGTTGGGCAATTGCCAGCCGATCACGCCGATGGTGATGACCAACAGGATGAGCACAATCAGACGGTTGTTCACCGTCCAATCGATCAGTTTGTTGAACATGGTGGTCTCCTGGACCCGACGATGTTTTTTCTGCAAGCCTGTCTGACAGGTCCCCTCTCCCTTGAGGGAGAGGGGAGAACACACTCGCAGAAGCCGAAACACCGGCGAATTCGATTAGTGGTTGTGGATTTCAAAACCGGACTTGGCCATTTCGCTGGCCAGGAAGAAGGCGCCGCGGGTAACCACCCGGGTGCCGGCGTCCAGGCCACTGACGATGCGGCGGTTTTCCAGCTGGCCATTGAGTTCCACTTCCACCGGCTGGTAATGGCCGGGCTCTTTTTCCACGAACACTTGCCAGTCGCCATCCGGGCCACGGGTGAGTGCCTCTTCCGGCACGGTGAGCGCGCCGTCGGGCGCCGGCAGGGACAGGGCCACGTCGGCAAACATGCCCGGGTGCAGCCGGTGGTGATCATTGGGCACCGCCACGCGCACGGCCAGGGTACGGGTGACCGGGTTGAGCCGGTGGCCCGCCTGGATCACCTCGCCGGCCACGGTGGTGCCGCCAATGATCACACTGGCCCGAGTGCCGATGGGCACCTGCAAACCGGGCTGTGGCGGCAGGGCGGCTTCCGCCCACAGTTGCGATTCGTCCACCAGGGTCACCAGCGGGCTGCCGGCCTTGAGCCATTGGCCCTGCTGGAAGGCATCTTCCAGCACCAGGCCGTCGTCCGGGGCGGTGAGGGTGTAGACGCCCTGCTCACTGTTGCCGGCTTCGATGGCGGCCAGGGCCGCGTCATCCAGGCCGTAGCCCCGGGCGCGGGCACGCAGGGACTGGTACTGGCCCTGGGCATCCAGGAAGCGCTGGTTACCGACGGTGCGCCGGCCCAGGCTTTTGACCCGGCGCCACTGGTCCGCGGCCACCTGCAGGTCGCTCTGCAGCTGCGCCATCTGCGGGCTGAACAGGGTGGCGATGGGCTCGCCCTGTTTGAGGTGCTGGCCCAGGGTGGCGCTGCGGGCGCGCACCTGGGAGTCGATGCGTACCGGCACGACCCAGGTACGGTACTGGTTGCTGGTGATTTCCGCTGGTACGCGCAGGGTCTGGCGGGCGTCCTGTTCGGCGGCCAGGGTGATGACCTGCAGTTGCAGCATCTGCCGCTGGTCGGCGGTGAGTTTCAGGATACCTTCGTCGTGGACGCCTTCGTGCTCTTCTTCAGCGCCCGCTTCATGGTTGTGCTCATCATGCTGCTGGGTGCTTTTTTCGTTGTGATCATGGCTCTCGGTTTGCTCGGCCCATAGCGGGGTGTTGAGGGCCAGAAGCAGTGCCAGGGCCAGTGGGGATGTTTTGAACAATGTCTGCGTTTTCATAAATAGATTCCGTTTTTTCGAGAGGGAACCCCCTCTGTCTCCCCCTCGTTGAGGGGGAGGACCATTACTGTCGCGCCGTGCCCCTCTCTCACCGAGGGTGGTGGACCGTGACTGTCGCGCCGTGCCCCTTCCCATTTCCAAGGGGAAGGCCGGGATGGGGTTAGCGAAAGTCATTGAGCCAGTCGTCGAGCTGGGCGCTTTGATAGAGCCACTGCAGCCAGGCCTGCTGCATGGCTTCGCACAGGGCAATGCCGGACAGGCGGGTCTCCAGGCGCTGGTTGAGGGCCTGTAAATAGTCCTGGGTGGTGAGCTCGCCCTGGCGCCAGACCCGCTCCAGCAGGTCGTCGCTGCCGGCCAGGCTGTCGCCGGTAAGGCGCTGCCAGGTCTGCCAGCGATGGCGGCGTTGCAGGTAGGTCTGCCGGGCGCCCTGCAGGGCGGCGCGGGCATCATTGCGGGTTTTGGCCAGCTGGGCCTGGCGCTGGTCCTGGCTGGCCAGGGCGGCGCGGTAATCGGCCTTGCCGGTGTTGAAGACCTTCAGCGGGACACTCAGGTCCACGCCCCAGAGCCGGTCGTCACCCTCCTTGCCCAGGCGCAGACCCAGGGAGGGATCGCTGTTGCGGGCCTTGTCGGCCAGGGTGACCTGGCGCTCGGCCAGTTGCTGGCGCAGGTCCGCCCGTTGCAGCGCGTAGCTGTGCGGCAGGCGGCTATCCACCGGGGCCGGCTCGGCCAGCCAGCGGTCCACGGCGGGCAAGGCCCGGGCCGGCCTGGCCACCGCCAGCCCCTGTTGCAACGCAGTGGTGGCGGCGGTGGACTGCGCTTCCGCGTCGGCCAGCTTTTGTTGCGCCTGGGCCAGCGACAGGTAGGCCAGCTGGGCGTCCACCTGGCCCAGGTCGCCGGCCTGCTCGCGGCGGCGGATCAGGTCGGTGAGGTCGGTGAGCTGCTGTTCCTGCTGGCGGGCGGCGGCCAGCCGCGCGCCGGCAGCATCGAAGCGCACCAGGGCGTCGAGGGCGTCGGCCAACAGCCGGGCGCGGGCCTGGCCGGCCTGGTTGTCCACCAGATCCATGCGCAGGGTGGCGCTGTCACGGGCGGCCCGGGCCTTGCCGGACCAGTCCAGCGTCTGGCTGAGGCCCACGGTGCGGGTAATATCGGCGCTGTCTTCATAGCCGATATTGAGGGCCGGGTTGTAGAGCGGCTGGCTGGCCGCTTCGGTTTGTGCCCGGGCCTGATCGCGGGCGGCGTTGATGGCGGCGCTGGCGGGCAACGCGCTGACCTGACGCTGCACCCAGCGGGCCCATTCATTACCGGCGGCCTGCACGCCGGGGGCGCACAGCAGCACGGCCAGTAGTGCGCTGGTGCGCACCACGGTTTTCGATTCCATGGGAATCTCCTGATTGTTCAGTCGGAAATCACGCGCCGGCGCAGGCCGGGCGAGGGTTTACGAAAGGGCAATCAGGATGGGAGGGCGATAGGGATTGTCCGCCGGGGAATCCGGCATGGGGGGCCGTGCCGCCACCTGGGGGGCGACGGGGGCGGGCAACTGGCTGGCCGGGGTGGCGGCGATGGCCAGGAAACCGTGGCACTGGCAGCAATGGTCGCTGCCCTGATCGAGCACGTCGGCCTGGGCCAGCTCACCGGCGGCCTCGCTCTGGGTCACGGACACACCCTGATCGTGGCCGTGGTGCAGGGTGTCGAGCACCAGCACGTGCAGGCCAATGATGGTCAGTAATGTGAATACCCAGGCTTTCATGCGAGATCCGTCAGGCGTGGAGCCATTACTCTATTGATAATGATAGACAACGGTCAAGGCCGGCGGTTCGCACGGTCATGACATTGGCGCAGGCTTTGCGGCAAAGTAAGCGCCGTTTCCATTGGTACCGGGAGTTCCCATGAGTCATTTTGATGCCACCCGTGACGAGGTGCTGGCCCTGCCCTTTCACCGGGCCTGCGAGCTGTCGGTGGCCCACGCGGAAGCCGGCGTGTGCCATACCCGCTTTCCGGTCAACGCCTTCACCCGCAACCCGGCCGGCGCACTGCACGGCGGCATTGTCTACGCTCTGCTGGATGTGACCTGCTTTCTGGCGGTGATGACGCAGCTGGCCGAGGACCAGCATGCGGTGACCATTGAAACCCACACCAGCATGTTGCGCGCCGCCAGCGATGGCGAACAGGTCGAGATCCGTGCCCGGGTGGATCGCCTGGGCCGCACCCTGGCGGCCATGCGCGCGGAGGTGTTTGCCCTGGGCGAGGATGGCCGCGAGCGGCTGATCGCCACCGGCTCGGTAACCAAGGCGGTGTTGAGTGGCCGCAAACGCTGATTTGCTGCTGATTGGCATTCATTTTCGGCGCTTCCTGACAGGCGGGCCAACGGGCGCCCTTACTGGCCCCGCCTGACCGGTACGGTCAATTGAGCTCCCTTTTCCGCCGGCGTATCGTTTTCAGTAACGAGGCCTGGCGGGCCCGGCAGGGACGTCCGGGTTGGCAGTAATACAGAGAGGGACAAGCCATGTATCAGATCATGGTCGTTGATGATGAAGACTACATCCTCAAATCACTGAGCCGCACCCTGAGAGCCCACACCGACTGGAGCGTGGAAACCTACACCAGTTCCATGGAGGCCCTGCGCCGGGCCCGCACCACGGTGTTCGATGCGGTAATCACCGATTACATCATGCCGGAGCTGAACGGCCTGGAGCTGCTCAAGGAAATCCGCGAGATCCAGCCCGATGCCATTCGCATTCTGCTCACCGGGGTCATTGATATCGACACCCTGATGTCGGCCATCAACGAAGCCGGTGCCTTCCGCTTTATTCCCAAACCCTGGGAAGACGACCAGTTGCTGGACAGCATTGGCGACGGGCTGAAATTCCGCGACATCATTCTGGAAAACAAAATGCTCGCCGAGACTGTGCGAGAACAAAAAGAAGCCCTGAAGAGCATGGGTTACAAGGGCTAGCGAAAATCAGTCATCGGGAAGGGGCCCGTGACCAACATGAATATCCTGGAAAACCTGAACAGCCAGGGGCTTTTTCTTGTCAGCTCCACGGTGATCCTGCTGATCATCATCTTCTTTCTGTACAAGACCTACCGCAGCTCCATCAATGTGGAGGCGCGACTGGCGGAATTCTCCTCACTGACCGACAACCGTTTCGGCCGCAAGCTGCGGCTGATCGAGGTCAACGCCGACGAGTTCAAACTCAACAAGCAGGTGCTGGGGCCGCTGGCGCGCATCATCGACGAATACTGCGTGATGACCACCGACGACCACGGCACCATCACCTTTGCCAACCACAAATTCCTGTCACTGAGCGGCTTCAACTTCAACGAACTGATCGGCCGCCCGGAGAGCATCAACTTCCCCGAGCAGGACGATCTGGCCGACGCCCGTATGGAAAGCCAACATGCCCGCCAGGGCGTATGGAATGGCGAGGTCTGCAACCGTCGTCAGGACGGCTCGCTCTACTGGATGAATATCTTTATCTTCCCGCTGTCCTATATCAGCGATGAGGATCAGGGCTATATCTGCTTCGGCACCGACATCACCCACATCAAGGCACAGAACAACGAACTCAAGCAGGCAGTGCGCGACCAGGAGCAGAAGATCAGCGAAGTGGAAACCCTGCTGCTGCATTCCGAAAAGATGGCGTCACTGGGCACCATCTCGGCGGGCATTGCCCACGAGATCAACAACCCCATTGCCAGCCTGGCCTCCAACCTGAATCGCTGCCAGGAATATCTGCAGGCCCTGGCCAGCATTACCGAAGGGCTGCGCAAGCGCATCAGCGATGAAAAATTCCGCCAGTTTCTGGAAACCGGCAACCTGCCGGTGAACCGGGAAGACAAGCTGGATTTCATTCTTGCCGATTACCCGGAGCTGATGGCGGAAACCCACGACGGCATTGACCGCATCAAGAAAATCATCCGTGACCTGAAGCATTTTTCCCGCAACAAGGATGAAGATTTTTCGCCGGTGGATCTGGCTCGCTGTGTAGATATTTCCCTGAACCTGGCCCACCACGAGCTCAAGCATCGCATTGCCATCACCCGCTACTTTGCCCCGGATTTGCCAACCATCAACGGTTCGGAAAGCCAGCTGGCCCAGGTACTGATGAACCTGCTGGTCAATGCGGCCCAGGCCATCGAGGGAGAAGGGGAAATCGTCATCAGCGCCACCGCCGACGACAAGTGGTACCAGCTGACCGTGAAGGATGACGGCCCCGGTATTCCCGCCGAGACCCTGGCGCAGATTTTCGAGCCGTTCTTCACCACCAAGCCCATCGGCCAGGGCACCGGCCTGGGGTTGTCGATCTCCCAGGACATCATCAAGCGTCACGGCGGCACCATGAGCGCGGACAGCAGTGCCGGCAAGGGCACCACCTTCTACATCCGCCTGCCGCTGGACCGTAACGGCCAGTCATCCCATGCGGCCTGATATCTGCTATGACCTGCGCAATCGCGCCGGTCAACAGCAACGCATTCCGTTGCACCTGCACCCGGACGATCACAGCCTGCAGGTGCCGGCGGACTTCGAGGCGCCGCACTGGGCGCGGCTGGAGTATCACCAGTGCAGTCACTGCCCGCTGAGCCAGGACGAATACCGGGACTGCCCGGTGGCCCGCAATCTGGCCTGGCTGCTGCCCGACCATGAGCTGGGCCCCTCCCACGAGCGCATTGATCTGCGCGTGGATGCCCACCAGCGCCGCTACCAGATGGAAACCAGCCTGCAACGGGCACTGGGCTCACTGTTCGGCCTGGTCTGTGCGCTCAGTGACTGCCCGCATACCCGTTTTTTGCGGCCCATGGCGCTGTTTCATCTGCCGGTGAGCAACGAGACCGAAACCCTGGTACGCACCGCCAGCCTCTACCTGCTGCAACGCTATATCGCCCATCGCCATGACCCGGCGATCCCGGTGGATCTGGATGAACTGAACGAACAGTACCGGCAACTGAATGTGCTCAACCGCTGCTTTGTGGAACGCTTTCGCGGGCGCCAGTCGGATGCCCCGGTCAACGCCATGGTGTTGCTGCAGGTGCTGAGCCGGGACATGAAAGGGGAGCTGAACGAGCTGCTGGAATCCCTGGCGCCGCTGTTTGATACCGGCGACGCCGGGGCCGCGATTACTGAGCCCCCTGGTAACGATTGACCAGGGCGCGCCAGTCATCGCTGGCGAGGATACTCAGCAGCGCCTGATCCAGGGGTTCACGCAAGCGGGAGCCGTTGGCCACGGCAATGGCGTAGCTCTCTTCACGGGCCAGTTGCGGCAGCACCAGCACATTGTTGTCGTGGCGTTGGCGCAACATGTAGCGCATTACCGGCGCATCGTAGACCACCGCATCCACCTCCCCCAGGGCCACGGCCCGCATGGCCTGCTCGATATTGGGATAGGGCTGGAAGCGAATACCCTGACCATCGAGCCACTGGGCGGCACTGGTGCTTTGCACCGTGCCCACCTTCACCCGTGGCAGATCGGCGACGCCGGAGACCCGGGTCTGTAACTGATTGACGGTGACACTGGAGGCAATGGCGGCGGTAAAACCGGAAATGGTGATGATGCTGGCAAACATCCAGACCAGGCCGATGGTGCGCCCGGCGGCGGTCACCGGCGCCTTGTCACCATAGCCCACCGTGGTCATGGTCACCGCCGACCACCAGAAGCCGCTGCCGATGCCCTGGCGCACGCTGCCGCCGAATTGTTCCGGGTTGCGGCGGCGCTCCAGCAGCCAGACCACGAAACCCACCAGCAACAGCACCAGCCCCAGTGCCAGCACCGCGGACAGGAACTTCCAGCTGAACAGGCTGCGCAGGGTGGCCATCCAGCCGGACGGGCTGGTGCGGGTGGCAATGCCCAGGCCGGCGCGGAACATGGGCTGGGTAAAGTCCAGCCGCCGCTCCCGGTCGGCGGTGACACTGATGGCACCGATGGCCACATCCGCCTGGCCCTGCTCCACGGCATTGAGCATGTCGCCAACACTCTTGTAGGGACGCAGGCGGTAATCCTGCCCCAGTTGGCTGGCAAGCTGCTCCCACAGCTCCACGCTGATGTGGCCAGCGGTCGCCATCCTGGTAACTGAAAGGCGGCGAGGCCTTCACCGCCACGGTCAGCGGCGCCGCCTGCAACAGGCCGGCGGAAAACAGGAAAAGACAGAACAGGAAAATCCGGGATACGCTATGGCAAGCCTTGGACACGCGCCCTCCTTCACTCTTATGCATGACACCCTCGTTAGCGACACTCAACCCCGCCGCTTCTTATGGCATTTTGCAGGCATTTTATTGCTTGTTGCCTGCACTCAGGGTAGCCATGCCCACGGCATAGTGCCAGACGAGGTGACCATGGCCGCCGGCAGTGCGCTGCGCCAGGCGGGCACGCTGGAGCCCCTGACGCTGCAATACGACGGTCAGTGGCAACCGCAGACGATCACCCTGCCGGAACAGGCGGCTCGGCGGCTGACGCTGGTTAACCATAGTAATGACTGGCACCTGATGGCACTGGGCAGCGAGACCTCGCTGCGCGATCAGGCCCTGATGCATCGGCTGATGCCGGACCTGCGCAAGGACTTCCCCAACACCCGGCTGCTGGAAGCCGGCGGCCAGGCAACGCTGGACTGGCGTTTCGATGAGCCGGGGCACTTTGCCATGCGCTGCATGCGCCCGGACCATCAGGACCGGGAGGCGCCACTGCTTATCACCGTGAAAGGCCCCGCCGGCGCCCGGCGCTAATCCAGCCGTTTATGCACCCGCAGGGTGGCCACCACCATGGCCACCAGGGCAAACACCGCCAGCGCCACCAGGTCCACCCACAGATCCCCGAAACTGGCGCCGCGCAGCATGATACCGCGCACCAGGCGCACGAAGTGGGTGAGTGGCAACACCTCGGCAATCCACTGGGCCAGCTTCGGCATGCCCTCGTAGGGAAACATGAAACCGGACAACAGCAGCTGCGGCAGGAAGGTGAAAATGGCCGCCTGCATGGCCTGAAACTGGCTGCTGACGAAGGTGGAAATGAAGATACCCAGCGACAGGGTGGCAACGATAAACACCAGCGCCGAGGCGTAGAGATCAAGCAGGCTGCCGCGCACCGGCACATCGAAGATGAAGTAGCCCAGCATCAGGATCAGGGTGGTTTGCACCAGCCCAATGGCCACGAAGGGCAACACCTTGCCGATGGTCAGCTCCGCCGATGACAGCGGCGTGGTGATGAGAAATTCCTGGTTGCCGTGCTCGCGCTCACGCACCAGGGCAATGGCGGTGAACATCACCATGGTCATGGTCAGGATCACGCCAATCAGCCCGGGCACGGTGTTGAGCGGCGCATCGCGCTGGGGATTGTAATAGGTGGCCACCTGCACCTGGGGCGTGGGCGTGGCGATGGCCTGGCCGCTGAGAAATTCACGCACCGGGAACTGGCTCATCTGCCGGGCGGCCTGCTGCACCACCTGGTCGGAGCCATCCACCAGTACCTGGATCACCGGCCGGCCGGGCCGGGCCAGCCGTTGCTCGAAGTCCGCCGGAATCACCACCGCCACTTTCACGTCGCCGCTTTCCAGCGCCCGGTTGGCGGACGCCGGGGTGGGCAGGGTGTCGCGGAAATCCAGCACCTGGGACTGGCGCAACTCGTCGAGCAGCTGGCGGCTGTGGCTGGTCTGCGCCTGGTCCACCACCGCCGCCGGCAGGCCACGCACATCCAGGTTGATGGCATAGCCGAACAGGATCAGCTGCATGGTGGGGATGCCGATGATCATGGCGTAGGTGAGCCGGTCACGGCGCAGCTGGCTTATCTCCTTGAACACCACCGCCAGCAACCGGCGCAGGTTGAAGCCGGTCATGATGGCTGGCCCTCCCGGGCCTGCTGGTGGTGGGTGGCGGCCACGAACACGTCTTCCAGATTGGCGTCGGTGGGCGCCACGCTGGCGTTGATGCCGGCACGTCGCAGGGCCTGATCGATGGTCTGCTGACGATCCGCCTCGGTAACCAGCACGCGCAGGCTGGCGCCGATCTGCACGCTGGAAAACACCCCATCCAGATCACGGATGACCTGCTGGGCCTTGCGCGGCGTGGGCGTCTGCACCAGCAGCGGCACCGCCGGCAGTTCGTGCTTGAGTTGCTCGGGGCTGCCTTCGGTCATCAACCGCCCCCGCTGCAAAATGGCCAGCCGGTGGCAGCGCTCCGCCTCGTCCATGTAGTGGCTGGTGACCAGCAGGGTGGTGCCCCGGTCGGCCAGGGTGAACAGCTCCTCCCAGAAATCACGGCGCGATTGCGGGTCAGCCGGCGGGGTTGATCCGGTACAGGCAGGCGCGGATTTCGCCGCTGCTCTTTTCCCGGTGCAGCTGCCAGCCGGCGGGCACTGCCGGCGCCGGCTGCTGACGGCGGGATTCCACGTAGACCCAGCCGTTATCCGCCAGCAGGCCCCTGGCCTGCAAGGCCGCACAGGCCGGCTCGGCCAGGCCCAGGTCATAGGGCGGGTCGACAAAGACCAGGTCAAAGGGGCCGCTGGCCCGCTCCAGCCAGCGCAGCGCATCGGCGCATTCCACCCGCACCTTGTGGTCGAACAGTGGCTTGAGCTGGTGCGACAGGTCGGCGCAGCGCTCGCGCTTTTTCTCCACCACGGTGGCACTGGCGGCACCGCGGCTGAGCGCCTCGGCGGCCAGGACGCCGGAGCCGGCAAACAGATCCAGTACGGCCATGCCGGGCAGCTCGAACTGCAGCCAGTTGAACAGGGTTTCCCGCATGCGATCCGAGGACGGGCGCAGGTCGCCACCCTGGTCGACGAAGTGCAGGCGCCGCCCTCGCTGCGCCCCGCCGATAATGCGTACCTGTCCCTTACGGGTGTTGTTGCCCGGTTTTGCCATCACTGTCCTGCGGTGTGTCGGGAATAATGTGCGGTGCCTTGGGGCCGATGCTGACGATGGCCAGATCATCCGGGTTCACGGTGCGCTGGAACGCCCGGCGAATATCGTCGGCGGTGACTTTCTGCACGGCGGCATTGAACTGCTGCAGGTAATCCAGCGGCAGGTCGTAGAAGCCGATGGCGCCAAGCTGGCCGAGGATATCACTGTTGTCGGCGGTACCCAGCGCAAAGCTGCCCAGGATACTGGTTTTGGCCGCCTGCAGCTGCGCCTCGGTGGGCCCGTCATTGATGAACTGGCGGATCAGGTTGAGCGTCAGGGTCAGTGCCTGGTCGGCATTCTTGTTGGCGGTCTGCAATTGCACGGTGAAGGGACCCCCGGCGGCCATGGGCTGGAAGGCGCTGGTAATGCCGTAGACATAGCCGCGCTTCTGGCGCACCTCGTCGGTGAGGATAGAGGCAAAACCGCCGCCACCGAGAATCTGGTTGCCGACAAACAGGGCCACATGGTCCGGGTTGCCGCGCCAGGTGGCCTGATTACCGATCAGGATATGGGTCTGGCTGGACGGGAAGTTCAGGTGTTTCACCTGACGCTCGGCCAGCGGTTTGGCGCGTGGCAGGGCCGGTGCCTTGGGTCCTGCGGGCAGCGCCTGACTGATGCGGTTGGCCAGGGCCTCGGCCTGCTGGCGATCAATATCGCCGACCAGGGCGATCACCGCATTACCGGCGGCGTAATAGCGCTGATAGAAGTCGGTGAGCTGCTTGCGCTCGATGGTCGGCAGGCTCTTGAGGGTGCCATCGGACGGGTGGGCATAGGGGTGCGCCCCGAACAGGGTGGCCTGGAAGGCGTCACCCACCTGCGGGCCGGGCACCTGCTGGTTCATGCGCAGGCCCTGCATCATCTGGGCGCGGATGCGATCCAGCGAGCTCTGCGGGAAATCCGGCTGACCGATCACCCGGCAGAACAGATCCACCACCGGGTCGCGGTATTGCGGGTCGGACAGGGTACGCAGGCCGATGATGCCCATGTCGCGGTAACTGCTGGCGGAAAAGTTGGCGCCCTGGTCTTCGAAGCCGCGGGCGATGTCATCCACGCTCAGGCCGTTGGCGCCCTCGCCCAGCAGGGCATTGGTCATGGACGCCAGCCCCGGGGTGCCGCCATCACGGGCGGAGCCGGCATCCATCACCAGGCGTACATCCAGCATGGGCAGGGCATCGCTGTGCACAAACAGCACCCGGGCACCACCGTCGGTGTGCCAGGCCTGGATATCCAGTTTCGGGGCGGCGGGCTCGGCCTTGGCCACCGCCTTTTCGGTGTGCGGGAAGCTGGTACAGGCGGCCAGGGCCAGCAGGCCGGTCAGCGCCGCCAATCGCAGAATCATTTTCATTGGCCGCTCTCCTGGGGTTGGGCTTGCACATTCTCGGGTTGCACATAGGCGATGGTGCGGCGCTCCGCCGTAAGCCACTGGCGGGCCACGCGCTGCACGTCTTCGGCGGTGACCTTGGCCAGGTTGTCACTGAATTGTGCGGACAGGCGCCAGTCGAGCCCCAGGGTGCTGAGCATGCCCAGTTCCATGGCCTGGCCCATGACCGAGTCACGCTGGTAGATCTGGCCGGCCAGCACGCCGGCGCGCACCCGGTCCATTTCCGCCGGGTCCGGCTTGCTCTCGGCCAGCCGTTTGACCTCGGCCAGCAGGCCGTCTTCCACCTGCTTGAGGGTCTTGCCCGGCGCCGGCGTGGCGGTGATGTTGAAGGTGCCATCGCTCCGTTGCAGACCGTCGTAGTTGGCACCGGCGCCGGCCACCAGCTGCTGGCCGCGCACCAGGTCGGTTTCGATGCGGGCACTCATGCCGCCGTCGAGCACGCCGGCCAGCATGGTCAGGGCGTAGAAGTCCTTGCTGTCCGGCGCGGTTACCAGCGACGGCACGTTGTACATCATATACAGCGCCGGCACGCGCACCGGCAGCTGCAGGTTGATGCGGCGTTCACCGGCCGGCGGGCGCACGCTCTGGCTGGGCCGCGGCGGCGTGTGGCCGGCCGGCAGCGAGGCAAAGTACTTGTCCACCAGCGGGCGCACCTGGTCTTCGGTGACATCGCCGGCGATCACCAGGGTGGCGTTGGACGGCACATAGAAGCGGTGGAACCAGCTGCGCGCCTGCTCCGGCTGCAGCTGGGACAACAGCGCCTGCCAGCCGATGGGCGGGTGGGAATAGCCGGTGCCCGGGCGCGCCACCGCCTGGAATTTTTCCCAGGCCAGGGCATTGGGGTTGTCGTCGGTGCGCTGGCGGCGCTCCTCGAGCACCACCTGCAGTTCCTTCCTGAAGGCATCATCGTCAATCTTCAGGTTCTTGAGCCGCTCGGACTCCAGCTCCAGCGCCAGCGGCAGGCGCGAGGATTCGTACTGCTGGTAATAGGCAGTGTAGTCATAGCTGGTAAAGGCGTTATCCACGCCGCCGTAACGGGCCACGGTCTTGGAGAATTCGCCGGGGCCCAGGTGCTTGGTGCCCTTGAACATCATGTGCTCAAGCAGGTGTGCCAGCCCGGCTTCGTGGGGGGCCTCGTCGATACTGCCGACCTTGTACCAGACCATCACGGTCACCACCGGAGCGCGATGGTCCTCGCGCACCAGCACTTTCAGGCCGTTATCGAGGGTATATTCATGGGTGGTCAGCGCGGCACTGGCCGCACCACAGGCTAGAAGGCTTATCGCCAGCAAAAGAAATCGCAACATGGGTCGCCCGGTGTCATTGTCGTTAGTGTTCGGCCCCGAGGCCTGCAAACCAGGAAATGGGACTCCGGGCAGGCCGCTTAGTTTCCCGACGTCGGGAACTGCCGCAACACCATATTACGAACCACACCGGTAATGCGAACCAGATGTTCCTCATCCAGCTCGTCGGCACCCAGACGGCGCTTGAGGGTATAACGATGCACACCGAACACCACTGCCTGGCCGAACAGGGCATGGACCTCGATGATCACATCCGGGTCATCTTCGCCCAGGCCGCGCAGGGCCGCCACCAGCGCCGCCAGGTGTGCATGCAGCGGGCCGATCATGCGGCCATAGAGTTGCTCCATGGCGGCGCTGGGCTGCATCTGCTCACGCATGATGAAACTGCCGATTTCACAGCGATGGGGCTGACTGATGATACGGCGCAGCAGGCTGGTGATGATCATGGCCACGTCTTCGCGGGCCAGCGCCAGGTTGGTGACACCTTCGCGGTGGCGCTCCTGCACGGCCTCCAGCACCGGTTCCATGCCCGCCCGCACGATCTCCACCACCCGCTCGGCCACCGCCATGTAGAGGCCTTCCTTGGACTGGAAGTGGTAGGGAATGGCGGCCTGGTTGGCCTGGGCGGCATTGGCCAGGGCACGGGTACTGACGCTGTCGAAACCGTGCTCGGCAAACAGGGTCAGCCCCGCTTCGATCAAACGCTCGCGGGTGGCTTCACTGCCGGAGGCTTCACGGTTTGCTGTGCCCTTCCTTGCCATGCTTGTCAGTCATCCACGCTTAAAAACCAAATGCACTTTAATTCATTTGATTGATTTTGTCATTCAGATGAATTAAAAGTATACAGCAGTTTTGAATCTGATTCGTTTTCTCTGCCCGGCCCGGCCGCGCGGAGTGTCTTTTGTTCCAGGGAGACGCCTATGCGGCTTTTATCCAGCCTGTTCAGCACCGGTCTGCTCGCTGCCGGCGCCCTGCTGAGTGCCTGCGCCGTGGGGCCGGACTTCCAGTCGCCGGCCGATGACAGCGCCACCCGTTACCACATCGACAGTGATGGCCAGCCCACCGCCAGCACCAGCGGGCCCGGCGGCAATGCCCAGACGCTGCAACCGGGCAGCCCCATTGCCGCAGACTGGTACACCCTGTTCCAGTCGCCCACGCTCAACGCCCTGATCGAGCAGGCGCTGGCCAATAACCCGTCCCTGCAACAGAGTCAGGCCAGCCTGCGCCGGGCCGCCCACCAGCTGGAGGCGGTCACCGGCTCGAACCTGCCGGACCTGGATGCCGGCGGCAGCGCCAGCCGCCAGCGCGCCAACGGCGCCCAGATCGGCCTGGACAACCCCCTTTTCAATAATGTCTTCAATCTTTACGACGCCCGCGTCTCGTTGAGCTACGACCTGGACCTGTTCGGCGCCAACCGCCGCGCCATCGAGGCCCAGCAGGCGCAGGTGAATTACCAGCAGAACCTGCTGCGCGGCAGCCTGCTGGCGCTGGTGGACAATGTGGTGGTGACCACGGTGCGTTATGCCGCCCTGCGCGACCGCATTGCCGCCACCGAGCAAATCATCGAGGCGGAGCAGCGCGAGGTGAACCTGCTCGACAAACAGGAAAACGCCGGCTCGGTGGCCTACTCGGATGTGCTGCGCGCCCGCGCCCAGCTGGCCGACAACCAGGCCCAGCTGCCCTCGCTGAAACATCAGCTGGCGGTCACCGGCCACGCCCTGGCACAGCTGGTGGGTGCCGACCCGGCGCGCTTCCAGCCGCCGGCCCTGTCGCTGGCCGACCTGACCCTGCCGGGGCAATTGCCGGTCAGTCTGTCTTCGCAGCTGGTGCATCAGCGCCCGGATATTCTGGCCGCCGAAGAGCAATTGCATGAGGCCAGCGCCCGGGTCGGTGTGGCCACGGCCAACCTCTACCCGGACATCAACCTGACCGCCAGCCTCGGCTCCACCGCCAACCATGGCGGCGACCTGTTCCACAGCCCGGCCCAGGTGTGGAGCCTGGGCGGTTCGCTGACCGCACCGCTGTTCCATGGTGGCAGCCTGCGCGCCCGGCGCGATGCCGCCAAGGCCCAGTGGGATGCCCGGTACGCCCATTACCAGGACACCGTGCTGTCGGCCTTTACCCAGGTGGCCAATGTGCTGGATGCCATCCACCAGGATGCCGAAGCCCTGAAAGCCCGCACCCACGCCCTGGATGCCAACCAGGCCAGCCTGGAGCTGGTGCGCAAGCAGTACAGCGCCGGCGCCGCCGCCTACATTGATGTGCTGACCGCCGAGCAACGCTACAACCGGGCGGTGCTGGCCCATGTCAGTGCCACCCGCCAGCGCTACGCGGATACCGCGGCGCTCTATCACGCCCTGGGCGGCGGCTGGTGGAACCGGCCGACTACCACCGACCACGCTGCGGCCACGCCGCCCACTGAATAACCGCCGGAGATTCCTGTCATGGCAGAACAGAACGGCAACGCCGAAAACGGCGCCAAGCGCAAACGCATTCTCACCATCCTGGCCGTGGTGGTACTGGCCATTGCCTTGATTTACGGCCTCTACTGGGCCCTGTGGGGTCGCTACCACATCACCACCGAAGACGCCTATGTGGGCGGCAATGTGGTGGCCATTTCACCGCGGGTGAGCGGCACGGTGGTGACCATCAATGCCGAGGACACCGACCGGGTCAACGCCGGTGATGTGCTGGTGCAGCTGGATGACACCGATGCCAGGGTGGCCCTGGAGAAGGCAAAGGCCAACCTGGCCCAGGCGGTACGCCAGGTGCGCCAGCTCTATGACCAGGCCGAACAGCTCAAGGCCACCGTGAGCCTGCGCCAGGCCTCCTACCAACAGGCCCGGCGCGACTACCAGCGGGCCGAAGACCTGCAGAAGGTGCGCGGCATTTCCACCCAGGATTACCAGCACGCGCAGACCTCCCTGCAGACCGCCCGGGCCGGCTATCTGGAGGCAAAAAGCCAGCTGGCCGCCAGCCAGGCGGCGGTGGGCGACACCACCCTGGCCAGCCATCCGCAGGTGATGCAGGCCAAGAGCCAGTTGCGCCAGGCCTGGCTGACCCTGCAACGCACCCGCATTGTAGCGCCGGTGAGCGGCTATGTGGCCCAGCGCGGCGTGCAAGTGGGCCAGCAGGTGCAGCCGGGCAACAAGCTGATGGCGGTGGTGCCGCTGGAGCAGGTATGGGTGGACGCCAACTACAAGGAAACCGAGCTGACCAATGTGCGCATCGGCCAGCCGGTGGAACTGACCGCCGACCTGTACGGTTCGGACCATACCTACCACGGCACCGTGGCCGGCCTGGCCGCGGGCACCGGCAACGCTTTTGCCCTGCTGCCGGCCCAGAATGCCACCGGCAACTGGATCAAGGTGGTGCAGCGCATTCCGGTGCGCATTCAGCTGCAGGGTGACGACCTCAAGGACCACCCGCTGCGCATCGGCCTGTCCATGGAGGTGACCATCGACACCGAAAACCGTGACGGCGACCGCCTGGCACAGAGTCCGGTATCCGGCAGTCGCTTCAGCACGCCGGTCTACCAACCGGATGACAGCGGTGCCCAGGCCCTGATCGACAGCATCATCGCGGCCAACCGGGGCGACCACGACGACGCGTCGGACTAGGAGGCCACTGATGGCCACGCAGCAAAAAGCGACCAACCCCTGGCTGATCGCACCGGTGGTGGCCATTGCCGCCTTCATGGAGGTGCTGGATCTGTCCATCGCCAATGTGGCGCTGCTGCATATTGCCGGCAGCCTGTCCGCCACCCAGGACGAAGCCACCTGGGTGCTGACCTCCTACACGGTCACCAACGCCATCGCCCTGCCCATCAGTGGCTGGCTGTCCAACGTGATAGGGCGCAAGCGCTTCTTCATGCTCTGCATCATCGGCTTCACGATTACCTCGCTGGCCTGCGGGCTGGCGCCCAGCCTCGGCATGCTGATTGTTTTCCGTACCCTGCAGGGCATCACCGGCGGCGGCCTGCAACCCAGTTCCCAGGCGATCCTGTCCGATGCCTTCCCGCCGGCCAAACGCGGCATGGCCTTTGCCCTGTATGGCATTGCAGTAGTATTTGCGCCGGCCATCGGCCCGACTCTCGGCGGCTGGATCACCGACCACTTTTCCTGGCGCTGGGTGTTCCTGATCAACCTGCCGGTGGGGCTGATCCTGCTGCCGCTGGTGCAGGCGCTGGTAAAGGACCCGGAGCACATGGTGGAAGCGCGCAAGGCGCGCAAGGGCCAGAAGAATCGGGTGGACTACATCGGCTTCGGGCTGCTGGTGGTGGGCCTGGGGGCCCTGCAGATCGTGCTCGACCGGGGCCAGCAGGATGACTGGTGGAGCTCTACCTTCATCCTGTCCCTGGCCTTTATCGCCGTGGTGGGGCTGATCGCCTTTCTGGTCTGGGAGTGGTACGACAAGGAACCGATTGTCGACGTGCACCTGTTCCGCGACCGCAACTTCGCCGTATCCAACCTGTTCATGATGGCACTGGGTTTTGTGCTGCTGGCCAGCACCGCAGTGCTACCGCTCTATGTGCAGGAGCTGATGGGCTACACCGCCACCCAGGCAGGCCTGGTGCTGACCCCGGGCGGGCTTGCCATCATCGCCCTGATGCCGCTGGTGGGCCGGCTGGTGACCAAGGTGCAGACGCGCTATCTGATCGGCTTCGGCTTTCTGGTCAGCGGCATCGGCGTCTATACCATGACCGGCTTCAGCCTGCAGGCGGACTACAACACCATCATGCTGGCGCGGCTGCTGCAGGCCTCGGCGCTGGGCTTCCTGTTCATCCCCATCAACACGGCGGCCTATGACAGCCTGCCCATGGAGAAATCCAGCAACGCCTCGGCGATCATCAACCTGGCCCGTAACATCGGTGGCAGTATCGGCATTTCCCTGTCCACCACCCTGCTGGCCCGGCGCACCCAGTTCCACCAGGACCGACTGGCGGAGAACATGAGCCCCTACAACCCGGCCTACCAGGACAGCGTGCACCAGATCGGCCAGGCCACCGGCGGCGGCGAGCTGGCGGCCAACGGTCAGCTCTATCACCAGCTGGTGGAACAGGCCAGCATGCTGGGCTACCTGGACGTGTTCAAATGCATGGCCATCCTGTTCCTGTGCATGGTGCCGCTGATCTTCCTGATCCGGCGCGGCATCTCGGGGACCGGCGGCGGCGCGGGGGCGCACTGACGGGCGCGTTTCTATGCCGCGCCCGCCGGTGGTAGGATAGCGCCGCGCTGTACGCAAACGAGACCACCCAATGAACGACGATTCCCGCGACGACAAGCCAACGGCGAATACCCCGCCCGACCAGGATGCCGACAAGAAAGGGGGCTTCTGGTCGCGCATGTTCAAGCGTGACGAGACCGATACCCCGGCCGAGCCGGCCTCCACCGACAACGCCGCGCCCACCGAAGCGGTCGAGCCACCGGCGGCCCCGACTGAACCGCCGGCCACCCACGACCCCGTCGCCGTGACCGCCAATGCCGACAGCGGCATGGACGAGGACGATGGCGGCAGCTTCTGGACCCGCATGAAGCAGGGCATGAGCAAGACCCGCAAGGGCCTGGGCAAGGGCCTGGCGGACCTGCTGGTGGGCGCCAAGGAAATCGATGACGAGATTTTCGAAGACATCGAAACCCAGCTGCTGATGGCCGATGTGGGCGTGGAAGCCACCGATGTGATCATCCAGGCACTCACCGACCAGGTGACCCGCGAAGAGCTGGTGGACGCCGACGCGCTCTACGAATCCCTGCAGAACGAACTGCGCAAACTGCTGGAGCCGGTGGACCAGCCGCTGGAGATTGACAGCAGCAAGAAGCCCTACGTGATCCTGATGGTCGGCGTGAACGGCGTCGGCAAGACCACCACCATTGGCAAGCTGGCCCGGCGCTTCAAGGCCGAAGGCAAGAACGTCATGCTGGCCGCTGGCGACACTTTCCGCGCCGCCGCGGTGGAGCAGCTTCAGGTATGGGGCGAGCGCAACGACATCCCGGTGGTCGCCCAGCACACCGGCGCCGACTCCGCCTCGGTGGTCTATGACGCGGTGCAGGCCGCCCAGTCCCGGGGGGCCGATGTCCTGATCGCCGATACCGCCGGCCGCCTGCATACCCGTGGCAACCTGATGGACGAGCTGACCAAGGTCACCCGGGTGATGAAGAAGCTGATCCCGGATGCGCCCCACGAGGTGCTACTGGTACTGGACGCCGGCACCGGCCAGAATGCCATCCAGCAGGCCGAACAGTTCCGCGATGCCGCCGGCGTGACCGGGTTGGCACTGACCAAGCTCGACGGCACCGCCAAAGGCGGTATCCTGTTCGCTTTGGCCAAACGTACCGGTCTGCCGATCCGCTTTATCGGCGTGGGGGAACGACTGGAAGACCTGCGGCCCTTCCATGCGGAAGAGTTTGTGCAGGCCTTGTTTGAAGATATCGTCTGACGCCAGACGTCTGACGTGCGCCCCCATGAAGCGGGGCGCCAAAGGCAGGCCGGACACCCAACAATCATCGAGCAGACTTCATGATTCAGTTTGACCGGGTCAGCAAGCGCTACCCGAATGGCAAGGACGCACTCAGCAAGGTGAGTTTCACGCTGCCCGCCGGCGAACTGACCTTTCTGACCGGCCACTCCGGGGCCGGCAAGTCCACCCTGCTCAAGCTGATCATGATGATCGAGCGCCCCACCCACGGCCAGGTGCTGGTGGAAGGGCAAAGTCTTAATGCCTTCGGCAACCGCCATATCCCCCTGCTGCGCCGCAAGATCGGCATGGTGCACCAGAACCACCAGCTACTGTTCGATCGCAGCGTGTTCGATAACGTGGCCCTGCCGCTGGTGATCGCCGGCTATGCCCGCGCCGATATCGGCAAGCGGGTACGCGCGGCATTGGACAAGGTCGGCCTGCTGGACAAGGAACGGCTCAACCCGATCATGCTGTCCGGCGGTGAACAACAGCGCGTGGGCATCGCCCGGGCGGTGGTCAACAAGCCGCCGCTGCTGCTGGCCGACGAGCCCACCGGCAACCTGGACCCGCAACTGTCGGCGGAGATCATGGACCTGTTCCAGGATTTCGCCCGGGTCGGGGTGGCGGTGCTGATTGCCAGCCACGATCTGAGCCTGATCGCCCGCTACCGTCACCGGCTGCTGACCCTGCGTGAAGGCCGCCTGATCCACGACGCGGAGGAGGCCGCCCATGGCGCGTAATGCCACCCCCCGCAAGGCGCCCCGCCAGCGGCTGGAAAAACCCCGTCGCAGTGCCGGCGCCCAGAGCGCCCAGACGTCCCTGCGCGACCGTTTCACCGCCTGGCGTCTGCACCACCGCGATTCCTTCTACGATGCCCTGGGCCGCATGCGCCGCGCCCGGGCCAGCAGCGCCATGACCATCGTGGTGATCGCCATCGCCCTGGCACTGCCTTCCGGCCTGTCGGTGCTGCTGGACAACGCCAAGGTGATTACCCGCGGCTGGGACGGCAATGCCCATCTGTCGGTGTTCCTGAAGCTGGATACCGATGACAGCACCCAGCGCAAGCTGGCCGAACAGTGGCAGGCACGACCGGATATCCAGCGTACCCAGGTGATTACCCGCCAACAGGCACTGGCCGAGTTCCAGGCCCTGTCCGGCTTTGGCGATGTGCTGCAAGCGCTGCCGGACAACCCCCTGCCGCCGTTGATCGTGGTGTTCCCCGACAGCACCGACCCGGTCAGCCTGAAAGCGCTGCAGAACCGCCTGGAGGAAAGCCCGGCGGTGGACCTGGTGCAACTGGATGTGGAATGGGTGCGCCGCCTGCATGCCATGATCGAGCTGGGTGAGCGCATGATCACGGCCCTGACCCTGGCGCTGGCGCTGGCGGTGGTGCTGGTGGTGGTCAATACCATCCGGCTGGCCATCGAGAGCCGCCGCGAGGAAATCGTGGTGGTGAAAATCGTCGGCGGTACCGATGGTTTTGTGCGCCGCCCCTTCCTCTACACCGGCTTCTGCTTCGGCTTTGCCGGCGGCCTGCTGGCGGTGATTCTGGTGCAGATCGCGCTGTGGTGGCTGGGCGGCCCCATCAACGAGCTGCTGCGCCTGTACAGCAGCGACCAGACCCTGGCCACCCTGGGCATTTCCAGCCTGCTGACCCTGCCCCTGTTCAGCGGCATTCTCGGGCTGCTGGGCGCCTGGCTGGCGGTGGGCCGTCATCTGGGCGAGATCGAGCCCAACTTCTGACCCGCCCACCGGCCGGCCACGCCGGGAACTTCCCCGTCCGCCGGCCCCTCCAATGTTGACCCCGGTCACGGCACCGTCACGGCGTCAGCCCATAATCAGGCCATTCAAGGGGCCTATAACCGGGAACTTTTTTGCCTATTAGCACTCTATAAACTCGAGTGCTAATATCGGGATTCTTGAAGGATCGCGAATCCTGTCTGGAGGAGACATCGCACATGAACAAGCAACTGCAACAGGCACAAGCACAGGCAATGACACTGGCGGTACCGGGCAATGATCTGGATGCCTACATGCGTGCCGTCAACGCCGTGCCGGTACTGAGCGCCGAGGACGAGCAGCGCCTGGCCGAGCGGTTGTACTTCGATCAGGATCTGGATGCCGCTCGCAACCTGGTGCTGGCTCACCTGCGTTTTGTGGTGCATATCGCCCGCAGCTACACCGGCTATGGTCTGCCCCTGGGCGACCTGGTGCAGGAAGGCAACGTGGGCCTGATGAAGGCGGTGAAACGTTTTGACCCGAACAAGGGCGTGCGGCTGGTGAGCTTTGCCGTGCACTGGATCAAGGCGGAGATCCACGAATACGTGATTCGTAACTGGCGCATCGTCAAGGTGGCCACCACCAAGGCCCAGCGCAAACTGTTCTTCAACCTGCGCAGCCAGAAAAAGCGCCTGGGCCGCCTGACCCTGGAAGAAGCCCAGCGCGTGGCCGACGATCTGGGTGTAACCACCGAGCAGGTCAAGGAGATGGAAGGCCGCCTGGGCGCCTACGACGCCAGCTTCGACGGCCCCACCAACGATGACGACGACAACACCGTGGTCTCGCCGGCGGCCTATCTGCACAGTGACAACAGCGACCCGGCGGACCTGCTCGCCGAGCAGGACCAGCAACAGCGCGAAAGCCGTCAGCTGGGCTCCGCCCTGATGGCACTGGACGAGCGCAGCCGCGATATTCTCGAGCGTCGCTGGCTGGCCGACCAGAAGTCCACCCTGCAGGAACTGGCCGACGAATACGGCGTCTCCGCCGAGCGCATTCGCCAGCTGGAGAACAACGCCATCAAGAAACTGCGCAACGCCATCGCTGCCTGATGGCAAGCCCGCACAGGGAGCCGCCCACGGGCGGCTTTTTTGTGCCCCCGGCGCGGGGAAAATTCGCTACACTATGCCCCCTGTCCCAACCGCCCCGTGCGGATACGGAGCCTGATTGATGAAAGCCCTGCTCGTGCTTGGCGCCCTCAATGCCGCCCTGGCCGTGATACTCGGCGCCTTCGGTGCCCATGGCCTGAAGAGCCGCGTGGACGACGCCATGCTGACCGTCTGGTCCACCGCCAGCCACTACCACCTTTACCACGCCCTGGCACTGCTGGTGGTCGGCCTGCTGGCCCGCCAGTTCGGCGCCGCCAGCATGGTCACCGCCGGCTGGGTACTGTTTGCCGGCATGCTGGTGTTCAGTGGTAGCCTGTACGTACTGGTGCTGAGCGGGCAGAAATGGCTGGGCGCCATCACCCCGCTGGGTGGCACCGCGCTGATTATCGGCTGGCTGATGCTGGCCTGGTCCCTGTTCAAAAATACCTGACCGACATCATGAAGCTCACTGTTAACGGCGATACCCTGACGCTGCAAGGCACCACCATCACCGATCTGGTCAACCAGCTGGCCCTGACCGGCCGCCGGCTGGCGGTGGAGGTAAACCGCGAGATCGTGCCGAAAAGCCAACACGGCGATTACGCCCTGCAGGATGGCGACGTGGTGGAAATCGTCCACGCCATTGGCGGGGGCTGAACCGCCCGACGCCAAGCCGGGCAACCACCACCGCGAACGCCACCGAATCCCCGAACCAACCCTGGAAGCCACCATGTCCGACTCGCTCCACATCGCAGGCAAGACCTACCAATCCCGGCTGCTGATTGGCACCGGCAAATACAAGGATTTCGATGAAACCCGCCAGGCCATCGAAACCAGCGGTGCCGAGATCGTGACCGTGGCCATACGCCGCACCAACATTGGCCAGAATGCGGACGAGCCCAACCTGCTGGATTTCATCAGCCCGGACCGCTACACCATCCTGCCCAACACCGCCGGCTGCTACAGCGCCGAGGAAGCGGTGCGTTGCTGCAAGCTGGCCCGGGAACTGCTGGACGGCCATGACTTGGTGAAGCTGGAAGTGCTGGGCGACCAGAAAACCCTCTACCCGAACATTACCCATACCCTGCAGGCCGCCCGCGAACTGATCGATGACGGCTTCAAGGTGATGGTCTACACCAACGATGATCCGATCGTTGCCAGGGAACTGGAAGACATGGGCTGTGTGGCCGTCATGCCGCTGGGCTCGCTGATCGGCTCCGGGCTGGGCATCCTCAACCCGCACAACATCAAGCTGATCATGGAAGAGGCCAACGTGCCGATCATCGTCGACGCCGGCGTGGGCACCGCCTCGGATGCGGCCATTGCCATGGAGATGGGCTGTGATGGCGTGCTGCTCAATTCCGCCGTGGCCCACGCCAACCAGCCGGTGCTGATGGCCTCGGCCATGAAAAAGGCCATCGAGGCCGGTCGCGAGGCCTTCCTGGCCGGGCGCATGCCGCGCAAGGCCTACGCCAGCGCTTCATCACCGCTGGACGGCATCAGCCGCTAAACGCAGACAAAAAAAGGGCGCCGGGGGTGCGGCGCCTAGGGAAGTGTCATTAGCAGGCTGTCAGACAGCCTGGCGGCGGATAAGGGGGTATCCGCCTTTGGGGGTGTTCTCATTACACCCCCGCCAACATGAACCCCACGTGAAGCCCCGCCGGCGCCGCTTTTTGCTACAATCGCGCTCCCGACCCTGACAGCCCGACTACCATGCTCGACTTCATCAAACAGGACAAAGACCCGGAAACCGGCAAGGTAATGCGCAAGGTACGCAGTTTCGTGCTGCGCGAAGGGCGCCTGACCGCCGGCCAGCGCAACGCCCTGGACACCCTCTGGCCGCGCTTCGGGCTGGAACGCCGCGACGGCCTGCTGGATGCCGGCAAGGTGTTTGGCCGCGACGCGCCCCGCGTGCTGGAAATCGGTTATGGCATGGGCCAGTCCCTGGCCGCCATGGCCGAGGCCGCACCGGATCAGGACTTCATCGGCATTGAGGTGCACCGCCCCGGCGTCGGTGCCCTGCTGATGGACATCGAGCAACGTGGTCTGAGCAATCTGCGCAGCTATTGCGACGACGCGGTGGAGATTCTCGAGCTGTGTATCCCGGACGGCAGCCTGGCCCGCGTACAGCTCTACTTCCCGGACCCGTGGCACAAGAAGAAGCACCACAAGCGCCGTATCGTACAGCCCGCCTGGGTGGCACTGGTACAACGCAAACTGGCCAGCGGCGGCATCTTGCACATGGCCACGGACTGGGAGCATTACGCCGAGCACATGATGGAAGTCATGAAGGAGGCCAGCGGCTTCCACAACCTGGCCGGCGAGGGAGCCTTTTCGCCGCGCCCGTCATGGCGCCCGGAAACGAAATTCGAACGCCGCGGCGAAAAGCTCGGCCACGGCGTGTGGGATCTGTTGTTCGAGAAAGGCTAGACAGGTTCAGGCGGCCAAAAGCCGGCCGCCCGGATTCAGTGTATCAGTAGAAGTAGCCTTCCAGGCCCACGCTGATGCTGTCGTACTTGATATCATCACCGCCTTCGGCGTCGAAATCATAGCGGTTGTAGCTGAAGGTCAGGGCCAGGTTGCTGTCCTTGAGCAGTGCCTTGCCACGCAGCCCGTAGAAAAAATCACGGGCATCATCCTTGATGGTAGCCCGACCGCCGACACCGGAAGCGGTCACCTTGCCATCCCAGTTCTGCAGGCCCAGGGTGCCGCCCAGATAGAAACTGTCGTTAAGCGGGAACAACAAATCCGCCGCCAGATAGGTGCCATCGGCTTCCATTTTCACATCACCGGTTTTGACCCCACCGGAAATGGCATCGGCATCCTGGTCACCGAATTTACGGTAGCCCAGGCGAAGGGTGGAGGCGCCGCCAAAGGCCAGCCCCACATAGATATCGCCGCCCACCGCGGCGGAATCCTCATCCAGCGACACACCACTGGGCAACTCGTCTTCCAGCTCGTCATAGAAGTTGCTGCGATCCAGTGCCAGGCTGCCACCAATGGCAAGGCCCAATTTTTGATCCGCCATCGATACGGCGGACAGAGAAAGCAGAGACGCGGCAAGCAAGGTTCTTTTCATCATTGTGGTTTCCCCGATCAAGCAAAACCACCGAGCATAAATAAGCGAGCCCGCAAGTAAATGACCAGGGGCTGCCTTGAGACATGGCTTACAAAAAGAAGAGCAAATGTCTTCGCCGAATCACGCTGTCACACATCCCGCAGCCGCCAGGCACTGATGACACCGACCATGCCCATGGCCCCCAGCAACAGCAGCGCCCAGTCATTGCCCAGTGCCGACACTGCAGCACTGAGCCCACCCACCAGCAGCAGCAGCACCCCAATGACGGTATTGCTCACCGAGGTGTAATCGGTGCGCTTGTTGCCGCCGGCCATATCCACCAGGTAGGTCTTGCGGCCGATGCGCACACCGGCATGGGCGATGGCCAGCACAAAGAAGGCACCGGGATAAATCCACGGCAGCTGCCCGCCATCCGGTTGCCACAGCGCCAGGGCGCCGGCGGCCAGACAAACCAGCGCCGACAGGCTGCCACCACGGATCATTACCCGTCGACTGGAGGTATCAGCCATGTAGCCCCAGACCGTGGCACTGACCGCACTGGCCAGGCTGGAGGCAAGCACAAAGCTGCCCAGCAGTAACGGCAGGCTGGTGCTTTCCCGGGCCAGCAGTACCAGAAACGGCGAGGCCAGCGACGACGCCATCAGCAGGGCACGGGTAATGACAAAGCGGCGAAAGGGGCCATCACTGCGCAACAGGCCCAGGCTGGCCAGCGCTTCCCTGAACGCGTTGCTGCCACCTTCGGTGGCGCCGGGGTATTCGTCGACCCCGGCGAAGACAGCGCCGGCGGCCAGCCAGATCAGGCCGGCGCCGGCCAGCAGGGCCGTATAGAAGGCCACGGACGGGTCACTGTCACCCCGGAAGATCACCAGGGTCAGTGCCATGGTGATCACGCCGGACAGGGTGGCGGCCAGCCCGGTGAGCCGACCGCGCCGGGATTTGGGAATGGTCTTGCCCTGCACATCCTTCATGGCCACGGAGCAGAAACCGCGGCTGACACTGAACAGCACCAGCAAGCCGAGAATCGCCAGCCCGGCCGCCACGCCCTGCAAGGTCCACACCACGGCAGCCATGCCCAGCACCGCCAGCCCCTGAAGCACCGCCCCCAGCACCCAGAAGCCCTTGCGCACGGCATAACGGCGTACCCAGGCACCGATCATCAGCTGCGGAATCAGCGAGCCGGATTCACGGATCGGCACCAGCATGGCGGCGATGGCCGAGGGCGCACCCACGGCGCTGACCAGCCAGGCCAGTACGGTTTTCGGATTGATCAGCAGATCGCCGACCTTGGTCAGCATGTTGGCCAGGATGATACGGAAGAAGTTGCCCGGCACCTCCCGGCAGGCATCCGCGCTGATATCCTTGCAGGTGCGGGCGTCTTCCTCGTTGGCCACCTGGGCGTAGAGCCGCTCCAGCAGTTCTCGTTGCGCCATGAATTGCGTCCTCCTGCTCGCGGTGATGACTCAGCGGCACAGTCTACCCTGCCGACACGGAGACTGCCCTTGATTGCACCACCGCATGACGCCGATTAGACTTTGCCTCAATCCAAGCAAGTTGCCGATCATGCCGCAAAGCATTCCCCACGATTCCGTTGGACTGGTTGAACCCCAAACCCTGTCGGTCTCCACACCGCTGGAGCTCGAGTGTGGCCGGGTGTTGCCCGCCTATGACCTGGTGTATGAGACCTACGGTACCCTCAATGCCGATGCTTCCAATGCGGTGCTGATCTGCCACGCCCTGTCCGGCCATCACCACGCCGCCGGCTATCACAGCATGGCGGAAAAGCGCCCGGGCTGGTGGGATACCTGCATCGGCCCCGGCAAGGTGATTGATACCAATCGCTTCTTCGTGGTCAGCCTGAATAATCTGGGCGGTTGCCACGGCTCCACCGGCCCCGGCTCCATCAACCCGGAAACCGGTCAGCCCTGGGGTCCGGATTTTCCCATGATGACCGTGAAAGACTGGGTGAACAGCCAGGCACGGCTGGCCGACCATCTCGGCATCCAGCGCTGGGCCGCGGTGGTCGGCGGCAGTATGGGGGGCATGCAGGCGCTGCAGTGGTCCGTGGATTACCCGGACCGGGTGGCCCACGCGGTGGTGATTGCCGCCGCACCCAAGCTGTCGGCCCAGAACATTGCCTTCAACGAGGTGGCTCGCCAGTCGATTCTCACCGACCCGAACTTCCACGGCGGGCGCTATTACCTGCATGATACCTACCCCCGCCAGGGGCTCATTCTGGCGCGCATGGTCGGCCATATCACCTATCTGAGTGACGACGCCATGCGCATGAAGTTCGGCCGCGACCTGCGCAGTGGCCGTTTTCACTTCGGCTTTGATGTGGAGTTCCAGGTGGAGTCCTACCTGCGCCATCAGGGCGAGACCTTTTCGCGCAACTTCGACGCCAATACCTACCTGCTGATGACCAAGGCGCTGGATTATTTCGACCCGGCGCGGGAGTTCGACCACTCGCTGGAGCAGGCCATGGCCAAACCCACCTGCAAGTTCCTGGTCATGTCGTTCACCTCCGACTGGCGCTTTGCGCCGGAGCGCAGCCGGGAAATCGTCGATGCACTGATGCATGCCGGCCGGGACGTGAGCTATGCGGAAATAGATACGCCCAAGGGCCATGACGCCTTCCTGCTCGATATTCCCGAGTACATCAAGCTGTTCGGCGCCTACATGCACCGCGTGGCCGAGGAGGTAAACCCGTCATGACCGCGCTGCGCGATGATCTCAACCTGATCAGCAACTGGATTCCCCGCCAGGCCACCCTGCTGGACCTGGGCTGCGGCGAAGGCTCGCTGCTGGCTCACCTGAAAGCCGAGAAAGACATTCGCGGCTATGGCCTGGAAATCAACCAGGACAACCTGGCTGCCTGCTTTGAAAAAGGCGTTAACGTGATCGAGCAGGACCTGGATCAGGGGCTGCACAACTTCCAGGACAAACGCTTTGACTATGTGGTGATGACCCAGGCCCTGCAGGCGGTGCTGCGCCCGGACCAGATCCTGTCGGAAATGCTGCGCGTGGGCCGCGAGGCGATCATTACCTTCCCCAATTTCGGCCACTGGCGCATCCGCGCCTTTCTCGGCTTCAAGGGCCGCATGCCGGTATCCACGGCACTGCCCTACCAGTGGTACGACACCCCCAATATTCACCTGTGCACGGTGCGCGACTTCGAAAATCACTGCCGTCACAACGGCATCCGTATTCTCGAGCGCCAGGTGCTCAACCGTCACCACCACAGCGGCCTGCTGGCGCGCCGCTGGCCCAACCTGTTCGGTGAAGTGGCGCTCTATCGGGTGACGCTGTAGCGCTCCTCTGCCCCGTCACCGACAACCGGGAAGATTGCATCATGGAAAAAATCGTACTGGCTTCCGGCAACGCCAAGAAACTCAAGGAAATGCAGCAACTGCTGGCTCCGCTGGGTATCGAGGTGGTGCCCCAGAGTGATTTCAACGTGCCCGAGGCCGAGGAAACCGGGCTGACGTTCGTGGAAAACGCCATCATCAAGGCCCGCAATGCCTGCAGGCATACCCGCCTGCCCGCCATCGCCGACGATTCCGGCATCGAGGTGGATGCGCTTAATGGCGCCCCCGGCGTGTTCTCCGCGCGCTTCTCCGGCGTTGGCGCCACTGATGCCAAGAACAACGCTCTGCTGGTGGAAATGCTGGCCGATGCCCCCGACGTCCAGCGCAGTGCTCGCTATCGGGCCCTGATCGTGATGATGCGCCACGAGGACGATGCCACACCGCTGATCTGCCAGGGCACCTGGGAAGGGGAAATCGTGCTGGAGCCACGCGGTGAGCAGGGCTTCGGTTATGATCCGCATTTCCTGGTCCCGGAGCTGGGCCGTACCGCCGCCGAACTGGAACCGGACCAGAAAAATCGCCTGAGCCACCGCGGTCAGGCCATGGCCATCCTGATCGAGCAACTTCGCGGCGCGTAAGCCATTCTCATTGGCACTGGCTACATAATAAAAACCGGTGCCGGTCCGTCCCCTTGTTAAGCTGGCCGGATGAATCGCTGTCTGAACAAGAGAATGTATAAAGGCCTTGGTTGCCTCCTGCCACTGATGGCACCACTAACGGCCAGCGCCCTGGAATTCCAGTTGATGCCCGCCTGGGACAGCAAGTACGCCTCCGAAGGGCGCAACCAGCTGGCAAAAGGCGGGCTCTACTCGCTGGATGCCTACCTGGCTCACGGCGACTGGGGCGTGGAACTGTGGCATGGACGCGGCGACCAGACCGATTACCGGGAAACCGATGCCACGCTGGAATACGTACCCTCGCTGGGCAAGCTGACTCCCTTTGTGTCGATCACACGGCTACGTAGCGATCCGGGCCGGGATTACGACAGCGAAGTGGCGCTGGGCGGTGAGTTTCTGCTCAAACCCTGGCTGATACCCGGCATCGAGGCCACCTATTCGCACCAGGCCGAAGGCACCTTTGTGTTGCTATCGCTACGCACTGTCAAAGCACTGAGCAAGACGGTCAGCATCAATGGCCGCCTCAGTCAGGGGCTGGATTACGGCTATACCAGCGAGGCCCATGATGGCCCCAACCATCAGCAGCTGGATGTGACCTTAAGCTGGCAATACGCGCCAAGGCTGTCCCTGTTCGTGGCTGGCCACCACAGCTGGGCCGGCGAAGATGTGCGCCGCGACGGCGGCGGCGATCTGAGCTGGTTTGGGGTGGGCCTGAACGGTTATTTCTGACGGGCCAGCCAGCGGTCCAGGGCATTGGCGAAACGGCCCTTGTCCTGGGCGCTGTAGCCTTTCGGGCCACCGGTCTCCATGCCCGCCGAGCGCATCTCTTCCATGAAGTCGCGCATATTGAGCCGCTCGCGCACCGTGTCCTTGTCCAGCCAGTGCCCCCGCGGTGTCACCGCCAGAGCTCCCTTGGCAACCACCTCCGCCGCCAGCGGAATGTCCTGGGTCACCACCAGGTCGCCGGCTTCACAGCGCTGCACGATCTCGTTATCGGCCACATCAAACCCCTGCGGCACCTGCACCGAGCGAATCAATGCCGAACGCGGCACGGCGATCATCTGGTTGGCCACCAGGGTGCAGGGCGTCTGCGTACGCTGCGCCGCCTTGAACAGAATATCCTTCACCGGTCTCGGACAGGCGTCCGCGTCTACCCAGATATGTGCCATTGAATACCAATTGATAATTAAGAATGGAAAATTGATAACGGAACAGCACTTCAGGCGCTTTGCGTTATCCATTATCAACTATCAATTATCCATTTTATTGCTACCATAGCCCACTCATTCTATGGCACTGCGTTCCCTATGCCACTCATCACGCCTCCCCTCTCCCTCTACATCCACACCCCCTGGTGTGTGCGCAAGTGCCCCTACTGTGACTTCAATTCCCATGAGCGTGGCGCGCTGCCGGAGCAGGCCTACCTGCAGGCACTGCTGACCGATCTGGAGCAGGACGTAGCGCTGGTGGAAGGACGCACGGTGGAGACCGTGTTTATCGGGGGTGGCACGCCCAGCCTGCTCAGCGCGGATTTTTATCAGCAGCTGTTTCGCGGGCTGCGCCAGCGACTGGCGCTGGCCGATAGCGCGGAGATCACTCTGGAGGCCAACCCCGGCACCCTGGAAGCCGGGCGGTTCGAGGGATTTCGAGAGGCCGGCATCAACCGCTTGTCAATTGGCGTACAGAGCTTCAACAACCAGCACCTACAAGCCCTGGGGCGCATTCACGACAGCCAGGCAGCGGTAGCCGCCGCCCACCAGGCCCGCCAGGCCGGCTTTGATAATTTCAACCTGGACATCATGCACGCCCTGCCGGGGCAAAGCCGCGAGCAGGCACTGGATGATCTGCAACGGGCCATTGAACTCGCTCCGACTCACCTGAGCTGGTACGAGCTGACCATCGAGCCCAATACGGTATTCTATCGCTCACCGCCCACGCAGCCGGACAGCGATACCATGGCCGATACCGAAAGCGCCGGCTTTGCCCTGCTGGCAGACCATGGCTACCACCGCTACGAGATCTCGGCCTTTGCCCAACCTGGCCGGGAATGTCGCCATAACCTCAACTACTGGCAGTACGGGGATTATCTGGCCATTGGCGCCGGCGCCCACGGCAAGCTCACCAACGTGACTGACGACACCGTGCACCGCTATCAAAAAACCCGGCTACCGGAGCACTATCTGGCTGACCCGGGCGGCGCCCGTCGCCAGTGGACCCGGGTCGAGAAGGACGAGCGCCTGTTCGAAGCCTTGCTCAACGGCCTTCGCCTGCCCGGAGGCATTGCCCTGACTCAGCTGACCGCCACCAGCGGCCAGGCCCCGGAGCGCTGGTTACCCCGCCTTCAGCCTCTTGTGGCCCGCAAGCTGTTGCGGGTCGAGAATGAAAGGCTGGCCTGCACAGAAACAGGCCTGCGCCATTTGAATACCTTGCTGGAACAAATTGCCGACCAGCTGTAACCGGCAACGCTTGATCCCTTGCCCAATGCTCTTCACACTTGTTAAACCTTCCAACGTTATCCGACCAGAATGAAAAAAAGCGCCAACCGCGAACAGGCCCTGGCCGACCGCGAAAAACTGTTTATCGAAGCCACCCGCCAGCAGATCTGCAAGCAGGGGTTACTGGGTGTGCAAATGGCGGCCATTGCCCGAAGCTGCAATTTCGCCACCGGCACGCTGTATCACCATTTTGCCAGCAAGGAAGACCTGCTGATGGCGGTGTGCAGCGAGCTGTCCACCACTCGCCAGCTCTACTTCCGCCGCGTTCACGAATGGCAGGGGGCCAATAATCGCGACAAGATGTTCGGTTTTGCCGTGGCCCATGCCCTGTTCGCCCAGCATCACCCGGAGCATTTTCGTCTGGAACAGTACGTGATGACCGAAGTGATCTGGCAGGCCACCTCAGAACACCGTCGCCAGCAGTTTCTGGAAGCCATGCAGCCGGTGGGCAGGATGGTGGAAAGCTTGGCCCGGCAGGCCATTGATGACGGCGACGTGGAACCCTACGACATCGCTCCCCTGGCACTGGCCGTGGGGCAATGGACCATGAGCACCGGCATGCACACTCTGATCCATGCCGATGGCGTCCTGTCGCTCTATGACCTGAACGACCCTTACCGTCTGCTGTTGCAGAATATTCGCCTGCAGCTCAATGCGTTGGGCTGGAAACCGCTGGCGGAGAATCCTTTCGATCGAAAGGCGCTCGAAGAGGATGTGACAAGGTTATGCAAAAAAAAGTCTTTTCTGATTTCTGTAAGGAGCAAGGCACGTTGGACATGGACCGCTGCAGCCCTTCAGGGCAGCCATCCTGATATAGACTGCCTTTTGAAATCAGTCATAAAAAAGGTTCATTGCGGGATCGCGGGAAAACGTACAAGGTCGGACGCCAATCTGAACCCCGATAGCTGGCTCAGCACTGAGATTTCGAGGCGCCTCTTGCATCCGCACGCCTACGCCCCTCGCCTGCAGCCTGCGCGAGCTTGCACGCGAATAAAGCCCCATCCATTTGCAAACAAACACCCCTAGGGCACGAGCCGGTGACGATTTTTTAGGGGTGGTTGGATCTTTGGTGTTTCAGCCTATCCCTTCCGACCGTTGGGCCTGGCTGATTTACCTCTAATCCGCGAAGAGCCATAAAAAAGCCCCGCATGGCGGGGCTTTTTTATGGTTTCACCTGAATAAATTTATGGAACTTTCACCAAACTGATAATACGACCACCGGGGTACACATCCGTCGTGCCAGGATACGCAAAACTAACCGTTACTGCGGTCAAATTTGCGTTGCTGAACTCTGTTGGGTCGAGCGGAGCCTGAACTGTAAAGGGACACAGAACCGCCTCCGTTGTCATGTCAACATCACATCGAACCTGACCCCCAAGCACCGTTACGTCAGGGGTAGAGCCCGTAACAAAAATATGAAGGCCGTTAAAAGGCGCATTGCCATTAACATCGGCAATTACCGCCACAAAGCTATTGGAACCTGGACTAATATCAAGGCTAGACAGCGTTGTGCCACTTTGAAGCTTCAGAGCAGCGTCACCCCAATTCTGCGGCGGCATTCCGGGCTGACTGGCACTTTCCCATGAAGCACCGACAAGATCACTTGCAGATTTCACGAACTCGACCTGCAGAGTATCCGTAGAGAGGGCCATCACTGAAGAGTCACGCACATTGGCCAAACTCTCGCAGTTACCTGCTACCGAGGCGGCGTCACTACACCCCAGACCACGGAAAACCGTACCAGCCGAATCATAAGTACCATTGGAATTATAATCCATGAACTCTTCGGAATACGGTGATTGGTTATCACGGATACCGGTACCGTTATCATCTCGAAACGCTTCAGCAAGAGGCAACCAGTCCTCGCCAACATCAAACAAGTTATTGCCATTCTCGTCAGAGAAAGACTCCTCCCCAACGGTCCATGCAGTAATAGTATTACGCCCGAAACGATCAAAGTCACCGCAGCCTGTATCTGCAGTTAAACCACTTTGCTCCCTCTCGGGCCCTGTTCCGGAAAAACAGGATCGCGTGTCTCTTTGCTTGTCAAAATGAATTGTCTGTACTGCCTGGCTTGTCCAAACCACGCTGCAGGTGCCGTCAACTGTCTGGCAGCTACCATCAATATCACCAAGCTCTGATGTGAAGTTGATGCGTGTACCATCAGGCGCCCAGTTCCCGAAACGGTCTGCTGCGCGGACATTGACAGGCACCTGCAACCCCTGATGATTACCCGCTTTGGGATTCACCATATCAAGAGCGAGAGAAAAGCGGCTTTGTGTAATCGGCCCGGACTGGACAGAAACAGAACCCGTTGAGCTGATATCCCCATTTGAGGCCAACTCAGCCAACACGAATGCCGAGAAAGGCACCGTACCACTGCGCACGGTGACTTGAGCGACACCCTGGGCATTAGTGCTAGCCGTCGTATCGGACGTGATGGCGAAACCGCCATTATCTGACGCCACAGAGAAAGAAACCGATTCACCGGCTGTTGCCGGGTCACCATTACTGTCTTTTACCTGGAAGCTGAGAACAGAGGATTCCGGAGCCCCCACTTGTGCCGAACCTTTAATACCAATAATGGGAGGCTCAGCACCAAGGAACGTCAAAGATGCTGGGGGAGACTGTTCTACAGTAATCGTAGGAGAAGTGGCTGTTTTGATTTCACCAGATATGGTCACAGATGCAGTAATAACATCTTCGGTACAACCATTTTCCGGTTGATAGCTGGTTACCGCCGTGCCGGCCACAGGAATAACCTCTTGGGGATCAAAAGAAGCCTTCCCTGCTGTCGCGCATGATGATGAAAAAGACACTTTCGCGGAACCATCCCAAGCACCATTTGTATCAGAGGTTACCAGGTTAACGATGGCGGAAAGCGTTGACTTGGCACTGGTAGTGGTCGCAGAGAGGCCAACCTCACCTTCCTGGAAAGCTGCACCAGTCCCGCTACCAATCAGAATGGAAACAGCCCCACCCCCCGCTGAGTCGCCGGTTTGGTCGCTTCCAGTGGTACGGAAACCCAGTGTTTGTGTATAGGTTTTGCCACCAACATCAGCGGATGCAGTCAATATATCAGCACCGGCCTGACTACCTGCTTTTAACGAAACTTCAGCAACCCCATTTACATCAGTGAGGGCCGTAGCAGCAGGATCAAATTCCCCAAGAGTACTGCTGAATGTCACCACCTGGTTCGCAATACCACCATCGGCATTGGTGACCTGCACTTTCACTTTCCCTGAACGATTTTCGGTGATGGGCCTGTCTGCCGTGCCAACCACAACACCGGATGCATCGGTTATGCTCATGGCAACAGCGACCTGTGACTGGCTATCAGTGCCGCCACCCGACCCTGAACTACCACTGGAGCCACCATTTGATGACCCACCTGTAGTAATCAAGTCCTTGCTGTTGCCTCCACATGCCGTCAGAGCAGTTGCCAAAAGGCCTGCCAAGGCCAGCATCATAAGTCTCTGGAGACTTGTGTTTGTTATCGCCATGATAATCCCCAATTGAGTCTGGGCCTCCAGGCCCTTTTCATCATTCCTGCAGCTGTTTATGCCTTTGCTCTTAAATCTGCAATCAGATTGAAAGCCCCTTAGTAAAACCATTCACCAACGCGTTAAGAGCAAAGAGGCTGACCCCATCAAGCGGCACCCCAGATAACTGCGGCAATAGCTCGACATGATCTAATATTTAACGAATGTTCTTGTTCTGGCCCGGTGTACATCCCAGACAACGAAGAAAGGTAGAGCGTGCAGGTGTAACCACAAGCACGTTTCCCGCTTCCGCAGCATTGCGTCCCAGCAGGGAGAATGGCAAGGATACGGTATAAAGTGCCGCTCCCACTATCGTTGCGCCAAACATTACAGGACGAACAAGAACCGTGTCTGCGATCATCGCAACTTCCCCAGGCCGAGCGCCTTCAATGTCGTCGGCTTGGCCTGACCTGGCATGGGCGGCAAGTGGTGAACACAGCCCTAACATCAAGGCAAAGGCAAGAACAGTTGCCGCTACCTGGCGCATTGCTCCGATCATGGTGAGACCCTCTTGCTTTCTTATAGTTAAAGTATTGCTGCTATTATGTCTTCTAAGTCTTTAATATTCCGACAATTGCATCACAATCTACACCTTTGTTCCTGGGGCGGCAATAGCCTGGCGAGCCCGTCAGCGCTGGCATTGGGCGCAGTAGACGGTACTGCGCTGTCCGTGTCGGTCGGCTTTCAGCGCTGCGCCGCAGCGGGGACAAGGTTGCCCGGCCCGGCCATAGACCGACAGGGACTGGGCAAAATAGCCCGGCTGACCATCCACCCTGGTAAAATCCCTCAGCGTGGTTCCCCCAGCGGCAATAGCCCGATGCAACACCGCTTTGATGGCCGCCGCCAGCACCGCGTAACGCTCGCGGGATATACGGCCTGCTGGCCGCGATGGGTGGATCCCGGCATCAAACAGACTTTCCTGGGCATAGATATTGCCCACCCCCACCACCGTGGCGTTATCCATGATGAAGTTTTTCACCGCCACTTTACGAGCGCGTGAACGCCGGTACAGCCAGTCACCGTCAAAATCGTCCGCCAGTGGCTCCGGACCCAGCCTGGCCAGCAATCCATGGGGCTCGCCAGGTGGGGATAGCAGCACCGTGCCGAAGCGGCGAGGATCGTTGAAGCGCAGCACGGTGTCGTTATCCAGCACCAGATCCAGGTGGTCATGCTTGCGCAAAGGCGTGGCAGCCTCCAGCACCCGCAGGGTGCCCGACATGCCCAGATGGATGAGCAGCTGTCCGCTCTCCAGCGTCAGCAAGAGATACTTGGCGCGCCGCTCCACAGCCATGATTTTACTGTCACGCAGAGAGAGTAAAGACTCACTGACCGGCCAGCGCAGGCGACGTTCACGCACCACGGCCTGACGCAGGGTGCGCCCTTGAAGATGGGGACGGATCCCCCGCAGGGTGGTTTCAACTTCAGGCAATTCAGGCATCGGCACATCAATGGACGTTGGAAATGGATAACGAAAACACGCCCCCTGCAACGTGGGTGCGCACTTACGCTACACATCTTTTGCTCTTAAGCTATCAATTATCAATTATTCATTATCAATTACCTAATTATGTCCGTTTCCCTCTGGCTTGGCGTCGATACCGGCGGCACCTTCACCGATTTTGTCCTCCTGGGGCAGGGTGAACCCCGCATTCACAAGGTCCTGTCCACCCCGCACGCGCCGGAAGAGGCGATCCTGCAAGGCATTGACGAGCTGGGCCTGACTGACGCCATGGCCGCCGGTCAGCTGGCCATTGTCCATGGCACCACCGTTGCCACCAATGCCGCCCTGGAGGGCAAGGGCGCCCGGACGCTGGTGATCACCAACCAGGGAATCGAGGACTGGCTGCGCATCGGCAGGCAGAACCGTGACCAGCTATACAACCTGACTCCGGCCCCGGCGGCCAGCGTGCTGAGCACCCTGCCCGTGCTGGGCGTGCCGTGTCGCCAGGGCGCCCGGGGCGAGGAGATCGCGCCACTGCGCGATGCAGACCTGGCCGCCCTGCTGACGGCGGTTCGCAACCATGCGCCGGATTCCGTCGCCCTGTGTCTGCTGTTTGCCCACCTGAATCCGGACCACGAGCAGCGCCTGGCGGACACCCTGCGCCAGGCCGGCCTGAGCGTTAGCGCCTCCCATCAGGTACTGGCCACCCGCGGCGAATACGAGCGGGGCATGGCCACCTGGCTGAACGCCTGGCTGGAACCGAAGGTAGCCGCCTATCTGCAGCGTCTGCAACAGGCCACCCGCCCCGCGCCGCTGGCGATCATGCAGTCCCATGGCGGCACCATCGCCGCCGAGCAGGCCGCCACCCGGGCCGTCAACCTGCTGCTGTCCGGCCCCGCCGGTGGCCTGGCGGCCGCCCAGCGCATTGGCGAGCAGCTACAACGCCCGCAGCTGATGACCTTTGACATGGGTGGCACCTCCACCGACGTGGCCCTGCTGGATGGGGATGTACGCCTCACCCAGCAGGGCCATATCGGCCCCTACCCGGTGGCCGTGCCCATGGTCGACATGCACACCATTGGCGCCGGGGGCGGCTCCCTGGCCCGGGTGGACGAGGCCGGTCTGCTGCATGTGGGCCCACAATCCGCCGGCGCAGCCCCCGGGCCCGCCTGCTACGGGCGCGGGGGCAAGCAGCCCACGGTGACCGATGCCAATGTGGTGCTGGGCCGGCTACAGCCGGACTTTGCCCTGGGCGGCAGCCTGACGCTGGACGTGGAGGCCGCACGCCGGGCGGTGTCCAGCCTTGCCGATGCTCTCGGACTATCCCTGCTGGAAGCCGCCAGCGGCATTATCGATCTGGCCAATGAACACATGACCCAGGCGCTCAGGGTGATCTCCATCCAGAAAGGCTTCGATCCACAGGATTTTACCCTGGCCAGCTTCGGCGGGGCCGGCGGCCTGCATGTCTGCGCCCTGGCGGAAAACCTGGGCATGCACCAGGCCGTGGTGCCCATGCGCGCCGGCGTGCTGTCCGCCGAGGGCCTGGTCCATGCGCCGCGCAAGCGCGAACTGCTGCAGGCCCTGCCAGAAGGGGCGGATACCACTCTGGTGGAACAGCTGATCGACCAGCTGCAAGCCCGGGGACGCGCGGAGCTTGAACAGGAGGGCATTGCCACGGACAGCATAGCCCGCCAGACCTTCATCGACATGTGCTACCGCGGCCAGTCCTCCCAGCTGCAGATACCTTGGCACCGGGACAGTCGCGTGCGCCGGCAGCACTTCCACAATGCCCACGAACAGCGCTTCGGACATCGCCTGTCGCTGCCCGTGGACGAGGTCAATGTGCGCGTTCAGTGCAGCGCCCGCCTGGCCGTGCCGCCGGTCCCGCCACTGGTCGGCAAGGCCATGCCTTCCGGCGGCAGCCTGACCCTGCCCGGCCAGTCTGAGCCAGTGGCAATATACCGCCGTGAGGCGTTGGCCGCCGGCCAGCGCATCACCGGGCCGGCCCTGGTTTTCGAGGCCGTCGGCACCACCTGGCTGGCCCCCGGCTGGCAGGCGGACGTGCACCCGCAGGGGCATCTTTTGTTACAGCGATAGTCCGAATATGACCCGTTTGGCATCTTCTGTCTGTCATCCCGGCAGGGCACAATGAGGCCTCCTGAATTATCGATTATCGCTCATGTGGAATTATCTCAGTGAGGGCCTGCTGGCCCCCGGAATTGTCGGCCTGGTGCTCATCACCCTGGCGCTGACACACATCACCATTGTCAGTGTGACGGTCTATCTGCACCGTTACTCGGCTCACCGGGCGCTGGAACTGCATCCCGCCCTGAAACACTTCTTCCGCTTCTGGCTGTGGCTGACCACCGGCCAGAACACCCGCGAATGGACTGCCATCCATCGCAAGCATCACGCCAAGTGCGAAACTGAAGAGGACCCGCACAGCCCGCAGGTGAAGGGCATCGGCAAGGTGCTGCGAGAGGGTGCCGAACTCTATCGCCAGGAAGCGGAAAACACAGAAACCCTGGAAAAGTACGGTGCCGGCTGCCCGGATGACTGGATGGAACGCCATGTCTATTCACGTTTCCCGCTGGGCGGCATCGCCCTGATGGGCGCCATCGACCTGTTGCTGTTCGGCGCCACCGGTATCACTGTGTGGGCCATCCAGATGATCTGGATCCCGCTGTTTGCCGCCGGTGTGATCAACGGTATTGGCCACTACTGGGGCTACCGCAACTTTGAATGCGCCGATGCCTCTCGCAACATCTCCCCCTGGGGCATCCTGATTGGCGGTGAAGAGCTGCACAACAACCATCACACCTATCCGAACTCCGCCAAGCTGTCCGTACGCCGCTTCGAGTTCGACATGGGCTGGGCCTGGATCCGGTTGTTTGAAATCCTGCACCTGGCCAAAGTGAAGAAAGTGGCGCCCAAGCCCGCCCGGGTCAGCAATGCCAGCGGCGTGGATCTGGATGCCCTGAAAGGCGTATTGCAGCACCGCTTCCAGGTCATGGCGCAGTACCGCAAGACCGTGATTGCCCCGGTCTTCGAACAGGAAAAAGCCCGTGCCTGCGAGGCCACCCGGGACCTTTACGGTCGCGCCAAGGCTCTGCTGCATCTGGATCACAGCCTGATCAAGCCACGCCATCAGGTTCGCCTGCAAAGCCTCACCGACAACAACGAAACCCTGGCGGCCATCTACCAGTTCCGCCTGCGGCTGCAGGATATCTGGTCCCAGACCAGCCGCAACTCCAGCGAAATGCTGGAAGCGCTCGAGCAGTGGTACCACGATGCCCGGGATTCCGGCATTCGCTCGCTGCAGGAATTCGCCGAACAGCTAACCCGCTATCGGCAGATAGCCGCTCACTGAACCGAGCGAATAAAAAAGGCCGCAATGCGGCCTTTTTTATGTCATGGGAAACCGCCATCGCCTTACCCAGCACCCCGCCACCCACCAGAGCAAACCGGTCATTATCATGGCCAGATAGCCATCCACTGCGTAATGCCACCCCAGCATTACCGACCCCACCTGGATCAGCAGTAAATAGCCTCCCAGCAGCCACCGCAGCACCCTACCCTTTTGCCAGCACAACAGCAGAAACAGGGTAGCCATGCTCACGTGCATGCTGGGCATGGCACTGATGCCGGAAAACGGCAAGGCCACATGCCCCTGGTAGGCCCGCCAGAGATAATGCTGGGCAAACAGATCGAATACCGGATAGTGACTGTCAGCCTGATGCAGATACGTCATCAGCCCGGCATAGGGGTTGGGCAGCTGAGGATACAGGCCGCCATAAAAACAGGGGCCCGCCGATGACAGCAACGTGGCCAGCACCACACCCAGCAGTATCCAGCAAAGCAACAGGGTGACAAAGAAACGGGCACGCCGTTGTGGATCGGCAAGACTGAAAGCCTGCCAACACACCATGCCATATTTGAAAAAGAACCAGCTTTTATAGAACGCGCTGATCAACATGGTTACCAACGGGATACCCAGCAAAGGCTGCAGCCATTGCCAGGGCTGTGTACCTGCGTGAAGCCTCTGATCCAGCTCCGCCAGGGCCGGGTCCAGATAAAACGGCTGCAACGCCGGGATGGCATTTTTCATGGTGGTGAACACGGAGAAAAATACCGGGATCAACAACAGCACCGGCAACGCCGTGCAAAAACGCGGCCAGGATACAAAGCTCCATACATCGCGCCAGGCCGCTTTCAACAAGCCATGCCCCCGATGCAACAACATCATCCTCAATAGCCGAAAACAGAAAAAACCCAGCACAAAAAAACCGGTACCGAACAGCAGTGGCAGGGAATAGAAATCATGCACGGGTCGGTAAGGCAAACGGAAGTAGGCCGTCACCCCGTAAACCAGCACGGCAAAGCCGGCCACCGTCGCCAGCAGAAAACGATCAAGCGGTGAGCCCCACCTATTCATGAGCAGGCCTGCCAATCCAGGCCGTCACACTCCAGATAAGCGTGGTCGTCAGCACAGAAAAATAACCATCAATGGCATAGTGCCAACCCAGATGCACGGAGCCCAGCAGGATCACCACAAAGAATGCCCTGAGGAAATAGCGCAAAATGAGGGGGCTGCCAGCAGTCAGCAGCACCATCAACCAGGCGATACTGACGTGCATGCTGGGCATGGCGGAAATCCCGGTGCCCACACCCAGGGCCCCGGCCTGGTGATATTGCCAAAGCATGTCCTGGGTGGACAGCGCCCACACCGGTGACACACGCTGTGCCGCATGTAGATAGCGCATCAGGGGAGCAAAGGGGTCTGGTCCGTCCGGCAAAAGGTAATGAAAAAAGCAGGGCCCCGCTGATGAAAAGAGCACCGCCAGCAAGGTGCCATTAACCGCCCAGCAGCCGATAAAACTGATCAGGAAACGTTGCCGGCGTCGCTCGTCACGGGAAGAAAAAAGTTGCCAGTAAAACACCGCAAACATGACCATGAACCACAGGTTGTAAACGGCATTGATCGCGGTGGTAATCCAGGGATAGCCCAGCACCGGCTGTAACCACTGCCAGGGCATCTTGCCCCCGTGCAGCCAGGCATCCCAGTGGGCAAAGCGCGCATCCCAGGCAAACGGCTGCCAGACCCCGATCAGGGATTTACTGGATGATACTGCGGAGAAGAAAAGGGTAAAGACAAGCAGCAGAAAGAGCCCGCGAAAAAAAGCAGCAGATACCACGAATCGACGAATCTGGCCGGCAAGATAACGCAACGGAAAAGACGGGCGGCGATACAGCATGACATAACCGCCGTAACCCACCACCATGAACAGACCCAGAACGATACTGACCTGAATGGTGGTTTGTGGGTATACCATTAGCGAGTAATGCGGCAGATGACCGGTCAACCCGGCTGCCAGCACCGTGATAACGATATAGCCACTCACTAACAGATAAATGCCGGCATCCCTGCCAAGCCCCCGCCACACCCCGGCGGCGCAACGCTCCAGCAAGGGGCGCTGTTCCTCAGGTGAGGAGGTCATCAGAAATCCACATCCTCCAGCAGTACCACCGGACTCTGAACTTTTGACGCCACCGTAATTCTGGCATTGCCTACCGACAAACCCAGTGCGTCCAGCAGCGGCCCCAGTATCTGCTGACTAACGGACTGAAGTATGGGAACCAGTGTTTGTGTCACACCATTGAGCAGCCCGGTCACACTGCCAAACACGACGTTAAGCAATGGCACCTGACTGGTTATATTAAGATCGAGATCACTGAGCAAGCCAGTGAGGGCATCATCCAGGGCGGCGCCGCTGTCGCCCTGTTCAATGGCGTAAGGCTGTGGGTCGTTGAGCATAATCGGTCCCAGCTCAACATACTCGGCGCCACCGCCATAGGAACCGGAATCCGCTGTGACGGAAACACTGGCCAGTTTCCCCAGCAAAATGGCATTGATATCCACGCTGGCGTTGGTCTGCAGGGAAAGCAGGCTACGCTTTACTTGAGTATCCAGTGTGACCTGATTGGTGGTGCCTGCTGCACACCTGGCTCCAACCAGTGTCACCTCTGCCGAGCCAGTATCCAGCGTCAATGGCAGCGACGTCGTCAGTGAAGCAAGACCCAGCACAGATACATTCAGTCCAAGATCCAGCGTCAAGGTAATATCGGCACTTTTCGCCTTGCCGTACCAGTTGCCATTTTCATCCTGGCGAGCCGGCGCAAAAACGAAACCCGGCGCCTGATCAATTTCCAGATCCAGCGTCGCCGCCCCCACACCCAACGATGACAACAGTGACCCAAGGGCACTACTGTCAGCCAGATCAAGATGGATAGTGGAAGGCAGCGCCTTGCCTACATTGAAGACCGTTGAAATAATCACATCCAGCGCCGGGATCTTGGCGCCCTTCGGTATCTCGCCATCACCCAGCACATTAACGATATCTGCCAGCGCCACATTGGTATTGGTGCCCACTGCCGCATCGACCACCTGATCCAGTGCGATGGCTGCAACACCGGTGGCATCCGACGTGCTTTTCAGCACGGACAGCACCGCATCAGCAGTCACGTCGCTACCCAGAATATCTCCTGCCGCGGTGCCGCCCGTGAGGCCCGCGACCAGATCTTCCACATCCACCAGCGTGCCGCGCAGGGAATCAAAATTGACGCCATTGAGATGCAAGCCGCCGTCCTGCTGAAGAATGCCACCAATGACCAGGTTCAACAGTGCGGACTGGGTGGAATCCAGGCTGGCGGTATAAGACTCCACGGAAATACCGGCATTCAGTTCCTTGCGGGCCACCGCCGTGGCATCCAGCGTGATGGTCCCCAGCCCGCCCAATAACAGGGAAATGTTGTGCGGCCGCGAATAGCGGATGGCGACCGCGTTGCTTTGCAGCACCGGTCGGGCTTCGAATTCCTGCTGACCATCATCGGGACCGCCCTCCACCGTACTGACCAGGCCGGTGCTGGCCGTCAGCGTACCCTTGCCATCCCAGCCGCGCTGGGTGGCGGCGGTTTCGGCACGGGTCTGTATATCTGACAAGGTCGGTGAATCGCCCATGCTGTTACAGGTCTGGCCGTTATCCGCCGCGGCGGTCGCCGCCGCGTTGACAATGGATTGCATTTCCCGCTTGGCGGCATACAGCCTGGCGCCATCCAGCAAGAAAACCGTCAACGCCAGAATCAGAAGAATCACGAAGGGGGTGGCCAGCGCAATCGCACCGCTTTGACGTGCAATGCCGAATTGTCTCATGCCTCCTCCTTGCGACCGTCAGCCCAGGATCACTGGCCGCTGCGGTCAGTTATCGTCCGTGGACGTGGCCTTGTCCTGAATGCTTTCAGGAATCGGCTGTTTGAAGGTATCGCTGATACGACGCTGACTATCCACGTAAAGCTGCGCCGGCAGCTCGCTCTTTTGCGACGGCGGCGAATGGCGTTGCTGATCAAGCAGCCAGTCCGTGGTGGTCTTCGGCTTTTCCCTGACTACGGAGTCGGACAAACCGAAGGCATAGTCGCCATCCTGATCGGCCAATGCCGGTGAGCAGAACATCAGCAGTAACGCGCTTGCCATAACAGGCTTCGCCAGAGGTTTCATCATCATTTCCTCATCTGATCCGCCAGGGAATGGGCATAGGCCATTTCATCATCGGTGAAATGGTACTTGTCACGAAGCAATGCCAGCCCTTGCTTGTTGCCGGCAAGAATATAAGCCACGGCCAGGTTCTGTCGGGCCGCACCGGAACCGTTCTGCAGCTCCAGGGAGGTTCTCAGGTTACGCTGGGCTTCGGGGAAATCGCCCTCCAGCAACAGCGCATAACCATAGTCATTACGCACGGATGCCGAGGCTGGCAACCGGCTCACCGCCTCCTTGAAATTGGTCAGTGCTTCGGAGAGGTAGCCCTGTTTGAGCGCAATCATCCCCAGGCCATGGTAAGCCTCGCCACTGTTGCACTGGTCACGCATCTGGGTAAACACATCCCGTGCACCATCCATGTCATCGGTCTTGGCCAGCAGCTGACCATAACGCTGCCAGTATTCCTCGTTACGCTGCTGATGCTTTTGCAGCTGTGCCAGCGCCGCGTATACCAGATCACGGGACATCAGCGTATCAACCATTTCCAGTTCGACCCGATCCTCGGGCTGCACATCCACATCGCAACTGATTCTGGTCTTGGGGCTACCGATTTCAGCGGTGACCGGCCGAGGCTGATTCTGGGCACACCCGGCCAGCATCAGCAGAACCCCTGTGGCCACCCCTAACCGTTTACTTTTCATTCTTCGCTCCCGAAAACATTGTTGCTGCCTCAACGGCTCAGTGCTTCCATGATGGAAATCCCCGCGGGACCGCCAATAATGATGAACAGGGCCGGCAGCATGATGGCCATCATGATGATGGTCATTTTCACGCCGATCTTGTTGACCTGTTCCTTGATACGACTACGCTCCACATCCTGACCTTCCAGAATGATCTGCTCGATGCTCTCTGTCACACTGCCACCCAGCGAACCGGCCTGCTTGAGCAGGCGAGTCAGGTTATGCAGGACCGGCACGGTCTTGTCATCGCCGATATCGTCCAGCGCGGCACTGCGATCGGCGCCGCTATCCATCAGGCGGTTGAAGCGATCCAGTCGATAGGCCAGCGTCGGAATCAGGGGGCGGGCCTGCAGGGCTGCGATACGAAACCCCCGTTCGATGGAAAGCCCGGCCTCCAATAACATGCGCATGACCTGAGCCAGTTCGATGGCCTCCAGGTTCTGACGGTAACGGGCCCGGTCGGCCACCGCCCGGATATAGCGGCGCGGCATGATGAAGCCCAGTGCTCCCAGCACAATGGCACCGCCCAGCCCGGCAACCAGAATCCCGATAACCAGCATGACCATCGGCAGCACCCAGCAACTCACCAGGTAGATCACCTGGATACGTTCCGCGCTGCGCCCGGTAAGCTTCAGCGCCGCATAAATCTCGTCATAATCATCACTGACAAACGCGGAAGAGGTGAGCCGCCGTGACAGGCTGGCAAGCAGCAGATTGCGGCTCTCTTCATCACGGCCGGCCTTGTCGCCTTCATTCATGCGTGTCAGCACCCGTTGGCGCCGTTCCCAGGTACGGGACTTCACCAGCGCAATCCACAACGCCAGCAGGGCACACAGCAGGGCCAGCCAGAGATTAACCACGGCCCACCCCCTGGATCATGCGCATGATCAGGGCAATGCCAAACACCAGCAGCCCCACGGCTACCATCAGCATCTTCTGGCCGGTATCGGTGTGCAGCAGGATCTCGCGAAAGCCTTCGTTCATGGCTATCACATAGACCCCAATCCCCACCGGCAGGACGGCAAAGGCAATGGCGGTCATCCGTGTCTCGGCGGTGGCCGCCATGAATTCCCGGCGCATCTCCTGCTGGGAGCGCAGGGCTTCGGAAACCTGTCGCAGGATGGGACGAATGGAGCTGCCGAAACGGCTGGACGTTCGCAGGGCCACGGCCACGAAAACCAGCGGTGGCACCTGATAAAGTTCGGCAAAATCATCCATCAGATAGGTGTAATCGCGGCCGGCTTCCACGGCACTGCGCAACCGGAAAGACAAGGGTTCAAATACCGGTGGCGCTTCACGCAGGCTATCCACCAGCGCCATTTCCAGCGAACGGCCGGCATCAATACTGCGTACCACGATATCGATGATGCCGGGCAGGCTGTCAAAAATGATGCGCCGTTGTTTCTGGTAGAGCATGTTCCAGAGCATCCAGGCCAGGCCCGCGGCAAGCACCGGCACAAGCAACGCCATCCAGACCTTGGCCAGCACCATGGTGACCAGGGTGGCCACCACCACCACCATCACCAGCAAGGTCAGGGTGGACTGACTGATATGCAGACCGGCCCGCAGCAGCAAACGCTCGAAACGCCCGCCCGCCAGTCGCGCTTCGCGCTCGTCATCCTGAATGTCATGCCCCGTGCCCAGCCGGGCATTGACCCGCCGACGGGCCTGCTGGCGCTCACGCACACGCGCAAACCACCACTGACCGACCAGCAACAGCACGGCCAGGATGGCGAGATTGCGAGCGGCAGCCAGCAGTACCTCAGCGTTCATTATCACTCCTGTACAGGTATTCCATGTGATAAGGGTCGTCTTCGCGGGGCGCCAGCTGAACAATGGCGCTGACTTCGCGCTTGCCATCCGGGCGGCGTACCAGCTGGATAATCATGTCCAGGGCCGAGCCGATCAGGCGGCCAATGGCCTGTTCACTGGCGTCATAGCCACTGACCGCCAGCAGGGTTTCGATGCGCACCAGCGCATCACGGGTACCGTTTGCATGGATGGTACTCATGGACCCTTCATGGCCGGTGTTCATGGCCTGCAGCAATTCGATGATTTCACTGGAGCGCACCTCGCCAAGAATGATGCGGTCCGGACGCATACGCAGGGCGTTGACCACCAGCTCCCGGGCGGTAATGCGCCCCTTGCCCTCGGTATTGGCCGGCCGGGTTTCCAGGCGCACCACGTGGGGATGCTCAAGCATCAGTTCGGCGGAATCCTCGATGGTCAGCACCCGCTCATTGCGCGGAATGTACTGGCTGATCAGGTTCAGCATGGTGGTTTTACCCGTACCGGTACCGCCGCTGACCAGAATGTTGCGACGCTTCTGCACCGCCTCCACCATCACCCGCAGACACTCTTCAGTCATGGAGCCGGCGCGAATCAGATCCTCGGCGGTCATGTGATGGCGGTTGAATTTACGAATGGAAATGGATGGCCCGTCCAGCGCCAGCGGCGGAATGATGGCGTTGACCCTGGAGCCGTCGGGTAGGCGAGCATCCACCATGGGACTGGCTTCATCCAGACGGCGCCCCAGAGGAGCCAGAATACGCCGGATCACCCGAATGACATGGTCGTCATCGATAAAGCGAGCCTGGGCCCGTTGCAGCACGCCGCGCACCTCGATGAACACATCCTCGGGGCCATTAACCAGCACATCATTGATGGTGCTGTCGCGCAGCATGGGCTCCAGCGGCCCGAAGCCCATGACCTCATCGATCATGTCGCGCACCAGCTGGTTCATGTCCTGATTGGAAAGTGGAATACGTCGCTCGGCGATGTGCTGATGCACGGCACGGGTAATGGCATCCTCGACCCGGGTCCGGTTGCTGCGGGCCACTTCGATGCCATCTTCATCCAGCCGGTCCACCACCCGCTGATGGGTGTGAGCCTTGAGCTGTTGATATTCTTCGTCAATTCGTCCCGCCACACTATCCCCTGTCAGTCAGGCTGGTTCAGGCCCGCTTGAAAAAACTCCAGCGGGAGGGGGCTTCTATGTCCACACTATCCAATTGTGCGACCAGCGCCTTGAGCTTCTTGTTATAGAGACTCTTTGGGGCACTTTCCTGCATGGGCAGACCCAGATTGATCGCCTCCAGACGGTGACGCCAATCCATCGGCAATGCGGCAGCCACCGGCACCCCCGTACTATCACCCACTTCTTCCAGTGCTGGCGGTAACGACGGCTCATAGCCATCAAGCACCAATCGCAGATTGGTGCTTGATGGCAGATGCGGGCGCCAGCTGGAGATTTCTTCCTTTATGGCCCGTAACTGCGGCACCTCCTGGCCAGCCACCACCAGCAATTCGCCAACATGCACACCGATGGCGCGCACCCAGGCAGACTGGCCACTACTGCCCACATTCAGAATAATGCGGTCAAACATGCCCATCAGCCGGGTCAGTGCAATGAAAAGATCCGCGCCCCGATCGCCAAGAAAATCGCCACTGTTACCGCCACTGAGCAGTCGCAGTCCGGGCCGGAATTCCTCCAGCGCCGTTTCGATCAGGGTCTGATCCAGAGTATCCGGGCTGGATAGCAACTGACTGAGGTCGAAATTGTTGCGGCTATCAAGGTGGAAGACACCTTCGTCGCTGGCATCCACATCAATGGCCAGCACTCGCCGATCCTTGTCGGCGGCGGCCATGGCCACCGCCAGATTCTGTGCCAGGAACCCGGTATCCACCCGTGGATGGACACCGGCAATCATCACCAGATTGCGCGAACGCGACTGCAACTCGTCACCGGCGAAGGAAGGCCGTACCAGTTGATGACGACGCAGACGGTCACGCAGCTCGGCGGGATCGCCGCCCACTACAACGCAATCACGGGCGCCGGCCCGCATGCATTGCAGCAGGGTTTCCTGATCCGCCAGGCGACAGACCGCCACCACCGTCACCCAGGGCCGGGCATTGCTCAGGGCGGTGATCACCGCCATGGCCTGGCTCATGTCGTGTTCGGACACTTCCACCAGGGCAATGCTGGCACCGGTCGCCTCCAGTAACCGTAGCACCCGGCCCAGGTCGGAGCGGCTGACCTTTTCCAGCCGCTCCACATCCTTGAGCGCCTGATCCAGCCAGCTTTCCGTCCCCGCGTCTTCCATGACTGCCAGCAAGGTTTCTTCAATCATGATCGCCCCCTACCAGCTCAGTCCATGGCGCAGCGGCTGCGAGCCGCGGCGGGGTTCGGTCATCATGTCCATCCAGCCCATGCTGCTTTCATGATAATCGGCACCGGGCAAGGCCCCCGGTGGCAGGCCGTTGGACTGGGGCGTCACCAGGTGCGGCGTTACCACCATTACCAGCTCCTTGTCTTCCCGGGAAATACGACCGGAACGGAAGAAGGCTCCCAGCACCGGAAGATTGCCCAGGCCCGGCAACCGGTCGCTGTTATTGACCGTATTGCGACTGACCAGGCCGCTGATAATGAAGGTTTCATCTGGAGCTAAAGAAACCGTTGTTTCAGAACGTCGCACACGAAGCCCGGGCACATCTACACCGCCCGTCTTTACACCAGCAGAATAATCCAGCTCACTGACTTCAGGTGCCACCTTGAGAATAATCTGATTACCGTCAATCACCGTCGGGGTCAGCGCCAGGCCAATACCGAATTTCTTGAATTCAACCTGGACACCATTATTGTTACTGCGTGTGGGTACAGGGAACTCTCCACCGGAAAGAAACGAGGCTGTTTGCCCACTCAGCGCCGTTAAAGAGGGCTCTGCCAGGGTATAGGCAAAACCTCCACTTTCCAGCGCGTTGATCACCGTTGTGGAGTTCTTGCCCAAGCGGAAAAGGTTGAAACCCTCTGCAGCTCCGGCCCCGCCCGGTGAAGAAATACCCACTTGGGTATTGCCACCATCAAAGATATTGGAATATTCAAAGCCGAAGCTATTCAACTCGCTGCGGCTGACTTCCAGAATGCGGATATCGGTCTGCACCTGGGTGCCGAAAGGCAGGGCCTGCCCGGACGTGGTGGACACCACCAGAGTACTGCGCATGGGCTTTTCCAGGCCTTTCAGCCACACCGACAGGATCGATGAACCCTCATCCTTGGCCGTGACCAGCAGCTCCCTGGCACCACTGACGGCCACTGCCGCCACGTTCGGATCGGAGGTGGCCACTTTGGTCACCCGCTCCGGGAAAAGCAGAATTTTCTGCTCGCCGGGCGCAATGCGCAGCACCTTCTTCATCGGGCCGGCAGGGATATCCTGGCTCTCACTCCAGGCCGGCATGGCGATACCGACCAGCAGGGCCACCAGTAACGCCCAGCCCATCAGTATGCGTTGTGAGGCCGCCCAATCCCCTGCGCGCGCCCGGGCTGCAAACAGGGATCGTGCCGCCACGGCGGCCGACGGTTTCTGCTCAGTGAACATAGGTGCTCCTTGAGGTGGCCCCTTCGTAGACTTCTACCTTGTTACCGGGATTCGGTGCCGCGCGATGGTGAACCACGGGTTTCTTTTTCTCCGGGAACAGCGCATCGAGCTTGGTGGTCATGCTGGGATCGCCCTGCTTGGATATCGGCTCGGCGTTATCGGCCACTTTGGGCCGGTTGGCGTCTCCGGCCATGGCCAGCCGCAGGCTGCCATTGGCATCGGCCAGCTGCAGGCGCACCAGGTCCTGACGGGGCACCGCCAGGACTGCGGTGGCGTTACGCCCCCGGCGCTGGTCGTTACCGCCCTTTTGCTCCGGGGCATCTTCAATCTGACCATTCACGGCCAGCACTTCCAGGCTGCTCAGCAACACCATGGAAGTGGGCTCCTTGTCCTGGCCATTACGGAAGTCCGCCAGCACATCGACCAGGTCACCGGGCTGCAACAAACCGCCCACGGCGGTAACGTTATCAATGCCGATGGCAAAGGCCCGGTAGCCGGCGGGTACCGCCTGGGCCAGACGGTTGCCGGCCTCCAGGTGGCTCTTGGCAAGAATCTCCCCCTCCCGGACATTGCGACGCAGTAGCTGCCCTTCTACGGCAGTCTCTTCCGGTACGGCCTGGGCCAGGGGAACGGAAACGGAAACCTTGCGGAAATCGTCTTTCTTGATGGGGGTGCCGATACCCAGATCATGGGTGGCAACCCAGTAGGTGTGCTCAAGCGCCTTGGTGTCATTGCCTTCCGACACCTGCATGACGACGCCATCATTATTGTTGCCCCTGGCCGGTTCCGGCTCACGGGAAAGACCGATCACGGCCAGTATGACTGCCAGCACGCTGAGCAGCAGCGCCGGCAACATATAAAGCCATCGAGCCCCCATCTTCCCTCCTTGTGATAATCGTGAGGCTATCCCTGCCAACTCACAAAGCGGACAGCCTTAATCACACTACGACAATCGGTCTGTCTCTGTGCCAATAACGCGGCACCTTGGTCTGTTCACCTGTCAGAACGCCGCCTGCGACGACGCACTGATGCCACTGGGCGGCGCCGGAGGGAAATCCCCCAGCATGCCGAAACTCACGGAGGGCAACAGCCCTTCGATAGTGGCGCTGTTCATGGCGAGTGTACAGCTGACCACGGCAATGGCCGAAGCATCCACGGTACAGGCACTGTCCGCCCCTACCTTGTCCTTCAGACTGTCCGGCAAGCCATTCTGCACCAGGGCAGCCAGACGTTGCTGGGCACGATCACGAATGGTCGTGGCCAGCTCACTGGCATCCAGATCGCCGCGATCCATATACAGGGCTTCGGAAACGGCCCGGTCCACCAGATTCTGCATCCGGTATTGCCAGGAGAAGACAATACTGTAGTAGCCCGCCGCGTAGAGGATGGCGACGATGAAGGGGAACAGGAACAGAAATTCGAACGCCACCGCCCCCCTACTATGCCGTTTCATGTCGCCACTCTCCCGCCGGGCCACATTTGCGTGGCCCTTTTTATATTGTGACTTACGGGTTCAGCGCGGAGCTGGCCTTGCCGAACAGGTCGCTGAAGAAGCCGCTGAAGCCGCTGTTACCGGCCAGGAAAGTACCGACCAGAATCAGCGCCGCCACAATCACCGCTGCCAGCACAATGTATTCCAGTGCACTGGCGCCTTTCTGGCGGGATGCCCGGGTGGATATCTGGGAAAACAGACGAGCAAACAGTAGTTGTGTCATTTGGGTCAGGGTATCCATAAGTGCTCTCCGTGCACGCATAAAAAAGGGAGGTTCATATGCGCAAATATGAACTTCTCCAAGAATCCTATGCAACTGTGATGTCCATCACAACAAACGCTTGGTTTCGTTTTGTTGCACTAAGGTTCTCTCGGTGTAACCGTAGCATCCCACGCGCAATTCAAGGCAACGCCCAACCTCCATACGAGCCCATATCGACGACAAACGGAATGCAAAAAGTGTGACTTTGTGCACCTTTTTTTAGGCGCCTTGGTCATCCCTGGATTATGAACTTTTCATGTCGCCGCGAATGACAATAACTGTAAAAAGTTGATATCACCTTGATATCCAAAGCCGTTTGGACAGACATAAAAAAAGCCCGGGAATATCCCGGGCTTTTCTGTCCTTTGCCAGGCAGGAGCAAGATCGTTGTTACTTGATCTTGGCTTCCTTGTAGGCCACGTGCTTGCGCACGACCGGATCGTACTTCTTGGTTTCCATCTTTTCGGGATGGAGACGCTTGTTCTTGGTGGTGGTGTAGAAGTGACCAGTGCCTGCGGAAGACACCAGACGAATTTTTTCGCGAATCGGACCGGCCATGGGTTAACTCCTTCTGTTCGCCTTAAACGCGCTCGCCGCGGGAACGGATATCGGCCAGAACGGCATCGATACCTTTCTTGTCGATAATACGCATGCCCTTGGAGCTGACACGCAGACGCACGAAACGCTTCTCGGACTCAACCCAGAAACGGTGGTGGTGCAGATTCGGCTCGAAACGACGCTTGGTCTTGATGTTCGAGTGGGAAACATTGTGGCCCGTAACAGGGCGCTTACCGGTAACCTGGCAAACTTTGGACATTGTCTTGCTCCGAAAATCGTCTTGCACGGGGACCTGGAGCCCCGGAAAAGGCGCGTTTTATACCAACACGGCGGTCAAGTTTCAAGCGAATTCTTGGATATTTGACCGGATCAGCCTCTATTCAGGGACTTACCGCCACCCCGTCGGAGATGCCCTTTCAGGCATCTCCGCCCTACGACGGCACCGTAGGGCGGAAATCGGCGAATGCCGATCTCCGCCATCAACCCTGGCCTGCACCCCCCATCCAATCCAACGAATACACGCCTTTCTCCACATACCGGTGAAAGGTGGAATAGGGCCAGTCCCGTACCCGTCTCACCCACCCATGCTTTACAGGATTCCGGTGTACATAATCCAGATGCCGCCGATAGCTGCCCTCGTCCTTTAGTGTGTGCTCCCAGAAACGGGGTTGCCAGATCGGCCTATCACCCGCCAAGGCCTTGCTGAAACGGCTCTTGACCGCTCGCCAGCGACTGGAGAAATCCGCATCCCCCTCTGGCAATGTCCAGACTGTGTGGAGATGATCCGGCAGCACGACCAGTGCATCAAGGCGGAAGGGGTGGCAGCCTTGCACGGCCTGTATGGCCCGTCGCAATAGCGGCCAATGCCGGGTGAGCAAGTCCTGGCGCCGATCATTCAGGTTCACGGTAAAAAAATACGAGCCGCCAGGTACATAGTTTCTACGGTAATTTGGCATCCTTGCCTCCTTTGCGGTGGGCTGCTCGGCGGAGATCGGCATTTGCCGATTTCCGCCCTACATCCACATGGTCCAACGTCGTAGGGCGGAAATTGGCGCAAGCCAATCTCCGCCGCTCCTGGCGACCAACTACAGGGCCCCGCGCGAAGCCAGCGACACCCAGCCGCCATCCCCGATCACCAGGTGGTCGAGCACGCGAATATCCACCAGGCCCAGGGCCTCCACCAGCCGGCGGGTGATGGCGTGGTCCGACTGGCTGGGTTCGGCAACGCCGGAGGGATGGTTGTGGGCCAGGATCACGGCGGCGGCATTGTGCTCCATGGCCCGGCGCACCACCTCCCGGGGGTAAACCGCCGCCGCATCGATGGTGCCCTGAAACAATTGCTCGAACACGATTAAACGATGCTTGTTGTCCAGGAACAGGCAGGCGAACACCTCGTAGGGCAGCCCGCGCAGCCGGGCGGTCAGCAGCTGGCCGGCCTTTTCCGGGTTATCCAGCGGCAGGCCCCGCTCAAGGGGTTCGGCCAGATAGCGCCGCCCCACCTCCAGTGCCGCCAGCAACTGGGCCCGCCGGGCGGCCCCCATGCCCGGCAACCGGGCCATGCGCGCTGCCCGCAAATCCAGCAGCGCCCGCAGCCCGCCTGCCTGCTGCAACAGTTGCCGGGCCAGATCCACCGCAGTGCCACCCTGCATGCCGGTACGCAGAAAAATGGCCAGCAATTCCGCATCGCTCAGTGACGCGGCGCCCCGCTGCAACAATTTCTCCCGCGGGCGCTCCCCACTCGGCCAGTCGGTAATTGCCATCGATGCTTGCTCCCCTGTCATGTTGGTGCGCTTCGCAGCGGCGCACCTTGTGCTACGCTATGCAGCCCAACAAATAGCAGGATTGGACGGCCTTCGGCAGCAGCGTTTTGCCATGGCCCGTGTAAGAGACCACCCCCTGTGCCGCGCGACCGGCCAGGCCACCGCAGGATTTGCCCATGCAGCGTCTGATGAACAAACGCATCCTTCTTGGTGTGACCGGCGGCATTGCCGCCTACAAGGCCGCCGACCTGGTCCGCCGCCTCCAGGACACCGGCGCCCAGGTTCGGGTTGTCATGACCCAGGGCGCCCAGGAGTTCATCACCCCGCTGACCATGCAGGCCCTGTCCGGCCACCCGGTTCACACCGACCTGCTCGACCCCAGGGCGGAAGCCGCCATGGGGCACATCGAGCTGGCCCGCTGGGCGGATCTGGTATTGATCGCACCGGCTTCGGCCAACTTCCTGGCTCGCATGGCCCACGGCCATGGCAACGATCTGCTTACCACCCTGTGCCTGGCCACCGGCGCCCCGATCGCCGTGGCCCCGGCCATGAACCAGCAGATGTGGGCTGACAGCGGCACCCAGAAGAACCAGCTGATCCTGCAGGAAAAGGGCATTCATATTTTCGGCCCGGGCAGCGGCAGCCAGGCCTGCGGCGAGACCGGTGAAGGCCGAATGCTGGAGCCCCAGGAAATCATCCAGATGGCCGCCGACGTGTTCGATTACGACCTGCTCACCGGCAAGCATGTGGTGATCACCGCCGGCCCTACCCGTGAGTCCATCGACCCGGTGCGCTATATCACCAACAAGAGCTCCGGCAAGATGGGCTTTGCCCTGGCGGAAGCCGCCGCCGATGCCGGCGCCAAGGTCACCCTGATCGCCGGGCCGGTCAACCTGCCAACCCCCGCACGGGTGAACCGCATCGACGTGGTCCGCGCCCAGGATATGTATGAAGCCAGCCTGACCGCCGTGGAGGGCGGCTGTGATGTATTCATCGCCACCGCCGCCGTGGCCGACTATCGCCCCACCGTGACCGCCGATCACAAGATCAAGAAATCCACCGAGGAAATTCACCTGACGCTGGTCAAGAACCCGGATATCGTGGCCGCCGTGGCCGAGCACACCAAACGGCCCTTCACCGTGGGCTTCGCCGCCGAAACCCAGGATGTGATGGCCTATGCCCAGGGCAAGCTGGTCAACAAGAAGCTGGACATGATCGCCACCAACGACGTGTCGGGCACCAATGTGGGGTTCAACAGTGACAACAATGCACTGACCGTGATCTGGCCGGGCGGCCACAAGGTACTGCCACTGGCCTCCAAGACCCAGATTGCCAAACAGCTGATTGAGCTGATCGCCATCCGTTACAAGGATTGAGGCCCCGGCCCGGGGCCCGAACCGCACCGCACCGCACCGCACCGCATAGACACACAGGGAAACCACATGAAACTGCAATACCGGGTACTGGATACCCGCCTGGGCGACAGCATTGCACTGCCCCACTACGCCACCGACGGCTCCGCCGGGCTGGATCTGCGCGCCATGGTCAAGGCGCCGCTGACGCTGGCGCCAGGTCAGACCGAACTGCTGCCCACCGGCATGGCCATTCACATCAGCGACCCGGGGTATGCCGGCATGATCCTGCCGCGCTCCGGCCTGGGCCACAAACATGGCATCGTACTGGGCAACCTGGTGGGGTTGATTGACTCGGATTATCAGGGCGAATTGATGGTCTCCTGCTGGAATCGAGGTCAGCAAGCGTTCACTATTGAACCCGGGGAACGCATTGCCCAGCTGGTCATCGTGCCGGTCATGCAGGTGCAGCTGGAGCAGGTAGACCGTTTTGACAGTTCAGAACGCGGTGACGGGGGCTTTGGTCACAGCGGCAGACACTGACGCCAGGCAGGGAAATCCTGCCGGCACTGGGAGGGGAAACATGGGTAAAAACAACAACAAACCGGCCAGTAACAAGGACGACAGCGCCCTCAAGTTGCTGCTGCCGATGATGGCCGCGGCCATCGTGGCGGTGCTGCTGAGCAGCGGTGGCCTGTACTGGTACCAGAGCCAGATCAGTGCCAGCCAGCAACAGCAGGCCCTGGCGCGTCAGCTGGCGGACAGCCAGCTGGCCACCATCAATGACTGGCTGGAGCGCAGCCGGCAACAACTGGCACTACTGGCCAATCGCCCGGATCTCAACCACGCCCTCACCGATGACACCGATACCCTGAAGCGCTACCGCGACCAGTGGTTGCCCGGTGCCACCGTGGATGTGGTGCCCAACAATGACCAGGCCATCAGCCAGTACAGCTACCTGGCCCAGGAGCTGCTCAACGACAGCCGTCTGGGCAAGACCCCCAAAGCTGTCATCAGTGCCGGCAAGAACCCCAGTCTGCTGATGGCCCGCCCCACCGCCAACGGCCAGGGTAGCATCCTGTTCAGCCAGTCACTGGCGCCCCTGAAAGCGCAACTGACGCACAACCTGCCCACCGGCAGCGCCATGACCGTCAGTGACGGCGGCAATCGCATTTACCAGCTTGGCCAGGCCCATGGTGGCAACAGCCGGGCCAGCGCGTCCGCCGACGGCCTGAGCGTACAGATTACCCGCAGCACCCCGGGCAGTGACATCCTGATCGTGGCTGGCGCCATCGGCGCCGGCGTGCTGATCATTCTGATCACCACCTATGTCATGGGTCTGCGTCTGGGCCGCGTGCTGCGTCAGGATGCCGCCGAGCTGATCAACTACTGCAAGGAGCTGAGCAAGCGTGCCGATGTGACCGCACGTAACCGCCTGCACTTCCCGGTCTTTGGTCAGGTGACCCAGGCCCAGGCCAAGCTGGCCGGCCAGCTGCGCAGCCACGGCGGCGGTGCCGTCAAACGCCCCCCGGTCAATACCCGCACCGAGGAAGCCATGGTGGTGGATGATCAGGACGACGGCCTGTTGCTGGTGGATGAAAGCCCGGAGGAAGCCATTCCGGAAGGCATTTTCCGCGCCTACGATATTCGTGGCGTGGCCGGTGACACCTTCACCGCCCATACCGCCTACCTGCTGGGCCGCGCCATCGGCACAGAAGCCGGGGAGGCCGGTCAGCAGAGCGTCATCGTGGCCCGCGACGGCCGCCTTTCCAGCCCGGAACTGAGCCGTTCTCTGGTCAAGGGGCTGCTGGAATCCGGCCGTGATGTGATCAATATCGGCGACGTCCCCACGCCGGTGCTCTACTACGCGACCAAGGTACTGGAAAGCCAGACCGGTATTTGCGTTACCGGCAGCCACAACCCGGCCCGGGACAACGGCCTCAAGATCGTCATCAGTGATGACACCCTGCATGGCGACCGTATTCTTGCCTTGCACCAGCGCATCAAGGACAAACAATTCAGCAGCGGCCAGGGCAAGGAAGAAGAGCGGGATATCAGCGACCGTTATGTGGGCGATATCATCAATGACATCGTGCTGGCACGCCCCCTCAAGATTGCCGTGGACTGCGGCAACGGCATTACCGGCAACCTGGGCCCGCGCATCTTTGCCGAGCTGGGCTGCGAAGTCACACCGCTTTACAGTGAAGTGGATGGCAACTTCCCCAACCATCATCCCGACCCCAGCAAGCCGGAGAACCTGGCCGAGCTGATCCGCACCGTACAGCAGGAAAAGCTGGATCTGGGCCTGGCCTTCGACGGCGACGGCGACCGGGTGGCCGTGGTGACCCCGCAGGGGGAAATCATCTGGCCGGACCGGCTGATGATGCTGTTTGCCCGTGATCTGCTGGGCCGCACGCCGGGCGCCGATATCCTGTTTGATGTGAAATGCAGCCGCGCCCTGCCGTCACTGATTCGCAAATGCGGCGGCCGCCCCCTGATGTACAAGACCGGTCATTCACTGATCAAGGCCAAGATGAAGGAGAGCGGTGCGCCCCTGGCCGGCGAAATGAGCGGCCATATCTTCTTTGCCGACCGCTGGTTCGGCTTTGATGATGGCATTTATGCCGGCGCCCGCCTGCTGGAAATCCTGTCACTGCAGGACGATGATGCCGACCAGGTGTTCGCCGCCCTGCAGACCGGCCTGACCACGCCGGAAATCCAGATCCCGGTGAGTGACGAAACCAAGTTCGACCTGGTGGACGCACTCAGCAAACGGGCGGAACAGTTCAGCGGTGGCCGTGCCACCACCATCGACGGCCTGCGGGTGGATTTCCCGGACGGCTGGGGGCTGGTACGCGCCTCCAACACCACCCCGGTACTGGTGGCCCGCTTCGAAGGGCGCGACGAAGAGGCCCTGCAACGGGTGCAGACCCAGTTCCACAATCACCTTCTGGCTGTGGATGACAGCCTGAAACTACCTTTCTAGCGGAGACTGACAACCGATGGACGCCAACAGCGCACATGACACCGCCCGGATTCTAATCGAAGCCCTGCCCTATATTCAGCGCTTCGCGGGCTCCACCGTGGTGATCAAATACGGCGGCAATGCCATGGAAAACGAGGAGCTGAAAAACAGCTTCGCGCGCGATGTGGTGATGATGAAACAAGTGGGCATCCACCCGGTCATCGTCCATGGTGGCGGGCCGCAGATCGGCGACCTGCTGCAACGCCTGGGCAAGGAATCGAAATTCGTGCAGGGCATGCGCGTCACCGACCGGGAAACCATGGACGTGGTGCAGATGGTGCTGGGCGGCCTGGTCAACAAGGACATCGTCAACCTGATCCAGCACAACGGCGGCCAGGCCATCGGTCTGACCGGCAAGGACGGCCGGCTGATTCGCGCCCGCAAGATGCGGCTCCGGGCCAGCGATGAGGAAAGCCCCGAGCTACAGGCCTCGGAAATCATCGATATCGGCCATGTGGGCGAAGTCCAGGGCATCGATACCAAAATCATCGACCTGCTGGGCGGCAGTGACTTCATTCCGGTGATTGCCCCCATCGGCGTGGATGACGACGGTGTCAGCTACAACATCAATGCCGACCTGGTGGCCGGCAAGGTGGCCGAAGTGCTGCGCGCGGAAAAGCTCATCCTGCTGACCAATGTGGCCGGCCTCAAGGACAAGAGCGGCAAGGTGCTCACCGGCCTGAGCGCCGAGCGCGTCAACGCCCTGATCAAGGACGGCACCATCTTCGGCGGCATGCTGCCCAAGATCGGCTGCGCCCTGGAGGCGGTACAGAACGGCGTGCACAGCGCCCATATCATCGATGGCCGGGTTTCCCATGCGGTCTTGCTGGAAATTCTTACCGACCGCGGCATCGGCACCCTGATCACCAAAAACTAAAAACAGGGCACCCACAGGGTGCCCACCATTGGCTACGGGAACGACAAGGCATGACCGACAACAAACCCTCGCGCAAGGAGCAGATTCTGCAAGCGCTGGCCCACATGCTGGAGGCTGAGCCCGGCGGGCGCATCACCACCGCCGGCCTGGCCCGGGAAGTGGGGGTCTCGGAAGCGGCGCTCTATCGCCACTTCCCCAGCAAGGCGAAAATGTTCGAAGGGCTGATCAACTTCATTGAGGACGCCATCTTCTCGCGCATCAACCGCATTACCGAGGAAGGCACCGCCTCCGCCCAGGCGGAACAGATCCTGACACTGATGCTGGCCTTCACCGAACGCAACCCGGGCATTACCCGCCTGCTAACCGGCGACGCCCTGACCGGCGAGAACGAACGCCTGCACCAGCGTATCCAGCAGTTTTACGATCGGGTGGAAAGCCAGCTCAAACAGGTACTGCGCGATGCGGAATTCAAGGAAGGCCTGCGCACCCAGGCCAGCCCGACGATTACCGCCAACCTGCTACTGGCCGTGGTGGAAGGGCGTATCGCCCAGTTTGTGCGCTCCGGGTTCAAGCAACGCCCGGGGCAGGACTGGCAGGAACAGTGGCAGCTGATCGAGCCGACCCTGTTTCGCTAGGCCAGGACAACGGCGGCGGTCAGGACTGGCCGTCGTGTTGGTCCGCCAGCACCTTGAGCCGATCAATGATCGGCGCGTATTCCTTGCCGACCCGGTCAATATCATCCTGGTACTCGTTGATTTCTTCCCGCGTGCGCTCAATCTGACGCTCAAAGCGGTGGATGGCGTCCTGGGTGGTCTCCGGCACATCACGACCGGCGCGCTCATTACGCGCGGCGATGGCGACCTCGTCATCGCGCTTCTTCTCCAGCTGGGCCAGCGTATTCTCCGCGTAGCTGATCTTCAGCTTGAGCGCCTGCACCTTGCGATCCCGGGCCCGCACCGCATCCTCCGGCCCGGCATAGAGCCGTTGCAGTTCCTCGTCCTGCTCGTGCTGACGACGCAGGGAACGCATCTTTTCCATACGCGCCTGGCGCTGGGCCTCGGTCTCATAGGGCGCCGCCTCCACCTCGTCCAGTACCCGCCCCTGCTCATCAAGCAGTTCATAGCCGTTGTAGATGGCCCCGTCACTGAGGGTCCGCTCCATGTGCACCACGCCATCCGGCGTGGTGTAACGGAAATACGCCCCGTCAGGAATTCTGTCATCCGCCCGGGAACCGGGCTTCTGTGCCAGCACCAACCCCGGTAACAGCAGGACCAGCACCGCCAACACTGCTTTGTTCATTGTTATTCTACTCCATAGCGCTCCCGGTACCGGCGCATGCCTTCCAGCGCCTGGTCCCCATCATCCTGCTCCCGGAGCCACTCGATAATATCCGCCATGGTGACGATACTGCCCACCGGCACCCCCAGACTACGTTCGACCTCCTGAATGGCCGACAGCCCTTTACCAGTGGCAGAGGGCTCCTTGGCACATTCCTGTCGATCCAGCGCCACCATCACACCGGCCATGCGCGCTTCGGTATTATCGAATAGCGCAGCTACCTCGCGGATCGCCGTGCCGGCGGTTATGACATCATCGATGACCAGTACGCGCCCCTGCAGCGGCGCGCCCACCAGCCAGCCCCCTTCGCCATGGTCTTTCGCTTCCTTGCGATTGAACGCCCAGGGCATATCACGGCCATGATGCTCGGCCAGCGCCACCGCCACGGCGGCAACCAGGGGAATGCCCTTGTAGGCCGGCCCGAACAGCATATCGAACTGCTGGCCGGACGCCACGATGGCGTCCGCATAATAGCGGCCAAGACGGGCCAGGGCTTCACCGGTGTGAAAGGTGCCGGCATTGAAAAAATAAGGGCTGACGCGCCCGGACTTGAGCGAGAACTCACCGAACTTGAGCGCCTCGCGCTCCTGGGCAAACCGCAAAAAGTGCTTCTTGTAGTTCTTCATGATGCCGTCCTTACCAGCCCAGGGCTTCCTGCTGCTTGCGGATGATCTCGCCAATGCCGCCTTCCGCCAGGCCCAGCAGGGCATCGGACTGCTCACGGGTGAACGGCGCGCCCTCCGCGGAGCCCTGAATCTCGATGAAGCCACCGTGCTGGGTCATCACCACGTTCATGTCGGTGCCGGCGTTGGAATCCTCGGCATAGTCCAGATCCAGCACCGGCTGGTCCTTGTACATGCCCACGGACACCGAGCCCACCAGGCCATTGAGCGGGTCTTCCTTGATGCGGCCCTTCTCCAGCAGATGGGTGAAGGCATCCACCAACGCCACACAGGCACCGGAAATGGAGGCGGTACGGGTGCCGCCATCGGCCTGCAGCACGTCGCAATCCAGGTAAATGGTCTGCTCGCCGAGCTTCTTCATGTCCACCGCCGCACGCAGGGAGCGGCCGATCAGACGCTGGATCTCCAGGGTCCGCCCGCCCTGCTTGCCGCGGGAGGCTTCACGACCGGAACGGGTGTGGGTGGACCGGGGCAGCATGCCGTACTCGGCGGTAATCCAGCCCTGGCCCTTGCCCTTGAGAAAGCGCGGCACGCCCTCTTCCACGGAGGCAGTGCACAGCACCTTGGTATCGCCAAAGGCCACCAGCACGCTGCCCTCGGCGTGGACGGTATAGTTGCGGGTAAAGCTGATATCCCGCAGTTGATCGGGGGCTCGGCCGGATGGACGCATGAAAACTCCTTGCTGCTGATCGCGTAAAAGGGCCGCCATTGTAGCAAAGGCAGGCCCGGGTCTGCGCGTTTCCTGCGCCACGGATGAAAATCCTGCCGGCAGCCCCTACACTAGGCGCCTCTAGACCAAGCCGAGGTTCCACCATGATTCGCAGTATGACGGCCTTTGCCCGGACCGATCGCCACCTGGAGGGCTACAGCCTGGCCTGGGAAATCAAATCCGTGAACCACCGCTACCTGGAAGTGAGCCCGCGCCTGCCGGAGTCCGTGCGCGCCCTGGAAAACGCCGTGCGTGAACGCTGCCGCCAGGCCCTGGCGCGCGGCAAGGTGGAAGTCACCTTGCGCCTGCAGCAAGACAACGCCGATGCCGCCCTGGAGCTCAACGAAGAACTGGTCAAACAGCTGTCCGACGTCTCCCGCCGCGTGGGCGACCTGGTGCAACATCCCGGCCAGGTCAACCCGATGGAAATCCTGCGCTACCCGGGCGTACTCAGCACCCGTGAACTGGATGCCGAACAACTGCACAGCGAGGCCCTCAGCCTGCTGGATGAAACGCTCACCGCCCTGCTCGACACCCGCGCCCGGGAAGGCGAACAACTGGGCAAGCTGATTGAAGATCGGCTGGATGGCATCACCGACCAGGTGGCCATCGTGCGCAGCGCCCTGCCACGCATCAAGGACGCCCTGCGCGAGCGCCTGCGCAATCGCGTCAAGGACGTGCTGGACACCCCGGACCCGGATCGTCTGGAGCAGGAGCTGGTGTTGCTGGCCCAGAAGATGGACGTGGACGAGGAGCTGGACCGCCTGGCAACCCACGTCACCGAGGTACGCCGCATCCTCAAGAAAGGGGGCCATATCGGCCGGCGCCTGGACTTCCTGATGCAGGAACTCAACCGCGAAGCCAATACCCTGGCCAGCAAGTCGGTGGACAGCGAAACCACCGCCGCCGCGGTAGAACTAAAGGTGCTGATCGAGCAGATGCGCGAACAGATCCAGAATATCGAATAACCCACCCGCCCCGCGTCATCCGCGCGGGGCCACCGGCCTACAAGTCATCCAGCCGCTGGGCATCCCGGGCCATGCGCATGGCCTCGTGTTCTTCCAGGGACAACAGGGCATCCAGCTCCTCGCGCACGGTTTCCACGTGCGCCCGGCCCGCCAGATAGCGATACAGCCGGATCAGCACTTCGTGCATTTCCAGCACGTACGCCAGCAGGCTGTTGGTGTCGGCGGTGTGGCCGTCCAGGCTACAGGTCATTTTCATGGCCTCCGGGTTCGCCTGAACGTAATCATAGAACCAGGTATTGAGGGTGCCGCGACCGGCATCCGCTTCAGAGGCCTTGAGCACCGCATCCAGGCGGCGCTCGTGATCACTGATGTAGGCCATCAGCATGCGCACCCGCTCGCGGCTTTCTTCCTGCCAGCCCCGCTCCATGCACTCTGCCAGTTGGCGATGTACCTCACGGGACCAGTGAATCACATCCGCGATTGTCTCCACATTCACAGTGCCTTCCTCCCTGTTCCTGTCAATCCTGGGCGTCTTACCCCATCGACATCATGGGCAGTATCCGTGCATGTCCAACGGGCAGCCATGACCTGCATCATGAAATGGCCGCCCCATGGCTAGCGTGGCACCGCCAGCACCGCGAAGGTATCACCGATACTGACCCGGGCCGGGTGCCGGCGGCCCAGCAGGATGCCGTCGCAGGGGGACCGGTAAATATGCGGCGCTTCGCCGGTGCGCACCATGCTGTGCACACGGGCGATTTCCTGGCCGGCCTTGACGCTGTCACCCAGGGCCACGGCAAACTCCAGCAGGCCGTCATGCTCACTGACACGGTAGTAATCACTGTGCGGGATTTCCAGCGCCTGTGACACGACCGCCACCGGCTCACCGGGAAGAATGCCGGCAAACCGCAGTACGTTGTCCACGCCGCGTTCGGCCAGCGCCACACTCTGTGGCGTGGTGGTGCCGCCGCCACGCAGCTCGGTGCTGATAAATACCTTGCCCTGGCCCTCCACCACGGAATCGAACAGCACATTGCCTTCCAGCTCCGCCATAAACAGGGTGTAAGGCGCGCCGAAGGCGGTGGCGCCGGCCAGGCAACGGGCCTCGAACGCCCGGTCGGTCATGCGATGGGTGGCGGCGAAGGGCAGCAGATCAAGAGTGCGGCCGCCGGAGTGCATGTCCAGCACCACATCGCTGATCGGCACCAGGTAACGGGTAAAGTAGTCGGCGATCTTTTCGGTGAGCGTGCCCGCCGGGTTGCCTGGGAAACAGCGATTGAGATTGCCGCCATCCAGCGGTGAAGTGCGGCTGCCGTTGAGGGCCGCCGGGTGGTTCATCATCGGCACCACAATCACCCGCCCGGTGATGTCATCCGCCTGTAGACGGTTGGCCAGCTTCAGTAGCGCCGTGGTGCCTTCATACTCATCGCCATGGTTGCCGCCGGTGAGCAGGGCCGTGGGCCCGTCGCCATGGCGAATCACCGTGATGGGAATCATTACATTGCCCCAGGCCGAATCATCATGGGAATGGGGCAGTTTGAGAAAGCCGTGCTGAACGCCATCACGGTCAAAATCCACGCTGGCGCTGATGGGGCTGTCCTGCATAAAAGGGTATCGAGTCCAGTTGAACGTTGGGGGGGCGCATTCGCGCCCCGGTGCTATCGCTATCATGCGCGCCTTGTCGGCGGTACGAACAGCGGAATTTGCAGCCTGGCCGCTACCGGGGCGATTCAGTCTCATCGGTCACTGCCCCCTCACTGGCCGGCCCCACCAGGCGGGCATATTTGGCCAGCACCCCGCGGGTATAGCGGGGCGGGGGTTGCTGCCAGCGGGCCCGGCGGCGATCCAGCTCGTCGTCGGACAGGTCCACGGAAATAGTGTTGGCTTCGGCGTCGATGGTGATCATGTCGCCGTTTTCCAGCAGCGCCAGCGGGCCACCGTCGAAAGCTTCCGGGGTCACATGCCCGACCACGAAACCGTGACTGCCTCCCGAGAAGCGCCCGTCGGTGATCAACGCGACCTCATTACCCAAGCCACGCCCCATGATGGCCGAGGTCGGTGTCAGCATTTCCCGCATGCCCGGCCCACCGCGTGGCCCTTCGTAGCGAATCACCACCACATCCCCGGCCACCACGGTGCCGTCATTGATGCGTGCCTGGGCCTCTTCCTCGGAACCGAACACCCGGGCCGAGCCGGTAAAGTGGGTGCCCTCCTTGCCGGTGATCTTGGCCACGGCGCCGCCCGGCGCCAGGTTACCGTAGAGGATGCGCAGATGGCTGTCCGCCTTCAGCGGCGCATCCAGCGGCGCGATAATGTCCTGCCCAACGGGGTAAGGAGCCACCCCGGTCAGGTTCTCCGCCAGGGTGCGGCCGGTGACCGTGAGGCAGTCACCGTGCAGCAGGCCCGCATCCAGCAGAATCTTCATCAACGGCTGGATACCGCCAATGGCCACCAGCTCGCTCATCATGTACTTGCCACTGGGACGCAGATCCGCCAGCACCGGCACGCGCTTGCCAATGTCGGTGAAATCCTGCAATGACAGCGGCACGCCCACGGTCCGAGCCATGGCCAGCAGATGCAGCACCGCATTGGTAGAGCCGCCCAGGGCGATCACCACGGTGATGGCGTTCTCGAAGGCCTGGCGGGTCATGATGTCGGACGGCTTGATGTCCTGTTCCAGCAGGTTAAGCACTGCTGCACCGGCGCGCACGCAATCGTCGCGTTTGTCCCGGGACACGGCATTCTGCGCCGAGCTGCCCGGCAGGCTCATGCCCAGAGCCTCGATGGCGGACGCCATGGTGTTGGCGGTGTACATGCCGCCACAGGAACCCGGCCCGGGAATGGCGGTTTCTTCGATCTGCTTGAGTTCGATCAGGTCCATGTCGCCGCGGGAGTGGGCGCCCATGGCCTCGAACACGGACACGATATCGGTGTGCCCCTTGCCGGGCATGATGGTGCCGCCATAGACAAAGAGGCTGGGACGATTGAGTCGCGCCAGGCCGATCAGACAGCCGGGCATGTTCTTGTCGCAGCCACCAATGGCCACCAGGCCATCAAACCCCTCGCAGCCGGCCACCGTCTCGATGGAATCGGCAATCACCTCCCGGGACACCAGCGAATACTTCATCCCTTCGGTGCCATTGGCGATGCCGTCGGAGATGGTAATGGTATTGAACACCACCCCCTTGCCGCCGGCGCCGTCGGCCCCTTCACAGGCGCGCTCCGCCAGCTCACCGATGTGGCTGTTGCAGGGCGTCACCTGACTCCAGGTGGAGGCAATGCCCACCTGGGGCTTTTGAAAATCCTCATCGGTAAAGCCCACCGCCCGCAACATGGCCCGGCTGGCGGATTTGCCCGGGCCGTCCACCACTTTGGATGAATGGCGGCGGCGTGAATTATCCTGGCTGTCGGTCATGATTCCTCCTCTGTCAGCGGCGGCGCATATGACGTCCCGGACCCTTTGCCTCTATAATGCGCGCTTTACCATCGGCATCTCCACCCGCTCGAACAGGACACCCTTTCCTATGGCCGACAAAGGCACCCTCTACATCATTTCCGCCCCGTCCGGTGCCGGCAAGACCAGCCTGGTGGCCGCGCTGGTCGAGGCCGTGGAACGGGTACGCATCTCCATTTCCCACACCACCCGGGCCATGCGCCCCGGCGAAGAGGAAGGCGTCAACTACCACTTCATCGGCCGTGATGAATTCGTGCGGCAGGTGGAAAAGGGCCGTTTTCTGGAGCATGCCGAGGTATTCGGTAACCTCTATGGTACCAGTGCCGACTGGGTGGCCCAGACCCTGCGCGGCGGTGACGACGTGATTCTGGAAATCGACTGGCAGGGCGCCGCCCAGATCCGCAAACAACTACCCGAGGCGGTCAGCATCTTTATCCTGCCACCGTCACTGGAGGTACTGGCAGACCGCCTGCGCGGCCGTGAAACCGACGACGAAACCGTGATCCAGCAGCGCCTGGACGGCGCCCAGGAAGAAATGAGCCACTATGGCGAGTTCGATTACCTGGTGGTCAACGACAACTTCCAGCGCGCCCTGCATGAGCTCAGCGCCATCGTCGAGGCCCGCCGGCTGGTCACTGCCCGCCAGTCTGCCCGGCTGGCCGGCGTGCTGGCGAATCTGCTCGCCAAGCACTGAACACACACGCCCGCAGGGCGGAAATGGGCATTAGCCCATCTCCGCCAGTACCGTATCCGAGCGGCGGCGCCCCGCAGGATTTCTGCCCTGCGGGCAGTTGGCCGCTGGACTGGTCAGCGATTCGCCAGTAAAATCGCTCCCCTTGCGAATTTTGGGCGTGGCCCTTGCGGCGACGCCACCCTGTAGGAGAACAGCATGGCCCGAGTTACCGTAGAAGATTGTCTGGAAAAGCTGGATAACCGTTTTGAGCTGGTACTGGTCGCCGGCAAGCGCGCCCGTCAGCTGCAAACCGGCGGTAAGGAGCCGCGTGTGGCCTGGGAAAACGACAAGCCCACCGTGGTCGCCCTGCGCGAAATCGCCGAAGGCCATGTGACCGCCGAGTCCGTGGACAACCCGGTGGCCGACCGCAGTGCCGACGTGGATGAGCTGGCCCTGCTGACCCAGTCCTTCGGCGAATAAGCGCCCGGCTGTTGCGCAGCGAGGCCGCCCGGCCTCGCTGATCTGATTTTTCCCTGCCTTTTCAAGCGTTCAGCGCGCTTGCCCGTCATTCTTGTCATAGACAAAACCTGCGGCCAAATCTAAGCTAAAGCTAACGTAACCGCTATTCGCCCCGGGGCGTGACGAGGACTTTTGCCCACCATCCATAACCTGGAAAAACGGCTTCGCAGTTATCTGGACGACGAACAGATCGCCCAGGTCGTTCGCGCGTACCGGTTTGCCGAGCAGGCCCACGAGGGGCAATACCGTCGCACCGGCGACCCTTACATCACCCACCCGCTGGCCGTCGCCAATATCCTCACCGACATGCACATGGACCATGCCTCCCTGATGGCCGCCATGCTGCACGATGTGATCGAGGATACCGGCATCACCAAGGAACAGCTGGCCACCGAGTTCAGTGAGGAAGTGGCCGAGCTGGTGGACGGCGTCTCCAAGATCGCCCAGATCAAGTTCGAGTCCAAGGCCGAGCAGCAGGCGGAAAACCTGCGCAAGATGATGCTGGCCATGACCCGGGACATCCGCGTCATCCTGATCAAGCTCGCCGACCGCCTGCACAACATGCGCACCCTGCATGTGATGCGCGCAGAAAAGCGCCGCCGCATCGCCACCGAAACCCTGGAACTGTACGCCCCCATCGCCTTCCGGCTGGGCATGTACAACATGCGGGTGGAATACGAGGACCTGGCCTTCCACGCCATCTATCCCATGCGCGCCCGGCTAATCGGCCAGGCGGTGAAGAAGGCCCGGGGCAACCGCAAGGAAATCCTCACCACCATCAAGACCAGCCTGGAACATTGCCTGGAAGAGGAAGGCATCGAGGCGCGGGTGTTGGGGCGCGAGAAACACCTGTACAGCATCTATACCAAGATGAAGGAGCAGCACAAACCGTTCTCCGACATCATGGATGTGTTCGGCTTTCGTATCATCGTCGACCGGGTGGACACCTGCTACCGGGTACTGGGCGCGGTGCATAACTACTTCACACCGATCCCCAACCGCTTCAAGGACTACATCGCCATTCCCAAGGCCAACGGCTACCAGTCGCTGCACACCACCCTCAAGGCGCGCTCCGGCATTCCCCTGGAAATGCAGATCCGCACCGAGGAAATGGAGGCCATGGCCAACAACGGCATCGCCGCCCACTGGCTCTACAAGGCCGACGACGAACCCGGCTCGCCCACCCACAGTCGCACCCAGAGCTGGATGCAACGGCTGCTGGAGCTGCAGCAGAAAGCCGGCAACTCCATGGAGTTCATCGAGAACGTCAAGGTGGACCTGTTCCCGGACGAGGCCTATGTGTTCACCCCCAAGGGCGACATCAAGGAGCTGCCGGTGGGCGCCACGCCGGTGGATTTCGCCTACGCGGTGCATACCAAGGTGGGCAACAAGTGCGTGGCCGCGCGCATCGATGGCAAGCTGGCGGCACTGTCCACGCCGCTGGAATCCGGCCAGACGGTGAAGATCATCACCGCGCCCAGCGCCACTCCCAACCCGGCCTGGCTCAACTTCGTGGTCACCGGCAAGGCGCGCTCCAACATCCGCCACTTCCTCAAGCAGCAGCGCCGCGAGGACGCGGTGGAACTGGGCGAACGGCTACTGGAAAAGGCCCTGCATGCCTACGAAGTGGGCATGGACGAGCTGCCCATTGAACGGGTGGTAAGCGAACTGGCCGGCAACGGTTACGCCCAACTGGATGACCTGCTGGAAGACATCGGCATGGGTAACCGCCTGGCCCCGCTGGTGGCACGCAAGCTGGCCGGCGCCCGCGAGGATGACGAGCGCTCCCACGAAGACGATCGCCGCCCGCTGGCGATCCGCGGCAGTGAGGGCCTGATGGTCAGCTATGCCAAGTGCTGCCACCCGCTACCCGGTGACACCATCATCGGCCACCTGAGCGCCGGGCGCGGCATCGTGGTGCACCGCGACACCTGCAAGAACCTGCTGGCGGAAATGCGTAACGCGCCGGAGAAGTGCATCGCCCTGAGCTGGGACAAACAGGTGGAGCAGGAATTCACCGCCGCCCTGCGCATCGAGATGATCAACAAACGCGGCGTGCTGGCCACCCTGGCCAACAGCGTCTCGGAGCTGGGCTCCAACATCGACACCATCGACATGGCCGAGAAAGATCCGACCCTGACCACCCTCAATGTCACCATGTCGGTACGCGACCGTATCCAGCTGGCCCGCATCATCAAGAAACTGCGCACCCTGGACAGCATCGTTCGCATTCATCGGCTGTAATTCGTGCCGAGCCCAGTGTAGGAGCGTGCTAGCACGCGAACCCGGATCATTCGCTTGCAAGCAAGCTCCCACAAGTCGCATACAGCGTGCCCTGTGCCCCACTGCAATGTTGCGTGAGACCAGGCACCGTGCCAGCATAGCCGCTTCCCTGTTTTCGCCTGTCGGCCCGGTGGCCGGCAGCACAACCAAAGAACCGAACCATGTCCAACCATTCCGTAATCAGCACCGACAAGGCGCCCCAGGCGATCGGCACCTACTCCCAGGCCATCAAGGCCGGCTCCGTGGTTTATCTGTCCGGCCAGATCCCGCTGGTGCCGGCCACCATGGAACTGGTGGACGGTGACATGGAAGCCCAGATCGAGCAGGTATTCAGTAATCTGACTGCGGTTTGCGAAGCCGCCGGCGGCAGCCTGCAGGATATCGTCAAACTGAACATCTTCCTCACCGACCTGAGCCACTTCACGCTGGTCAACGAAGTGATGGCACGTCACTTCAAGCAACCCTACCCGGCCCGGGCCGCCATCGGCGTGGCCGCCCTGCCCAAGGGCGCCGGCGTGGAAATGGACGGCATCATGGATATTGCCTGATTGATCAGGCAGCCCGAACGCCCGCCTACGGCGGGCGTTTTTGTTTTACCGGCAGGCTGACAGACCCGTCATAAAAGCGCACCATGATCACGAGGGCGACAGGAACGCCGCCCGGCCTTTTCTCGAACTCTCGGGAGAGCGACATGGATACCGCCACCCACGACCTCAACAGCCTGTTTTCCCAACTCGGCCTGGCCAGTAACGATCAGGCCATCGAAGATTTCATCCACGACCATGCCGGCCAGCTGGAGGCCAGTATGCACCTGCATCAGGCGCCGTTCTGGAACGATTCCCAGGCACGATTTCTGGCCGAAGCCATTCGTGAGGATGCGCAATGGGCGGAAGCGGTGGATTCGCTCAGCGCCCTGTTGCGCCATTGAGCAGAGGCGCGATCAGAGCAGGTGCATGACCCGGGCAATGCGGTCGAAGAACAGGCAGTAAAGCAGCAGCGGCAGCGGCAGGCCGACCAGGGTGCCAATCATGTATTCGCGCAGCCGCACGCCGGTCAGCGCCAGGGTGTAATTGAGCGCCGGCATGGTCTGGAACAGCAGGCGAAGCAGCGCCACGCTGCGCACCGGGTGACTGTCCAGGCGATCGAGGATACGGCGGGCCAGGGGCTTGTCGATCTGTTCCAGTGCCTGGCCCCCGAGCCCCCGCACCACCACAAAGGTCACCAGGCACGACAGGCAGGCGGCCACGTAGGTAACCAGCCCGCCCTCCACGGTACCCAGCGCCAGAATCGCTGCGGCCAGGAAGATCCAGCCGGGCAGCTGTACCAGGTTACCGAGCATGAAGATGACGATGAAGATCAGCACCCCGGACACCGGGTTGTGCTGTAATAGATCACGCAGGAAGGCTAGCGACAGCTGCTCGCGCAGACCGGTCACCTCCATCACCAGTGCCAGCAACACCAGCATGGCCAGCACCAGCAACAGGCGTTTATAGCGGCTGACAAAGCTGGATATGGACACCCTGATACCCCCACAGAGGCTGATTATGTCATGGCGGCTTTGTGCCAACCTGTCGGCGATGGCCGTTGTCGCAAGCCACCCGGACCGGCTCAGCCCAGCGCCAGCTCCGAATCCAGAATCGCCTGATAACCCTCGGGCAGCACATCCGCCCAGGCATCCAGCGCCGCACGCAGGCCATCCAGCGACTCGGCCACCAGGTTGGCGTGGCCGAGCTTGCGCCCCGGCCGCACGCTCTTGCCATACCAGTGCACCACACCCGGGTGTTGCAGCCAGGCGTTTTCGAAGGGCGTACCGATCAGGTTCACCATGGCCGTGGCGCCGTGAACATTGAGTGCATGCAGGGGGACGCCGGCCAGGGCATGGACATGCAGGTCGAACTGGGACCAGTCCGCCCCTTCGTGGGTCCAGTGGCCGGAGTTGTGGACTCGCGGGGCAATCTCGTTGACCACCAGTTCACCATCCACTTCGAAGAACTCCACCGCCATCACGCCGGCGTAGTCCAGCTCTTCCATGATCCGTTGCAGCATCTGCTCGGCGGGCTTTTGCAGGTCGGCGCTGGCATTGGCCGGCGCCAGGCTCAGGCGCAGGATGCCGTCCACGTGCCAGTTGCGGGTGAGCGGGTAGAACAGGGTCTCGCCGCTGATGCTGCGCGCGCCGACGATGGACAGCTCACGGCGGAAGGGAATCTTTTTCTCGACGATGGCCTTGCCGGCCAGTTCGGCGGCGGGTACGGCGCCAAGATCACCGCCCTCGCCAACAATCCAGGTGCCACGGCCGTCATAGCCGCCGCTACGCGCCTTGACCACCACACCGCCGAACTTTTCCACGGCGGCGTTCAGATCTTCTACCGCGTCCAGAGTCATCCACGGTGCGGTGGGAATGCCAAGCTTGTCGAGCATGGATTTCTGGGTGAAGCGGTCGGGGATCACTTCCAGTGCGCCGCGGGCCACGCAGCGATTACTTTTTGCCAGCTCGGCGGACAGACCGGCTTCCGGAAAGGCCTCGCGCTCCACGGTGATCACCGGGTAGCGTTCCTGGCACTCTTCCCAGCTGATCGGCACCGCCAGGTCCGAGGTACCCGGCAGCAGCAGAGCCCGCTCCGGGTCGTAGCGGTCCACCACCAGCCCCAGCCGCGCCGCGGCTTCCGCCATCATCAGGCCGAGCTGGCCACCACCGAGAACGAGTACGCGATTCATAGCAGATCCGTCAGTCAAACAGAAAAGAACCGGCGCCGGGGACTAGCCCTGGCCCAGCTCCGCATTGGCCAGCACGTCTTCGGCGCGTGACGCCTTCCAGTCGGCAATTTTCTTGAGTTGGTCCGGGTTGCCGGCGGCCAGCATCTGCGCCGCCAGCAGGCCCGCGTTCCAGGCACCGGCTGCACCGATGGCCAGGGTGCCCACGGCCACGCCCTTGGGCATCTGCACGATGGACAGCAGGCTGTCCCACCCGGACAGGGTGCGGCTTTTCACCGGCACACCCAGCACCGGCAGCGGCGTCAGCGAGGCAATCATGCCCGGCAGGTGGGCGGCACCGCCGGCACCGGCGATGATCACCCGGTAGCCGTTTTCATGGGCACTTTTGGCGAAGTCGTACATGCGCTGGGGGGTGCGATGGGCAGACACCACCTCGGCCTTCCAGCCCACATTGAACTGGGTCAGGGCGTCACAGGCTTCTTTCATGGTCTCCCAGTCGGACTGGGACCCCATCACCACGGCAACCGGTGTGCTCATTCGCTTCACTCCATTGCGCCCACCACGGGCATTCGCGGGCACCGGCCCGCCACAGACAAATTTGAGGCGCACACTTTACTAATGCAGACGCTGGAGGCAAGCCCAACGGCGAAAAAATAACCAGCGGTTACAGGGCGGCCCGACAGATGGGGGATTTTAGCCGATTTTTCCCCGCCCGCGCCCCTGCGGCAATCAACCTGCGGGCGCCGATCCCCGGCGAGCCGCCAGCACCCGGGCGTAGCCGTCCCGATAGCCGGGGTACTGAAGGGTGTAATGCCCCTGACGAATATACTGGCTGCGGATACGTTTGCCCGCCGGCGCCTGATCCGGCACCGCCAGCTCCAGGCCCTGCTGCCTGGCCAGCCACTGCAGTACATCCAGATTGCGCCCGCCCTCGTTGTCCGTGCCCACCACCAGCGGCGGCATCTCTTCACCGGCCAGCCAGCCGTCGGCCACGCGCTTCAACAGGCCGACACAGTCATCCCGGTGAATGCGATTGGTCCACTGGGCCGCCGGCAGGGCTTCCTCGCCCCTCGCCAGGCGAGCGGCCTTGTCGATCTGGCGGTGACGACCGGCACCGTAGATGCCGGAAAAGCGCACCACCGTAGCCAGCGTACGGGTGCTCAACTCCTGCTCCGCCGCGAGCAGCACCTTGCCGTTGTAGCGCTGTGGCGAGGGCGGGGTCAGCTCGTCCACGTCGCCCTCCTGCTCACCGAACACTGCGGTGCTGGAGACAAACACCAGCGGCGGCAATGGCTGCTGCGCGGCCAGACTGTCCAGCAGTGTCAGCGGTGCCCGCAGATAGGCCTTCAGGTAACCTTCCTCACTGTACTCGGAGGGCGTCATGATAATGACCAGCAGGTCCACCGGGTCCGGCGGTAGCAGGGCCGCACCTTCGGTAAGGTCCTGGCTGTACAGCTCCACCCCGGCGGGCGCCTGCTGGCCGCGCCGAATAGCGCTGACCCGGTGCCCGTCAGCCAGCAACTGTTCGGCCAGGCCGGATCCCAGGTCGCCCAGGCCGGCAATCAAGATGTGAGACATTTGAAAACCAATGAATAGTTAATAATGAATAATTAATAACGAAAACCGGCCAGCACAACCCACTCAAAAGCGCGGCCTCGGACGATGAACCTAACACCGTGCTCACTTAACTATTAACTATTCATTATTAATTAATGACCCCTCTGGCATCACCCCCTACAGAGGTGCACAATGCGGAGACCATCGGTTTAACGTATCAACGCCATGACATTAACAGAACTTCGCTATCTGGTCGCCCTGGCCCGTGAACGCCACTTTGGCCATGCCGCCCAGGCCTGCAATGTCAGCCAGCCCACCCTCAGTGCGGCCATCAAGAAGCTGGAAGACCAGCTGGGCATGCCGCTGTTCGAGCGCCGCCCCCGGGAAGTGGTGGTCACACCCCAGGCCGAACCCATTGTTGCCCAGGCCCAGCGGGTACTGGAACAGGCCGACCTGCTCGCGCAAATGGCCATGAGCCAGCGCGACCAGCTGGGCTCGCCACTGCGGGTCGGCGCCATATTTACCGTGGCCCCCTACCTGTTCCCGGTAATGGTGCCGCGGGTGCGCCAGGCGGCACCGGACATGCCCCTGTTTATCGAAGAAAACTACACCCATGTGCTGCGCCGCAAGCTGGAGCACGGTGAGCTGGATGCCATCATCGTCGCCCTGCCGTTCTCGGGCGGCGGCCTGGTGCGGGCGCGTATGTACGAGGAGTCCTTCTCGGTACTGCTGCCCAAGGGCCACCCCTGGAGCGAACAGACGCACATCGCCCCGGAACAGATGCTGGACGAAACCCTGCTACTGCTGGGTGAAGGCCACTGCTTCCGTGATCAGGTACTGGAGCTGTGCCCGGCCATCGACTCCCAGCGCCAGAAGAACCTGGTGCAGATCGAGGGCGGCTCGCTGGAAACCCTGCGCCATATGGTGGCCTCAGGGCTGGGCGTGACGGTACTGCCGGACTCGGCGCTCTACCAGCACGGTTACGACAAGGACACCTTTGCGGTGCGCCCGTTCAAGGCGCCGGTGCCGACACGCAGCATTGCCCTGGTGTGGCGTGACAGCTTCCCGCGGCCCAAGGCCATCGAGGTGCTGCGCCAGGCGGTGCCCCGCGAAGGGCTGGCGGCCTGATCCGCATCCATGTCGCTGTCGGACATCGCCATCACCCGTCTCAAGGGCGTCGGCCCGGCGGCGGCGGACAAACTCGCCCGGCTCGGCCTGCATAATCTGGAAGACGTGCTCTTCCACCTGCCGTTCCGTTACGAAGACCGTACCCGCATCACCCCCATCGGCAGCCTGCGCCCGGAAACCGGCGTGGTCATCGAAGGCGAGGTGATGGCGGCAGACGTGGTGTTCGGCCGGCGCCGCTCGCTGCTGTGCAAGGTGGCCGATGGCACCGGCATGGTCACCCTGCGCTTCTATCATTTCAGCGCCGCCCAGAAGAACAATCTGGAACGGGGTCGCCGCATTCGCGTCTATGGCGAGCCACGCCCGGGCGCCGCCGGGCTGGAGTTCTATCACCCCGAATACCAGGTTGGCACCAGCTTGCCGCCACTGGAAAAGGCGCTAACCCCGGTCTACCCGACCACCGACGGCGTCAGCCAGAAGACCCTGCGCAACCTCACCGGCCAGGCGCTGCATTACCTCAACAGCCACCCGCCCCAGGAGCTGATCCCCGGCCAGCTGCTGGACCAGAGCGGCCTGCCCAGCCTGGCGCAGGCTCTCAGCAAGCTGCACAATCCGCGCCCGGATGATCCGGTGAGCATGCTGCTGGACGGCCAGCATCCGGCGGTGCAACGGCTGGTGATGGAAGAAATGGTCGCCCACCAGCTCGGCATGCTGCAAAAGCGCGCCGGCCAGAAAGCCCTGCTGGCGCCCCGCCTGCAAGCGGACGGCCTGTTCCAGGCACTTACCGATAACCTGCCCTTTGCCCTCACCGGCGCCCAGCAGCGGGTGATCGGCGAGCTGCTGGCGGACATGGGCCAGCCGCACCCCATGCTGCGGCTGGTGCAGGGCGATGTGGGCTCGGGCAAGACCCTGGTGGCCGCCGCCGCCGCCCTGGCGGCCATCGAATCCGGCTACCAGGTGGCGCTGATGGCGCCCACCGAGCTGCTCGCCGAGCAGCACCGCGACAACTTCCGCCAGTGGCTGACACCGCTGGGCATCGAGGTGCACTGGTTGGCCGGCAGCCTGGGGGTGAAGGCGCGACGGGAAACCAACGCGGCGCTGGCCGAGGGTCGCGCGCAGATCGTGGTCGGCACCCATGCCCTGTTCCAGGATGCGGTGCAATTCCATCGTCTGGGGCTGACCATCATTGATGAACAACACCGTTTCGGCGTGCAACAACGTCTGGCCCTGCGTGAAAAGGGCCGCTTCGACACAAGCCGGGGGGTACAGGTCCCGCATCAGCTGGTGCTCACCGCCACACCGATTCCGCGCACCCTGGCCATGAGTGTCTACGGCGATCTGGATACCTCGGTGATCGACGAGATGCCGCCGGGGCGCAAACCCATCGACACCCTGGTACTGCCGGAGGGGCGCCGCCCCCAGGTGATCGAACGCATCAACGATGCCTGCCGGGGCGGCACCCAAGCCTACTGGGTCTGCACACTGATCGAGGAATCGGAGGAACTGCAGGCGCAGGCCGCCGAAGCCGCCTTTGAAGAACTGCAGGCCGCATTACCGGACTTGAAGGTGGAGCTGGTGCATGGCCGCATGAAGGCCAGGGAAAAGGCTGAACGCATGGCGCGCTTTTCCCGTGGCGAGGCCCAATTGCTGGTGGCCACCACCGTGATCGAGGTGGGCGTGGATGTGCCCAATGCCACCCTGATGGTGATGGAAAACGCCGAACGGCTGGGGCTGGCCCAGCTGCACCAGCTGCGTGGCCGGGTAGGCCGGGGCGGCGAACAGAGTTATTGCCTGCTGCTCTACAAACACCCGCTGTCACAGACCGGCAAGCGCCGGCTGGCGGTGATGCGCGATACCACCGACGGCTTCGTGATTGCCGAGGAAGACCTGAAATTGCGCGGCCCCGGCGAGTGGCTCGGCACCCGCCAGACCGGTGACCTGGCGTTCCGTATCGCCGACCTGATGCGCGACGAGGCACTCATGGAGCCAGCCCGCCATGTGGCCGACGACCTGCTGCGACAGTACCCCGCCCTGGTGGAGCCGTTATTGCGCCGCTGGCTCAAGGGCGGCGAACACTACGCCGATATCTAGGGAGCCTCTGAAAAAACCTCGGCGCGACGTTTTCAACACCCTGTCAGGGGGTCACCGGGAAAGGATCTTCACCGGAATCCAGTGCAGCTTTTCCTGGCGCAGGAAACCGTTGTCGCGCCAGCCTTGCAGGGCGTCATTGACCTGCTGCTGCAGCTGAAAATCGCCCTGACGCATCACCCAGGCCAGTCGCTCCTCGGTGAGCGGCTTGTACAGGCCCAGCAGTTTCACCGGATACTCGGTGCGATTGGACAGGTTCCAGACCGTGGGCGCATCGTGCACGTAGAAATCGATGTCGCCATCCATCAACGCCTGGATCGCTTCGGTATTGCTGTTGAAGCCGCGGGTCTGGCCGTTGACCTGCTGTTTGACGAACTGCTCACCGGTGGTACCGAACTTGTAGCCCACCGGGTAGCGACCACTGCGCAGGGCACCGGGCACCGCCAGGCGCATCGCATCGTCCTGACGGATCATGGCCATCTGGCCGATGGTGGCGTACGGCTCACTGAACAGGTAACGCTGACTGCGCGCCGGCGTAATGGAAATGCCTGACATGATGATGTCGATCTGACCCTTGTCCAGGGCATCGAACAAATCCGCCAGTGCATACTGGTGAAACTCCAGCGGCCGGTGCAGGTCCTCGGCCAGCTGGCGGGCGAAGTCCGCCTCCAGGCCACTGACACTGCCCTGCTGGCGATAAACGATGGGCGGATAATCCGGCATCACCCCCACTCGCAGCGGCGCGGCCTGCCCCTCATTACCGGTGGAGGCACAGCCGGCCAACAGCCATGCCAGCAGCCCCAGGCCCAACAAACGTTTCAGTGTCATGCGATGTTCCCGTCCCTGTAGCGTTATGATGCGGTGGCGCCCACATCCCCGTAGGCACCGGCCACCACGACCACGTAACCATCCGGATCACGCAGCCAGCATTCACGGTGATTGGCGTTACGATTCAAGTGTGGCGGCTCCAGTATCTCGGCGGCCATGTCAGTGGCCCGCGATACCAGATCATCGAAATAGTCCGTCTGAAACCATAACAGCACCCCGTTGCCGCGCGAAGCCAATGCCGGGTCGCCCATGTGCGGGTGGTGGTGGGCCTGCCAGCGATGCAGTTGCAGAATCATTTTGCCGGCCATCACCAGCTGTTCGTAATCACCGCCGCCGTGGCCGCTTTCACAACCCAGCAACCGTTGATACCAGCGACTGCTGGCTGGCACATCCCGGACGGCAATAAGCGGTTGAGGTAACACGATAGCGCCCCGTCATCCCTGAAGGTAGGCGGCAAACGGGAAGGCCGGCCGGGTGGGCGGGCCGGCCATTCCATTGCCGGACACGGGGCCACAAGAGCGCCCCTTTGTGACTGATTCTGGCCGGATGGCAGACGTCACTCAAGGGGCAATCAGCGGGAACGGGAAATCAGGACGGGTTGTCGTCCGCCGAAGCCGGGGCAGTGAGCTTTTCCCAGCCGCGTTTGGCCGCCTGCCAGCTCTGCTCGAACTGAACCTTGGCCGCTTCCCAGTTATCGGCACCGGCATCCTGCAGGGCCTGGTAACGTTGCTCCAGGGCCTGTTGCTGATCTTTCAGCGCCGCCAGCGCCTTTTGCTTTTTCAGGCGGGTCTGCTGGGACAGGTCCTGCCATTTGCTGTCGATATCGCTTTGCAGATAAGTGATCTGCTGGTCGAGATCATCCAGGGCATGGCGGGCTGTCTGCATGGCCTGGTTCTTCTGCTCCACCGAATAGCTCTTGATGTCATCGATGGTGTCTTCCATTTGCGCTTCCACCCGGTCCGGGTCCGGTGTCTTGACGGTGGGCACGCCTTCGTTCTCCGCCCAGGCGGAAGCAGTGGTCAGCATCATCAGTGCCGCCGCGGCCAGTAATCGGTGTCCCATGGAGTGACTCCTTTTTCTTGCCATTTCCCCGTTGTGACAGACGCGGCGCCGAATTTCTCCCGGCAAAATGAAAAAAGACGTTAAGGAACCTCTGGGGACACGGGGCCGAAGGCCCCGTTACCGTGATCACGAATACGGCGCGGGATCAGGCGTTGAGAATGTATGCCAGCATCTCCACCACCTGCTCCGGGGTACGCGCCACCGCGTCGGCGGCAGCATCCACTTCCTTGAGCGGATGGTCGTGCTCTTCATCGTGCAGAATGATCATGGGCGTACCCAGGGCCGCGCTGTAACCGGCATCAAACGCCGCATTCCACTGCTTGTACTTGGGCCCGAACCGCACAATCACCAGGTCGGCCTCATCAATCAGCTTGCGGGTGCGAATGCCGTTGATACCGGCACCCAGGCGGTCTTCCCAGAAGCGCTTGTCCTCGGCACCGAGAATGTTGACCCCCACCTTGTCGCTGGCCTCGTGGTCGGTCACGGGGCTGCTGAATTCGATATCCAGTTCGTTCTCGGCACAGCCGGCAATGATGCGTTCGCGCCAGTCGGTGTGGATTTCACCGGAAAGGTAAACGGTCCAGAAACTCATAATCTCTCCTCCTGTGGGGCGGGCAGCATAGGCCGCCGGCGGCGGGCTTGCAAAACCGGGCCCGCCTTGCGTTAAATGCCGGGGCATACCGCGACAATCAAAAGGATGATAGCCGATGCGCATGACACTGGTGGTGCTGCTGGCACTGGCCGCCCTGGCCGGCTGTGACAACAGCCAGGACAAGCCCGACACGCCCGGGGACACCCCGCAGCCCACGACGGTACCGGCGCAGCTGAGCACCGAACAGCACCGCCTGGACAAGACCCTGTCCAACTGCAGCGGCGACTATTGCCCGCAGGTGTCCATCCAGTGGGTCACCGTGGACAACCAGCCTGACCTGAACCGGGCGCTGATGGCGCATCTGGCTGGCATGCTGCAAAACGGCGAGGAAGAACCCAGCCTGTCGGCAACGCCGCAACAGCTGGCCGCGGATTTCATTCAGGAAGCGGAAAAACTGCCGGTGGCCGACCAGCAGAACTGGGAGCTGACTGGCAGCAGTACGCTGTTGTCCCGCACCGGCGACCTGGTGACCTTCGCGCTGGAAAGCTACGAATTCACCGGCGGCGCCCACGGCATGCCGGGCATCGCCTACTTTCACTGGGACCTGGCCAACGGCAAGGCCGCCGGCCTCGCCGATCTGGTAGAAGACGGCAAGGTCCAGGCATTCTGGAAACTGGCCAGCCAGAGCCATGCCCAATGGCTCAAACAGCACAAGCTGGACCAAACCTTCCAGCAAAGCTGGCCGTTCACCAAGACCAGCAACCTTTACCTGGGCGATGAGGGCGTGGTGCTGCACTACAACGTTTACCAGATTGCGCCCTATGCCATGGGCCAGCCGCAGCTGGTGGTGCCCTACAGCCAGCTCGACGGCATTCTCAAGCCGGAATACATGCCCAAAGCCCCCGGCTAACCTGACGATTGGCGGCACAGCTGCAGCCAGCGATTGATGCCGGGGCTGCGGTATTTCTGCCGGTGCAGGACAAAATAGAAATCCCGGCTGAAGTCACGGTGCGGTACCGGCAGTTCCACCAGCGAGCCGCGCCGGAAAGCCTCGCGCAGGCACACCCGCGACAGGCAGCTGATGCCAAGGCCCGCCTCCACCGCCCGCTTGATCGCCTCGGTATGCTCCAGCTCCAGGGCCAGGTCCAGCTCCGGCACCAGCCCGTGCATGCCTCGCTCGAAGGTCTGCCGCGTCCCGGAGCCGGACTCACGCACGATCCAGTGGGCCGAGCGAAGCGCGTCATCAGTAAGCGCTTCCTTACCTGCAAGCTCATGCTCCGGGCTACAGAACACCACCAGTTCGTCCTCCCGCCAGGGCAGCAACTCCAGGTCCGGGTGGTTGAGTTCTCCCTCGATCAAGCCCAGATCCAGTTCAAAGGCCAGCACCCGCTCGACAATGGAGCGGGTGTTGGCCACCTCCAGATGAACCCGGGCGCCGGGCTGCTCGGCCATGTATTCGGCCATGATGCCCACCGCCAGGTAGTTGCCGATGGTGAGCGTGGCCCCCACATTCAACCGACCCAGATCCCGGTGACTGAGCAGATCGCCCTCCAGTTCCCGGGCCTGGGCCAGCAGCGCCTCGGCCCGGGGCCAGAACTGCCGGCCCAGATCGTTGAGTTTGAGACGCTTGCCAGCCCGTTCGAAGAACTTCAGGTCGTAAAGCGCCTCAAGCTCCTTGAGCGCCCCGGAGGCGGCGGACTGGCTCATATTGAGGCTGTCCGCCGCGCGGCTGATGTTTTCGTGGTGGGCCGTGGCCAGAAACACGTCCAGCTGGCGCAGGGTGAATTTCATGGCAGACACCTTTATTGATTAAATCGATATCAAATATCGGAATTACCCATTTTACCGATATCGCCGCGTCGGTTAAATTTCCATCATCAGAAACGTTTGGAATAAACAGTTATTTAGTTATGTCGAACTTGAATACTGAAACCGTCACCAGCGTGCGCCACTGGAACGATACCCTGTTCAGCTTCACCACCAGCCGTGATCCGGGGTTCCGCTTCAAGAATGGCCACTTCACCATGATCGGCCTGGAGCAGGACAATGGCCGCCCGCTGCTGCGCGCCTATTCCATCGCCAGCGCCAATTATGAGGAAGAACTGGAGTTCTTCAGCATCAAGGTGCCGGACGGCCCGTTGACTTCCCAGCTGCAGAAGATCCAGCCGGGCGACAAGATCTATGTGAGCCGCAAACCCACCGGCACCCTGGTGGCCGACCACCTGCTGCCGGGCAAGAACCTGTGGCTGTTGTCCACCGGCACCGGCCTGGCGCCGTTCATGAGCATCATCCGCGACCCGGAGATCTATGATCAGTTTGACAAGGTGATCCTCACCCACGGCGTGCGCCACGTGTCCGAACTGGCTTACCAGGACGTGATCGAGGACGAGCTGCCCAATAACGAATTCTTCGGTGAGTTCGTCAAGGGCAACCTGCTCTACTACCCGACCGTCACCCGCGAGCCGTTCCGCAACCAGGGCCGCCTCACCGACCTGATGACCAGCGGCAAGATTTTCGAGGACCTGGGCCTGCCCACGCCCAGCCTGGAGAATGACCGCTTCATGCTGTGCGGCAGCCCGGCCATGCTCAAGGATACCCAGGCCATTCTGGATGGCTGGGGCTTTCGCGAAACCCGCGGCGGCGAGCTGGGGGAATATGTGATCGAACGGGCGTTTGTGGAAAAGTAATGGCGCCGGAATGACATGGCGCAGACATAAAAAAACGGGCCCTGGGGGCCCGTTTTTTTATGTTCGGCTATTTATCGCCGGGCATTTTCAGAGTGACCGGCTGCGCCAGCGCATCCACCGCCTCGGCCGGTTTGTCATCCAGGTCCTTCTTTGCGCCGCAGGAAACACACTCCATCCACTGGCGGTCACCGTCGATAACGCGCTGGATCTTGTCTTGCTGTCCACATTCCGGGCAAGTGGCCCCGGCGATAAATTGGCGTTTCATTGGCGTGATTCCTCAGACAAACAGAAAAGCTAGTGGTTTTGTCTTGAAGCGTCGGACGTCAGACGTCTGGCGTCCGACGCTGAACACATCTAGCCGTTAATCCCTGAGTGGCGCAGCAGCGGCTCTACGCTGGGCTCGCGACCCCGGAAGGCCTTGAACAGCTCCATGGGTTCGCGGCTGCCGCCCTTGGCGAGAATTTCGCTGCGGAAGGCGCGGCCGGTTTCCTCGTTGAACTCGCCCTCTTCCTCAAAACGGGAATAGGCGTCGCAGGACAGTACCTCCGCCCACTTGTAGCTGTAGTAGCCCGCCGCATAACCGCCGGCAAAGATATGCCCGAAGCTGTTCTGGAAACGGTTGAATGACGGCGGCTGAATTACTGCCACTTGCTGGCGCACCTCATCCAGTACCGCCTGAATGCTCAGTCCCGGCTGGTACTCGGCATGGATGCGCATGTCGAACAGGGAAAACTCCAGCTGGCGCATCATCTGCATGGCGCTCTGGAAGTTTTTCGCGGCCAGCATCTTTTCCAGCTTTTCCCCGGGCAGCGGCTCGCCGGTTTCATAGTGCGAGGAAATCAGGGCGATGCCCTCTTCCGTCCAGCACCAGTTTTCCAGGAACTGACTGGGTAGCTCCACCGCATCCCAGGCCACGCCATTGATGCCGGAAATGCCGGACACTTCCTGCTCGGTGAGCATGTGATGCAGGCCGTGGCCGAATTCGTGGAACAGGGTGACCACCTCATCATGGGTCAGCAGGCCCGGCTTGCCGCCGGCAGGCGGTGCGAAGTTGCAGGTCAGGTAGGCCACCGGCGTTTGCAGGCTGCCATCGGGCCGGCGACGACGAATGCGGGCGTCATCCATCCAGGCGCCACCGCGCTTGCCGGTGCGGGCATACATGTCCAGGTAGAAGGCGGCGCGGACACTGCCATCGTCATCCACCAGTTCGTAGAAGCGCACATCCTCATGCCAGGTTTCCACATCCTGGCGCTGGCGAAAACGAATGCCGAACAGTTTACCGACCACGGCAAACATGCCGTCGATCACGGTATCGGCCGGGAACCAGGGGCGCAGCTCTTCCTCGGAAATGCTGTAGCGCGCTTCGCGCAGGCGCTCGCTCCAGAAACCGATATCCCAGGGATTGAGCTCGCCGGCGCCCTGCTCGGCGGCAAAGGCTTTCAGCTCGGCCAGCTCCTGCTCGGCCTGGGGCTTGGCGCGGCGGGCCAGGTCTTCCAGGAAGGCAATCACTTCCGCCACGTCACGGGCCATCTTGGTGGCCAGGGATTTTTCCCCGTAGTTGGCAAAGCCGAGCAGCTCGGCCTGGCGATGACGCAGGGCGAGAATCTCGTCCATGATGGCGGCGTTGTCGAACTGGCCGGCATGGGGCCCCTGGTCGGAGGCCTTGGTGGTCCAGGCGGTGTACATCTCCTGGCGCAGGGCGGCATTCTTGCAGTGGCTCATCACGGCGATGAATACCGGCGCATCCAGGGTCAGCAACCAGCCGTCCTTGTCCTCGGCGCGGGCGCGATCGGCGGCCCCGGCGCGGGCACTGTCGGGCAGGCCGTCCAGTTCGGCTTCGTCGGTAATATGTTTGGTCCAGGCCTGGGTAGCATCGAGCACGTTGTCGGAGAACTGGCTGGTGAGCTCGGACAGGCGCCGGGAATTGGCCATGTACTCGGCTTTCTTGTCTTCCGGCAGGTCCACCCCGGAAAGACGGAAATCGCGCAGGGTATTTTCAATATCCTTTTGCTGGGCTTCGTTCAGGGACGCCCATTCGTCACTGTCACGCAGGGCCTGGAAGGCCGCGCACAGGTCAGCGTTCTGCCCCACTTCCGTACCGTACTCACTGAGCAGCGGCAGGCAGCTGTTGTAGGCACTGCGCAGGGCCTCGTTCTGGGCCACCGCATTGAGGTGACCGGCCGGGCCGAAGGCCTTGCCCAGGCGATCATCTTCCTGATCCAGCGGCATCACCAGGTGGGCATAGTCAAACTTGCCGTCCGCCAGCACCTGCTTGATCCGGGCACGGCCATCGGCAATCAGCTGCTCCACGGCCGGCAGTACCTGCTCGGGCTGAATGCGGGAAAAAGGCGGCAGATCCGGGTAGTCAATCAGGGGGTTATCGTTGCTCATTCGGTATCGGTCCTGCGTTGTTTGTACACCCTGAAGATGGATAATGAACCTTCATGGCGTGTTGAAGCGTAGGGCGGAAATCGCCGCAGGCGATCTCCGCCGTTTCGGCGTTTATGGCGGAGATTGGCTGACGCCAATTTCCGCCCTACGGTAATTCGTTGAATTTGACCTAGAGTGTATCAGTGATGGGGATTCGCCGCTTTGAAGACAAGGCCCCGCAGTTGGGTGCCAGGGTATTTGTGGACCCGGATGCCACGGTGATCGGAGACGTGGTACTGGGCGAAGATTGCTCGGTGTGGCCGCGGGCGGTAATTCGCGGTGACATGCATGCCATCCGCATCGGTGATCGGGTCAGCATCCAGGACAATGCGGTGCTGCACATCACCCATGATTCGCGCTTCAACCCCGGCGGTTTCGCCCTGCAAATCGGTGACGACGTGACCATTGCCCATCAGGTGATGCTACACGGCTGCACCCTGGGCAACCGGGTAATGGTCGGCATGCAGGCCATCATCATGGATGGCGCCGTGGTCGAGGATGACGTGATCGTTGCCGCCGGCTCCCTGGTGGGGCCAGGCAAACGACTGGAAAGCGGCCACCTGTATCGCGGCCAACCGGCCCGACCGGTGCGGCCCCTGACCGCCGAAGAAAAGGAATTTCTGCCCTATGTGGCCGGCAACTACGTGCGCCTCAAGAATCGCTATCTGGCGGACCCGGGAGCCAGCGGCTAAATCTGCCACATGAAGGACAGATTGCCGAAGCTGAGCAGGTCGTCGCTATCGCGCAGCGGCGAGCTGGAACTCTGCAGGGTCATGGTGAACGAAAAGTTGTCGGTGTGGACGCCGCCGCCCAGCACCAGGGTGAGGATACCGTCACGCACGCGCACATCATAGGGCCCGCTCTTCTCATCCAGGTAGGAGTAGCCCAGGTACTGACCGGACGCGCCGAGAAAACTTTCCCAGCCAAACCCCTTGCCGTCAAACAACCCCACCAGTGACCCGGCGGTACCGATACCGGCGTAGTCGGGAATGAAATTACGCGGCAGGTTGCGCCCGATGCGGATAAAACCCCCGGCCTGTGCATTGCCATCAAAGTTGTTGGCATCCACACCCCAGGCATAGCCCAGCTCTGTCTCCAGGCCGCTGTCACTGATGTGATGCAGATAACGGTGGGAATAGAGAAACCAGAGCCCGCCGATGGCATCGCTGCCCAGCTGATTATCCCAGCCCATGGGTTCCTGGGAGCCGGTGATTTTGTGTACCACTTTCTGGCTTTGCTCGGCGCCGGAATCCGGCCCCACCACGCCGCCGCGCAGGCCATAGCCAAACAGGCTGTCATCGTTCCAGCTGAACAACCCCAGCTCCAGGTTGCTGTAGCCCACATAGGGTAAATCGTTGTAATCCGGAGTGGAGCGGGTGATGTCATGCGGGGTGATCATGATCTGCGCCACGCTCAGGGTCAGCGCCTGGCGGCTGCCATCAAGATCAATACCGGGCAACCACTGTACGCCACGTGCCACGCCGCAGGTCAGTGAGGCAGTACGGTCACACTGCCCCTGGTCCTCGCCCACCCAGCTGATCCGCACGCCGTTGGTATAATTGCGGTCGGTGCCAACAAACAGGTCATTATCCCAGGAGAAACCGAAGGTAGAGGCCCGCAGCGGGGCAGAAGGCAGAAACAGGCAAGCGAACAATAACAGGGCAACAGCGTGGCGCATGGCGGCTCCGGAAGGCATTCCCGTCAGTATACAACGCCATGGTAACGTCGTGTTAAAAATGCCAGCGCCGTTGCATCACCAGAAACGCAAAGGAGGCCGACCAGGTAATCATGATCAGGCCGTTGAGGGCTTCCACCCCGGCAATCAGCCGCAGGGCACCAATGGGAAACAGATCGCCCAGCCCCAGGGAGGTATAGCAGGCCAGCGAAAAGTAGAGATGATCGAGAAAGTCACCACTGACATTGCCGCCAATGGCCATGGCCACATCGCTGCGATCCATCGCCCAGTAGACCAGGCCATAGAGCGTGACCTCCACCATGTGGACCAGGAACACCACCATCATCACCAGCAGGATCTGACCACGCACGTGGCGCAGCTTGGCCAGCAGATCCGACAGGCCGGCCAGGGTCACGTAGTGCAGGGTGACGGTGGTCAACACCATGACCAGGCTGACCAGCGTGGCGGTGACGACTTCTTCCATCAGGGCGCGTCCCGGCGCAGCATTTTCATCACCGGCACGGTATCCGGGCGCCAGCCGCGCCACAGGAAAAACGCCTCCGCCGCCTGCTCCACCAGCATGCCCAGGCCATCGGCGGTGGCCAGGGCACCGGCGGCCTCGGCCCAACGCAAGAACGGCGTGGGCTCCTTGCCATAGACCATGTCATAGGCCACCGACCCTGGCTTGACCAGGTCCGCCGGCAGATCCGGCATTTCACCGTGCAGGCCGGCGCTGATGCCGTTGATGATCAGATCAAAGCTGCCGCGCAGCCCGTCCAGGGAGGTGCCGTAAACCGGCACGCCCGACCCATGGAACAGTTCCGCCAGGGTCTGGGCCTTGCTGGCGGTGCGATTGGCAATCAGCACCTGGGACGGCTTGTAACTGAGCAGCGGCCCGAGGATACCGCGCATGGCGCCACCGGCACCGAGCAGCAACACCCGACGGTTTTCGATTTTCCAGCCCAGGTTGTGGCGCAGGTCTGCCATCAGGCCGGCGCCATCGGTGTTATCACCATGCAGGCGACCGTCCCGCTGCCAGAGGGTGTTCACGGCACCGGCCTGGCGCGCCCGTTCACTCAGGTCGTTGCACAGGGCATAGGCCTCTTCCTTGAACGGCACGGTGACATTGGCACCGCGTCCGCCACTGGTGAAGAAGGAGGCCACAGCTTCCGGGAAGCCGCTCAGGGGCGCCTCACGCTTTTCATAGTGCACGTCTTCCCCACGCTGGGCAGCAAAGGCGTGGTGGATGTCCGGCGAGCGGGAGTGGTTCACCGGGTTGCCGAACACACAGTACAGATCGCTCATAACCACTCCCGGTGGATCAGAAAGTCACGGTAAAGCTCGGCTTCCGGTGTTCCGGATTGGGGGTGCCAGTCATAGTCCCAGCGCACCAGCGGCGGCATGGACATGAGAATGGACTCGGTGCGCCCGCCGGACTGCAGCCCGAAAATGGTGCCGCGGTCGTAGACCAGGTTGAACTCCACATAGCGGCCCCGGCGATAAAGCTGGAACTGGCGCTCGCGGTCACCGAAGGGGGTGTCCTTGCGACGGGCCATGATGGGCCGGTAGGCGGGAATATAGGCATCACCGATGCTGCGCATCAGGGCGAAACAGGTGTCGAAATCGAAGCGGTTGAGGTCATCGAAAAACAACCCGCCCACGCCGCGAGGCTCGTCCCGGTGCTTGAGGTAGAAATAATCATCGCACCAGGCCTTGAACTCGTCATAGAGGTCATCACCGAAGGGCGCACAGGCATCCCGGGCGGTGCGGTGCCAGTGCACCACATCTTCTTCAAAGCCGTAGTAGGGCGTCAGGTCAAAACCACCCCCGAACCACCATACCGGCGGCTCGCCCTCTTTTTCGGCGACAAAGAAGCGGACATTGGCGTGACTGGTGGGCACATAGGGGTTGTACGGGTGAATCACCAGCGAGACGCCCATGGCCTGGAAACTGCGCCCGGCCAGCTCCGGCCGCGCGGCGGTAGCAGACGGCGGCAGCCCGGCGCCGAACACATGGGAAAAATTGACGCCGCCCTTCTCGATCACCTTGCCGTCAGTGAGCACCCGGCTGCAGCCACCGCCCCCCTGCTCCCGCTGCCAGCTGTCTTCCCGGAAGCTGGCAGCGCCATCTTCCTCGGCCAGGGCGTCACAGATACGCGCCTGAAGATCCAGCAGGTAGGCTTTTACCTGGTCCAGGGGTAGGTCGCTCAAGGTTGCTCTCCCGGCAATTCAGGCGCGCAGGGTGCGCCCGGTCTCCAAATCGATGATGGTAGAGGGTTTGCTGGCCCGGTCACAGTCGCCGGTCACCACAAAGTCCACCTGCTCGCCCAGTTGGCGCGCCACCTGAAAGCGGTTACGCGCCGACGGCCGGCCACTGATGTTGGCACTGGTGGAAATGATCGGCCCACCGGCCAGCGCCGCCAGCTGGCGTGCCAGCGGGTGGGCGCTGACGCGCACCGCCACCTTGGCGTGTTCGCCGCGTACCCAGGCGGGCACCCGTTCACTGGCTTCCACCAGGAAGGTCACCGGTGCCGGCCAACTGCTGGCCAGTTTAGCCTGCTGCGCCGCCGTGACCTTGATATAGGGCAACAATTGCGGCAAATCCGCCGCCAGCAGAATCAGGCCCTTGGCCACCGGACGCTGCTTGACCGCCAGCAGCCGCATGACCGCCGCTTCATCAAAAGGATCACACCCCAGGCCGTACACCGCCTCGGTGGGGTAGGCCACCAGCCCGCCATGGCGCAGGATGTCGGCCGCACTTGCCAGATGCTGTTGCATGGAATCGTCCGCACAATTTTGACTGCGGCAAAGTACCTTGGCGCCGGCCCGGACTCAAGCACCACCGCCCGAGCGTTTCAGGTAGCCGCCGGCGACTTTCTCCACCCAGCCATCCAGCTCCAGCTGGGAGAGCTGCCCGGCCAGCTCCGCCATGGGCAGGCCACTGCGTTGTTGCAGGCTGTCCAGATCATTCAGCCCGCTGGTCAGATGGCGAATCAGGGTCGGCGCCGGCGCCGCCAGCTCACTGGCTTCCACGCTGCGGCGGAACTCACCGAAGGCCTCGAACACATCGTCCAGGGACTCCAGCCAGCTGGCACCGTCACGCAGCAGCTGATGGCAGCCCTTGCTGAGCGGATTGTGGATGGCGCCGGGCACCGCAAATACTTCCCGCCCCTGGCTTAACGCCGTGCGGGCAGTAATCAGCGAACCGCTCTTGATGGCCGCTTCCACCACGATGGTGGCCAGGCTCAGGCCACTGATGATGCGATTGCGCAGGGGAAAGTGCTGGCGGGCCGGGCCGGCGCCAGGGGCGAATTCGGTAATCAGGGCACCGCCCCCTTCAACAATCTGCTCGGCCAGCAGGCTGTGGCGCGCCGGGTAGATCCGGTCCGGGCCGCAGCCCATCACCGCCAGGGTCTGGCCACCGGCCATGGCGCCCCGGTGGGCGGCGGCATCCACCCCCAGCGCCAGACCACTGACAATCACAAAACCGGAACGGGCCAGGGCACGGGCAAAACGGTGACTGTTATCCAGCCCGTCGGCGGAGGCATTGCGGGCCCCGACCATGGCCAGGGCCGGCCGGGACAACACCGACACCGGCCCCCGTACCGCCAGCACCCCGGGGGCCTCCGGCAGCGACGCCAGCAAGGGCGGGTAATCCACATCACCCAGTGCCACCCAGCGCCAGCCCGCCTCACGCAGGGTGTCGAAATAGAGGGGCAGTTCGCCGGTATTGTCGAGCAGCGCCGCCCGCTCGCGCAGACCCACGGGCAGAAAAGGCAGGAAATCATCCAGCCGGGCGTTCACATCCAGGTGTTGCAGGGCGCGACCCAGAGCCGCCGATGCGGGACAGAAAAGCGCCTGCAAAAGCAGGCGCCGGAATTGTCCGTCCATCGCTCACCTCCCTGTGTGCGTGACGGTTATGAAAGGCGGCCAGGGCGGCCGCCGGTATCAGTAGCTGCCGGCCGGGCTTTCGGCCGCGTCATTCATGTAGATCGGCCGGGTGGACGTCATTACCAGAGCATAGCTGACCTTGTCGAAGACGCGGAACACCACCAGGGTGCCGGTCTTGGAGCGAGGCAGCTGAACCATGTCGCCTTTCTGACGATCCCGCACCACTTCACCCTCGCCATAGACATCCAGAACATTGCCTTCCTTGAGGCCATCACGGATGCCCTTGTTGATCACCACCACATCGCCACGGGCAACGCTGTTGAGGCGATCAAAGAAGCGGATGATCTTGGCTTCGATCTTGTTATCCGGGGCAGAAGGGTACAGAACAGCACGCACCCGGCGATCACTGGTGGAGAACAGGCGATCATCAATGCGCACATCCTCACTGGAGCGGGTAATGTGCAGGGTCAGCATGTCATCATTGTGGCCGGCCACGGACCCCGTGCCGATCTGACGAGCCTCGTAACCCAGCACTTCCTGGGTATCCGGGTCCACGTATTGCTCACCGACACGGAAGAAACCGTAGCTGCTGTCCATGTCTTGCCATTCGTTATCCACGTCCCGGGCATAAACGGTATCGCCTTCACCGAATACCACTCGGCGATCCTGGCCACCCACCACGTAGGGCGCCTTGGCGATTTCATCGCGCTCCAGCACCAGGCCGTCTTTCAGATAGGCCTGGATATCACTCATGGGCAATGCCGGGATGGCGGTATCGTTGGCCACCTCACGTACCCGCGGGGTCAGTTTGACCACGCCATTGGGCATCTTGGTTTCCTGCACGCCACGCTTGACCGTCAGTCGCGGTTCGCCGTCCACATAGGTAAGATGGATTTCATCGCCGGGATAGATCAGGTGAGGATTGCTGATCTCGTCGTTGATCTGCCAGATCTCCGGCCACTGCCAGGGATGTTCAAGGAAACGGCCACTGATATCCCACAGGGTATCGCCGTTTTTCACGTAATATGTGCTGGGATGCCCCTCTTTGAGCATGACCTCAGCGGACGCCAGACCGGAGACCGCCAGCAAAAGGCCGAAGGTCAGGGCGCGCTGGACCGATTTCATCATCACCGGATTCCTTTTATCATTATTGGACTCATCCCCAAGACCGCCCGCGTACCCCCATTCTGGACGCGGTTTCTCTTGGATATTAGCAATGCGATCATATATTTAGCAACCGAATTTCGAGTGCTACCGCAACTTCTGGAAAGGTAAATGGCCAAACTGGAAATACTGGAATTCCCTGACCCCCGGCTTCGCACGGTAGCAAAGCCGGTGGAAAAGGTGGATGACGAGCTTCGCAAACTGATCGACGACATGTTCGAAACCATGTACGACGCCCCGGGAATCGGCCTGGCCGCCTCCCAGGTCAATGTGCATATCCGGCTGATCGTCATGGACCTGTCCGAGGACAAGTCCGAGCCCCGCGTCTTCATCAACCCGGAGATCACCCCCCTCACCGACGACACCGCCCCCTACGAGGAAGGCTGCCTGTCGGTGCCCGGCTTCTACGAAAAGGTGGAACGGCCGGCCCGGGTGCGCATCAAGGCCCTGGATCGGGATGGCAATACCTTCGAGGAAGAGGCGGACGAACTGCTGGCCACCTGCATCCAGCACGAGATCGACCACCTGGACGGCAAGCTGTTCGTGGACTACGTGTCTCGCCTCAAGCGCGACCGCATCCGCAAGAAGCTGGAAAAGATCCATCGCCAGCGCGCCTGATATGCCCTGCAGGAGCTTGCCGGCAAGCGAAAACCCCTCGCTGCCCGAGCACGCTCCTGCACAACCGCCGCCAACACCCCGAGGTTCCTTTTGACACCACTCCGTCTCGCCTTCGCCGGCACCCCGGACTTCGCCGCCGCCAGCCTGCAGGCGGTGCTCGACAGTGACCACCAGGTGGTGGCCGTCCTTACCCAGCCGGACCGGGCCGCCGGTCGCGGCAAGAGGGTCCAGAAAAGCCCGGTCAAGCAACTGGCCGAGGCCCACGGCATCGACGTGCTGCAGCCGCACAACCTGAAGGGCGACGACATCCGCCAGCAGCTGCGCGACCTGCAACTGGATGCCCTGGTGGTGGTGGCCTACGGCCTGATCATCCCCCGGGCAGTACTGGATATTCCCCGCCAGGGCTGCCTCAACGTGCACGGCTCGCTGCTGCCACGCTGGCGCGGCGCCGCACCGATCCAGCGCGCCATCACCGTCGGCGACACACAAACCGGCAACACCATCATGCAGATGGAAGCCGGCCTGGACACCGGCCCCATGTTGCTGAGTGAAGCCCTGCCCATTGGTGACAGTGAAACCGGCGGCCAGCTGCATGACCGCCTGGCGGCCCAGGGCGCACGCTTGCTGGTCACCGTGCTCGACGACCTGGAGCACTACCTGGCCAACGCCACCGCGCAGCCGGAGGACGGCGTCACCTACGCCCACAAGCTCAGCAAGCAGGAAGCCCGGCTGGATTTCCGGCTGCCCACCCGCGCCCTCTACAACCGGGTGCGCGCCTTCAATCCCTGGCCGGTGGCCTGGCTGCCCCTCAATGGTCAGCCCATGCGCGTCTGGCAGGCCAGTGAAAGCCCGCTGCCGGGCCAGCCGGACGATGAGCCCGGCACCCTGCTGCAGGTGGATGACAGCGGCCTGCACGTGGCCACCGGCGATGGCGTACTGTGCCTGGAAACCCTGCAACTGCCCGGCAAGCGTGCCATGACCGTGGCCGAGGTACGGCGCGGCCACCCGGACCTGTTCCAGGCGGGAGACACCCTTGGCGACGCCTGACCCGCGCCTTACGGCGGTGCGCGTCCTCAACCGGGTACTGCCCGGCCAGGGCGACGGCGAAAGCCTGCGCGAGGTGCTGCGCGACTTTCCCCTGGAAGGCGCCGACGGCGGCCTGATGCGTGACCTGTGCTTCGGCGTCTGCCGCTACCTGCGGCCACTCAACCACTGGCTCAACCAGCAACTCGACAAGCCCCTCAAACCCAGCGTGCAACCGCTGCGCCTGGCACTGCTGGCCGGGCTTTACGAACTGTGGTTCAGCGAGCGGCCGGCCCATGCCGTGGTCAACGCCTACCCGGACCTGTGCCGCAAACTGAAAGCCGGCTGGGCCAGCGGCCTGAGCAACGCCATCCTGCGCAAGGCCAGCCGCCTGAGTGCCGACCAGGCCCTGGCCGATCTGCCACCGGCGATCCGCTTCAGCCTGCCCGGCTGGCTGTGGAAACAATGGCAGCAGGACTGGCCGGAACAGGCCGAGGCGCTGGCCGAGGCCAGCCTGCAACCGCCGCCCTTCACCCTGCGCGTCAATCGCCAGCAACACCATCGCGAGGCCCTGCTGGCACAACTGCCCGAGGCCCGGCCCGGCCGACTGACGCCCTTCAGCCTCTATCTGCCGCCCCGGCCGGTGAACCAGTTACCCGGCTTTGCCGACGGCGCCCTGTCAGTGCAGGACGAGGCCGCCCAGTTGCCCGCTGAACTGCTGCAATGCCCGGCGGACGGTCGCATCCTGGATGCCTGCGCCGCCCCCGGTGGCAAGACCGGGCAACTGGCCGAACGCTTCCCCGAGGCGCAGCTGGTGGCCCTGGAGCTGGAGGACAAACGCCTGGCCCGGGTGGCCGAGAACCTGCAGCGCCTGGGCCACCAGGCCACGCTCATGCAGGGCGATGCCAGCCAGCCGCAAAGCTGGTGGGATGGCACCCCCTTCGACGCCATCCTGCTGGATGCGCCCTGCTCCGCCACCGGCATCCTGCGTCGCCAGCCGGACGTGCGCTGGCACCGCAAGCGCAGCGACCTGACGGCGCTGGCCGATTTACAAGCTCGCATGCTGGATGCACTATGGCCGCTGCTCAAGCCCGGCGGCATGCTGGTTTATGCCACCTGTTCGGTGCTGCGGCAGGAAAACGACCGGCAGGTGGAGGCCTTCCTGGCCCGCCAGCCCGATGCGCAGGATGTGACGCCGCGCCCGGAAGAGGCCACAATGGTGGCTGCCGGCTGGCAACTGTTCCCCCGCGCACAGGGGCCGGACGGTTTTTATGTGGCTTGCCTGCAAAAGGCATGGGGAGCGCGTTAAGCGACCATGAAAATTATCATTCTCGGTGCCGGCCAGGTGGGCGGCACACTGGCGGAAAACCTGGCCAACGAGCGCAACGACATCACGGTGATCGACACCGACGAGGATCGCCTGCGCGAACTGGCCGACCGCCTGGACATCGGCACGGTACGCGGCATGGGCTGCTACCCGGCAGTGCTGCGTGACGCCGGAGCCGAAGACGCGGACATGCTGATCGCGGTGACCAACTCCGACGAAGCCAACATGATCGCCTGCCAGGTGGCCTACTCGCTGTTCCGCACCCCCTCCAAGATCGCCCGTATCCGTACCGCCCACTACACCAGCCGCGCCGACAAGCTGTTCAACGAAACCGCCCTGCCCATCGATGTGATCATCAGCCCCGAACAGGTGGTCACCGACTACATCAAGCGCCTGATCGAACACCCGGGAGCCCTGCAGGTGGTCAACTTCGCCGGCGGCCGGGTGCAGCTGGTGGCGGTGCGCGCCTACTACGGCGGCCCGCTGGTGGGCAACGAGCTGCGCGAACTGCGCAAGCACATGCCCAACGTGGACACCCGGGTGGCGGCCATCTTCCGTCGTAACCGGCCCATCATTCCCGAGGGCAACACGGTTATCGAAGCGGATGATGAGGTCTTCTTCATCGCCGCCAAGAATGACATCCGCGCAGTGATGAGTGAGCTGCGCCGGCTGGAGCACAACTACAAGCGCATTCTGATCGCCGGCGGCGGCAACATCGGCTACCGGTTGGCGAAGAGCATCCAGCACCGCTACAACGTCAAAGTCATCGAACGCAGCAGCGGCCGTGCCGAGTGGCTGGCGGAAAAACTGCACCAGACCGTGGTGCTGCAGGGCATGGCCACCGACCGCGACGAGCTGCTCAAGGCCAACATCGAAAACACCGACGTGTTCTGCGCCCTGACCAACGATGACGAAGCCAACATCATGGCCTCACTGCTGGCCAAGCGCCTGGGCGCGCGCAAGGTGATGACGCTGATTTCCAACCCGGCCTACGTGGACCTGGTGCAGGGGCACGACATCGATATCGCCATCTCGCCCCAGCAGTCCACCATCGGCAGCCTGCTCAGCCATGTGCGCCGTGGCGATGTGGTCAACGTCTATTCCCTGCGTCGGGGCGCCGCGGAAGCCATCGAGGCCATCGCCCATGGCGATGCCCGCTCCTCCAAGGTGGTGGGCCGGGCCATCGAGGATATCGACCTGCCGGAGGGCACCACCATCGGCGCCATCGTGCGCGGCGAGAAGGTGCTGATCGCCCACGATGATGTGGTGATCGAGCCGGACGACCACGTCATCCTGTTCCTGATCGACAAACGCCGCACCCGGGACGTGGAAAAACTGTTCCAGGTCGGGTTTACCTTCTTCTAGGGCATTCTATGGCGACAGGAACAGCGGCAAGGCAAACAGCGCCTATAACCGAGTCGGACGTCGAGGGTCGGACGTCGCACGCCTGCAAATCCAGCCAGCAGCATAATGTTTTCGCGTCCGTCGTCCGTCGTCCGTCGTCCGACCAGGCTTCTTAATCATGCATTACGCCCTGATCTCGAAAATCCTTGGTCTGTTGCTGGTGGTGTTCAGCTTTGCCCTGATGCCGCCGGTGCTGGTGTCTTACTGGTTCCAGGAAGGCAGCGAAACCCCCTTCCTGATTTCCTTTGTCATCACCCTGCTGGTGGGGCTGGCCCTGTGGCTGCCGTTCTTCCGCCACAAGGCCGAGCTGCAGCCCCGCGACGGCTTCCTGGTGGTGACCCTGTTCTGGAGCGTGCTGGGCATCATCGGTGGCCTGCCGTTCCTGCTGTCACCGGATCTGGATGTGGGCATCACCGATGCGGTGTTCGAGTCCATCTCCGGCTTCACCACCACCGGTGCCTCGGTGCTTTCCGGGCTCGATTACCTGCCCAAATCGCTGCTGTTCTGGCGGGCGCTGACCAACTGGCTGGGCGGCATGGGCGTTATCGTGCTGGCGCTGGCGGTACTGCCCATGCTGGGCATTGGTGGCATGCAGCTGTACAAGGCGGAGATTCCCGGCCCCAGCAAGGACACCAAGCTCACCCCGCGCATCGCCGAAACCGCCAAGGCACTGTGGTACCTGTACGTGGCCCTGACGGTGATCTGCGCCGGCGCCTATCACCTGGCCGGCATGAGCTGGTTCGACGCCATCTGTCACAGCTTCTCCACCCTGTCCACCGGCGGTTTTTCCACCCATAGCGCCAGCCTGGGCTACTTCCACAGTGGCACCATCAACATCATTGCCAGCGTTTTCATCCTGCTGGGCGCCACCAACTTTGCCCTGTTCTTCGTGGCCTGGAAGGACCGCTCGCCCAAGGCCCTGTGGCTGGACCCGGAGCTGCGTTTCTTCCTCGGCCTGCAGCTGGCCTACGTGATCATCGTGTTCTCCAGCCTGCTGGCCCATGACGTCTTTGCCACCCGCTGGGAAGACTTCCACCACACCCTGCTGCAGGTGGCGTCCCTGTCCACCGGCACCGGCTTTGTCAGCACCTCGATCAGCAACTGGCCCACCTTCGTGCCCTTCATGCTGATCCTGTCGAGCTTCATCGGCGGCTGCGCCGGCTCCACCGCCGGCGGTATCAAGGTGGTGCGCGCCGCCCTGGTGTTCCACCACGGCCACCGGGAACTGCGCCGGCTGATTTTCCCGTCCGGGCTGTTCGTGCTGCGCTTCGGCCGCCGCAAGGTGGACGATCAGGTGTTGCAGGCAGTGTGGGGCTTTGTCGGCGTTTACATCAGCATTGCCGTGCTGTCGGTGATCGCGGTGTGTGCCACCGGCGTGGACTTCGTCACCTCCTTCTCCGCGGTGGCCGCCACCATCAACAACCTGGGCGCGGGCCTGGCCGGGGTCAGCGACAGCTTTGGCCAGCTGCCGGAAGTGGCCAAGTGGATCCTGTGCCTGAACATGCTGCTGGGCCGGCTGGAAATCTTCACCATGCTGGTGCTGTTCACGCCCATGTTCTGGCGCCAGTAGCCGCCCGCCCAGACAGGGCGATTGGCCCGCACGGCAGCGGGCGGCATGGCACCATGCGCTTTTAGCTACCGAGGCCAGCCCATGCCCCGCACCGTCCATGCCTTCACTGATGACGCCCTCGCCCACCACGACGCCACCGCTCTGGCCGCACTGATCGCCAAAGGCGAGATCCACCCGCGCGAAGCCACGGACGCCGCCCTGGCACGTCTGGCGGCGGTGGAGCCACAGCTCAATGCCATGGTGTTGACGGACCGGGAAGCCAGTCAGGCGCGCGCCAGCGAAAAGACGTTTACTGGCTTTTTCGCCGGCGTTCCCAGCCTGATCAAGGACAATATCGACATGCCCGGCCTGCCGACCCGGCACGGCAGCGCCGCGGTGGGCGGCAAGCCGCTGAAGAAAACCAGCGTGCTGGCCCGGCAATATCTGGCCCAGGGCTTTAACGTGATCGGCAAGACCCGCCTGCCGGCCTTCGGCTTCACCGCCAGTACCGAACTGGCCCACGACGGCGCCACCCACAACCCCTGGCACGGCGATTATTCCGCCGGCGGTTCCTCCGGCGGCAGCGCCGCCCTGGTGGCCGCCGGCGTGGTGCCGATTGCCCACGGCAACGATGGCGGCGGCTCCATCCGCATCCCCGCCGCCTGCTGTGGCCTGGTGGGCCTGAAATGCACCCGGGGCCGGCTGGTGACCCAGGAAGCCGGCAAGGCCCTGCCGGTGAACATCATCAGCGACGGTGTGCTGACCCGCAGCGTGCGTGATACCGCCAACTTCTTCAGCGAAGCCGAGCGCTACTACCGCAACCGCAAACTACCCGCCATCGGCCAGGTCACCGGCCCCGGCAAGGGGCGCCTGCGTATCGGCATGATGATCGACTCCATCACCGGCGACCCCAGCTGCGCGCAGACCCGCGCCACGGTGGAGGCCACCGCCCGCCAGCTGGCAGGGCTCGGCCACCGGGTGGAGGAAGCCCGCATCGACCTGCCGCAACGCTTCGTGGACGACTTTCTGCTCTACTGGGCCATGCTGGCGTTTTCCGTCAGCCAGTTCGGCCGGGCCCTGTTTCCCCAGGGCTTTGACCGCAGTCAGCTGGACCCGCTCACCCTGGGCCTGGCGGACTATTACAAACAGCGGTTCCTGAAGACACCGGGCATGATCCGCCAGCTGAAAAAGAGCCAGCAGCGTTATGCCCGCACCTTCAATGACTACGACGTGATTCTCAGCCCGGTGCTGGCCCACACCACCCCGCCGCTGGGCTACCTGGGCGCCGATGTACCCTTCGACACCCAGCTGGAGCGGCTGCTGCGCTATACCACCTTCACCCCCGCCAACAACGCCAGCGGCAGCCCGGCCCTGTCACTGCCAATGGGCCAGACCGACCAGGGCCTGCCCATCGGCGTGCAGTTCTCCGGCCGCCATGGCGACGAGCGCACCCTGCTGGCACTGGGCTTTGAACTGGAACAGGCCCAGCCATTGCGCCAGTTATACCAACAGGCCTAAAACGGGTTCTTCGGGGATTAGCGGGCAACGTACAAGGCCGGATGCACAGCTCTGAGCCAACCCCCTTCACCTGCAAGCGCCTTCTACCAATCCAGGCATTGCCTGTGGGAGCGTGCTTGCACGCGAACAAGCCGTCTTCGTTTGCAAACCAGGCTCACAGGGGACGAGCCGGGAAGACACCGGGGTTTCAGCCTATCGCGTCTGACGTCCAACCTCAGACGTTGTACCAGGCTGCATTCCCGGCCATTCCCCGATAAATCTTAAAACTGACTCGGTGACACCCCGTACCACTTCTTGAAGGCACGGGAAAAGGCGCTGACATCGGAAAAACCCAGCAGAAAGGCCATCTGCGTCACCGTCATGCCCGGCGTGCGCAGGTGCCGCTCCACCAGCATCTTGCGGGTCTCTTCCAGCAGCTTCTTCCAGCTCAGCCCCTCGTCCGCCAATCGACGTTGCAGACTGCGGGTACTCAGGCACAGGGCGGCGGCCGCGTCCGCCTGCGCCGGCTCACCGTCTGGCAGCCGTTGCTCGATCCACAGGGTCAGGCGGCTGGCCAGCGAACCATGCTCCGACTCGGCCAGCCGCTGGCTGAGCGTGGCATCCAGCATGGCCGCCAGCTGGGTATCACTGGCGGCCAGCATCTGCTGGGCATTGGCCTTGTCGAAGGCCAGCGAGTAACTGTCCGACTCGGTGACCGGGCAGCGGCAATAACGGGCCAGGGCCGAACGCAGGGCCGGGTCCATCCAGGCCGGTGCCGCCACGGCCACCGGGTTGTGGTCTCGATCAATGCGGATGCGCAGCAAGCGCACGATGCTGGCCATGACAAAGGCAATCGCCTGGGGATGGGGCTGATGGTCGGTGCTGGAGGCAAAGTGCAGCGCCACGGTCCGGTCGTCCACGGTCAGCTCGGTACTGACCAGGTCACTGATCAGGCGATGAAAGCGGGTAATGCGGTTGAGCACGCTGTGCAGGTCACCGCCCGCCGCCACCGCCAGGCCGAGCGCACCGAAGGTGTTGTACTGGGCATGGCGAGCCGCATCAATGGCCATGGCCGGGTCACCCAGCGCCGCCAGGCTGTCATCCAGCAACGCCGTGGACACCGCCGCATCCAGCCTGGCCTCCGGGTCACGCACCATCATCGGGTCGAGCCCGTGGCGGCGCAGAATGGCCTCGCCATCCACGCCACGCTCGTGCAGCAGGTGCAGCAGCGGCCCCATCAGCAGGGCGGCGGCCTGTTTTTTATTTGCCATTGGCGTCCCCGGTCAAACGGTTGGCGGCCAAAGCCGAGTTTTTCTTGCCTGCGCCCGTCAGGATAGGCGCCATCGAGAAAAGGAGTCTTCACAATGGCGACTACACCTGCCCGCGGCAAATCCGCCACGGATAAAAAGATTCAACGGGAAATCATCGCGATCAGTGATGATATACGGCAACGGCATGGCTGGCTCAAGCACCAGAACGCCATCGGCTTCGGCATTTTTGCCATTGCCATCGCCGGTTGCACACTCAACGCCGTGCTTTACCTGCAGGGGCTGATGCCCGCCTGGGCGGTGATTGTTCTCACCGCCTTCTGGACCTCACTGCTGCACGAACTGGAGCACGACCTGATTCACTGGATGTACTTCAAGAACAACAAGGTCATCCACCATCTGATGATGCTCGGCGTCTACCTGTGGCGCCCCACCACCATCAACCCCTGGGTGCGCCGTCACCTGCACTTCCATCACCACAAGCACTCCGGCGGCGAAACCGACCTGGAAGAACGGGGCATCACCAACGGTGAGAAATGGGGACTCAAGCGCCTGATCATGGTCGGTGACAACATGCTGGCCGTCTACCTGCGTGCCGCCAAATACCTCACCGAACCGCTCAGGCTGTATCGCCGTGGCGTGATTACCCGCAAGGACATCCGCAACTTTCGCCTCATCGGCCTGGTCAGCTACAACCCGCTGGGCGTGATCGTCCACGCCATCTGGCACCTGTTCGTGCTGTATTACCTGGCCAACGGCATCGCCTGGCTGTTCGGCACCAGCATCGCCTGGCCGCCCATCGTCACCGCCCAACTCACCTGGGTCACGCCGCTGGTGGTGGTGCTGATCGCCCCCAACATGCTGCGCACCTTCTGCCTGCACTTCATCTCGTCCAACATGCATTACTACGGCGACAACGAACCGGGCAAGATCACCGAACAGTGCCAGGTGCTCAACGTCTGGTGGCTGTGGCCGCTGCAGGCCTTCTGCTTCAACTTCGGCAGCACCCACGCCATCCACCACTTCGTGGTCCGCGACCCCTTCTATGTCCGCCAGATGACCGCCAAGCGGGCCCATCAGGTACTCAAGGACAATGGCGTGCGCTTCAATGATCTCGGCACCTTCCGCCGCGCCAACCGCATGCACGAGAAACCGCAAGCGGCCTGATCAGCAAACGCTCACCCCAGAAGCCCGCACAATGCGGGCTTTTTTGTTTTCAACGGAACGCCGCCTTGCGGCCACACAGCCCTTTGCAATTTTCTTTATAATCAAGCACTTTGCTGTGACCGAACCAGAAACCGCCCGCCAGGATTTATAAGGAAGGTTCCTTATAAATCCGTGTAGGAGATCTGCCATAGCGGCGCAACCTGTTGTTATGGCAGTCTTTTTATCGGGAAGTATGTACGAGGGTTCCAGAGTTATATAGAACCGAGTTATACGGAGAGAGTCCATAGAACGCTGTTAGCCTGCGGCGAGGAAGGTAACTTGGATTTATCTACACTTATCAGGGAAGAGTGCCACCTTCATGATCTGCTTGACGAGTCAGAGATCCCTCTCGCAGAACTGCAAGCCCTTCTTGCCGACATGATCTCGGACGGAGAGATCGAGATTTACCGATATGAGGCTGAAGGCCCATCAGAGCTGCCCATGGCTGAAGCCCTAGCAGCCTTGGCGGAAACAAGTAACTTTGTCTGGTCTGGAGGCGTGCCGGGCAAGCAGGACCTTTTTCTCGCACCCTTACGCCAGGATGCTGGAAAGCGTCTGGCCCCCACGGCTAACAAGCGACTGTGATCCCAAATCAACCC
>NZ_AMRJ01000011.1 GCF_000300995.1 Alcanivorax hongdengensis A-11-3 | reverse complement strand
CACGTTTGCTTGCCTGATTGTTAAAGAGCGTTGGAAGCTGTTTGCTTCCCGACTGCGTCGTTGGCGTGTTGCCGTGTCCGCCGTCGTTGTGGGGGCGCATTCTAGAGATTTGCGGGGAACCGTCAACACTTTTTTCATGACTTTTTTATCGAACGGTCACCTTTTGAGCATGAAGGTGGAAAAACCGCCAAATCCGGCGATTTACGGCTGTTTCTTGACCAGAATCCGGTCTTTCAGCAGGCGGTACAGCAGCAGCACAGCGGCCACCGAGGCAAACACCACGGTCTCCCCATAGCCGGATTTCTGTACCCAGTACTGGTGAATGATGGCCAGCACCAGGGTGACAAAGATCAACTTATGCAATTTTGTCCATTTTCGACCCAGCCGGCGGCGTGCCTTGCGGGTGCTAGTGGCGGCCAGAGGCCACATGGCCAGCCAGGCCAGTGTGCCCACCACGATATAGGGCCGCTTGGTCAGTTCCTGACCCAGTACCGACGGGTCCCAACCAAGCAACAGGGTTGCCCAGGCAAGAAAATGCAGACACGCATAGATAAAGCCCCAGAGCCCGAAGGTTCGCCGCCAGATGACCAGACCAGGCACCTTGAGCAGCTGGGATGCCGGTCGCATGCTCAGGCAGGTGAGGATCAGCACCAGCGCCCACCAGCCGATGGCCTTGACGAAGGTTTCCGCCGGATCCGGGCCCATGGCGCCACTGGCCGCCTGCCAGACAATCCAGCCCAGCGGCAGCGCTCCCAGGGGCCAGGCCAGCCATGTCCAGTATCGTGTTTTCATCAGTAGTACTTCTTCAGGTCCATGCCCTTGTACAGGCTGGCCACCTGGTCATAGCCGTTGAACATGCGGGTGGGCACCCAGTTGGGGTCAAAGAAGGAGTTGGGCAGACGACGCTCGCGGGACTGGGACCAGCGCGGGTGGTCCACATGGGGGTTCACGTTGGCATAGAAGCCGTACTCATTGGGCGCCAGCATGTTCCAGGTGGTCTGCGGCCGGGTGTCGGTCAACTCGATACGGACAATCGACTTGATCGACTTGAAGCCATACTTCCAGGGCACCACCAGCCGAAAGGGTGCCCCATTCTGGTTGGGCAAGGTGCGCCCGTAGAGCCCCACCGCCATCAGCGTCAGCGGATGCATGGCCTCGTCCAGCCGCAGCCCTTCCCGGTAGGGCCAGTCGATGCCGGTGAAGGGCGAGCGCACGCCGGGCATCTGGTCCGCATCAGCCAGGCTGGTAAAGGCGACATATTTGGCCTTGCTGGTGGGCTGGAGCTTTTTCAGCAGGCTGGCCAGGGGCACGCCGACCCAGGGAATCACCATGGACCAGGCCTCCACACAGCGCAGGCGATAAATGCGTTCCTCCAGTTGCAGGCCCTTGAGCAGATCTTCCAGGGCGTACTCACCGGGCTTTTCCACCTCGCCCGCCACGGTCACCGACCAGGGATCGGTCTTGAGTGTATGGGCATTGGCGGCCGGGTCGGTCTTGCCGGTACCGAATTCGTAGAAATTGTTGTAGTGCGTGACATCCTGATAAGGCGTCAGCGCCTCATCGCTATCCGGCTTGCCATCCATGGCCTTGGCCACCTGGTCCTTGAGCCAGCGTGGGCGGGCGGCATCCTCATCCACGGCCGCCACCTCCCGGGCCCAGGCGGGCATGGCACTGAACAGGCCCGCCAGCCCACCCAGCATCATCAGCTCGCGGCGCTTGAGGTAGACCGACTCCGGGGTAATCTCGTGGCTGCGCGGGCTATTGGGGTCTGTGTGTCTGATCAGCATGATGGGCTCCCGTATCCAGTGGCGGTTGCTAACAGCCTAGAACAAAAAAAGGGCGCCTTCGTGAAGACGCCCTTCTTTGATACCGCAAAGCGGCATTTGTTACGCGGTTTTCTTGCGAATGCCCCACAGACTGAGCAATAGACCGGTAATCACATAAATCACCGCCACGGACAACAGTACCAGCGGCGGATCCAGGAAGACGATGGCGAAGGCGACGATCACCCCCAGCAGCACCTTGAAAGGGACCCGGCCGATGTGGAACTCCTTGAAGGAGTGATATTTCACCGAGGACACCATCAGCAGGCCGGCCCCGGCCACAGCAATCGCCACCAGCCAGGACACGTCAGCCCCGTCAATGCCGCGACTGGCGCCCAGCCAGACCATGGTCGCCACCAGGCCGGCGCCGGTGGGGCTGGGCAGGCCGATGAAGAAACGCTTGTCGGTGGTTTCCGCCTGCACATTGAAACGAGCCAGGCGCAGGGCCGCGCAGGCCACATAGATGAAAGCCGCCATCCAGCCGAACTTGCCCAGCCCGGAGAGCGCCCAGGCGTAGGCCACCAGCCCTGGAGCCACCCCGAAGGCGACGCAGTCGGACAGGGAGTCATACTCGGCGCCGAACTTGCTCTGGGTGTTGGTCAGGCGCGCCACACCGCCATCCATACCATCCAGAATGCCGGCCACGATGATGCCGATGGCGGCATTTTCAAAAAGGCCGTTCATGGCCGCCACAATCGCATAAAAGCCGGCAAACAATGCGCCGGTGGTAAACAGATTGGGCAGCAGATACACACCCTTGTGGCGGGCGCCGGTGCGATGCTCGGCTTCAACCACCTCAAAGGTTTCGGATGCCTCGGGCAGCCGGGTTTTGTCGTTGTCCTGCATGGTCGTCCATCCATTAATGATTGGGGCTAGTGTAGCGCAGCCCCATGAAACAAAAAACGCGGCCGAAGCCGCGTTTTCCGTCGATCAGGACAAGCGCTTAGTTTTTGCTCTTGTCGACGATCTGATTGGCCTTGATCCAGGGCATCATGCCACGCAGCTTCTCACCCACCTGCTCGATGGGATGGGCCGCGTTGTTGCGACGGGCCGCGGTCATGGACGGGTAGTTCAGGGCACCTTCGGAGATGAACTGCTTGGCGTACTCACCACTCTGGATACGCTTGAGAGCGTTGCGCATGGCGGCACGGGACTCCTCGTTGATCACTTCCGGACCGGTCACGTACTCACCATACTCCGCGTTGTTGGAGATGGAGTAGTTCATGTTGGCGATGCCGCCCTCGTACATCAGGTCGACAATCAGCTTGAGTTCGTGCAGACACTCGAAGTAGGCCATTTCCGGCGCATAGCCGGCTTCGGTCAGGGTTTCGAAACCAGCTTTGACCAGCTCTACCGCACCACCACACAGGACAGCCTGCTCACCGAACAGGTCGGTTTCGGTCTCATCCTTGAAGGTGGTTTCGATGATGCCAGTACGACCACCGCCCACGCCGGACGCATAGGACAGGGCCACGTTCTTGGCGTTGCCGGAAGCGTCCTGGAAGATGGCGATCAGGTCGGGAATACCGCCGCCCTTGGTGAACTCGGTGCGCACGGTGTGGCCAGGCGCTTTGGGAGCGATCATGATCACGTCCAGATCGCTACGGGGCACGATCTGGTTGTAGTGGATGGCAAAACCGTGGGCGAAGGCCAGGGTGGCGCCTTCTTTCAGGTTCGGCTCGATCTCTTCACGGTACAGCTGGGACTGGAACTCGTCCGGAGTCAGCACCATGACCACATCGGCAGCGGCAACGGCGGACGGTACATCGCTAACCTTCAGACCATGGGCTTCGGCCTTGGCGATGGAAGAAGAACCCGGGCGCAGGCCCACGGTCACGTCAACGCCGGAGTCGTTCAGGTTGCAGGCGTGGGCGTGGCCCTGGGAACCGTAGCCGATGATGGCCACTTTCTTGCCCTGGATGATGGAAAGATCGCAATCCTTGTCGTAATACACTTGCATGCTCATAGCTCTGGCTCTTTCAGATAGCAGTGAATAAGGGTCGAGCCGTCAAAAGCGGCCCCGGACAGGCGAGCCACTCTAGGCTATCTGCCGCATTGCGTAAAATGATATATTTGAAACATTGCATTGCGATTAAAGAAACAACCCCATGGATACCAAACCCCTGCGCCTGTTCCTGACCCTGGCGGACACCTTGCACTTCGGTCGCACCAGCGCCATGTGCCATGTCAGCCCGTCTACGCTCAGCCGTACCATCCAGCAACTGGAAGAGGAGCTGGGCGTCCCCCTGTTCTACCGCGACAACCGCAGCGTCACCCTGACCCGGGAAGGCCGGCGCTTCCAGGAATACGCCCGCGATACCCTGATGCGCTGGGACACGCTGCGCCATGCCCTGCAGGAGGACCGGCGGGTTCTGCAAGGGGCCTTGAGCCTGTACTGCTCGGTGACCGCCAGCTACAGCTTTCTGTATGACATTCTCAGCAGCTTCCGCCACCAGTACCCGCGTATCGAGCTGAAACTGCACACCGGCGACCCGGCCTGGGCGGTGCAGCGCATTCAGCAGGGCGAGGAAGATATTGCCATCGGCGCCCGCCCGGACCACCTGCCCGGCGGTATCGCCTTTCGCCCCATCGCCCGTTCCCCCCTGCTGTTTATTGCCCCGGCCGGCCAGTCCCAGCTGGCCGATCGGCTGGGCGGCGAAGCCCGAGACAGTGCCTGGCAGGATGTACCGATGATCCTGTCCGAGGAAGGCCTGGCCCGGGAGCGGGTGGACCGGTGGTTTCGTCAGTTGGGCGTCAAACCCCACATCTATGCCCAGGTGGGCGGTAACGAGGCCATCGTCAGCATGGTCAGCCTGGGCTTTGGTGTCGGGATCGTGCCGCGCATCGTGCTCGACAACAGCCCACTGGCCAGTCGCATCCGGGTACTGGATGTGCAGCCGGCGCTGGCCCCCTACGAGGTGGGGTTATTTACCCAGGAGCGACGGCGGGAAGAGCCGCTGATCCAGGCTTTCTGGTCACAGCTGCCTGACAAGCAGGCATAAAAAAACCGCCCCGAGGGGGCGGCTTTTCAACCACGACATTGGCGCCTTACAGGCTCAGCACCTTTTCGCCGCGGGCAATGCCGGAGACGCCGGAACGCACCACTTCCAGCACCTGGGCTTCACCAATGGCGCCGATGAAGGCATCCAGCTTGTCGGACGCCCCGGTGAGCTGGATGGTGTAAACCGTGCTGGTCACATCCACGATCTGACCGCGGAAGATATCCACACTGCGTTTCACCTCGGCGCGCTGGGCACCGGTGGCTTTCACCTTGATCAGCATCAGCTCACGCTCAATGTGCGCCCCCTCGGTGAGGTCCACCAGTTTGACCACCTCGATCAACTTGTTGAGATGCTTGGTGATCTGCTCGATCTTCAGATCATCCCCGTAGGTGGTCAGGGTCAGACGGGACAGAGTGCTGTCCTCGGTGGGCGCCACGGACAGGGAATCGATGTTGTAGCCCCGCTGGGAGAACAGACCAATTACCCGGCTCAGTGCGCCCGGCTCGTTTTCCATGAGAATAGAAATAATTCGACGCATCAGGTCCGCTCCGTCTTGCTCAGCCACATATCGCGCATGGAACCGTCAGCAATCTGCATCGGGTACACGTGCTCGGTGGGGTCTACATAGATATCCATGAATACCAGACGATCCTTCAGGGCGAAGGCTTCATCCATGGCCCCCTGCAGATCCTCAAACCTGGTGACTTTCATGCCCACATGGCCATAGGCCTCGGCCAGGGCGACGAAGTCCGGCAGGGACTCCATGTAGGATTGGCTGTGACGACCGCCGTACTGCATGTCCTGCCACTGGCGCACCATGCCCAGGGCCTGATTGTTGATGTTGATGATCTTCACCGGCAGGCCGTACTGCAAACAGGTGGACAGCTCCTGGATATTCATCTGGATGGAGCCTTCACCGGTGACACAGGCCACGGTGGCATCGGGAAACGCGAACTGCACGCCCATGGCCGCCGGCAAGCCGAAACCCATGGTCCCCAGGCCACCGGAGTTGATCCAGCGACGGGGCTTATCGTACTTGTAGTACTGGGCGGCAAACATCTGGTGCTGGCCCACGTCAGAGGTGACATAGGCGTCACCGTTAGTGGCCTTGTACAGTGCTTCCACCACCTGCTGGGGCTTCATGGGGCCATCCTTGTTGACCTCATAACGCATGCCATGGATCTTGCGCCAGCCTTCGATTTCTTCCCACCAGCGCTCCAGCGCTTTCTGATCCGGCTCGCCGCCGTGCTCGTCCAGGGCCGCCAGCATCTCTTCGAGCACCTGATGCACCGGACCGACGATAGGAATGTGCGCCATCACGTTCTTGGAGATAGTCGCCGGGTCGATATCGATGTGGATGATCTTGGCCCCCGGGCAGAACTTCTTCACGTTGTTGGTCACGCGGTCGTCCAGGCGCGCACCAACCGCCAGGATCACGTCGGAATTGTGCATGGTCATGTTGGCTTCATAGGTGCCGTGCATGCCCAGCATGCCCACGTTCTGCTTGTCAGTGCCCGGGAAGCAGCCCAGCCCCATGAGGGTGTTGGTCACCGGGAAGTTGAGGCGATGGGCCAGTTGCGTCAGCAGCTCGCTGCCCTCGCCCTGCACCACGCCACCGCCGGCATAGATCACCGGGCGCTTGGCTTTCATCAGCTCTTCCACCGCCTTGCGGATCTGGCCGGAATGGCCACGGCTGACCGGCGCATAGGAGCGCATCTTGACCTTTTTCGGGTATTCGTAGGGGTTCTTCACGTTCGGCGCGGTCTGGTCCTTGGGAATATCGACCAGTACCGGGCCGGGACGGCCGGTGGTGGCAATGTAGAACGCCTTCTTCATGATCTCGGGAATGTCCTTGGCGTCGCGGACCATGAAGCTGTGCTTCACCACCGGACGGGACACACCGATCATGTCGGTTTCCTGGAAGGCATCATCGCCAATCCAGTCAGAGCGAACCTGGCCGGACAGCACGATCATGGGAATGGAGTCCATGAAGGCGGTGGCCAGGCCAGTGATGGCATTGGTGGCGCCGGGGCCGGACGTGACCATGACCACACCGGGCTTGCCGGTGGCACGGGCATAACCGTCCGCCGCATGGGTGGCCGCCTGCTCGTGGCGCACCAGAATGTGGTTGACCTTGTCCTGCTGGAACAGCGCATCATAGATGTGCAGTACAGACCCTCCGGGATACCCGAAGATGTACTCCACCCCCTCGTCTTGCAGCGCACGGACCACCATTTCCGCGCCGGATAACATTTCCACGGTTGCTACCTCAAATCAGAATGCATATAACCCACTGCCTGGCAGCGGGACGACTTTGCTGGAGACCTGCAGAGAGAACGCCTTACTTGGGCATTCTGAAGTCCGGTCGGAGGTGGCCGACCCAGGACGCAGGCAGAGAGGCGATCAGGAGGTGCCGGGCTCGAAAGCGGGGAAAAAAGAGACGAATCCCGCTTTGAACACAGAAACCTCCGGAGGCTCCCACAGCGGGACGAGAGTGCAGTGATACTGCTGACCGGACATCGCGGTAACGATGCCCCGGGTCCCGGCCACACAATCGCCGGTAAGCGAATGCGGGTCCCGATCTCCGGAAAGTGTTGATTTTGTCAGAAATGTGCGACCTTTCAAACCCCCGAACGCCACTTTCGGTTGCAGCCCTTCCCTGCAGCACGGCATGCTAAGCCCACCCTGACAATAAACAGAACCATGCTATGAAAAAAACCACACTGTTACTTGGGGGTGTGCTGATGGTACTGGCCAGCAGCAGCTTTGCCGCCAAATTCTACAAATGGACCGACGAGAACGGCACCACCCATTACGATGCGCAACCGCCCCAGGATGTGCAGACCAAAGAAGTGCGCACCTACAATAACGCCAGCTCCGACCAGGCCAGCGCCATTGAAAAGCTGGAAAAACAGCGTGAGCAGGCCGCCCAGGAACGGGCCAAGGCAGAAAAGCAGGCCCAGGAGCAGAAACGCGTTGAGGACAATCCGGACCAGGTCGCCAAAGAGCGCTGCGAACAGCACCGCAAAAACCTGGATATCCTCACCAACAAACCCACGGTACGTCGCAAGAACCCGGACACCGGGGAAATGGAAGTGATGGATCAGGAGGAGCGCCAGAAGATGATCGATGATACCCAAAAGGCACTGGAACAGTGCCAGAAGGACAGCGGTCAATAAGCCTGACGCGCCGCGGCCACCGGCTCTGCCGGGGCCGGCAGCGGCAATACCGTAGCCGCCCGGCGGGGCCTTACACTGACCCAGTAGAAGGGGTGGTCCGACGGGCCTGCCGGGGCCATGCCCCCATCCAGCACATCCACGCCCCGAGCAAGAATCCACTCGATACGCCCCTGGGGGTTTTCCACCCGAGCCAATCGCACCGCATCCACCTGGGGATGGGTCTGCAGAAAATGCTGTAATAGCGGATAAGCCGCCGGCACATTGAAATCCCCCATCAGCACCGCCCGTGGCTGGGCCATGAAACGGGCCAGCACGGTTTCCAGCTGAATTCGTTGATCGCGGCGGCGCGCAAGGTGCGTCACCATCACCGTCAGCGGCAATCCGGCCACCTCCACCTCGGCGGACAGCAGGCAGCGCGGATGGGTACCGGTGCTGTCCGGCAAGGGCTCCCGGTACCAGCGGCGCAATGCCGGACGAAACAGCAAGCCGTTACCCCGGTCGTCACTGAACCAGCGCCGCTGACAGGGCGCGTACAGGCCCCCCAGGCCCAGCAAGCCGGCCAGACGCCGGGCCTGGTTCTGCTGCCAGGGCCACACTGCGCCCTGCACCTCGCACAGTCCCACCACATCCATGGCGCCGAGCACCTTGGCGATACGCCCCAGATCACGGCGGCCATCCAGTCCCTTACCACGATGAATGTTATAGATGCCAATACGGCAGAAATCCTGGCGGGCCTGCCCACCACTGCCCGGTACCTGCTGACCATATCCGGCCCCCACCCCCTGCCTGCGTCCCAGCAGGTGCAGCAAGGCGGCCATTGTCACAACCAGCAGCAGCGCCATCATGAGAACGAGTACCCGAACAGCTCGATGTCACGTTGCCAGTGCCGAGCCACCAGGTCCCGGGTGCGAGCATCGTAGTAGTCCTGGTAAGGACGGTGAGGAAAGCGATTGGTCACCGGTAACGGGTTATCCAGGCCCAGATGATCACAGACAAACGCAAAATCCGCCGACAGATTTTCATAGCGGCCGACAAAGTCCAGCCCGGGCTGGCCAGCCCGGTCCAGCACTCTCGGGGCCTGATGAAGCTTGCCGCGACGAATCTCATAGCGCACGTAATCGGAAAACTCGCCCAGTGCAGCGATGTGCCGGTGGCGACGCCGGCGCTGCTTGTGCAGGGCAGCATTGTACTCCGATACCAGCCGGTCCCAGGGATTGCGCACGAAGGCAAACTTGAAAAAGCGCTGATAGTCCTGCCGGGGAAGGCGCGACTGTACCAGCGCCAACCCACAGTGGGTGGGGAAACGATAGTGCCGATAATCCCGTGGCAACCCCACCTGCCGCAGCAATGAGAACCAGCGGCTGGGGGGGCGCGCCAGCGCATGCTCACGCAACACCGTGCGCACACTGGTGCCCCCGGTCTTTTCAATATGAATGAAGATGAACTGCTTGTGTTCGGAAATCAGCATGCCTTGCTCCCTCTGAGCGAGAGCATGGCCACTGTCAGTCGCCCTCAAGGGTCATTGGCATGACAATTTGGCGAAACCCGATGAAGGGGGTTCAGGCAATAAAAAGGCCGGCAAATGCCGGCCTTCTCCCGCCCAGTGGCTATCAGCGCTGGAAGCTATAGCCAGACTCGCTGACATCCACCCGGATGGTATCGCCCTGGGCAAACTCGCCCTTGAGCAATGCCTGGGCCAGCGGATTCTCCAGCTGCTGCTGGATGGCCCGCTTGAGCGGCCGGGCACCGTAGACCGGGTCGAAGCCGGCTTCCACCAGTTTCGACAGCGCCGCATCGCTGAGCTCCAGACGAATATCGCGCTCGGCCAGTCGCTTGCGCAGGAAGTCCAGCTGGATGGAGGCAATGCCCTTGAGCTGGTCCTTCTGCAGCGGATGGAAGACCACGGTTTCGTCCACCCGGTTGATGAACTCCGGGCGGAAGTGGTTGCCCACCACTTCCATGACGGCGGCTTTCATGGCCTCGTAGTCATTGTCACCGGCCAGCTTCTGGATCAGGTCGGACCCCAGGTTGGAGGTCATCACCACCACGGTGTTGCGAAAATCCACGGTGCGGCCCTGACCGTCGGTGAGGCGACCGTCATCGAGCACCTGCAACAGGATGTTGAAGACATCCGGGTGGGCCTTTTCCACCTCGTCCAGCAGCACCACCGAGTAGGGCTTGCGACGCACCGCTTCGGTCAGGTAACCACCCTCCTCGTAACCCACGTAACCGGGAGGCGCCCCCACCAGCCGGGCCACGGAGTGCTTCTCCATGAACTCGGACATGTCGATGCGCACCATCGCCTCTTCAGTGTCGAACAGGAAGTTGGCCAGCGCCTTGCACAGCTCGGTCTTGCCCACCCCGGTGGGGCCCAGGAACAGGAAGCTGCCATTGGGCCGGTTGGGGTCGGACAGGCCGGCGCGGGAGCGGCGTACCGCATTGGCCACCGCTTCCACTGCCTCGTCCTGGCCCACCACCCGCTGGTGCAGGGCCTCTTCCATACGCAGCAACTTGTCCTTTTCGCCTTCCAGCATTTTCGAGACCGGAATGCCGGTCCACTTGGACACCACCTCGGCAATTTCCTCGTCGGTGACCTTGTTGCGCAGCAGCTGGTTCTCGGACTGGGCCTGTTGCTCCTCCTGGTCCTGGGCCTGCTGAACCTTTTTCTCCAGTTCCGGGATCACGCCGTACTGCAGCTCGGACATGCGGTTCAGGTCGCCGGCACGACGCGCCTGCTCCATCTCCACCCGGGCCTGTTCCAGCTCCGCCTTGTATTCCTGGGCGCCCTGCAGGGCGGCCTTTTCCGCCTGCCAGATCTCTTCCAGGTCGGCGTACTGGCGCTCCTGCTCGGCAATTTCCTCTTCCAGTTTTTCCAAACGCTTGCGGCTGGCTTCGTCCTCTTCCTTGCGCAGCGCTTCGCGCTCCATCTTCAGCTGGATCAGGCGACGATCCAGGCGATCCATCTCTTCCGGCATGGAATCGATTTCCATGCGGATGCGGCTGCCAGCCTCGTCGATCAGGTCGATGGCCTTGTCCGGCAGCTGCCGGTCGGTGATGTAGCGGTGGCTCAGACGCGCGGCGGCAATGATGGCGCCATCGGTGATATCCACCCCATGGTGCACCTCGTAGCGCTCCTTGAGACCGCGCAGGATGGCGATGGTGTCTTCCACGCTGGGCTCGTCCACCAGCACCTTCTGAAAACGCCGCTCCAGCGCCGCGTCTTTCTCGATGTACTGGCGGTATTCATCCAGGGTGGTGGCGCCCACGCAGTGCAGCTCGCCACGGGCCAGGGCCGGTTTGAGCATGTTGCCGGCATCCATGGAGCCTTCGCCCTTGCCGGCGCCAACCATGGTATGCAGCTCGTCGATAAAGAGGATGATGCGCCCTTCCTGCTTGGCCAGCTCGTTGAGCACCGCCTTGAGGCGTTCCTCGAATTCACCGCGGTACTTGGCACCGGCGATCAGGGCCGCCATGTCCAGCGACAACACCTGCTTGTCCTTCAACCCTTCCGGCACTTCGCCGTTGACGATGCGCTGGGCCAGCCCTTCGACAATGGCGGTCTTGCCCACGCCGGGCTCGCCGATCAGTACCGGGTTGTTCTTGGTGCGACGCTGCAGCACCTGGATGGTACGGCGGATCTCGTCGTCACGGCCGATCACCGGGTCCAGCTTGCCGGACTCGGCCCGTTCGGTCAGGTTGACGGTGTACTTGTCCAGCGCTTCGCGCTTGTCTTCCGCATTGGGGTCATTCACCGCTTCACCGCCGCGCACTTCGGCAATCTTGTCCGCCAGCACCTTCTTGGTGACGCCGGCGTTCTTGATGATCTTGCCCAGTTCGCCGTTGTCATCACAGGCGGCCAGCAGCACCACCTCGGTGGACAGGTACTGGTCACCGCGCTGCTGGGCTTCCCGGTCCGCCAGGTTGAGCATGCGGCCCAGGGCCTGCCCCATCTGCACATCACCGTTGAAATTGCTCACGGTGGGCAGCTTTTCCACGGCCATGTTCAGGGCGGTAATCACATCGGCACTGTTGGCACCGGTTTTTTCCAGCAGGGGTTTGGCGGCGCCGCCCTGCTGCTGCATCAATGCCAGCATCAGGTGCACCGGCTCAATGGTGCTGTTGCCCTGCCCCACGGCCAGGGACTGGGCATCCGACAGGGCTTCCTGCAGACGGGCAGTCAGTTTATCCATTCGCATCTATGGCTCTCCTTTCTCCGGCTGTGATCCGTCAGGGCCTCCCCGCAGGCAAGGCAATAACGATCACCGGCTCAATCAATCACTGAGCCTTAAATGGGTCCGATTGGGCCATATTCAAGCGAATGGAGAAGAAATTCCTTGCGCTGGATCAAGCGTCCAGCCAGATCAGGGAGGCGAAACGACCGGTATCCCCTTCCTTGCGGTAGGAATAGAAACGGGAAAGGTCACAGGCGGTACACAGCTCGCCCCCCTGGACGTCATCCACTCCCAGACCGGCCAGATTAATCATGGCCGCCTGGGCCACGGAAAAGCGCCAGCGCCCCGGAGTGGCATCCGCCTTGAAGGCATCGCGGTAAGCCGGATCGGCCTTGAGGAACGCCCGGTATACTTCATCCCCCACCTGATAACACTTGCCACAGATGGCCGGCCCTAGCCAGGCGCTGAGCGACTGCCCCGCCGGCGCCAGCTGACGCACGGCCTTGCCGATAATGCCCGCCTGCAGACCGCGCCAACCGGCATGTACCGCGGCCACGGCGCTGCCGTCGTTACGCGCCAGCAACACCGGCAGGCAATCGGCGGTGAGCACCACACAGGGCCAGCGTTGCTGGTCGGTCCAGACACCATCGGCCTCGGTGTCCAGCTCACCGGCCCGGATCACCCGATTACCATGCACCTGTGTCAGCCAGGCAGCCGGGTGATCGGCTTGCAACAACTTCTCCACATGATGACGCGCCTGGGCCACCCGCTCCGGCTGGTCGCCGCAGTTGAGGCCGAGATTGAAGCCGTCCCAGGGCTTGGGCGAATGGCTACCCGCACGGGTGGTAACCACCACGCGCACCGACGGGTGAGGGTGCCATTCCGGCCACAGCCATTGGGAACGGGACGGGAGTGTCATGGGGAGTCGGCCTTTGCGTCGTCTTCCAGCACCTGGATGAGCGCCTGCATGTCATCGGGCAGCGGCGCCTCAAATTCACAGTATTCACCGCTGGCCGGATGAATCAAGCCCAGCTTGCGGGCATGCAGGGCCTGGCGCGGAAAGCGGCGCAGGGCCTCGCGCAGGGCCTCGGTGGCGCCGGCGGGCTGCTTGAGGCGCCCGCCATAAAGTGGATCACCTACCAGCGGGTATCGGATATGGGCCATGTGTACCCGGATCTGGTGGGTACGGCCAGTCTCCAGCCTCACCTGAATGCGGGTATGGGCCCGATAGCGATCTATCACCCGATAGTGAGTGACCGCTTCCTTGCCGCCCTGCGCCACCACTGCCTGCTTCTTGCGGTCCACCGGGTGGCGGCCCAGGGGTTTGTCCACCTTGCCACCGCCGGTCATGACCCCCACGGCAATGGCTTCGTACTGGCGAAACAGGCTCTTGTCCTGCAGCTGGGCCACCAGGCTCTGGTGCGCCTCAAGGGACCGGGCCACCACCATCAGGCCGGTGGTATCCCGGTCCAGGCGATGCACAATACCGGCCCGGGGCAAGCTGTTGAGCCGTTCGTCATGATGCAGCAGGCCATTGAGCAAGGTGCCATCCGCATGCCCCGCCGCCGGATGCACCACCAGCCCGGCCGGTTTGTTGATCACCAGCAAGTCGTCATCCTCGTAGACCACCTGCAGCTGGATGGACTGGGGTTGATCCTCGATCTCCGGCTCGATCACCGCCTCCAGGGCCAGCGACTCATTACCGGTGAGCTTGTCCTTGGGTTTGGCACTCTTGCCATTGACGGTCAGAGCGCCACTCTTGATCCAGCCTTGCAGGCGGGAGCGGGAGAAGCCATCAAACAGCTCCGCGGCCACCTGGTCCAGCCGCTGGCCAGCCTGCTCCGGCCGGACCTGCTCGCTGAGCTGAATTTTTTCGCCGCCAAGATGTCCCATAACTGATCCTATGCTTAAATAGCCAACCGATTTTCGCGAATTGTAACCGGTTCAACGAGGAAAGAATGCCACGAGTTGTATGGGCACTGCTGTGTACACTGCTGATTGCCGGCTGTGCCAGTAACCCGGAGGACCGCCCGGAACTGACCGAGGCCGACCAGTATCGCCAGGCGCATAAGTCTCTGGAGAAGAACAACTTCCAGACCGCCATTGACGACCTCAAGGAGCTGGAGGCCCGTTTCCCCTACGGCGAATATGCCGAGCAGGCGCAACTGGATCTGATTTATGCCAATTACCAGTCGGTGGATTACCCGGCCACGGTAGTGGCCGCCCAGCGTTTTATCCGTAACTATCCGGGCCACCCCCGCGTGGACTATGCCCTTTATATGCGCGGTCTGGCCAACTTCAATATGGAAAAAGGCCTGTTCGATAACATGGTCACCTCGGACAAGTCCTCCAGGGACCTGCAGTCCGCCCGTGATGCCTTCCAGGATTTCAAACGACTGGTGTCCCGCTTCCCGGACAGCCCCTACGCGCCGGATGCCCGCTCGCGAATGGTTCATATCCGCAACCAGCTGGCCCGCCAGGAGCTGCACGTGGCCCGCTACTACGCCCGCCGTGGAGCCATTATTGCCTCTATCAACCGGGCCCAGTATGTGGTCAAACACTACGAGCAGACCCCGGCGGTACCGGAAGCCCTGGCGATCATGGCCAAGGGCTACGAACGCCTGGGCCGCCCGGAACTGGCGGAAAAGAGCCGCCAGGTACTGGCACTGAACTGGCCGGACAGCCCCTTTCTGGGCAAGGACCAGCAGATCCGGCTGGCCTGGTGGCCCAATGAAGACAATGGCCTGCTGAGCCTGCTGACCTTCGACCTGCTCTAGCAGGCCGCAGAGCCAAAAAAGCCCGCCAACCGGCGTAATGCTGTTCACTTAAGCGGAGCAAATCTGGCTCAACTCTTTCAGGCAGGTCCCCTCTCCCCTTGCGGGAGCGGGACAGGGAGAGGGTGCGGACAAATTTCAATGACTTCCCATTGATCTGGCTGTCACGCCCCCCTCTCCCCACCCCCTCTCCCGCAAGGGGAGAGGGGCTTAAAAGCTTAAGTGAACAGCATTACGGCTGGGCCGGGCTTTTTTATGGGCTCAGTCCCCCGGTCGCCAGCCGTTGGTGATCGGGTAACGGCGATCCTTGCCAAAGGCTCGCCGACTAACCCGCGGGCCCACCGCCGCCTGGCGTCGCTTGTACTCGTTGCGATCGGTGAGCTTGACCACCCGGTAGACGGTGTCACGCTCGAAACCGTCACGAATCACGGCCTCGGCACTCATGTCCTGTTCCACATAGCGCTCCAGGATGGCATCCAGCTGGTCGTAATCGGGCAGCGAATCGCTGTCTACCTGGTCCGGCGCCAGCTCGGCAGAGGGTGGGCGACTAATGACCCGCTCCGGGATGATCTCGGCCCCGGCTTGCTGGTTACGCCAACGGGCCAGGCGGAACACCCAGGTCTTGAAAACATCCTTCAATACCGAAAAGCCCCCGGCCATGTCCCCGTAGAGGGTGGCATAACCCACCGCCATCTCACTCTTGTTACCGGTGGTCAGCACCACCGAACCGTTCTTGTTGGACAGCGCCATCAGCAGCACCCCGCGACAGCGGGCCTGCAGGTTTTCTTCGGTGGTATCGGTGGGCAGGCCGGCAAAGGGTTCGGCGAGAATGTCCATAAAGCCGTTAAAGGCACTCTCGATGGGCAGCACCCGGTAATGCACCCGCAGGGTTCTTGCCTGTTTCTCGGCATCTTCGACACTGATGGCCGAGGTATAACGGAACGGCATCATCACCGCTTCCACCCGTTCCGGCCCCAGCGCATCCACCGCCACCGCCAGCGTGAGCGCCGAGTCGATACCGCCGGAAAGGCCCAGCAGGGCGCCCTTGAAGCCATTCTTGTTGACGTAATCACGGGTGGCCAGCACCAGCGCCTGGTAGAGGCTTTCCTCGTGCCCCGGTACCGGCAGGAGCTCACCACGGGGCCGGCAGCTACCGGCCTCACAGTTCAGATCCACAGGAATCAGGGCATCAGCGAAACTGGCGCCCTGTACGCAACGCTCACCGTCAGCACCACAGGCAAAAGAGGCGCCATCAAACACCAGTTCATCCTGACCACCCACCAGGTTGCAGTAGAGCACGGGCAGCCCGGTTTCCCGGCAACGAGCCTGCACCTGCTCCAGGCGCTCAGCCACCTTGCCGGCCCGGAACGGCGAGGCATTGAGGTTAAGCACCACATCGACGCCGGCATCCTGCAGCTGTGAAGCCGGGCCGCTGTGCCAGATATCTTCACAGATGGTCAGACCGAAACGCTGGCCATTGAGCTCGAATACACAGGCCCGGTCACCGGGCTGGAAGTAGCGCTTTTCATCGAAAACCCGGTAGTTGGGCAGATGCTGTTTGAAGTATTCATGGCGCGGCCGCGTGTCTCCCGGAAACAGCACCCCGGCACTGTTGCGGCGCATGCCGTTACGCACCGCCGGGTAACCGATCACCACCGGCACGGAAATTTCCTGGCCGATCCGGGCCAGAGCGTCATCCACCCGACTGTTGAGGCTGGGCCGCAGCAACAGGTCTTCCGGCGGATAGCCGGTCAGCACCAGTTCGGGAAACAGCACCAATTCCGCGCCCAGCAGGCGACGCGCCTCCTCGGCGGCCTTGATGATGATGCGGGCATTGCCCTCGATGTCACCCACCAGGGTATTCTGCTGGGCCATGATAATGCGCATGCTCTACCGACCTTTCCTCGAATGAGCGCTGATTGTACTCTTTAGCCGGCAAGGTATGAATCAGCCAAGCGGAGAGCCCATGGGCCTGATAAGACTTCTAATAATCGCGGTATTGCTTTACCTGGCCTGGCGCGTGGTCAAGAACCTGTTACAGACGCCGTCACCGGGCTCACAAAGCGGCCCGGACAAAGATGCCGACCCGGAACGCATGCTCAAATGCCAGCAGTGCGGCGTACATGTTCCCGCCCACGAGGCATTCAGCCATGGCCAGCTGCACTTCTGCAGCCAGGAACACCAACGTCGATATCTGGAGCACCATGGGGATTAACCAGAACTGGACGCCGGCACGCATTTACAATGTCTATCGCATTGCCATTGCCAGTGCCCTGCTACTGCTGCACTTCGCCCCTGCCTCGCCGTTGCTTGGCAAACATGATCCGCCCCTTTTTGAAACCACCATCATTGTCTACCTGACGCTGACCCTGGTCTCCACGGCCCTGGATTTTCGGTTAGCGCGGCGGCGCCCTCTCTGGATGCAACCGCTGGCTCTGATGGTGGATCTCATCGTTCTGGTACTGATCGTACATGCCAATGGAGGCCTGGAAGGTGGCCTGGCGGTTCTTTTACTGGTCACGGTGGCTGCCGGCAACATTCTCCTGCGGGGGCGGCTGGGCTATCTGGTCGCTTCCCTGGCCACGCTCGCCGTGATGTTCGAACAATTCTACTTTTCAGTTCAGCAACAATTGTCGTCGCCTTTCCAGCTGACGGAATCCGGCCTGCTGGGTATCGCCTTTTTCATGGTTTCGCTGATCATTCAGCAGATTGCCCGACGCCTTGACCAGAGCGAATACATTGCCCGGCGACAACGGGCCGCCATTGACCGTCTGGAAGCCCTCAACCAGCAGATTGTTCAGCGCATGCGTACCGGAGTATTGGTCTTTAACCGGGACTTTATTGTGCAAATGTCCAATGCCTCAGCTGACAATCTTTTCGGTGTTGCCATGCTGGGCCGCCACCTGCCAGGCCCACTTATCGAGCGACATCAGCGCTGGAGTGACAACCCGCAACTCCCCCTGGAAACCATCAAGGTCTCCGAGCAATCGCCAGCACTCAGCCCGCGTTTTGCCAACATGGATACCGGCCACGAGACCCAGACCCTGCTTTTTCTGGAGGACAGCGCCCGGGTGGCCCAGGAAGCCCAGCAGATGAATCTGGCGTCCCTGGGACGCCTCTCCGCTACTCTGGCCCATGAAATCCGCAACCCGCTCAGCGCCATCAATCACGCCACCGAGCTGCTGGCAGACGGCGAGCGCAGCGATGAAGACCGTCAATTGCTCAACATCATTCGTAATCATGTCACCCGAGTAAACGGCATTATTCACGATGTACTCGATCTTTCGCGCCGAAGTCGCAGTCAGGCGGAGCGACTTTCCCTGCGTGAGTTCATAAACGAACTGTGCGAACAAAGAAAGCTCCAGGGGCTTACCGATGAGCAGCTGGTTCATGCCTCTCCCAATGACACTCTGGTACGTTTTGACCGTAACCAGTTAAGCCAGATACTCAACAATCTTGTTGATAACGCGCTTCATCATGGCGGAGCCAAAAGCAAGATTACATTCGAGTATGGTCGCCACCTGAATACCGACCTGCCCTGGCTACGTATTCGAGACAATGGCAAGGGAATCAGTGACGAAGAGGCTCAATTCCTCTTTGAACCCTTTTATACTACCGCCAGCAATGGTAACGGCCTGGGCCTTTATGTCTGCCGGGAGCTATGCCAGGCAAACCAGGCCACACTGGATTATGAACCGGGGCAACAGGGCGCCAGCTTTGTGATAACCTTTGCTCACCCTAACCGACAATTTCAATAAATACGGTTGTTTCCATGAGTGCTGAGACCCCCCATGTACTGGTTGTTGACGATGAGGCAGATCTACGCGAACTGCTGGTGATAACTCTGGGACGGATGAAGCTGAAGGCCAGCACCGCTGACTCGCTGGCTTCTGCCCGGGATCTGCTGGAAAAGCACCGCTTTGATCTGTGCCTGACAGACATGAACCTGGGCGATGGTACCGGCCTGGAAGTGATAGATTTTGCCGCCCAGACCGCCCCGGACATGCCCATCGCGGTGATCACCGCCTACGGCAATATGGAAATGGCCACCGCTGCCATGAAAGGTGGCGCCTACGACTTTATCGCCAAACCGGTAGCGCTGGATCGCCTGCGTCAATTGATCCAGGACGGCCTCGGCATCCGCCAGAATGAAGACACCAATACCCCCAGCGACAACCTGGTAGGGGACAGCCCCGCCATGCTCGTGCTCAAGGAACAGGTACGGAAACTGGCCCGCAGCCAGGCGCCCATCTACATCAGCGGGGAATCCGGCAGCGGCAAGGAGCGTATTGCGCGCATGATCCACGCCCAGGGCCCCCGCCGCGAAAAGGCCTTTGTGGCTGTTAACTGTGGCGCCATCCCCTCAGAATTGATGGAAAGTGAATTTTTTGGTCACCGCAAGGGTGCCTTTACCGGCGCAGTGGAAGACAGAAAAGGGCTGTTCCGGGAAGCCGACGGCGGCACCCTGTTTCTGGATGAAGTGGCAGACCTGCCTCTCCATATGCAGGTCAAACTGTTGCGCGCTATTCAGGAAAAATCCGTACGGCCCGTTGGTGAAGCGCGTGAATTTCCGGTCAACCTCCGCATTCTTTGCGCCACCCACAAGGACCTGGCCAGGGAAATGGCGGAGGGCCGCTTTCGGCAGGATCTGTTCTATCGTCTCAACGTCATCGAAGCCCACGTGCCGCCCCTGCGTGAACGGCGCGAAGACATCCCCGGCCTGGTGGATCACATACTGGCTCGTCTGAGTGACGCCTGGCAGATCTCGCCTCCGAAAATCAGCACTGGCGCAATGCAGGCACTACAGGGATATGGTTTCCCGGGCAATGTTCGCGAGTTGGAAAACATACTGGAGCGAGCCCTGACACTGTGTGACGGCAGCCAGATCACCGAAGAGAACCTCAGCCTGCAATCCACCACGCCAATAACGGATACTGACATTCCTCACAGGAAAACAGAGGCCGGCCGGCCCAGTCAGATTCCCCTGGAAGACTACTTGCAGGACATCGAAAAACAGGAAATCCTGCAGGCTCTGGAGGAGACTCACTGGAACCGCACCGCTGCCGCGAAAAAGCTTGGCATGACGTTCCGGTCATTGCGTTATCGGCTGAAAAAACTGGAACTCGATCAGGACGATACCGGCGACAGTTGATAAGGCCGCGGGTCAATCTCCGGCGCCTGCGAACACATCAATTGAGCCATGAGCTCAGCGCTGGCCGGTGCCGCAACCAGGCCATTGCGATAATGCCCCACCGCCGCAAACACTCCCGGCATGCCCGGCACTGACCCCATGTAGGGATAGGGTCGCCCACAACCGGGCCGAACCCCGGCCCAATGGAAGTCTGGCTTGTGCCGGGAAAGCACCGGCCACAAGTCGGCGGCGAGTGACTCCAGCCGATAACGACCCGCCACGGTTGGATAACGACTGCTGTCGCCCTTTTGTAATGTTGAGCCGACCAGAACAGCACCATCCGAGCGTGGAATCAGGTAACCGTTGTCCGTCAACATAACGGCCGGCACCTGCCCTGGTGACATGGAATAAAGCAGCATTTCCCCTTTAGCGGCAAAAAGCGGCAGCTTCACACCCATGTTTTTTAGCAAGCGTTCACTCTCAAAGCCAGCGCAAACAAGTACCTGAACACTCTGCAATGCCCTGCCGTTATCCAGCAACACATCGGGCCGCCCTCCCAGCCGGCGCACAGTATCGACGCGCCCCGTCATAAAACGCACCCCCTGATGCAACAGGTAGCCACGCAAAGCCGATAACAATCGGGGGTTACGAATATTGGCCAGCGCAGGAAACCAGACACCGTCGCCAAGAGGGGAATCAGGCATCACCGAGGAAGCCGTGGCGGGCTCTGCCTCAATGGCCACATCGCGCGCCCAGTCAAGCGCCTCCCGCGTTTCGTCATCACGGGTCTGCACCCAAAGACCGCAATGGTGCAAAGCCGATCTATCCACCAACCCGGCGCCTGCCAGCCGATTAATCAAATGCCCGTAACGACTCACTGCATCGAAGGTCAACCGGTTCATTGCCTGCGGATAACGCCAGGCATGGAGCGGCGACAATATTCCCCCGCCAGCCCATGAGGCAGGCCACGGCTGGCCGTCATCCACCAGCGTGACCTGGCGCCCACGCTCTGTAAGCTCAAGCGCACTCAACAAACCGACAATCCCACCGCCCACGATGAGCACATCAGACATAGTTCAAACCATCAAAGGAGTACATCAAGGCTGGTCACAATAACACACCCTCACATTCCCTGGACTGTTACGGTCATGAACCATCACGAAAGGGGGGCGCAAGATGTCGACCACGAACACTACGGGCAAAGACAGTCTGCACCACCGGGCAAACGGCTTTACCCTGCTGGAACTACTGTTCTGTATTGCCATTATGGCGGTGCTGGTTATTAGCGCACACAATGCGGTCAGCGATTGGCTACCCAAAGAACGCGTTGTCGCCGGTACCAACAATGTACTGGGGATGATACTGGAAGCCAGAGCCAACGCCATGACCGGGGCTGGGTACCTTATTTGCGATGGCCTGCAAAACTGTCAGCATTTCGGAAAAACCAACAAATTGATCATGGGCTCTGACTCAAACGGGAACCACACTCTGGAAAAGAAGGAAATCGAAAGGGTCCTGACATTACCGCCTGGTACGTGGCTGACATGGAAGCGCTTCAGGGGAACCGCTCTCGTCTATCGCCATAGCGGCAAAGCCTATTTTCAGAATGGCCACTTTCTGGTTTGTAATAAACATCATGCCAGAAAAATAATTATGAACTGGATCGGCCGCCCCCGGGTAGAGGCGGCTTCAGCCAGTCACTGCCACTGATCAATCCCCCCAGGACGGATCAGTGCCCAGGGTACACCCCCCTGTTTTCATGCAATTTCGTCCTTTGTCATCAAGCTTCATCACCTCGGTGCCCGCCATGGCACTCCCAGATTTGGGCGTCATTGTTATCACGTAGCTCTGATAGGGAGAAGGCACTGCGACACTAACCGTATAAAAATCATTGTTGGCAATATCCGGAGACATCGCAGCAATATTTGCAGAGGAACCCGCATCCTTATAGGTAAAGTTTCGACTACGATATCCTTCTAGACCTGTGGCCAGGGCCATCATCTGACCCTGCGCCTCAGACTGACGCGACGTCTGCACTTGCCTGGTGTAGGCCGGATAAGCAATCGCCGCCAGGATCGAAACAATTACCAGCGCAATAAGCAATTCTGTCAGGGTAAAGCCGGAAGCGGACAACGTCCGCCCCGCTTTCAGGTTATTAACAACACTCATCATTGACCACCAGACGCATTACCAGCTCCATCGACCCCCATCTGATACCAGCGAGTCTTGCGCAAGCCGACATTACCAAGAGAGTCATCTGCCACAACTTCTGTGCCAACCACTACACTCACATTGCCGTCACCATCAGTTAACAGCACCGGCGTTGGGGGTGGCGTTTGCTGTTTCAGCTGTTCTCTTCGGTCACTAGAAACCGTGCCATCATTATTGAGACCTTCGCCCGTCACAAGACTGACTGTATGCAAGTAGGCGCTCCCGACACTAACGACACAAGCATTATCCGGGCTAGTAGTTGATACCGGCGAATAGGTACTGAAGCGTATCGTATTATTAAGAATAACCGGCGACGACATAACCTTTTCGCCATTGGCATTATCTAAGTAATAGTACCAGCCCGCAGACTTCGGACTGCCCTTACCACTGCTGGTAATATTGGTAAGATCATCCAGGCTTAATACGCTGCCAAAGTCAGCATCATTCGCAGCGGTCGGATCACGAACGACAAAGAAAGCTTCTTTGGTAGATTTATCCTTGGGATGAGCCCTGTAACCAGAACCAAGCGAAACATAGAACACATCGGAGTTATTCTCTCTTACATAAGCAACCGCTGGCGCTTCATAGAAGCGGCGATGATCCGAACCATCGCCTCCCAAATCGGCCATCCTACGAACCTTCATGTCTTTACCACCACTCTGGTCAATATCCACACGGAAAAGCTGCCCGCCCAGATCACCAAAGTAGAGATTATCCGCTACACCATCCAGATCCTTGTCAACAACCGAGATACCGCTTGGTATAGCCCATTTCATACTGGAAACCGTTTTGCTCGCTCCGGATGAAGAGCTGGCAGACCAGACAAGATCGCCCGTCAAGGCATTGACAATATAAATGGCATTACCCATTTCATCTTCACTGGAACGGTTGGTGGATCCAGCATTCTGACTATCATGATCATTGGGGCTGTAACCCCCACCAAAGACCAATACCGGGGTCGGGGTAGCGTCATCACCAAGCGGTATCTGGGTCAAGGTCGGGGTGGACCAGGTTTGCCCAAGACGGGCGAAATCACCCACGCCTCCAGTAATATGCCACAGGAGATTTGGCGTACCATCAGGATTGGTTACATCCAGAGCATAATAATCCCTGCCACCCCGGCGCATACCGCCATACAGATAAACCGCACGTGGAGCATCACCCGCTTTTCCACTGCTATTCTTACGGCGCCAAGCAATCCAGCTACCATCCAGGCCGTAAAGAGCGCGGCTATTACCGTCAAGACCCGGTCGATTAACAGTGAACTTGTTCGCCTCGGTAATAAACTTGTAAGGCATAAAGGTGAACTTCTCGGCACCGGTTTTAGCATCAACGGCGTGAAGCATGCCGGCATTTGTGGAAACGAAGATCACGTTATTCTGATCATTGGCGTCTTCACTGCTACCGCCATAATTGACCAGAACCGGCACACTATGCATTGGGTCAGACCACAACGTCTGCAGTTTGCTAATCAAGTCATTAAAGGTTGCATCTTCAGCTGTAGACTTAAGCCCAAAGAAAGTTCTATCAAGGCCACTGCTGGTACCAACCTTGTCCCAATCCACTTGAGTCAAGCTGCCGCCATTGCTTAGGCCTTGGGCGTCATAAAAAATCTTATGCTTTGACACTTCACCACGAGCACCGCCCTTGGTTGCATCGTAGCCATCGGTCTCATCACTCCAATAGCTTTTAGAGGTAGACGTAAAATAACCGGTGCTATCGCTGACAGCATTTCGGTCATTGGCATCCTGAATCTGACCACCCACAAGGCGGTATTTTTTCAGATTTCCTTCCCAGTAAGTACTTATGGCAGGCTGAAAAATTGAGTAGTACAGCTGATCCAGGTGCTCAAATCGGTTCATCTGGTTCACCGCCACCCCCGGAGAAGAAACCGAGCGTGACTGTTCGTCAACCAAATCAACAATTTTCATGAAAGCTTTAGCAAGAGAATCCGCATCATCAGCCTGATAGAACTCACCTTTACCGTTACTGGCGACACCCTTCATGTCATCGATATAACCACTATCCATGTAAAGACCCACCGTGTAGGTTTTTACTTTCTGATTATCTGCTTTGCTTGCGCCCACCATAAAGCTGGCCAGATTATCTTGGCACTGGTAACTCTGATAGGTACTGAGGCTACTATCATTGCTTCTACAAGAGGGCAGGTCTCCCGCGGCCTGGACACCACTATCCCCATTCGGTTCACCATCCGTCATCATGACAATGTAATTTTTTTCACATTCATTCTTATTATTCATTGGGGATACATATTTATTATCATCATCATAGATCTCCCCATACCCGTTACAGGTTGTACTGGTGGTACACTCTTGTTGGGTTTTTGGCGCCTTTACCAAAACCGTTGTCTGACGGGTGTAATAAACCGGGTCTTTTTTTGCAAAAGTCAGAGCGGTTCTCTTTTGATATTCAGTCTGATAGTAACCCGCATAGCAAAAACCAAAAATTGAACCGGTACAAATAAATTCACTACGGCTGTTTTCCTGGCAAATGCCTGCATCTTTATCTTTATTTTTGCATTTATTCTTATTCTTGGTACCCCAGTCACTCCAGGGTGACCACTGAGTTACCTGACAGTAGCTCTGAGTCGGATCGCAGGAATCGCCACTCGGAAGATCATGAAAGCCACCTTGGTACTCAACCTTGCAATCGTCATTATTAGGATTGCATGTAGTGGTACCTCCACCATCGGTTTGACTCCAACTCCCATAACCGATCTTGCATTGATAGTTTTTCATGCTATCGGGCAAATCGTTGCAAGTCGCGATACCGGTCAATTCCTGCCAGCTATCTTCGTAAACGATATTGCCATATTTGTCGTATACAATATTATCACTACAGGATTCTGACACTGTTCTATCAACACAAACTTTTTGGTCGAAATTTTTCGATGTATTGGTCGATTCCCCATACATATAACGAGCGATATCATTATACGCTTTAAACGTAGGAGTGCCGCCTGTAGGGTTGATCTTGCTGGCTTCGTATTTGATGGCAGCTCGCCCACCTTGAGACATCTTGGAGATCGGGAATAAGACCTGACCGTCCTTACCATTATAAAAACGTGTCAGCCCCATGTTGACCCTGTCTGGCAGTGCATCAACCATGGCATTGAAGGCATCTTTGGTGATATCAATCCGTGGCCTGGTGCCATCATTACATGCGGAGGTCTTGCAGTAACCCATACTGCCCGAACTATCAAGCAAAACCATTACGTTCGCCTGAGGCGTATTTTGATTGTTGCTCGCATCAGCATCCGCATAGAAAATCTCGGTGTCATCAGCGTGCGCATTGCTCAATGGCAGGGCCAGCGTCAGGCAAATAGCGAAGGCCTGTCTAGTCAGCTTTATCATTTTCTTACCCCCCATCAATCGATTTCCGAGTTTGGCTTGATGCCACGTTTTAGAAGATCCTGAACATGGGTATCACCCATGCTAAAGCTCGGCATCTCTGCCGTGCCCTGAATTTCCAGCTGATAATCAACAAAGGTGCCACCATTACTGGTAGCACTCACTTGAGCACCGGATATCAACTGATAACCTTTTACTGAAGAATCCGATGAGACCTTGATGAGACCTCTGGCATCCGAGTAGTCCGCACCGGCACACAAGCCGGTCTTTCTTGGCGCACCTTTCTCTACACAACGGATCATATTGCCGCCATCCATAAAGTTGGAAAGTTGCGTGGAATTCATTTCATCAAATTCTTTGTAGGCTTCGGAAATCGCGGTTTCCGCTCCTTCAAAAACCATGGCATCAGCCTGGGTACCAGTTGCTACCTTGGAGGCAAACAGGCTGGTCTTCATGGCCGAGATGCCCAGCAGAGACACCACCACCAGAATCAGCAGGGCAATGAGCAAAGCCACCCCTCTCTGGGAGCGCGTGTTAATTCGTCTCGTTTTCATATGTCATCCCAGTTCACGTTGCGCAACTTGATTGTGGTCATTACTAGACGTCGCATGGCCCGGTCAGCGGGCTCGGTGACAGTCTTATCCAGCACATAAAACTTGCGACTGCCGTCACTGACTGGAAGGCTGTTATTGGCGCGGTGCAATAACAAACCCACTCTCACCGCAACCACAGCATCATTGGCTCCGACATTGGTCGCTGTCACATACTTGCTGACTTGCAATGTCTGGTTAACACCATCATCGATACCGTATTCCACCTGGAAACTTTCCACACCTTCCACCAGCTCGACGGTTTCATCATCCACGCTGCCCTTGCAGTAAAGGGCATCGCCGCTACCGTTATCCTTGATGAAATACGTGTTAGTAATTTCTTCACCGTTAGTCTGGGTACTAACGCTACCGGCACAATCGGTTCTGCCGTTGAATGCCAGGGTCAACCGGTCATTATCGCCACTATCTGCGTCCGCTGAGCCTGCAAACCCAGCCGAACCGGTGCTGAACTTGATACCCATATCTTCGCTGGCGGCGACACCATCCAGTACCAGCCCGGCCCGCCGGAGATCACGAACCATAAACCGCGTTACTAGTTGACTATCCTGCTGCAGCTGAGACTCGGTCTGTTGTATGGCAAAGGTCTGCTGATTGGTGCTGAATAACTGAATGGCCACCGCCGTGACCATCAGGCCCAGCACCAAAGCCACCATCAATTCAACCAGGCTAAACCCCGTTTGGGAGGCCTTCATCGTGACACCTCCATCACTACACAATTGGAGTCTTCGGCGGTACTGACCCCATCACTGGTCAGACAATCCTCCGGCTTCTGTTCGCCCCAACTAACAATCACGCACACCATGGAACTACCATTGCAGTCACGAATATCCACCATGCCATTGGGAAGTTGATTGCCGGCGCTCCATGCCAGCTGTTTGATATCCCAACTTGCCATGTCTGCGCCGCTACAGGACTTGGCCGCGCCCACACAATCTGCCGGTGGCGCATCCGCTCCCGGCACGATCGTGGATGTTGGCCAGGTCGCGCTGGTATAGGTGGCTAGCGAGCCATCATTGGCCTGAATTCGCTCCAGAGCATCCTGCGCAATCAGAGTCGCTTCTGAACGATTGTTGGCATCTTCAGACTTCTTCAGTGCCGACAGCTGCAGCCCTGCATAACCCAGCACGCCAATGGCCAGCACCAATAGCGCCACCAGAATTTCGGTCATGCCCAGCCCGGCCTGTTTGTTCAATACCCCATATCGTTTCATCAGCTGCAAACCTCTTCCGTGTTGCTCACTCGGCCTACCGGAGAAACATGGATCTTGCGGCCGGTTTCACCCGAACGACCATCGCAGATGGTCCAGGTAACCGCTTCCGACACAAAGCCATTGGCATAAAACTGCGGCCCTGCACTGCCTTCCGTCTGGGTAACACTGACACCGCCACGCGGGGTAAAGGACTTCTCCTGTTCCGGTGACCCGGCATTGGAATAGCTGAGCTTCCAGCCTGAGCCCCAGTCTGTGCCCGATTGAGGCTGCACCTGCACCGTGTCACGCAGGCTCACCGATTGCACCCGGGCGGTATTCAGCGCCGTAATAAGATCCGCAGCGGTGGAGCGCAACGCATTATTGGCCGTCACGTTATCGAATGCGGGTATCGCAAAAGACAAGATCACCCCAGCTATCAGCAGGGTGATCATCAGCTCGATCAGGGTGAACCCGACCTGTTTGATCCCCGTTTTTATTTCTCTCATGTCCATTGTCAGAAACAGCCTTCAGCGTCGAAAAGCAAAGTACCCGAGCCCACTTTAGCAACTGGCTGTTTACCAGCAATCGACTTGAGACAAGTGGCCATTCGCCGGTCATGAGCGGCATAAATCACTGAAAAACCTAGCTTTTTGGTACTTTATGCTGTGAATGGGCTCACACTTTAGTAGTAGTAAAAGCCAATCAAACGGTACGACGACGGGACGAGAACAGCCGTGACGCTCACGGATGCGAGCGCCCGGGGGATCAACGGTAGCTGTAGGCGAACGGGCGTTACGGTCGTAACGCCTTGGGCATGGAAAAGCGGATATTTTCTTCTCGGCCGGGGATCTCCCGGGCGTCTTCGCCGCCCAGGGATTTGAGGCGGGCGATGACCTGCTGAACCAGATCCTCTGGGGCACTGGCGCCGGCGGTGACGCCTACGGCACTTTTCCCTTCCAGCCATGCCGGATCGATCTGGGATGGTTCATCCAGCAAATGGGCCTCGGCACCACAGCGCTCGGCCAGCTCGCGCAGACGGTTGGAATTGGAGCTGTTCACCGAACCCACCACCAATACCAGGCCACACTCCAGCGCCAGCTGGCGCACGGCATCCTGGCGGTTGGTGGTGGCGTAGCAGATATCCTCACGCTTGGGCCCCAGAATGGACGGGAACCGGGCCCGCAGAGCATCAATCACCCGGGCGGTATCGTCCACGCTGAGAGTGGTCTGGGTGACAAAGGCGAGACGCTGCGGATCACGGACCTGCAGGCGCGCCACATCCTCCTCGTCTTCCACCAGGTAAATATCGCCACCCTGGGATTTGTCGTACTGGCCCATGGTGCCTTCCACTTCCGGGTGGCCGGCATGGCCGATGAGGATGCTCTCGCGGCCCTCGCGGGCGTAGCGGATCACCTCCATATGCACCTTGGTGACCAGCGGGCAGGTGGCATCGAATACTTTCAGCTGGCGCTGCTCGGCCTCCTGCTGCACGGCCCTGGAAACGCCGTGGGCACTGAAGATGACAATGGCATCGTCGGGCACTTCATGGAGTTCTTCCACAAACACGGCGCCGCGCTGGCGCAGGTCGTCCACCACATAGCGGTTATGCACCACTTCGTGGCGCACATAGACCGGCGGCTCGAACACTTCCAGGGCCCGGTTGACGATTTCGATGGCACGGTCCACCCCGGCACAGAAACCACGGGGATTGGCGAGACGAATTTCCATAAGGCAATTAATAATTCATAGTTAATAATTCATAGCACTACCCTTCAGGCAGCCTACTCCACTGTACTCTCTCGTTATTAACTATTCATTATTCACTAATTCAACGTGACGGGCTGTTCAGGGGCATGGCGCTCTACCTGAACGATTTCCACTTCAAAGGTCAGATCGCGGCCGGCCAGGGGGTGATTGAAATCCACCGTCACCCATTCGTCATCCACCTTGGCGATGACACCGGGCAGCTCGGCGCCGGCGGCATCGGCGAAACTGAGCACCATACCCGGGTTCAATTCGTCATGCTGGGCGAAGGTATCGCGGGTGAAATGCTGTACATTCTGTTCGTTGTACTCGCCGAAGCCCTTTTTCGCGTCGATGAAGACACTGCGCTTGTCACCGGCCTTGAGCCCGCGAATGGCACTCTCGAAACCGGGCAGCAGGGATTCATCCCCCCACACGAAGCTGGCTGGTTCCCCCCCGAAGGTGGAATCCATTTCGGTGCCGTCCATCAGCCGTACCGCAAAATGCAGGGTGACCTGCATCTGCGGGCCGGCGCGTAAGATTTCACTCATGGTCCGTTGACTCCTTGCGGCCGCCCAGCAGCATGTCCAGCAGGATCAGGGCGGCGCCGACGGTGATGGCGGAATCGGCCACATTGAAGGCCGGGAAGTGGCTGTTGCCCCAGTAGAAATCCAGGAAGTCCACCACATGCCCCAGCACCAGGCGATCGTAGAAATTCCCCAGCGCGCCCCCCAGAATCAGCGCCAGTGCGGCGCCCTGCATGCGGTCCCTGCGCTCCAGACGAGACAGCCAGACCAGAATCATCAGTGACGCCAGCACCGCGATGGCGGTAAAGAACCAGCGCTGCCAGCCCCCTGCATCGGCCAGAAAGCTGAACGCCGCGCCACTGTTATAGGCCAGTGTGAGATTGAAGAACGGCAAGACCTCCAGCCGCTCGTAAAGCGCAAAGCGCTCCACGATGGCCGCCTTGGTCAGTTGATCAATAACGATCACCACCACCGTCAGCCACAGCCAGCGCAACTGGCCAAACCGGCGCATCGCATCAGGCATAATGGCGCTCCTCACCGTCACCTTCCACATTGGTCACGCAGCGACCACACAGTTCCGGGTGCTCGGCATGGCTGCCCACATCCGGCTGGTGGTGCCAGCAGCGCGCGCACTTGCTGTATTCACTGGCCAGCACCTGCACCTTGAGGCCCGTTACGGCGGTGTCTTCCAGGTCTGCCGGCGCCTCGGCCAGAGGCTTGAGCGTGGCGGCGGAAGTAATGGTGACAAAGCGCAGCTCGTCACCCAGCTGACCCAGCAGGGCCTGCTGGGCGTCATCCACAAACAGCACCACCTCGGCACTGAGCCCGCCCTTGATCAGCTTGTCGCGGCGGGCCCCTTCGATGGCCTTGTTCACCGCCTGCTTGGCATCCTGCACCTTGTCCCAGAAGGCCCGGCCCATGTCCGCGTCATCGGCCAAGGCAAACAGACCGTCGTACCACTCGGCCAGGAACACCGAATCGAGCCGCTCGCCGGGCAGGTTCTCGTAGATTTCCTCGGCGGTGAAGCTGAGCACCGGCGCCATCCAGCGCACCAGCGCCTGGGCGATATGGTAGAGCGCGGTCTGGCAGGAGCGCCGGGCCACCGAATCCGCCTGGGTGGTGTACTGGCGGTCCTTGATGATATCCAGGTAGAAGCCACCCAGATCCAGGGCACAGAAGTTGTGCAACTTCTGGTAGACCTGATGGAAGTGGTAGCCGTCGTAGAGGGCCTTGATCTCATCCTGCAACTGCAGAGCGCGATCGACGATGTAGCGATCCAGTGCCAGCATTTGCTGCGGTTGCAACACATCCGCCGCCGGGTCGAAGCCGCTCAGGTTGGAGAGCAGGAAACGGCTGGTGTTGCGGATGCGACGATAGCTGTCGCCCATCTGCTTGAGAATGTCCTTGGACACGGACATCTCGCCACGGTAGTCGGTGGCGGCCACCCACAGGCGCAGGATGTCGGCGCCCAGGTCGTTCCAGACCTCCTGGGGCGCGATCACGTTGCCGATGGACTTGGACATCTTGCGACCCTGCTCGTCCACGGTGAACCCGTGGGTCAACACCGTTTCATAAGGCGCCGCATCGCGAATCGCCAGGCTGGTCAGCAGCGAGGACTGGAACCAGCCACGGTGCTGGTCGGAGCCTTCCAGGTACAGGTCCGCCGGGGTATGCAGCTGCGGGCGCTGGTCCAGCACACAGTAATGGGTAACACCGGAATCGAACCACACGTCCAGGGTGTCGGTGACCTTGCTATACTGATCCGCCTGGTCACCGAGCAGCTCTGCTGGCTCCAGGTCGAACCAGGCATCGATGCCATCTTTCTCGACCCGCTCGGCCACCTGCTCGATCAGCGCCGGGGTATCCGGGTGCAACTCACCGGTGGCCTTGTTGACGAACAAGGCAATGGGCACGCCCCAGGTCCGCTGGCGGGAGATACACCAGTCCGGGCGATCGGTGAGCATGCCCTCAATCCGGGCCTTGCCCCACTCCGGCAGCCACTGCACCTGGTCCACCTCCTGCCGGGCCCGCTTGAGCAAGCCGTTCTTGTCCATGGACACGAACCACTGGGCGGTGGCGCGGAAGATCAGCGGCGTCTTGTGGCGCCAGCAATGCGGGTAGCTGTGCTCCAGCTTGGCCAGCTTCACCAGGGCGCCGTTTTCCTTCAGCGCTTCGATCACCGGCTCATTGGCCTTGGCCACATGCAGGCCGCCGACCACTGCCAGGTCGTCACGGAACTTGCCGTTATCCAGCACCGGGCTGACCGGGTCCAGATCGTATTGCTGGCCGACCACAAAGTCGTCGGCACCATGACCGGGGGCGGTATGTACCAGGCCGGTACCGGCGTCGGTGGTGACGTGCTCACCCAGAATCACCGGCACGGTAAAATCCAGGAACGGGTGCTGCAGCGACAGCATTTCCAGCTTGGCCCCTTTCACCGTGGCGGACTGGGAGACATTTTCCAGCCCCCACTTTTCCACCAGATCATCGGCCAGCGCTTCGGCCACCAGCAGCTCTCGGCTCTGGCCGTCCAGCTCGCCGGTGAGCAGCACATAGTCCAGCTCCGGGTGCACGGACACGGCGCGGTTGGCCGGCAGGGTCCAGGGCGTGGTGGTCCAGATCACCAGGCTGGGCGCCTTGGCCTCGATACCACTGCGCGCGGCGAAGTCCGCCACGTCCACCACCGGGAAGGCCACATCGATGGCGAAGGACACCTTGTCGTAGTACTCCACCTCCGCTTCGGCCAGCGCCGAGGCACAGTCCAGGCACCAGTGCACCGGCTTGAAGCCCTGCTGCAGGTGGCCGTTTTCGACGATCTTGCCCAGGCCACGGATAATGTTGGCCTCGAAGGCGTAATCCATGGTCAGGTAGGGATTGTCCCAGTCACCGAACACGCCCAGGCGGATAAAATCATTGCGCTGGCCATCCACCTGTTTGGCAGCATATTCACGGCACTTCTGCCGGAAGGTGCGGGCATCCACCTTGTGGCCGGCCTTGCCGACCTTCTTTTCCACCATCAGCTCGATGGGCAGGCCATGGCAGTCCCAACCCGGCACATAGGGGGCATCAAAGCCCGCCAGGGTGCGCGACTTGACGATCATGTCCTTGAGGATCTTGTTCACCGCATGGCCGATATGAATATTGCCGTTGGCGTAGGGAGGGCCATCGTGAAGAATGAATTTGGGACGGCCGGCAAAGGTCTCACGGATTTTCTGGTAGAGCTGCTTGCCCTGCCATTCCTTCAGCCGCGCCGGTTCACGCTGGGACAGACCGGCCTTCATGGGGAAGTCGGTATGGGGAAGATTAAGCGTAGCCTTGTAGTCCGTCATAATCCCGTCTTTTCAAAGTAAGTCCGGACCGCATCCACGTCCTGCCAGATGGCGGTTTTCAGCTGATCCAGATCGGCAAATTTCTCTTCTGCCCGCACATAATGGCGGAAGGCAACTGTCAGATGTTTCCCGTACAGGCTGTCCTTGCCCTCACCGGCATCGCGGTAGTCCAGCAGATGCACTTCCAGGCGGTTTTCCGTGCCGTTGACCGTGGGCCGGGTGCCCATGTTGGCCGCTCCGGGCTGACCCTCCAGCCCCGCGCCACTCACCGTTACCGCAAACACGCCCTGCAACGGCGAGCGCAATCGTTTGAGCGCCAGGTTCACGGTCGGCAGCTCCAGCGTGCGGCCGATCTTGTCACCGTGGCGCACCCGGCCACTGATGGTAAAAGGACGGCCCAGCAGGGTGTCGGCCAGCGCGAAATCGCCTTCGCTCAGGGCCGAGCGTACCCGGGTACTGGACACCCGCTCTCCGGCCACCTCACAGGTGGGCGTATCGGTCACGGCAAAACCGTGCTCGGCACCGGCCTGCTGCAGGTAGGCAAAATCGCCGTCACGGCCACAGCCGAAGCGGAAATCATCGCCCACCACCAGATACTCCACCCCCAGGCCATCCACCAGCAGCTGGCGAACAAATGCCTCGGCGGACAGGGAGCGGAAACGGTCGTCAAACCGGGCGCACAGCACCTGATCGACACCGGCCTCGCGCAGGGCGATCAGCTTGTCACGCAGGCTCATCAGGCGCGCCGGCGCCCCCTGCGGGGCAAAGAATTCCTGGGGCTGGGGCTCGAACAGCATCACCGTGGCTTTGAGACCACGGGCTCGGGCCTCGGCAATCACCTGATCGAGAATGCACTGGTGACCCCGGTGCACCCCGTCGAAGTTGCCGATGGTGGCCACACAGCCCCGGTGCTCCGGGCGCAGATTGTGAATGCCGCGAATCAGTTGCATGCGGTCCCCGTCATGTCTGCCCGTGACCCCGCAAACGGCCACAGGCGCCTGCCTGCAAAGGAGGCGATTATACAGGCCCGGCGGGCGAATTGTATGGTCAGCGGCGCAGATGGCGTATGCGCAGCCCCAACAGCACCAGCACCAGCAGATAAATCAGCAGGCCAGCGGCGATCACCGCACCGAGCCAGCCCACCCGCAGCCAAACGCCCCCCTGATCCCAGACCCGGGTCTGCTGACTGATCCACCAGGTCGCACCGGCCATGGTCAGGCCCGCAGCCAGCATGCGCAACCAGTGCATGGCCCAGCCCGGCTGCGGCTGATAGACGCCGCTCTTGCGCAGGCCACGGTAGAGCAACGCCGCGTTCAACCAGGCGGAAAGTGCCATGGCCCCGGCCAGACCCACATGGTGCCAGCGCCACACCAGCGTAGCGCCCAGTGCCATATTGGCGACCATGGCGAGAATACCGATACGCACCGGCGAGCGCGTGTCCTGGCGCGCATAGAAACCCGGCGCCAACACCTTGATCAGCATGGCCGCCAGCAAGCCGGCACTGTAGGCGCGCAGGGAGGCCGCGGTCATGGTCACATCGAAGGCGGAAAACTCGCCGTACTGGAACAGGGTCGATAGCAGCGGCTCGGCCAGCGCCAGCAAGGCCAGCGCCGCCGGCAGACCAATCAAAAGCACCAGGCGGATAGCCCAGTCCAGGGTGCGCGAGAAAGCCTCGGTGGACGCCTCGGCGTGCTTTTTCGACAGGCTGGGCAGAATCACCGTGCCAATGGCCACGGCAAAAATCCCCAGCGGCAGCTCGATCAGGCGGTCGGTGTAATAGAGCCAGGTCACCGAGCCGGTCTGCAGCAGCGACGCCAGAATGGTATTGATGAGGGAATTGAGCTGGTACACCGACGCCCCAAACAGGGCCGGAGCCATCAGCCGCATGATCTTGCGCACCCCCGGGTCCTGCCAGGCCATGCGCGGCACCGGCAGCAGATTCAGCCGGGCCAGAAACGGCAACTGGAACAACAGCTGCACCACCCCGGCAATCAGCACCCCCCAGGCCAGTGCCACCGCCATGCGGTCATCGGCGAAATACGGTGTCAGGAACAGGGCGCAACCGATCAGGCTCAGGTTCAACAGCACCGGGGTAAAGGCCGGTACCGCGAAGCGGTTCCAGGTATTGAGAATGCCACCGGCAAAGGCTGTCAGGGCTATAAAGAGCAGATAGGGAAAGGTCAGGCGCAGCATTTCCACCGCCAGCGCCCGCTTGTGCGGATCATCACCAAACCCGGGAGCAAACAGCCAGATGAAGCCCGGCGCCGCCAGCACCCCAAGCAGCGTCACCAGCACCAGCACCCCGCCCAGGGTCCCGGCTACCCGGTCCACCAGCAGCTTGGTGGCGGCCAGCGAGCCCTGGCTGCGATATTCACTGAGCACCGGCACGAAAGCCTGGTTGAAGGCCCCTTCGGCAAACAGCCGGCGCATGAAATTGGGAATCTTGAGCGCCACGAAAAAGGCGTCGGCGCCGGCGGAGGCGCCCAGCATGCGGGCGATCACCACATCCCGGACCAGGCCCAGCACCCGCGACAGCATGGTCATGGACGCCACCACGGCGGTGGAGGCCAGCAGGCCGCCGCGTTTTGCCTTTACTTCCGGCGTGTCAGTCATGGGTGTCCTTGCTGTCCGGAGCAATCAATCTGGGGAGTCGCGGGCCAGTGAAATCGGGCCACGCCGGGTAACCGGGCAAGGGTAGCGAAAGGCTTGCCGATTCGCCAGCATTGGCGCCATTTCCCCATTGACAATCCAGTGCCGGATCGGCATAGTTGCGCGTCTTTAGACCGTGGTGCGGATGTTTTTTGAACAAACAACCTTCGCACCGGCCGCTCGCGGCCACTCTACGTTGATAATCGATTGATAGGAGCAGGACCTTGGCTAACTCACCGCAAGCACGCAAGCGTGCGCGTCAGGCGGAACAGCGCCGCCAGCACAATGCAGCGATGCGCTCCATGGTGCGTACGTACCTGAAGAAGGTGAACGCGGCTATTGCGTCCGGCGACCAAGGTACCGCCCAGGAAGCATATAACCAAGCGGTGTCTGTGCTGGACAAAGCCACCCGCAAGGGCAAGTTTCACCCCAACAAGGCAGCTCGTCACAAGAGCCGTCTGAATGCCAAGATCAAGGCCATGGCTGCCTGATCTTCGCCTTCGCGTTGGACATAAAAAAACCGGCCACAGGCCGGTTTTTTTATGGTCGGACGTCGGGCGCCGCCCAATAATCCAGTGCCCCGGTATCGGGAAGAACAGACAAAACCCGGGGGCAAGGTCAGTCGTCCGGCATCAGACGCCCGACCTCCTCAAATACCACCATGTTATCCCGGTGGATCAGCTCTTCCTCGTTCATGAACCCCAGCACGTCGGCAATCTCGCCGCTTTTCCTGCCACATAGCCGACGCGCATCCGCCGCATCATAGTTGACCAGACCACAGGCAATGCGCTGCCCGGCGGCATCCTCACAGGCCACCATCTCACCCCGGGAAAACTGGCCGAAGACATCCGTCACCCCCACCGGCAACAGGCTCGAGCCGCCCTCGCGCACACGACGCACGGCCCCCTCATCCAGCACCAGGCGTCCACGCATTTGCAGATGGCCGGCCAGCCACTGCTTGCGGGCATTCATGGGCGACGTATCCGGCAGCAGCGTGGTGCCGGGCCCTCGCCCATCGGCCAACTCGATCAGCACTTCGGGGCTGCGGCCGGAGGCAATGGTGGTCACCGCCCCGGATCGGGCCGCCAGCTTGCCGGCTCGCACCTTGGTGGCCATGCCGCCACGCCCCAGCAGGCCACCACCGCCGGCCACACGGGCAATACGGGGGTCGGAAGCCTGCGCTTCGCGAATCAGTTGCGCCTGGGGGTTACTACGCGGGTCCGCATCGAACAGACCGTCCTGGTCGGTGAGAATCAGCAAATGGTCCGCCTCGATCAGGTTGGCCACCAGCGCCGCCAGGGTGTCGTTATCACCAAAACGGATTTCATCGGTGACCACGGTATCGTTCTCGTTGACCACCGGCACCACCCCAAACCCCAGCAGAGTCAACAGGGTGGAGCGGGCATTGAGGTAACGCTTGCGATCAGACAGGTCATCATGGGTGAGCAACACCTGGGCGGTATGCAGCTGGTGTTTCTGGAAGCGGGATTCCCAGGCCTGCACCAGCCCCATCTGCCCCACGGCGGCGGCGGCCTGCAATTCGTGCACGGAATCCGGACGTTGCTGCCAGCCCAGTCGGGTCATGCCCTCGGCCACCGCCCCGGAGGATACGATCACCACATCAATACCGCGCTCACGCAGGGCAACCATGCGATCCACCCAGGCCTGCATCAGCGCGCAATCGAGCCCCCTGCCATCATTGGTGAGCAGGGCACTGCCGATCTTGATTACCCAACGCTGGCGATCTGCCACCTTCGCTCCTTACAGGTTCCGTAGGGCGGAAATTGGCGCCAGCCAATCTCCGCCAGCCAAGCGGTAACGGCGGAGATGGGCATTCGCCCTTTGCCGCCCTACACGGATTTACGGTTCGTAGACGATCTCCACATCGTGATCGTCATCATCATCGTCGTCATCATCACGGTTCTGGCGCGCACGACGGGCCTCGGCCTTGAGTTCCTGAACCTTCTCGCGGGCCTCTTCTTCCAGCCGGTCACGCAGGGCCTTCTGGGTTGCAGCATATTCCGGGTCTTCCTGCTCCAGCCGACGACGATCCTCGATGGCGTTCATCAGCGCATAGACCAGCTCTTCACAACCCACGCCGGCGGCGGCGGAAATACGGAATACCGGCCCCTGCCAGCCCAGCTCCTCGACAATGGCCGTCACCCGCTGTTCGGCCTCGTCATCGGCCAGCAGGTCGATCTTGTTGAATACCAGCCAGCGCTCCTGCTCGGCCAGGGCCGGCGAGAAGCGATCCAGCTCGTCGGCAATGGCATCAATGGCATTGGCCGGGTCAGAGCCGTCCATGGGGTCCAGGTCCACCACGTGCAACAGCAGACGGGTGCGCGCCAGGTGCTTGAGAAAACGGATGCCCAGGCCGGCGCCGTCGGCCGCCCCTTCGATCAGGCCGGGAATATCGGCCACCACAAAACTGCGGTGCCGGTCGGCTTTCACCACGCCCAGGTTAGGTACCAGGGTGGTAAAGGGATAATCGGCCACCTTCGGCTTGGCCGCGGAAATGGCGCGAATCAGGGTGCTCTTGCCGGCATTGGGCATGCCCAGCAACCCCACATCCGCCAGCACCTTGAGCTCCAGCCGCACACGGCGCGCCTCACCCGGAGTGCCCTTGGTGGTACGCCGGGGCGCCTGGGTGACACTACTCTTGAAGTGCACATTGCCCAGGCCGCCGCGACCACCGCGGGCCAACATCACCGGTTTGCCCTCTTCGGTGAGATCCGCCAGCACCTCGTCGGTTTCCAGATCCACCACGGTGGTGCCCACCGGCACTTTCAGCACCACATCGTCGGCGGATTTTCCGGTCATCTGGCGGCCCTTGCCCGGCTCGCCGTTACGGGCCTTGAACATGCGCTCGTAACGGTAATCCACCAGGGTATTGAGGTTGCTGTCCGCCTCCACGAAAACGTGACCTCCGGCGCCGCCGTCACCGCCGTCCGGGCCGCCGAACTCCACGTACTTCTCGCGCCGGAAGCTCAGACAGCCATCGCCGCCCTTGCCGGCCTGGATATCAATGGTGGCTTCATCGACAAATTGCATGGAACAGACACTCTCAACAGGATAATGGGCATTCTACGGTATCAGCGCAGCAAACGCCTGATACAAAAAAGCCCCGCGGGCCGAGCCTCGCGGGGCTTTTTTTGATCCGTCAGGATCAGGCCACAGGCTCGATCACCACATACTTGCGGCTGAGCGGACCTTTGGTCTCGAACTTAACGCGACCGGTTTCCTTGGCAAAGATGGTGTGGTCCTTGCCGATGCCGGCATTGACGCCAGCGTGAAAACGGGTGCCGCGCTGACGCACGATGATTTCGCCGGCGTTAACCAGCTGGCCACCGAAGCGCTTCACGCCAAGGCGTTTACTTTCCGAATCGCGACCGTTACGAGTACTACCACCGGCTTTTTTATGTGCCATGTCTCAATCCTCTCTATTAATGTCTAAGGATCAGCCCTGGATCCCGGTGATTTTCACCGCCGTGTACCACTGACGGTGACCCTGTTGCTTGCGGGAGTGCTTGCGACGACGGAACTTGACGATCTTCACTTTCTTGTGACGACCTTGCTCCAGCACTTCCGCGGTAACCTTGGCGCCATCCACAACCGGCTGGCCGACTTTCACGTCGTCGCCGTTGGCTACCAGCAGCACCTGGTCGAAATCCACGGATTCGCCGGTGGCCACTTCAATTTTCTCGATGCGCACAACATCGCCTTCCTCAACGCGATACTGCTTGCCACCGGTTTTGATTACTGCGTACATTTGCGTGCTCCAGCACAACTCCACTCAGGCGGGTGATCGAATCACCACTTGCGGGCCAGGCAGAGGATGAAATTGGGACGCGGAGTTTACGCCATGCGCCCAGTCAACACAAGACTTTGCACGCGGTCTTGACCCTGACCTCACTGCCCTTTCGGTTACCTTGACTGGCCGGGAACCCCTGTTAGCATTGCCCGCTGTTGCGCCCACCTTCTACTTGGACTCAAGTGCATGGATTTCAAGGCAATTTATTCCGTCGTCGATGACGACTTCGAGGCCGTTAACGCCTTTATCAACCACCACCTGGACTCCAATGTGCCGCTGATCCGCGAAGTGGGCGACTATATTGTCCAGTCCGGTGGCAAGCGCCTGCGTCCACTGGTGTCGATTCTGGCCGCCCGCGCTTCCGGCTATACCGGCCAGCAGCACATTGATGTGGCCGCCGTCATCGAGTTCCTGCACACCGCCACCCTGCTGCATGACGATGTGGTGGACGAGTCCAACCTGCGCCGGGGCCGGCCCACGGTCAACGCGGTCTGGGGCAATGCCGCCAGCGTGCTGGTGGGGGACTTCCTGATTTCCCGGGCCCTGCAGCTGATGGTCGCCCTGCAGCACCCGCGCCTGCTTGAGATCTTCTCCCAGAGCACCAACACCATCTCCGAAGGGGAGGTGCTACAGCTCATCAACGTGCGTGACCCCAACACCACCGAACAGAACTACATGCGGGTGATCCACCACAAGACCGCCAAGATGTTCGAATCTGCGGCGGAAACCGGTGCGGTCCTGGGTGCCACCGACGGCAATGACCATGTGGAAGCCTTCACCCGCTATGGCCGCCACCTGGGCATCGCCTTCCAGCTGATTGATGATGTGCTGGACTACCAGGGCGATGCCGATGCATTGGGCAAGAACGTGGGCGATGACCTGGCCGAGGGCAAACCCACCCTGCCGCTGATCTATACCATCAACAACGGTTCGGCGGAGCAGGCCAGGCTGATCCGTGATGCCATTCGCAGTGGCGGCCTGGAGCATCTGCAGGAAATCGTTGAAACCGTTCGCGCCAGCGGTGGTCTGCAATACACCATCGACAAGGCCGACGAGCAGACTCATCTGGCCCTGGACGCCCTGGCACAGGTACCGGACTCCCCCTACAAGGACGCCCTGGTCAGGCTGGCCAACGAGTCCCTGCAGCGTACCTACTGACACTCACGCCAACACAAGGAGAGCCCCATGTTGCGCGCCCTGACTCTGACTCTGTTGTGTGCACTGGCCTCGGCCTGTGCACTGAGCCCCCAGCAGATTGATGTTTCCCCGAAAGCGGATGTGCAGACGGCCAATGTCGGCCACAACCAGCCGGTCCAGGTGATCGCCGTGGATTCACGCGACCAGCAAGCCTTTGGCACCCGTGGCGGTGTCTACAAGGAAACCGCCCTGGTGCGCCCCGCCAATGACGTCAAGGACGCCATTGCCCAGGCGGTACGCCAGGGTTTACAGGAGCAGGGTTTCAACGCCTTCAATCCGGGCCCGGATGCCACCCGCCTGGAGGTGCGCCTGGAACAGCTCGATTACATCCCCGAGGACGGCTCCGTGGTTAACGAAGTGACCCTCAATCTGAATCTGCTGGCGGAAGCGTCCCGCGGGGACGTGATCCACACTGGCACCTACAAGAGCAGTGTGGTCAACGATGTGCCGTTTACCCCCTCCGCCGGGCGTAACCAGAAGATGGTCAACGACATCCTCAGCGGTGCCCTTACCCGCCTGCTCAATGATCCCAAGATGCAGGCCTTTCTGGCCGGCAACGACAATCCGTAATGGCTGGCGGACGAGTCCGTATTCACTATTGCAGCCAGTGCCACTGGCTGCTCAGGAGTAGTTGGTATGCTCAAGAGCTGCTCAGCACCTTCAGCGATGAACTGGAGGAAGTGGCTCTGCGCCCCGGCACCGGCGGCCTCTTCGAGATCCATGCCAATGACGTGCAGATCTGGGAACGCAAGCGTGACGGCGGCTTTCCGGACATTGTCGAATTGAAACGGCGGGTCCGGGATGTGATCTGCCCGGACCGGCCTTTGGGCCACCTGGACCGCCAGCCCTAACGATCCCGGTTGAGCCAGCGGATCCCCGGGCTGGCGGTCAACCCGTGCAGGAAGATGCTGAGCAGCACCGTGGCCACCACCAGCTGGCCAATCAGCGAGACTCGCTCACCACTGCCGTGCTGTTCGAGAAACACCAGCCCCAGCACGATGGAAGCCAGTCCGCGCGGGCCGAACCAGCCCATGAACAGTCGCTGACGTGCGCTCAACCCGCTTCCCAGCAGCGCCATCATCACCGGCACGATGCGAATCAACGTCAGGCTCAACAGTCCGTAAAGCAGATACTCCCAACGCAACGACGCCATCGCACCCACCACCAGCAGGCCGAACAGGAAGAACACCGAGTAGCTCAGCCATTCGCCAAGCAGGCCATGGAAGCGCCCTTCCCGACTGCGCGGCCGATAACGCCATTGCAGAGCCAGGCCCGCCACAAAGGCAGCAATGAACATGCTGGCCGCCACCGCCTCCGCCAGCAGTAACGCCATGACCGGCAGGGACAACACCGCCATCTGCTCGCCATCCTCGGACAACCAGCCCCGGCGCCGGGAGGCGTCCAGCAACAGGCCGCCACCACCACCGATCACCAGACCGACCAGAGCCCCGTAACCCAGTTGTTCAATCACGTATTGCAACAACACACCCTGGCTGCTGACCCCATGCACTCCGGTCATGACGATGAAGAACAGCAACAGGGGCACGCTCAAGCCGTCATTGAGGCCCGCCTCCACATTCAGTGTTTCGCGCACCTTTTCCGGCACCCTGTCACTGCTGACAATTACCTGGCCCAGCCCGGCATCCGTGGGCGCCAGGATGGTGGCAACGATGGCCGCGTACCAGAGCCCCAAAGACGGAAACAGTAGCCAGGCAAGCACCGCGCCCAGCAGAATCGTCAGCAACATGCCCACGGACAACAGGCGGGCCGACAGCATGCCGTCGCGGCGAAATTCGCGCAGATTGGTGTGGCAGGCATCACTGAACAACAGCAACACCAGCGTCAGCTCCGACACCGTCAGAAACAAATGACCACCGGACTCCATGGCCAGGGTTGGGGTCAGCAGCGCCGCCACCAGCATGCCGGCCAGGGTAAACAGCATGGGGGCTGTCAGCAGCGAGCCCTCCAGCCGCCGTGACAGCAGGCCGTAGGCAAACACCAGCACGATAAAGATCCCCGGTAGCAGCATCCCCGATCACTCCCTAGTCATTTTCCGGTCGTACATCCACCATCGGCTCACCCCCACCATAGGGCACCTGTACGGTGAAAAGCAGGGGGCGACAGCACACCTGGCAATCTTCCACGTACTCCTGTTCGCTCACCGATGGGTCCACCAGGACCTCGATGGCTTCCCAGCAATGGGGGCACTGCACGGTTACCGGCAACAGATCCTGCATCATGCCTCCACGGTAAGCGGCGTCAGCCAGGCGGGTGCCTCATCCTCGGCCCAGGGTTCGGGCTGCCCCTGGCCCCAGACCGGCCCCGGCCAGCAGGGGTCGCCCTCAAAACGGGCAATGATGTGAATATGCAACTGGGGCACCATATTGCCCAGCGCCCCCAGGTTCATCTTGTCGGCACCGGTCAGCCGCTCCAGCTGGCCGGCCAGATCATTGACCAGGGCCAGTAATGCCTGTTGCTCGGCAACGGGCAGATGATGCCATTCACGCAGCCCCTCCCGCTTGGGCACTACCACCAGCCAGGCAAAACGCTGGTCGTTCATGTAACGCACCCAGCACAGGTCGGTTTCCGCCACCGGGCGGGTATCCTGGGCAAGACGGGGATGCAGAGAGGTCATCGGCAAAACTCCTTGGCAGCAGCAACCGCCGGCGATAGCAGTTATATCAGACAATATCGATATGCAAATAATAGAAATAACAACACAGGGGCAGGCCCGGCCATGGCCTGAATTGCCATCACCACCATCATCGCGCTGCTTCAGTGTACGCTGTTCAGCTTTATGGTCGGCCGGGCCCGGGTCAAGTACCAGGGGAGCAGCGGGTTATTTTCCTGCCCGCTCTGTGGCTGTGCGGCGGGTTTCTGGAACCCCACCTGGCCGCCGGCGTCGGCCTGCTGTTCATTATCGGCCGCCAACGCTATTTCAATCATTACCTGGACGAGCCCTGCCAACGTGGCAAGGGCTTCCTGATCGGCTTTATCAGTACCCTTTTTCTGCTGCTGGGCCCCCCTGGCCGGCGCCATCCTGACCCTGCTGCCCGGCGGTTACTGACGGTAATCCGAGGGGCTGCGCTGAGTCCAGCGACGGAAGGCACGGGCAAAGTTGGAGGCGTCGGAGTAACCCAGGGCCATGGCGATTTCATCCACGGTCTTGTCCGACTGGGTGAGATATTCCACCGCCAGTCCCTTGCGCAGGTCATCCAGCACCGTCTGGTAACTGGTCCCCAGTTGCTGCAGCTTGCGCTTGAGCGTCCGCGACGACATGTGCATCTCGGTAGCCACTTCATCCACCCCCGGGAAACGTCCGGCGCCACTGAGAATGATCCGCCGCACTTTGCCGAGCAGCGCCGGCGGTGCCTTGATGGAGGCCATTTCCTGCTCGCACTGGGCCGCCGCCATCCGTGCCAGACGCGGATCGGCAAAGCGCAGGGAATAATTGAGTCGCTCGACGGGGAAGCGCATCTGGTTGGTGGCACAGTCGAAATAGACCGGCACCGGAATCAACGGGCGCAGTGACTGGAAGTAATCGGGCTCCGGGTAGGAGAACCGCAGCTCACCGATAATCTCCATGTCCGGCAGCAACTTCATGCCCATGAAGTGGAAACTGGAAAACAGACTCTCCATCATCATCGGCGCCAGCACACCCAGAGCCAGCATTTCGTCAATCTGCAGCACCGCGTGGTCGCCATCCTGGAACACTTCCAGCTGGACGAGGGTGGTTCGGGTACGGAAATACTTCACCGCCAGATCCAGCGCCTCGCCCAGGGTGGCACTGCTCATGGCCGCATAGCCCAGAAAGCCGTGGGACGACAGCGTCATTGACGCCCCCAGTTCCCAGCCCAGCCAGGGCTCGCCGGTGAGCGCCACGGCACGTTCCACCACCTTTTCGTAATCACGGGCGGTGATACGCATCTGCGGGTCGCGCCAGCTGCCCGGCGCGATATCGGTGCCATCCAGCACCGCCTCCGGGGCAATCTTGCGCCGGCCCAGCACCTCCAGCAGCAAGGCCAGATACTCCGCCGAGATGGCATACTCGGACGGGTCCATCTTGAGAATTGTCATACTTATCGTCCTGCCGGGGCATGGCCCCAAATGACCGACAAAACCAAGAAGATACCGCCACCACTTGATGCTGACAAGTGACTCTTGTTTACTTGGCGCAAACCAAGCGCTTGCTTGGTTTGCTGGATTTGAAAAAAACACCGGGAGAGACACCATGAGCAGCCCTTCACTGAAAGGCAAAACCCTCTTTATCAGCGGCGCCAGCCGGGGCATCGGCAAGGCCATTGCGGTCCGTGCGGCCCGGGATGGCGCCAATATCGTCCTGTTCGCCAAGACCACTGAGCCCCACCCCAAACTGCCCGGCACGCTTTACACCGCGGCCGATGCCGTCCGCGAAGCCGGCGGCCAGGCGCTGGTGTGTGTCGGCGACCTGCGTTTCGAGGATCAGCTTCAGGCGGCCATCGACCAGGCTCTGGAGACCTTCGGCGGCATTGATATTCTGGTTAACAACGCCAGCGCCATCGCACTGACCGGCACCGAAGCCACCACCATGAAGTCCTACGACCTGATGCACCAGATCAACAGTCGTGGCACCTTCATGGCCAGCAAACTGTGCCTGCCCCATCTGCGCAAGGCGGACAACCCGCACATACTCAACCTGGCGCCACCGCTCAACCTGTCACCGCGCTGGTTCGGGCCCCATGTGGCCTACACCATGGCCAAATACGGCATGAGCCTGTGCGTGCTGGGCATGGCCGAAGAGTACAAAGGCAAAGTGGCCGTCAATGCGCTGTGGCCGAAAACCGTAATCAATACCGCGGCGGTACAAAACCAGCTGGGGGGCGCCTCTACCGTGAAAGCCGCCCGCCAGCCGGAAATCATGGCTGACGCCGCCCACGCCATCCTCTGCCAGGACAAACAGGCCTGCAGTGGCAATTTCTTCATTGATGAAGAGGTGCTGAGAAACACGGGGGTCCAGGATTTTAGCGGCTACCGGGTGGATGCCGATCTGGATGACAGCCAGCTGCTGCCGGATTTCTTTCTGGACTGACTTACCGAAATTGTCACATGCTGCCGCAGCACGCCATCGACTGTGACACAGGTCTCACAGGCAACCGGTAACTCATTGATTTAAAAGACCGGAGAGTCGATGCAAAAACTGGCATGCTTCTCGCTTTTGCTCTTGTCAAAATGGCGAGGCAAATGTCATGAGCAAAATCGTTCCGCTGCAACGTGTGCGCCCTGACGCGGCGCTGGAAAACCTGAACCGGCTCACCGGCCTGGATTTCCAGAGCTGGCCGGAATCACTGATACAACCGGCCGACGACGACAGCCAGACAAAAGAAACCCGGAGCGCATCCGCGCAATCCGGGCTGGAGAGTTTTCCGCAATGCGTCAGCCGTCAGGGCTGACGCGCTTTTTTTGCGATATCAGTAATTGGAGATCAGCTTGTCGCCGGGACGCAGGGCCGCTCCCCGTCGCTGCATGAACAACTCTTCGACGATATGGGTCATGGATGCATCGGCCAGGCGCAGGGAAATCTGCACCTGCTCCACCGCATCGGTAAAACGCAGACGCACCATACCGGAAAGCAGGGCACTGCCGTCGCCACCCACGTCGGCGGTGTCCACGAGCACGGCGTGGTCATTCTTGTCGTCCATGTAGCGCACCACCAACTGCACCTGACCGGCGGCACCGCCAACCCGCACCCAGGACGCCACATTGAATTCACTTTCCCACTGGCGTGCCCGCGGTGGACGGCCTTCCGACCAGATTCGGGTGGGCACCTTGGCAATAAATTTTTCTATCATTATTCACTCTCTGCCGGTCCAGTCTTTTTTAGTCAGTCTACGCCTGCGAATAAATAACGACCATGGATAAATTGGCGTACAGACTTTGACGGATATCACAGCACTGACGATCCACATGTCCAATTGTCAGACAGCTGCCCAGCCTCTACCCCGCTCTCCCCTCTACCCTTAGTGCTGTTGTTACCTCTTGTAGCAACCGGGAGCCGGATTGGCTCCACATTCACCGGAATCAATGAGGGAAGAATATCATGGGCGAGCTGAAAGACCTCCGCGAACAAAGCGAAACGCTGGTAAACCGCGCCAAAGACCTGGGCAACAAACTGTACCTGGCTGGCCTGGGCGCTTATGACAAGGCAGAAGAAAGCTCTGAAGAGCTGTACAGTAAGTACGTGGAAGCCGGTACCGAAGCCTATGGCGACAGCGCCGAAGGCAAATCCAAGGCCCTGCTGGCCGGTCGCGGCCTGCTGGAAAGCGCCCGCAGCCTGCTGGAAACCGCTCCGGAAAAACGTCAGGAGCTGTATGAGAAGTTTGTTGCCGCCGGCAAGAAAGAGCGCGGCGAAAAAGCTGACGAAACCAACGAATTTGTGCTGGCCGGTCTGGGCGCCGTAGCCACCGCTCGTGAAGAAAGCGAAAAGCTGTTCAACGAGCTGGTAGCGGCGGGCGAAAAGCGCGGCTAAGCCTGACAGTTCCCTTTCTGTAGTACTCTCCTTTCGGGGCCCTTCACGGGCCCCTTTTTTCTTTATCGGCCATAAAAACGCGGCAAATGGCCTGCTTGTACCATGTACAGTCCCGGGTCGCCGGTCTAGCCTTGTAGAGTCACAAACGAGGACAGACCATGGCTGACCGCCGCCCACGCAAACGCCCGACCACCACCGCCGGCCGCCTCATGCGGCTGACCGGCATGACCACGTCCATTGCCACGCGAGTCGCGGGCCATCAGGTGAAAAGCCTGTTCCAGTCCGCCGACGCCAGCGCCGCCAGCCGCGACAAGCTGATGGAACACATTGGCCGGGAAGTGGCGGCCACCCTGGGTGAAATGAAAGGCGCGGTGATGAAGGTGGGCCAGATCGCCTCGCAGATGCAGGACATTCTGCCCGCCCAGATCAGCGAACAGCTGAAAGTATTGCAGAACGCCTCCGCGCCCATGCCCTTTCATGTGATCCGCCGCCAGCTGGAAAAGGAACTGGGCGGCGAGCTGGACAGCCTGTTCCGCGAGTTTGAACAGACGCCTTTCGCGGCGGCCTCCATCGGCCAGGTGCACCGGGCGGTCACGCCGGACGGCGATACCGTGGTGGTCAAGGTTCAGTACCCGGCGGTCAAGGAATCCATTGATTCGGACATGAAACACCTGCGGCGGATCCTGCGCCTTGGCAGTTTGCTGAAAGTCGATGAACAGGCCCTGGAAGCGGTGTTCCGGGAAATCCGCAATCAGCTCCAGGAAGAGCTGGATTACCGCCAGGAAGCCGGCAATCTGGCGCACTTCCGTGAATTCCACCAGCATCAGCCCTGGCTGATCATCCCCCGTGTCTACGATGATCTGTCCAGCGAAAAGGTACTGACGTTGAGCCTGGAAGAAGGCACGCCGCTGGACCAGGTGGACGACGCGCACGGTTTTGACCAGCAGACCCGCAACCAGCTCGGCGAGCGGCTGTTCGATGCGCTGGGCGAGCAGATCTTTGCCCTGCGCGCGGTCCATTGCGACCCGCACCCGGGCAACTTTGCCTTCCGGCCTGATGGCACCATCGTCATGTATGACTTCGGGGCGGTAAAACGGCTCAATGCCCAGGATACCGAGCTGCTGCGAAATATCGTCATGGCCGCCATGGGTCAGCATTGGGCCGAACTCGATCAGCACCTGCAGGCACTGGGCGCGCGCAAGGCCGGCACCACGGTCAACGATCAGTTCTATGCCACCTGGATCGATTTGCTGCTGCGTGCGTTCGGAGATACGCCCTATGACTTTGCCCGGGCCGAGCTGCACAAGGACATCATGCGGCAGGTCAAACGCACGCCTCTGGAACAGTTGCTCAAGTTCCAGCCGTCGTCGCGCTCACTGCTGGTGGAGAGGGTCATCAGCGGCCACTACTGGACCATGATGAAGCTGGGGGTGAATACGGCATTCCGGCCCAATCTGGAGCGGGCCCTGGACAACGCCCGGGAGTAACCCGGGCGCATTGCCAGACGGCGATCAGAATGCGGAGCGCAGGCCCACGCTGATGCCGGAAATCTCCTCGTCATCCTTGTCCACGTAGCGCATGTATTCCAGATTGGCGCCCAGGGTATCGGTGAGGTTGAAATCCAGGCCACCGCCGTAGGACTGATCCTCGAAGGTGCGATCCTCATCAACGGAATAGTCCACGCCGGCGACCGTGCCGTTGGCTTCCACGGAACCTTTCACCTTGGTATAGCCGCCGATCACATAGGGGCGCACTACCTCACTGAGCGGCGCCGCCAGCTTCAGGTAGCCCCCGTAGAGGTGGTCCATCTTGAAGTCGGCAATGCCTTTGGAGTCCTTGTCAAAACCCAGCCCCCCGCGGGCCTCGATGGCCAGGAAATCGGTGATATCCACCCCGGCCTGTACCGTGGCCGAATCGATTTTCAGGGTGTCGGTATCGTATTCCTCGTTGTCGTACTGGATCTGGCTGTAGCTGCCGCCAATGTAGGGGCCCGCAGCATAAACGCCCTGGGCCATGACCAGAGAACAGGAAAACAGCACGGCATTGCGCAGAATCGTGACCTTCATGAAATACTCCTTTTCCGTTTCGTCACCGATTTCGAGACACCATTTGTCGTCTTGTTCCGGCTGTTCCGGTAAATTCTGTAAAATGCCAGAATAACCGGAACCGGCGCACCGTCAGCGGGGGGAACCCCGTCACACTTAACAGAACAACAGGACCGGGAATGTCAAAGGGACGTGTCACTATTTTGGGGTGGGTCTACCTGTGCCTGCTGGCCATGGCCGGCCACAGCCAGGCGCTGACGTTGAACGATCAGCAGCATACCTATGTGGCCTCACCGCAGGTGCAGTGGCTGAGTGACCCGAACTACGCCCTGAGCCCGGCCATGGCGCTCAATGCCCTGCTGGCCGGCCAGGGGCAGTCGCTGGACATGAACTACCCCTCCCTGGGCTTTCTCGACGGTTACCAGTGGTTTCTGCTCAAACTGGATAATCGCAGCGCCCTGCCGTTCTGGTTTTTGCGGGCGGCGCGCCCCCATCTCGACTATCTGGATGTCTATCTGTTCAACCCGCAGCGCCAGCAGCTTGAACACATGCGACTGGGTGACCGCATCCCTTTCAGTGAACGCCCGCTACCCCATCACCAGCTGGTCATCCCGCTACAGCTGCCCAAGCAGCAGGGCCGCTATGTGCTGATGCGGGCCCAGGGCGAAAACGTCATTGAAATGCCGGTGGAGCTGATGACGCCCTCCGCCCTGTCCCAACAGGACAACGAGCTGACGTTGCTCAACGGGCTCTACTTTGGCTCTATCGCCATCATGTGTCTGTTCAATCTGCTGATCTTCATGTCGATCCGTGATGTGGGCTATCTGTTCTATGTGCTCTACCTGGGCTGCTTCGGCCTCAACCTCTTTACCCGCGAAGGGCTCAGCTACCAGTGGCTCTGGCCAGAGGCCACCTGGTGGAATCATTACTCACTGCCCGTGCTCAATCTGCTGACATTGGCGTTTTCGCTGCTTTTCTCTGCCCAGTTTCTGGAGCTGAAAACCCGGCTGCCGCGGCTGCACCGCTGGCTCAATCGCATTGCCATCGGGCTCTTTATTGCGGCCCCCCTGAGCCTGGTGGATTTTCATTTCTTTATTCAGGCCAGCACCGCCATCGTTCTTCCCTGGGCCTTCATCGCCAGCGGCCTGGCGCTCTTTCTGCTCTACCGCGGCTATACCCCGGCGCGCTACTTTCTGCTGGCATTTGCCACCATCGGCCTGGCCACGGTGGCCTACATTCTTAAAACCTTCCAGGTGATCGAGGGTAACTGGTTCATGGAGAATGCCATGCAACTGGGCGTGGTGGCCGAGGCGTTATTACTGTCTTTCGCGCTGGCCAATCGTATGACCGTGTTGAAGACGGAAAATACCCGCATCCAGAAAGAAGCCACCGACGCCCTGGAACAACGGGTGGCCGAGCGCACCCGCGAGCTCAATGCCGCCCTCAGTGCCCGCAGTGAATTCCTGGCCGTCATGAGCCATGAAATTCGCACCCCCCTGAACGGCATCATCGGCACCGTGGACATGCTCAAGGCCTCGCAACTGGACCACGACCAACGCCACAACCTGAACGTGATCGAACAGTCCGGTAACAGCCTGCTCAACCTGATCAACGACATTCTCGATTATTCGCGCATTGAAGCCGGCAAGATGCCCATCGAGGAAACCCGCTTCGAGCTGCCGACACTGATCCACGAGTCCACGGCCCTGTTCGAGCATCGGGCCCACGTGCATTCCAACACGCTGACCTGCGAGCTGGATGAGGCCCTGGGGGACCGCTGCGTGGGCGACCCGGTTCGCCTGCGACAGATTCTCGTCAACCTGATCAGCAATGCTGTGAAATTCACCGACAACGGCCGCATCACGGTGCGCGCGCAGCGCGACGCCAACAACAGTGACTATGTCATGTTCGAGGTGGAAGACAGCGGCATCGGCATCAGCCAGGAACAGCTGGGCCAGCTGTTCGACTACTTTCAGCAAGGCGACAGCTCCACCAGCCGACGCTACGGCGGCACCGGCCTGGGCCTGGCCATCTGCCGGCAACTGGTGGAAATCATGGGTGGAGAAATCGGTGTGGACAGCGAAACCCATCGTGGCTCGCGCTTCTGGTTTCGCCTGCCCCTGCCTCTTGCCGACAACCAGCCAGCCTCACCGGTGGCCAGCACCGCCAGCACCCCCACGGTTACCCCCGGTAATTACCGGCTACTGATCGTGGATGACAATCATATCAACCTGATGGTGGCCGAAGGCCTGTGCAAGAAACTCGGCTATCACACCGAGGTGGCGGAAAGCGGCATGGAGGCCATTGCCGTACTGCTGTCCAACCCGAAAGAAACCTTCGACCTGATCCTGATGGACTGCGAAATGCCGGATATGGACGGCTTCGAAACCTCCAGACGCATCATCAAGCTGCAGCAGGAAGAGCGGCTGGCCTGGACACCGATCATTGCCCTCACCGCCCACGCCGTGCCCGACAAGATCCACGCCTGCCACGATGCCGGCATGGTCGGCCATATCGCCAAACCGGTGAATCTGGCGCGCCTACAGCAGGCCCTGCAGCAGGTGCTGCGTGGGGATGCGGGGATGGCGAGCTAGCGATCCAGCCCGGCCAGCAATGCATCCACCACTCGCTCCAGGTCGTTGAGCGAACCGCATTGCCGGGCCACCCGGCAGTGCGGCAGATAACGGTCCATCACCGCATCGCCGCTGTTCCAGCGCGACGGCGCCTCCGGATTCAACCACCAGACCTGCTTCACCCGCCGGCGGATCTGCGCCAGGGTTTCGGCGCCATCGGGCAGGTAGTTATTGCGGGCATCACCGAGCACGATCACCGTGGTGTTGCTGTCCAGCTGCTTTTCGCAGCGCTGCCAGAACGTTTCGAACATGCTGCCATAATCGGTCCCACTGCCCGACACCCGGTCAAGGATGCGCCCCACCGCCACTTCCGGCCGGTAGTCGGCAAAGTCATCCGTGATTTCTTCCAGCCGTGAGGCAAAGGCAAAGCTGCGCACCCGCGGCAACACATCGGTCATGGCATAAAGAAACTGCAGCAGAAAGCGGGCCGGCTCACGCACCGAACTGGACACATCACAGATCACCATGACCCGGCTCTTGCGCCGCGGACGCTGACGCCAGAACAACCGCGCCGGAACCCCATCGTTGCGAACCGAGGCCACCAGCGTACGTCGGGCATCCAGCAGACCGCGTCGACTGCGGCGCATTCGGCGCTGATGCAGGCTGGCCAGACGGCGAGCCATCTTGCGCACCAGCGCCCGGGTATCCCGAAACTCACGCAACTGCCGAAACGGCACCTCGCGCATGGTTTGCTCGCGCAGGGCGCGACCCTTGCCGGCACCGTGCAACTGGAACTGGCGGCGCACCAGCGCGGCGGCCTGCGCGCGGACCTGCTGGCGCCACTGACGCAACTGCCCGGCATGGGCCTGATCGCGGCCATCCCCCTGATCAAGCTGGAGAATGCGTTCGTCCACCGCCCCCATGCCCATGCTCATCAGCAGTCGTCGGGTAAACAGCCCCTGCTGGGTAATCACTTCCATGGCAGTGAAATCCATCTGCGCCGCCGCTTCCGCCATTTGCTGCTGCAGCTGCTGTGGCGACTGTGCCAGCAGGGCCGGGTCATCGCGTTTGGCCGCGGGCGCCGGCATCGACGCTTGATCCGCCTCACCGGGGGACGCCGTGTTGTCAGCGTCATCGGCGTGCGCAGCGGACAGGGAAAAAAAGCGGGCAAAGGTCTCGGCAAACGCCAACTGGTCCTGCTGGCGTTTGACCAGGGTCACCGCCAACGCCGACTCCAGTCGATCGCGGTGCCGATAGCCAATCAACGCCGCCGCCTGCATGGCTTCGGTGGCTTCCGCGGGGGAAATGCGCAGGCCGGCGCCGCGCAGCGCCTGGATCAATTCCTGCAGACGACGCTGGGGCACCTCAGCGGCTCCGCTGCTGACGCAACCAGCGAGGCAACAGGTCCCGGGCCAGGGTCACATCCTGTTCGTGCTTGAGCACCAGATTGAGAGTATCGGCCACCTGCTCCTGCTCCAGACTGTCCGCATGCAGCAGTACCAGCGCTCGGGCCCAGTCCAGGGTCTCGGAAATGGCTGGCAGCTTCTTCATGTCCTGCTCGCGCAGGTGCTGGATAAAGCCGACCAGCTGCTCGCTCAGCCGGGCATCGAGCCCCGGCACACGCTCGCTGACAATACGGTTTTCCAACGCCGCATCCGGGTAGGGAATATAGAGATGCAGGCAACGGCGCTTGAGGGCATCGGACAGTTCCCGCTGGTCATTGCTGGTCAGCACCACCAGTGGTTGGTGACGGGCCCGCACGGTGCCCAGCTCGGGAATGGAAATCTGGAAATCCGACAGCAACTCCAGCAGAAAGGCCTCGAACTCCTGATCCGCCTTGTCGATCTCGTCAATCAGCAGCACCGCCGGTTCCTCGCTGCGCAGGGCGTGGAGCAGCGGGCGGGGCTCGAGAAAGGTATCACTATAGAAGGCCTCGCCCAGGTCCCCCAGGCGCGCCATGCTGCTTTCCAGATCATCGGTATCGGCCAGCAGGCCACCGAGCTTATCGCGCAGCAGCTGGGTATAAAGCAGCTGCTTGCCGTATTTCCATTCATACAGGGCCCGGCTCTCGTCGAGCCCCTCATAGCATTGCAGCCGGATCAGCGGCGCTTCAAGGAAGGCCGCCGCAGCCTTGGCCAGCTCGGTCTTGCCAACTCCGGGTGGGCCTTCCACCAGTACCGGTTTGTGCAGCTGGGCCGCCAGGTAGACCGCCAGCGCGATACGCTCGCTGCAGATGTAACCCTGGCGGGCAAAGCTGGCGGTAATGTCCTCGACGGACTCGATACGGGTCTTCATGGATTCTCCTGCGCTGACCAGGCTGTCGGAAAACAGGCCAGGGCCTGTTCACACTACCGAGACGGCTCCTGCTGAATGCATTTTTTCGTCCAATGGTGTCAGACGATGTGCCATGTAGTCATTCTACATAAATAGCGCATGGCGCTGCTGGGCGGAAAAAGGGGGCAGCCCCTCGGGTTGAGCCGTCTTGGTAGTGTGAGCAGGCCTTACGCAGGGCGGCAATGATCACATTAGCGACAAACGCCATGAACGCCGTCAGCCAAGCCATGCCATCAAGACCATTGATCAGTGCAGGGTGATGTTGTCCGCCAGCACCAGGGGCGCGATATCGTGGCCGTCCATATCCTCGGCCAGCGGCTCACCGTCCTGGTGGGTGACATCGAAGTGGGTGGAGGTCACATCACCATCGAGCATGTCGGGGATGGCATCCAGGAAGGAATCCACGTGAGAGGATGCGAAATGGGTTTCCAGCGCGTCCAGTGAGGTCCACTGCTGCCAGACCATGATCACACGGGGCTCATCCGCCTGCAGATAGACCTCATAGGCCAGGCAGCCCCGATCCTTGCGGGCGGCGCGGGCAAGCGCCTGGACCAGATCCAGGGCACGGGGCTGATCGTTTTCCTTAACCGGGAATGAGCCTTTGACGATGATCATGAACAATGCTGTGTGGGGAAAACGACCATCATAACACATTTTGTACCACCGCGCCGGGCTCAGCCCTTGTAGGTCACCGACTGATCCACCGGCACACGGCCCACCCGGGTACGGTTGGCCGCCACCTGATCGTCCTCGTAACCGAAACTGATACCCAGCAGAATGGACAGCCCGTCACGGATACCGAAGACGTCGCGCACATCCTGCGGATAATAGCGCATGCTGCCCTGGGCGCAGGAGCCGATGCCGTAGGCGGTCATGGTCAGCAACAGAGACTGTACGTACATGCCCACATCCAGCGCCACGGTGACACCGAACTGGCTTTCCATGCCGATGAAGGCCACATGGGGGGCATCGAACATCTGAAAATTGCGCAGCTCGGCACGCTGGCGGCCCTGCCGATCCTCCCGGGCAATGCCCATGCTGCCATACAGGGCCATGGCGCATTCCACCTGACGCTCGCGGTATTCATCCTGAAACCGCGGCAAACTCTCGTAATCCGGCGCAAAGGGGACGCCGGCGGACACCTTTTCCACCATGCGACGGCTCAGTTCGTCTTTTACATCACCGGAGGCCACCCACACTTTCCAGGGCTGGATGTTGCAATTGGACGGTGCCAGCTGGGCCAGGCCAAAGACCTCTTCCAGGGTAGGCTGTGGCACCCGGCGAGACTGAAAACCTCGAACGGAACGGCGCTGACGCAGTGCATCAGCCAGGGACAGGGAATCGGCGGTCATGGTACCCCTCGTGGCAGGAAAGTGAGGGGTCAGTCTAACGGGCAGGGAGGGCAGCGGCGATGACCGCAGTGATCAGGCAGCCTGACCGGAGGCGTCACGCATGGCCCGGCAGATTTCATCAATGGCCGGGGCCGCCATTTCCAGACGCCCCTCACAGCCATCCACGCCCAGACGCTCGGTGCAGGCCGGGCACAGCACCGTGAAAACGAGCTCATCGGCGGTTTCCCGGGTGGGCAGCACAGACCAGCCGTCATGCCGGGCCTGCTGCCCGATGCGGTGATAGTAGTCCAGATCAATGGCACCACCGGGCTCGAAATCGAACGTGGCCGGGCAGTGGCTGCAGTTGAGCCACATGTCGTAAAGCGCCGCCGCGTCGTAAGGGTCCCTGGGATCGAAGGCCATTTGCCACCTCCTGTGGCACTCATCGGTAATGTAGCCTGCTGTTGTATACCAGAAAGTGTCACAAACCTACCAATTGCGTCACATTTGTGCATATCAAAGCGTGACACCCTGGGCCATGGCCCGCCCCCCCAGAGCCATCATCTTGAGCTGCTGGCAGGCATGATCCGCCAGAATCGCCCGTTGGGCCGGCGCCACATCCAGCATGCTGATGCCGACCCCGAACATGATGGCAATGGCCGCCTCCGCCTCCAGTTCCGCCGGTACCGGCGGGCGCTGGTTGTGGGCCAGGGCCTGGCGCACATCCTCCGCCAGCTCGTCGACCAGCAACTGCAACTCGCGCTGAATGCGCAGGCGATAACGGTCATGGCTACCCAATCGTTGCTGCACCAGCACCCGAAAATCGTTGCCATTGTCTTCCAGGTAACGGACGAAGCGAGCCACCAGCTCCTCGATGGCGCGAGCCGAGCCAATCTCGATCATGCTGCGCCGGCCCTCCTCCATGGCCGACCGCAGGCGAAAACAGCAGCTGTCAATCAATGCCAGGCCCAGCGCATCCATATCCGGAAAGTGGTTGTAAAGCGAGGTGGCAGCCAGCCCGGATTCCCGGGCCACCTCGCGCAGGCCGAGGCTGTCGAGGCCGCGCCCGCCCTGCATGAGACGGCGGGCCGCCTGCAGGATTTTCTCGCGGGTCTGACGTTTCTGGCGTTGGCGGGCGGTTTCAGTCATATGCATTCACTAACAGTTGTTAGGCAAATAATCCCACGATGCAGGGCTTATTGGCAACTTTCTCCTCGTTTACACAAAAAAACTTGACGAACACTTGTTAGTCGTAAAAAATTCAACTCACAACTGTTAGCCAAAGGCCACTGGCCCTTGGCAATTGGCCGGCGCATTATCAATACTGACACTGCGCTGAACGCTACAACGCACTGACCGGCACACCCGGCAGGGAAGCAACACAAGGGGACTTACATGAACTACTTTGTTACTGGTGCCACCGGCTTCATCGGCCGTTTTCTGGTTGGACGTCTGCTCAAGCGCGAGGACGCCCGCGTCTTTGCCCTGGTACGTCCGGGCTCGGAGTACAAGCTGGACGCCCTGCGCACTCGCCTGGGAGCCAGCCCCGACCAGCTGGTCGCCATTAGCGGTGACATCAATGAAAAGCTGCTGGGTGTCAGCAAGCGTGACCAGGATGATCTGGCCGGCCAGATCGACCATTTCTTTCACCTGGCCGCCATCTATGACCTGACCGCCGACGAAAACACCCAGCGCTATACCAATATCGAAGGCACCCGCCAGACCCTGAAACTGGCGGAAAAGCTGAAGGCTGGCTGTTTCCACCATGTGTCCTCCATCGCCGCCGCCGGCCTCTACGATGGCACCTTCACCGAGGACATGTTCGAACAGGCCCAGGGTCTGGATGATCCTTACCTGCTCACCAAGCACGAGTCCGAAGCGCTGGTTCGCCAGGAAAGCAAGCTGCCCTGGCGCATCTATCGCCCGGCCATGGTGGTCGGCCACTCCGAAACCGGCGAGATGGACAAGATCGACGGCCCCTATTACCTGTTCAAGTTCACCCAGAAACTGAAGGACTTCCTGCCCAACTGGATGCCGCTGGTGGGTGTGGAAGGCGGTCACTTCAACGTGGTGCCGGTGGACTTTGTCGCCAGCGCGCTGGACCACATTGCTCACCAGGACGGTCGGGATGGCCAGTGCTTCCATCTCACCGCGGACCGCAGCTACAACCTGGGTGAGATCATGGATATCATTGCCGGCGCCGCCCAGGCACCGCGCATGCCCGTCAAGCTGGACAATCGCCTGTTTGGCAGCGTCCCCGGCTTCGTCAAGAAAGGGGTCAGCGCCCTGACGCCCAAGATGGTGCTTAATGCCGCCCTGGAGAATCTGGACATCCCGCCGTCCGCGCTCAAGTTCCTGACCTTCCCCACCGAATACGACAACCGTCGTGCCCATGAAGCCCTGGAAGGCAGCAGCATCGAAGTCCCGGATCTGGAAAGCTACATCCAACAACTGTGGGACTTCTGGGAAAACCACCTGGACCCGGACCGGGGCGAGCGCAAGGATGAGCTGCAACCGCTGCCGACCCTGCCCGAGCGGGTGGCCGGCAAGGTGGTCATGGTCACCGGCGCCACTTCCGGTATCGGCAAGGCCAGCGCCCTGAAACTGGCCCGCGCCGGCGCCACCGTGCTGGTCATCGCCCGGACTGCGGAAAAGCTGGAAGAAACCCTGCACGAAATCGAACAGCTGGGCGGCACCGCCCAGGCCTATAGCTGTGACGTGTCGGACCTTGAGGATGTGGATCGCTTGATCAAGCAGGTCCTTGCCGATCACGGCAAGGTGGATGTACTGGTCAACAACGCCGGGCGCTCCATCCGCCGCTCCGTGGCCCACGCCTTTGACCGCTTCCATGATTACGAGCGCACCATGCAGCTCAACTACTTTGGCGCCCTGCGACTGATCATGGACCTGCTGCCGACCATGATCGAAAACGGCGGCGGGCACGTGATCAATATCTCCAGTATCGGCGTACTGACCAATGCACCGCGCTTCTCCGCCTATGTGGCCTCCAAGGCAGCGCTGGATGCCTTTACCCGCTGTGCCGCCAGTGAGCTGGCCCACGAGGGCATTCGCTTTACCACCATCAACATGCCGCTGGTGCGCACGCCGATGATCGCGCCCACCAAGATCTACAACCACGTGCCGACCATCAGCCCGGCCCAGGCCGCGGACATGATCTGCGACGCTATCGTGCGCCAGCCCAAACGCATTGCCACCAACCTGGGCATCATGGGGCAGGTAATGCACTTCATCACGCCGAAGGTCACCGAGACCATCATGAATACCGGTTACAAGCTGTTCTCGGATTCGGCCGCCGCCATGGGCCAGAAGGAAGGCACCCCGAAGAAGATCAGCCGCGAGCAGGCCGCCTTCTCCCGGTTGTTCAAGGGCATCCACTGGTAATAAAAAAAGGGCCCCGTCGGGGCCCAGATTCCGGAGACCTCCGGAAGCATACGCAGCGGGGCTCTCGGGCCCCGTTGCTATTTTGCTCACCCGCCCCCTGCCCGCCTTGATGCAGATCAGCAATAGGACCGTTTGGCCGTAGATACCCGCTGCGATTGCAGCTAGAGACAAGCGCCCGGATTGCAGGTCGCTAGACTGGCGGCATGACGTATTTCCTTCGCAATGACGCCACGGCAAGTGCCCTGTGCCACAGCCTGTTCCCCGCCGGTCAGAGATTGCCGGCGGCGGACGTACCCGCACTGCTCGGCAAACTTGATCAACAGCTGCAATCACGGCGGCTGGCCCGCCGCGCCCTGCGCGCCGGTCTGTGGTGGCTGGAGGGCCGTCATATTGTCAGCCGTGGCCGACGTTTTCACCGGGCCGGCCACCAGGCGCGTGACACCTTTATCCAGCAACTGTCCGATACCGCCATCTCCGGCAAGCTGCTACGACTGCTGAGCCTGCCCTTCAAGGCCGCCTATGTGCTGGACGAACAGGTCGAGGCCGCCACCGGATGCCGCCCGCCGGTGCAGCTGCCCGCCCAGATTGAAACTTTCCGCTGGCAACAACAGATCACCCGCGCCACCGACTGCCAGCAAGACATGACCCTGGACGCGGACGTGGTAGTGATCGGCTCCGGCGCCGGTGGTGCCGCGGCCGCCTACGAACTGGCCTGCCGAGGCCTGGCGGTGGTGATCGTGGAAGAAGGCGATTACTACGACCGGCGGGATTTCAACGGCAAGCTCACCGAGGTGATCCCCAAGCTCTACCGCAGCCTGGGTGCCACGGTGGCGCTGGGCAACGCCATCATCCCGGTGCCGGTGGGCTGCAACGTGGGCGGCACCACCACCATCAACTCCGGCACCTGCATGCGCACGCCCCCGGCCATCCTCGCCCGCTGGCGCCAGCAGGGGTTGAGCGACTTCAGCGACCAGACCATGGCGCCGTATTTTGACAATGTGGAAGCCATGCTCAAGGTGCAGCAGGCCAGCGCCGACGCCGTTGGCCCGATCGGCGACCTGATCGACCGGGGGGCCGCCGCCGACGGTTTCAAGCAGCGCCACCGGCTGATGCGCAACGCCGAGGGCTGTGATGGCCAGGGGCTTTGCCAGTTCGGTTGCCCCACGGATGCCAAGCAGTCCACCAATGTCAGCTACATCCCCCGAGCTCTTGAGCGCGGCGCCTTTCTGTTCTGTGGTTTCCGGGCACAGCGCCTGCACTGGCAGGGCAACCGGGTCACCGGCCTGACCGCCAGCGGTCGCAATACCGACGGGTGCACCGTAACGCTGACCCTGAAAGCCTCTGCCACGGTGGTAGCCATGGGCAGCCTGTTTACGCCCCTGTTCCTGCGCCAACAGGGCGTCCGTAATCGTCATCTGGGGCGCCACCTGACACTGCACCCGGCCGGTGTGGTCAATGCCGTGTTTGCGGGTCAGGATCTAGCCAACAGTCGCAGCATCCCCCAGGGATTCGGGGTGGCCGATCTGGCCGACCAGGGGCTGATGTTTGAAGGCGGTACTGTGCCCCTGGCCGGACACAGCCTGCTCAACAATCTCTATGGCCGTGACTGGGTACACTTCACCGAGCAATACCCGCACACCGCCTACTTCGGCTTCATGGTCCGCGACAGTTCCGAGGGCAGTGTGCACCGGGGCCCCCGCCCGGGCCTGCCACTGATCCGCTACCACCTGAACCGGCAGGATTTTGCGCTTTTCCTGCGCGGCATCGAGACCCTGGCGCGCTGGTACCTGCGGGCCGGGGCCGAACAGGTGTTGATACCTGGGATGCAGGGAATGAAACGGCTACACAATGAACAGGAGCTGGCCGCCTTCCTGGCCGGCCCGCTCAAGCCCCGGGATTTTCTGATCACCGCCTACCACCCCCTGGGCACAGCCCGGCTGGCAGCAAAGGCAAGCGAGGGCGTCTGTGACTCGCATCACCGGGTCTTTGATACGCCAGGTCTGTATGTGATGGATGGCGCCGCCGTCCCCACCAGCCTGGGCGCCAATCCCCAGGTCACCATTATGGCCATGGCCAGCCGCGCGGCAGGCCTGCTGGCCGATTCCCTACTCGCTTCAGGAGAAACACCATGAGCACCGGACTTCTGCTCAAGGAAGCCATGAGCGGCTGGCTGAAATTCAGCCATGAAAGCCGTGAACACGCCTTTGCCTTCCGCATCCGCGCCTTCACCACCCGGGTGTGGTCCCTCTCGGCCCCACGCTTTTTCAAGGGCACCGTGACCCTGGACGGCGAACACTTTCCCTGCGAGGGCGAGCTCACCATCCGCCTGAGCGGGCCACATTACTGGCTCACCTTCCGCCACCCGGAACACGGCCTGCTGCGGGTTGAAGGGCAAAAACAGTACGGCCGCGGCGGCCTGCTCCAATCCCTGGTGACCTGCCCGTTGACGGTCAGCCGCGACCACCAGACACTGGGCCGGGCGCAGGTCGCTTATCGCGATAGCATGCTGGCCTTCCCGTTCACCGCCCTGCGGCTGGTGCGCGAAGACAAGGCCTATGGAGACGGGCAGTGACGATCCCCTATTACGGCCTGCAGGCCGGTGATCACGGTGGCCACTACGAATCCTGGTTTGTGCGGGCCAATCACCCGTCCCGGCCGCTGGCCATCTGGATTCGCTACACCCTGTTCCGAGCCGCTGATGAGCGTCCGGCCCTGGGCGAAGTCTGGGCGGTATATTCCGACGGGGAGAAGGGCCAGACCACCGCCCTCAAGGAAGAATTTCCGCTGGCGGACTGCCACTTCGGCCGTGATGGCATGGATATCTGCATTGGCGACAATCGGCTGATTCCCGGCCAGCTGACCGGCCAGCTACAACACCGCCAGCAACATCTGGCCTGGTCACTGGACTATGATGAAGGCCAGGCGCCGCTGCTACTGTTGCCCGCGGCGCTGTATGACAAGCGCCTGCCGAAAGCCAAATCTCTGGTTAGCCGACCGGGAATTGCCGTTAATGGCACCCTGACCCTGGATGGCGAAACCCTGTCACTACAACAGTGGCGCGGCAGCGAAAACCATAACTGGGGCAGCCAGCATACCGACCGCTATGCCTGGGGCCAGGTGGCCGGCTTCGACAATGCCCCGGATGTGTTTCTCGAGTGTGCCACCGCCCAGGTCAAGTTGGGGCCGATCCATACGCCAAAGCTGACGGTGGCCGCCCTGCGGGTGGGGGATCAGACGCTGCTGTTCAACCGGCCCCTCAAGGCCCTCGCCGCCCGGGCCCACTACCAGCCCTTTCGCTGGCAACTGAACACGGCGTGCGGGCAGGCCCGACTCACGGTCCACATGCATTCACGCAACGACCGGGTCGCCGCCCTGACCTATTACAACCCGCCTGGCGGCAACAAAATCTGCCTGAACAGCAAACTGGCCCAGGTCACTGCCACCCTGCGACTCAAGGGCCAGCCCGACCGGGTATTGCACAGCGCCCACGGGGGCGCCTTCGAGATACTCACCGATACCCTTCCGGACGGCATGGGCTTGCAGGTCTAGCGGGCGGCTAGTCCTGCTGGGCCGCCAGCACCCGGTCCAGCGCCGGCGGTTGGTAGTCCGGCCCCTTCAGCACCTTGCCCCGGGCATCCTTCACCGGTTTGCCATCGGCACCCAGTTTGCTCATGTTGCTGCGGTGCACTTCCTCACAGGTCGCATTGAGATCGATACCAAAGGTATGGCCGGCCCCGTAGGTGACATAGTTGATATCAGTCAGGGCATCGGCCACTGCCACCAGATCCACCTGAAAGTCCGCCAGGGTTTCCAGTTGCCGGCGGGCCAGCGCCAGGGTATCCAGAAAGGCCTGCTGGCCCGATTCCGGTTGCTGGCAAACCGCCTCGGCCAGCTCATGAAACTCCTCCAGCAGCAGGGCCAGGCGCAACCGAACGGTGCGATCGTCCGGTACCACCGGCTGCGACTCCAGCGGCAGGGAAAAAGCACGATGGAAGGCGCCTACCTTGTGGAAATTGCTGTCAGCCATCCACTTCCTCCAGGAACGCCAGGATCTCCCGATTCACTTCCGCTGCCTGCTCCATCTGTATCCAGTGGCCACAATGATCCAGCATCACGGTACGCAGATCGGGCACATAGTCGGGCATGCGCTCCAGTGCCTTCTGACTGAACATCACAACCGGGTCCTGCATGCCGCCGAGGAACAGGGCCGGCATGGGGATCTGCCAGTTGTCGTCCTGGTGGCTTTCCTCCCAGGACATATCCATGGCCCGGTACCAGTTCACCGGGCCGGTAAAGCCGCTGTGGCGGAAGCGCTCCACGTAGTAGGCCAGGTCTTCCTCGCGCATCCATCGAGGCTGCACCTCCGGGCGCGGCATGGCCTGCAGAATGCCGGTGTCATCCGGCTTGACCCGAAAATCACCAATGCCGTCCGCCGACAGGGCATGGAACATGCGTCGCAGGCTGTCATCCACATCCTTCTCCAGCTCCTGCTCGGGCCGATCCGGCTGCTGAAAATAGAGCATGTAGAAAAACCCGTCACCGAACAGCTTGCGCATGGCCTGGGTGGGCGGCACCGGCGCCGGCCCGCCATAGGGCACCGACAGGCTGACCAGGGCACGCACCTTGTCCGGGTAACAGCGTGCCACCTGCCAGGTCAGGGCACTGCCCCAGTCATGACCGATCACAATGGCCTGTTCATGGCCCATAGCCTCGATCAGGGCCGCCACATCCGCCGCCAGCTGACTCTGTCGGTAGGCCTCCACCTCGACGGGGCCACCGGTGAATCCATAACCGCGCAGGTCCGGCGCCACCGCGTGATAACCGGACTGGGCCAGCACCGGCAACTGGTAACGCCAGGATGCCCAGCACTCGGGAAAGCCATGCAGGCACAACACCAGCGGCTGGCCGGTTTCACCGGCCTCGGCAATAAAAAAATCCAGCCCGTTGGCCGACAGTTGTCTTTCTCTTATAAACGCCATGGTTAGTGTCCGACAGCTCCGTCAGATAAAGGGTATGTACAACTAATTACCTAACCATACAAAACTGCTATGGTTAGGGAACCCTAAGGCACGGAACCGGTCGGAACCGATTCCCGTCAGGGCCCTGTCGAATGTGACAGCATGGCCCGACGCTGACAAGCAACCAGGAAGCACGGTGACAGAAAAACAGGGACAACAGGCTGCCTCGAAGCGCACTCGCCTGGGTGAGTGGCTGGCTCCCTATGTGCCTGAATATTTCCCCGTGGCCTGGAAGATGGGGCTGTCCATTTCCCTGTTGCTGCTATGCGGCATGACCATCCTCGGCAGCCTGCTACTCAATACCCAGCTGACCCACATGCGGGAACAGGCGGACAGCTTTGGCAGCGCCATTGCCGTACAACTGGCCAACACCGCCCGTGAACCCCTGCTGGCCGAGGACACCTTCCTGCTCAAGGTGCAGCTCAACAACCTGACCCGCAGCGACAGCGTGCGCGGCGCCGCACTCTTTGATCGCAATGGCAACCTGGTGGACAAGGCCGGCATTCTGCCGCTGGCCGCCTCGCCCCTGGGGCAGCCCACCAAGCGCTGGACCCTGGCCGGCGAGCCGATCACCACCTACTTCGCGCCCATTGAAGTGGGGGACATGACCGCCGGTTTTGCCGCCGCCTCCCTGTCCGAACGCCCGATCATGGCGGCCCGCCGTGAAGTGCGTGACACCATGATCACCGCCACCCTGATCATGAGCCTGATCGCCATTATTGCCGCCTTCCTGATCAGCCGCCGCCTGGCCCGGCCAATCCACGACCTGCTGGCCGCCACCAGTGCCATGCGCAAGGGGGATTTCAATTACCGCATTGAAGACCGCCGCAACGATGAAATCGGCGGCCTGATCGAGGCCTACAACAGCATGGCCCACGGCATGCTGGAGAAGGACCAGGTAGAGCGGGTTTTGCAGCGCTTTGTCAGCCCGTCGGTGGCCCGCAACATGATGGCGGATCTGGATCAGGTGCAACTGGGCGGCCGCGATGTGAAGGCCACCGTGGTGTTTGCCGACATTGTCGGCTTTACCCGACTGTCCGAAACCATGGCCCCGGATGCGGTGGCCAAAATGCTCAACGTCTATTTCGATGCCATTACCACTGCCACCACCTTCTACCGGGGCACCATCGACAAGTACATGGGTGACTGCGCCATGATCGTGTTCGGCGTGCCGGAAAAGGATGACGAGCATCTTTTCCACGGCCTCTGCTGTGCGGTGATGATCCAGCGGCTGGTCACCCGCCTGAATGAATGTCGTCACAGTCGCGGCCAGACCACGGTGGAATTCCGTATCGGCATCAATTCCGGTGACATGCTGGCCGGCAACCTGGGCTCCCGCGACCGCATGCAATATACGGTGGTGGGGGATGCGGTGAACCTGGCATCGCGGCTGTCGAACATGGCTTCCGGCGGCGAAATCATTGCTGCCGCCCCCCTGCTCAGCAACCCCAACATTGCCTCCCGGGTGCGGGCCACCGAGTATGGCTCCATGCGTATTCGCGGCAAGAGCGAACCGGTCAGCACCTTCCGGGTGGATGGCGTACATGCCCTGTCGGAAACCCTTATGGAACAACGTATTGCCCAGTTCCTGGTCAAGCTCAACGGGGAACAGCAACGTGCGTAAAAGCAGTCTACTACTGGCCACACTGCTCACTGCCGGCTGTCATACCCTGATAAACCTGGGCAACCAGCAGCAAAAGGTGGAAGAGGCACTGGCCCGGGATGATTTTGCCACCGCTGCGGCCATCATTGAGCACACCGGTAGCGACCACCCCCAATATGCCGCGCTGCAGGAGCAGTACCCCGATATTCGCCAGGCCAGCCAGGCCTACCGGACCCGGGCCGAGCATGACGCCCTGGCCCTGAGCCGCGACAAACAGTGGCAGCAGGCCTTTGATCTGATCGACAGCACCATCGCGCAGGTGGTGGACCCCACCTCCCTGCAGGCACTGCGTGAGAGTCTGCAGGCCAAACAGGCCGCGCAGCTCAACCAGCTGCTGGCCGAGCGCCGCCTGGCCCAGGCCCGCGCCCTGCTGTTACAGCCCACGCTGGACAAGACGCTGGCACAGTACAGCGACCCGGCGGCCCGCCGTGAAGTCACGCAGCTGGAGCAAGAAAGAAAACAGCTGATCGCGGATCTCAATCACCTGGGCGAGTACTACGCCGACCGCCAGCACTGGCAGCAAACCCGCGAGCTACTGGACACCGCCCACCGCCTGGCACCGGGGGAACCCACGCCAGAGCTGCTCAGCCGGGCACGCAGCATTCTCAATAACGAACAGCAACAGGCCAAGGCTCGCCAGAACAATGCCCTGCAGGCCAAGGCCGAATCACTGATGGCGACCTATCAGGACAGCGGCCAGCTGAAGGACTTGCTGGCGGCCCGCGCCTTTCTCAACAGCCACCGGGGCAATGACGCCCTGGTTCAACAGCGGGCTCGCACCGAACAGTGGTGCCGCCGCCGCTTCGATGAGGAAATGAACACCGGCGAAGCGCTCTACGCCCGCGGCCAGTACCGCGAGGCCTACCGTATCTGGAAGCAGGTACAACCGCTCTACCCGGACAATGTGGAACTCAACAAGAAACTTGAGCGCAGTCAGCGGGTTCTCAACAACCTGCGCACCCTGAAAGACTCCTGACAGCCCCCTTGCGTTGCCCCTGCCTGAAACGACAACACGCGCCGAAGCGCGTGTTGTATTGATGCTGAAACCGGGATGACGGATCAGAGATCCGGCCCCTGCTCCGCTTTCTGGTCAACCCCCGGCACCGTCTTCTGCTTGGGCTGCTCTTCGGTGGTGGCCGGCAGCGGACGCTGCTGTTCATTCTTGAACTCGTCACGGAAATCCTGCGGCACCGGATTACGCCCATCGAAGATATGATCCAGATTGGTGGGCGTGGGGTATTTCTCGACCTGCTCCAGCTCACCCTTGTCGTTGAGACGGAACTGCAGGGCAACAATGCCCATGTATTTTTCCCGGCTCATGGTCACCAGCTTGTCGTTGTCCGCCAGGATGGTGGGACGCAGGAATACCATCAGATTGCTCTTCTGGTGGGACTTGCTGGTGGAACGGAATAGCACGCCCAGCAACGGGATATCGCCCAGCAACGGCACCTTGCGAACGGTTTCGCGGATGTCGTCCTTGATCAGGCCACCCAGCGCGATGGTCTCGCCGTCATCGGCCAGCACCGTGCTCTGCAACTTGCGGGTGGTGGTAACGATATCCACTGCCTCGCCGGCGGAGTCCTTGACCGCGGAATTTTCCTGCTCCAGCTCCAGCCGAATGGTGGAAAGGCCGGCCACATGGGGGGTGACCTTCATGGTCAGGCCCACGTCTTCACGCTGGATGGTGGTGAACGGATTGGAGACACCGGAGCCGGTGTTGGTGCTGGAACCGGTGACGAAGGGCACGTTCTCACCGACCACAATCGAGGCTTCCTGATTATCCAGGGTGAGGATGCTGGGGGTGGACAGCAGGTTCACATCGGAGGACGAGGCCAGTGCCTGCACCAGGGCGCCCCACTTCAGGTCGCCATTGGAATCGGTTTCGCCAAGGCCTGCGGTAACGCCATCGCCCAGGCTCAGATTGGTCGGATCATCCGCCGCCAGCGCCTGCAGTACCGAGTTGACGCTCAGGCCGGCATTGCTGAAGTTCACTGCGCCGACACCGGATTCATCACTACCGGCCACGTACTGGAAGCCCAGATTACGGCCCTGCTCGCCGGAAATCTCCACAATGGCTGCTTCAATCAGAATCTGGGCCCGACGGACATCCAGCTGGCTGATCACCGATTGCAGCTGTTTCATCATGCCGGGCTCCGCCCGAATCACCAGGGCATTGAGCGACTCGTCCGCCTGGATCGATACCTTGTCCGAACCGCTGCCGGTGGTCGCCGCGGCTGTGGCCTTGCCGTCACCGTGGCTCTTCAGGGCGGACGCCCCCTCGGCAAAATTCTTCAGCAACTCGGCCATTTCCTTGGCATCACCATGGCTCAGACGCACTACCTTGACGCCACCGCTTTCGCTGTCCGGGGTATCCAGGCGCTGCACCATCTGCGCCAGCTTCTTGCGGGTCATGTCATCGCCCTTGATCAACAGGCGATTGCTGCGCTCGTCGGCCACCACGGTGATATCACTGTCGGCGCCCTTGCCCCGGCGCCCGGAGGTCTGGGCGGTAAGGCTTTCCAGCATTTTCACCATGTCACCGGCGAAGGCGTATTTGAGGTTGATGATATCCACATCATCGGAATCCGCGTTATCCAGATTGGCGATGATGGCTTCCATCCGGCGGATATTATCCAGATGGTCACTGATGATCAGGGCATTGGCGGAGCTCACGGCAGCCAGGTGACCGTACTGGGGCACCAGCGGTCGCAGCACCGGCACCAGTTCTTCCACCGGCGAATTCTTCACCGGAATCACCCGGGTAACCAGCTCTTCGCCGGTATCCTTGCCGGCACCGACCAGCGGCAGGTTACTCTGCTTGGCGGTGGTGTTGGGCACGATCTTGACCACGTCACCGGCGGGCACCGCCGCATAACCGTGAACCTGCAGCACGGCCAGGAACAACTCGTAGACCTCATCGGCGGTGAGCGCCTTGGTGGATACCACGGTCACATCCCGTGCCCGCACCCGCGGGTCCACCACGAAGTTTTTCCCGGTCATGTCAGCGACCTGACTGATAAAGGCCTGAATGTCCGCGTTGCGGATATTCACCGTCCAGGTCTTGCCGTCGTCGCCGGCCTTTACGTCGGCCTGGCAGACCAGCACGGTCGCAGACAACACCAACACCATTATTGTTCTGAGAAAAAACGTCATAGAAGCCACACCACTACGGCGGATAATTCACGGTAAATTGCTGATCACCCCGCTGCACCACAATCGACGCCTGCTGGGTTTCCTGATAAGAGCGCAATGCCTGAACGTCACTGTCCGGCGCCCCCAGGGGGTAACCATTGACCGACAGAATGACATCATCGTTTTTCAAACCGACCTGGGAAATCAGCTGCTTGGGCGCCTGGCTGCCCAGACGATAGCCCTGGTCACTGCCCTGGCTGACCGGTTCCAGCCCCAGCTGACGAACCAGCTGGTTGCGCTGTTTGGCCAGATCACTATCCCCGGCCCCCGCCGCATTGTCATTGTCAGCTTGGGCATTGTTGTCGCTGACGTTGTCCGTGGACGGTGTCTGCACCACGCCACCCAGGGACGTATCAGACCAGCGCAGGGTTTCCAGGCGACCGGCACGGCGAAGAATCACGCGATCGGGATAAATCTCTTCCAGCGAAGCGTTGCCGGGAATGCTGTCACCAATGTGATACAGCTCTCCTTCCTTGCCTTTCTGGGCAATGATGGCGGACGCCTTTTTGCTGTCCGGTGTCTGGAATACCCCCAGCAGCTCCAGCTGCAGACGGGTATCCGGCGCTTCGGTGGGTTTGTCACTGGTCACCGGCTCGGCCTGGTAGGCGCCGAACAACTGCCAGCCATCCACCTGGGCCTGGCTGAGCATCACTGACTGGCCACTGTCTCCGCCCTGCAGCCGCGGCCGGGAGCTATCCGCGGGAATCGCATCCTGAGGCCCGTAGGCCAGCAGCCAGACTGTTTGTGCCAGCAGGTAGGCCAGGCCAACCAGCAACAACAGGGCGAGCAAAAGCCGCACCGGCTTGCCCCACTGCTGTTTTTGTCCCCATTGCGCCAACTGCACCATAACGTCCCTGCTTTCTACTTATCATTCTTCCCGACCGGTCAAGACCGGGATTATAAACACGGTTTTATTAGCGGCGGCCATGGCGGCGCCGTTTCAACCCCGGCCCAGTACCAGCGGACGGGACATCTGGAATACCACATCATCCGGGCTGCCGCCCTGGCTGACACCCAGCAACTGCGGCCAGGCACGCATTACCCGCAATTTGAAACGCTGGTCGGCCAGCGTCGCATCCAGCAACAGGGTGCCCTGGGGGTCGGTCACCGTCAGCCCCGGTTGACCGTTATCCATGGCCAGCCGGCCATTCAACACCGGTACGGTTGCAGAACCATTACGGCCCCAGGTTACCTGACCGCCACTGTATTGCAGGGTTCCCTGCAGCGAGGTGATACGCCCCTCGGCAAAGGCGGCCTGCATCAGGGTGGCGTCCACCCGACCGTCCGCATTGCCCTGGGGCACCTGGGCGGCAATCGGCGCCACCGGCACCGACAGGCGCAGATCACGGACCTGCCAGTCCCCCCAGTCCGCGCCCAGCCAGCCGGACAGACGCGCCCCGGCGCCCTCGGCCCCCAGGCGCAGGCCGGGCACCAGCCCCTGCCAGTCGAGCGACCAGCGGCCCTGGCCCTGTAACTGGCGCCAGCGCCAGTTGACCTGGGCATGCCACCAGGGCCCCCGGGCCGCCGACAACTGCAATGGCGCCCCGGCCGGGCGCAGCACCGGCAGCCGATCGACCAGCACCGCCGCCGGCATCAGCAAGACCACGAATACCAGCAGGCTGAAGATAAAAACCAGGGCCAGGGTAAGTTTGCGAGGCATTCAATCCGCCTTAAAACGGGATATCGTCGTCAAAGTCATCCGCCGGGCCGGCAAAGCCGCCACCCTGGTTCTGGGCCGGTTTCTGCTGCCCCTGTGACGGGCTGCCACCGTAGTTGTCCTCCGAGTAGCCCGGGTCCTGGTTGAAGCCGCCGGATTGGCCCTGACCACCGCCAAAGCCGCCCCCGCCGCCTTCACCACGGCTGTCCAGCATCTGCATTTCGTTGGCCACGATTTCCGTGGTGTAACGGTCCTGCCCATCCTGCCCCTGCCACTTGCGGGTACGGATGGAGCCTTCCACATACACCTTGGAGCCTTTTTTCAGGTATTCGCCGGCAATCTCGCCCAGCTTGTTGAAAAACACCACCCGGTGCCATTCGGTACGTTCCTGCATCTGGCCGCTCTGACGGTCTTTCCAGGTTTCACTGGTGGCCAGACGGATATTGGTTACAGCCCCGCCACTGGGCATGAAACGGGTTTCCGGGTCTGCGCCCAGATTGCCGATAAGAATCACCTTGTTAACGCCGCGCGCCATGATCTTGCTCCCCTAGCAGGGTGTGATGAAAAACGCCGGGGCCTGCCGCATCCTCTGGCGCCCCGGTTCCAGCCCCCGCGCCACCTCGCAGCACGCGGGATGGCAGCCATGCGGCTGCCCGTGTCTTGCTCAAACGAGCATTGTGTCAGGTTGCTCGGTGTTTGCCTATGCGGGCGTGGCCGCCGGCGCCTTGCCGAGCAGATTATCCAGCGCCGGCTCATCAAACTGGCGCGAATCCACCTTGAGAATGGCGGTACCGTCTTCCGGCGCCACAGCCACATCCAGCACCCCGGTAATGGCGCGAATACGGCTGGCCGCCAACTCCGGAGCCTCGTCTTTCAACGCCCCCAGCGACACCACCCGGCTGGACATGTGGCCCGGGTTACGCAAGCCCGCCGTTACCGCCAACCAGAGCAGCGCCAGCAGCACCGAGAACCCGAACACGCCGGGCAGGCCGAAATGGCTCTGCAGCCAGCCGCCGGCCACGCCGCCCACGAAGATGCCGAAAAACTGGGAGCTGGAGTAAACCCCCATGGCGGTGCCCTTCATGCCCGCCGGCGCCAGCCGGGAAATCAGCGACGGCAATGACGACTCCAGCAGATTGAAGGCAGTGAAAAACACCACGATCACCGGCACCAGCAACCACAGGCTGTGGTAGCCCAGGGCAAACACCAGCTGCGCCAGCCCGGACGCCACGATGGCACCGATAAACACGCTCTTGAGGCGTGCATTACGCTCGCCATAGATGATCAGCGGCACCATCAGCACCACCGACGCCGCCAACACCGGCAGATACAGGGCCCATTCCTGCTCGACCTGCAGCCCGCTGCTGTCGCGCAGCAGCACCGGCAGCCCCAGGAAGGTGGCGGTGAGCATGGCATGCTGGGCAAAGATACCGAAATCCAGCCGCAGCAGCTGGCCGTTTTTCAGCACCTCGGCCAGCAGTGCCGGTACCGCCTGGTTGTCCCGGTGCAGACGCTGCTGGTCCGGTTGCGGCACGGCCATATAGAGCACCGCCAGTCCGAGTAGCGCCAGCACCGCCGTCAGCCAGAAAATGCCGTTGACGCCGATATGGCTGTTGAACACCGGACCGGCAACCACCGCCAGGGCAAAGGACAGGCCGATACTCATGCCGATAATGGCCATGGCCTTGGTGCGCTGGTCATCGCGGGTGAGATCGGCCATCAGCGCCAGAATCACCGAGCCGACGGCGCCGGCGCCCTGCAGGGCGCGGCCGGCGATAATGCCGTAGATACTGTGTGACAGGGCGGCCAGCACACTGCCGGCGGCAAACAACAACAACCCGATGGTGATCACCTTGCGCCGCCCGATACGGTCGGACCAGAGACCAAACGGAATCTGCAAAAGGGCCTGGGTCAGCCCATAGATGCCCAGAGCCAACCCGATGGTCACCGGTGTGGCACCGGGCAGATGACGGGCGTAGACGGAAAAAACCGGATAAATCATGAAAAGCCCGAGCATGCGCAGGGAAAAGATGGAGGCCAGGGCACTGGCGGCGCGACGCTCAAGGGGGGTCAGGGCAGACTGACCGGATGAATCTGTACTCATGGGAAGATCCTGCTGAACGAAAAAAGAAGCATGACCAGGTGCTGCCGGAAGTAACGGCCAACAGCGGCCGGCAGTGTAGCAGATTCCCCGAGCAGGGGGCCCCCACTGCGGTTTTGCCGGGCAGCCGGCCCAAAAATCGTTAAAACTGGGCGCTACGGCCCATGTGCAAATTGAACCCCCTCCAAAGCGGTGATAGATTCATACCTTGATAGGTTTTTTTTCTTAGGTAACGGACCACCATTAGTGACTTTGAATATGGCGGCCCGGCACCTGAGGTAGTCACGGACGGGGCCCATGAACAGCCAACTTAACGTACAGCAGGTCTATGTGGTCGGCAGCCAGCATTTGCAGAATGCGCTGTTGACCGAATTTCTGGCCAAGGAAGCCATTCCTGCAGAAACAATCAGCTCGGTTACCACCATCACCACCGAGCAGCTTCGCCAGGTGCAGCAGAGCCTGTTTCTGGTGGATTACCATTCGGTGGATGTCAACGAGGTAATTGCCCATCTGCTGGAAGAAGACCAGGAAGTGGAAGGCGATGTGCTGATTGCCGTGTTCAACGTCAACAGCGAAGAGGCCCTCTCCAAGCTGGCCGGCCTGCCCATGGTCAATGGCGGCTTCCAGCACGACTGCCCCCAGGCCATGCTGAGCAAGGGCATCAAGGCCATTTTTGATGGTGAGCTGTGGTTCCCGCGGGCGGTATTGCAGGCTTACCTGATGAAGAGCCGCACCTTCAACAAGACCTTCTCTCGCAGCGAGGTGAATCTCACCGACCGGGAAGTGGAAGTGCTCAAGGTGATGGCCACCGGCGCCAAGAATTCCGAGATTGCCAGCACCCTCAATCTCAGCCCGCACACCATCAAGACCCACATCTACAACATCTTCAAGAAGATCAATGCGTCCAACCGCCTGCAGGCGGTGAACTGGGCGCAGGAAAACCTTTAAGCTCAACACCTTGGCTTTTCGCGTCAGACGTCCGACGTCTGACGCATCAGTCCTTTCTTTTCCCCTTCACAGTAATTCGCCTATACTGCCCTGTTCATTCTGACAGTAGTCTGAGGCGGGTCTTTTCCCTATGGATACCATCCTTGTACGTGGCGCACGCACCCACAACCTGAAAAACGTGGATCTGGACATTCCCCGTGACAAGCTGGTGGTGATCACCGGTCTGTCCGGCTCCGGCAAGTCCTCGCTGGCGTTCGACACCCTTTATGCGGAAGGCCAGCGCCGTTATGTGGAGTCGCTGTCCACCTACGCCCGCCAGTTCCTGTCGATGATGGAAAAACCCGATGTGGACCATATCGAGGGCCTGAGTCCGGCCATTTCCATCGAGCAGAAGTCCACCAGTCACAACCCGCGCTCCACCGTGGGCACCATCACCGAAATCTACGATTACCTGCGCCTGCTGTTTGCCCGCGTGGGCGAGCCGCGCTGCCCGGAGCATGACGCGCCGCTGGCCGCCCAGACCATCAGCCAGATGGTCGACCAGGTGCTGGCCATGGAGGAAGGCAGCAAGCTGATGCTGCTGGCCCCGGTGATCCGCGAGAAGAAAGGCGAGCATGTTCACCTGTTCGAGGAACTGCGCGCCCAGGGCTTTATCCGTGTGCGCATCGACGGGCGCATCTACGACATGGATGACACCCCGGATCTGGACAAGAACAAGAAGCACACCATCGAAGTGGTGGTGGACCGCTTCAAGGTCCGCGGCGACTTGCAGAACCGGCTGGCGGAATCCTTCGAGACCGCCCTCAATCTGGCCGACGACATTGCCGTGATTGCCCCTCTTGAGAATGGAGGGAATGGCGACGGCGAGGAGACCACTTTCTCCGCCAAGTTTGCCTGCCCCCATTGCGGCTACTCCATTCCGGAACTGGAGCCGCGGCTGTTTTCCTTCAACAATCCGGCCGGCGCCTGCCCCAGCTGTGACGGCCTGGGCGTCAAGCAGTTCTTCGACGAGGACAAGGTGATCAGCTCCGAGGAGCTGTCACTGGCGGAAGGCGCCATCCGCGGCTGGGACCGCCGCAACGTCTACTACTTCCAGATGCTCAACTCCCTGTCCCAGAGCCTGGGCTTCGACATGGACGTGGCCTTCAGCAGCCTGGCCAAGGACATTCGCAAGAAGATCCTCTACGGTACCGGCAAGGAAAGCATCGAGTTCCGTTACCTCAACGACCGTGGCGACATCATCAAGCGCAACCATCCGTTCGAGGGCATCATCCCCAACATGGAACGGCGCTACCGGGAAACCGAATCCGACGCGGTCCGCGAGGACCTGCTGGGCTACATGTCCACCTCCAGCTGCCCCAGCTGTCACGGCTCCCGTCTGCGCGAGGCGGCCCGTCATGTCTTTATCGAGCAGACCACCCTGCCAGAGGTGGTACGCCTGGCGGTGGGCAAGGCCCACGCCTACTTCAGTGAGCTGTCCCTGCCCGGCAGCAAGGGCGAGATCGCCGACAAGATCCTCAAGGAAATCCGCGACCGCCTGCAGTTTCTGGTCAACGTGGGGCTGGAATACCTGACCCTGGAGCGCAGCGCGGAAACCCTGTCCGGCGGCGAAGCCCAGCGCATCCGCCTGGCCAGCCAGATCGGCGCCGGCCTGGTGGGCGTCATGTATGTGCTGGATGAGCCCTCCATCGGCCTGCACCAGCGCGATAACGAGCGTCTGCTCAACACCCTCACCCGGCTACGCGACCTGGGTAACACGGTACTGGTGGTAGAGCACGATGAAGACGCCATCCGACTGGCCGACCATGTCATCGACATCGGCCCCGGCGCCGGCGTCCATGGCGGTGCCGTGGTGGCCCAGGGCAGTGCCCAGCAGGTAGCTGACAACCCGGACTCACTGACCGGCGATTACCTGTCCGGGCGTAAACAGATCGCGGTGCCGAAACAACGCCGGGAAAACCGCGATGACAAATGGCTGACCCTGCACGGCGCCACCGGCAACAACCTCAAGGGCCACCCGCTCAACATCCCGGTGGGGTTGTTCACCTGCATCACCGGGGTATCCGGTTCGGGCAAGTCCACCCTGATCAACAGCACCCTGTATCCGCTGGCCGCCACCAAACTGAACAAGGCCACCACACTCAAGGCCGCGCCCCATGAGGAAATCGAGGGGCTGGAGCATTTCGACAAGGTGGTGGATATCGACCAGAGCCCCATCGGCCGCACGCCGCGTTCCAACCCGGCCACTTACACCGGCATCTTCACGCCGGTGCGCGAACTGTTCGCCGGCACCCAGGAAGCCCGTGCCCGGGGCTACAAACCCGGCCGCTTCAGCTTCAACGTCAAGGGCGGGCGCTGCGAGGCCTGCCAGGGTGATGGCGTCATCAAGGTGGAAATGCACTTCCTGCCGGATATCTATGTGCCCTGCGAAGTCTGTGAAGGCCGGCGTTACAATCGCGAGACCCTGGAAATTCACTACAAGGGCAAGAACATCTTCGAGGTGCTGGATCTGACCATCGAGGACGCCCGCGACTTCTTTGACGCGGTACCGTCCCTGGCGCGCAAGCTGCAGACACTAATGGACGTGGGCCTCAGTTACGTGAAACTGGGCCAGGCAGCCACCACCCTCTCCGGCGGTGAGGCCCAGCGCGTCAAGCTGGCCAAGGAACTGTCACGCCGGGACACCGGCCGCACCCTCTACATCCTTGACGAGCCCACCACCGGCCTGCACTTCCACGATATCCAGCTGCTGCTGGACGTGCTCAACCGGCTCGCCGACCACGGCAACAGCGTGGTGGTGATCGAGCACAACCTGGATGTGATCAAGACCGCCGACTGGATCGTCGACCTGGGGCCGGAAGGCGGCGACGGCGGCGGTCAAATCATCGCCGAGGGCACACCGGAAGAGGTAGCCAAAGCTAAGGGCAGCCATACCGGCCGCTTCCTCAAAGCCATGCTGAAATAACAACAGGCGCACAGCACTGGTGCGCCTGCACGACCATGGCGCGCGCCAGTGCGCCTTTTTGATTATCCCCGAGTCCGAAATGCCGCCCAGTCCATGGCACGCTTTCTGCTTTGTCTGTGAGACCTTCTCACTATCCCATGCAGGAGTACCGCCATGGAGACCGAGATCAACCACCGCTGGCTGATGCAGTATCAGATCGTCAATCTGGTCAACCAGTGCCGGCGACTTATCCGGGCCGAGTTTGACGATCGCCTGTCGCTAACCGATCCGCAATTGCGCCAGAAACTGGCACACTACGCCGGCATCACTCGCTCCCACGGGCTGCAGCGGCTGTACGGCGAAATTCAGCTGGAGTTGATCAAGCTGGAGGGGCCGGATGTGCTGGTGCACGAAGAGTCGCCCCCCGGGGAGGTGGCTCGCATGTACCGGGGGCAACCCGTGGATGCGGCCAACAGCAGAGGGGAGACCGCGCCCCGGCAGCGCGGTTCACGTATGTACCGGGGACGACCGGTCAGTTAGATGGCTTCCAGTATCGCCGCCATGTCGTCGGCGTGCTCTTCTTCCTGAGCCAGGATATCTTCCATGATGCGGCGGGTGGTTGGGTCCTTGTCGCCCAGAAAGGTGGCGATTTCCCGGTAGCTGTCGATGGCGATTCGCTCGGCGATCAGGTTTTCCTTGACCATATCCTTCAGGTCTTCACCCTCAACGTATTCCGCATGGGAGCGGGTGGAAAGGCCTTCCGGAGAAAAGTTGGGCGCGCCTCCCAGCTGTACGATGCGCTCGGCCAGCCAGTCCGCATGCTGCTGCTCCTGCTGGGCGTGCTCCAGAAATTCCTGCGCCGCCACCGAGGCACTGAGCCCTTCCGCCATGTAGTAATGACGCTTGTAGCGCAGGGTACAGACGATCTCGGTGGCCAGGGCTTCGTTCAACAGCCGGATCACGGTCTCGCGGTCCGCCTTGTAGCCCTCGGTCACCGCGCCCTGCTCGATATGACGACGGGCACGTTCACGTAATGTCTTGATATCAGTGAGAAAGGGTTGCTCGCTCATGCTGGCTCCATGCTGGCAAATGAATGAAGGATCTTTCTTACCTGACCTATTCATGCCGACGGAGGGGCTGGAATACAAGGTGGCGAACGCAAAATTTGGTATAAGCCGGGCCCGCGATGCGGTTATTGCCCGGCGCGAAACGCCGTCAGATCCAGCGGCTGCGAAGGGCCCAGCCACATGACCAACTCGGTGTGGTCACGCAAATCATCCCCGCTGAGACCATGAATAAAGATCGTCAGGCCATTGCGGGCCTCCATCAGCCAGCAGATCACCTCGGTGGCGCCGTCCCGCGGGATGGTCAGCTGGCAACTCCAGCAGGGATGGGGACCCACGGGCCGGCGATGCATGCGGCCCATGGGCAGCTGAAAATGCTGATGGGCGGCCTGACACAGGGCCGCCGCCTGAGTAAAGCTGGCCGCGTCATAGTAGACGTGGGGATGGAATGCCTGGATCGTCATGACGTTCTCCCGCTGTGATGACTAGCATAATAAAGCGGTCTTTTCGCCAGGCACAAAAAAACCGGGCACAAGGCCCGGTTTTTTCCGTCCACAGAGCGCTTACTCTTCGTCAGCAGCCTCGGGACGGTCGACCAGCTCAACATAGGCCATCGGCGCGTTATCGCCGGCGCGGAAGCCCATCTTGAGGATGCGAACGTAACCACCGGGGCGGCTCTGGTAGCGCGGACCCAGTTCGTTGAACAGCTTGCCAACCACTTCCTTGGAGCGAGTGCGATTGAAAGCCAGACGACGATTGGCGACGGAATCTTCCTTCGCCAGAGTGATCAGCGGCTCAGCCACACGACGCAGCTCTTTGGCTTTCGGCAGAGTGGTCTTGATCGCTTCGTGCTCCAGCAGAGACACAGCCATGTTACGGAACATCGCCTGACGATGGGAGCTGTTCCGATTCAGTTTTCTGCCGCTTTTGCGATGACGCATGATTCTGTTCCTATGTTCAGGGGCGCTTCACAGCGTCCACAACAACTCACTTAGCGCAATTTGGTGTTCAGCCGGTCATCATCACGGAGGCTGACCGGCGGCCAGTTCTCCAGACGCATGCCCAGTGACAGGCCCTTGGAGGCCAGCACGTCCTTGATCTCGGTCAGCGACTTCTTACCCAGATTCGGGGTCTTCAGCAACTCGACCTCGGTACGCTGTACCAGATCACCGATGTAGTAGATGTTTTCAGCCTTCAGGCAGTTGGCGGAGCGAACGGTCAGCTCCAGATCATCTACCGGACGCAGCAGGATGGGATCGATTTCCTCACGCTCCTGCTTCGGCTCAGGCTTGGCATCCTGCTCCAGGTCCACGAACACGGCGATTTGCTGCTGCAAGATGGTGGCAGCACGGCGAATCGCTTCTTCCGGCTCGATGGTACCGTCGGTTTCCAGATCGATAACCAGCTTGTCCAGGTCGGTACGCTGCTCAACACGGGCAGCCTCGACCACGTAGGCCACGCGGCGCACAGGGCTATAGCTGGCATCCAGCTGCAGTCGGCCAATACCGCGGGTTTCGTCGTCTTCTGACTGACGCGCATCCGCAGCCACGTAACCACGGCCCTGCTGCACTTTCAGCTTCACACGCAGTTCGGTGTCGCCGGTAATGGTGCAGATCAGGTGATCCGGGTTGACGATTTCCACGCTGTGATCGCGCTGGATATCGTCGGCGGTGACAACGCCCGGGCCTTTCTTGACCAGCTCCAGGGTAGCCTCTTCACGGTCTTCCATTTTCAGGGCAACGCCCTTCAGGTTCAGCAGGATGTTGATCACATCTTCCTGAACCCCTTCGATGGAAGAGTATTCGTGCTGCACGCCGTCGATCTCCACTTCGGTGATCGCACAGCCAGGCATGCTGGAAATCAGAATGCGGCGCAGCGCATTGCCCAGCGTATGGCCAAAACCACGCTCCAGCGGTTCCAGAACCACCTTGGCATGGGTCTGGTTGATCGCGTTGACCGCGATCGAGCGGGGCGTGAGAAAGTCGTTCACGGCGGTCATAGAGATCCCTCAGGCAGTCCTTACTTGGAGTACAGCTCGACGATCAGGTTTTCGTTGATCTCGGCCGGCAGGTCGATACGCTCAGGCAGGGCCTTCAGGGTACCTTCCAGCTTCTTCTCGTCAACCTCAATCCACGGCATGAAACCGCGCTGTTGAGCCAGCTCCATGGCGTTTTTCACGCGCAGCTGGTTTTTGGACTTCTCACGAACGTTGATCACGTCGCCGGGCTTGACCTGGTAGGAAGCCACGTTAACGGACTGGCCATTAACCAGGATGGCACGGTGGCTCACCAGCTGACGCGCTTCGGCGCGGGTGGAGCCGAAGCCCATGCGGTAAACGACGTTGTCCAGACGGCCTTCCAGCAGCTGCAGCAGAACTTCGCCGGTAGCGCCCTTGGAGCGTGCGGCTTTCTTGTAGTAGCTACGGAACTGCTTTTCCAGAACGCCGTACATACGACGAACTTTCTGCTTTTCACGCAGTTGCACGCCGTAGTCGGACAGACGACCCGGACGACGACCGCCAGCCGCCTGACCCGGCGCCTGCTCGGCCTTACATTTGGATTCCAGAGGGCGGATACCGCTCTTCAGGAACAGATCGGTGCCTTCACGACGGGAAAGCTTGCACTTGGGACCGATGTATCTTGCCATCTTGCTCTAACTCCCGTTACACGCGACGCTTTTTGGGCGGACGGCAACCGTTATGCGGAATCGGCGTAACGTCCTGAATATGGGTGATCTTGTAACCGCAGCCGTTCAGGGCACGAATCGAGGATTCGCGACCCGGGCCGGGGCCCTTCACACGGACTTCCAGGTTCTTCAGACCGTAGTCCTTGGCCGCGTTACCCGCGTTCTCGGCCGCTACCTGGGCTGCGAACGGGGTGCTCTTGCGGGAACCACGGAAACCGGCACCACCAGAGGTCGCCCAGGACAGGGCATTGCCCTGACGGTCGGTGATGGTGATGATGGTGTTGTTAAAGGACGCATGCACGTGAGCGATACCGTCAGCTACGGTGCGCGTTACCTTCTTACGACGAGCGCCACTATCTCTTTTTGACTTAGCCATGATGCCTATCCAAATCCAGCTGCTGACAGTTCAGCTTACTTGCGAATCGGTTTGCGCGGGCCCTTACGGGTCCGGGCGTTGGTCTTGGTACGCTGGCCACGCAGTGGCAAGCCGCGACGATGGCGAATACCACGGAAACTCCCGAGGTCCATCAGACGCTTGATGTTCATGTTGATTTCCCGGCGCAGGTCACCTTCGGTAGAGAACTTGGCAACCTCAGCACGGATCTGGTCCAGCTGGTCACCAGAAAGGTCGCGAACCTTCGCGTCCTCAGCAATACCAGTCGCCGCGCAGATGGATTGAGCACGGGTACGACCGATCCCGAAAATGTAGGTGAGGGAAATCACCGTGTGCTTATTGTCCGGGATGTTAACGCCTGCAATACGGGCCATCCGAATATCTCCGATTCACAAAACGGGTGGCGCCAGATCTCCAGGCGCCGAAAGGCGGCAGAGTCTAGCGCTACACCGACTGAATTTCAACCAAACACTAAAAGAAGTCGTTTACCTTAACCCTGGCGCTGCTTGTGCCGGGGTTCGGCACTGCAGATCACCATCACGCGACCCTTACGGCGGATCACTTTGCAGTTACGGCAGATCTTCTTCACAGAAGCCTGAACTTTCATCGCACTCGCCTCGTTCGTTAGCGCACCAGACCGGTGCCGCCATACCCTTTCAGGTTGGCTTTCTTCATCAACTTCTCGTACTGGGTGGACGTCAGATGCGCATTAACCTGCGACCAGAAGTCCATGACCACCACCACCACGATCAGCAGAGAGGTGCCGCCCAGATAGAAGGGCACATTGGCAACCGATTGCAGACCCAGTGGCAGCAGGCACACCAGCGTCATGTACATCGCACCGATCAGGGTCAGACGGCCCATTACGGTATCGATATAGCGAGCGGACTGCTCGCCCGGGCGGATACCCGGAATATAGGCGCCGGATTTCTTCAGGTTGTCCGCGACATCCTTCGGATTGAACACCAGCGCGGTGTAAAAGTAGCAGAAGAACACAATCGCCAGGGTAAACAGCAGGATATACAGCGGCGTACCCGGCAGCAGTGCATCACTGATACTGCGCAGTGCCTGGCCCCACCAGGAATCCGGGTTGGAATCACTGAACCAGTGGGTCAGTGACGCCGGAAACAGCAGGATGGAGCTGGCAAAAATCGCCGGAATCACACCGGCCATGTTCACTTTCAGCGGCAGATGACTCTGCTGGGCTGCGTAAACGCGGCGGCCCTGCTGACGACGGGCATAGTTGACGGTAATCCGACGCTGCCCGCGTTCCACGAAGACCACACCAAAAATCACGACCATGGCCACCAGGAACACACCCAGCAGCATGATCAGGCTCAGGTCACCGGTATGGGCGGACTCGAACGTATTCGCCACCGCCCCCGGCAGACCGGCCACAATGGAGGTAAAGATCAGCATGGAAATGCCGTTGCCAATACCCCGCTCGGTAATCTGTTCACCCAGCCACATCAGGAACACGGTACCGGTTACCAGCGTACTCACCGCCACAAAATAGAAGCTCGCCACCTGCATGGTGTTCGCATCTTCCGGCAGCAGTGTAATGCCCTGGCTTTTCAGGCCGGCACAGACCCCGAAGGACTGAATGGCACCCAGGATCACCGTCAGATAACGGGTATACTGGGTAATCTTGCGACGTCCCTGTTCACCTTCTTTCCGCAGCTGTTCAAGCGACGGTACCACCGCCGTCATCAGCTGAATCACGATGCTTGCCGTGATGTAGGGCATGATCCCCAGCGCGAAGATACTCATGCGCTGCAGGGAGCCCCCGGAAAACATGTTGAACAGGCCAAGAATGGTGTCCCGGTTATTGTTGAACATCTGTTGCAACGCTTCCGGGTTCATGCCCGGTACCGGGATATGTGCCCCGATACGGAACACCACCATGGCGCCCAACAGAAAACCGATTCGCCTCCACAGCTCACGCATTGCGTTGCCGTCTACTTTCGGCGCACCACCATTCAGTGTTTGAGCGCGATTCTTGGCCATAGAACGCTGCCTTATTCCTCGATTTTACCGCCGGCTTTCTCTACCGCTTCGCGGGCGCCTTTGGTGATGGCCACGCCACGAATGGTAACAGCGCGGTCGATTTCGCCCTGCAGGACAATCTTGGCGCGCTTCATGTCGCGACGCACCACGTTGGCCTTCTTCAGCGCTTCCAGGTCAACCACATCGCCTTCCACCTTGGCCAGTTCAGCCAGGCGAACTTCGGCGGTACCCATGGCCAGCTTGGAGGTAAAACCAAACTTCGGCACACGGCGCTGCAGCGGCATCTGACCGCCTTCGAAACCGGGCTTCACGGAACCACCGGAGCGGGATTTCAGACCTTTATGACCACGACCACCGGTCTTGCCCAGACCGGAGCCAATGCCGCGACCTACGCGCTTGCCTTCCGGGCGGGAACCTTCAGCGGGATGCAGATCATTCAGACGCATCTTATTCTCCCTCTACCTGCAGCAGGTAAGCGACCTTGTTGATCATGCCGCGAACCGCCGGGGTATCTTCAACTTCCACGGTGTGGCCAATGCGGCGCAGACCGAGACCGCGCACACAGGCCTTGTGCTTTTCGAGCCGGCCGTTGGTGCTTTTAACCAGCTTAACCTTGATCTTTTCAGCCATCGTAACGATTCCGTTATCTGCGCTTAGTTCAGAATGTCTTCGACAGACTTGCCACGCTTGGCTGCCACAGACTCCGGGGAAGCCATGGACTTCAGGCCGTTAAAGGTAGCCCGAACCACGTTTACCGGGTTGGTGGAACCATAACACTTGGCCAGTACGTTCTGAACGCCTGCGACTTCCAGCACGGCACGCATGGCACCGCCGGCAATCACACCGGTACCTTCATCGGCCGGCTGCATGTACACCTTGGAGGCGCCGTGACGGGCCTTCATCGGGTGCTGAATGGTGGTGCCGTTCAGCTCCACCTGAATCATGTTGCGACGCGCGGCTTCCAGGGCCTTCTGGATAGCAGCCGGCACTTCACGTGCCTTGCCACGACCAAAGCCCACTTTGCCCTTGCCGTCACCCACTACAGTCAGCGCGGTAAAACCGAAAATGCGGCCGCCTTTTACAACTTTCGCGACCCGGTTTACCTGTACCAGCTTTTCCTGCAGACCTTCGTTGGGATCAACCTTCGCCATAACCAAGCACCCTTAAAATTCAAGCCCGTTTTCACGCGCGGCTTCTGCCAGCGCCTTTACGCGGCCGTGATATCTAAAACCGGAGCGGTCAAAGGCCACGCGCTCGACACCCGCGTCTTTGGCGCGTTGAGCGATCAGCTGACCAACTTTCGCCGCAGCATCAGCATTACCGGTAGAACCAGCACGCAGGTCCTTTTCCACTGTACTCGCGGACGCCAGTACCTGGTCACCCGCAGCAGTAGTTACCTGCGCATAGATGTGACGCGGAGTACGGTGTACGCAGAGACGGTGCTCACCCAGCTCACGGATCTTCAAGCGGGTGCGTTTGGCCCTGCGCAGACGTGCAACTTTCTTGTCTCTCATGGCATCAGTCTCGACGATTATTTCTTCTTGGCTTCCTTACGGCGCACTTGCTCATCAGCATAGCGCACCCCTTTACCCTTGTAGGGCTCAGGCGGACGGAAGCCCCGAACGTTGGCTGCAACCTGACCTACCAGCTGCTTGTCAACGCCCTTGATAACGATTTCAGTCTGGCTCGGGGTCTCAACGGTGATCCCTTCGGGCAGCTCGAAGGCCACCGGGTGGGAAAAACCGAGGGTGAGGTTCAGCACCTTGCCCTGAGCCTGTGCGCGGTAACCCACACCGAGAAGCTGAAGCTTGCGCTCGAAGCCTTCGGAGACACCGGTCACCATGTTATTCAGCAGAGCACGAGTGGTACCTGCCAGGGCCCATGCCTGTTGGGACTCTTCGCGCGGCTTCACAGAGGCCACGCCTTCCTCAACAGTCACTTCCACCAGCTGGTGAACTTCGTGCTCCAGGCTGCCTTTGCTGCCTTTGATGGCAACATTCTGGCCGTCGACCTTGAACTCGACGCCTTTCGGCAGATTTACCGGACTTTTTGCTACTCTAGACATTGCTGCACCTAACCCGTCTACACCGCTTCTGTTAGGACACTTCGCAGATCAGCTCGCCACCAACATTGGCGTTGCGCGCTGCGCGGTCTGAAATAATGCCCTGGTTGGTGGACACGATCATCACGCCCAAGCCACCTTTCACCTTGGGGATCTCACCGGCGGATTTGTAAACCCGCAGACCAGGACGGCTAACACGTGCAATCTTCTCGATTACCGGCTTGCCTTCGTAGTACTTCAGCTCGACCGTCAGAACCGGCTTTTTATCGCCAGCGACTTCATAACCCGCGATGTAACCTTCTTCCTTCAGTACCTTGGCAATCGCTTCCTTCGCCTTGGAGGCGGGAATCTCAACCTGTACTTTCTTGGCCATCTGGGCGTTACGGATACGGGTAAACATATCCGCCAGGGTATCTTGCATGCTCATGCTGCAATCGCTCCGCTTAAACCTTGCTTACCAGCTGGACTTAACCAGACCGGGAACATCACCGCGCATTGCTGCTTCACGCAGCTTGATCCGGCTCAGGCCGAACTTGCGGTAGTAACCGTGCGGACGACCGGTAATGCGGCAGCGGTTACGCTGACGTACCGGGGAAGAATCGCGCGGCAGTTTTTGCAGCTGAAGCTGGGCATCCCATTTGGCTTCAGGTTCTGCATTGGGATCCTGGATGATCGCCTTAAGCGCTGCACGCTTGGCGGCAAAACGCGCAACCAGCTTGGTGCGTTTTGCTTCCCGGTTTTTCATGGATACTTTAGCCATGATAAATCCTCTTAGCCCTTCAGCGGGAAGTTGAAGGCGCGCAGCAGCGCCCGAGCTTCATCGTCGGTCTTGGCTGTCGTGGTAATGGTGATATCCAGACCACGCAGTTTGTCGACCTTGTCGAAATCGATTTCCGGGAACACGATCTGCTCACGCAGACCCATGGAGAAATTGCCACGGCCATCGAAGGATTTCGGATTCAGACCACGAAAGTCACGAATACGCGGAATCGCTACGGAGACCAGACGCTCCAGGAATTCGTACATACGCTGGTTGCGCAGGGTCACCTTGCAACCAATCGGCCAGCCTTCACGGATCTTGAAACCCGCAACGGACTTGCGCGCCTTGGTAACCAGCGGCTTCTGACCGGCAATCGCCGTCATGTCGGAAATCGCACCATCCATCGCCTTACGGTCCGCAGAAGCTTCACCAACACCCATGTTCAGGGTGATCTTGGTGATCTTCGGCACTTCCATGATGTTGGCAATACCCAGCTCTTCTTTCAGCTTGGGCACGATCTCGTCTTGATAAATCTTTTTCAGATCACTCATGGGTCACCTAACCTACAGCGTTTCGCCGTTGGACTTGAAGAAGCGGACTTTCTGACCGTCTTCAAAACGGAAGCCCACACGATCCGCTTTCTGCGTCTTGGGGTTCCAGATGGCAACATTGGAAGCATTGATGCCCGCTTCCTTCTCGATGATGCCGCCTTGAATGCCGCGGTTAGGATCAGCCTTCACGTGTTTCTTGGCCAGATTGATACCAGCAACGATCAGACGACCGTTATCCAGTACGCGCTGTACCTTACCACGCTTACCTTTGTCCTTGCCCGCGATTACGATGACTTCGTCATCACGCTTGATCTTGAGCATTACCTTCACCCGCCTTTACAGAACTTCAGGTGCCAGGGAGATGATCTTCATAAATTGCTCGGTACGCAGTTCGCGAGTTACCGGGCCGAAGATCCGGGTACCGATCGGCGCCTTGTTGTTGTTCAACAGCACCGCGGCATTTTCGTCGAAACGAATCAGTGAACCGTCCTGGCGACGCACACCCTTGCGAGTACGCACAACCACTGCGGTCATCACGTCACCTTTCTTGACGCGGCCGCGCGGAATCGCTTCCTTCACTGTGACCTTGATGATGTCACCAATGCCTGCATAGCGACGGTGGGAGCCACCGAGCACCTTGATGCACTGCACTCGACGGGCGCCGCTGTTATCGGCCACTTCGAGCATGGTTTCGGTCTGAATCATCGCTTACTCTCTCCAACTCCTGCCCTTGCAGGCAGTCACAGCAACGTTCCGTTAGGCCTCGTTGGCCTGTTCAACTACGCTAACCAGGGTCCAGCTTTTACGCTTGGACAACGGCCGGCACTCTTCGATGGTGACCAGGTCACCCTCACGGCACTGATTCTCTTCATCGTGCGCCATCAACTTGGTGGAGCGTTTGATGATCTTGCCGTAGATCGGGTGCTGAACCCGGCGTTCTACCAATACGGTGATGGTTTTCTCACCCTTGTTAGAGATCACCTTGCCGGTAGCGGTCCGGCGCATTTTGTTCGCCTCTGCCATGACTAGTTACCCTGCTTCTCTCTCAGAATGGTTTTAACGCGCGCAATGTTACGGCGAACCGTCCCAAGCTCATGGGTTTTAGAAAGCTGACCGGAAGCACTCTTCATACGCAGCTTGAACTGTTGCTCAAGCAGGTTGAGTTGCTCCTGCTGCAGCTCCTCGACACTTTTATCTCTCAGCTCGCTCGCTTTCATGGCTTACATCACCGTCCGAGTCACGACACGGGTGCTAACCGGCAGCTTGGCCGCGGCCAGACGGAACGCTTCACGCGCCACGTCTTCTGACACACCTTCCATTTCGTAGAGCATCTTGCCCGGCTGAATCTGGGCAACCCAGTACTCTACAGAACCCTTACCTTTACCCATCCGCACTTCCAGAGGCTTCTGGGTGATGGGCTTGTCCGGGAACACCCGGATCCAGATCTTACCGCCCCGCTTGATATGGCGGGTCATTGCACGACGGGCGGCTTCAATCTGGCGCGCGGTGATACGACCACGACCAGTTGCCTGCAGGCCAATGGTGCCGAAAGACACCTTGCTGCCCCGTTGTGCCAGGCCACGGTTGCGGCCCTTATGAACTTTGCGGAATTTGGTACGCTTCGGCTGCAACATCGTTCGTTACCCTTTAACCGCGGCCGCGCTTTTTCGCGCCCTTGGACTGCTTCTGCTGCTCTTCCTGCTGAACCTGCTCCATGCCACCCAGCACTTCGCCACGGAAGATCCACACCTTGATACCGATGGTGCCGTAGGTGGTTTCAGCACGAACGCTCGCGTAATCGATGTCTGCACGCAGAGTGTGCAGCGGCACGCGGCCTTCGCGGTACCACTCGGTACGCGCAATCTCTGCACCACCCAGACGACCGGACAACTGAATCTTGATACCTTCAGCGCCAGCCTTCATGGCGTTCTGTACGGCACGCTTCATGGCGCGACGGAACATCACTCGGCGTTCCAGCTGACCGGCGATGTTATCGCCAACCAGACGGGCATCCAGGTCGGGCTTGCGCACTTCCTCGATGTTGATGTGCACGGGCACACCCATCTTGGCGGCAACATCACGACGCAGACGCTCAACGTCTTCACCTTTCTTACCAATCACAATGCCCGGACGCGCAGTAGCAATGGTGATACGAACGTTTTCAGACGGACGCTCGATCTTGATACGGCTCACCGATGCATTCTTCAGGCGCTTGTAGAGATACTCGCGCACCTGCAGGTCGGTAACCAGGCAGTCTGAGTAGGACTTCGGTCCGGCATACCAGAGCGAGTTATGCTCTTTGACAATGCCAAGGCGAATACCGACCGGATGAACTTTCTGACCCATCTGGTTACTCCTGACCTTCTGAGACTTTCACAGTTATGTGGCAAGTACGCTTGAGGATGCGGTCAGCGCGGCCTTTGGCGCGCGGACGGATCCGCTTCATCGTCATGCCTTCATCCACGAATACCGTGGACACCTTCAGCTCATCAACGTCAGCGCCGTCGTTGTTTTCCGCATTTGCAATTGCGGACTCCAGCACTTTCTTAATGATCTTTGCCGCCTTCTTGGGGCTGAATTCCAGAAGATTCAGCGCCTTCTCGACTTCCAGGCCTCGGACCTGGTCAGCGACAAGGCGGGCTTTCTGTGCCGAAATTCTTGCACCGCGCAGACGGGCTGCAACTTCAGTAGCCATGACAGTCACCTTATCGCTTAGCCTTTTTGTCCACGATATGCCCGCGATAGGTGCGGGTCAGGGCGAACTCGCCCAACTTGTGGCCCACCATGTGCTCGGTAACGAGTACCGGTACATGTTGTTTGCCGTTGTGTACCGCAATGGTCAGACCCACCATCTCCGGGATGATCATGGAGCGACGGGACCATGTTTTGATCGGCTTACGGGAGCCGGCTTCCACCGCATCTTCCACCTTCTTCAGGAGGTGGTGATCCATGAAAGGACCTTTTTTCAGTGAACGTGGCACAGCCTGAACCTCTCTCTATCCCTTACTTACGACGGTCACGCACAATCATCTTGGAGGTGCGCTTGTTGGTACGGGTCTTGTGGCCCTTGGTCGGTACACCCCAGGGGGTTACCGGATGACGACCACCCGCAGTACGCCCTTCACCACCACCATGGGGGTGGTCGACGGGGTTCATTGCCACACCGCGAACGGTGGGACGAACACCACGCCAGCGCTTGGCGCCTGCTTTACCCAGTGAGCGCAAGCTATGCTCACTGTTGGAAACCTCACCGATGGTCGCGCGGCAGTCAGCGTGAACCTTGCGCATCTCGCCGGAGCGCAGACGCAGGGTCACGTATTGACCATCCTTCGCCAGCACCTGCACGGATGTTCCTGCAGAGCGCGCCAGCTGACCACCTTTGCCGGGCTTCATTTCCACGTTGTGCACAGTGGAACCCAGCGGAATATTGCGCAGCGGAAGCGCGTTACCCAGCTTGATCGGCGCATCTTCGCCGGACTGGACACGGTCTTCAGCTTTCAGGCCTTTCGGGGCCAGAATGTAACGACGCTCGCCATCCAGGTACTTGACCAGGGCAATGTGCGCGGAGCGGTTCGGATCATACTCCAAACGCTCGACAACACCAGCGACGCCGTCCTTGCTGCGACGAAAATCGATTACACGATACTTCTGCTTGTGACCACCGCCTTTGTGACGGGTGGTGATGCGACCGTTGTTGTTACGACCACCGTTTTTAGCCTTGGCTTCCAACAGCGGTGCATAGGGCGCACCTTTATGCAGATCTTCGTTGACCACCTTGACGACAAAGCGGCGGCCCGGAGAAGTCGGCTTGCATTTTACAATCGCCATTATTCCTTACTCCCTTCCTTACTCTGCGCCGAGGAAGTCAATGTCCTGGCCTTCCGCGAGGGAAACATAGGCCTTCTTCCAGTCGCTGCGCTTACCCGCCACACGACCGAAGAACTTGGACTTGCCTTTCACATTGGTGGTACGCACACCAACAACCTTTACATCAAACAGGCTTTCAACGGCCTTCTTGATTTCCAGCTTGTTCGCGTCCTTGGCCACCTTGAACACTACGGTGCCGTTCTGCTCGGCTTCGTTAGTCGCCTTCTCAGAAACGTGCGGCGCCAGAAGCACCTTCAAAATGCGCTCTTTGCTGCTGCTCATGCCAGCGCCTCCTCAAGCTTCTTCAGAGCCGGCACGGTGATCAGCACTTTTTCAAAGGCGATCAGGCTTACCGGATCAACGCCTTGAGCATCACGCACGTCCACTTTCGGCAGATTGCGTGAACCCAGGAACAGGTTCTCGGTAACCTCATCGGTCACGATCAGCACGCTGTTCAGATCCAGCTCTTTCAATTTGGCTGCTACAGCCTTGGTCTTGGGGGCGTCGACGCTGAATTCGTCAACCACCACCAGACGCTCCTGGCGAACCAGCTCGGACATGATGCACTGCAGCGCACCACGGTACATCTTGCGGTTCACTTTCTGGGAATGGTCACGGGGTACTGCAGCAAACGTCTTGCCGCCGCCGCGCCAGATGGGGCTGCGGATAGTACCTGCACGGGCACGACCCGTACCCTTTTGCCGCCACGGCTTACGGCCACCACCGCTCACTTCGGAGCGATTTTTCTGCGCCTTGGAGCCCTGACGAGCACCAGCCAGAAATGCGACAACAACCTGATGAACCAGAGGCTCGTTAAAGTCCTTGCCGAAGGCGACTTCGGAAACGGTAACGGTACCTCCAGAGGCAGTATTGAGATTCATCCTCTAATTCCTCTTTCAGGCCTTCGCCTTCACTGCCGGGCGCACGATCACGTCACCACCGGTAGCACCGGGGACCGCACCCTTGACCAGCAACAGATTCTTTTCCGCATCCACGCGAACCACTTCCAGATTCTGGACGGTGACACGCTCGGCACCCAGATGGCCCGCCATCTTCTTGCCCTTGAATACACGGCCCGGGGTCTGGTTCTGACCAATGGAACCCGGAGCACGGTGGGACAAGGAGTTACCGTGGGTTGCGTCCTGGGTGCTGAAGTTCCAGCGCTTAACGCCGCCAGCGAAACCTTTACCTTTGGAGGTGCCAGTGACATCAATCATCTGGCCCGCTTCAAAGATTTCCACGGTTACGGCAGCGCCGGCTTCCAGCTCACCAGCCTCAGCACGGAATTCCCAGACACCACGACCTGCTTCAACACCAGCCTTAGCGAAGTGACCGGCCTGAGCCTTGGTCACGCGGCTGGCACGGCGCTCACCCGCCGTTACTTGCACGGCCTGGTAGCCATCTGTTTCTTCGGCCTTCAGCTGGGCAACCCGGTTCGGGGTTACCTCGATGACCGTAACCGGGACACTGACACCTTCTTCAGTGAACACCCGGGTCATCCCGCATTTTCGACCGATTACACCAATCGCCATTGTTTACCTCTTCACAACCTGTTGCGGTTGAACCCGCCCGTTGTTAACCCAGGCTGATCTGCACATCCACGCCAGCAGCCAGATCCAGCTTCATCAAAGCGTCTACGGTCTTATCCGTAGGCTCAACGATGTCCACCAGCCGCTTATGGGTGCGAATCTCATACTGATCCCGCGCATCTTTATTCACATGCGGAGAGATCAGCACCGTAAACTTTTCCTTACGCGTCGGCAGAGGGATAGGACCCGTCACCTGTGCGCCTGTCCGTTTGGCCGTATCCACGATCTCTTGGGCGGACTGATCAATCAGACGATGATCAAAGGCCTTGAGGCGGATGCGGATTCTTTGGTTAGCCATAGCTAACAAACTCCAGACTGTTTCGAACCATAATTTATATGGCAAAAAGCCCACCTGCCTTACCCCTATGGGAGGCGGATGGTGTCAAAACAAGCCCGGGAACGATGCCCCGGTTAGCACTGCTCGAAAGCAGGGCGCAGATAGTAGTCAGCATGCGGGCGTATTGCAAGCCCTTTTTTGCATTCGGATACCGGCCTAGCCGGGATACCCCCTTCAGCGCGGGCGCCATACTACCACCGGCTAGCGTCCCTGGCTGCCCTTAGGAATAGTTTTTCGTAAAAACTGCGCGCCACATCTTTTAACCCCGGGGAAAGCAGGCGCATCGTTAATGGCCGGGGAGCCACTCCCTGGAGACCTGTCCCGGGGGAGGGACGTTTTGGTTTGCATGTAAAGGGACGTTGTCATGCTAATTCCAGTGATCATTGCCGGCGGGAATGGCACCCGCCTGTGGCCGCTTTCCCGGTCGCACTATCCCAAGCAACTTCTGCGCATTGCCGGCGAGCACAGCATGTTGCAGAACACCTTGCTGCGCCTGCCGGCGGAACTGCGTGAGGTTCGGCCAATCATCGTCTGCAATGAGCAGCACCGTTTCCTGGTGGCTGAGCAGCTCAATGAAATCGCCATCCAGGCAGATATCCTGCTGGAACCCTGCGGCCGCAATACCGCCCCGGCCGTGGCACTGGCGGCCCTGCAGGCCCGCCAGCGTGACACCAACGCCAGCATGCTGGTCTGCCCCGCCGATCACACCATCGGCAACCCGGAACAGTTGGAAGCGGCCATTGAGCACGCCCGCCAGGCCGCGGACCAGGGCCTGCTGGTGACCTTTGGGGTTCAGCCTGACCGGCCGGAAACCGGCTTCGGCTACATTCGCACCGGACAGCCCTGCGGCCACCACCATCGCATTGCCCGCTTCGTGGAAAAGCCGGACCTGGACACTGCCCGCGGATTTCTTGAAAGCGGCGAGTACCTCTGGAACAGCGGCATGTTCCTGTTCCGCGCCGAGCGCTACCTGGAAGAGCTGCGCCTGCGTCATCCGCAGATGCTGGCTCACTGCACCCATGCCCTGTTGCAGGGCGAAGTGGATCTGGATTTCATTCGACTGGACGCCCCCAGCTTTGCCCGTTGCGAAGACCTGTCCATTGACTACGCCATCATGGAACACACCGAAGACGGCGCCGTGGTGCCAGTGCCGCTGTGCTGGAGCGACCTGGGGTCCTGGCAGTCCCTGTGGGAGCACATGGACAAGGACAGCGATGGCAATCACCTGCGTGGCGACATTATTGCCTACAACAGCCGCAACAGCCTGGCCATGAGCGACTCCCGCCTGGTCGCCCTGCTCGGCGTGGAGGATCTGGTGGTGGTGGACACGCCGGATGCCATTCTGGTGGCCCACAAGAGCCAGGCCCAGGAGGTCAAACGGGTTACCGACACGCTCCGCGCCCGCAAACGCCCGGAAAGTGAGGACCACCGCCAGGTTCACCGACCCTGGGGCAAGTACGACTCGGTGGACAAGGGCATCCGCTACCAGGTCAAGCACATCACGGTAAAACCCGGTGAGCAGCTGTCGGTGCAGATGCATCACCACCGGGCCGAACACTGGATCGTGGTTTGCGGCACGGCCCGTGTTACCTGCGGCGAGCGCACCTTCCTGGTCACGGAAAACCAGTCCACCTTCATTCCGGTGGGCGAAGTCCACTCCCTGGAAAACCCGGGGCGCATTCCCCTGGAACTGATTGAGGTGCAATCGGGCACCTACCTGGGGGAAGACGACATCATTCGTCTCAGCGACCGCTACCACCGCGAGGACGCCCCCGCCAAAGCGGTCCACCTGCTGTGACGAGGCCCGGCCGCAGACGCACCAGCCGGGGGATTACCCTGGCCATCCTGATGCTGCTTTCAAGCGCCAGCCTGGCATCAGTGTCGTTGCAGCCCATCTATGCCCACGAGGCCAGCAACTGGCCGCTGGAGACCTTTGCCGCCAACGGCCTGTTCCGGCAGATTGCCCACTACCAGAATCGCCACCCGGAAGCGGTGGTGATCAGTGGCGGGCATTATGACCTGGCCAGCCTGGCCAGCCAGTTGCCCACCGATCGGGCCCTGCAACACACCGACAACGGCTGGGTCCTGCATTACCCGCTGGTCATTGCACCGGATGCCAGCCTCACCATCGCTGATACCCGCCTGTACCTGGAAGGCCATCACGGCGGCTGCCTGATCAATCGCGGCACCCTGACCATTCACAACGCCAGCCTGGCCAGCAACGGCGACAATGGCAGCGGCTTTATCCATGGCTGGGGAGGCTCCCACATCCGTATTGAACACAGCACACTCTCGGACCTGGGGCGCAAGGATTATCGGGCCCACGGTCTGACCCTGGCGCGCCATCGCTACCAGGGCAACGGCCCCGGGGCGACACTGCAAATCGACGACAGTCGTTTGACCCATCTTTACCGGGGCATCAGCACGGAAACCGGTAGCGAGCTGCAGGCACGGCGGGTGCAGATCCGTGACACCCGTGAACAGGGCATGGTACTTGGCGGCAGCAACAGCCAGCTGGATACGGTCATCATTACCAACGCCCATGGCCATGGCCTGAGACTGGAGGGTCGCGGCGCCACGCGCATTTTCGACCTGACCAGCCAGGCCAACCGCGGTAGCGGCGTGCTGATGGAAGACTACCGTGGCCCGCTCAGCGTCGACCGACTGGCAAGCACCGACAACCGCGAGTACGGCCTGCAAATCAAGGGCGGCAAGGCAGATGCCAGTGCCCGGCTGGCGCAACTGACGCTGCAGCACAATGGCAGCGATGGCCTGCGGGTGGACAGCCCCATCGTCATAACCGTTTCTGCCGCGCATATTGATGACAACGGTCGTTATGCAGTGTCACTGGATGGCCAGCAGGCTCCGGTCAGCGCCCGGCTGCAACAACTGACCCTGTACCACAACGCCCTGGCTGCCCTGCACACCCGTGGCCAGGGGGCCGTGGACATTGAGCAGGCCAGCCTGCGCCATAACAGTCAGCGAGGCCACTACCTGGCTGGCAACCTGCGTGGCCGGGAATTCGACCTGCTGCCCCGCCTGGTGAGCGGCCAACCACTTCGCATTGACTTCACGGATTCGCCAGCCACAGCCCTGCCAGCGAGCCCCCGGTAAACCGGGAACCAAAGCGCCCCGCCTGTGCCGGCGGCAGGGGCAGCCGATCCGCAAACCGGTGGGCATAAACCGGCCACCAGGCCATCTTGTCATCCTCGATGGGCAGCTGGGCTACCTTGAAGGTCGCCCCCTGGCCGTCATGGCGCCACAAATGCACCACCTGGGCCGCCAACCCGTGGAGTGACTGCCCCTTGCCCTGATAGAGCGGCAGTCCGTTGCGGGTACCGGCCTCGGCGATCAGGATCAACGGTGTCAGGGCAAAGGCGTGGTATTGCGCCGCCCGCTTGCCCCTGGCGGCCTCGTGGGGCAACACCATGCCCCCCTGGCGCGGAGTAATCTGGCCAATCGCCAGCCAGTAACCGGCCACCGCCCATTGCAGCCGGTCCGGCTCGTCCAGCACCAGCGCTGCCGCCATCACCGCCCAGCAGGACCAGTAATCATGGTTGTTATAAAGATCCATGCGTTGCCGGCGCGGCGCCGCATGGGCCTGAACCCGGTCGGCCAGGGCCGACACCCAGCGCCGCTGGCGGGCATCCGGTTGCCATTGCGTCAGGGCCGAGGCTTTCATCATGTCCGTCGCCAGCGCCGCCAGGAACCATTTACGCACCGCCTCGTCCTGCTTGCTGGCGCCGGCCTGCGCCAGGCTGCCCTGCTCCGCCCAGGGCGTCAGTGCTTCATCGAAACAGGTAGCCGCCGCGGAACGGACCGCCGCGCTGTCACTGACCATGTACCCGGAAAGCCGGCCCAGCAGGGCCAGATAGGCGTAGATGTACTCCACCTGCTGCCGGTACTGGTGAGCGGCCTTCGGGTCCAGCCGGTCCTTGCTGGCCTGACCCTGGTCATACTTGCTGACCATCTGCAGGTCCCCGTCATAGCCCGGGTAATGGCCGACCAGCCCCCGACAGCGCGCCAGGGCCGCCGGGTCCGGCGACGCCTGCGGCAGGCGCTGGGCATCGAACAATGACACCAGCGCCGCCTGCCCCGGCACCGCCAGCAGCCCCAGCAACACCATCATCAGTACGCGCACAGACGGGACTCCACCTGGACCGGTTCGGTGAGCGCCTGCTCCGGCTCCAGCAAAACGGAAATCAGGTTGCTGGATGCCTGCGGCGGGTCGAGGCGCAGCATGAAGCGACCGGTATCCAGCCGCGCCGGGCGGCGCACACGCACCTTTTCACGCAAACCATCGTCATAATAGGCAAGCACGTAGAAGTCCTTCAGCGCCGCGCTGGAGAAGGTCATGTCCAGGGTCAGGGCGCCACGCTCACCGGTGGCCTGCCGGTTGGCGCCGGCATTGGCCAGCACCTCACGGCGCTGATCCGGCCCGCCCACCGGCAACATGGCCTGACCGCTGGCCAGCAGCTCACGCCCCCGGCAGCCTTGCCCTGCGGCCGGCAAGATCTGCCGCCACTCCACCGGATCTTCCAGGGCGTAATTGACCGGCAACTCCCAGATCACATAGCGAAACTGGCCATCCCGGTAGGCATCGGAGTAAAGCAGGTCCTGCAGGGAGCCGGTGGCGCCGCCCCCGGTCATGGCGTAGTTGACCACGTCGCGATGCAGATATTGCTGCAGAAACCCCTGGAAGTTGTAGTTCTTGTAACGATCATCCCGATTGTCGGAATTGCTGGTGCCCACCAGCGCAATGCGCGGCACCGCCACATCGCCGAACAGGGCATCCGCATCATCGGCGTTATCCACCGGGACCGTGGCATAACCACGCACCCACTGGTAGCCATAGGAATTGCCGCACAGCCGGTTGACAGCCACATTCATGGTGCCCATTTTGCGCAACAGAATATCCGGCCGGGTGTCGAAATTCCGGGCCGCAATACCATCCAGCCCCGGATCGCTGCGCATTACCTGGGCCACCTGAATGGCACTGATGCGCGCCCCATAGGGCGTCCAGTGGTGATCCCGGCGGAAGAAATAATCCTGTTCGTGGGGTGACTTGAGCACCGGCGCCATGTCCGTTACCAGCGCCCCCAGAGAGCGCATGTCCTGGGCTTTTTGCAGATAAGCCGCGCGGGCCCGGTAGAGAGGATATTGCCCCCGCCAGGGCTGAATTAGCGCCTCGGCCTGCATCAGGCCACGGGTGGGTTGCAGCATCATCACCAGCCGGATTCCCCGTGCGCCCAGCCGTTGTACCAGTTCAGCAAAAGCCTGCCGGGACATGTCGCTGAACGGAAAGTCGCTCTGCAAATCCACCTCGGTGCGGAAGTACCAGTAGCGCTTGCCGGCCACGATCTGGCGCATGGCGGCCATGGTGCCCTGCGCATAGGTTTGCGGATCTTCCAGCGCCGGGCAGGTATAAGGGGCCTGCAGATAGGCGCCGTGCATCAGCTGCTCGGTCTGTTGCTCGCGGGTCAGCGTCGCCTTGTCATCCGGCCGGGCCGGTGCCGGCGATGGTTCCGCCAGCAGCGGCGGCGTCAGCAGGCACAGCAGCAGCCCCAACACCCGTCGCCCACCCTCAGGGAACCGTTGCAACATGACTTTCCTCCAACCGGGCCTGGGGCCCGCTGGCCCCACCGAACACCACCACACTGTAAACCCGGCCACGCTCCAGCACCGCCGGCGCCAGCGGCAGGTTGCGGCCATCATCAAGACTCACCCTGAGAGCCACCTTGACCCCGTTGATCTCCCGCGCGCCGCTGCTGTCTTCGGCCAGCGGGCCAATCACGTTCACCGCGCCATTGAGGGTCTGCAGTGACGCGCTGGACGGCGTGAGGTTGTACATCACCAGCAGCGCCTTGATGCGGCTGTCAAAGTACTGATCCTGGAAAAGCGTTAACGCCCCGTCACGGTAGGCCAGCGTCTGCACACTGCGGGCCAGGAAGCGGTACGCAAAGGGCTGGCCATCAATGCGAATTGTCGCGGCGCCCTCCGGCCGGTAGAGGTAATCGCCCAGGGCGCCGGGCACCAGCGGTTGCTGCCAGTCATCCAGGGCCACCTGAATTTGACGATCGGACAGGTTAAGCACCCGCACAAAGGCCGAGTCCGGCGGCGCCGCCATTTCATAGAGACCCTCATTACCGTCCTGTGCCGCCCAGACCGGCGACAGCAGAACCAGACTCACGACGATGATCCAGGCACGCATGGTTATCTCCCGTTACGATAGCGTTCATGGGTTGAATCAGGGCCCGCTCCGGCACCTCCCAGATCACGTACCTGACCCGGGGATCATTGGCGGCGGGACTGTCGAGGAACTCGCGAAACGCCTGGAAAGGGCCCTTCGCTTCCAGAGCAAAGACCAATACGTCCTGGCCCAGCTGCTGCTGCAGAAAACCGGGGAAGTGCCATTCATCCATGGCGCTGTAGCTGGTACCCACCAGGGCCACCGCCGGCATGCTGTCCCCCAGCAGTGCGGCGGCATCGTCCGCCACCTCACGGGGGGCGGTCTGGTAGCGGGCCAGGGGCTCGCTGCGTTGCGGGCCGATACCCGTGCTGGTGGGTAAATAACGTAACAGGTCGCCCTGATAGGGCTGCACCGCCACTTCCTCGGTGTGATAGTCGTGCTGACCAGGTAATGTCAGTGCCGCCGCCACGCCAGCGGCCACGGCGCTGGCCCCCGCCGGGCTCCAGTGAGTATCGGTGCGCATGAACACCGGCTGTTGCGGGGCGGCCTGCTCCAGAATCTGCAGGGCATTGATCCACGCCAGGCCATCGTTGGCAAAGGCGCCGGTGACCCGCGGATACAGTGCCTCCATGGCCGGCACCACCGCCGTAGCTACCCGCTGCCCGTAGAGGCGGCGCTTGGCCGGCAGGGGCAGCATCAGTACCTGTTTACCACGGCGCTGCAGGTCACAGGTGGCCAGCTGTATCTGCTGCAGGTTCTGCTCCAGGGCCGTCTCGTTGTGCCGGTCGAAATAGAACTCTTCGCGGGTAAACAGCCAGCCGTTATCACCCACCAGCACACCGGGGCGCCCGGCACGGAACAGCAGATAGTTCATATCAGCCCACAGGGCGATGGAAGGCTGGCGCAGCACAAAGGCCTCATCCACCTGCTTCTCCAGGTGGCGTACCAGCTCACCGTCGCGGAACTGTTGCCAGGCAGCCGTGCCAGTCATGAAGAAATGGCCCACCGGCGCCAGCAGCGACAACAACCCCGCGCCCATTGCCAGCAGGAACAACCACCCGTTGATGTGTGAAGCTCGCTTTATCGCAATCATGGCTAGAACTGGAAGTAGAGGAAGGGAGAGAACGACTCCGCCGACAGGCGGGTCACTGCCAGGGCAAAGCCGGCCCACAACAGGGGAACCCGCCAGCCGCTGATATCCTGAAACACATTGCCGCTATTGAGCCCCAGGTAGAAACGCTTGTTGTAGAAACCTGCCGTGCGCTCCCAGGCAATCGCCACCACACAGAAAAATATCGTCATGGGCGAAGCCCACAGCACCATGTTGTGAAGCCCACCAACGCCGTTGAAACCCAGCAACCCTTTCATGATCCGGGTGGCATCGGGCACATTGCCGGTCAGAAACAGCGGCCAGATAAACCAGAGAAAGCAGAGCGTGCCGATATTTTTCCATACCGAATAAGGCGCCCCCTTGTCAGTGACCCAGCCAAGACGCCGTTCCACCACCATCATGCCGCCCAGTGCTGCCCCCCACAGCACGAAAGCCATATCCGCGCCATGCCAGAGACCGGCCAGAGTCAGGGTGGCGAAGGTGGCCGCGGGCACGGACCAGTTGAGGGTTTTCTTCAGCGGCCGATACAGATAGTCGCGTAACCACTGGGACAGGGTGATATGCCAGCGCTGCCAGAATTCGGTAACGCTCTGGCAGATCAGGGGCTGATTGAAATTCTCATTGAAACGAAAGCCCATCATCATGCCCAGGCCTATGGCCATGTCTGAATAACCGGAGAAATCGAAGTACAGCTGCATGGTGGAACACAACACACCAAAGAAGCTGTCCACGAAACCCGGCTCAGGAGCTGCCATCAGATAACTGGCCACCGGCGCGATGCTGTCGGCAATCAGCACTTTTTTGACAAAGCCCAACAGAAAACGGCTGGCCCCCAGGGAAAACAGCTCCATGGAATGGCTGCGCTTTTCGAACTGTTTTTCCAGGTTTCGATAACGAAGAATGGGGCCGGCTATCAGCTGCGGAAAAAAAGAAATAAAGGCCGCAAAATTGATAAAGCTGCGAGTGGGCCGGGCGTCACCACGGTAGACATCCACCAGGTAGGCCATGGCCTGGAAGGTGTAGAAGGAGATACCCAGCGGCAGAATGATTTTTTCCAGGAAAAACGGATTCAGCCCCACGGAGACCAGCAGCGCACTGATGGTATCAACGCCGAAGTTGGCATATTTGAAATAGCCCAGCGCCCCCAGGTCCCCCACAATCCCCAGCATCAGCCACCAGAAACAACGGGGCGTCTGGCGATAGCGCTCCAGCGCCAGAGCAAAGGCGTAATTCCACAGGGTGATCGCCACAAACAGCAACAGAAAATCCGGACGCCACCAGGCATAGAACAGATAGCTGCCCAGCAGAATGGTCAGATTTCGCCCCCGGGTCGGCGTCAGGTAATAGGCCACCAGAAACAGCGGCAGGAACAGGAAGACAAAAAGATTGGATGAAAAAACCATGGTCACCACCTCCCTGCGATGATCAGCAGCACCTGATGCACCGGCTCGGGTCGCTGGTAGGCATCGCCCATATCAAACATGGAATAACTCACTCGCGTCGACAGACGCATCTGGCGGTTCTCCGTCACCGCCCGGGGGAAGGCGCGCCAGCCAAAGGAAAGATTCAGCAACCGCCCCAGATCCTTGTCGCCGGGCAGCTGGGGGTTGCGGATATTGCTGCGCGACGGGAGCTGCTCATTACGCCGCTGAAGACTGCCGGCCATGATTTCCATTTCGGCACGGGGCCATAACTGCTGGCGATAATAGGCGGCACCAAAGGCCAGGTTGTGCATTTCAAAATCCAGCATGTCGCCGAGAATACTGGTGGACAGGTCCGCCACCCCCAGCCGGCGATTACTCATGGCACTGTTTTCAAAATAACCGTCATTGGCATTGCCGGGGCTATTGGTCGTCCCCATACGCACGCCCAGGGTGGGACGCCATGACAAGCTGTCCAGCCGGCCATAAAGATCGGCGGTGAACAGCCCGCCCTCGATCACTTTCTGGGACAGTTTTTCACTTTGCCCCCCTGACACCCCGTAACGGCGAAGTTCGCCATACTGGTAGATGGCATTGACGATATAGCCGGCATGGTTATCGCTACCGCTCTCCCCGGCCAACCGCAGGCCGGCCCAGACACCATCAAAGTCCTGCCCATCCAGCTGCTCACTCAACCGCTCGGTCTGTCGACCGGACGCATCCTGCTGGCCATGGATTCGCCAATCCCACCAGTGTCCGGGTCGCCATTGATGGCCCAGGGAGAAAAGCACTCGCCGGATGTCCTCGGCGCGCGGGTCCAGTTGCGAGCCATCACTGCGCCAGCTGGCCAGTTGCTGGCCGAGGGTCAGCTGGCCACGCCAGCGGCTGGCCTGGTATTGCAGCGACAGGCTTTCCAGCGGAAAGTCCCAGTACAAGCCTTCGTCATCCTTGAAACTTTGCCGCCCCAGCACCAGCGACAGGGCCGGCTGCCCCACCAGCATGCGCCGCCGGACCCAGGCATCCCGCAGTTCCGCGTATTGTTCGTCTTCCTCCACCTGACCGGTGTCATCCACCTGCAGGCTACTGGCCTGCCCTGCGGAAACCAGAAACTTGGCACGCAGCTGGGCATCCCAGCGGTGCCACTCGCTGGTATCCGAGCGCCACTGATAACGGGGCTCATAACGCAGCACACCGTTGGGCTCGGTATCTGCGTCCATGAAACGGGATTGATAATCCGGTGATTCACCGGCGCTCAGATACAGCCGCTGGTCAAACTCGTGACGCGGCAGAGGCGCTGCCTGCAGGCAAAGAGGCCAACAGGCCAGCAGCAGACTAAGGCGCGACAGCAACATGGAATTGCTCCTCCAGCCAGCTTCTGCGTTTGGCGATCAATGCCTGGGCAGCCTGCCGGGCAGCGGGTAGCAGGCTGTCCGGCAGCGGCACGTCCTCCACCGGTGCCGGGCTGGCGGTGCGCGGCAACAGTACCTGGGCTGCCTGGCTGTGGGCATAGGCGCGGATCGGGTCCTTGGCAATGCCGCGCCCGCTGGCGTAGATCGATGCCAGGGCCTCATCGCCATTGGACAGGCCGGCCTCCGCCGCCAGGCTGTAATAGTGCACCGCCTGTGCCATGTCCGACTCACCGAGGAATCCCTTTTCATAGAGGGAGGCCAAAGGCAGGGACGCCTGCACAAACCCCTGATCCAACAGGGCCAGTAAATCGGCCTCGGCCCGCTCCGGCCTCAGATGAAACCATTGCTCCTGCAAATCCCCCTGCGCCCGGTAAAAGGTGGCAATCCGGGGCTGATACGGCATCAGCGCGGTGACCGTATCGGTAAAGCGCGAGTAGTCATAGAAATCCGGCCACATCAGCATGTAGCTGAGCTGTTCCTGAATCGCCGCCGTGCTGCCCTTCTCGCGGGCCCGTTGCAGCCAGTCCATGACCAGGCTGTCATGCTGGCCCGGGGCCAGACTTGCCTTCACCAGGGTGGCCACTCTCAGACAATAGTCCCCGTCCAGCGACGCCACATCCCTGATGCCACGCACCTGTTCCACGAAACGGGACACCTGGCCCAGCGCCTCATCCATTTCCTGGAGAAACTCCACGGCTCTGGGATCACGGTGCAATACCGACAGATAGGCTTTTTCCGCTTGCTCGAACTGGCCCAGCTGCTGGTGATAACGGCCACTGTAGGTGCCCAGGAAACAGTCCTGGATGCAACTGCGCCGATAAAGCGACAACCACTGCAGCCACTGTGCTTCGCTGGCCGCGCCGGGATACAACACCGCCACATCCAGAGCCAGGCGCAGATCCTGTTCACTTTCGCGCGGGCGCAACGGTACCAGCATGGCCCGGGCGCGCTGCTCGCCAATGGCCATGCTGCCCTGGTAACGCTTGAACAGGCGCAGGCTGGCGGGGCCGGCGCTGTAATCCTGCTGGGCCCAGGCCCGCTGGTACCACATCATGGCCTCGGCGGGGCTGGCGCCCTCGTCGGCGGCCACCAACTTGCCGTACTCCACCTGAGCCGAGGCATCGCCAGCCTCGGCCAGCACCCGCAGCTGCTGGCGCGCTGGCTCCGCCTCTCCCTGGGCCAACTGATATCGGGCCAGCCGCGTATCCGCCGGCATCTGGCAGGCCATCAGCCATAGCGGCAGCATCATGATCAGAACTCTGATAGCCATGTGGGCTGCACCGTAACGGCAACGGGTTGATGCTGGTCGTGGCTAGCCAGCGGACGTTGCGGGGTGATGGTCATGCGAATCATGCCGCTATCCTGATCCAGGGCAAGCGCACTGATGCGGGCCCCCGGGTCACGGGCGCCATCCACATAACGCACCGTCACCGCCTCCCCCACCCGTGCCGGCAGGGACTGTAGTGGCACGTCAAACAGCGCCTCAATGCGGGGCGGTTTTTTGCTGTCCACCAGGGTGAGCAGTGGACTTCGTTCGTAGACGTACTCCCCGTCGCTAACCTCACGCCGGGTAATCTCACAGTCGCAGGGGCTGTTGAGGGTCACCTCGAAGATGGCCGCATCCACCAGAGCGCGCATCTTTTTCTCTGACAGATCATTGAGCAACACGCCCTTGTTGAGCCGGGCCACCAGTTGCGATGACACGGTCAGCAGGGGCTGCCCTTTTGCCACCGTGGTTGTCTGTGGCTCTATCAGCATTTGCACATAACCGTTCTGCGGCATCATCAGGGTGTGACCCTCCAGCGCTACCCAGGCTTGGGTGGCCTTGACCTCAAAGAGATGCTGGTAAAGCTTGGTGCCCATGAAAGTCAGCGCCGCCAGACCGAGCGCAAAAAACACCAGACTACCGAACAATGCCCGCAGCCGGTCGGGCCAGCGGCGCTGGGCATCATCACTTTTCTTGCGACCGCTGACATAATTGTCCCGGGTCATGTTGTCGATGACGTCATCCAGGGCAGTCAGCTCACCGGCCAGATAATTACCAATCAGCAGGCGCAGCAGGTCGCTGTTTTTCTGGTCAATGACGGTAAACTGCCCCCCCACTCGCTCACTATCCGGATCCTGGTAAATCACCTTGAAGCTGATCGGCATGGCCAGATTGGCTCGGCCCAGCCGAAAGACCACTTCAGCGTGGCACAGCGTGCCCTCCGGCAAGGACACCTTGCCCGCGTTGAACGCCAGCCCGCCCAGCGACACATCCTCCAGCGCAAAAATGCCCTTGACCGGGCTCTGCATGCGCAGGCGCAGGCTACCCTTGAGCTGTACGCGTACGTACTGACGCTCTTCCTGCGATTCATGCACTGGCCGAAACTGCTTTTCTTCCATGGTGGCTTCCCTCCTGACGACCCGAAAACGGTTCAAGCCGTCGTCAACAAATAGATCCCGCCGGTGAAGAGCGCCAATGCCGACACCAGCATGGTTTTTGAGCTCACGCGCGCCAGCGCCACATCAAACCCGCCAGAACGTGCCGCCAGGCGTGTCTTCTGCCGTGTCCAGCTTTGCCGGTCGAGGTGAAACAGGGCATAGATCTTCACCAGAGAACCGACGATCTGGTTGTAATAGAGCAATACCGGATACAGCGGCCCCACCGGGTGGTAGGTCAGCGTCAGCAGGATCGTTACCAGCGTGCGCGACAGTGCAATCCAGAACAGATAGACCAGCAGCAGCTGAATGTTCTGTAGCAGCCCCAGCCCCAGCGCCGCGCCCAAACCGATCAGACAGGTCCACATACTGATGCGCTGGTCGTAGAGCACATAGCTGGCGAACAGTCCCAGACGCCGCCAGCCCAGGCGAGTGGCGCGCAGATTCTGACGCAGCGAATTGCCGTACCAGCGAAACATCAGCTGCAGGGTGGCCGGCACAAAACGGGGATGAGGTGGATGCTCCACGGTCAGGGTATGGGCATCCGGTACATAGAAAGTATCCCAGCCCATACTCATCAGGGAGTTCCAGCTGGACTTGTCATCGCCGGTGAGAAAACGAAAGCGCCCCAGTCGCCAGTGTTGCAGATAATCCGATTCCACATCGGCGATAAAGGCCGGCGAGGTCAGTACTGCGGCCCGGAAAAAGGACATACGCCCGGTCATTGTCAGCACACGCCGCGACAGCGCCATGGAACACATGTTCAGGTGGCGCTGGGCAAAACGCATGGTATGCCAGTCACGCATGGCCCGGCTGCCATGCACCACACACTGCTCATTGGTGGTCAGGCCACCCAGTCGTGGCATCAGGGCAAAAAAACCCACCGAATCACGCACGCAGTTCGGTGCCAGCATGGTATCCCCATCAATCACACCCACCACCGCGTTTCGGTCCGGCATGGTGCGACTGACCGCCCGAAATGCCATGGCCAGGCCATCACGCTTGCCAGTACCGCGGGCCCGGCAAATAATCAGGCGCAGGCGTTGCTGCGGATCGAAGGTCTGCCAGCACTGGCGAATCAGCCGCTCATCACCGCGCTCCACAATCGACACCACCACGGTGGCGGGCACGCCGCACTGAATCGCCTCCCGGAAAACGCTGGCATAAACCGTCCAGGTGGTCGCTGCGGGAATCCGAAAGCTGGTTACCACCAGATAGACATGGCCCGGCAGGTAGGCCTCGGGATTTCGAGACAGGGTACGACGCCATCGCGGAAACGCCACCTGCATGAAATAGCAGGCCCGCAGCAGGTGTATGGCACCGTTGCCGTAACGCCACAGGCCAATGGCACCGATCAGCAGGATGAAGCGCTTGTCATTGCTGTCCAGATAGGCTGGCTCAATCAGCAACGCCAGCCCCGCCACCACGGCAAGCCACAGCATCCATTCACCGAGCTGTTTCATGGCGGCTTACCAGCAGATTCCCTGCCGGTCACCCTGTGAAATGCCCGGCAGATAGCCACACAGATCAATCAAAAGCCGACCGCTGTTGAGCGTGTCGGCCACCACCCTGAATTCCGGAATGGCGTGCCCCATGATCACCGCTTCACTGGCATCTACCAGCTGCTCTACGGATGCCACCAGCCGCTGCAACAACGGCTGGTAAGTCGCCCACAACTGGTCGGCCACCGGGCTGTGCTCGGCGGCATAGGCCACATTGCTGTCATAGATGGTCAGCTCGAATCCGTCAGCCAGTAGTCGGCTGGCCAGCTCCACCAGCGGGCTCTCTCGCAGGTCATCGGTACCCGGTTTGAAGCTCAACCCCAGCATTCCGATCTTACGCACACCGGCCTGGCGCACCATGGCCAGGGCACGCTGCACCTGGTTGGCGTTGCTGCCGGACAGGGACGCCAGCAGCGGCGCAGGCAGCGCCGCCCCCTGACACCAGGCATTAAGCGCTCGCACATCCTTGGGCAGGCAGGAACCACCGTAGGCAAACCCCGGCTTCATGTAGTAGTTGGACAAATTGAGCTTGTTGTCCTGGCAGATGACATCCATCACCCGCCGGCCATCGACGCCCGCCTGCTTGGCGATATTGCCGATTTCATTAGCGAAGGAAATCTTGGTGGCATGCCAGGCATTACAGGCATATTTGACCAGTTCCGCTTCTTCCAGCTGCATGGGAATGATGGGGGCATCCAGGCCGGCATAGAGCTTGGCCAACTCCTCGGCGGCGGCCTCACTGTGAGCACCGATTACTGTCATCGGCGGCTGAAAGAAATCGTTGATGGCGGTGGATTCACGCAGAAACTCCGGGTTCATGGTGAGCAGAAAGTCCCGTCCCGCCCGCTTGCCAGAGCACGCTTCAATGATTGGCAGCAGCAATTGACGCACCGTGCCCGGCAGCACCGTGCTGCGCACCACGACCAAGTGCCCGGCCGGCTTGTCACGCAGTGCCTGCCCGACCGACTGGCAGGCTGCCTGCAGGTAACCGGTTTCCAGTTCACCGGCGCTGTTGCTGGGCGTCCCCACGCAGATAAACGTCATATCGGCATCACGGACCGCCGCTTCGGCGTCCGTGGTGGCCGTCAGCAGCCCGTTGGCCACCGCCTGCTGCAAATAATCGGAAAGTTTGTGCTCGACGATGGGCGCTTCACCGCGCCCTAGCTTGGCAACCTTGGCGGCATCGACATCAACGCCGATCACATGGTGGCCGCGCTTGCTGAAACAGGCCGCACAGACGGCGCCTACGTATCCCAGTCCCAGGATAGCGATGGTGGACATATCCTTTCCCCCGTAACTACAACACAATCCCCAAACCCGCACCGACCATCCCGGTGGTGCGCAGCCCTATCTAACGCCGAAAAAGGCAGGATGTGTATAGCGCGAAAGCAAAAGGAGAAAGGCTTACTAGAGGAAAAAATCGCGGGATAGTCTGTCGGCGAAGCTGGCCAACCACCCACCCTATACTTTGGTGCAACGGGCATAAAAAAAGGGCCGCCGAAGCGACCCTTTTTCTGATACCGGGTAACGAATTACTCGGTGATCTTGGCAACCACACCGGC
>NZ_AMRJ01000010.1 GCF_000300995.1 Alcanivorax hongdengensis A-11-3 | reverse complement strand
GGCCGATTTCCCCCTAATCCGCGATGAACCTAAAAAAGCCCGGCTCAGGGCCGGGCTTTACTCTCAGACGAGGACAACGGCTATTTTATCAGCTTCTTCATCAGGTTGACCTTGTCCTTGTAGGGCGCATAGCGGAACTTGATATCGAACAAGGTAGTGGCCTTGAGAATGCTGCGCTGGTGCGAGAACACATCAAAGGAGTTGCGGCCGTGATAGGCGCCCATGCCACTCTCGCCCACGCCGCCGAAGGGCAGATTGGGGTTGGCCACCTGCATCACGGTATTGTTGATGCAGCCACCACCAAACTGGGTGTTGGCCAGCACCTGTTTTTCCACCGCTTCACTGGCGGTGAACAGGTAAAGCGCCAGCGGGTATTCCGGCAGTTTTTTCAGGTTGCCGATCAGCTCCTCCATGGAGGCGTAGGTGAGCATGGGCAGTACCGGGCCGAAAATTTCTTCCTGCATGACCGCATCATCCATGCTCACATCCTTGAGCAGGGTTGGCGCGATGTAGCGCTGGCCAGCGTCGGTCTGACCACCGACAAGCACCTTGGCCTTGTCGATCAGGCCGGCCACCCGCTGGAAGTGACGGTCATTGATCATGCGGCCCAGATCCGGGCTCTTGCTCGGATCGTCACCGTAGAATTCCTTGATGGTGGCGATCATCTGCTGCTCGAAGGCATCGCGGATGTCCTGGTGCACATGGATATGATCCGGTGCCACACAGGTCTGGCCCACGTTGAGCATCTTGCCGGCCAGAATGCGGCGGGCCGCCACTTTCAGGTTGGCATCCTTGTGCACGATGGTGGGGCTCTTGCCGCCCAGCTCCAGGGTCACCTTGGTCAGATGCTTGGCTGCCGCCGCCATGATGATACGCCCCACCCGCGGGCTGCCGGTAAAGAAGATATGATCAAAACGCTGCTCCAGCAGGGCATTGGTCACGTCGGTGCTGCCCTTGAAGACACTCACGTAGTCGTCGGCAAAGCACTCCCTCATCATCTTTTCCACCACATCCGCCACGGTGGGATTCAATGACGACGGCTTGAGTACCGCCGTGTTGCCGGCGGCAATGGCACCGATCAGCGGCTGCACCAGCAACAGGAAGGGGTAGTTGTACGGGCCCAGCAGGAAAGTCACCCCCTGGGGGGTGGATTCGATGCGGCTGCGACCGGGCTGGGCCCACATGGAGGTGGACACCTTCCTGGGTTTCATCCAGCCCTTCAGGTGTTTGATGGTGTGCTTGAGATCCTCGATGGCGGTGCTGATCTCGATATAGGCCTCGAACGGCGGGCGACCGATGTCGGCTTTCAGGGCATCCTGAATCTCGCCCTGATAGCGAACCACCGCATCCTTGAGTTTTTTCAGCTGCGCAATGCGGAATGCATAACTGCGCGTTTCGCCGGATTCGAAGTAACGGCGTTGACGTTCGACCGCCCTGGCTGCCCAATCGCTGGCACCGGTAACATTTTCTTTTTCCAGAACCGCACCCATCACTGGCCTCCCTGTTGTTATCAGACCCATGGAATGTCAGGGGACAGAGTGTTTCACGGCCCTGTCGGCGTGACCATGTGCCGCCGCCGGCAAACCTGACGAAAAACACCACCGCAGACCGTTTTTTTGGTGACAAGAAACAGTTATCAAGAACATGTTTCTCTGCATTATTTACTTATGCCTTGCCGGTTTTTTTGATTTTCAGCACCCCGTCACATTGCGGGCCATTACCGTGCACTGGCGTACTGGAGGGGGCAGGGGTTTTGCCCTACTATCGAATAAACCATTCGGGCCTGTATACCGGAGGGAGTGGCTAACAGGATCGGGCCATTACGACAAAACTGAAGGAACGACGCCATGGATACGGATCGTCTCGGCAGGGCTGTTTCATCGTTCAGTTCGTCTTTTTCCCGTCATAAACACACCCTTGCGGCTCTGCCCCTCCTCGCCCTGATGGCCGGCTGTGCGTCCCTGTCCGGCACGCCCGATGTTCGCGCCCACAACGAACGTACACTGGAATCCCTGGCCCAGCCCAGCGACCAGCAAGCCTGCTACGACCGAGACAGGGAACCCTACACGCCGCTGGTGGATGCCCACATGCACCCGCGGCCTTTTGGTGGCGCGCCGATCCCACCGCAAAAACTCCATGCCATGCTGCAAGACAACGGCATTCGCTTTGTTAACTACTTCGGTATCGGCCAGATCCTGGAGCTGGATTCCGGCTGCAGCTATTACCTGGACTGCCCCGGCGTCGCTGCCAAACCCAGCATCAAGAACGATGTCGTCAATGGCATGCAGACCGTGGCCTATCCGCCGGATGATCTGCACATCACCCTGTCCATGACCTTCATGGACCTGGCCCACCCGGACGACATCGTCAAAACCATCGCGCTGTATGACAAGGAGTTCCCCGGCATGTTCGCCTGGAGCGGCGAGCTCAACGTGATGAAACAGGCGCTACTGAAAAACAAGGCGGAACCGGCCACCCTGGCGAGCATCGATCAGTGGGCGCCCTTCATGAAGGTACTGCGCGACCGGGGCATTCCGGTGACCCTCCATTCCGACCTGGGCAATGATGCCCACCCCACCCAGTTCCTGCCGCTGATGGAACACATTCTGGAAACATACCCGGACAACAAGATCGTCTGGGCGCACATGGGGCTCTCCAAGGAGCTGGGCACCATGGACCCGGCCCAGCACGTGGCCATCCTCAAACGCCTGCTCGATCAGTACCCCAACCTGATGCTGGATATCTCCTGGGACGTGCTCTACAACGAGTACCACCAGTGGGGCAGCATCTATGTACCCTTCCTCAATGCCTACTCCACTCGCATTCTGCCAGGTACGGATTTCGTCGCCTCGGCCAGCAAGCCCGACGATGAATACGGCAAGGAACTGGAAGTCACCAGTCGCGTGCTGCGCGTTCTGAATGATGAGGCATTCCGGAACATCGCTCTGGGGGCCAACTACTTCCGGCTGATGAATCTGGATTACCACGCCCCCAATGTCTGCCCCGCTGACAACAACAAGACGTCCAGCTGATTGACAGGGAACCAAGGAGCTTGCCCATGAAGATAAGGACCCGGAGCGGGGCGGCGCTGTGCGCTGCCCTGCTTGCCCCCACGTTGTGCCTGGCGGAAGGTAGCCGTGGCGCCCCTGGCCATGCCGATGTGGAAAAACAGCTACAGGAGCTGAAGCAGATGCGCCAGGATCTGTCCGAACAGAGCAAGGCATTTGATCAACGCATCTATCAGCTGGAAACCGAACTCTACGGTGAAGATGCGGCATCGCGATCCACGCCCATGCCCGGCGTCAGCAAGGGCTATCGCCCGGGCAAGGGGTTCAACCTGTTCAGCTCTGATCAGGGCGAAGTGAACTTCGGCGTTTTCAGCTACGTGCGCTATCTGAATCAGCAGGACTTCGACGACAGTTACACTGATTCCTTTGGCAACAGCAAGGACATGGATATCCGCAACGATGTCCAGTTCCAGAAGGTCAACATCAGCTTCAAGGGCTGGATCTTCGACCCCAAATTCCATTACCTGTTCTACACCTGGACGTCCAACACCAGTCAGGGCGACCCGGCCCAGGTAGTGGTGGGCGGCAACCTGGGTTATACCTTCAGCAAGGCACTGACGGTCTATGGTGGTATCGGCGCCCTGCCCACCACCCGCACTACCAACAACACCTTTCCCAACTGGTTGAAGAACGACCACCGCAGCATTGCTGACGAATACTTCCGCGGCTCCTATACCTCCGGGTTCTGGGCCGAGGGCGAGCTGGCGCCGGGGGTGCAGTACCGCGCCATGATCGGCAACAATCTGAGCCAGCTGGGCGTCGACGGGGCACAGCTGGATGACGGCTTCAACACCGTGGCCGCGGCCCTGTGGTGGATGCCCACCACCGGCGAATTCGGCCCCGGCGAAGGTTTCGGTGACTACGAGTTCCACGAGCAGATGGCCACCCGCTTGGGCTTGCATTTCACCCACAGCCGCGAAGATGCCCAGGCCCAGCCGGGCACCAACACCTTCGAAAACTCACAGATTCGTCTGTCCGACGGCACCCTGATCTTCAGCGCCGATCCGTTTGGTAATGGCACCCAGATCAACCGCGCCACCTACCAGATGGCCGCCGCCAACGCCGGCCTGAAGTACCGGGGCTGGTATCTGGAAGCGGAGTTCTATCAGCGCTGGGTAGACAACTTTTCCGCCAACGGTCCGCTGCCGGTGGATGAACTCAATGACAAGGGGTTCCAGGTGCAGGGCTCGCACATGGTGATCCCGAAAACCCTGCAGGCCTATCTGGAGTATTCCAAAATCAACGGCGAATACGGCAACCCCTGTGACGTGAGCGTGGGCATCAACTGGTTCCCGTTCAAACGCAAGGAAATGCGCGTGGAAGTCCAGGGGCTTTACCTGAAGGACTCTCCGGTGGGTTACAGCAGTGTGCCCTTCTCCGTGGGTGCCAACGGCTGGGCCTTCACCACCGACTTTGTGCTCGCCTTCTGATCCGGCCCGCCGCCGGCCAGACCGGCGGCGCTAGCCCAGCCAGTCGACCATTCGCTCCATGGCCTGCACACAACGGCCGCAGTATTGCCGCAAAAACGTCTCGTCCACGCCCTGGTCGGCATGGTCCAGCGCCTGTTGCCCGTCAAAATCCACCAGCGCCTGGCGCAGGCTCAACTCCCCGGCCGGGCGGCCAAAGGCCTCACCGGGCAAGGTGGCCACGCCGGTCTCTTCCAGCAGGGTTTCGCACAGGGTGACACTGTCCTCAATCCCCCGCGCCCGGAGCCGGTCTTCCAGCGGCGTGAAATCCGGAAACAGGTAGAAGGCGCCGTCCGGCATGGCCAACTGCAACCCGGCCCGCTGATAGAGCTCCACCTGGTAACGGGCCAGCCCCTGCAGGATGGCCCGCGCCCGCTGCAGATAGCTGTCCATCTGGCCGCCGCCCTGAAAGCCGGTCACCGCCGCATACTGAATCGGCGCCGCCACCGAGGTATAGGTTTCACTGGCCACCGTGGCCATGGCATCACGCAACCAGGACAGATTCTGCGGGAAGGCAAACGCCCCCAGCCGCCAGCCACCGGCGCCACACCATTTGCTCAGGCCATCGCTGATGATGGTGCCCTCCGGGTAATAGCGGGCAATGGAACGGTGCCGGCCATCGAATTGCAGCTGCCCGTAAATTTCGTCACTGAGCAGGATCAGCCGGTGGTAACGGGCCACCCGGGCAATATCCTGCAACTCGTCACCGGTGAAGGTATAGCCATGGGGGTTGGCCGGGTAGTTGAGGATCACCAGACGGGGACGACCCGGGTCACGCTGGCAGAGCGCATCAAGACTCTCCGCCGTCAGCTTCCAGTGATTGGCCCGGTGGGTAGGCAGCCAGTGCACCCGCCGGCCGATGATACTGGCCTGGGGCGCATAGGACACCCAGCTGGGGGTGGGAATGACCAGGTCGCCGTAGTAGACCAGCTGAAGAATGAACATCAGTTCCTTGGAGCCGGGGCCGATCATGATGTCTTGGGGCCGGAAGGCCACATCGTGCTCGCGGTCGAGATAACCGGCGATGGCTTCGCGCAGGGCCGGCAGCCCCATTACCGGCAGATAGTCCTTTTCTTCAGCATGCTCTCGCAAGGCCGCCACTACCGGTGCCGGCACCGGAAACGGCGACTGCCCCAGCCCGAACTTGAACACCTCTCGCCCCTGCTGGCGCAGTGCATTGCTGCGCTCGTTGATGGCCAGGGTGGCAGACAGCCCCAGGCCGCGGACATTGAGGTTGAGATGCACATCGGGCTGAAAACTCACCGCCATTTCTCCCTTTCGCTGCAAAGGCTTGCCTACCCCGACCATAGCCAGTCCGGGCCGCCCTGCAAAGTCAGCCCCCTCATTCAGGGGGGTTGGAACCCCCCTGGCCCCCTCAAGCGCAGGATGCCGCTGCCAACGTCGCAAGCGTAGCCTTGAATTAAGGGAATCGGGGCGACCAGCCCGTCTGCATTATCAAGGAGAGAGTCCATGCGCTTTGCCGATCGCAACATTCGCCATCCCCGCCATCATCACTGGCTGACCGGGGCCGGCCTTGCCCTGCTGCTGACCGCCTGCGGTGGCGGTGGTGGCGGAGGAGGAGACGGCGGCAATGACAGTCCGCCCGCCGCCGACGCCAACCCGCTGAAAGCCGCGGTGGCCAACCCCCTGGGCCACCGCACCGATTGCCCCGGCCTGACCCTGTCCGCCACCCATGGCAGCCCCGGCACGGTGATTACAGTCACCGGGCTGCCCGCGGATTTCGGCGAAGCCAGTATCCGGGTGATCGCCGACGGCGACGCGGGTCAGATCATCGATCCGCTGTTTCTCAATGCCGGTGACGAGGGCGACCCGATCCGCTTTACCACCCCCCTGGCGCCAACCCGTGATCCGGAAGGGGGCAACGTGATGATGGAACTGGGCGACGGCGACCAACACTGCCCGGCCTTTGCCTTCACCATTGATGCCCTGCCCCAGGCCCCGGACGACTACACCCGGACCGTGCGCCAGCGGCTGGAAACCTGGGTGGACAAATCCCTGGCCGTACTCGGCTACAACCCGCAGACGCTGCTCGATGCCGACCCGGACACCCTGCCGCAACAGGACCTGTCCTTCTGGGTGGTCAAGCAGTACGTCAGCGGCGACCGTCCGGACGGCCTCAAGGCCCTGGCGGCCCAGGCCAGTGACGACCCGGACAAACTGCTGGAACGGCTGCTGATGGCCTCGGGGCTGGAAGACGACCTGGTCGATGCCCTCAACGAACTGGATACCGTGCCCGTGGGCATGCGCCAGACCAGCCAGGCCGCCACTAAACGCGCCCATACCCGGGTCAAGATCAACGGCAGCTGTGATGAGCAGTCCGTGGACCCGGACAAGCTGATCATATCCGGGGCGGCGGAGCTGTCGGCACGCATGAAATCCGCCGCCGCCGGCTATGTGTTCGACGGTTCGGTCAGTGGCCAGGTGCTGGGGGATGCCTCGCTGGTCAACTACAAGAACACCGGCCAGGCCGCCGGCTACGCCGGCACCACCGTGTCGGTGATCTCGGAAGTGAAGGCCATGCGCCGGGCCCTGGAGCCACAAAGCATCACCGACTTTGAAGTGCGACGGGTGGACCAGAGCTGGATCGAGGACCGCGACCCGGCCAACCCGGCGTTCTGGGATCTGGCCTTTGTCAAAGCCAAGGGCAAGAGCTTCAATTTCGGCGCCACCTTCCTCAATGGTCTGGTGACCCTGGCCGGCATGGTGCCGGGCCCGGTGGGCGCCAGCATCGGCACCGCCAGCACCCTGGGTTCCAAGGGCGTCTCCAGTGCCATCAACTCACTGACCGAGGGCTCCTGCGTGCGCATCCGCGCCCCGGAATACGGCCCCATTGATGTCACCGACGAACCCTGGACCACCTCCAAGATCCTCGGCACCACCGTGACCCGGGACTCCCACCGCCAGTACCACGGCATCGATATCGGCACCTCGCAACTGGTGATCAAGCTCAACAGTGGCGAATTCGCCGACGAAGGCATCTTCCTGGAAAAATTTCCGGTAACGGTCAAACCCATCCGCATCTCGTTGCTGCCCTCCTTTTACCGGGTACAGCAACCGGGCGAGGTGGCCAGCCTGTCGGCCACCGCCGCCAATGCCAGCAAGAACGCGGCCAACTTTGCGGCCCAGGCCACCGGGCCGGGGCAGATACAGTCCGCCGCGGCCAATGGCGATTTCTATGATGTGCAATTCAAGACACCGGATGACCGGGACAACTACCCCACCTCTGTGACGTTCACCTGGCAGGGCCGCACCCTGCCAGCAGGCACCGAACGCAGTGACAGTGTCACCATCGATACCGAAGGGGACATCAGCCTGACGCCACAAAGTGCCTGCCTGCTGCCCGGCAACCGGCTGTCACTGAGCGCGCAGCTGAACGGCTTCGCCGAAGACAACCAGGATGTCACCTTCAGCACCAGTGGCGGCCAGATCATTGATGCCAGCGGCCTGACCGCCACCCTGGTGGCCCCGGGCCAGACCGGCACGGTACAAGTCACCGTCAAGGCCGATGCGGACCCGTCCGTGAAGGACACCGCCGAGTACACGGTCTCGGACAGCTGCATCAAGAAACTGTGGTACCCGGGCGCCACCATTTCACTGGATGGCAACGGCACCTACAGCAACACTGCCGACACTCGCTGCCCGCCGGACAACCACAATGACACCCAATCAGAGGAAATCACCACGCCCTCCGAAAACGTGATCGAACCGCCGCAGATTCCCCCGGAAAACCTGCTCTGGTACACACGCAGCGAGCGCATCCAGCAGAATTACACCCATACCTCCACCCGGAGCGTGCTCTATACCCCGCCCAATGGTGGAGAATCCTCCTGCGATACCGTCAACCTGCACGGCAGCAATGACAGCACGGTGGTCTATTCCAGCACCGGCGATGGCACCCTGTCCGCGTCCCTGGATGCCCAGCTGAACACCAGCTGTGAGGAACATCAGGATGGCGATGTGGCTTGTGCCGGTGGCGGGACGGCCGCGGGCCTGGGCGGCATGTACTACATCGACCTGTCCGCGGAAACGGACTACCGGGTGCATGGTGAGCTGGACTGTGCCGGGCTGGCCGGGCGAATCACCCAGATTCCCATCAGCGCCACCCTGATTCGCTATGTGGGCGGGGTCACGCCTTTCGTCCCCGACCAGGAAACCGGCAACACCGGCGTGCGCGATGCCAATGGCAATTACCGTTCCCCGGGGCTGTTTACGCTCAGTTGCACCCAGGCGAACCAGACACTGCCGTTCGATATCAGCTTTACCCTGGATGCGCCCCAGGGCGAAGCCAACGACCTGGTGGTGCTGTCACTGGCCGGCGGGCTTTGGCAGGTGAGCCCTGCCAATCTGCCCAAGGACGGTTTCGGCCTGCCGAGCCCGACCCTGCCGGACCCGAATACCAAGCCAACCACCGGCGACCATCAATCCACCGCGCACTTTGATTTCAGTATCACGCTGGAGTCACAGTAACGGGCGATAAAAAACCGGCCCACCCTCAGCGGTGGGCCGGTTCTTTTACTCACACCTTCAGGTACTTGGCCGCCTTGGCATCCGCCTTTTTGGCCAGGGGTTTCAGCTCGGCGATTTTTTCACACACCGCATCGCACTCTTCCTTGCTCAGTGCGTGACCTTCCACCGCCTTGTGCAGCTGGCTCATGTAGTTATCCAGTACGGAAATCACCGACAGGTGAATCACCGGCGCAATGGACGACTTTTTCTGCTGCGGGCGCGACTTGCGATGAGCCTGTTCCCAGCGTTTTTCAAATTCCTTGTGACTGAGTGACATGTTTTCCTCCTTGTCAGAATGTCAGCTTGTTGACACTGATACTGTTGAGCCCCAGTTCGCCGCCGCTAATGCCTTCCAGGGACACCGGCAGGCTGATGTCGTCCAGTGACACCTTGCCCAGGTCTGCGGCCAGCTGGGCATCACTGAGCGTCATGCTGCCCACATCGAGATGCACGGTGGGGGTGACCCGGATGCTGACCTTGAGAAGGCCGATATCAATACCCAGAGACTTGTCCGACGCGGTGGCGTCGGCACTGAAGGAACCACTGGTGGCTGCCGGCATGTTAATCGCCGGGATCGCCACGTTTTCCAGGCTGGCACCGGGCAGGTTGAGCGTCCCGGTCGGCGCGGCACGGTTGACGCGCATGGCTTCACCGTCCGCGGACGGCACGGTCACCGAACTGAGCGTCAGATCGCCCACGCCCATGCCGGTAATGGACAGGCCCGCGCTGGGCAGGCTGAGCTTGTCCAGCCGTACCCCGCTGAGGTCCAGATTGCCCAGATCCAGCTGATCGATGGGTTTCATCTGCGCCACCAGACCGGGAATGTCGATACTGGGAATCTGCAGGTCGATATCCCCAAGATCCGGGACCGTGATGGTGCCCAGATCCACCGGGATATCCAGACTGCCCATGTCTTCGCTGCCGTCCCAACTACCGATCCAGCCCAGGTCGATTTGCCAGTCCAGGTGAAAACCCAGCTCTACAATGCTACGCACCTGATTGAGTACCGCGTTGGCATTGTTGACGCTGGCCGAGCCGTTCTCCACCTTCAGGCTGCCAATGCTGGCACTGCCCAGGGCGACCTTTTCCACCTTGAGGTTATGCAGGGTACCGTTATCGACACTGACCTGGTCGATGGCGATCTTGCGGGTGACCTGGGCGCCGAGCAGCCCCAGGCGGGTCAGCAGATCCCGGGAAATGGGCAGCGACTCCATTAAATTGTCCGGCGACAATCGTTCCTTGAGTGACATTATTTTGCCTCCTGGCAGGGTTGATGAGTACGCACCCCCGGGGTGCGACCCGAATCAACATACTCCGCTACCGGGCAGGCTTATATGCTTCAAACGTACCAATTTCACCGAATGTGATGGGGGTTGCGGAAGGCGCATTTTGCCGGCGCCGGCGCTATACTTGGCGGCATTCCCCGTTAGCAAGAGACAGAGCGCCATGCCCTCTTTCGACATCGTCTCCGAAATCGACGAAGTGTCCCTGCGCCATGCCGTGGACAATGCCAACCGTGACCTGAGCAACCGCTTCGACTTTCGTGGTGTGCAGGCCAGCATCGAGCAGAACGGCCTGACCGTGACCCTGAAAAGCGAATCCGACTTTCAGGTGCAGCAGCTGGAGGACATTTTTGCCAAGGCCGCGGTCAAACAGGGCATCAGCGCCGCCGGTGCGGACAAGCCGGAAAAGCCGGAACACAGCGGCAAGACCTTCTCCCTGCCACTGACCTTCCAGCAGGGTCTCGACCAACCCACCGCCAAGACCATTGTCAAAATGATCAAGGACAGCAAGCTCAAGGTGCAGGCATCAATCCAGGGCGACCAGGTGCGCGTCAATGGCAAAAAGCGCGACGACCTGCAGGCGGTGATGGCGCTACTGCGCGAATCCAGCCTGGAAGTCCCGCTGCAATTCAACAATTTCCGCGATTGACGGGATGCCGGCGGGACCACGGATCCCGCCGACCGATATTCAACGGGACCGGTTTTCCAGCGTGGCGGCCTGCCCGTAGTCACGGGTCTTTCCATGAAACAGCAAGCCCTGTGAGTACTCCATATAGGCCCGCGCGCGAATCTGCTCACGCTTGTCCGCCCCGTTACAGGTCTCGTTTCGCAGTGCCCCTTCATCGTGTCGCCACCGGAAACAGCTCAGGGCATCTGGCCGGGCCAATGGAAATTCCACGACACGATCACCATGAAACCAGCCATACATGCCCGCCGTGTAATAACTGGCCCGATAATCCTCCGCCGGCAGATCCCATAACGATTGCCCGGTAAACCAGGGGGCATGACCGCCCAGCCAGGCAAGAATGGTGGGGGCCACATCCCGCTGCGAAGCCAGAGCAGGGACCTGCCTTTGCGGTGACGGGCCATTGAGAACCAGCATGGCAAACGGCGTGTGATAATTGCTGAAGCGATCCGGCAGGGGACCTCGGGTATGGTCAGAGGTAATCACCAGCAAGGTCGGCCTGGTCACCACCTTGCGCAACGCCCTGACAAAATCACCCAGTGCCTTGTCCGCATAATGAAGGGCGCTTTCGATACGATCCTCGGCGGTTTTATCGCCAAAGATGTAGGGCACCGCTTCCGGTAGCGTGCCATCGTGGGTAGAGGTGGTATTGATGACATAGAAAAACGGTTTACTGTCCGACTCTGCCTTTTCCAGAATAAAATGGTAAAGGTCATTATCATCCAGTCCCCAGCCATTCTCCGGATAGCGAATCTGCTCGATATCATTCTTGCCATAGGAATGGGTCAGGCCCAGTTTCTTTGTCATATCACCCACCATGCCGGTATGCATGCCCTGAAACATGGCGGTATTCCAGCCATGGTCGGTGAGAATTTTCGACAAACATTCATAGTGCATGTCGACCAGCCGGTTTTTCACCACGGCATTCCCCAGGGGGTTGGCGTACGAGCAAAGCAGGCTGAACACACCTTCCACGGTACGATGGCCTTCCGCAATCAGCCCATCCGTGGAAAAACCCGAGGCGGCCAGCTTGTCGAATTCCGGTGTCACCGGCACGCCCTGGCGCGTGTCATTCATGAAGTAGGATTGCCAGCCCTCAAGGGCAAAAAGGATGACGTTGTACTGATGCGACGGCGGCACCAGTGAATGATTTTCCCGTATCAGGGTTTGCTTCACCGTGCTCCGGTAAAGCGGGGCCGGCAAGGAGGGAAAATCCAGATAAGCAGCATTCAACTGATTGCCGGCATAAAGCGTATAGAGAATGGTGTAATTGGGATTCTCTGCCACCGCAGCCATTTCATCATTGCCCACATTGAACACCCGCAACGGTTTCATGGGGCGCTCATCAATACTGCCTCGAACACTGATTACCAGAATCACCAGCATCACCACTACACCGAGCTCGGTGGCCGGGAATCCGACCTTCACGGTCATCCAGCGCGCGCCGGTTTGCCAGACAATCAATGCCGACAGCAGTACCGCGCTCAACACCAGCCAGCCATGGTCAGACACGGCGGTATAGGCCAGGCCGGATGCTTCGGAAAACAGCGCCCAGATCTCATAGCCGGAATGGCGGCCGGCTTCCAGAAAGTAGATGGTGTCACTGACCTGGGCGAGCACAAACAGGACGGCACACAGGGCAAACGGCCAGAGCGGCAAGCGCCGGACGCCCAGCACCCTTACCAAGGCATAACTGACCAGCGTAATCAGCGTCACCGGCAAGGCGGCCGCCGCCATATCAAAGCGCACACCCCAGAAAATCGCATACACCGCCTCACGGGCACTCAGCGCATGCAAAACATCATGGGCACTCCAGAGAAAAAAACCGCGCAGCAGGAATGTCAGCAGGACCAACGCAAAAAAGCCACCCAACAGGTACGTCAGGAGAGAACGGGGCGGGGAGGTTTCGGTCATGGCAGGCTCTTACCAGATAACAAAGTAACACTGCGACCGGAAACAAGACGGGCCGCAACGTGGCAACCCGGCATTATGCCCGAATATGGTTCAGCCGACACCGTCTGAGACGCAAGGGCAATCCTGCTGTCTTCCTCCCGGCCAATTCGGCTAACGACATGCTCTGCCCTATCCTCTCGCCAAAACAGGCAACGCTTTTTTATCTGCCGGCGCTTTGCTATTTTCTGGGCTCTTCCACTCCATCACAGGATCTCCCATGCCCGCGGCTTCCCGGCGACTCTCGCTGCTCTGGTTCTCGGTACTTTCGGCACCCATGCTCATCGGCCTGGCCATTGCCGGTCTGATTCATTTCGGTCACTACCAGGCGGTCAGCCAGGTGCTGCCCACCGAGACCCTGCGCACTGGCGCCATCGGTGCCATGGCCCTGATGCTGGTCAGCGCCGGCTCCCTGCGGGGCGTGATCCTCAATCCGCAGGCGCTGGTCAGTCGCGGTCTGGCCGGCAAGCCCGCACCGGCCACGCCGGATGCACAGCAGGCCTGTGCCGTGCAGCTGGTGCAGACCGGCATGTTCCTGCTGCTGGGGGTGCTGGATACCGTGGCCATGGCCGTCATTGCCTTCAGCCTGCTGCAGGGCGATCTGCTGCTGGCGCTGATCAACGGCGTCTATTCCCTGTTGCTGGCCGTGATGGCCAAACCTGACTTCGGGGCCCTGATCGAGGCCACCAACCGCCAGCTGCGCCGGGGATAACACAGGCATGGAAAAAGGATTCTGGGAAGACAAGTGGCAACGTAACGAGATCGGCTTCCATCTGGACCGGGTACACCCCTTGCTGAGCCGTTTTCTGCCGGCCATGGAATGGGCGCCGGGCAGCCACCTTCTGGTGCCGCTGTGCGGCAAGACCCTGGATATCGGCTATCTGCTGGAAAGCGGGTTTACCGTCACCGGGGTGGAGCTGTCCGCCAAGGCGGTGGTGGCCCTGTTCCAACAGCTCGGGCTTGATCCCGGCGTCAGCGACTGGGCCGGTGGCCGGCTTTATCAGCAGGGAGCACTGCGGGTATTCCAGGGCGACATCTTCACCCTCGACGGGCCAACCCTGGGCAAGGTGGACGGCATTTATGACCGGGCCGCCCTGATCGCCCTGCCGGATGAATTACGCCAGCAATATGCCCGCCATCTGCTGGCTCTCACCGACGCCGCCCCGCAGTTACTGATCACACTGGATTATTGCCAGGCGCAAATGCCCGGCCCGCCATTTTCCGTGGACGCCGACACGGTCCGGGCTCTCTATGCGGACCGCTACCGCATCGGCGACTTGTCCCGCCGCGACATCCTCGAGTACGAACCGCGCTTTCGGGAACGAGGGCTGACCGCCCTGTATGAAACCGCCCGCAAACTAGAACCGGCTCTAATACCTGCCTGAGCCATTACCAGGGCAACACGCTGCCGTCGGAGTGCCAGAAGGTGCCGCTGTTTTCCAGGGTCAGTTCATCCATGCGCTGCACCAGCCCGGCGGCGGCTTCGTCCGTGGTCAGGTGGCCGCTGTTGCCGGTCATGTCGGTCTTCACCCAGCCCGGATGCAGAATGGCCACGGCGATGCCACGATCGTACAGATCGATGGCCAGGGACTTGCCGGCGGCATTGAGGCCGGCCTTGCTGATCCGATAGCCGTATTTGCCCCCGGAGCCATTATCGGCGATGGAGCCCATGCGTGAGGTCATCAGGCCCACCTTGCTGCCGCTCTTGAGGTTATCCAGCAACGCCAGGGTGACGCGCAGTGGCCCCAGGGTATTGATCTGGAACTGCTCCTCGATCTGTTCCAGGTCCATGTGGTCCAGGGTTTCACTGAGCATGATGCCGGCATTGTTGTAGAGCACATCCACCGGGGTGTTGCCCAGGGCCGCTTCCAGGTTGGTGACGCCATCCCTGCGGCTCACATCCACGCCGTCGACAATCTCCACACCCAGGTCTGCCAGTGCCTGTGACGGCTGTCGGCAGGCAGCAATCACGCGATCCCCGCGTTGCGCCCAGCACCGTGCCATGGCAAGCCCGATGCCCCGGTTTGCACCGGTGATTACAATTGTCTGGCTCATTGCTCTCTCCTTTTTGCTTGTGCTCCAGTCACTTGCTTCCGGCGTCCATCATGCGCCATCCAAGTGCATTACAAAACAGTGCAGTTCCAGATACAAAACAACATTTTTAGCCAACATTGGCAGGGCAAGGAATTTTATATATTTGCCGCGAGGGGGACGGTTCGCGCTGAGCCGTCACAACAAGGACCTGAACCCAAGGATAAAGGGGGATCAGTCATGCTACGTCTATTCAAATCCATTCTCGTTATGTCGTTGATCGCGACACTGGCCGCCTGTGGCGGCGGTGGTGGCAGTTCACCGAACGACCTGCAAAATCAGGAAACACCAAACAACGGTACCGATACCGGTGGCACCGACAATACCGATACCACTGACAACGGCGGTGACGATGGCGACAGCACGCCACCGATGACCGAAGAGCAAGCCCAACAGCTGCTGACGCTGGTGGACACCAACAACCAGTTCACCGTGTCCGTCTGCCCGCAGGCGGTGCTCGGCACCCAACTGGGTGGCGCTATTGATGTACTGGCCTGTGAAAACGAGGCACTCACCAACATTTCCCTGGGTAACGACAACGTGCTCGGCCTGCTTTGTGCCGATACCGTGGCGGCCACCGACACCGATCTGCTCGGCAGTGTCACCGAACCCACCTTCCTGCAAAACTGTCTGATGGAAAGCGGCGCCTATCTGGCCGACACCCTGAGCGGCCTGCTCAACAACGGTGGCGCCATCGGCCAGCAACTGTGCCCGACCTCGGAAGACCCGGTGACCTGCATTGTGGAAGTGGCCAACACCGTGCCGGACAGCACCCTGAAAGGCGTGCTCGGTTACCTGGGTTGCGATGATGCGCTGAACCCGCAGGTGTGCCTGAGCCAGGTGGCCGACAACCTGTCCCAGGGCGAGCCGCTGCTGGGTACCGTCAACGCCCTGTCCATGGCCCTGTGCCCGATTGCCACCGGCGCTGACAGCTACCAGCCCCAGGACTGCCTGACCGAAGTACTGGGCGGCGTGGGTTCCATTCTCAACCTGACCGGCGGCCTCGGTGAGCTGTGCCCGGAAGGCGCCGATCCGTTCACCTGCCTGCTGGCGGCCGGCGACAATCTGGGCCCGATCAGTGACCTGCTGGGTGGTGGCCCGATTGACCCGGCCATTCTTACCGACCTGCTTGGCGGCCTGGCACAGCCGGGCAACATGGATCTGCTGCAGACCCTGCCCACCCTGCTGAGCAAGATTCCGGTGCTCGGCCCGCAGCTGGCCGACCAGTTGGCTAACGGTGGTGACTTCTTCGGCTCCCTGCAGGACCTGCAATCCCTGCCGGCACTGCTGACCCAGATTCCGGTCCTCGGCGATATCCTCAACGGCGCCGCCGGCGGTGACGCCCCGGGCCTGCCCAGCGACCTGAGTCTGGAAACCCTGCTGGCCGGCCTGTCCGGTGACCAGCTGAACACGGTTACCGATATGCTGGCCCAGGTGCCGGTACTCGGTGATGTGGTCAACCAGCTGCTGGGCGCGGTGTCCTGCGAGGCCGCCAACCCGCTGGATTGCCTGACCGCCTCCGCCGGTCAGCTGCAACAGTTCAGCGACCTGCTGACCCAGGTGCCGGTACTCGGCGATATTCTCAACCCGCTGCTGGCCACCCTCACCGGTGCTGCTGACGGCAACCCGCTGGCCCCGGCCACGGACCTGCTGTCCCAGATCCCGGTGGCCGGTGACCTGCTCAACCAGGTTCTGACTGCCCTGCAGGGCGGTGCCGGCGGCGACCTGCTGTCTCCGGACCTGGCCCTGCTGGATCAGGCCCCGGATCTGCAAGGTCTGCTGGAAGGCCTGGTCAACGGCCTGATGAGCGGTGACCCGAGCGCCCTGCTGGGCGGCATCACCGACAGCAACGGCAACCTGCTGACCAGCCTGTCTTCCCTGGTGGCATCCCTGCCGGTGGTTGGCGACCTGATCGGCGATCTGCTGGTAACCCTGCTGGGTGAAGCCCAGGCCAGCTCCCTGTTGGCACCGCTCACCGATGCGCTGGCCGATATCCCGGTGCTGGGCCCGGTACTGGACGGCCTGCTGGGTCTGCTGGGTTAAACCCGCCAGCCAAGCGCCCCTTCCGGCCGCCCCTTTCGGGGCGGCCTTCTCATTTTCGTCTTTGCGGTTCAGACCCACCCGGCGACTTTGCTACAGTGGTGATCCATTTCAGGCAAAGGACGCACATCATGACCATTGCAGTAGGTGACACCCTGCCCGCCATCGCACTCAAGACCAATGGCGCCAAGGGCCCGGAAGATCTCAACACCGGTGACTTTTTCAAGGGCCGCAAGGTAGTGCTGTTCGCGGTGCCCGGTGCCTTCACGCCCGGCTGCTCCAACACGCACATGCCCGGCTTTGTGGTCAACGCCGACGCCATTCTTGAAAAGGTGGATGCCATCGGTTGCATGGCCGTCAACGACGCCTTTGTGATGGATGCCTGGCAAAAGGACCAGAACGCTGAACAAATCACCATGCTGGCCGACGGCAACGCGGATTTTGCCAAAGCCCTGGGGCTGGAACTGGATGCTACTGGCGGCAGCATGGGCATTCGCAGCAAGCGCTTTGCACTGATCGCCGACGATGGTGTCGTGACCTATCTGGGTGTGGACGAAAAAGGCGTGGACAAGAGCAGCGCCGAAACCGTACTGGCACAACTCTGACCGAATCGCGCCACGCTGATGGGCGTGGCGCTTTTATCGAATCAGTCGCCGGACAGGCGATTGCGAACCACGAAATTCATCGATTCGCGATCAAAGTTGCCACCGTAGTTATCGCGCACGATGATTCGATCATCCAGCCCATGCAATCGGTACTGGGCCAACATGGCCAGGCCGAAGTTGGGCATGTGCGTCAAGTCCACCGCCTTGTTCTGGTATTCACTCAAGGTGACCTTGTGATCCACGAAGGTACCTTCATACACCAGCTCCAGAATTGGCGCACTGGCCGTGACGTTGGCCACCGCATGGCCGTAGATGGCACGCTCCGCATCATCCAGGTAGCCCTTCTGGTAATAGGGCCAGACCGCCGGTTCGAGAAAATTTTCCCGGAACCATTGCGGTGAGAACGAACTCTGCCCATTGGACAGAAAGGCCCCGCGAATGGCCGAAGACACCCGCCGCACCGGCGACGGATCATCAGGGCTGGCCAGTTCTTTCACCGCCGCATGAATACCGGATCCAGCGCCCAGCGATGACCCGGTGATAAAGATATCGTCCGGATTGATTTTGAAGACGTCCGCGTAATAGCGGAAAAACTGCACCGCATGGCTCAGATCATCCCTTGCCAGCGGGTAGGCGTTTTCATCCAGGTCCTTGAGCGGGTGACGAAAGTCCAGCGCCGCCACTGTGACACCACCCCCGCCCTGTTGGATGCTCAGATACTTGAGCAGCATGCCCTTCTTGTCGGCCCGCACCGACTCCTTGCTGTGATTGGCTGAATGGGCATAAATCAGCAGAGTGTTTCTTTCACTGCCACTGTGAATACGCCCATCCGGCGTCGGGTAATAGATATCCGCGCGCAGCCCATTGGGCTCGCTGTCCGGCCCCACCACCGGCAACCAGGACACACTGCTGTCGCCGTAGAAAACGTTTTCGTAATAACCACACACCGGGCTGCAATTGCCAATCACGGTGTAATGCTCATTCAGCAGTGATGACGTGATGGGCGCGGGCGCATCGGCGCCGGCACCGACGGAGCCAACGGCAACCTGGCGGCTGCCACAACGCATGGCATCGCCATCCTGCACACAGGCCTTCAGTTCATGACTTGTGCCGGCGGCAAAACCGCCCGGATAGGTGACACTGAATTCACCGGCGGCCTGACTACCCTGCGGACGCACCAGCTTCAACTCTCCGTCCACGGAGTAATAGTGATCGGAACTGCTTGGCCCCAACACATCGTAATGGATATCCAGCGACTGGTTGGCCGGCACCTGGTTGGCCACCCCCAGGGCGTGCATTTCCACCGCCAGCGGTACGGCCAGCACATGACCGGCGCGCACCCGTACTTCGTCACAGACCGGCACGTCGTTATCATCAAACAGACAGATCCTGATGCGCTTGCTGGTGCCATTCGCGAAACCACCGGGATAGGTCACACTGAACACCCCGGCCTCACTGCCCGTAATGCTGTTGGCCCGCACCAGTTTCAGGCTGTCGTCCACATAGTAGTAATGATCGGAATGGCTGGTCGCCGTGACGTCATAGGTCAGAGTGAATGGCTGATTGGGCTCAACCACATTGCCGTTGCCGACGGTATGAATACGCACCTGAAAGGTCGGCATGGCGGCGGCCGTCATGGCAGCGAAAAAAATGCCCGTAAAAACGAAAACCCTGCCCCCGTATCCTTGCGTTCTCATGATCACGCCCTCCACTGGCTGGCGCTACGAAAAAAGCTCACAGGAGAAGCATAGGAGCTTGCAAGGCGTGGCGCTACGAAAGCGCCAACAAGCACACTTTTGGCTAATGCGTTTTAGCCACGCGGCTCAGCAAAAGGATTTTTTTACTGCCCCGATGGGGCAGGAACCATAGAGAAAGGATAAAAAAAGGCGGCATCCGTATCCCTGATGCCGCCGCCATATCGACAAGGCTGAAAAGAAAACCAGGCCTGTTCACACTACCGACTAGTATGAACAGGCGCTATCAAGGCCCCACCGACAACCGATTGCCGGCAGTAGCAAACACGCTCAAGGGGGGGGGGGCATGGCACGGGCGTGGCCCGACATGGATAGAAGATCTCGCAAACAGGCCGGCAAATCCGTGCCAGCCTCGATGGTCATGATGCTCGTTTCCATGACCGCTCTCCCTGGTTGATTTTTATATATCCCAGGACAACCCTACGGTCAGCCTGAGATCGTCTTTTTCCGGCGTGACGCCATCCGCATCCGGTTGCGGGTTTTCGATGCGGCTCCAGGTGGTCGCCACCCGAAAATCCAGCCGCTTGGTCAGGTCCACGTCCAGGGCGGCATACAGGTCGTGGCTGGCACGGCCGGACTCTTCGTTGGTCAGCACCAGCTGGTAGGTCACATCCAGATCCACTGCGGCGGTGAGATCCTGACTGTAGGTACTCCCCACCAGAAACGCCGGCGTGCTGACCGTACGGTCCTGCCCTGCCTGCACTTCCACAAACTGTGTGCGTTGGTAACCCGGGCCGGCGGAAATCACCCAATCCAGCTTGGAGGTATCAAACACGCTGTAAACCGCGCCAAAACCCAGCAACCATTGCTGGTCCAGATTCTGGAAGGGGTCACGATTGAACTCGGCCTGAATGGGCCGGAACAACCACTTGCGTGACACCCGGTAATCATGGGACAGGGTTGCCCGATGATTATTGGCATTTTCCACGCCATCGTTCTGCGCATAGTTTCCGGTATAACCGATACGTGTACTGTTGGCTGCGGTGCGCCTTTTCAGCATGACCGTGGCATTGAATTCCTTTTGATCCACGTTACCACTGCGGAAGTTGGCCCCCACCGCCACGTCACCGGACCATAAATCAAACTCTCTCGCCGAGGCTGAAGCGATGCCCAGCACTCGCTCAAAATCCACCGGCTCGCCGCCACCGATCACCAACTTGCCGGCCTCGGTATCCAGTGATCCCAGCACGGTGGAACCATCATCCAGCAGCACGGACATGGTGCGCCCGGTGCGGATAAAGGCCACATCCTCCCAGTCGATGGAAATCACGTCGAAATGGTCGCTGTCGATCTCGACGGATTCCTCCTGCATGGCTTTCAGATGGCCCTTGACCCACTCACCGGTGTCCAGCTGGATCCAGTCCCAGCGTTGCGGATCAAACGACGGCGGGCGCCATACCCGGGGATCCTGGCTGGGCGGGGTATAGGTGGTGTCCGCCCAGACCTTACTGCTGATACCCGTCAGGGTGACTCCCGCCATGAATACCGTCATGGCCACACGTGCGCTTGAACTCATAACCTCCGAAAACCTTTACTGACGAGCATGGCGCCCGGTGAAGGGCGCCCGCCGCTTACTTCTTGAAGGGCTGTACCGAATAGGGGTTGCCGCCAAGCGCAGCGGAAATGTCAGTAATGGCCTTCTGGCCCCGCACACTGTTACCGGCTTCATCCAGCGGCGGCGACACCACGGCGATGCCGAATTTCCCCGGGGACACGGCAATCAGACCGCCGCCCACCCCGCTCTTGCCTGGCAGGCCGGTAGCATACAGCCACTTGCCGGCGTCGTCATACAACCCGGCGGTGGCCATGACCGCCAGGGCTTCGGGCACGTCGTCGGCTTTCATCAGGGTTTTGCCGGTGACCGGGTTGACGCCGGCATTGGCCAGCGTGGACGCCATCACCGCCAGGTCCTTGGCGCTGACCCCCACGGAGCACTGACGGGTATAGATATCGGTGGCCTGCATCGGGTCGCCCTTGATGTGACCGTAGGCATACATCAGGTAGGCGATGGCCTGGTTACGCTGGTTGGTATCGGCTTCGGACTTGTAAACGTCTTCGATCACCTTGAGATCACTACGACCGGCAAACTCACCGTAGTAGTTGAGAATCTTGTTCCAGATCTCGTCGTAGCTCTTGCCCTTGACCATGCTGGTGGTGGTAATGGCACCGGCATTGACCAGCGGATTCATTTCCGCGCCCTTGTGCTGCTCGATGGCATAGATGGAATTGAATACCTGGCCGGTGGCATCCACGCCCATGTTGTGGGGCAGGGATTCCACGCCGGACTCTTCCATCACCTTGGCCATGGTGAATACCTTGGAAATGGATTCGATGGCCACTTCGGATTTCACATCACCGACAGTGTAGATCTTGCCATCCACGGTCACCAGGGCGATGCCATAGATGTTGGAATCCACCTTGGCAAGTGCCGGAATATAATCCGCGTTCTTGCCTTCCTTGAGACCCTTGTAATCGTCATAGGCCTTTTTCAGGGCCGCGTTGATATTATCCGGTGTCAGCTTGCTGTCGAGCCCACCGCCGGTGGAGGAATCCGCGGTGCAGCTGGCACTGGCAACGGCCAGCATGCCGGCAAAAATCAGACTGAAAACCTTTCGTGAATAGTGCATCTGTGAAACTCCCTCTTGATCACCAGGCTCGTACGCTCAGAGCAGGTTGCCACTGGAAAAGCTGTATTTGATGCTGAATTGCACTCGCCGATCATAGCTGGCGGTGTCATCCTTGGCGGTGCGCTTGCCGAAAAGATATTCCACGCCCATCAGCACCTTGTCGTTGGGCGCATGCAGCAGGTTGATGGAGGCGTATTCGCCCTTCTGAAACGCGTCGTCGGTCTGGAAATCCATGTTGTCGATTTCCGTGGAGCTGTAGCCAAGGGCGGTGCTGTAGGTATCGCTCCAGCCATGCTCGTAATAGGCCAGCAAACCGGTCAGCGGCACGACCTGATAATCCGGGTCGGCCAGGTTGCCATCCGGCGCCATGTCCACGCCGCCGTCATTCATGTAGTTGGAAATACCGTCACCGTGCACCACACCCAGGCGGATATGATCATTCTTCATCACGTTGATCACGGAAGTCAGGTTGATGCCCCAGCCAATGTCACTGTCCTCCGGCTTGCCATCATTGCCCCCCGGCGTGTCGTAACCCACCTGGCGAAGAATGCCCGCCACCTGCACATGGCCCCAGTCCCGGCCGAAACGGTAATGGGCGGTGAGATCCGGGTATTCGTTATCCGCCGACGTATTCGGATCCCCTGCGGTTGTATCATTGCCACTGTCCACACCACTACCCGGTGTCTCAATCGCCACGGCAAAGGTTTGCTCGCCGCTGATCGGCGTCCAGCGAATCTGCGGGTTACGCAGAAACACCATGCCGGACGGCCCCCAGTAATCGATCACATTGGGAAACACATCACCGTCCATGAAGACACTGTTGGTCTGGCCGGCGAGGATGGACTTCCACTCGCCATAGGCATGGCGAAGACGAATGGTGGTCTGCCCTTCATCAGGGCCAACCCCGTAGAGATCAAACTCGAACTTGGTGGTCAGCTGGCTGTCACCGGCCAGGGTACTGGCATTCACGCCCAGGCGGCTCTGACGCACACTGAGCACCGCCTGGCCAGGGCTACCCACGGAATCCTGATCGTAGGGGATTCTGCCCGGCCTCAGGGACGCTTCCCAGTTGGGGTTGGGTCGGTCGAAGGCCTGCACATAGTCGACCATGCCAAAGCCGTAGATTTCGAAGGAAGAGTCTGCCAAACACGCGACGGGAGCCAGCAGCAAGGCTGCACCCAGGCTCCGCTTGAGAAGGATCGTACCCATGGTCATCATCCCTAATTATCGATTTTTAACCACCGCGTCCCTCGGGGTCAGTTTAACTGCTTACCACCGGGGCAACGTTAAACGTCCAATCGATATTGATAGGAGCATACTTTTTTATATTAGTCACGCCGGTTACCATTTTCTTTATCGGTTTGTGACTCTCTCATCACGGTCATCCATTTATATTGATCACTATACTTTATGCGGGTTTTCGTTAACCCTGTAGACACGCTCCCCGGCCAACCCAAAAGGTGACCCCGAGGCAACAATGCCATGAGTATTCTGCAACTCCCCCACGCCAGTCCTGATATCATCCTGATAGATTGGCATGCCACCCTGGTGGATACCCACGATGCCATGTATCACGCGGTGGATGATGTACTGCCGCACCTGAAGGAACTGAATCTTTGGGACAAGCTGCTGGACCCGGACGACTCCAAAACCCTCGAAGACGCCAAGCTGTTGATGTACGTAAAAAACCATCAACGTCTTCATCCGAAAATTACCGCCCAACGAAAAATTTCCCGCACCGATATCTTTGAAGTTCTGTTCGGTAGCGATCAGGATGCCAAGGCCCAGGCTCACCAGGCATTCGACAGTGCTTATCAGAAATATGTCTCGGCGGTTCACCCGCTGGAAGAAGGCACCGCCGACCGCATTGCCCATCTGCAACAGCTGGGCGTTCTGGTTGGGGTGATTTCCAATCGCAAACGGGATTTCCTGGAGCACGAACTGGCGCTGGTGGATAACGGCCGCTGGGCCAAGCTGTTCGATGTGATTGTCTGCGGCAGTGATGTGAAAAAGCGCAAGCCATCACCGGAAATGTTGCTGCGGGCACTGGAAATCCTGCACCGGCAACCCGGCGAAAACTGCTGGTATGTGGGCGACAGTACCACCGATGTGATTGCCGCCAGGGAAGCCGGCGTCACCTCGATTTTCTACAACGGCGCCGGCTGGGAACAAACCTGGCTGGACAAAATCTTTCCGGGCACCATCAAGCACCCCCATCGTCCGGATGCGGTGGTCGACAGCATCGCCGACCTTACCGACCTGGCCCGGCACATGATTGCCCAGCAAAAAAGAGTGGAGCGGGCACGTTCCTGATTCTTACCGCGCACAAAAAAGCCCCGGCAAAACCGGGGCTTTTCGTTTCAACGCAGTGACGCGCGTATCAGGCGATATTGTTGACCCGTTTGCTGTCACGGAACAGCTGGTCCATTTCACCCTCGTAATAGGCTTCCACCCGCGGATTCATCACCTTCTTCCACAGCGGCGGGATCAGCGCCAGCACATACATGGTGGCGTAACCGGCCGGCAACTGCGGGCTTTCTTCATAATGCCGGAGAACCTGGTAACGACGCTTGGCATAGGCATGGTGATCGCTGTGACGCTGCAGCTGAAACAGTGCCAGGTTGGTCAGCAGGAAGTTGGAGTTCCAGCTGTGCGCCGGCGTCACCCGCTCAAAGCGGCCTTTGTCGTTAACACGACGGTGCAGACCGTAGTGCTCGATATAGTTGATGATCTCCAGCGCCAGGGCGGCAAAGAAACTCTGCCCCAGGAAGAACACAACGCCTTGCCAGCCCCACAGGGCGCCAAAGGCCACCGCGAACAACGCGGAGATGCTGTACCACCAGATCAGCTCGTTATAGATGCTGAGATTCTTTTTGCCCTTGCGCTCCAGATACTGCTTTTCCAGTTTCCAGGCGTTCTTGAAATTACGCACGAACGCCTTGGGCAGAAAATCATACAGGCTCTGGTTGTAACGGCTGGATGAGGCATCATCGGGAGTGGATACATGTACGTGATGACCCCGAACGTGCTCTACCTTGAAGCCGGCATAGGTCACCGTGGACAACAACAGCCCGCCCATCCAGTTTTCGATTTTCGGGTCTTTGTGAATCAGCTCATGGCCCAGATTGATGGCAATGATGCCGCCGACGGTACCAATGGACACGATCCAGCCGATCTTGCCCAGCAGGCCATAATCATTGTGCATGAAGATGTAACCGGCATAGAACAGCACGCCGATCCACACCAGTCCCATGACAATGGCAGAGACCCGGTAAAAGATCTCTTCGCTCATGGTAGGCACCTGCACCTCTTCATTAGGGTTGCTCGGGTCCTTGCCCACCAGATAATCCAGAACCGGAATAATGCCGAAGATAAAGATGTACATGAACCAGGCCCAGTAGTCCTGGGTACCACTGCCCACACCCACCAGAGCACTAAAGGGCACCAACGGCAACATCAGCACCCAAAACGCCAGGTAACCGTACTTTTTCATTTTTAGCATCAGATCGGGATTCATGTTCTCGAACATGGCTCATACCTCGCTAGTCCAAGCCAAACAGTAACAGTCTTCAATGTGACGGTCACATTATCCCTGATTTCTTGAATTGTCAAACAACTCAGGTATTGGCATAATTCTCCCCATCGCCGATAATCGCCCGGCATCTTCAGGAAGGATCGAGTCATGTCGCTGAAAGCCATCAGTCTGAGCGAACAGATCGCCCAGCACCTTGGCGAACAGATCATCACCGGGACGCTGCCACCCGGCGCCCGCCTGCCCGAAAACGACCTGGCCAAACAGCTTGATGTGAGCACTAACTCACTTCGCGAGGCCTTTCGTCTGCTGGAAAAGCAGCACATGATCGAGTTGCAGCCCCGCAAGGGTGCGCGGGTCTGCGAGGTCAATGAAGAGCAGGTGCGCGACCTGTACGGGTTCCTGTTCATGCTGCTTTCGCATCTGGCCGGCAGTGCCGCCGCCAACTGGCAGCCGGGCCAGATCGAGGACCTGGTGGAGATGCTGCCGCAGCTTGAGCAGCACTTTAACAATGACGATCTGCGCGCCGCCCACCAGCTGGCCTTCCGTTTCGTGGAGATCGCCACCCACCGCTTTGCCCGCAACCGTTACCTGGCCACGGACATTCTCGACCTGATTCCGCTGCTCAAGCGCTACTCCTTTATCGCCTTGCAGGAAGAAACCTCGGAGTTTGATGTGTCACTGCAGATCTTCCAGCGGCTGCTGGTCAATGTGGTGGGGCGCAAGGTAGAAGACGCCGCCGCGGATATTCGCGAGTACGGCGAAAATCAGTGCCAGATCGTGCTGCGCGCCATCGCCAAGCGCAACGCAGCCTGACCCCGGGCTGACCCGAACACGACAGGCCGACATCCCTCATATGGGGCATGCCGGGCCTGGCGTCACCCGCTATGGTCATTGCCTTCATCATCAGGAAGGGAATTCACCATGTCATACCGTCGCCCCCTGCTTGCCCTCGCCCTGGGCGCCTGCCTGCTGCCGGCCACCAGCTGGGCCGTGGGCCCCGGCACCGGCTCGCAAAGCCAGTTTAATGTGCGCATTGGCAACTGCATGGCCAGCAGCCTGGAAGTGCGCTACCGGCTGGACAGCCTGATGGGCGAGCCCATCGTCGGCGGCTCCTACCGCTGGAATGGTGACAATCGTTGCGACCTGCCCAGCAGCACCGTCATCTGGCTGAAAGTGCAAAGTGGCAGCACCTACGGTTATGTACGTCTGGATCCGGCCGTTCCCGGTGCCAACCGGGGCTTCGGCTACAACGTTTCCGGCTCACCGGAATGGGACGAGGCAATCTGCGGCTTCAACGGCACCCGCCGCACCGGCTGCATGAATAGCAGCGCCGCCAAGAGCCTGTGGAAAAGCGGCCGGGTTACCGGCTTCTCGGTGGCCTGGTAACCGGACACCTCCCTCCCACCGGGAGGGGGGGCCATTTCCCCGTAGCCACACAACCCCCATTCACTGCCCACACAGGCACGCCGTGCGGTTTCCCGTCACCCAACGAGGGAACCGGTCATGTCCCTTTCACCTGGGCGTTTTTCGCTCAGGCAGCGGCGGCTGGCCAGCCCTTGTAACCGGCTGACCGATGACGATGGCTCTCCGGGACGTTTTCTCTGTCTAAATCTTCTTGCCGGCATTGGGTTCGGCAATGGCATCCTTATCCACCAGATTCCATTCCATACCCCGGTTGCGGAAGATGCGCTTATTCTGGTCGGGATAATCCGCCACATCATGATCCCGACGCTCACCCACCACGATGCAACGCAGGACAGAGGCGCCGGTATTGATCAGCTTGTGCGCTTGCCCGCCGGCCCGGTAGCCGAGAAAGTCTCCCGCCTTGATGGCAAAGGTCTCGTCTCCCACAACCGCCTCACCCTGCCCGTCCAGCACGTAAACACACTCATCTTCGTGGTAGTGGCGATGTCTTTCGGTGGACTCACGGCCCGGCTCAATCTCGATCAGATGAAACCCGAAGCCGGTCAGGCCAGTCAGATCCCCCAGGGATTTATTGGTACGGCGGGCGTTGTCGTTGAGGAAGTGGATTTTCTGGATGCCTTCATAGGCGTCAATCTCTTCCCGGGTTAGCAGGTACTTTTCCATCGTTGTTTAGCCTCACTGGATCGGGCAGACAGTCAGTGAACGCCCACACGGAAAATGTACGGGCCGAACAGCTTCCTGTTACCGAGGTGCCTGGATGCAGGCCCTGATTTGAATAGAATCAGCCTACACCAAGACACTGCTTATATCTGCAAACCCAATCCTGCAAAGCAGGGCCAACATGAGCCAAAAATTTTTGGCTTGTAACACTGTCCTGTAAGAGCCCGCCAGCTGGCGATTCTTTTATGCGCCATTGTGATCACCAGCCCGCTGAATCATGCAGAGACGGATAAGGCGGGCATAAAAAAACGCGGCCGAAGCCGCGTTTTTTATTCGCAAATCCGGAAGGATTATCGGCCGAGGATATCGCGGGCGATGATTTCCTTCATGATCTCGCTGGTGCCGCCGTAGATACGCTGGATGCGGGCATCCACGTAGTCGCGGGAGATGGCGTATTCCTGCATGTAGCCGTAACCACCGTGCAGTTGCAGGCACTTGTCGGCCACCACGCCCTGCAGCTCGGTGGTGGTGAGCTTGGCGATGGAAGCGTTGGTGGTGCTCAGTTCGCCACGGTCATACTGGTCGGTGCACTGGCTGCAGAAGGCCTTGTTGACGGCCACCTGGGCGTGCAGGTCCGCCAGCACGTAGCGGGTGTTCTGGAATTTGCTGATCGACTGGCCGAAAGCCATGCGCTCCTGGGTGTATTCGATGGTGCGCTCGATCATGCCTTCACAGGCAGCCACGGCGCCCAGGGCCAGGATCAGGCGTTCGCGGGGCAGTTCGTTCATCAGGTTGGCAAAGCCTTTGCCTTCACCGCCGAGTATCTGGTCGGCGCCCACGGCCACGTCTTCGAAGAACAGCTCGGAGGTGTCCGCCGCGTGGTGGCCCATCTTCTCCAGGTTACGGCCGCGGGAGAAGCCCGGCAGGCTGCAGTCCACGGTGAACAGGCTCATGCCTTTGGAGCCGGCGTTGGGGTCGGTCTTGGTGGCAAGCACGATCACGTCGCAGTGCTGGCCGTTGGTGATGAAGGTTTTCTGGCCGTTGATCTTGTAGCCGTCACCGTCCTTGTCGGCACGGGTTTTCATGCCCTGCAGGTCGGAGCCGGCACCCGGCTCGGTCATGCCGATGGCGCCCACGGCTTCACCGGTGACCATCTTCGGCAACCAGGCCTGCTTCTGCTCCTCACTGCCCAGGTGCAGGATGTAAGGGGCAACGATGTCGGAGTGCACGGAAATGTTGGAGGCCAGGGCACCGAAACCGGCGCGGGAGGCTTCTTCGACGATGACCGCAGACAGGCGGAAGGTGGCGCCGAAGCCGCCGTATTCTTCCGGCACGTCCACACACAGCAGGCCGGCTTCGCCGAGCTTGTTCCACAGCTCGCGGGGAAACTTCTCGGCCTTTTCCCACTGGTCGTAATGGGGAGCCACTTCGTTTTCGAGGAATTTCTTGACGTTATCGCGGAACAGTTCAATTTCGTTCTGATCAAGCATGACGGCTTTCCTGTTGGTTCCTGAACGCGCCGGTGGGCGCACAATGGCCAACATTCTAGCCACTCGGGGTGATGCCAACATCAACCCCGAGTGACCGCCCGGTCGCCGTCAGGCCGGGTGGATGGTGATATCGGCCATCAACGAGTTGGCCACGAAGCAGTTGCGGTGGGCACTGGCGTGCATGCGCTCGATGGCCTCGTCGGAGAGATCTTCGTCGAAGACCACCCGCGGGCGCAGCTCGATGCGGGTGATGGCCATGCGGCCGTCGCGGTTCTTCTCCACGGTGCCACGGGGCTGGTCGATGTAGCTGAGCACCTTGTGTTTCTGCTTGGCGGCAATGGCCAGGAAGGTGAGCATGTGGCAGCTTGAGGTGGCAGCGATCACCGCCTCGTCCGGGTTGACCCGATTGGCACAGCCGAAGAAGTCCGGCGAGGCCGACGCCTGCACCACCTCCCCGCCGGCAAAGGTCCATTCGTGGTCGCGTTTGAACGTTTCGTATTCGAAGTTTTCATCCGGGCCCAGATGCCAGGCCACGGTGGCGCCGTGTTCGCTCATGGTGGTCTCCTTACTTCCTGATGAACAGATCCTTGATCAACACGTCCACCATGATGCCACCGGCGTCACCGCGCAACCTTGCTGCGGATCAAGACTCCCTCGGGCCCGCCAGAAGGCAACGCTCCACGTGCTCAAGCACGGTGTGGCTGTACAACAGGGCGCAATGGCCCAGGTACGGCACCTGGATATTCTCCTCGGCGCCCTGCAGCACGGCGGTGGACACCGGCAGGACGAAGTTGTCCATGTTGGAGAAGATGGAGTAGTAACGGGCGCCGCCGGGGCAGCTACCGCCCTCTGCCAGCTCGGTGATGAAGGGGCTCTGGTAGCGCAGCTGGGCGGCCGCGCCCATGGGCGGGAACAGCGCCGCCACCCGGGAGCCCTGATGGGGGCTGCCCAGGGTGATGACCTTGGCCACCTTGCCCTCCAGTTCCAGATTCTTGAGCGCATAGCGGATCAGCGGGCCGCCCATGGAATGGCAAACCACGTTGGCCTGGTCAGCACCGGTCACCGACAGAATGTGCTCCACATGGTTTTTCACCTGGGCGGCCAGTTTGCGGGCATTGATATGCGGCGGGGTGTAGCTCACCGAGTAGACATTGGCCCAGCCGCGCCGGCGCAGACGCCATTGCATCAGCAGGAAGTTGGCGCTGTTGCCGCCGTAGCCATGCACCAGGATCACCGGCCGCTCACCATGGTGGCGAGAGCGCACCGGCGAGGCATCGTGGAGCAAACGCAGCGGGTAGCTGGCCAGCAGCAAACTCAGGCACAGCCATTCCCACAGCACCGCCACGCCGGCGCGCAGCACGCTGATGGGCCGGTCACCGGGCAGTTCGGCCTGCTCCGGGAAATTGCGCCGGTCATACCACCAGCAGATATAGAAGGTCAGTGTCAGCCCCAGTACGGCCAGCGCCGCCAGCACCAGCAGCGCGATGATCAGCCCCATGTGTTGCTCCTGTCAGGCGACGGCGTCGCCCCTGTTGTTATTGGCAAAGTCCAGACTCTCCGGTATCCGCTGGTGCGGCGCAACCGCTTTCAGGCCAGCAACCCCTGGTCCTCCAGCCACTGACGGCAGTGCTCCACGGCCTGGGCCAGCTTGTCGTTCTGGCCGAAGTAGTAGTGGTTGGCGCCGGCGATATCCACCCGCCGGGCCTGGCCCGGGGCGAAGGCCTGATAGAGACGCTCGGTATGGCTGGGGGTGCAGGCATTGTCGGCGGTATTGCCGATCACCAGCGCCGGCACGGTGATACGCGCGGCACAGGCCGGGCCATTGGCACGGGAGTCGTCATAGCTCCACTGGCTGAGCCAGCCTCGCAGGGTATTGAAGCGCGCCAGGGCCACCGGACCATTGTTGACGGTTTGCGGATCGCCCAGATAACAGGTGCCCGGCGGGCGCCCGTTGGCATCCTGGGTCGGGTCCAGCCAGCGCACGTCACACATGGTGCGGTGCACCACAAAGCCGAACTCCTCATTGGCCAGCCCCCGTCGCCGGAAGTCCCCTAGCTTGTCCTTTACCCAGGCGGTGATACGACGGTTGCGATCGATCTGGGCCTGGCGGAAACGGGCCACGAAGGCGTCGCTGTAGGGGGGCTGATTGGGGCAATCGGGATGGTAGATATCCAGCGCCGGATCGCGGTCGTCCGGGTTGTTTTCGTCCCTCACGGACGGGTCCAGCCACTCGGTCATGGTGATGGCCCGGGACACATGGGCGGCCAGCAGCATGATGCCGTCCGCCGGGATCAGCTTTTGCGATACCAGGTCATAGGGATCGCCCGCCGGGGTCTCGGTGATCTGCGGATCTTCTGCCTCCGCCTGATACATCAGGCTCAGTGAACCACCGCCGGACCAGCCGCCCAGCACCACCCTCTCGAAGCCCAGCTTTTCTTTTGCATAACGCACACAGGCACCCAGGTCAGCGACCACTTTTTCCATCAACAGGGCACTGTCGGCGCCGCGATAGCGGCTGTTGCAGTAAATAACCGACAGCCCGGCCCTGGCCAGCGCCGACACCATGGGCAGGTAGGCACCGCCCCCCACCGGGTGCATGAAGATCACCACGGTCTTGCCCGGGCCGGCTTTCGGCGTCAGCAGATGCGCCTCCAGGGCCACCAGATCCATGGGGCCGGCATAGGTGTCCTTGAAGCTGGACGTCTCGGTGAAGGTAATCAGGTGCGGGGTGCGGTGGTAATGCTTGCTCATGCTCAGGCGTCCTTTTTCGATGCGTCTTGTGTGCCCTTGTCCATGGCCGCCTTCACCCCGGAGAAATCGGTCTTGCTCATATCCAGGCCACGCATGTCCAGCGCCTGTTTGCCGAAGGCCTGCTCCTTCATGGCCCGGGTCTTTTGTGTCCACGCTTGCAGAACTTCATGGGCGTTGGCGGCGTCCTCGGCAACCACGGCATCGTAGTTGGCATCCTTGATGGTGATTTCCAGCGGGATGCCATTGGGATCGAAGAAATAGATGGAATGAATGAAATCGTGGTCGATGGGCCCGAAACAGGGCCGGCCGGCCTGGTTGATGCGCCGCCGCCAGTCCTTGAGTTCCTCGCGGGTATCCACCTCGAAGGCCAGGTGCAGGTCGAAGGCGCTGCGCGGGCGGAACATCATCTCGTCGGCCCCCTCCGGAGCATCGAAGAAGGCGATGAAGTTGTCGTCCCCCATCCTGAAGAACAGGTGCATGTAGTCGATCTTGCGACCGGTGCCCGGCTCCTCGTCGAACACCATGGCCAGGGTCAGCGGCAGGCCCAGCACGTCCTCGTAGAACCAGCGGGTCTGTTCCGCATCGCGACAGCGGTAGGCGCTGTGATGCACATGCTTGAGCATGGCGCAGGGGGGCAGGCTGCTCATGGCGGGCTCCTGATTATTGTTTCTATGCTGCCGCCATTGATGCCACAGCGGGCCTGAGAACTGAAAACCGAAACCACCAAGAACTTGTCAGTTCTGGCCACTTGTCAGCCCGGCGTGCAGCTGCGCGCCGGCGGTGGCACACTTGCAGCCCCCAACAGGCAGTGCGGCAAGCGATATGACAGACCAGGCAATCATCAACGAGGTAGGGCTGCGCGACGGCCTGCAAAACCAGCCGGTGACCGTGGACACCGCCACCAAGGCACAGCTGGCACAGCTGTTGGTGGACGCGGGCCTGCGTTATATCGAGCCGGTGAGCTTCGTCAGCCCCAAGGCGATCCCGCAGATGGCCGATGCCGCCGCCCTGACGCCGCTGCTGCCCCGGGGCGAGGACCTGCATTTCCCTCTACACTACACGGCCCTGGTGCCCAACCTGAAGGGCTACCAGCTGGCCCGGGACGCGGGCTACCCAACCGTGGCACTGGTACTGTCCACCACCGACTCGTTCAACCAGCGCAACCTGCGTATGAGCCTGGAACAGGCGGCGCAGAGCTGCGAGGTCATCATCGCCGCCGCCCGGGCCGACGGCCTGGCTACCCGTACCTATATTTCCGGCGCCTTTGCCTGCCCCTACGACGGCCCGGTGCCGGTGACCCTGCCCCAGCAGCTCACCGAGCGCATGATTGCCGCCGGCTCCGACGAGGTCGCCATTGCCGATACCATCGGTGCCGGCAACCCGCAGCAAATGAAAGACATCATGGCACCGCTGATCCGCGAATTCGGTGCCGAACGGTTCTACGTGCACCTGCACGATACCCGCGGGCTGGCCGCCGCCATGGCCTGGGCCGCCGCGGACCTGGGCGTGCGTCGTTTTGATGCCTCCGTGGGCGGGCTGGGCGGTTGCCCGTTCGCGCCCGGCGCCACCGGCAACATGGCCACCGAGGATCTGGTCTATTTGCTGGAAAGTGCCGGCCTGAAAACCGGGATTGATGTGGAAAAACTGCGCGCCGCCGTGGCCCTGGCCCAGCAGGCCACCCAACGACCGCTGGGCGGGCGCATTCTTGACTGGATGGCCTCCCAGGAGAAACAGGGCAAGACGCCCTGTCTGTGGTAATGCACCAATAAAAACACCGGGCAGCGACGCTGCCCGGTGTTATCGACCCTCAGCCAAGCTCAGAGAGCCTGATTGGCATAACGGAACTCACCGGAGACGGAAATCGTGCCGTCATTGCCGGGCAGTACCGGCGCTATATTCCGTGCCACCAGCGTTGCCATGTACGTCCCCGACACCACACCGTCCGCCACACTGGTCACATTCAGTGTACACGACGCCCCCTCCGTCAGGTTCTGCGAGCCGGACTGAGTGTACGTCACCCCGTAGGGTATGTTCGCCGGTGTCGACAGGCTCATGGTCGGCTTCTGACCCCCCACGTCGTCATTACAGGCATAGCTGCCCACCGCCAGCGGAATACCCGACCACACCATGCGTAGCTGATTATTCGGGGCCTCCAGGTCATCAAACAACCGATAAAAATAGCCATTATTGCCGTTGGATGACGGCTCTGACGTCAGCAGGAACGTCTCGCCGGCCTGAAAATGGGTGTTGCCATCATCAATGGTCAGGGTAATGCCCTGCGCGTCACTGCCCAGTGGCCCTTCATCGCCGTTGTTGCCGGCGTGGAAGGTCTGGGTCGTGAAATTGCGGAACTTGCCATGCACAACCAGGGTGCGTTCGGCTTCCGGCAACTCGGTATCGCCCGCTGCCAGGCCGGACCCAAACGCGCTGGCGCTTGGCCCCTTCAGGGTGGCGCTGTAGGAGCCCACGTATTTGCGGCCCGCGCTTTGCTCAATGCTGACGGTGCAGGCGCCGCCATTCGCGGTCTGGAATTTGAACAGTGGCCCCGAGGTGGTCACCCAGCCCATTCGCAACGTCACCGACGCGGAGGATTCACCACAGAGATAGTCGCCCACCGCCGGGTTGGAACTTCCCGCAGAGGCCACAAAATCAATGTAATGGTCCGGGTGAGAACCATCCTCCAGGGGCTTACCCGCCACAAAATAGCCTGAGCGTATTTCCCGGGTGCCGCTGTCTACCACCAGGATATCGCGAATATCATCCGTCAGCGCCGGAGCCTCGCCCTCCTTGCCGGTATGAATGTATATGCGGAACTGACCACCGCCAAGGCTAACCTGTGCGGCATCCTTGTCGTTGCCGAGCGTGGCGCTGATGAGTCGCCCTTCCGTGGCGCCATTACTGAAGTGATAGCCCACATCCAGCTCGCATTGCGTGGCGGTCCAGATCTTCTGTACGGGCGGCGAGGCATCCGTGTTGATGGTCATCAGTGATACGCCGGTATCGTCACCACACAGCTGTGTGCCCAGTGCACCGTGTGCCACATTGACCTGCGCCCAGACCAGTTCTTCGCCGGCAAATGGCGTGCTATCCAGGATGGTGCCGCTGGCATCATAGTTGTTGGCGCGAATCTGGCGTTTTGCCGTGGTAGCCATGAAGGTTTCAATGAATGGCTGTTCCATGGCCCAGACATGCCCCTCATGCATCACCGCTACACCATTTCGCCCCTCGAGAAGCTCCTCGCCGGGCTCCGGATCAGGCTCCGTGACATCCTGCTGGATGAGCGCTCGGGTAATCGTGCCCTGACCATCGTCATGAATGATTTCCATCACCTGCAGATCCGCGTTGAGGTACAGGCGGATGCGCTCGTCACTGTCGGATTGGCCATAGTTCACCGCCACGCGACGATCCGTATCCACGGTTTTGCGATCGTAAATGGCCACGATGTCAGCGGCCGTAAAAGTGATGCCCGTATCGAAGTCGATATCCCCCTGGGCGGAAAGGATCACGGTGCCACGCAGATGATCCCGGTTGGCCGTGCCACAACTGCCACAGTAACCCGGATCGCCACTGCCACTACCGATAACCGTATAGGTACCGGCATAGTCAGTCAGTACATCCAGATTGGCGGGCAGTTCCGGGTCGGTGGGGGGTTCCTCTGGCGCATCCGGGAACGAATCGAGATTGCCGTCTTTGACCAGGTCCAGCAGCGCGGCATAGTCGGCCACGCTGCCATCGCCATCGATAGCGTCCTGAATATCGTCCAGCACCCTGTCCCAGGCATCGCCGATATTAAAGGCTGTCGTAAAAGGACCACCGGGAGGCAACGCGAAGCCGGCATTGGTCATGGCGGTCAGCAGCTCGGCCTGACTAGACGCGATGGCGCCGGCATTCGGCCAGCTGGTCGGCGTCGCCACCCAGCTACCGTCCGCAACGCCCGTGGCCAGAGCCAGCACCATATCAGTGATCGGTGTGATGTTGATGGTCCCGGCCTGGCTCGCATAGCTACGCAGGGTGACCGGCGGCGCCCCACCGGTAACGCTCAATACGCAGGGCAAGGCCGTATTGCCGATTTGGCCACTCCAGGAACCGTCATTGCCCGTGGTGACCGCGGCTGTGAAACCACTGCCATCGGAACATGTTGCCGTGACTGTTCCCGCCTGGATTGCGGCACCCACTGCCGCGGTGCCTGCCAGGGTCGAAGTGGAAGGCGCGGAAGGCCCGTCGCCACTCGTACCAGTCCCACCACGGCCATCACTATCTCCGCCACAACCGGCCACTGCCAACGTGATGCTCAGCAGTCCGGCCCCCACGATTAACGTTCCTTTTACTGGCCTCATTCCCTTTCCCCACGCTGATCGATTGAAATGGATTCCATCAGAATAAGAGCAGGGATATTTTTTCATCACCCCATAAACAAGGGGGGGGGAATCGGCCGGGGAGGGGCCGTTTTCAGGTAGGATTGACCAGTCCGATATGGATGGCCTTCAGGGTCGCTTCGGCACGGCTGTTAACCTGCAATTTGGCATAAATGTCTTTCATGTAGCTAGCGGCAGTATAGTGCGAAATACCCAGTTTTTCCGCGGTATGTTTAACGCTTAACCCCTTGGCGATCAGGGTCAGTATATCTTTTTCGCGGCGGGTCAGTGTCACCTCCTTTTCACCGAAAATGGGGTGAAACTGCTCCAGCAATTTACGGGCTATCGATGAAGAAAGTGGCGGTCTTCCGGCCAGAATACCGGATAACTGCTGGCTGAATTCTGACTCCACATCATCCTTGAGAAGATACCCGTCAGCCCCTGCCCTCAGTGAACCGAAAAGATGCTCGGCATCATCAAAAATGGTGGTTACCACACACAATGAATGGCGGTTTTTTTCCTTAAAAGGACGAACCAGATCCATGCCACTGCCATCGGGCAGCCCCAGGTCGATCAAGGCCAGATCATAGTCCTTGCCAGTAATTTTCTCTTGCCCTTCTTCCCGGCTGACCGCCAGGTCAATGGCTTGCGGTGCCAACAACTGCGTCACCTGTAAATGCAACCAGTCGGCCACATCAGGCAGATCTTCCACAATCAATACCTGCCTGATTGCATCCATGCTATTGCTCCTGAAATCACTGAATATAAATCGTGAAATAAATAACGGAAATCATATATTCTTGAACGTCATAAAAACAGATTATTCTGTGAAGCTTATCGGTGATTTTCCGGGGATCAACCCCCCGAAAAAGGGGGTTGGATTAAGGCCCTCGCAAACAGGGAAGAGGCATGCTGTCACTCAAGACAAGAATTATTATCGGGCTTACCCTGGTGGCCCTTTATGGCTTTATGATTATCGGCATGGCGGTGAATCTCCCTGCCAGCAATAAGGTATTTTCCCAAAGCGATAGCCAGCTTTTGGCGCAGCCACCGGCAAGCCCGCCTATTACTGTCACCGCCTTTAGCGATGGCACATCGCAACTACCTGCCGATACCTTCCTGTTACTGGAAGAGCCGGATGTGCTTGCCACCTATGACGACCTGAACCGCTTTTTCCATATTCACCAGCAGCTGGCCACATGGCTGGCCAATGACGCCCTTTTCATTATCGACGACAGGGGGCAGCCCCATGTCGTCAGCCCCCAGGCTCGTACACTAACCCATTTACCCGGTCTGTTCTGGCTGCAGCTTTTATGCGGCCTGGCCGGCATGGTGATCTGCGTGCTTGTCTGGGTGCCGGCAAAACGGGAAGTGGCGATAAACTCCTTTGCCATTACCGGTTTGAGTTATGTGCTTTTTTCCTCGGCGGCGGCTATCTACAGCACCCGTGATTTTTTCATGGCCGGGCCGCTTTTCGTCTGGCTGTCAGGGCTGAATCATTTTGGCGCTCTACTTTTCTCCGCCTCACTTGGCGCGTTTCTCTGGAATTATCCGCGCAAGGCACCTTCCGTCTGGATCACCGCCGGGTTTTACCTGGCATTCGCCATCGCCATTGCCATAGACCAATTGCAGCTGGTCACCAGCCCGGTGGAAGGCTTTCATACCTGGGTCATGGCTATTTTTCTTGCCGGCCTGCTTGGCGCGGTCTGGCAGTGGCTAAAAACCCGACAGCAACCGGAGCACCGCTCAGCCTTGCGTTGGGTGGTTATTTCCATCATCACCGGCACCGTATTCTTTGCCGGAGGTATGATCTTGCCGGCCATGCTTCAGGTCGCCGAACCCGCCTCCCAGGGGATACTGTTCACCACCTTCCTGCTGATGTATCTGGGCATGGCCCTGGGGGTGGTACGGCATCGCCTTTTTAACCTGGAAAAGTGGTGGTTTTCATTATGGTCCTGGCTATTGGGCGGGCTGTTCATCATGCTCACCGACCTGGTGCTGGCCATGATTCTCAGTCTTTCCGGCCCGGTAACCCTGACGCTGTCCGTTGCCCTGATTGGCTGGCTGTATTTCCCCTTGCGCCAGCATCTCTGGAAGACACTCTTCCTGAGCAACCATCAGGGCCTGGAGGCCTGGTTGTCACAGGCGCTGCCCGCCATGCTGGAGGTGCAACGCAAAACACAGTCCGAGTCCGGCATGGAGGAAGCCCTTCAAGCCGTGTTCCAACCTCTCGCCATGGAAAGCCAGCCCTTGACGGATACCGGTATCAGCATCCATGACCGGGGAGAAACCCTCAATATTCCGGATCCGCTGGCGCGCCGAACCTGGTCTCTGCATCACGCCCAACAGGGAGAGCGTGTATTCAACCGCGATGACATACGTACCGCCGGCCTGGTGCTTTCCCTGAATCAGCTGGTCAACCAGGCCCATGAAGCCCATGCCCTGGGCGCCAGGGAAGAACGGCTTCGCATCCGGCGAGACATGCATGATGATCTGGGCGCCAAACTGCTTCAGCTCCTGCATCGTTCAACAGACGGCACCAAGCCCCTGGTACGAGAGGCCATTCAGGATTTACGTGACCTCCTGAAAGACATGGAAGGAGAGTCCCTCTCCCTGGAGGCTGCCGTACTGCAGTGGTACGAAGAAACCGAGCAACGCTGCAATGACCATGGCACTAAACTACAGTGGCAGACACGCACCAGCGCCACCGTATTGAGTGCCAGTGAATTCAGCGAATTGACGCGCATCCTTCGCGAAGCGGTCACCAATGCCCTCAAGCACGCATCAACCACGGAATTGGTTGTCACTCTGGATAGCCAGGCAGGGACACTGGAGCTGACGATTGAAAACGATGGCGTTGCTGTGGATCAGGCACTGAAAAAAGGCAGAGGAATGGACATCATGACAAGCCGGGCGCGGAAGCTGGGCGGCAGCTTTCGCCATGAAAGCCATAGTGATCGTTGGCGGCTGATACTCTGCATTCCTCTTGCATCCCGTCTCAGCTGAAAAGGCGTTGAGTTGAAAAACAAAAAGGGGCCGCGTTGCGGCCCCTTTTTGTTACAAGGATTATTGCTTCAGCGCGAAGCGGCGGCCTTTTCTGCCGCCATGGCAACCACCCCGGAAGACAGTTTTCGGGTTTCCTGATCATAGGAGGCGGGGATCAGATTGACCTGATAACGGGTAATATCACGGGCAACACTGCTGGAGGTACCACCAAACGCACTCAGCATACCAATGGCCTTGGTGATACCGGAGGTTGCCTTGTCGGTGGTCGTGGTTACGTCCTCAATGCTGCTGTAAAAAGTCCCGGAACTGGCAACCGCCTGTCGGGTGCTGAACACAGGCTGGTGATTGGTCTTGATCATGCACTGTTCCTTGCCGAACTGACTCCAGCATTTCTGCTTGTCGATGGGCAGAAAGCGCAAGTCGCCGGTGGCCGCCAATTGCACCTTGCCATCCACCTTGGCGGAATTCTTGCTGGCAAAGCCGCCAAAGCTGCCATGGCCATCGGATTGCAGCTGAGCGAAATCAATCAGAATATTGATGTTCACCCCCGTGACACCCAGATCCTTGATCAACAGGCTTTCATGTTGCAACGACGCATCACCGCCGACGGACTTGAACGCCTGAGCGAAGCCGCCCGCGGCGCCGATGTAACGCGGATCGGAAATGGTTTCGCCATCACGGGCCATTACCAGATAACGGGTGTCTCCACTGCCTTTATACTCAAAGGGACTTTCTCTTCCGCCAGCATGCATCGCCTGGTAATGGGGATTCGCCTTGATAACCGCATGGGGCGTAACCTGGAAACCGGCGCTTGCCAGCGCCTTTTCCGCATTGTCACAGGCACGGTTGGCCAGGCTTTGCATTTGCGACTCGGTCACCCCTTCAGCCGTGTAGGTGACCGTTACCTTGACATCCGAGCGCCGTGTCGTGCCTGTCGCCCGGGTAGCATCAGATCGAAAACCGCCGCTGGTGGATGCGGATGCCGCACTCTTCACACCAAACATGACATTGCATGACAGCACACCAACCTTGTCGACATTGGCCATGTACTTTTCGTTTTCGGATTCAATAAAGGTGTCCGCCTGACTTGCGGCACTGCCCTTTGCATCATACTCGGGAGCGTCACCGCCGGAAGTGGCGCAGCCCGACACCATGGCAACCAAGGTAACTGCCGGCAGCGCCTTTCCCCATAAGGTCATGTTCATAATATTTTCCTGAAAATGTTGTTAATTTATTCCCTGTAAAACCTTACTGCCGGGTGGCGTTTTTCATCTCGAAAAGCTCACCGTTGACCCAGGCACTCAAGCTTTTTACCGTCATGTCATCGTTGAAACGGATCTGTATTTTCCCGGCACTGACATTGGCAAAGTCCTGCGCATCGATATGCATCAGGTAGGCACCGTCACTTTCCTCGGGGCCCGGAATCAGGAAATCATCATTGCCGCCCCATTCCATTTCCTGGGGGAAGGTCCCGCCACATAACTGGGTTTGACCTTGCAGGGTAAAATGGCCCTGTGCAGTAATCGTCATGGTGTTGGTAACCGTATCGGTAATCACATAAGGGTTACCTCCGCATGCCACGCTTGCCGTTCCGCTCCAGGTCCCTGCCAGATCCGTAAAGACGTCCGGCACTGCCGCGCCATAAGCCACCATGCTGTTGCGGAATTTCACTTCACCATTACCGCCGGCACTGCCCTCGATCAGGCCACTGTCCCATTCGGCATAGGTGTTCAGGAATTCCGTAATCGCCGTGCCCTGATTGATGAAAAGGTGACCCGGCATGTAGATGGGGCCAAAGCCGTAATCCGTTTCAGAGAAGGGGGTGAGCACGGTACCGGGCAAGGCACCACTGGAATGCACGCTGGAAATGGTGCTGCCATCCGCGCCCTGAAGCTCCATCATCCAGTTGGTGGTCGATCCACTGATGGTTAATGCGCCCTGGCCATACCATTGCGGGCTGGATGACGGTGTTTCATAAATGGCAACCGGCCAGGTTGCCGTCATCAGGGTGAGGAACTCGGCTTGTGTCGGGCTGGAATTGCCACCCAAATCGGCACTATCGACACTGGCCTCAACAGCGGGCTCCGCTGCCTCTTCCTGAATCCGTGCACGGGTAGTTGTGCCCTGGCCGTCATCGTGAATGATTTCCATGACTTCCAGGTCAGCATTCAGGTACAACCGAACCCTTTCGTCGCTATCGGACTCGCCGAAGTTGACCGCTATGCGTCGATCCGTATCGACATTTTTGCGATCATAGATGGCAACAATATCCGTAGCGGGAAGCAGGATGCCGTCGTCAAAATCGATATCCCCCTGGGCCGTGATGATGACGGTACCGCGACTATGATCACGATTGGCAACACCGCAACTGCCACAGTAACCCGGGTCCCCGCTGCCCGACCCCATCACGGTATACGTCCCCGCATAGTCGGTAAGCACATCCAGGTTGGCCGGAAGTTCAGGGTCACCCTGTGTATCGTAATCCGGCAGGCTATCGAGATTGCCCTCAGCCAGCAGCTGGGCAAGTTCTTCATAGCCATCAATGGAACCTGACGGGTTTTCCACCAGCTCCCGAATGCTATCGAGCACCGCATCCCAGCCGGTGCCATTGGCGTCAAAGGGGGTGGCGAACGGGTCGCCCTTCAGGGATGCCGGCACGTAGCCTTTTTCTTTCAACGCCTGGATAAAATCGGAAACGGCAGAATCAACCTGGGCCTTGGTGGGCCAGTTGGCAACGGAGGTTTTCCAGTTCAGGTTCGCATCGGTACCGGCCATGGCCAGGGCCAGCTGGGTCAGCGGGCTGATATTGGTGGTGCCTGGTGCAAACGCCATACTGGTCAGATCAATCGCCGGCGTGCCGCCACTCAATTCAAGTACACAGGGCAGTTGATCGCTGTCGATCTGGCCACTCCATTTGCCGTTGTTATCGGTGGTAACGGGCGAAAGGGTGAACCCGGAGCCATCCTTGCAGGTCGCAGTAACCGTGGCGTTCGCAATCGCCTGGCCGACGGCAGCGGTCCCTTGCAGCGTGGCGTCCGTCGTCGGCGTGCCACTGTTGTCTCCGGGTGACGATGACTGGCTGCCACTGCTGCTATCTCCACCGCAGGCGGCAAGCAGCAATCCGAATCCGATGACGCCAGCGCTCGGCAACCATTTTGCCCTGCGGCCTTCTCCCTTAGCCTTCATGACCTTCCCTCTAGTGTTTTGAGTACCAGGTCACAATCCTAGGCCGCCGCCCCATGGGTGTACCCCCCATAAACAGGGGGTACACCATCACAAGTGGCAGAAGGGTGGTGTTAGCGCGGTGCGATCACCATGCAGGTACAGGTGGCGTGAGCGTAGAGCTTGCCGTCGTCATCGACGATGCGCCCTTCCGAGATCACCAGGCTACGCCCCCGGTTGATCACCTTGCCTTCCGCTTTCAGCGGCGTATTGAAGGGCAGCGGCCGGCACATCTTGATGTTCAGGTCAGTGGTGCCGTAGCTCTCGCCGGCGGCCAGGGTGGTGTGGGTGGCACAGCCGGTGACCGAATCGAGCACGGTGGCAGCAAAGCCGCCATGCACACCGCCCAGGGGATTGGTGTGGCGCTCGTCGGCGGTGGCGATAAACACTACCCGGCCCTCTTCCACGATGTGCGGGTCCATGGGGATGGTTTCGGAAATGGGGGCGCGGGGAATCTTGCCGGCGGCAAAGGCCTGCATGATCTGCAGGCCGGTCAGGGTGGCGGGGTTCATGGTTTACCTCGGTATCAGAATCAGCGGCCCTCCATTGTAGGTTCTTTTTTAGAACTTACAATTGCCACCGTATCCTGTCGCTAGATCACCACAGCCTCCACCCGGTTTCTGCCCGCCTCCTTGGCGGCATAAAGGGCCTTGTCCGCCGCCCTGAGCAACGTTTCCGGGGAGCGCGAGGGCGACTCCGCCGGCAGCAGGGTGGCCACGCCGACACTGAGGGTGATGGGCCTTTTCAGGTCACCGATACGCGACACCGCCACCCGTAGCCGGTCGGCCACGGCCCGGGCCTGGTTGATGCCCGCCCCCGGCAGCAGGGCGACAAACTCCTCGCCACCGTAGCGAGTCAGCAAGTCGCTGCCGCGGCTTGCCGTCTGCAGCACGGCGGCCACCGCCTTGAGCGCCAGGTCGCCCTCGGCGTGGCCGAAGTCATCGTTGTACTGCTTGAAATAGTCCACATCCATGAACGCCACCGTCAGGGCTTCGCCGGAACGCAGACTGCGCTGGTATTCCCGACGCAGGGCGTCCATCAATACCATGCGATTGCAAAGGCCGGTGAGCGGGTCGGTGCGGGCCATGTCCGCCAGCTTGCGGTTAAGTTTTTCCAGCTGGGCCTTCTGCTCTCGCAGGGTTTCCTCGGCGGAAGCCTGGGCGCTGATATCCTCGATCTGGGACAGAAAATAGCGGGGCGAGCCATCCTCGTTGCGAACAATGGATACCGCCAGCACCACCGACACCACGTGACCATCATGGTGAAAATAGCGCTTTTTCATCCAGTAGCTGTTCTTGCTGCCATCCAGCAGGGCCTGCACATGCTCCAGGTCGGTTTCCAGGTCATCCGGGTGGGTGATGGACTGAAAGTCGATCTCCAGCAGCGCCTCCTCGGCGTAACCCAGAATGCGGCAGAGAGCCGGGTTGACCCGCAGCCAGCTGCCGTCCGGCGAGACAATGGCCATGCCGATGGCGGCATGGCGGAATGCCCCCTCGAACAGCGCCACGCTCTCTTCCATACGACGGATGGCCTGGCGACGCTGGCGCTCCAGCCGATCCAGGGCGAGCGTGCGACCCAGAGAACGGGCCATCAGCTCGAGGAACTCCATTTCATCCACCCGGAAGGGCTCGTCCCGGGGCGTCACATCGCTGAAGTTCAGGGTGCCGAAGATGCGCCCCTGTACAAAGATCGGCGTGGCAATGTAGGACTCCAGCTGCTTGGCCAGATACACCGGATGGTTGAGCATGTGCTCCAGCTCACCGACATGGTGCAGTGCCACGCTGCCGCGCTTTTTCACCACCGCCGAACAGTAGGTGTCGCCCAGCGCATAATGATCGCCGGCCCGGATGCCATCATCGGCGGGCTGCACCGCCAGCACCTGGTAATCCTGGTCGCGGATACGGCTGACAATACCCACCGACAGCCCCAGCATGCGACAGCCCACCTCCAGGTAGGCCTGGTAAAGCTGCGCAAAGTCGTCCGTGGGCATTAACGACAGCCGGTGCAGTTCACGCAGACCTTCCAGACTGAACCTCATGGCACCTCATCCATTACGGCCAGATGGCCGGGGACCGGCCAGCACGACGGCATTGATACTCTGTTTACTGCATAGCGCGTTCGCCGCCAATAAAAAAGGCGCCAGAGGCGCCTTTTGTTCCGATCCATGATCCCGGTCAGTGTAGCTTGAACAATATCTGCAATAACTGGATGCCCAGCAACACCAGCAGCGGGCTGAGGTCAAACCCGCCCATGGGGGGCAGCAGCTTGCGCACCGGCGCCATGATCGGCTCGGTGATCTGCACGATCACCCGCACCACCGGGTTGTACGGGTCCGGCGCCACCCAGCTGAGAATCACCCGGATCAGCACCGCCCAGAACACATAGTTGAGAATCAGGGCCGCCAGTTCTCGCAGGGTATAGAGAATCAGCCGCGGGTCCGCCAGCGACGGCACCGCGCCACTGAGCAGCAGGCTCAGCACCACCACCTTGACGATGATCAGCACCACCACCAGCACCAGCGAGGCGATATCCAGGCCGCCATAGCCGGGGATGATGCGCCGCAGCGGCTTGAGCAGCGGGTTGGTGGCCTTCAGCACGAACTGGGAGATGGGGTTATAAAAATCCGCCCGGGCCAGCTGCAGCACGAAACGGGTCAGAACGATAAAGATGTAGGCACTGAACACGAAGTCCAGCAGATAAACCAGGGCACCCTGCGGGTTCATGGATCACTCCGTTGGTTACAACTGGGGTCAGAGTTTGGGGCAAGGGGCGGAAATTTCAAAGGGGCACCGCAGGCGGGAGCCCTGCTGGCAGCGCGATCGCCATATTGAAATCGCGCCGCCAGCGGCGCACCGGCAAAACCCGGCTTAACCGGCCAGCTCTTCGGAACGCTCGCGGGCGGCGGCCACGGCGGCCTGTACCTGTTCGCGGAAGCCCGCCTCTTCGAACACCTGCAGGGCGGCAGCGGTGGTGCCGCCCGGGCTGGTGACCTGCTGGCGCAGCACATCCGGGCCCACTTCACTGGTGATGGCCAGCTGGGCGGCGCCCCAGGCAGTCTGCAGCACCATCTGGCGAGCGGCGTTATACTCCAGCCCCTGGGCCTTGGCCGCCTCGATCAGCGACTCCATCAGCAGGAAGAAATAGGCCGGGCCGGAACCGGACACCGCGGTCACCGCATCCAGCTCCTTTTCCGCCTGAAACCAGAAGGTCAGGCCCACGGAACCGAGGATCTCCTTGGCCATGGCCTTCTGTTCGTCGCTGACACCGTCCGCCGCGTACAGGCCGGTGGCGCCGGCCTGTACCAGCGACGGCGTGTTGGGCATGCAGCGCACGGTGGGGGTTTCGCCCAGCCAGGCATGCAGGTTGGCCACGGTCACGCCGGCGGCGATGGAGATCACCAGCGGCTGGCGGTCGGCGATGATATCGCGCAGGCCTTCACACACGTCCTTCATCATCTGCGGTTTCACCGCCAGCACCAGCACGTCCACGCGGCCGGCCACCTCGCGGTTGTCGCTGCTCACGTGCACACGATGGAGCTGGGCCACCTCGTCCAGGCGATCCCGGGAGGGGTCGCTCATCCAGATGCGGGCCGGGCGAATTCCTTTCGCCACCATGCCGCCGGCCAGGCTGGTCGCCATGTTGCCGGCACCGATGAAACCGATGAGTTGTTGAGCCATAACTGCGCAATCCTTTTTATTGGTGACGCGACGACACCGTTACTGGCGGGCCGGGCGCGGGCCGAACAGGGCGGTGCCCAGCCGGATCACGGTGGCGCCCTCTTCGATGGCCACCGGATAATCCGCGCTCATGCCCATGGACAGGGTGTCGAGGGCCGGCATTGTATTGCGCAAATGTGACAGTGTCATGGCGAGCCGTCGGAAAGCGGCCCGGTTGTGGTCGTCGCTGTCGGCCCGGGGAATGGCCATCAGCCCCCGCAGACGCAGGTTGGGCAGGGCCGCCACGGCCTCGGCCAGGGCCGCCACCTCGGCCAGCGACACACCGCTCTTGCTGGCTTCGTCATCCACATTGACCTGGATACAGACATTGAGTGGCGCACGCTGCGCCGGGCGCTGCTCGCTGAGCCGGCGGGCCACCTTGAGGCGATCCACCGAGTGCACCCAGTCAAAGTGGGCAGCGATGTCGCGGGTCTTGTTGGACTGGATTGGGCCGATGAAATGCCAGACCAGATCCCGGCCCGTCAGGGCCGCTATCTTGTCCAGCCCTTCCTGCAGGTAGTTCTCGCCGAAATGGCGCTGGCCCTGGTCCGCCAGGGCCGCCAGCTCCGCTGCGGTGCAGGTCTTGCTTACCGCCAGCAGGCACACGCTGTCGGCGTCCCGGCCCGCCTGGTCACAAATTGAGCGAATTTGCGCACGAATACCTTCCAGAGGCGGTTTGGGATGGGTCATGATTGAATGGCTCAAAAGGTCGGGTTACTTTAGGACATGCGACGAATTTCTGAGGCGGCCCGGAATCGAGCCCCCTCGCCATAATAACAAAGGGCCCGGCAAACCGCCCTTTCAACACCAAGAATCAATAGCGGAACATCCATGGATATTACCGAGCTGCTTGCCTTCAGCGCCAAAAACGGCGCGTCCGATCTTCACTTGTCCGCCGGCCTGCCCCCCATGATCCGGGTAGACGGCGACGTGCGCCGCATCAACCTGCCGGCCATGGAGCACAAGGAAGTCCACGCGCTGATCTACGACATCATGAACGACAAGCAGCGCAAGGACTTCGAGGAGTTCTTCGAGACCGACTTTTCCTTCGAGGTGCCGGGGGTGGCCCGTTTCCGGGTCAACGCCTTCAACCACAACCGCGGCGCCGGGGCGGTATTCCGGACCATTCCCTCCAAGGTACTGACCATGGAAGATCTGGGCATGGGCAAGGTGTTCCAGAAGGTCTCGGAATTCCCGCGCGGTATCGTGCTAGTCACCGGGCCCACCGGCTCCGGGAAATCCACCACCCTGGCGGCCATGCTCGACTACATCAACAACACCCGCTACGAGCACATCCTCACCATCGAGGATCCGATCGAATTCGTGCACGAATCCAAGAAGTGCCTGGTCAACCAGCGCGAAGTGCACCGTGACACCCTGGGCTTCGCCGAGGCCCTGCGCTCGGCCCTGCGGGAGGACCCGGACATCATTCTGGTAGGTGAGATGCGGGACCTGGAAACCATCCGCCTGGCGCTGACCGCCGCGGAAACCGGGCACCTGGTGTTCGGCACCCTGCACACCACTTCCGCCGCCAAGACCATTGACCGGGTGGTGGACGTGTTCCCCGCCGAGGAAAAATCCATGGTCCGCTCCATGCTGTCCGAGTCCTTGCAGGCGGTGATCTCGCAGACGCTGATGAAGAAGAACGGCGGCGGCCGGGTGGCGGCCCACGAGATCATGATCGGCACCCCGGCGATTCGGAACCTGATCCGCGAGGACAAGGTGGCGCAGATGTACTCCGCCATCCAGACCGGCGGCGCGCTGGGCATGCAGACCCTGGATCAGTGCCTGCAGGGCCTGGTGCAGAAAGGGGTGGTGGCCCGTGACGTGGCCCGTGAAAAAGCCAAGAGCCCGGACTCAATCTGACCCGGTAACTCAGATAACAACCGTCCGGGCTAACAACCCCGGGCAGGCAGGCAAACGACATGGAATTTGAAGAACTTCTCAAACTGATGGTCCAGAAGGGTGGCTCGGACCTGTTCATCACCGCCGGCGTGCCGCCCAGCATGAAGGTGCACGGCAAGATACTGCCGGTGACCAAGAGCGCGCTGACCCCGGACATGACCCGGGATATCGTGTTTGGCGTGATGACCGAGAACCAGCGCCGCGAATTCGTCGAGAAGCACGAGTGCAACTTCGCCATTTCCGCCCGGGGCGTGGGCCGCTTCCGGGTCTCTGCCTTCTACCAGCGCAACCTGGTAGGCATGGTGCTGCGTCGCATCGAAACCAAGATTCCCAACGTGGATGACCTGCGCCTGCCGCCGGTGATCAAGGAACTGGCCATGACCAAGCGTGGCCTGGTGATCTTCGTGGGTGCCACCGGTACCGGTAAATCCACCTCACTGGCCTCCATGATTGGCCACCGCAACAAGAACTCCAAGGGCCACATCATCACCATCGAGGACCCGATCGAATTCATCCACCAGCACCAGGGCTGCATCGTCACCCAGCGCGAGGTGGGCATCGACACGGAAAGCTTCGACGTGGCCCTGAAGAACACCCTGCGTCAGGCGCCGGACGTGATCCTGATCGGCGAGATCCGGACCCGCGAGACCATGGACAAGGCCATCGCCTTCGCCGAAACCGGCCACCTGTGCCTGGCCACCCTGCATGCCAACAACGCCAACCAGGCGCTGGACCGCATCATCCATTTCTTCCCGGCGGACATGCACGACCAGCTGTGGATGGACCTGTCCCTGAACATGAAGGGCATTGTCGCCCAGCAGCTGATCCCCACCCCGGACGGCAAGGGCCGCCGAGCCGCCATCGAAGTGCTGCTGGGCACGCCGCTGGTGCAGGACCATATCCGCAAGGGCGAGGTGCACGCGCTCAAGGAGCTGATGCGCAAGTCCCGCGAACAGGGCATGCAGACCTTTGACCAGGCGCTCTATGACCTCTACTCCGCCGGCGAAATCACCTACGAGGACGCCATGCTGCACGCCGACTCGCCCAACGACCTGCGCCTGATGATCAAGCTCGGCAACGAGACGGACGCCTCCAGCCTGGATGTGGCCACCCGCGGGTTGAGCATCGAGGATACGGAGTAACGGCAATGAATAATTAACAGTGAATAGCTGCGCGCGAAAGGTCAGTGCCAGCAGAGAGGATGAGGCCGCGCCCATAACATTGGGCGCGGCCTCTTTGTTTGTCTCATCTTGCCGACTAGTAATGCGGCGGCGGGGCGTCTTCGACCTGGGCGGCAGCGAAGGCTTCGCCCAGATCCACCAGCCGGTCCACCATCTTGCGGCAGGCCTTTTCCAGCTCGTCGATCTGGCGCTGCTGGTCGCTGACCACCTTGTTCAGGGCATGGACCAGGTCTTCCTGGTAGGCCAGCTTGGTTTCGATATCCAGAAATCGTTCTTCACTCATGGTGGCTCTCTCTATGGCGGGCAGGAGAATATCCCCCAACCGACTGTAGGAGCTTGCCTGCAAGCGAGGGTGTCTTTTCGGAGGACCATCGCTTGCAGGCAAGCTCCCACGGGGTGACGTGACCCGCCCATTGTACTTGCCACTGCGCCCCTTTGCCGCTAAGGTTTGCCCCGTCTTGGGGGAGTAGTCGCTCGACGCAGCGGATCCATTCCGTTACGCCTCCTGGTGGCCGTCAACATAGTTGCGCCTCATGCGCATGGCGTCCACGCCCGTCCCGACGGATTGACGAGACCTGAGACATCGCTGGTATTCCGCTAGGGGCGGGATTGGCCGGTGATGTCTCTGTGTTCGCAATCCCGCCCCTCAGGAACCTGTCATGGACGCCTTACTCAGCTCACTGATGCTGGTCGCCCTGGGCGAAATCGGCGACAAGACCCAGCTACTCTCGCTGGCGTTGATTCTCAAATACCGCAAACCCTGGCCGATTCTCGCCGGCGTGGTGATTGCCACCCTGGTCAACCACGGCGCCTCGGTGTGGTTCGGCGAATGGCTGGCCGACACCGTGCCAATGGACTGGATGCGCTGGATTCTCGGTGGCAGCTTTATCGCCCTGGGCCTGTGGATGCTGATCCCGGACAAGGACGAAGACGTCGGGAGCAACAACCGCTTCGGGCCTTTCCTGACCACCCTGGTGCTGTTCTTCATCGCCGAAATCGGCGACAAGACCCAGCTGGCCACGGTCGCCCTGGCAGTACAGTTCCAGGGGCAGTTCTGGTCGGTGCTGGGCGGTTCCACCCTGGGCATGATCGCCGCCAACCTGCCGGTGATCTGGCTGGCGCACCAGTTCGGCAACGACAAACTGGAAACCTGGGCCCACCGCATCAGCGCCGTGCTGTTCATCGGCTTCGGCCTCTGGGCTTTGTTTTAACCGGTCAGCGGTCTGACGTCGTGGCCACAAAGGGGCATAATGCCCACCCTGCAACGTCAGACCCCAAGCCCCCAGACCAGGAATCACCATGGCCCTGACCGCCACCATCTTCAAAGCCGAGCTGACCCTCTCCGACATGGACCGGGACTACTACGCCACCCACAACCTGACGGTGGCGCTGCACCCCTCGGAAACCGAGTCGCGCATGATGCTGCGATTGCTGGCCTTTGCCCTCAACGCCCATGAAGACCTGACATTCTGCAAGGGCATCTCCAACCCGGAAGAGCCGGACCTGTGGCAGCGCAACCCGGACGACACCCTGGCCCACTGGATCGAACTGGGCATGCCCGATGAAAAGCGCCTGCGCAAGGCCTGTGGCCAGGCCGAGCAGGTCACCGTGTATTGCTACGGCCCGCGCGCACCGCAGGTCTGGTGGCAGGCCATGGCCAGCAAGGCACGCCGCTTCGACAACCTGACCATTATCCATGTGAGCCCGGAAAGCGAGGCGGCGCTGGAGCCCATGGTGGAGCGCACCATGCAACTGCAATGCATGATCCAGGACGGCCAGGTGTGGTTCGGCAGCACCGACCGCTCCGAAGAAATGCAGCTGGACACCTGGTACCCCGCCGGCGCCTGATCCGTCACAAAAAGCGCCCCGGTCACTGTGCTACAGTCAGCCATGTCATTGCTGCGAAAGGGAGCCTCGCCATGCCTGACACACCTCCTGCCATGCTGGAAGAACTGGCCCGCCACTGGCGCGGCCTGCTGATCACCGGTCTTGTGTTCGTGTTACTGGGCACCTTCGGCATTGGTGCCGTGGGGCTGTTCACCCTGATCGGGGTGTTCTGGGTTGGTGGCCTGCTGCTGCTCGGCGGGGTGATCCAGATCCTGCAGGCATTTCGCACCGCCACGCTGTCGCGCAGCCTGCCGTTTCTGATCCTGGGTCTGCTTTATGCGTTGCTGGGCGGCTACGTGATGGCCAACCCGGTGGTCTCCGCCGGCGCCCTGACCCTGATCATTGCCGTGGCCATTGCCATCACCTCGGTGTTCCGCCTGTTCATTGCCTGGCATGCCCGTGGCGGCGCCAATGTCTTTTTACTGATTGTCAGCGCCGTGATCGGCCTGGCCCTGTCCGGGATGATCTTCGCCCAGTGGCCGCAATCCGGTGAATGGGTGGTGGGGCTGTTCCTGGCCATCGAACTGCTGATGAACGGCTGGATGCTGGTGATGGTGGCGCTGGCCGCGCGCCGTTATCACTAGCCCTAGGAGCCGTATCATGTATCGCCTCCTGAGCCTGATACCGTTGCTGATCCTGACCAGCCCGGCCACTGCCGGCTGGTACCGGGTCACCAATTACACCGGGCATCTTGGTGACGCCGCAGTGCACCTGTCCCTGCAAGTGTACTCGTTCGGTTCGGGCCTGAACGTGGAAGGCAGTTATTACTACGACCGTTATCGCTCGCCCATCGTGCTTTACGGCAAACTGGATGGCGACCAGCTAGCTCTGTGCGAAATCCATGACACCAGGACCTTTTCCCGGATCATTGAGCAGGGCAGCAAAAGCGGCTTCGACACCACAGCCTGCCCCCTGCAACTGACGCTCACCGGGCAAGGCGCCAACGGAAAATGGCATGACCGTCATCATACGCTAGCCGTTAACCTGTCACGGGCCGGGCAACTAAATGATGATCACCCTGCCCACGGTAGCGCCGAGCTAAAGATTCCCTTCTGGGGACAGACCGCCTACCACACCTTCGTCGGTCTCTATCGAACCGAACAGGGCAACGTCAGCATTGATCGCGTTGACGTGATCAGCAAGGCCAGCGGCAAGGTCGTGCAGCGGTTCAACCCCAATGCCCATGAATGCGGTTTCGGTTTCACCATGACGCCGATCTACATGAACCTGCAAACAGCCAGCCCCCGGGGTCCGGAGCAGATTGTCCTGACCTGCTACAGCCAGCGGGGTGACCGTTCCGCCATTTACACCTTCAACCCGGATAGCGGTCGCTTTGTTTTCACTCCCCCGGGCGCTTGAATTCCCCCGGCGCAACCCGATATTGGTAGCAGGCCTCCTACCTCGGACAACGCCCATGAAAGCTACCTCCACCCAACTGGTCTGCCCGGCCTGCGGCGCCCTCAATCGGGTGCCCACGGCACGGCTCTCTGATGGCCCGGTCTGCGGCAAATGCCGCACTGCCCTGCTGCCCGGCCAGCCACTGGACGCCAGTGACCGGGACTTTCGCCGTTACCTGGACAAGACGGATCTGCCGGTGGTGGTGGATTTCTGGGCCCCCTGGTGCGGGCCCTGCCAGCATTTTGCGCCGGTGTTTCGCCAGGTGGCCGCGGAGATGGCCGACCGGGCGGTGTTCGTGAAACTGGACACCGACGCCAACCCGCAAAGTGGCGGAGCCTTCCAGATCCGCTCCATCCCCACCCTGATGCTCTTTCACCGGGGCCGGGAAGTGGCGCGCCTGTCCGGTGCCCTGTCCAAGGCACAGTTCCAGCAATGGCTTAACCAGCAACTGGCCGGTCTGTCCTAGACACCACCGGGACGGCTTATGATGAATGCATTTTTTCGTCCAGTCGTGTCAGACGATGTGCCGTCTCGGTAGTGTGAACAGGCCCTGACTCTTGGCTGTGGCGCCACCGCCGTGGCGCCAACCGCCTTGCCATTGCCCGCCGGCTTGGGGAAGATCGCGGCACCTGACGATTGCCCGATAGTCTCCCCATGTCCGATCTGATTGTGCACCACTACACCCTGTCGCCCTTTTCCGAAAAGGTCCGCGCCATGCTCGGCTATGCCGGCCTGAGCTGGCAGTCGGTGCAGGTGAAGGAAATGCCGCCGCGCCCGCTGCTGGCGCCGCTGGCCGGCGGCTACCGCAAGATTCCGGTGGCACAGATCGGCGCCGACGTGTTCTGCGATACCCGCACCATCAGCCGGGAAATCGCCCGCCTGGGCAACAAGCCGGAACTGGTACTGGAGAACTGTTCGCCCGAGGTGCAGGAATTTGTCCGCCAGGTGGATCTGGATATTTTTCTCGCCTGTATCATTTCCGCCGGCAACCTGACCCTGCTGCGGCGGGTGCTGAAGGAATCCACACTGGCTGATCTGGGCAAGCTGTTATGGGACCGGCTGCGCATGGGCAGCAAGGCCCGGGTGAAAGCGCATGGCCCGCGGCAGATGAAGCGCATGGTGCGTGCCCACCTGGATCACCTGGAAGCCATGCTGGCCGAACAACCGTTTCTGTTTGGCGAACAGCCCAACGCCGGGGACTTCTCCGCCTATCACAGCCTGTGGTTCCAGCGTGACCTGGCCAACCAGCCCGCCATCAAAAACTACCCGAACGTGAATACCTGGATGGACCGCCTGCAGGCATTCGGCCAGGGTGAGCGCCGCGAGATCAACGCCGACCAGGCACTGGAGATTGCCCGCACGGCAAGCCCGCGGGCCCTTGCCAACAGCAACCAGGACGACACCCTGATCGGCCACACCGTTAGCCTGGCCCCGGACGACTATGGCCGCGACCCGGTCACCGGCACGCTGGTCACCAGTAACGACCAGGGCTGGGTGGTGGCCCGCCACGAACCGGCGGTGGGCGAGGTGCACGTACACTTTCCCCGTCAGGGCTTTGTGATCCGCGCGGCCTGATTACCCGCAAAACCGTTTCACCACAGCGTGCACAGGGTCAACCAGGTAACGTTTTACTCTGAGACCTCTGTGCCCTCTGTGGTTAGCCCCGGCCTTTACAGACTGCGCTGGTTGACCCGTTTCATCAGTGCCTCGGCGCTTTCCTTGCGCTCGGAGTAACGGTCAGTGAGGAAGTCGCTGCGATCACGCACCAGGTAGGTGAACTTCACCAGCTCTTCCATCACATCGACAATACGGTCGTAAAAAGCGGACGGTTTCATGCGGTCGTTGTCATCGAATTCCAGAAACGCCTTGGGTACCGACGACTGGTTGGGGATGGTGACCATACGCATCCAGCGGCCCAGCACGCGCAGCTGATTGACCGCGTTGAACGACTGGGAGCCGCCGCACACCTGCATCACCGCCAGAGTCTTGCCCTGGGTGGGGCGCACCGCGCCCAGTGACAACGGAATCCAGTCGATCTGGGCTTTCATGATGCCGGTCATGGCACCATGGCGTTCCGGCGAGCACCACACCATGCCCTCGCTCCAGGTCACCAGATCTCGCAGTTCCTTTACCTTGGGATGGTCCGCGTCTTCGCTGTCGGGCAACGGCAAACCATCGGCATGGAAGATTCTGGTTTGCGCGCCCATGGCCTCCAGCAACCGCGCCGCCTCCATCACCACCAGCCGACTGAAAGAGCGCTGGCGCAGTGAGCCGTACAACAAAAGAATGCGCGGCTTGTGCCGAGAGGCTGGCTCGGCGAAAACGGCATCCGCCGTCGGCACCTGAAAGCAGGCCTTGTCGAGATTGGGGATATCGCTCATGGGGTTTCGGTCTCCACCACAGCAGCGGCGCAGATGGGCTTACGCCCATTTCCGCCCTACGATTTTTGATCAAGCCTGCTCGGGCTGTGCAAACCAGCCCGGCGTGCGATTGACAATCGCCACCAGTGACAGCATCACCGGGACTTCCACCAGCACCCCCACCACCGTGGCCAGGGCGGCGCCGGAGTGCAGGCCGAACAGGCTGATAGCCACCGCCACCGCCAGCTCGAAGAAATTGCTGGTGCCGATCAGGGCCGCCGGGCCGGCCACGTTGTGCACCAGCCGCAGGCGTCGGGCCAGCCAGTAGGTGATGGCAAAGATGCCATAGGTCTGGATCAGCAACGGAATGGCGATCAGCACAATGGCCATCGGCCGGGCGAGGATGGTCTGCGCCTGGAAGCCGAACAGCACCACCACGGTGGCCAGCAGGCCCATGACGCTGACCGGCTTGAGGCTATGCACAAAAGACGCGACCCGCGCCTCGCCGCCCCCGCGCACCAGCGCCTGGCGCGTCACAAAACCGGCGATCAGCGGCAGCACCACATACAGCACCACCGACAACAGCAGCGTATCCCAGGGCACGGTGATATGGCTGACGCCCAGCAGCAGGGCGGCGATGGGCGCGAAGGCAAACACCATGATCAGATCATTGGCGGCCACCTGCACCAGGGTGTAGTTGGCGTCGCCACGGGTCAGGTGACTCCAGACAAACACCATGGCGGTACAGGGCGCCACACCCAGCAAAATCATGCCGGCGATGTACTCGCTGGCGGTTTGCGGGTCCACCAGCGGCGCGAACAGCCCCTGAAAGAACAGCCAGCCCAGCGCAGCCATGGTGAATGGCTTGATCAGCCAATTGATGACCAGCGTCAGGGCCAGCCCGCGGGGCTTGCGGCCCACATCGCGAATGGCGGTGAAATCGATCTGGATCATCATCGGGTAGACCATCAGCCAGATGAACACCGCCACCGCCAGGTTCACATGGGCATAATCCAGTGCCGCCACGGCCTGAAACAGGCCCGGCACCGCCAGCCCCAGCAGCACCCCGGCGACAATCGCCAACGCCACCCAGACACTCAGATAACGTTCAAAAAAACCCATTCTGATTACTCCAGCTCGCGGTGCAGTTTCTGCGCAGCAGCCACCAGGCCCAGTGGCGTGCGCTCCTCCAGATCCAGTGCCAGTAACGCGCTGAGGCGAGCGTGCAACGCCTGGTAGGTGGCCTCGAAAGCCCCCACGATCTCTTCCTGCGTGCCGGTCACATGGGCCGGGTCCGGCAGGCCCCAGTGAACCTTTAGGGTGTCACCCAGCCAGATCGGACAGGCTTCACCGGCGGCGGCGTCACACACGGTGATCACCAGATCCACCTTTTCACCTTCCAGGTCATCCATGGATTTGGAGCTGGGCTCACCCGCCGGCACATGATGGCGCGCCAGCACCGCCAGGGCATTGGGGTTGACCTGACCGGTGGGTTGGCTGCCTGCACTCAGGCCGCGCAGACGACCCTCGCCCAGATGGTTGGCCAGCGCCTCGCCAAGAATGGATCGACAGGAATTACCGGTGCACAGAAAAAGCAGATTCAGGGGCGTGTTCATGGTCATTACTCGCAGCAAAGGCTATTGGGTAGCGTGATATCCAGCGATTCCCGGGCCGGCACCACCAGGGTGGCCAGCGTGCGGTGCGCCCAGTCCGGCAGGGCCGGGTTGATGCGGTAGTGCATCCAGGTGCCCTGCCGGCGGGCCACCACCAGCTGACACTGGCGCAACTGGCCCAGATGCCGGGACACCGTGGACTGGGGCAAAGCCAGCGCCGCCACCAGATCACAGACGCACACCTCCTGCTGGCCATGGAGCAGGCAGATCAGGCCCAGGCGAATGTCGTCGCCCAGGCATTTACACAGTTGCGTGGCTGTCAGCATGGTTTTATCCATATATCCGGAATAACGAATATATTAGTCGAAAAAAGCGCCCGACCGAAAGCGGTCAGGCGTGAATCCTTTATGACAGGCTGCGTGAGGAAGGCCTAACCCTTGAGCTTCTCTTCCATCTCGTCGACGCTGATGTGGCGCACGTCCTTGCCTTCCACCAGGTAGATGACCTGCTCGGCAATGTTGCGCGAGTGGTCGCCGATACGCTCCAGGGCGCGCAGCGACCAGATGATGTTGAGCACGCGGGAAATGGCGCGCGGATCTTCCATCATGAAGGTCACCAGCGAGCGCATGGCGCTGCGGTATTCCAGGTCCACCTCGTTGTCTTCGGCGGCCACTTCCAGCGCCTTCTTGGCGTCGAAGCGGGCGAAGGCATCCAGGGTGTCACGCAGCATGTTACGCACGTGGTTGCCGATGTGGCGCACTTCCACGTAACCGCGCGGCGACTCGCCTTCCTCGGCCAGTTGCAGGCCCATGCGGGCGATCTTGGCGGACTCGTCACCGATGCGCTCCAGGTCCGACACGGCCTTGGACACGGCAATGATAAGCCGCAGGTCAGAGGCCGCCGGCTGGCGCAGCGCCAGCACCTTGGTGCACTGCTCGTCGATCAGCATTTCCAGCTTGTCGACCTTGTCTTCGGTTTCCAGCACCTTTTCCGCCAGGGCGGAATCGGCCTGCAGCAGCGCTTCCAGCGCATCCACCACCTGCTTCTCGACCAGGCCACCCATTTCCATCAGGTGATTGCGAATGGATTCCAGCGCCTCGTTGAACTGGGCGGAACTGTGCTGACCAAAATAGGTACGATCCATGGGTTGCTCTCCTTAACCAAAGCGGCCCGTAATATAAGCTTCCGTGAGACTGTGCTGGGGCTTGGTGAACACAGTGTCCGTGTCATTCATTTCCACTAGATGACCGAGGTGGAAATAGGCGGTGCGTTGCGAAACCCGCGCCGCCTGCTGCATGGAGTGGGTGACGATGGCGATGGTGTACGACTCGCTCAACTCGGCAATCAGCTCCTCGATTTTGGCGGTGGCGATGGGGTCCAGCGCCGAGCAGGGCTCATCCATCAGCACCACTTCCGGGCTCACCGCGATGGTGCGCGCAATGCACAGCCGCTGCTGCTGGCCACCGGACAGGCCGGTGCCGGGCTGGTGCAGCCGGTCTTTCACTTCTTCCCACAGGCCGGCCTTGCGCAGGCTGGTCTCGACGATCTCGTCCAGGTCGTACTTCTTGTTGGCCAGGCCATGCAGGCGCGGGCCGTAGGCCACGTTGTCATAGATCGACTTGGGGAAGGGATTGGGCTTCTGGAACACCATGCCCACCCGCGCGCGCAGTTCCACCACATCCATTTTCGGATCATAGAGATCCTGCTCCTCCAGATGCAGCGACCCGCTCACACGGCAGATGTCGATGGTGTCATTCATGCGATTGAGCGAACGCAGGAAGGTGGACTTACCACACCCGGACGGGCCGATCAGGGCCACCACCTCGTTCTTGCCGATATCCAGGCTGACACCGTGGATGGCCTGCTTGTCGCCGTAGAACACGTCCACGTCACGCATGCGCATTTTCGGGTCATCCACGAAGGGTGCACCCACGGTTTTTTCCGGATAGGGATGTTCATTACTCATTGGCGGCTTACCTTCGGCCTGCAGGGGGTTGGCAGCACGGCGCACCTGCTGCCCCTTGTTCAATGTTGATGCGTTATCCATGTGCTCTCCTTACCAGCGCCGCTCGAGGCGCTTGCGCAGGAACACCGCCAGGGTGTTCATGGCGATCAGGAAGGCCAGCAGCACCATGATGGCGGCGGAGGTCAGTGCCACGAAGGACTGCTCCGGGCTGTCGGCCCACAGGTAGATCTGCACCGGCAACACGGTGGCCGGGTCGACCGGCCCGGCGGGCACATCGACGATAAAGGCCACCATACCGATCATCAGCAGCGGCGCGGTCTCGCCCAGCGCCTGGGCCATGCCGATGATGGCACCGGTGAGCATGCCGGGCATGGCCAGCGGCATCACATGGTGCAGCACCACCTGCATGGGCGACGCGCCCAGGCCCATGGCCGCTTCGCGGATACTCGGCGGCACCGCCTTGATGGCCGCGCGGCTGGAAATGATGATGGTCGGCAGCGTCATCAGCGTCAGCACGATGCCGCCCACCAGCGGCACCGAGCGCGGCATGCCGAACAGGCCGATAAAGATGGCCAGGCCTAGCAGGCCGAAGATGATCGACGGCACCGCCGCCAGGTTGTTGATGTTGACCTCGATGAAGTCGGTGAACCTGTTGCGCGGCGCGAACTCTTCCAGATAGATGGCCGCTGCCACGCCGATGGGGAAGCTCAGCAGCAAGGTCACCAGCATGGTAAAGAAGGAACCGCACACCGCGCCCCAGATACCCGCCAGCTCCGGCTCGCGGGAATCACCACTGGTGAAGAAGGACGCATTGAACTCCTTTTTCACCTGGCCGTTGTCATCCAGGCTGGTGAGCCAGGCCTTCTGCTCCGGTGTCAGGCGTGAATCCTCGCGGCCCTGGCGGTCGGCCTTGAAGTACTGATCCACATCGTCGTCGGCCAGCAGCCACAGGGTCCGGGTCTGGCCCAGCAGCGCCGGGTGGCTGGCCAGCATGTCGCGCAGCGGGTAGCCGGCGCCGGTACTGATCAGGCTGTAGAGCTCACGCTTCTGGCCACGGCTTTGTACCTGCGGGAAACGCTCGCGCAGGGCATTGCGGATCACGCCGTCATAGTTGGCGAAGTTGAGCTGATCCTGGTTGGTAGCGTCGTCGATGCCCAGGGTATCGGCATCAAAGGTCACTTCCATCTGGATGTAGTGCTCGAAAAACGCCGTGTGGCCCTTGCCGATGATGTCGGTGAACAACAACAGCAGTGCCAGCAGGCCAAAGGCGATGGAGGCAATGCCGAAGGCCCGGAAGCGTTTTTCCGCCCGGTAACGCTTGGCCAGGGACTGGCGAACCTGTTCGGTGGTTTTGCTCATCTCTGGCTCCCTACTCGTATTCTTCGCGGTATTTCTTGACGATGCGCAGGGCCAGCACGTTCAGCGCCAGCGTCGTCAGGAACAGCATCAGGCCCAGGGCAAAGGCCGCCAGGGTCTTGGCACTGTCGAACTCCTGGTCACCGGTGAGCAGGGTGACGATCTGCACCGTCACGGTGGTCACCGCCTCCAGCGGGTTCACGGTCAGGTTGGCGGACAGGCCCGCCGCCATCACCACGATCATGGTCTCGCCAATGGCCCGGGACGCGGCCAGCAGAATGCCGCCCATGATGCCCGGCAGCGCCGCCGGAATGATCACTTTCTTGATGGTTTCCGATTGCGTCGCCCCGAGCCCCAGGGAACCGTCGCGCAGCGACTGGGGAACGGCGGTGATCACGTCATCGGCCAGCGATGACACGAAGGGGATGATCATCACCCCCATCACCAGGCCCGCCGCCAGGGCGGATTCGGAGGCCACATCCAGCCCCATGGATTCGCCCAGGTTGCGAATGAAGGGCGCCACGGTCAGGGCGGCGAAGAAGCCGTACACCACGGTAGGCACCCCGGCCAGCACTTCCAGCGCCGGCTTGGCGAAGGCGCGCAGTTTCGGGTGGGCGTACTCGGCCAGGTAGATGGCCGACATCAGCCCCACCGGCACCGCCACGATCAGGGCGATGGCGGAAATCAGCAGGGTACCGACAAACAGCGGAATGGCACCGAAGAACCCCTCCGAAGCCACCTGGTCAGCGCGCAGGGCAATCTGCGGGCTCCACTTGAGGCCGAACAGGAAATCCACCGGCGAGATCTTGCCGAAGAAGCGGATGGACTCGAACAGCACCGACATCAGAATCCCCACGGTGGTGAGGATGGCGATCAGCGCGCACAGCATGAACAGCACCTGCAGCACCCGCTCCACCTGCTGGCGGGCGCGCAACTGCGGGGAAATCTTCAGCCAGCCCCAGGCCGCACCCAGCATGCCCACCACGATCACCGCCACGGCCAGGGCCATGGTGCTGATCTGGCGCAGGTGCCCCAGGCGCTCCGCCGCGGCGGCCACCGCCGGGCTGACGCTGTCCACCGGCAGGGCGCCGCTGGCCACGTTGTTGATCTGGTTGAGCAACAGGCCACGGGCCGACTCGCTGGCCGGCAGCTGGTCCGCCGGCAGGCCACCGATCACCAAGGTGCGAATGAAGCTGTCGTCAAACACCAGCCACAGGCCCAGCACCACCAGCGCCGGGATGGCACACCACAGCGCCGCGCGCATGGCGTAGTAGAAGGGCAGCGAATGCAGGTGGCGAATGCCGCCCAGCGGCCGGGCCAGGGCCATGGAGCGCTGGCGCCCCATGTAATAGGCCACGGCCACCATGACCACCACCAGCAACAGCAGGTTACCCGTATCCATTAACAATTCCCCGTACGTCTCAAGGCCGTGGCGTGTCCTGCCAGGGCAGCAAAAAACCGGTCTGCCGGTCGGCGAAAAAGCCCGGGGCCGAGGCCACCGGGCTGCAAAGCATCCCTGCTTTTTGTTTTCGCGTCAGGCGCTTAGACCTTAGTGAAGCTCGTCACCGGTCATCGGCGTCAGGTTACGGGCCTGCTTGCCCATGTCAGCGCGCAGGTCGTCACCCAGCGGGATCATGCCCTTGTCGGCCAGGTAACCGTCCGGGCCCCAGGCTTTCTCGCTGGTGAACTCTTTCACGTAACCCTCGATACCCGGTACCACGCCCACGTGCGCCTTCTTCACGTAGAAGTACAGGGAGCGGGACAGCGGGTAGTCGCCGCTGGCAATGGTATCAAAGGTCGGGGCGTTACCGGCCACGTTGGCCGCCTGGATCTTGCCGCGGTTCTGGTCCAGGTAGGAGAAGCCGAACACACCGAAGGCGGCCGGGTTCTTCTGCAGCTTCTGCACGATCAGGTTGTCGTTCTCGCCGGCTTCGATGTAGGCGCCGTCTTCACGGATGCTGCGGCAGATCGCCTTGTAGCGGCCCTTGTCTTCGCTCTTGATGGCCTTCAGCCAGGGGAAGGTCTTGCAGCCGCCTTCAATGGCCAGCTCGTCAAAGGCATCGCGGGTGCCGGAGGTCGGCGGCGGGCCCAGCACTTCGATCTTGGTATTGGGCAGGGCCGGGTTCACGTCCTTCCAGGTCTGGTAGGGGTTGGCCACCAGCTCTTCCTTGCCGTTCGGGTTCGGTACTTCCTTGGCCAGGGCCAGGAACAGGTCACGCAGGGTCAGGTCGACGTGCTTGGCTTCGGCGGAGTTGGCCACCACGATGCCGTCATAACCGATCACGACCTCGGCGATGTCTTTCACACCGTTTTGCTGGCACTGCTCGAACTCGGACTTCTTCATGCGACGCGAAGCGTTGGTGATATCCGGGTTCTGGGTGCCGACACCGGCGCAGAACAGCTTCATGCCGCCGCCGGAACCGGTAGATTCGATTTTCGGGGTCGGGTGAGAGGTGCTGCGACCGAAACGCTCGGCCACGGTGGTGGCGAACGGATACACCGTGGAGGAACCCACGATGGAAATGTAATCACGGGCGCTGGCCGGGGCGCTGGCCAGGGTCAGGGCGGTTGCCGCGCTGGCAACCAGGGCTGTCATTTTCAGTTTCACGATACGTCTCCTGGTTTTTGGCCGGCATCCTCGCCGGTTTTTTCTCTACTGGTTGCGCATCCTAGAGCCCCTATATGACAGCAAAATGACAGCCAGGGGAAATTCCGCCCCGCGGGCTGACCCCGGCCCGCAGGGCCCGTATAATCAGGCCCCGCCGGGGCGCGGCAATGTCGGGGGCCTCGCCCGCCGGCCATTGTCGACCCTTTCCCCTGCCGCTATTGGGCGCCTATGACAGAACAATTACAACGCTGGCAGCAGCGGCTGACCCGCTTTACCTGCGCCATTGGCCGCACCAGCGCCTGGCTGGCGCTGGCACTGGTGCTGGTGATGGTCGCCGTGGTGATGCTGCGCTATGCCTTCGGCATCGGCAATATCGCCCTGCAGGAATCACTGATGTATCTGCACGGCAGCCTCTTCATGCTCGGCATCGCCTACACCCTGGCCGAGGACGAGCACGTGCGTGTGGATGTGTTCTACGCCCGCTTTCGCCCGCGCACCCGCGCCTGGGTCAACCTGCTGGGCACCCTGTTTCTGCTGCTGCCGGTGTGCGGCGCCATCTTCGGCCTCAGCCTGCACTACGTGACCAGCAGCTGGCACACCCTGGAAGGTTCCGCCAACGGCGGCCTGCCCTTCCTTTACCTGCTCAAGAGTCTGCTGCTGGTACTGCCGGTGCTGCTGCTGGTGCAGGCCATCGCCGAGCTGCTGCGCCATGGCCTGGCCGTGGCCGGCCACCCCCTGCCGGCGCCGCAGGAGCACCCCGGGGAGGGCCTCTGATGAGCTGGATTCCCCTGTTGATGTTCGCGGTGGCCTGCCTGGTGCTGCTGAGCGGCTACCCGGTGGCCTTTGCACTGGGCGGCACCGGCCTGCTGTTCGCCGGCGCCGGCATGCTTACCGGTCATTTCAACCCGGCGGACCTGACCTTCGTGCCCAACCGCCTGTTCGGCATTGTCGAGAACACCACCCTGATGGCGGTGCCGCTGTTCGTGTTCATGGGCGTGATGCTGGAAAAATCGAAAGTGGCCGAGAAGCTGCTGTCCAGCATGGGCCAGCTGTTCGGCCCGCTACCCGGCGGCATGGGCCTGGCCATCATCCTGGTGGGCGCGCTGCTAGCGGCCAGCACCGGCATCGTCGGCGCCACCGTGGTAACCATGGGGCTGCTGTCGCTACCCACCATGCTGCGCCAGGGCTACCAGCCGCAGCTGTCCACCGGCCTGATCTGCGCCACCGGCACCCTGGGCCAGATCATCCCGCCGTCCATCGCCCTGGTGCTGCTCGGTGATGTGCTCTCCAACGCCTACCAGGACGCCCAGCTCAAGCAGGGCCTGTGGAACCTGGATACCGTCTCCGTGGGTGACCTGTTTGTCGGTGCCCTGCTGCCCGGGCTGATTCTGGTGGGCCTGTACCTGCTCTACGTAATGATCATCAGCCTCTGGAAACCGCACCTGGCGCCGGCCTTCCAGCGCGATGACAACAGCCCGCGCAGCTGGGCCGGCCTGCTTGGCGGCCTGCTGCCACCGCTGCTGCTGATCGCCGCCGTGCTCGGCTCCATTCTCACCGGCACGGCCACGCCCACCGAAGCCGCCGGCGTCGGCGCCTTCGGCGCCATGCTGCTGGCCGCCGGCAATCGCCAGCTGAGCCGGGCCATGCTTGGCGAAGTGGTGCGCGCCACCAGCCGCGTCACCGCCATGGTGTTCATGATTCTGATCGGCGCCAGCCTGTTTTCGCTGGTGTTCCGCGGCTTCGGCGGCGAGGAATCCGTACACGCCCTGTTTAACAGCATGCCCGGCGGCGTGGTCGGCGCCACCCTGATGGTCATGCTGCTGATCTTCCTGCTGGGCTTTATCCTCGACTTTATCGAGATTACCTTTGTGGTGGTGCCGATCGTCGGCCCGGTACTGCTGGGCATGGGGCTGGACCCGATCTGGCTGGGGGTGATGATCGCGCTCAACCTGCAGACCTCGTTTTTGACCCCGCCGTTCGGCTTCGCCCTGTTCTACCTGCGCGGCGTGGCCCCGGCCGAGGTAAAAACCGCGCAGATCTATCAGGGCGTGATACCCTTTATCGCCATACAATTGTTAATGCTGGGCATTCTGGCACTGTTCCCGGAACTGGCGACCTGGTTACCGCATCTTTTATACGGATAAGAACATGACTGACAACGCAGACGACATCCCGCAACCGAAAGGCACCCTGGCCATCCAGACCATTGCCATGCCCCAGAGCGCCAACTGGAACGGTGACATCTTCGGCGGCTGGCTGGTCTCGCAAATGGACCTGGCCGGCGCCGTCACCGCCCGCAAGAAAGCCCGCGGCCGGGTTGCCACCGTGGCCATCGACTCCATGGCCTTTCTGCGCCCGGTACCGGTGGGCGCCGTGGTCAGCTGCTACACCCAGATGCAGGACATCGGCCGCAGCTCCATGCAGATCCTGGTGGAAGTGTGGATCCGTGAAGACACCGGCACCCTTTCCAAGGTGACCGAAGGCCACTTTACCTTCGTGGCCATCGACAACACCGGCCGCACCCGCGCCGTCCCCCGCGACTAGCGGGCAGTCAGAGCGGGCCCAATCCCCGCATCCAGAACGCACTCAACTGCGCCATGGACCCGACAGGCGCCGCTGACAACGGCACGGGCGTCTCGGCAAAAAGCTGTTCCGCCAGTTGTCGACCGGCGTGCTGGGCCGCGCAGCACTTGTCGATGCGCCGCTGATAAAACGTGGCCAGCATCGCCGGCAAATCCCCGCTCTCGTCCAGTAATCGCCCCAGGTGCCAGGCATCTTCCAGTGCCTGACAGGCCCCCTGCCCCGAGGTCGGCAGCGGCGCATGGGCCGCATCACCGATCAGCAGCACATTGCCCCGGTGCCAGTAGGGCAGCGGGTCCATATCGTGAACAAAAATGCGATGGCGCGAGCCCTTTTCATGGCAGGCCAGCGCCGTCTTCACCGGCTCGGGCCAGTGCTGAAACCGCCCATGCATCTCCTCATACCAGCGGGTTACCGGGCGCGCTCGGTCCAGCGATGCCCGCCAGCCCGCAGCCCAGTAACAGACACCCGGCTTCACCGGCACCACCCCGAAACGCTCCCCCTGCCCACGAAAATCCTGGATGGCATTGTCCAGCACGCCCGGGCCCGGCTCACTGATACCGACAATATTGACGAAGCCCTGGTAACGGGGGCGCACCGTGTCAGCAAACAGCACCTCGCGCACCACCGACTGCATGCGCCCATCAGCGCCCACCACCAGCTCCGCCTCCCGACTGAGCATGACAATATCCGCAGCCGTCATGGCCCGGCCAAAGTGCATCTCCACCCCCTGCGCCCTGGCTGCCCGGTAGAGGATGGCCATCAGATCACGGCGCAACACCGTCACCGTGGCAAAGCCACTCAGCACGTTCAGCGCCTGGATATCCCGCTCACCCTGGCTGACGCCCCGGTGATCCCACTGGCGCACAAAGCGCGGCGCCCCACCCACAGCGCTGACCTCGCCCGCCAGCCCCATCTGCTCAAGCACAAAGAGCGCATTGGGCCACAGGGTCACCCCGGCGCCCAGAGTAGTAATCCGCTCATGGCGCTCATACAGGCAAACCCGCCAACCCTGCCTGGCCGCCAGTATCGCCAGCGCCAGGCCGGCCACACCGGCACCGACAATGGCAAGGTGTTGTCTGTTTTTCATGGTCTCTCCCTGCTAGTGGTAAATGCAGCAGAGAGTTTCACCAAGCCATTCAGAAGGATAAAGATGCTATATTTGGCAGGTTAATCCCGCTTTTTGAGATAATGGATGATCGAAAACATCGAGCTACCCTGGCTACTCAGCTTCCAGGCGGTGTATCAGCAACTGAGCATCAAGCAGGCCGCCGAGCAGCTGCAATTACCCACCTCCAATGTCAGCCGACACCTGGCCCTGCTGGAGCAACAGCTCAATGTGCGGCTGCTGGAGCGCACCACCCGCAAGATGGTCCCCACCGCCGCCGGCAGGCAGCTATATCAATCCATCATGCCGCTTACCCAGGCCATGGACAGCGCCCTGCAAGACACCGCCCTGCAGGGCGATACCCTGAACGGGCATCTCAAGATCATCATGCCGGACCTGCCCTTTCTGGCTGACATCGTCGCCGACTTCTGCCTGCATCATCCCCGCATCCAGCTGAGCGCGGACACCCAGCTGAACCCGGTGGAAGGCATACTGGAAGGCTTCGACCTGGTATTGCGCTTCGGGCGCGGACAACTGGAGGACTCCGGCTGGGTCGCCAGGGAGATCCTGCGCTGGCCAAGCTGCGTCGTCGCCGCCCCCTCATTGCTTGCACAACACCCGCCACCGCGCTCGCTCGGTGAACTGGGCAAAGTGCCCTGCATTACCAGCCTGTCGGTGCTACAGGGCATGCCCTGGCGCTTCGAAAAGGGCCAGACACTACCGGTGCACTCACACTACAAGGTCAACAGCGGCCACATGGCCAAAGCCGCCGCCCTCAAGGGCCTGGGCTTCGCCATCCTGCCGCAGCATGCCTGCCAGGCGGAGCTGGATAACGGCGACCTGGTACAAATCGACCCCGGCCTCAAACCGGAAGATCTGGTGTTGTATGCGTTTTATTCAGGGAGGAAATATCCGTTGGAGAAGGTGAAGGTGTTTCTGGAGCACCTGCAAATCGCACTGGTTCAGCAGGGGATCAGCCAACAACCTTCGCCGCAGAACCCAGTATAACTACACTGAAAATCGCCCAGTCATTAATGATATGCGCCCCGGTTGATACCCAGATATTTTTCGTCTTGATATAGGCAAGGGACAAAACCAGACGAGCGCTGCCGATAATCAGCAAACACTGTAGAAGATTCCAGTTATAGGATGGCAAGTGCACCAGGCCAAAAAGTATCGATGAAAGCAACCAGGCCAACAGCAACGACCGGCCCCGCGACAGATTGAGCCGATCATGGGCCAGGGACAATATGGCCAGAAACGGCAGCACAGTCAGAACTTCTTCTCCGAACAACTGGGGCACCGTACGCAGAAAGAAAAGCCCGCGCTCCGAGGCGCCCAGTCCCGCAAGCCCCACCACCGCCGCATTTGCCTCCGCGCCAAACAGCGTCATGATCAGCCAGCCAACCAAGGTGCTTACCAGCAGGTTAAGAACCGCGAACCCCAGCATCCAGCCCACGTCCGCACGCCTCACACGGCGAAAAAGACAACGCCAGTGAGCTCCGACCATTATTCTCAGAGCCACCAATGGAATCGCGGGGAACAGCAAGGTACGGATAAAAATACCCAGATCACTGGTAAGGATAGGGACATCAACCGTCAGGCAGGCGAACCCTGCCGCAACCGCCACCAGAACAACAAGCCACTTAACGGCAGAAAGGGAAACGGGCTGACCACGGTAAAACGGGAAATCTTCCCCGGGCCGCTCCAGCCAGCTCAGCCTGGCGTTTTTCGGTTCTTCATTCTTATTCGTCATTGCGCTGCCAGCCACCACTGAACGTTTCATCCGAATCAGATCATACGCATCACCTACATGCATATACTCTTTTCGGGTATCCGCTACCGACCCGTCGGCTCAGTAAAAAGCTTTATCCAGTCAAGCTCACAAAACGCAAAAGGCCGCCTGCCACAAAGTGACCGATTCCTTCTTGGTTTATGCGTGCCCTGTATTTATTTTTTATTGGGTTCGTATTCCGTGCACGACGCAAGATCTGACCCCATTTAGCCTAATACGTTTCTTATTTTCACAATGGCTCCTGGTGAAATCTAACGTTGAAGCTGTGCGGCGCAAACGAAGCGCAGCGTAGTTTGCGTCCGAACGAGCGTATTGTTAGCCATTGATTATACTTTCTATTATGTTGAAAGCAGTTTCAAAACCAGAGAAATCCTCAGCTGTTCCATTCTCACAAAGCCAACTACACATATTGCCTTTTTCGTCTTTATTAACAGTCTTTGAGGCTGGAATATTTGTTTCTACCCCACGAACTCTTTTTGAAGATTCCTCATGAATATCAATGTACTGAGGATTTTCGCCTTCAATTTTATTAATAGTATCTTCCGAAAACAGATTCTCTATTCCTATACTGATAGGGTTGTCAACAATTGATGGTAGTACTCTCTTAAAAACCAAGTTTTTCTGTATATCCTGTTTATTTGTATCGCAGTCATACAGAAGAATTATTTTGTTTGGCAGCACTTCTGAAACTGAGTTGTTATAACTCTTCCAGATCTTATCTAAGTTACCAAACCCATCACCATCTTTGAGCTGTATACAATCCAATAAATTAGTTTTCCCCAGAAACTCGGCCGCTTTATTAAGGTATCGAATATCGTAATCACCCTCAACAAAAACTATCGGTTTTGAGTGCTCTTGAATTTCAGAAAATATCTCTTCTCGATGCTTAGTGGTTTCTTTAAATGCCTCATATGCTGCGATAAATTCAGAAAAGTCATTAGCTGCGACTTTTTTACCATTTGGCAAGTTAATTATTTCAAAGCCATCCTCCCCAAACTCCTGCTCCATGCCAAGAAGAAAAAGAGGTGCGTGTGATGTAACTATAAATTGAACATTCGGGAATGATTTAATCAGCTTAGGCAAAACATCTTTCTGATGCACTGCATGAAGGTGAGCATCAATTTCGTCTATAATAACAACCCCCTTGATGTCATTAAGATTGTTAAATTCTCCTTCGGAAAGATCATAATCTCTGATGATAGAAAGAAATAAATTTACAAGCTGTACTTCACCAGTAGAGAGCTGAAATAAATTTGGTACCCAAACCTGTTCATCCTTCATAACAGATATTTGGCGATTTTGCCTTGTGCCGGCTCCAAGCCTAATATTTCCTTCTTCATTCAGTATTACACGTATTACCTGCAATACCGCTTCGTAAATATTAGAGCTTTGCCCTCTGTAACCTGCAAAAACAGGAATCATAGGAGGGTTAGGGTTTCCCTGAACCGGTAGTGTCACATTATGAGTTTGAATATCAAATGCCTGTCTATCGAATATTAGATCAAGCAACCAGTTGATATTGTTTTTAAGAGGAGATGTGCAGATTATATCTCTATTAGAATACCCTGTGATTTTTTTCAGTTCTGTATAACTAGCTTTCGATTTTAGATTGGTTAGATTTAGCCATCCTGGCTCTTCAAATCTGTTAACTGGAAAGTACAAACAGCATTGCTGTTTGAAGATTTTCTTTGTGTTTTCCAAGTTTCCTCTAAAGGAAGAAATGAAGTGTGAGTATTCTGTTCCGGGAATTTGGTTCCATTCTCGCCTTGGCGCCGTATAACCTAGCTTTTCTTCGAACTCGTTTCTTGTAAGTGATAGTTGCCATTCTTGAACTTTTTCACCAGACTCAAATTCTACGCTTGAAAATGAGTACGATTCACCAGATTTTATATAGTTTGGGCTTCTATACTTAAAAACCTTTCCTTTTTCAACTTCAACATCCTCATATACTTCTTGTTTTCCTACCACAAGAGTATTTACGAGGTGAGCTAGAAATATGCTTTTCCCAGATCCATTTTCTCCAACGACAATCAGCGGTTTAGGAGAATCGTCTGCTTTCGGAAAATTGACGCATAAACTTGCGAGTGGACCAACATTATCAATTTCAGCTTTCTTAAATAACATATTTATTTGCCCGAATTTTTATGAGCTTGTTCTGCTGGCTAACGCTGGCATAACGGGCCGGTTTGTGGAGCAGCAGCGGAACAAACCGGTCCCGTTGATGCGTTGGTTAGATTCAGGTCTGATCAAAGGGCAATATTTCGCCGTTCAGCTCAGACAGAGTTTTACCAAAAGATGGATTGTATTTTCGAGCATACTCAAGTGACACCATTGGTATTTTGAATCTTTTTGTATGCGTCCTTCCGAAGGTATCCAGAATTTTTATCTTAACTTTTACGTTGTCATTTTTGGCCTGAGGGAAGCAGCCGCCCCAGCTATCTGGTTGTTCGAAATAAACCACGCCATTGGTTGATTGCCCCATATTCAGATAAGTTTCTGTTTTGTTGAAACCCATATTCACATTTTGGAAAAGTGATGGATATACCTTGATGGACTCTCCAATTTTCGCTTGGAAATCCTCCAAAGCGACAGATTGGTGGTTCAACCAAAACCATCCTATTGAGTACTTTAACCACAGCAGACTGAAAGGCTTTACACTCCAGTGATAGCCTACCGCCACATTCTCGATACTCGATGGCGAGGAGCCCACATTTGATACGCTCAGATACAGAGCAATAGCAGTACGGTGGACGTCGAATTCCCCCTTCGACTTTCCGGTAGAAAAGGTACACGCGAAGGTGGGTCCCTCAATAATCTTAGACACGAATTTAGGCTTCCGTCTGAGGGCCGCAAATATTCCACTAGCCCAGCCGAGAAATATCGTGGCTAAGAATATCGATAGCGTCAGCACACCTTGATTGTTATTTAGCCAACTGGCGGCTTCTGAATATGTGCTCATAAAGAATTGATATTCCCCACCAAAAGTAGACACTGATTTACGCACACATCTTCAGGTAATCTTGTTCAAACCTGTTCGGGCTTTTATATCCCAGCGCGCTATGTCGTCGGTGGCTGTTATAAAACATTTCAATGTACTCAAAAACGCAGGAATAAGCTTCCCGCTTATTCGATACATCTTCTTGGTAAAGGGCTTCCACCTTGAAACGAGCGAAGAAGGACTCCATGGCGGCATTGTCCCAGCAGTTCCCTTTGCGACTCATGCTAGGCCGGATCTTTTCACTCAGCAACAGCGCCTGATACTCACCCGACCGGTACTGAACACCTCTGTCTGAGTGCAGAATCAGTCCTGGCTCCACATTTCTGGATTCTCGAGCCATGTTGAAGGCATCGATGATTAGTTGGTTTGTCATCGTCGTATCCAGGGACCATCCCACGATCTTCCGCGAGAACAAGTCCATCACTACTGCCAGATAGACAAACCCTTTATCCACCTTGATGTAGGTAATGTCAGACACCCACTTTTCATCCGGGCGGCTGGCCGTGAAGTTTCGTCTTAACACGTTGTCGCTGACATGATTGTGGGCCATGACGTCCGGGAAGTACTTGTACCCCTTCCCATTCCTGGCTCTAAGCCCTTGTTTCGCCATCAACTTGGCAACGGTATTCTCACTGATATCACAGCCGCTTTCCTTCAGCTCAACGGTCATCCGGGGGGCTCCGTAACGAGACCGGAACCGCTTAAAGAGCGATACCAGTAGCCTTTCAGCCTCCAGCTGCCTAAGTTGCCGCTGAGAAGGCTGGCGGTTGCGCCACTTGTAGTAACCCGAGCGACTGACGCCAGCCCAGCGACACATCTTGGTGACCGGATACTGATCCCGTAACGACTCAATAAAGGCGTACTTCACCACTTGTCTTTGCTGAAGTACGCCGTCGCCTTTTTTAGGAATTCATTTTCCTCTTTGAGGTCAGCGATTTCGCGCTTCAGCGCACGCATTTCCTCGCTTTCCTGCTTGGAATAATCCACACCTTGCATATTGTTGAACTGCTTATCGGAAAGTCTTTTGTACTGCCTGCGCCAGTTATAAATCTGACCAGGATGAATACCGAGTTCACGGGCCACCTCCACAGCGCTGCTGTCTGGATCTTCTGACCTACGCACCGCTTCTCTACGGAAGTCTTCGGTGTAGTGGTTGTATTTATTCTTTCGCTTCTTGGCCATAAAAACACACCTCATTAGGTTGTAGTGAGGTGTCTACTTTTCTTGGGGAACTTGGGAATCTAACGCCTCAATAACCGGCGCAGCTTTGCTGCGTCCGGCGCCATAGGCGCGTAGTTGATTGATGTGTTATCTCTTTCATTAAGCAGGCCTTGATATTCAGAATTACAAGACGAAAAACGGAACAACCACCCCCAAAACTATTGCCAAAAGTGCCTGTACAATAATGCTCTTTGGCCACCCAATGATGACGAAAACAAACCAAAGGGATGCTAATCCAGATGCTGCCATTCCTACTGACTGATAAACGTGCGCAACCTGCCCAGCATATAGGGCCAGCAGAGGAGTAAGCTTTAGCATCCTGATAAGTTCTTTTCCCTCCTTCTCCCAATCCTCCTCAAAAAGGGTGCCATTTTCTCCATGGCTTTTCTCCTCGACCATAGCCACTCCCTATAGAGATAACGCCGCGCTCTGCGGAAATTTGTGAGCGCCAGCGAGTAAATTTTCCGTAGCAGCGCCTTGTTATATGCATGATTGATCATGCATGAAGTAATTATTCTTCAGATATTCATCTTCACTGACACAACGATAGAAAAAACCACGACTTACTGCATCTGATTTATCAATTAATTTCTCTAACAAATTCAAGTTGCTAAGCTGCTGTTGTCTTAAATTATTTTTAATGATCTTTATTTTATCCTTGCCCGTATCTGAAAGAAAAGTAGAGTACTTTCCAAGTAATCCAGCCAAGACATCTGAAACCTGGACTTCTAACATTTCTTCAGAATTAACAAATGAGTAGTTATTAATAATTACTCCTTTATCTACGAGGTCATATTTATTGAAAATAGCTTCAATCTCTTTTTCCTCATCAAAAAAATGTTTGGAGTTTTTGAATAGATATGTATTTCTTAAGTAATAGATAAAGAAATCGGAAATTAAAATGTGGTCTTTTTCATTCATGATGAAGAAAAGTTCGGTTGAACCTTCAGCGCCTTCCATGAACTTATTCAGAAGATACTTTCTACCCTCACTTAAAGCTTCAGAGTTTTCCTTAACAAAACTAACTAAGAAGTTTGCAAACTCCCCAACCCTATCACTTTTTATGTTTGGATACTCAAAATCTCTAAGCTTTTCTAAGAATAAAGACTCATTACTCACTATTACTTTGTATAGGTCACTTTTAACGAGCATGTGAGCCTGAATGAAAAACTGTCGCTCAACATGGTTAAGGTTTTCTATCACTGAATCTACGATATCAACAATTGACCAATATAAAACATTTAAACTGAAGTAGTGTATATAAAAACCATTATCAAGAAGCCATTGCAAAAGGGTGTTCAGCTTTTCGGATTTTAGAATGCACTCAAACGAGCCCTTACCAATGTGTTTAAGCTTGATTTCCTTAGCTGATTTTTGTAAGCGTAGACTTTTCTTTAGTAATTCAAAATCCGCGCTGTGACACTCCCCTCTGTGAACAATTCCAGCCAATACGAAATTACATGATTTTTCAACATTCAATCCTTTAGAGGTCAAATGCAGCTTTCTAATATTGTTAGATTCATCATAATAAAAGGTAAACTCGTCATCGACACACTCTAGCTTCTCATACTCAATGAAAGGCTTTCTCATTTCATTCACGTCAAAGTGCATGAGGTCTCCATAATTCGTAACGCATATAACGCTGCGAGCAGGGGCGCGGCACGCGTCCCCTGCCTTGCCTGGTTAAGTGGCGACACACCAACACAACTACTGGCACGGTGTGAACCTGCGAACCAGACTAAATTTTTGGCACCCGCAAGAACGCAGACTTTGCAGCTACCCCCAATTTGGATTGTGGCCGTCCGCAACGAACGGAAAAGCCTTGCCACAAACACCTTACCCAACAATGGCATCAGGAACGAAACTGCCGGATATGTGGCCCGGCAAGGAGCCTGATGCTGCGGCGCCAACTACCGGCACCGATTTATGTTTTGGCAACGCCCTTCGGCGAATAGAAAAGGCAGAGCCATTTAACGCTGCGAGCAGCGGCGCGTATTTTGCGTCCGCTGCCTTGCCTGGTTAGGTTGGCGACACGTCACTGCCAACTACTGGCACGGTGTGAGCCTGCGAACCCAACCTGAATTTATGGCACCTGCAAGAACGCTGACTTTGCAGCTACCGCCAACCTGGAATGTGGCAACCCACAACGAACGGAAATGCCTTGCCACAACCACTAATCTCAACAACGGCACCAGGAACGAAACTGCCGGATATGTGAACCGGCACGAAATCTGATGCTGAACTGCCCGCTACTGGCAGTGAATTTCAAACCGCTCCGCCCTCAATAAACAGGAAAAGGCAGAGCAACCTAACGCCCGGCTAAAAGGCGCGCCGAATGGCGCGTCCAGCGGAACGAAGTGGAGCGGTTTTTAAGCCGCTTGTTATGAGCTTGCTAGAAACTAAATACAAGCACACCCCACAATACCAATAAAGCACCGGCGCCTAGCCAACTACCGAAGTATGCGGACATTACAGCCAGCACTAAAAATAAGCCATGGATAGAATAAATGACTAATTTAGATAAACGACGCTTTCGATTGTTGTGCAGCACTTTCTTTTGCAGTGTTTCACCGGTCAGAAATTCTTTTTCTTCTTTAGTAGTTTCCATGATCGGTTTCCAAGTCTTTAAGACTCATAACGCCACAAACACCGGCGCAGTTCACTGCGTCCGAGTGCTTTGACTTGTTACGATTATTTTGTACTGCTCAATCTAACCCTGACTAATTTTGGCGCAATAGTTTGCTGCAGAACCAATACGACAATTTTTTCGGATGCCAGATCAAGAAAATTTAGTTGCTTATCTTTCCGAATCTGTGGAACTAGACCGGACCATTCCTCGCCTGGATTGAGCACTCTTGGTAAAGGGTCTTGCATTCCAGCGTTAGGAAATACATATTCCTCTGTGTTTCGCTTCATGATGTATTCTATAAACGAAGGATATATTTCGGCGCCCACCATTTTTATGGTTGTAGGCCTGGTTCCTTTATTGGTAGCAGAAACCTTAATCCAATACTTATCCTCTAGCTCTGGTTCTCCAATAACAGTCATATTTGGACGAACAGTCATTTCAATCGCAGCCTTATCACGCCTCCATTTCCAGACGTCCCAAAAGAACACGGCGGTTGCAATAATTGCGCCCCACCAAGCTGCATAAGTCGTAATCTGATCAGCGCTCATCGCTTTTCCAAAATCGTAACGCTTGCAGCATGCGCGCCTACGAAATGAAGCCGAAGGCGCAATGTAGTAGGCGTCGCCGTGCCTGCATTTGTTATGTTGCAGTTGCATATGACGACACCTCGATCAAATTATGATCTGGATCTCGGAAATAAAACGACTGAATTGGTCCTACCGCCCCCGTACGTGAAACGATACCCTCAATGATACAGACGCTCTTTTCCGAAACTCGATCGTAGGCTTCGCTGATAGGCAAATCTGTAATAAAGCATACGTCGGCTGAACCTGGCGTAGGGGAGTTAGCTTTTGGCTCAAATTCTTTACCTGATTCATGCAAATTGATCTTTTGAGCACCAAAATTCAACGCAACTCGTCCCGCGCCGAAAATTTCTTGCTCCATACCTAGCACTTCCGTATAGAAGCGAACTGTATCCTCAATGCTGCGAACAGTTAGGACTATATGGTCAAGGCTCGATATCACTGCTTAACTCTCCTCACAACATAACAGGTATTAGGAAGCCGGCTCGAATATCCAATGAACGCGCCGGCTTCATATCACAGTTATTTAATTTGTATAACGAAGAATAAAACCAGAAATGTCAGCGTGTTACAAACACGGCCGTGACCGTATGATTGAATATGTTGACTTCCTCTTTTGCCCAGGCCAATAATACTGCTCAGATGAACAGTATAAATACATTGGTATGGAGCAGGCTATGCACAAGGATCGTGCTGATCGCCCCAGGCTTCGTGAGCAATTTCGCGAGTCGATTCGGGTGCGGCATTACAGTACTCGTACCGAGAAAACTTACTGGTACTGGATTCGTTATTTCATCCGCTTTCACAAGATGCGTCATCCGGAGGAGATGGCGGAGCGCGAGGTCTCGCTTTTTCTGACCTGGTTGGCGACACGTCGTCATGTCGCTGCCGCCACTCAGAACCAGGCCCTGAACGCCCTGGTGTTCCTGTATCGGCATGTTATCCATCAACCACTGGGAGAAATGGAAAATATCAGTCGCGCTAAACGACCGGCCAAACTCCCCGTTGTCTTATCTCATGCGGAAGCCATCTGCGTGATTGAACACTTACCGGAACCCCACCGCTTAATCATCTCTCTTATTTATGGCTCAGGAATGCGCGTAACTGAAGTCGCCCGACTTCGTATCAAGGACATCGATTTCAACAACAAGACCATCACTGTCCGCAACGGCAAAGGAGGCAAGGACCGCACGACCTTGCTGCCGGAACCGCTGATTCCCGCCCTTTCAGCGCTTATCCGGGCAACCACAAACCGGATAAATCGAACTCCTACGACAGAGCGCGTCCCTGTCTCAATGCCCTTTGCGCTGGAACGAAAATACCCATTTGCCAATATTTCCAGCCAGTGGCAGTGGCTTTTTCCATCATCCAGTGTTTGCCAAGACCACAACAGCGTATGGGTACGCCACCATATCCATGTCTCTGCGGTTCAAAAGGCCGTGCGTCAGGCGGTGCGCAAAGCGGGTATTAACAAACCTGCCACCAGCCATACCTTCCGTCATTCCTTCGCCACACAGTTACTGCTTAATGGCGCCGACATTCGCACCGTGCAGGAGTTGCTTGGTCATAGCGACCTGAACACCACCCAGATCTACACGCATGTCCTCGGGCAGGGTTTTGCCGGCGTCAAGAGTCCTATAGCGCAATAGGCGGGAGCACACTCAGGTACAGTCCGTTAAAGCTCGTGCGGACATGAAAACGGGGCCAAAGGGCCCCGTCTTGTCTTGTTGCATGCAGGTCGCGGATCAGGCTTTCTTGTCGCCTTTTTCCAGCTGGCTGCGCACGTTCATGTAGGATTGCTCGGCCACGGCCTGGTAGTTCACTGACTGGTCGCGGAAGGCGCGGTAGGAGTCGTACACCTTGCGGGCTTCCTTGTTGTCGGCCACCAGGGCTTCGATCACGTCGTCGCTGGCGCCCTTGAGCGCGGCGAGCACGTCATCGGGCAGGCGGCGTACCTGGACGCCGTGCTTGTTGACCAGCTCTTCCAGCGCCGCGTTGTTGCGGGCGGTGTATTCGTCGAGCATGTCCTGGTTTTCGGACTGGGCGGCGTAGCGGATGATGGCCTGCAGGTCCATGGGCAGGCTGTCCCAGACTTTCTTGTTGATGGTCAGTTCCAGGGTGGGGCCCGGTTCCTGCCAACCCGGGTAGTAGTAGTACTTGGCCACCCGTTGCAGGCCAAAGGTCAGGTCGTTGTAGGGGCCGACCCAGTCGGCGGCGTCGATGGCGCCGGTTTGCAGGGAGGTAAACACTTCGGCGCCGGGCAGTTGTACCGGGGTGGCGCCGACCTTGCCGAGCACTTCGCCAGCCAGGCCGGGCATGCGCATCTTCAGGCCCTTGAGGTCGTCGATGCTGTTGATTTCCTTGTTGAACCAGCCGGCCATCTGGGTGCCGGTGTTGCCGCAGGCAAAGGGCTTGAGACCGAACTGGGCGTAGAGGTCATCCCACAGCTCCTGGCCGCCACCGTAGTGCAGCCAGCCGTTCATTTCCTGGGCGGTGAGGCCGAAGGGCACGGCGGTGAAGAAGGGCGTGGCCGGGTGTTTGCCTTTCCAGTAGTAGGCGGCGCCGTGGCCCATTTCCGCGCTGCCCTGGCGCACCGCATCGAATACTTCAAAGGCGGGGACCAGTTCCTTGGCGCCGTAAACCTTGATCTTGATGCGCCCGGCGGTCATTTCCTCCACGCGCTTGGCGAAGCGGTTGGCGCCGGCGCCCAGGCCCGGGTAGTTCTTGGGCCAGGTGGTGACCATTTTCCATTCGTAGGTCTGCGGCTTGGGCTCGCTTTTGCTTTTGGCTTCGGCGTCGCCGGCTTCGGGCTTGTCACAATCCTGCTGGCCACAGCCGGCCAGCGCGGCGGCGCCCAGGCCCAGACCCAGGGCAGAAACAAATTTACGGCGATCCAATGTTCTTCCTCCGATGAAGGGCGGCGCTGATCTGCCGCTTTCGGGTTATTTGTTATTGCCGGACGCATGGCCCTGCCGGCGTCCAGCAGTCTTTCCAACCAGGTTCGCTTTCGTAGGGCGGAAATTGCCGCAGGCAATCTCCGCCATCAATGGCACACGCCGTGCCATTTTGTAATGCCATGTCGGAGATGGGCTCACGCCCATTTCCGACCTACGCCAAATGCACTGAACGTTGCAGCATCAGGCGGGCCCGAGGCCCTAAATCACTTCCAGTCGCGCGTACTGGCTGACCAGCCACTTGGTGCCGGCGCCGTCGAAGTTGATCTGCAGCCGTGCATTGGGCCCCTGGCCTTCGAAATGCAGTACCGTGCCCTCGCCAAACTTGGGATGCAACACGCGGGCGCCCAGGTTGATACCGTTGGACTCGGTTTCGCGGATCGGCGAGCCGGCGCCGCCCATGGGACGGCTGAAGCCGGCGCGGGCGCGCACTTCCTCGATCAGCTCTGCGGGGATCTCGCGGATAAAGCGGCTGGGCGGATTATAGTTCTCGTTGCCGTAGAGGCGACGGCTTTCCGCGTGGGTGAGATACAGTTCACGCTTGGCGCGGGTCAGGCCCACGTAACAGAGCCGGCGCTCCTCGGCCAGGCGGCCGGGCTCCTCGCTGGACATCTGGTGCGGGAACAGGCCCTCTTCCATGCCGGTGATGAACACCACCGGGAATTCCAGCCCCTTGGCCGAATGCAGCGTCATCATCTGCACCGCGTCCTCGTGGGCGTCGGCCTGGCCTTCGCCGGATTCCAGCGCGGCGTGATCCAGGAAGGCGGTGAGGCTGTCCAGCTCGGAGTCTTCGTCTTCTTCGCCCCTCTCCACCTCTGAAAAGTCGCGGGTGGCGGACACCAGTTCGCGCAGGTTCTCGATGCGCTGCTGGCCCTTCTCGCCCTTTTCCTTGGCATGGAAGGCCACCAGGCCGCTGGCTTCGATGGCGTGCTCGGCGGTTTCGCCCAGGCCCAGGCCCTCGGTCTGCTGGGCCAGCTGCTCCACCAGGTTGAGGAACACCGCCAGGGCGTTGATGGCGCGGGCGCTAAGCAACTGCTCACTGACAATGGCCTGGCCGGCCTGCCACAGGGAGATCTGCCGCTGGCGGGCCACCTCGCGCAGGGTTTCCAGGGTCTTGTTGCCGATGCCACGGGTGGGGGTGTTGACCACCCGCTCGAAGGCGGCGTCCGCGTGGCGATTGCTGATCAGGCGCAGGTAGGCCAGCGCGTTCTTGATCTCGGCGCGCTCGAAGAAGCGCTGGCCGCCGTAGATGCGGTAGGGAATGCCGGCCTGCAGGAAGGCCTCTTCCAGCACCCGTGACTGGGCGTTGGAGCGATACAGCACGGCGATATCGCGGCGCGCGGTGCCTTCCTGGCTGTGCTTGTCCACGCGCCCGGCGATGAAGCGGGCTTCGTCCACTTCGTTGAAGCCGGCATAAAGGCGGATCGGGTCGCCATCGCCGCCGTCGGTCCACAGCTCCTTGCCGAGGCGGTCGCTGTTGTTGTCGATCACCGCGTTGGCCGCTTTCAGGATGGTGCCGGTGGAGCGGTAGTTCTGCTCCAGGCGGATGGTGCGGGTATCCGGAAAGTCGCGGCTGAACTTGTGGATGTTCTCGATCTTGGCGCCACGCCAGCCATAGATGGACTGGTCATCGTCGCCGACGATGGTGACCGCATTGTCGTCATTGGCCAGCAGCCGCAGCCAGGCGTACTGGATGCTGTTGGTATCCTGGAATTCGTCCACCAGGATGTGGCGGAAACGGCGCTGGTAGTGGCCGCGCAGGCTGTCGTTGTCACGGAACAGCTCCAGCACGCGCAGCAGCATTTCGTTGAAGTCCACCAGGCCGCCGCGCTCGCAGGCCTCTTCATAGCCGAAGTAGATCTTCTGCATGGTCTGCACGAACAGGTCGCCGTTGGCGTCCATGTGTTTGGCGCGCAGGCCCTCGTCCTTCTGGCCATTGATGAACCAGGTGGCCTGGCGGCCCGGCCAGCGCTGCTCGTCCAGGCCCAACTCCTTGATCACCCGCTTCACCAGTCGCACCTGGTCGTCGGCGTCGATGATCTCGAAGCCCTGGGGCAGGCCGGCCTCCTGCCAGTGGGAGCGCAGCAGACGGTGGGCGATGCTGTGGAAGGTGCCTACCCACATGCCGTCGGCGGACATGTCCAGCAGCTGTTCGATACGGCCGCGCATTTCGGCGGCGGCCTTGTTGGTGAAGGTCACCGCCAGGATGCCAAACGGCGAGGCCTGCTCGGTGGCGATCTGCCAGGCGATACGGTGCACCAGCACCCGGGTCTTGCCGGAGCCGGCGCCGGCCAGCACCAGTAAATGGCGGTCGTCGGCTGCCACCGCATCGCGCTGGGCCGGGTTGAGACCATCAATCAGGGAAGTCACGTCGTCCATGGCGCGGGAGTTTAGCAGAATGGTCCGGCGCCGTACGCAAGCAAGTGTTTACATTCTCGCTATGACTATATATTCGTAGCTTCCTGTTTCCCTTCACCCCAAGCTATGGGTAAACTCGAAAACAAAAACACTCGGCTCCGAGCCAGAGGAACACCAACTCGTGCAGTCTTTGCCAACACAGCCTTCGCACTCACCTACGGTGGTGGACGAACAGTGCCAACGCCTTTACAGCGGCATGCTGACCCTCAGCGCGCTGGAGGTACCGTGCGCGGCGATTCTGGTGGCGTCCTACTGGTCACAGAGCCCGATTGCGCGGCCGACCATGCTGGGCTGGCTGGCGGTGACCGTGCTTGTGGTGGCGCTGCGCCTGGGGTTATTGCGGGTGTACCGCCGGCGGCTGGACCGGGATCAATCGGACCGTCGCTGCCGCCGCTGGCTGTCGTTGATGGCGCTGGCCACGCCACTGGCCATGGGCCTGGCGGGCTACCTGTTCAACCCGGTTTCCACCCTCTTTACCACGCCCATGCTGGTGCCGCAGCTAACCCTGGCGGCGCTGGGCCTGGGCCTGTGCATGGTGTCGCTGGCGGCCTACAGCAGCCACCTGCCCACCGTGTTGCTGTATCTGCTGCTGTTGCTGGGCCCGGCCATGTGGCGCCTGACCCAGATCCAGCAGGATGGTCAGCCCATGCTGATGTTACTGGCCGGCCTGGGCGTGTTCCTGGTGATCGCCGCCCGGCGCATCAACCGCACCGGCAACCAGGCCCTGGCCCTGCAGGCCAGCAACCGGGCGCTGATTGATTACCTGAACCGGGCCCGCTCGGACGCGGAATCACTGAACGAGAAGCTGGCCCAGGAAATCTGCGAAAGAAAGGACGCCCGCCAGCGCCTGCAGGAGGCCAACGAGCGGCTGGAAACCATGGTGCAGGAGCGCACCCAGGCGCTGGAGCAATCCAACAAGGCGCTCACCGATACCGGCGAGCAGCTGCAACTGGCGCTGGAAGCCAGCAACATCGGCCTGTGGGACTGGATGCTGGAAACCGGCCACAACTACCACACCAATTTCGACCGGCTGCTGGGTTACGACAGCGCCTACTTCCGCAACTTCTTCGGCGACCTGGAAGAACTGGTGCACCCGGATGACCTGCCGCGCATCCGCCGCGCCATGGTTGCCCACTTCAAGGGCCAGAGTGACAGCTACCACGCGGTCTACCGCCTGCGCCACGCGGATGGTGAATGGCGCTGGATCGAGGATGATGGCCGCGTGGTGGAGCGCGCCAAGAGCGGCCGCGCCCTGCGCATGATCGGCACCCGCCGGGATATCACCGACGACCGCCAGGCCCAGGAACAGCTACGCCTGGCCGCCACCGTGTTCGAGAACGCCCCGGAGGGCATCTTCATCCTCGACAACCAGTTCCGCTTCCAGGCGGTCAATGCCCGCTTCGAGCAGATCACCGGCTACACGGAGTCCATGGTGCTGGGCAAGCAGGTGCTCGACCATGAAGGCACCACCGCCAATAGTGACACCTACAAGATGATCACCGCAGCGCTCAAGGAAAACGGCTTCTGGGAAGGCGAGATCAACGAAAAGCGCCATAACGGGGAACATTTCCCGGAATGGCTGCAAGTCAGCGCCGTGCGTGACGAGCAGAAGCGGGTGATCCGCTACGTGGGCATGATCTCGGATCTGACCACCCGCAAGGAAACCGAGGAACAGCTACAGTTCCTGTCCAATTTCGACCGCCTCACCGGCCTGGCCAACCGTTCCCAGTTCCGCGAGCATCTGCACAAGTCGCTGACCCTGGCACGCCTCAACCGGGAAAAGGTGGCGCTGCTGATGATCGACCTGGACCGCTTCAAGCCGATCAACGAATCCCTCGGCCATGAAATTGGCGACCGCCTGCTCAAGGCCGCCGCCGACCGCATCTGCGAGTGCGGCGTGCCCACCGAGGACATGGCCCGGGTGGGCGGTGACGAGTTCACCCTGCTGATGGAAAACTTCCCCAATGAAGCCGCCGTCAGCAACCTCAGCCAGAAAGTGATCAACGCCCTGAAGAAGCCTTTCATGATCGACGGCCACGAGCTGTTGCTGGGCGGCAGTATCGGCATCAGCATCTTCCCGGACACCGCCAAGGAAGCCCAGAGCATGATCAACCAGGCGGACATGGCGGTCTATCAGGCCAAGCGCAGCGGCGGCAACAGCTACCAGTACTACCGTGGCAACATGCGGGTGGCCTCGGTGGAGCAGCTGGCGCTGGAGACCAGCCTGCGCAAGGCGATCTTCAAGAACGAGTTCGTCATCTACTACCAGCCGAAGATGGACCTGGGCTCCGGGCGCATCACCTCGGTGGAGGCACTGGTGCGCTGGCAGCACCCGACCATGGGCCTGCTGCCGCCGTCGGACTTCATCCCGCTGGCGGAGGAATCCGGGCTGATTTCCGCCATCGGCGAGCTGGTCATGGAACGCGCCTGTCGCCATGCCCGCCAGTGGCATCAGCAGGGCCTGGGTGATATCTGCGTGTCGGTGAACCTGTCCGCCCACCAGTTCCGCAAGGGCAATGTGGCACAGATCATCGACCGGGTACTGGACAGCACCGGCCTGCCGGCCCACCTGCTGGAGCTGGAGCTCACCGAAAGCCTGATCATGGAAGACATGGACCAGAACATTACCCTGCTGCAGGAACTGCGCACCCGGGGTATCGAACTGGCACTGGATGATTTCGGCACCGGCTACTCGTCACTGAGCTACCTGAAGCGTTTCCCGGTGGACACGCTCAAGATCGACCGTTCCTTCATCATGGAAATGGACACCAGCCCGGATGATGCCGCCATTACCCGCGCCATCATCGACATGGCCCACAGCCTGAAAATGCGCGTGATCGCCGAAGGGGTGGAAACCGCCGCCCACCTGGAAATGCTGCGCGAGATGGGCTGTGACGGCATTCAGGGCTTCTACATCAGCAAGCCGGTGCCGGAAACCCGCCTGCAGGAAATCCTGCGCGACCAGATCCACAAGCCGCGCGTGAAGATCTAAAGCCCCTCTTCCAGAATCGCCAGCGCCGACTCGGAGGCAAAGTACGGCCCCAGCTGCCGGCGCAGCCACTCTCGCACCAGCCCCTCGCGCTGCAACACCGCCAGGATCGGCGGCGCAAAGCGCAGGGCATCGTCGAGCATCATCTCGCGGCTGATGCCCAGCTCCGCCAGCAGCTCACCGGGGGTGCTATCGCCATACTTGTCGAAGAACGCCTGCACGCCGGTATCCAGCAGGGAATTGAAGTAATCGCTGTGGCGGAGCTCGCGCCAGTACTCGAACACGATCACGAACAGCTCCTGGATATCCTCGCTGCTGATCAACTCGCGCAGCTCTGCCACCGGCCGCTGGGCAAAGTCCTGCCAGGCTACCAGCACCAGGTCGCGCAGCTCTTCCAGATTGTCATCACGATACAGATAGGGATCGCTGAGCAGCTGCTCGGTGCGACGCAGCAGCCACTCCTGCAGGCGTAGCTCCAGGCTGGCCAGCCAGCGCGGCGGCAACCGCTTGAGCAGCTGGGCGCGCAGCGGCGCCGGCAGGCTCTGGTGCAGCACCGTCTTCACACCCATCTGGGCACCACCGGCCAGTACCGCCAGCAACACCGGGTTGCGGCCCAGCCAGGCGACGCCGTGCTGGGACAGGGGAATCTCCAGCAGCTTGTCGAGGAAGGCCTCCACCGCAGACTCGTCCAGCACCTCGCCGATCTGGCGCTGGCCCTGGATGCCGTGGTCGTAGAAGCGCTCCACCATGTCACCGACCAGCTCCGGAATGGCGCCACTGATGTCCATCTGCACCGCGTACTTGCGGGCCGTGGTCTGCACCTGCTCCACACTGACCAGCTGCGACAGGGAAAAGCGATCACTCTGGGCCAGCAAATAGTCCAGCTCTTGGGTAATCACCCCCTCCAGCTGCGCCGGGGTCAGGCGCTCACAGAGGTGATCGAGCAATCCGTCGAGTAAACGCTCGGCAATTTCCTGTTTCTTTTCAGACACTTTTTTCCATCCCGGTCAGTTTGGCGCTTGATTGTTGCACGGCCAATTGTATCATCGATCAATGTAACGTTTATGGAGGTATGCGGTTATGGCGATCAGTATCCTGCCCGTACGACGCAATTTGAAGTTCAACCTGAACCCGGCCAAGGCCCTGACATGGCACCAGGATGGTCTCAACGTGAGCCAGTTCCTCAATACCATGAGCCTGTTCTTCCCGGTAGGTGAGCGCTTCTTCATCGACAGCGTACGCAATTACCGTGAGCAGATCACCGATGCCGAGCTGAAGAAGGCGGTCACTGCCTTTATCGGCCAGGAAGCGATGCACGGCCGTGAGCACGAAGAATACAACGATTTCGTGGCCCAGGGCGGTGTGCCGCTGCACGCCCAGGAAGCCCTGGTGGCCAAACTGCTCAAGGCCGCCCAGCAGTATTCTCCGAAATCCTTCCAGCTGGCCGCCACCGTGGCACTGGAACACCTCACCGCCATTCTGGGCGGCGGGTTGCTGGATCTGCCGGAAATCATGGACGGTGCCGACGAAGGCTACAAGGCCATCTGGAACTGGCACGCGCTGGAAGAAACCGAGCACAAGGCGGTGGCCTTTGATGTTTATCGCACCGTGATCGGCGACGACAGCAACCTGGGCGCCTATGCCCTGCGCAGCGGCACCCTGGTGCTGGCCACCGGCGTCTTCTTTGCCCTCTTTATTCCCTTCTACCTGCACAACGTGCGCATCAAGGGCGGCCTCACCGACCTGAAAGGCTGGCGCGCAGTGGCCAAGCACACCTGGGGCAAGAAGGGCATCTTCCGCAATATCACCCGGCCCTGGTTCGACTGGTTCAAACCCGGTTTCCATCCCTGGGACCACGACAACCGGGACAAGCTGGAGCAGTTCGAAGCCCTGCTGGGCGACGTACTCAAACAGGCTGCCTGATTTGTTGTTATCACCGTTGCTCTCCCTTTTCCGGTGACTCCGGGTCGGCATATGCCGACCCTTTTTTTTGCGCGGCACGGATTAACGGATATCAAGGGCATAAAAACTGTCGTTCGCCTGGCAGCACTCATCGTCGCCCCCTGCCCTTTCCTTTTCAGGGGGAGGGCGTCATACGCTTTCATCTGCCTGATGATTCACCGTCCTCCCCCTCCTTGAGGGGGAGCCAGAGGGGGTGCTCCCACAGGGAGCAGAGCATGCCTGGGTATCAGGCTCGCGGCAGACGCCAGGGCGCAACCTGGCATCTCAGCAGCACGAAACACACTGTGATTGCCAATCCACCGCCATAAAAAAACCCGGGCGCCCTGTGGCAACCCGGGTTTTGCGTTTGCGGGCGGCGGGCGACTAGTTGTCGCCGCTGCCCTGGGTGGACACTACCCGGTCGTCGGCCAGACGCACCCGCGCCGCCGGGGCCGAGCCGTCCCGGTCCTCGCCGAAGTACAGCGTGGTATGGGGGAACGGAATCTCGATACCGGCCTGGTCGAAGTAGATCTTCACCAGTCGGTTGAACGCACGGCCCACGGCCCACTGGTTACCCGGCGTGGTCTTGATCACCACGCGGATATTCACCGAGCTGTCGGCCAGGGCGGTCACGCCGGCCACGGTCATGGGCGCCAGGATATTGTCCTTGTGCGGACCTTCCTTGAGTGCCTCGAAGGCGGCTTCCAGCTGCACGATGGCATCGTCGATGCTCTCGCGGTAGGCAATGCCGTATTCGCCCACATGGTTGCCGTATTCGCGGGTGAAGTTGGACACCGCATCCACCGAGGAGAACGGCACGATATGGTAGGTGCCATACAGATCACGCAGCGCCACGGAACGGATGCCGACCCGCTCCACGGTGCCGGAGTTGCCGCCGACACTGACAAAGTCGCCGGTGTTCATGGCATTTTCCACCTGGATGAAGACGCCGGTAATCACATCCTGCACCAGCTTCTGGGCACCGAAACCAATGGCCAGGCCCAGTACACCGGCGCCGGCAATCAGCGGGCCGATATCCACGCCGACCTCGGACAGGACGATCATGGCCGTCATGATGATGATGGTGATCGCCAGGGTAGTATGGAACAGCCCCAGCAGGGTCTCGCCACGGGCTGCCTGGGCGGCGGAGCTGTCTTCACCGGGGCTGAACTTGTGCTCCACCAGGCTGGCCAGGGCCACCCAGACCGCCGCCGCCAGCGCCAGAATGATGAGGATATCGATCAGCGACGCCACCACCTGGGCGCCAGCCGGTGTGGCATACCAGGCGGCCAGGTCATAGAGGTGCCAGGCATCCAGCGACAGCACCACCACCAGCGCCAGAATCAGCGCGCGAATAACCTTGAGGCCGGTCGGTATGTAAGTGTTCACCCGCGCCTGAAGGCGCGGCATGCTGGCATTGAGCCGCTCGGAGAACTGCACTTCCTTGCCGATCAGCTGGGCCAGGGCCACCGCCACCAGCATACCCAGCCCCACATAAACCAGCGTCAGCAGGGTGGCCTTGGCCACGTAGGGCAAAGCGGTATCCGGGTTGAGCACGGTGACCGCGAACACCAGCAATGCATAGGCCAGCGCCAGCCAGTGCCAGGTGCGCGCCAGCAGCAACAGCACCAGGCGCAGGGGCCCGGCGCTGGCCTGGGCACGCCGACCCAGGGCGTCGGCCAGCACCGACTTCTTGCGCAGGATCACCGCCGCCGCGTACACCAGGGCCAGCAGCATGATCAGGGTACCCACGCCACTGCCCAGTGCCGGAGACACGTTGAAATTGAGCACCGGCACCAGCACCAGCATGCCGTAGCCGACCCAGCCTGCCTCGCGGGCCAGGAAGCCGTTGCAGTAACGGGCCTGATCCGCCGCCACTGGCAGCAGACGCAGACCTTCATAGCGGGACGAGAAGAACATGCGCAGGCCGGCCTTGATCAGCTCCACCACCAGGAAGGCGTTGAGGAACAGCGCCAGGCGGGTGGCATCCGCGCCCAGCTGCTCGGTGAGCAGTGGTGCCACAAAGGTGCCACCCAGATAGGCCAGCCCGACCACGATCACATCCAGCACCGCCGCCAGGGCCACCGCCACCGTGGTGCGCAGGATGGCCAGCTTTTCCGAGCCGGCCCGGGCCCAGCCACTGAGGCGGGTAAAGGCTGGCCCGGCCAGCGTCCGCAATACGGCAAACAGCACAAAGGTGGTCACCACCAGAATGGCCAGGTTCAGCAACGCGGCACTGACCGCCTTCCAGTCCACCGCCGGCGATGCCGCCGCTGTCTCGCTGCTGTCACCCATCCAGCCGGTGACCAGAGCACCCAGGGCGGCAAACTGCCGGCCAATATCGCCGGCCATGTTGCCGGTGGCCGCCGCCATGCGCCGGGCCAGCGATACCTGCCCGGCGGTCTGGCCACTGGGGGCATCGGCGGCAATCTCGGTGGCCGGCACCTCGTCCTCCAGCCCCAGCGGGCTCGGATTGCTGGCCGCCTGCAGGCCGCGCAACTGTTCGATCAGCGCCTGCCGCGAGGCATCGTTTTCCAGGGTATCGGCCAACTTGCCGTAATCGTCAGGGGTCGCCGCCGTTTGCGCCATCGCCGGGGGCGCTACCATCAGCAGACTCAGGAAAAGCAGGGCGCTTAGGCCGGGAACATACTGCCAGGGGTGCCGCACGGTCATCTCCTTGATCCGGCCTTGCCGGATGTTGGTGAATTTGAAGCGTATTCGGGCCACACCCTAACAAGACAGCGAAGTCTTTATGTGAAGATCACGCGAAGACAGCCCCGCGCAATACCGTGCCGAAACGATTGACCCTGGAGGCCGCGGGCGCTGACAACCGGCCAATGGCCGCGGTTGACCGTGACATTAGCCAATGTAATTATCGACGACCTTGCTGCCTTGCGTGGAGGCTCACATGACACGGATCTGGACACCGGATTCCCAGGCGCTGGCGCCCTATCGCCAGGCCCAACAACAGGCCTACAAAGCCGTACAGACCATCGCCAATGCCCTGCAACCGGGCATGAACGAGGCGGATACCGCCCATTTGCTGCGTGACTGGCTGCGCGCCCACCAGCTACACGACCCGGCACGCGCGCCCCAGGCGCGCTTTCTGGCCGAACGGCAGACACCGCGCGGGCCGTTTGGCCTGAATCGACAGGGCAAACGACGCTATCGCCCGGGCATGATCTACCGTCTGCAATGCGATGCGGTCCTCAACGGCCACTGCGCCCGCGCGGTGCTGACCGGCAACCCGGACGACAGCGCCCTGCAACAGCAGCTGCCGGCGGAACGCCAGACCCTGCTGGCGGCCCTGAAAGCCGGGCAGACGCTGGAGCAATATTGCGCCGGGCAAGGCGACGGCCTGCAACGGCAGGTCCGCAGCCGCCTGATGCCGCTGACCGGCACCCTGCCCGATGGCCTGCCCCGGCACGGCCTGGCCCTGCTGCCCGGTCTCTGGCAACTGCAGCTGACCCTGCGCGATGGCGCCCGGCGGGCGGCGTTCAGTGAACTGCTGGTGGTCGACAGCGAAACCGCTGGCTGGCTGGAGCCCGACCTGTCGCATTGCCCGACCACCCTGCGCGAGCAGGCGGCCTGACGCCGCTCGCCCTTTTAACAACGCCGTAGAGGTTTTCCATGGTGCAATGGCGCGACAGCCAGGTACGCCGCAATGATGTGCAACTGGCGGTACGAACCTGGAGCGATGACAAAAGCCCCACCGTGATGCTGGTGCATGGTTATCCGGATTCCAGCCATGTGTGGGAAAAGGTCGCCGAGCGCCTCAGCCGCGACATGCGGGTGATCGCCTATGACGTGCGCGGCAGCGGCAACTCCACCGCCCCCGCGGGCAAGGCCGCCTACCGGCTCAGCGAACTGAGTGCCGACCTCTTTGCGGTGATCGATGCAATCAGCCCGGATCAACCGGTGCATCTGGTGGCCCACGATTGGGGCTCGATCCAGAGCTGGGAAGCGGTCACCGAGCCCGGCGCCGGCCGCCGCATTGCCTCCTTTACCACCCTGTCCGGGCCCTGCCTGGACCATATCGGCCAGTGGATGCAGCAACAGGGCAGCCCCAGCGCCGTGCTCAACCAGCTCAGCCACTCCTGGTATATCGGCGCCTTTCACCTGCCGGGGGCGCCGCTGGCCTGGAAGGCCGGCCTGGCCAAAGCCTGGCCGCGACTGCTGCGTGCCACCGAAAAACTGGACGTGGATGTCAGCGGCACCCAGCTCAAGGACGGCACCCACGGCATCAACATGTACCGGGCCAACATGCTGCCCTGCCTGCTGCGCCCGCGCGAGCGCTACACCGCCATTCCGGTACAGCAGATCGTCGCCCGCCAGGACAACTTTGTGCGCCCGGCCATGCTCGACAGCGTCACCCGCTGGGCCGAGCAGGTCTGGCGCCGGGAAATCAATACCGGTCACTGGGGCCCGCTGCTGCAGTACCCGGACGTGACCGCCCGCCATATCCGTGAATTCATCGCCCATGTGGACGGCAAGCCGGCCAGCGGCGCGCTGCAGCGGGCACGCCTCAATGGCCCGCGCCGCCAGGACAGCGGCCGGCTGGTGGTGATCACCGGCGCCGGCTCCGGCATCGGCCGGGAAACCGCCCTGGCCTACGGCCGCCGTGGCGCCCAGGTGCTGTGTACCGACATCAGTGCCGAGGCCGCCGAAGCCACCGCCGAGGTGATTCGCCGCGAAGGTGGCCTGGCACTGAGCCGCAAGGCGGATGTCAGCAGCAGCCGCTCCATGGAAGCGCTGGCCCGTTATGTGGACAAGGAACTGGGCGCCCCGGATGTGCTGGTCAACAATGCCGGCGTGGGTCTGTCCGGGTCACTGCTGGATACCTCGGTGAAGGACTGGCAGCAGGTACTGGGCGTCAATCTGTGGGGCGTTATCCACGGCAGCCGGCTGTTCTCCCGGCAGATGATCGACCAGGGCAAGGGCGGCCACATCGTCAACCTGGCCTCGGCGGCGGCCTTCATGCCCTCGCGCATGCTACCCGCCTATGCCACCAGCAAGAGCGCGGTACTGATGTTCACCGAGTGCCTGCGCGCCGAGCTGGCCGAGCACGGCATCGGCGTCAGCGCCATCTGCCCGGGCGTAATCGACACGCCGATCACCCGCCGCACCCGCTTCGTGGGCGTGGACGACGACGAGCAGGAACGCCTGCGCGACAATGCCCAGCGCCTCTACCATCGCCGCGCCTACACCCCGGACCGGGTGGCCGCGGCCATCATCGAGGCGGTGGAAGACAACCGTGCGGTGGCGCCGGTCAGCCCGGAAGCGGTGGGTATGCAGTGGCTGGGCCGTTTTGCCCCGGGCCTGGCCCGCAACCTGGCCCAGGTGGATCTGAGCCGTTAGCAGGCTGCGCAACCCCCCTCTGCCCCTCAGCGTGACGCGCGGCACACCCTGTGTGCCGCTAATACTCCGGGCTGTAGCACCCGCCGGGAAAGCGGGCTATCATCGCCCTCATGAAATCCAGCGAACGTAATCCCGCCGCCCTGTTGCGTACCTTGAAAAAGTACACGCAGCCGGTCGCCCAAAGCGCCGCGGACGACACCGGCAAGCACAAGGAATTCACCATCGACGAGCTGGCCCGCGAAGCCGGCTCCACGGTGCGTAACGTGCGTGCCTACCAGGACCGCGATATCCTGCCGCCGCCGGAAAAGCGCGGCCGCACCGGCATCTACACCGATGTGCATCTGGCACGCCTGAAGATCATCGGCGCCCTGCTGGAACGGGGTTACACGCTCAACAATATCCGCGACCTGCTCAGCGCCTGGGAACAGGGCCGCGAGCTCAACGATATTCTCGGCCTGGAAGTGGCGGTCACCTCCTGGCAAAACCCCAGCGTCCCCTCCTACCTGGACTACCAGGATCTGATCGACGACTTCGGCGACGACATCACCCCGGAGGTGATGACCAAGGCCGTCAAGCTGGGCTACATCATTCCCGAAGGCATGCGCCTGCGCATTCCGTTCCCGCGGATCTACAACGCCGGCAAGGAACTGACCGAAGCCGGTGTGCCACTGGATGCGGTACTCACCCATGTGTCGCTGGTGCGCGAGGAAGTGGACAAGCTGGCCGATCGTTTCATCGGCATGATCATCCACCACCTGGTGGACGAAAAGTACGGTGACGACGCCCTGCCGGAAGGCGAAGACGTGCCCAAGCTGGCCGACTTCATCACCCGCATCCGGCCGCTGGCCGACGCCGTGGTCAGCGACGAGCTGGGCCGCGTGCTGGAAAAGAGCATCAACAAGATCCTGGTGGATCGGCTGGCCAACGTGCTGGCCCACATCGAAGAAACCCACGACTAGGGAGCAGAGGCTCCCGCCCCCGGCAGGCTGAATTTTCCCGTGGCCTGTCGGCGCCCTGTGGGAGCGTGCTTGCACGCGAATCCCTCCCCCCTTTGCTTGCCAGCCCGCTCCTGCGGGGCGGCGCCAAACAGGCCCGTCAAACCTTTCTTCACCGCACAACCCTTCACCGCACAACATTACACAGTGCAACAGTTTTGTTGCGCCGTTGTATTTTCTTTCTGTTTTGTTGCCTGCCCTCCCTCGCACGGGAGCCCCGTGCCACTCTGGGACGAACGTACATAAACGCTACGTCCGCCCCGGCCTTCCACATCCGACCCGGGGCCCAAAACAACAATGCACTCTCGGAGGGTACTCATGAAATCCGGTCATTCCCTGAATCGGCTGGCAGCCGCGCTGTTCACCGCCGGCCTGCTGACCGCCTGCGGCGGCGGCGGTGGCGGCAGCAGCCCGGCCGCCTCCACACCGACCCCGACACCCAACCAGCCGGACCCGGTCACGCCCACGGAACCGGCGCCGCGCCCGTCGGCGGTGACCGCGCCCTACGCCGACTACGGCCCGGTGCTCAATATTCTGCCGCCCGGCCAGGACGATGGCGGCGGGCTCGGCAACCTGACCCAGGACATCCCCGGCCTGGGCGATCTGATCAATACCCTGCTCAATGATCTGGTGGCGGAAACCGGCCTGGTGCCGGCGCTCACCAAGGAACCGCATTTCGACGACCAGCTGCCGATCTACGATGCCCTGTCGCACAGCCAGCCGGGCCTCACCGACGACCAGCTCACCCACTACTTCAAACCGGCCCCGCTGCTGGGCCCGGATGCCGGCAACTGGGAAAGCGAAACCACCATCACCAGCGGCAACTATCAGGTGGACATCAAGCGTGACAACTTCGGCGTGCCGCACATCTTCGGCGACAGCCGCCGCGACGCCCTGTTCGGCACCGGCTATGCCACCGCCGCCGACCGCCTGTTCCTGCTCGATGTGTTGCGCCGGGCCGGCCGTGGCCAGCTGTCCAGGTTCCTTGGCCCGGCGGACTTTTCCTTCGACAAGGATATCGCCGAGAACGCCCCCTACCGGGAAGAGGACCTGACCCGGCAGATCGCCGAGACCGTGGGCCGCTTCGGTGACGACGGCGCCCAGGTCTATCAGGACGCCACCGACTATGTGGCCGGCCTCAACAAGTACGTGGCCGACGCCCAGGCGGGCCTGCTGCAGGTCCCCATCGAATACGTGGGTCTCGGCGTGCAGCTGGAGCCGTTCAAGATCGAGGATGTGGTCGCCATCGCCACTCTGATCCAGGGCATCTTCGCCGGCGGCGGCGGTGACGAGCAGAAGAACGTGCTGTTACTGCAGGCCCTGCGCGAGCAGACCGGCAGCGACCAGGCCGCCTGCGACCTGTGGCACGACCTGCGCCACGGCACCGACGCGGATTCCACCGTGACCACGGCGCTGTCGTTCGCCACCCAGTCCCCGCCGAGCCTGCCGGATGACCTGTGCCCGCTATCCGGCGAGCTCAGCAGCCGCTTCCCCGGCGCGGTGATGTTCGATGCCGGCAGCTACCAGCCCTACGAAGCCCTGACCACCGAGCCCTGCGGCCGGCCCGGCCAGGCCAGCTGCCCGGAAACCGGTGGCAACCTGCCGGCGCTGCCGGGCACCGGCGTGGTCGGCGGCCTGCTGGACAATGTGCAGGATATTCTCAGTGGCGTGCTGTCGCTGTCGTTCCTGGACGATGACGGCCAGCAGCTGCGTAGCGACTGGGCTGCCCTGCGCATCGCCATGGACCGTCTGTGGCAACCGCAACCCGAGGCCATCAGCCCCCGCCTGCCCGGCGCGTCGTCACTGACCCCGGACCAGCGCCAGCAGGTGGAACAGCGCCTGGCCAGCCTGGAGAAGGGTCTGGCCGGCCTGCGTCACCGCTTCCCGCCGACCATGTCCAACGCCCTGCTGATCAACGCGGAGCACACCGCCAGCGGCCAGCCGATTGCCGTGTTCGGCCCGCAGACCGGGTACTTCGAACCGCAGCTGCTGCTGGAAATGTCAGTCAACGGCGGCGACATCCATACCCGCGGCATGACCTTCACCGGGCTGCCCTATGTGGTGATCGGCCATGGCCCGGACTTCGCCTGGAGCGCCACCTCCGGCAGCTCCGATTTGAGTGATGTACGCGTGGTGCGCCTGTGCAGCCTGGACGATGACAGCACCGGCGCCGGCGGCTACCTCTACCAGGGCGGTTGCAAGGCCTTCGACGTGATCGACCAGCAATGGGCGGCGCGCTGGAACCTGGCGGTGCCCACCGACGACCCGTCCAGCATCGGCCAGAACTATGCGGTGCACCGGCGCGCCATTCGCACCGAGGAGTACGGCCCGGTGATCGGCTACGCCACCGTCAACGGCCAGCCGGTGGCGCTGACCCGCCAGCGCAGCACCTACTTCGCCGAGCTGGATACCGCCCTGCCCTTCATGCAGGCCACCCGTAACGACCCGCATGACGTGCAGAGCTTCTACGACACCTTCAACAGCACCACCGGCAGTTTCAACTGGTTCTATATCGATGATCGCGATATCGCCTACTTCCACTCCGGACTCTACCCGCAACGCAGCCCCGGCGTGGACCCGGAGCTGCCCAGCTGGGGTAACGGTCAGTACGACTGGCAGGGCTTCATCGGCCAGGACGCGCATCCCCATGAGAGCAACCCGCCGCGTGGCTACCTGGCCAGCTGGAACAACCGCCCGGCCCGGGACTGGTGGGCCGCCGACGCCAATGCCAGCTATGGCCCGGTGCATCGTAACGACATGCTGGAGGTACGCCTTCGCAAACTGGTGGAACAGGGCAGCGTGACCCGCGCCAACATGGTAGAGGCCATGGGCGATGCGGCCCATGTGGACCTGCGCGGCCAGGAAGTGCTGCCCAGCGCCCTGGCGCTGCTGGACACCGCACCGCTCACCGGCGACCAGGACAGTGCCGTGACCCTGCTCAAGAACTGGGTGCTCGACGGCGCCCAGCGCCGCGACCGGGACCAGTCCGGTGACTACGACGACGAAAGCGCCGTGGCCCTGATGAATGCCTGGTACCCGCTGATGATCGACGCCCTGCTGCCCCAGGTCACCGCCATGGAAGATGTGGATGGCAAGAACCTGACACTGATGGGCCGCGACAACAAACCGTCCGCCCAGGGCTCCGCCTACCAGAGCGGCGACTACGGCTACCTGCAACGGGTACTGGACCAGGCGCTGGGCACCAGCCAGCACCCCTACCGGGCACTGCGCTGTGCCAACAGTGACGACGCGCAGACCTGCCGTCAGGCCCTGGCCGACAGCCTCAACCAGGCCATCGACCAGCTCGGCGGCATCGCCAGCATGGACAGCTGGCAAGTGGACGAGAGCCAGGATCAGATCCAGCACCGGGCCATCGGCCTGTCTTCGGTGCCGGCCATCGACTGGCAGAACCGGCCCACCTTCCAGCAGGTGGTGGAGTTCACCGGCCACCGCTGATCCCTCCCCCGGGCGGGCCTCCAGGCCCGCCCTTTTCTGCCTTCCTTGCTGTTCCGCTATTTTGGGCACCTCGTGGGAGCGTGCTTGCACGCGAACTCCTACGGCGTCGACAGCCAACGGCGACATCAAGACGCACCGATCCCCCCTTTTCATGCATGCATACAACTTATCTAACGGGATGAGCAGCATGCATTTGTTTAATTGCCGGCCCGGCGTTAGCGTTTCGTCAGCACCTTATAACGATATTTTTCGGGAGAGCGACACCCATGCGCGCCATTCTCTGCAAGGAACTGGGCCCGGCGGACAAGCTGGTCATCGAGGACATTGCGTCCCCGCAACCGGGCAAGGGCCAGGTCAAGGTCCGCGTCAAGGCCGCCGGCCTCAACTTTCCGGACACCCTGATCATCGAAGGCAAGTACCAGATCAAACCACAGATGCCATTTTCACCGGGCGGCGAAATGGCCGGGGAAGTGCTCGAAGTGGGCGACGGCGTGCAACGCTTCAAGCCCGGCCAGCGGGTCATGGGCCTGACCGGCTACGGCGCCTTTGCCGAAGAAATTCTGGTGCCGGAAACCCAGCTGATTCCGGTCCCCGACGGCATGGATGACCACACCGCCGCCGCCTTCTCCATGGTCTACGGCACCAGCTACCACGCCCTCAAGCAGCGCGCCAACATCCAGCCCGGCGAAACCCTGCTGGTGCTGGGCGCCAGCGGCGGTGTGGGCCTGGCCGCGGTGGAACTGGGCAAGGCCATGGGCGCCACCGTGATCGCCGCCGCCAGCAGCGAAGAGAAGCTGGCCGTGGCCAAAGAAGCCGGCGCCGACGACCTGATCAACTACGCCGAAGACGACCTGAAAGACGCCCTCAAGCAGCGTTACCCGAAAGGCGTGGACGTGATCTACGACCCGGTGGGCGACAAGTTCACCGAAGCCGCCATCCGCAACATGGCCTGGAACGGCCGGCTGCTGATTGTCGGCTTTGCCGCCGGCGACATCCCGAAAATCCCCGCCAACCTGGCGCTGCTGAAAGGCTGCTCCATCGTCGGGGTGTTCTGGGGCGCCTTCACCCAGCATGAGCCGCAGACCAACATGCAGAACATCATGGAACTGATGCAGCTGTTCAACCAGGGCAAGATCCAGCCGCGCATCAGCCAGGTGTTCAAGTTCGAGGATTATGAGCAGGCCCTGGCCGCACTCACCTCACGTACCGCCAAGGGCAAGGTGGTACTGGACGTGGCCGGCGACTGATAAGGGCACCGCAGGCGTCCTCTGGATGGATTGAGGTTAGCCCCGACCGCTCTGATCAATCACCACCCCCGGCGCCCCGGCCTGCAGCAAGGCACGCAGGTCATCGGGCACCGGGGTTTTCTCGAACGGCTCGGTGGTCATCATCACATAGACCGCCTGCGAGCGGGCAACCGGGGAACCGTCATCGGCGTGCCGAATATCGGCCTGCAGGGTGAAGGAGGTATTGCCCAGCTGCTGCAGTGACACGAACACATCCAGCACGTCATCAAAACGCGCCGGGGATTGCCACTCGGTGGTCAGCTTCACCACCTGGTTATCCAGCCCCGCCGCCAGCAACTGTTTGTAGTCCCGCCCCAGGGCACGCATGAACTCGGTCATGGCGATATCCACGTAATCCCCGTAGCGGGCATTGAACACCACCTGCTGTGCATCACACTCGTTGTAGCGTACGCGAAAACGAAAACAGAACGGCTCAGGCATGGGTTTCTCCAGCGTGTTTGGGGGGACTGTCGAGCATGCCGGTCCTAGAGCAGGCGCTCAATGGGCAAAACCGACAGCAACATGGCCAGTAGCCGTCGCCACGGCGACACCCGCGGCTCACGATCGAGCACCACCGGTTTGCCCTGCATGCCACCGGCGGCCCAACGCAATCCGCCACGGCCCTTTTCCAGGCGATAGCTGTTATCCGGCGCCAGGCCCTCTTCCACAAAGGCGGCCAGTTGCTCACCCAATGCCTCGGACACCACGTAGTAGCCCATTTCCGTGTTCAGGTGCAGAGAACGCGGGTCCATGTTGAACGAACCGACAAACACTTCGCGGCGATCAAGCACCATGGCCTTGGTATGCAGGCTGGCCCGGGAACGGCCCTTGAACAGGTGACTCTGCCGGCGCATGGCGCGGGCATTGGGTTGCAGTTCGTGCAGCTCCACCCCGGCCGCCAGCAGGGCGCGACGGTAGCGACCATAGGCGGCGTGGGCGGCAACCACGTCATTGGTGGCCAGGCTGTTGGTGAGCACCGCCACCCGGCTGCCATCGGCATGCAGGCGGCCCAGTTCGGCGACGAAATCCTGCCCGGGAATAAAGTAGCTGGCTTCGATCAGCACCTCCCGGTGGCGGCGGCGACCCAGCAAAGCGGCCAGCTGTGCACCCATCAGCGTCTGCCGTACTCCACTGGCCTTTTCCGGGCCATCGAACAGCACCACCGCCGGGGCGCTCACCGAGCGGGCATTCTCTTCGGCCAGCATGGCGGCAAAGAACTCCTCACCCTGCTGAAACAGGTACGGATAACCCTGCAGGGTATCGCGCCACTGACTCAGCCATTGCCAGATATTCTCGGCGCTCTGCTCGGTACGTGGGCGGTAGGTTTTCAGGGGCACGGCCAGATCACTGTGCCAGTAGGCATCGAACGCCTGCAGGGTATCGGTGACCACCGGGCCGCGGGCATACAGATCCAGATCGCGAAAGTTGGTGGCCGCGTTAACGCCGAAGTAATGGTCGGCAATGTTGCGTCCGCCCACCAAGGCGCACTCGCCATCCATGATCCAGGCCTTGTTGTGCATGCGGTGGTTGAGCTGCGGCACATTGTAGAGCCATTGCAGAAAATGCTTGTAGCGGCCGCGAAAGGGATTGAACAGCCGCACTTCGATATTCGGGTGGCTGTTGAGCGCCGCCCACTTCACATCCCGGCCCAGCTGATTGGCATGGTCCAGCAGCATGCGTACCCGCACGCCCCGGCGGGCCGCCTCCAGCAGACGATAGGTGAGCAGCTTGGCGGTGGTGTCGTCATCCCAGATGTAGTACTGCACATCCAGCGTGCGCCGCGCCAGCCGCGCGGTGGCCGCGCGCAACCGGAACGCCTGCTCGCCATCGGCGATCAGTGACAACTGTGAATGCTCCACCGCCGTGGACGCCTTGCCCATGCTCTCTCCCTGACCTCACCGCTGGCCGGCGAACTCCCCGATGCCCGAACGGTTATGACCGCAACATGATGCCGATGTAAAAACCGCCCAGCCTGCCAACACCATCCCAACCTGGCGGAGGTTAATCAAACTATCACGGATTTTTTATCCGTGTGGCTTGTCAGGCCCGCACCCTCTGGGCATCCACCAACGCCTGAGAGGGAACACCCATGTTGAAACGCTGCCTGCTGGCCAGTGCCCTGTTCACGTCCGTGGGGCTGGCCCACGCCGCTCCTTATCAATGGAATTACCCCGCGCCGCTGAAAACGCCGGGCACCAACGACAACGGCAAGGTCGTGCTGTTCGATGTATCCCACGGCGGTACGGAAGGCAATGCCGACTGGGTGATCGATGGCGGCTTTTCCGACTTTGCCGATGACCTGGTCAGCGCCGGTTATACCGTGCAGGAGTATCGCGGCGTCGACAAGAACAGTGATGGCATCATCACCTTTGTGGATGACTACCACAGCCCCACCACCGCCAACAGCAATGCCAATGAAGCGGTGATCACCTACGCCGGCATCAGCCATGCGGACGTGCTGGTGCTGGCGGAGAGCAACCGCCCCTTCACCCAGGCGGAGCAACAGGCGCTGGAAGACTTCCTCGCGGATGGCAAGGGCATCTATTTCATCGCAGATCACTACAATGCCGACCGCAACCTGAACAGCTGGGATGCCACCGAAGTCTACAACGGCTACAACCGCTCCACCGCCAGCCAGTTCAACATCGGCGGCGACTATGGCGACCTGCGCAATCCCGCCATGGCCAGCGGCGGCTGGCTGGCCCAGCAGTTCGGCCTGCGGTTCCGCTTCAATGCCATTGACTGGCTGTCCGGGGTCAGCGGCATTGTCTCCGCCAGTCAGGGCGAAGGGATCACCAGCGGTGTGGGCCCGGTGCTGATGGCCGGCGGCGCCACCCTGGCCATCACCGACCCGTCCCGGGCCAAGGGCCTGGTGTACTTTTCCGGCAGCGACAGCCCGGCTCGCTGGAGTCATGCGGTGGACAGCGGCCTGTATTTCGGTGGCCAGAACGAAGGCCCCTATGTGGCCATCGCCAAGTCCGGGGCCGGCAAGGCCGCCTTCATCGGCGACTCCAGCCCGATTGAAGATGCCTCGCCCAAATACAAGCGCCAAGACAACGGCCAGACCAAAAGCACCTACCCGGGCTGGACCGACAGCGGCAATGCCGCCCAGTTAAGCCTGAATCTGGTTGACTGGCTGGCCACCCCGGAGAGCTACACGCACTTCAACAGCAGCGCCCACCCGGCCGGCATCGCCACACCGACGCCACTGGCCAGTGAAGAAAGTGACGACCCGGACAATGGCCAGCCCTGGAGCTCGCCGTCTTCCGGCTATAACCCCTGGGATGCCAGCACCTTCGACTATGGCGCCTACGGCGCCGCAGATGGCCCCGGCAACAGCGGTAACGGCGGCAGCGGCAATGCGCTCAGTGTCAGCGATGCCCTGGCCCTGCCCACCGGCAGCAACGTTACCGTGGTGGGCACCATCACCCAGGCCATCAATGGCGAATACGCCCTGGAGATTCAGGACAGCCAGGGCAGCGCCACCCTCTACGTAAAACTGGAAAGCCAGTATCGCAATGACTTCAGCCCGCAGAACAACCCGGCGGTGATCGGCCAGACCCTGGAGGTCATCGGCCAGCGCGATAACTACATGGGCGAGCCCAGCGTTGAATCCGTGTCCGCCATGCAGCTGGTCAGTGGCGCCAACAACGGTGGTAGTGGCAGCAACTGCAGCAGCAATGCCGTTTCCGTCAGTGATGCCTATGCCAGCAGCCAGGGCACGCCGCTGACCGTTATCGGCCAGGTTATTGGCGGCATCAACGACCCCTATGCCCTGGAGCTGCAGGACCTGAATAACAGCACCAGCGTGTACGTGAAACTGGAATCCGACCAGCGCGCCGAATACAGCCCGGCCAACAACCCGGCCATGGTCGGCCAGACCCTGGAAGTGGACGGCGTGCGCGACCTCTACATGAACACCCCGAGTGTGGAATCGGTCAGCGCCCTGACCGTGATCAGCGACTGCCCCTGAACCTGTTGGCGGCGGTGACCGGGTCACCGCCAATCTTTCATTATCAGCAAGGAAATCCCATGAAGACCGCTTTGCCTCCCCTGCTTGCCCTGTCACTGGCCGGCAGCATTATGCTCACCGCCTGCGGTGGTGACAGCAACAATACCGACACCGCCACGGTGGACCTGCGTCTGATGGAAACCACCGACATCCATGCCAATGTGATGGATTACAACTACTACAGCGACCAGACCGACGCCAAAATCGGCCTGGTGCGCACCGCCTCACTGATCCGCCGGGCCCGCGCCGAACTGACCTATCCGGATAACAGCTACCTGGTAGACAACGGTGACCTGATCCAGGGCAGTCCCATGGGCGACTGGCGTCAGGCCGCCGGCCTCAAGCCCGGCGAGATTCACCCGGTCTACAAGGCCATGAATGCCCTGCACTACGACGTGGGAAACTACGGCAACCACGAATTCAACTATGGCCTGGATTACCTGGCGGAAAGCGTCAACGACGCCAACTTCCCCTACATCAATGCCAACATCTATCAGGATGATGGCGATGACAATCCGGACAACGACGCCCACTATTTCACGCCCTACAAGCTGATCACCAAATCCGTACGTGACCGTAACGGCGTCAGCCATTCCCTGACCGTGGGCTTTATCGGCTTTGCGCCGCCGCAGATCATGCAGTGGGACAAGAGCAACCTGGAAGGCAAGGTCACGGCCCGGGACATCAAGACGGTGGCGGAAAAATACGTGCCGGAAATGAAAGCCAGGGGCGCGGACCTGATCGTGGCCATTCCCCATTCCGGCCTCAGTACTGCCGCCTATTCCGCCGCCGACAAACCGGAGAACAGCAGTTGGTACCTGGCGGATGTGCCCGGTATCGATGCCATCATGTTCGGCCACAGCCATCTGGTGTTTCCGTCCGCCACCTTTGCCGATACCGCCAACGTGGATATCGACAAGGGCACCATCAAGGGCGTGCCGGCGGTGATGCCCGGTTACTGGGGCAGCCACCTGGGGGTGATCGATTTCACCCTGCAGTACAACAGCACCGATGACCAGTGGCAGATTACCGGCAGCCAGGTTCAGGCGGAGCCGATCTATGCCGACGGCAAGGCCACGGTCTCCGCAGACGCGACGCTGGTCGCGGCGGTCGCCGGGGATCACCAATCCACGCTGGATTACATGAACCAGCCCATCGGCGAATCCACCGATGACATCTTCAGCTTCCTGGCCCTGGAGAAGGACGACCCGTCCATCCAGATCGTCAGCGATGCCCAGAAAGCCTATGTGGAAGAACAGATCCAGGGAGACGTCAATCTGCAGGATCTGCCGGTACTGTCGGCGGCGGCCCCTTTCAAGGCCTGTGACCGCAATGCACTGTGTGCCAACGAAAGCAGCTTTACCGTGGTGCCCAAAGGCGAGCTGAAGGTGAAGAACGTGGCCGACCTCTATCTCTACCCCAACACCCTGATGGCGGTAAAGGTGACCGGTGCCGAGCTGACCCAGTGGCTGGAATGCTCCGCTTCGCAGTTTTTCCAGATTGACACCGATACCAGCGCGCCCCAGGAACTGGTCAACTTCGCCGGCTTCCCCACCTACAACTTCGATGTGATTGACGGCGTTGACTACCAGATCGATGTGACCCAACCGGCCCGCTACGACCGCGATTGTCAGGTAATCGACAGCAATGCCCACCGCATTGTGAACCTGCAGTTCCAGGGTAAAGCGGTCACCGACAGCCAAACCTTCCTGATTGCCACCAACAATTACCGGGCAAACAGCGGCGTGTTCCCGGGCACCGGCAGCGACCATGTGGTGATTCAGTCACCGGACGAAAACCGTACCGTGCTGGCCAACTACATCAAGGACAACAGCCCGGTCACCCCCACCGCCGACGGCAACTGGTCGTTCGCGCCCATCAGCAGCGCCACCGACCTGACCATCGTCTTCCGGGTGCCCAATACCGCCCGGGCGAAAACCTTCGTGGAGAGCCAAGCGAGCAACGCCAGCTTCATCGAAGTGAACGACAACAATGAGGCGGTCTACGAGCTCAACCTGCAGTAGCCGGTCTAGCGCCCCGGTTCGTCATTGCGCACGCGCAGGAAGCTGGCGAACCGGGGCAGGCCGGAGGCCGTGCGGCCGTAGTACTTGAACGTGACGGTGGCACCGATGGCCGGCGGGTGGGCCCGCTGGTCATCGGTGAAACCACTGCCCAGTGCAAAGCGCCGGCCTTTTTCCGTCTTTACCTCCAGCGCGCCCATCATGCCCCGGTACTTGCCATGGCCGGGCCGGTAGCCCACCACTACCGCCTCCGCATCCTCAAAGGTTTTCAGCTTGAGCAAATCATCGCTGCGCCCACCCTGATAGAGGCTGCCGCCGCGGTGCAGCATCAGGCCCTCGCCACCGGCGGCCACCACCCGATCCAGCCAGCGCATCAGGGCATCCCGATCCGCCACCTTGCGCTGGGCGATCATGGACACATAGGGCGAGGCACTGTGATCGAGCAGGGCATGCAGGCGTGCCACCCGCTGATCGAATGGCGCCGGGCTGGCGGGCAGGTCAAAGACCCGGTAGCGGATCTCTCGCCACTCCCGGTCATCGGGCTGAAGCCGGCGCACCGCAGCGGACACCTTTTCAAAGGTGCCTCGTCCCATCCACAGTTCGCCGTCCAATGGCGTGGCGGGGAAATCCGCCACAAACCAGGCCGGTGGGTGGAAGGCATTGCCCTGGCGCGACCAGAGCCGGTAGCCATCCCAGTAGGCGCGCACGCCGTCGAGTTTTTCGCTGACCCAGTAATCCGCCAGCGAAAAGGGTGGCTGGTCCTGGTAGCGTTCCGCCAGCAACAGTGACGGCGCCGGCCCGGCCACCGCCAGCAACGGCAGCAGCAGGGTTAGCACGACAAGATGGAATTTCATGATCACCTCCCTGAGCCGTCACCCTGACAGCAACAACGCCGGGAGGCTGTAAGCACCGGGGCCGGGGCGGCGTCAGCCTGCGCCCACAGCCGTTGCCGGAGATCGGCTACCAGGTATCCACGAACGGGCGCCCGCCGTGGCGACCCGGCTGGAAGCCGGCGGCGTTGAGCCCGCGCAGTATCCAGCGGCGGCTTTCCTGCGGATCAATCACCGCGTCGATCTCCAGGAAGCTGGCCATGTTCAGGGCCTTGCCCTGTTGATAGGCCTTGGCCACCAGCTTGTCGAACAGGCGTTGCTGACGTTCCGGGCTGGGCTGGGCCGCCAGCTCCCTGGCAAAGCCCAGGCGCACGGCGCCTTCCAACCCCATGGCGCCGAATTCGCCGCTGGGCCAGGCGGCAATGAACAGCGGCGCATGGAAGCTGCCGGCGGCCATGGCCTGGGCGCCCAGGCCATAACCCTTGCGCAGCACCAGGGTGAAGAACGGGATAGTCAGGCTGGCGGCGGTGACGAACATGCGTGACACATGGCGCACGGTGCCCTGCTTCTCTGCCTCCGGGCCGACCATGAAGCCGGGGGTATCACACAGGGACACCATGGGCAGCCCGAAGGCCTCGCACAGCTGCATGAAGCGCGCCGCCTTGTCGCCGCCCGCCGCATCGATGGCGCCGCCCAGATACTGGGGGTCGTTGGCGATCAGGCCGAAGGGTTTACCTTCGATACGCACCAGCGCGGTGATCATGCCCGGCGCAAAGCCGCGGCGCAGCTCCAGCACCGAGCCGCTATCGGCCAGGATGGTGATCAGTTGGCGAATGTCGTACACGCGGGTGCGTTTTTCCGGAATGCGGTGGCGCAGCTCACGCTGGTCGGCAGCCTGCCAGTCACTGACCGTACCCTGGAAATAGGACAGGTACTGTTTGGCCACGGCCACCGCTTCGGCTTCATCTTCCACCACGATATCCGCCACGCCGGTGGCGGCGTGCATATCCACCGGGCCCACCTGTTCCGGGGTAAAGCGGCCCAGGCCACCGCCTTCGATCATGGCCGGGCCCGCCATGCCGATGGTGGCATCACGGGTGGCGATGATCACATCGCAGCAGCCCAGCAGCGCCGCATTACCGGCAAAGCAGCGGCCGGAGCCAATGCCCACCAGCGGCACCTCACCGGACAGCGTTGCCATGGCCGCAAAGGTGGAACAGTCCAGCCCGGCCACGCCAACAAAATCGGTATCCCCCGGGCGCCCGCCGCCGCCCTCGGCGAACAGCACCAAGGGCAACCGCCACTGGCCGGCCAGCTGTAGCAGCCGGTCGGTCTTCTTGTGGTTCATGACGCCCTGGGTGCCGGCGAACACGGTGTAGTCATAACTGATGGCCATGACCCGCGCCGCCGGGTTACCAAACTGCGCGGCGTTGACCGTGCCGGTACCGCCAATCAGCCCGTCCGCCGGGCTCATGGCCTGCAGTTCCTCGGCACTGCGTCGGCGGCGCTGGGCCGCCAGGGCCATGGCGCCGTATTCCTGAAAGCTGTCCCCATCCAGCAGGTCATGGAGGTTTTCCCGCGCCGTACGCTTGCCTTTGCCATGACGTTTTTCCACCGCCTGGGGACGGCCGGCATCACTGACGGTGTGGTGGCGATCGAGCACCTCCGCCAGATCCTTGCGGATATGATCCAGGTCCACGGTCTCTTCCGTGGTGATGGCATCGCCCACCATCTCACCCGGCGCCACAAACATCAGCGGCGCGGATTCGTTGACGGCATCCCCCTCTCCGGCCACCAGGCTATGCACCCGGCCGGCGGTGACGGCGCGCACCTCGAACTCCATCTTCATGGCTTCCAGCACCGCCACCACCTGACCGGCCTGTACGGTATCGCCTTGCTGCGCCAGCAGCGCTACCAGCACGCCGGTGGTAGGGCTGCGCAGGGCCTCGCAACCGGGCGGCGTGGCCAGGCTTTCCGCTTGTTGTACCGGCTTTGCCGTGGGCAAATCGGCGTCAGTCTGCTCGGGCATGGCCGCCAGCAAGGCGGCCAGCTGGCTTTCCACGTAACCGGTGGTGACGGCGTTGGCCTGAACCGCGTCGCTAGCCAGCAGGGCCTGCAAGAGCGGCAGGTTGCTTTGCACACCCTCGATACGGGTCTGCATCAGGGCGCGACGGGCACGGCGCAGCACCGCCTGATAGTCCGCCCCCGTGATAATCAGTTTGGCCAGCAGGGAATCGTAGGCCGGGCTCACCGCATAACCGGCATAACCATAACCATCCACGCGAATGCCGGGGCCGCTGGCCGGCTCATAGGCGACAAGCATTCCTGCCGCCGGAGTGGTACTGCCGTCAGCCTTGAGGGTTTCCAGATTGATGCGCAACTGCACGGCCATACCCTCACAATCGGGCGGGGTCAGCAGATTCAATTCGGCAAGGCTGGCGCCGGCGGCCAGACGAATCTGGCTCTGCACCAGATCCACCCCGGTGACCTGCTCGGTGACGGTATGCTCCACCTGCACCCGGGGGTTGGCCTCCATGAAATAGAAACGCCCCTGATCCGGTTCCACCAGAAACTCGAAGGTACCGATACCCCGGTAGTTCACTTCCGCCGCCAGCGTCAGGGCACTGTGGATGATGCGATCACGCAGGGCCGCATCCAGGCCCGGGGCCGGGGCAAACTCCACCAGCTTCTGGTGGCGGCGCTGCAGGGTGCAGTCGCGCTCCCACAGATGACTCACCGCGCCGCTACCATCGCCCAGCACCTGCACTTCCACATGCCGGGCGGCGGTGACCAGCTGCTCCACATACACCGCCGCATTGCCAAAGGCGGCCCGGGCTTCCGACTGGCAGCGTTGATAGGCGGCCTCCAGCTCTGCCGAGTCGGTGACCGCGCGCATGCCGCGCCCGCCACCGCCACTCAGTGCCTTGATCATCACGCCACTGCCGTCCAGTGACGCCATAAAGGCTTTTGCCTCTTCCAGCGACACCGCCTGCGCCGTGCCCTGCACCAGCGGCACCTGGCAGCGGGCGGCCAACGCCCGGGCCGCCGCCTTGTCGCCAAACAACCGCAACGTCGCAGCCCCCGGCCCGATCAGGGTCAGTCCCGCCTCGGCACACTGTTCGGCAAAGTCCGCATTCTCGGCCAGAAAGCCATACCCGGGATGAATCGCCTCACAACCCTGCTCCCTGGCAACCGCAATCAGCTGCACCCCATCCAGATAGGCCGGTACCCCCCGCCCGGGCAGCGCCACCGCCGCATCCACCTGACGGGTGTGCAGGGCGGCCTGATCATCCTTGGCATACACGCCCACGGAACGAACCCCCAGATCCGCACAGGCATTGGCAATACGAATGGCAATCTCGCCACGGTTGGCAATCAGGATGGCGGAAAACGGCACGGACACGGCGGACTCCAGGCAGGGTTAACGGTAAGACCCCCAGTGTAGCCAGTCGCCATTATTGATGACATTGATCGATACGCATGCGCGGGTATGCATTGGGTTAATGGTGAGTTGGCAAGATAAAGGGCACAGAGAAAGACCTAGCAACTGAGATCCTTCAACATCCTTGATGCACGATGAAAGACCTCGCATCTTGTAGATGCCCCCGATTAGCGCCTGGCTGGTGACGACGTCATGTGACATAGTTGCGGTCCTTTCAATCCATAAAAATAAGAGCAAGGGGTGCTCATGTCTTACCTAAGTCAATTTGTTGCGTCGCTGCGATTCCTGGAGGAGTTTAACGAAGAATATAAGGCGGGAGCGCCGGATGAGGACACGCTAAGAGATGTGTTGTCGGAACTTGAAAGTCGCCACGATGACCCCCTTTACAACGATGTTCTGGCAGCTATCCGCAGCCTTTCTAAAGGAGTGCTAGCAAAATATCGTAAAGAGGATGTGGTCAATAAATGTCATGCCGTATCTCAGTCGCTGTGGGAAACCTGTGCCAATATTTTTCCGCCTGAAGTCAGGCTAAACATCACAGTGGGAAATGTCTTCTACAAGGGCAACAATCTCTACAACCTGACCAAGGACAGCCTAAGGGAAATCATTAAGCAAGGTCCTGCTGCTGTGGGCTCATTGGATGTGCATGTGTGGCTGACGCTTGAGGAAATGACGGTGATTGATTTATCGATCATTCCTACGCTGGTACATAGAGGCGAATTGCCCGAGTCAGCATTGGCAGATCCGATCCTGTTCTGGCGTGAAGGAATAGAAAGTGATTTCGAGTTCCAGCCAATTTTGGTCGACAACGAATTCATGCATCGCGTCGATCGGGTGCGTTACACAGTGTAGGAAAAGGGGCTAGATTCTCGAAACTCGAGTTCTCACCTAAGCCGATGGCAAGTGGGTACGGGCAAACTATCTCAAAGCCACCATCGTATGACCAAGCTATGGTTGCAAGAATGGCTGTGTAATAGTTTCCTGGGCTGCTCTGTGAATCGCCACCAGTTTGCTAGACACCTTT
>NZ_AMRJ01000009.1 GCF_000300995.1 Alcanivorax hongdengensis A-11-3 | reverse complement strand
GTTTTTGGACGGAAAATCCCTAGAACCCCACAACTGGACGCCGGCTACCACCTGACAAGGTGGGTTCGCCGGACGCTTACGGTCAAGAACCAGGTGCGCATCCATTCACTCAGCACCCATGCCGCAGGTAGCCCTAGCCAGAGTGCCATTGCATCCATCTCAGGGCGCAGGCAGCGCACGAGGTACGCGACGCCCCATGGAAAGAGGGCGAGCAGCGAGACAAAGGCCGCCGTGACTAACACCGCCACCACGGGGCCATTGCCGTACTGGCTAATGCTGATAAAGACCCAGGAGACACCCACGCCGAAGTAGCCAAGGCCAAAGAGGTAGGCCGACCACAGCGCCTGACGCCTTGAAGACTGCGCGGTCAGGACAAAAAATGTTGCCAGAGCGATCACCGCAAGCCATGCCCAGCCCACAGGGGCAAAGGCAAGCGGCATGGCGCCTCCAGCAAGTAGAGCCATCCCCCCTGTCAGAAGCGGCTTATAGCGCACGCCCGTGTATAGGCTAGAGGGTAGCGCGCACTTATCACCCAATGCTCTCTCGCCTCCGAATCCAGGATCAACCCTGTGGCTCATGCTTTCTTGCTCCGCTTAATCAAGCTGCGTCAATTCATTCGGCCGGCTGGCCAGGGTGGCAAAGTGAATGTTTCTGGACTCGACTAGGTGCGCCGTAAGCTGGGAGCTGCTTCGTATTCGGCCAGCACGACAGTGGCTGTGTTGGGGAGCAGTACGTTAGCTTTGCGATACCACCCCTTCCAAGCCCGCTGATACCAGAACGAACAGGACGAAGCCGCCTATGAAAGCCAGCGGTGAGATGTGCGTATCGTCACCGCTCTCGTGAGCCTCGGAGACCATATCTTCGATGGCAGCGACCGTGAGAAGGCCTGCCGTGAACGTCAGTGCCGCTAGCTTAAATGCCTCCGGCTGGTTCCTGAGTACGAAGTAAGCAAAGACGGCTGCCGAGAGCACAGGAATCGCGAAGGAAGCAGAGAGCAGTATCCGCTTGCTACGAGGGATTCCTTTATCTTTCATGGTGGCGATCGTCGCAAAGCCCTCAGGAACATCGGCGAGAACCTGACCCGCCGCCAGGATTATCGCGACCGACGGTGAGACCGCCGACCCCGCCCCGATCAGGAGGCCATCGCTGAACAGGTCGATGGATACGGCGATATAGATCATCCAGACACTCGTCTGACCGCCTTCTCCCTGCTGGCCTTGTCGCTTCTGGAGACTCTCAACGAGCTTCTCGATACCTACGTAAGCAATGCCGCCCAGCGCGAAAGCGAGGGCGATTACCCAGGCTGAGAGGTTCTCTAGCACGCGCGGCATGATTTCAACCGCCACCACCGCAATGACGAGGCCGGCAGCGCCGTGAAGGGCGTAATTGAGACGGCGCCCGGTAGTTCGGGAGGCCTCCGCAGCGAGCCCACCACTAAAATTGCCTAAGGCGGGCAACAGCGCCAGGCCGAGTACCAGCCAGATACTATCCATCATCTTCTTTCCTTGGTTGATTCCTAGATACGCTACCTTGCTGGCTCCGAGCCTTCGCGCTATATGCTGTCGTTCAGGCCTAGCGCGCTTGTACAGCCACTTCGATCAAGTGTCCCAGGCATCGATAGCTGCGTACCGTGCAGCCTCACCCCTTGAGCGCCAGGATGCGCCGAGCGCCGTTGAGGACGATCAGGCCCACGATGGTACCGATAATCAGGTCAGGGTAGCTGGACCCCGTCCAGGCGACCAAGGCACCGGCGGCGATGACGCCCATGTTGATCACCACATCATTGGCCGAGAATATCCAGCTTGCCTTCATATGCGCGCCGCCTTCGCGGTGCTTGGATATCAACAGCAGGCAACCGGTATTGGCGATCAACGCGACGAAGGCGATCGCCATCATCATCAGCGATTCAGGCTCACTACCGAAAACAAAGCGTCGCACCACCTCGACGAGTACGCCGATAGCCAAAATCAGTTGCAGTACCCCTGCCAGATGCGCGGCACGTACCTGCATTTTCGCACTGCGCCCTACGGCATAGAGAGCCAGGCCATAGACGGCTGCATCGGCAAACATATCCAGGGAATCAGCGATCAGGCCGGTAGACTGGGCGATCAGGCCAGCAGTCATTTCCACCACGAACATGATCGCATTGATACCGAGCAACACGCGCAGAGTGCCTGACTCCTGCGTAGCAGAGACTGCCGAGCTCTCAGCGGCCTTGATCGTCTCTGGGTCGGCAATGACGGTTTCCTGAAGAGAGGCGCCTAGCCCCAAGGTCGCCAGTTTCGCGGTAATGGGCTCAGCCTCGCCGTCATGCACGACCTCCAATCGGCGGTTCGACAAGTCGAAGGACAGCGTTCGAATCTCATCAAAGCCGTTCAGCGCCAAGCGGATCATCCGTTCTTCTGAGGGACAATCCATCTTCGGCACAGCATACACGCTGACCCATTCCCCTGACGCTTCGGAGGAGACCGGCATATCGGTATCCGCTGCAGGCGTTGCATCGCAGCTACATGGGCCACCACAGGCTTTACTCACGATACGGCTCCAGTTAACCAACATAGATTGCTAGTAGAGTTATTGTCAAATCTGGTGTATGACCATCAGGCAGCGTTCCTGTCAGATTGATCATCCACCTGTTCTCCATCCCGAAACTGGACGTTGTTCACGACCAGTCTGAGTTGGTCGAACCCCTTGATCCGCTTCCAGCGTTTCTGGGCGGATTGGAGCAGTTTGAACACCATCGATAACGTGGTGTCGCGGTTGCCACAGGATCGGCTCCGCTTGGTTCTCAGTCGTACGGTGGCGAAAGTGGATTCAATCGGATTGGTCGTCCGCAAGTGGATCCAGTGAATCGCCGGAAAATCGTAGAAGGCCAGCAGTTCGTTGCGGTCCTTTTCCAGGTTGTCCATGGCCTTGGGGTACTTGTCTCGGAACCGCCGCAAAGTGCTGTCAAAGGCCTTGTGAGCGCCGTCACGGGTCTCCGCCAGGTAGATCTCGTGCAGTGCCGACTTGACCTTTGGTTGTACCGATTTAGGCAGCTTGTCCAGCACATTAGCGGTCTTGTGCACCCAGCATCGCTGGTGCCGGGTGTCCGGAAACACCTTGCTCAGGGCCTTCCAGAAGCCCAGTGCGCCGTCGCCAACAGCCAGCTTGGGCGAAGGCTCCAGGCCCCTTTCCCGTAAGTCTGTGAGCAATTCTCGCCAACTGGCTTCAGACTCCCGGTGGCCATCCTCGACAGCCACCAGTTCTTTATGGCCGTGCTCGGTAACACCGATGATCACCAGCAGGCAGAGCCGGTCATCCAGGCGGACGTTGCTGTACACGCCGTCTGCCCACCAGTACACATAACGCTTCTGGCTCAGGTCCCGGCGCTGCCAATCCTTGTGCTCATCCAGCCACTTGGCCTTGAGCCGGGAGACCGTGTTCGCCGACAACCCGTTGGCCTGCTCGCCGACCAGGGCACTCAGGGCCTCCTGGAAATCGCCAGAGGAGACACCGCGCAGGTAGAGCCAGGGAATCAGCTCTTCCAGACTCTTGGCCCGCTTCAGGTACGGCGGCAGCAACTGGCTGTTGAAGCGAACGCCGGTGCCGCTGCGATCCCGAACCTTGGGCACCTGGACGTCAACGTCGCCAACACCGGTCTGAATAATGCGCTTGGGCAGGTAGCCGTTGCGCACCACCGCCTGGCGGCCATTGGGCGTGGTGACATCCGCGTACTGGCTCAGCAGGCCTTCCAGTTCGGTCTCTACCGCCCGGGCAATCAGGTCTCGGGCTCCCTTGCGAATTAAATCGTGCAACGGGTCATTCGTTACTGTCTCTGGTTGTGAAAGAGCATGCAGGTTAGACTTGGACATGGCGTATCCATCCTCTGTTGGTTGTGATCGTCGCGGTGATCAACCAACAGGATACGCCACCTCTTCAGCCTGCTTCCATACACCAGAAATCACCATAACTCTTGCTAGTATTAAAAACTATATAGCTACTATAAGGTCAATGGGACAGATGATCCGTTGAGGAGTAAGCCTGATGCGCATTGGTCAGTTAGCCCAGATAGCGGGTATCGACACGCAGACGATCCGCTTCTATGAGCAGCAGGGCCTGTTGCCGCCGCCAGAACGGCAGGAGAATGGTTACCGTGTCTATACCGAGAAGCATGGCGAGTGGCTTGCCTTTATCCGCCGCTGCCGAATTCTGGACCTGTCACTGACAGAGATTCGCGAGCTACAGAGCTATCAGGACGACCCTCGCCAGCCCTGTACCGCCGTCAACGCCATGCTCGATGACCACATCTCTCATGTGCGGTCGCAGATAACTGCTCTGCAAGCGCTTGAGCAACAACTCGTTTCACTGAGGGCGAGTTGCAACGAGGGTCGGGAGATCAATGCCTGCGGCATCCTGACGGGGATCAGCGAGGAGAGCAAACAACAGCTGTATAGGGCTAGCTCAGGCCGTAAGGACTGAGCAGAGACATGCCGGACCTTGCAGTGACATTGTGAATGCATGGTGTGTTGATCGCGAAGCCTCACTGCGTATCTCGGCATGCGAACCTGGGCGTTGCTGCAAACTTGCAGGGGCCGTGAAGAAGAGTCGTCATCAACCAGGTAATCCGCTGAGCTGATGGTTGGTTCCGTCATCATGATATGAGCCAATCAACCAAAAAATCCGGATACCCTCTTTTTCTTGGTAGCAAATTCAGCTTCGGCAAAGGTCAACTGGGTCATGACTGGCTCCTCTGGGGTGTTGGCAGTATTATGCCAAAAATCATGACTTTTTCAGAGGTTCCCTAGCAGGTCCCAGCTTCCGTTCTCCTCCGTCAGAGCAAAGCGCCCAGCAACTCCATCAGCCGGAAGAGCACGTGCCAGGTAATGCATGACCACGTCGTTATGGCTATAGCCGACGAATAGCACGGTGAATTGACGAAAGACGTCGACCAGGAATCGCCGCGCCCAGCCCTCCGTCAGATACGCGCGCCCGAAATCCGCATCAGTAAGCACCAGATCCCGTGCGCGGGGAAGCGCTCCATGAACGTGCACAATGCCAGTGAAGTCGTAGCCCAACGGCAAGGCCGGAGCTCGGTAGACATTGGGTGCTGAACCGAACAGCGTGCTGGCGGCCGTCTCAAAATGCAGATCGAAATTGGTAGTCACCAGCCTTACGCGCTCAGCGGTGCGGAATAGTCGCAGCAGGTCTTGATGAAGAGCATTCGGTGCGCTGCCTGCGGGTGATAGGAGTTGGGCAGCTATTTCGTGGACCTTGACCTTGCGATGATCCAGTTGCCCCAGAAAACGATCCAGCGGCTCCGTTGGTTCGAGCCCCGTGCGTTGAGCAATATCGCTGGCGAGTTTCCCGAAACTGGCCAGATTCGACGGTGGTCCCATCGAAACACCAGCGCCAGCGAAGACCACCAGCTTATCGTCGCGCAGGGCTTCGAGAATGCGGTCGTCGAAATCAATGGCACCGAGCTTGGTCATGAGCAAGACCTGCCCGTCGCAGTAAGGTGGATGACTTCTAGTGGCCTTTCCGCACGGACATCCGTGCTCTGACACTTGGCGTCGCAGTTGACTACGGAATCCACGTCTTCAGAAGAAAACCCATAGATCCCGTTGACGGAATTGGAGAGAGTCATCGTGTCGGCTTTCCTCACTTCTTATTCCGACCTTCTTCATCAGCAGCCCCACCCGATTTCACCCATTCATCGACTTCCTGCGTCTTGAACTTCCACAGCCGCCCTATTCGGTGGGCTGGCATGCCCCGTCCACGAATCCATGCATAGACGGTGTCCTTGCTCACTCCGAGGTATGCGGCGATCTCTTCGACCGACAGCCAACGCTCTGACATAGTCTTCCTACGCGAAGTCAAAATTCGGGCAGATTGCCAATAATGGCATGAAACAAGTAATAGACATAGCGTATTGAGCATGATTTAGAACGATTTGATAGGGTTTGACCTGATTCAAACGGGCTAATTTTCAGTATCCGGCCAGCCCCCGGCTCACGCCATAAGCAGTAGATGAAATCTCCTCCCTGAAATGAATCAGGAATCCGGTAACCCCCTCGTTCCTATTCTTTGCGGCGCAAGCCAAGCTCATCCCCCAGCATCGTGCCATTCGCCTCACGAGGAATGGCACGATGGCAAACCACAGCAGCCACAATACCCCATGGCACCGCGCCATCGTCGCGCTGCTGGCTATCTCTGTTCTGTCTGTCGACCCGGTACTGGCCGGGGATGGAGCTAACGAACAGACTCAACTGGCGGCACTGATCCGTCAACTCGACATGATCGATCGGCTGGCCAAGCACAGTGCCAACCTGCCTCACCCAGAGGGCAGCCGTTATCACTTCGACTACGCCCGCCTGACCAAAGACATCGAGCATGTGCGTCAGGGCATCCGCGATTACCTGGTTCCCCAACGTGCACAGCCCCGTGATCCGGTAGAGCTGCTCGGCGACTACCGCCAAGCATCCGAGGAGGCTGCTCCGTGAACAGCGCCCAAGTCTCCGCTTTTCAGGCCAATGCCGGTTTTTCCGCAGGGGAAGTCTCCGTGGTGCTCTTGAGCCTAGTGTTCGCCGTGCTGCTGCTCTGGGGAGTCTGGGCGCTGCGCACCGCCTATGTCGGTTGGGCCGAAGAACGTCTTTCTCAACGTCAGTTCCTTGGGGTCGCGGTGCGCTTCGTCGCGATGTACCTGGTGCTGACTTTCTTTCTGCTGTCTTGACCCGACGAGGACTTCATCATGGCTTCCCGTTTCGTTTTCCACCGTCTGATTCAACGCGCTCGCTTGTCCGCTGCTGCCGTGCTGTCGGCCAGTGCGGTGCCGCAGGTGTACGCCCAAGGGCTGCCGACACTGGAGGACCCGTCGCGGGGTACGGGCAGCGGCATCATGGAGACGCTGCGCAACTACGGCTACGACATCGTGTTGCTGGTGGCGCTACTGGTAGTGGCCTCGATGTTCATTGGCGTCTGCTACCACGCCTACAGCACCTACTCGGAGATCCACACCGGGCGCAAGACCTGGGGGCAGTTCGGCCTGACTGTAGCGGTTGGGGCGATCCTGCTGGTTGTGGGCATCTGGTTGCTGACCGAAGCCACCGGCATCTTGTGAAGGCGTCTCACGATGTCCAGCACCCCTGAACTCAACGAAGACGATATGGTGAGCTTCCTGCCACACCGGCTCAACCGCCAGCCTGTAGTGGTGCGGGGACTGACGGCGGATGAGTTGTGGATTTGCGTGGGTCTGTCGGCTCTAGCGGGATTGCTGCTCGGTCTGCCCCTGGCTTGGCTGACCTCTACCATTGCGCTGATACCGTCGATGATCGTCGCCGCCATTGCGTTTGGCATCTTCGTTGGCGGGAGCGCACTGCGACGTCGGAAGCGGGGGCGACCCGACACCTGGCTCTATCGCCAGTTGCAGTGGCACATCGCGCTCGGTCATCCCTTGCTCTCTCCCTGGGTAGGCGGGGATACGCTGGTGACGCGCTCGGGCTATTGGACGACCCGAAGGGGCAGACCATGAGCCGTTTCAAGAATGAGGTCACCCACCTTCAGGCCCATATCCGAACCCTGCGCCTGGGTGTAGGAGCGCTGTTCGTCCTTACCCTCGTACTGGGTTTTGGCTGGTGGCAGGCCCCGCGTGATCTCACCATCCATGTGCCCCCGGACTTGCGCTCCGGCAGTGTGCGCAAGTGGTGGGACGTGCCGCCGGAGTCGGTCTACGCCTTTACCTTCTATATCTTTCAGCAGCTCAACCGCTGGCCCACCAATGGCGAGGTGGATTACGCACGCAATATCCATGCGTTGTCTGCGTACCTGACGCCAGCCTGTCAGCACTTTCTTCAGCTCGACTATGAGCAGCGACAACGGACTGGCGAGCTGCGTCAGCGAGTGCGGGGTATCTATGAGATTCCGGGTCGAGGCTTTGGCGATGACCCAGCCCAGCGGGTGAAGGTGGTGTCTGAACGCGATTGGGTCGTCACCTTGGACATCTCCGCCGACGAGTATTACGGCACCGAACAGGTCAAGCGCGCTCTGGTGCGCTATCCCCTGAAGGTGGTGCGCCTGGACATCGACCCAGAGCGCAATCCCTTCGGTCTGGCCTTGGATTGCTACGACGGTACGCCACAGCGCATCGCTGCCGAAGCGCCATCCCCCACACCGGATACCCCGTAGAGGACTTGTCATGTTACGACCATTCCGCTTTCTGGCCTGTCTCACCCTGCTTCTCGGCTGGATACCTGTTAGCCATGCGGTGGAAATCCTCAAGTGGGAGCGCATGCCGCTGGCCGTGCCTCTGGTGGTCGGCCACGAGCGCGTGGTTTTTATCGACCGCAATGTGCGCGTCGGCGTTCCTGCATCAATCGATGATCGCCTTCGGGTGCAAAGCGCGGGTGGAGCTATCTACCTGTTGGCGCACGACACCATCGAACCCACACGGTTGCAGTTGCAGGATGCCGACGACGGCACCTTGATCTTGATCGACATTGCCGCACAGGAAGGCGATGAGCCTCTGGAGCCAGTACGCATCGTCGAAGGTGATGCCGTTGGTCCCCGTTATGGCGGTACCAGCACACAAGCCCCTGGGGTGCCGAGCGCTGCCACCGCGAATCCCGCGCGGGAGACACCGGTGCCGGTGATACTCACGCGCTACGCAGCCCAGCACCTGTACGCACCGCTGCGTACCGTCGAACCCGTGAACGGCCTCTCGCGCGGGAACCTGCACCGCGACCTGGTGTTGGACACGTTGTTGCCCACCTTGCCGATCCACGCCAGGGCGCTGGCCACCTGGCGGCTGGAGGATCAGTGGGTGACAGCGGTGCGCCTGACCAATACCGCTCATCGCTGGATCGACCTCGACCCGAGGACGTTACAAGGCAATTTCGTGGCGGCGACGTTCCAGCATCCCGACTTGGGACCGACAGGTACGTCACACGACACCACGGTGGTGTACCTGGTGACACGCGGCCATGGTCTGGCGAAAGCGCTGCTGCCTGCCATCAGTCCCATCGACGCTTCCCGCAATCTGCCAGCCGCCGCTGCCACCGGTGATGCGAAGGGAGTGAATCATGCGCAGTAACGGTCTGCTCAAATGGTTGATGCTCCCGGTACTGGCGTTGCTGGTGTTCGTCGGCATCCGGCTACTGTCGGGGGACCGTGGCCCTGGCACGCCCCCCCAAGAGGCAGGGGCACGACTGTCCGCCGATGAAATGCGCGCCCTCGGCATCGAGGGGGATACGCCCAACGATACGGTGGCTACGCTGGTGGCCCAGGTCCGGCAGTTGCGCGGAGAACTGCAGACAGCCCTGTCGGACAACCGCGCCCAGCAGGCAGAGAACGACCGCCTGCGCCAGCGTGAACGCGCCATCGACCAACGCATCCAGACGGCGCTGGATACCGAGCGAGCCCAGTTGCGTCAGGACCGCGACCAGGTGGCCAGAGAACGGCAGCAAGCCCAGGGCCTGTTGCAGGATTTGCAGCGGCAGCTCGAAGGTTTGAGTGGCGCGGAAGGTCATGAGGATCTACCCATCGGCCTCGGGCTCGAACCTGGCGACGGTCAGGGGTTCGGCGAGGGTATGCGCTGGATCGAGCCGGATGATGCCCGGCCAGAAGACCCTCGCAGTGGCAATCGCAGCGGCTTCACTTTTCCCAACACCTTTGGGCCAGCCCAGGGGACCATCGACTCGGCGAGTGAAACTCTGGGACGGGCCACGGATGGGCAAGTGGGCGCTTCACCGTTGAAAGCGGTCTACACCGTGCCCTCCAACGCCACCCTGATGGGCTCGGTCGCCATGACGGCACTGATCGGTCGCATCCCCGTCGACGGCACGGTGAACGATCCCTATCCATTCAAGGTGGTGATCGGCCCCGACAATCTCACCGCCAACGGCATCGAGATTCCCGATGTGGCCGGTGCCGTGGTCAGCGGTACGGCTTCAGGCGACTGGACGCTGTCCTGCGTGCGGGGGCAGATCCGCTCGATCACCTTCGTGTTTCAGGACGGCACCATCCGCACCTTGCCGGAGGAGGACGGCAGCAATACCCGCAGCAACCGGAACGATGTCGACATCCTCGATGGCCTTGGCTGGATCAGCGACCCCTACGGTATCCCTTGTGTGACCGGTGAGCGGCGCAGCAATGCCCAGCAATATCTGGGTACCCAGGCACTGATCACAGCCGCCGGTGCCGGTGCAGCTTCCCTGATCGACTCGGAGAGCGGCCGCATGTCTTACGTTGGCAGCGATGGCTCTCTGGGAACGGTTGGCATCAGTGGTAATGAGGCCATGGGCCGCATTCTGGCGGGTGGCGTGCAAGAGATGTCGCAGTGGGTCAACCAGCTCTATGGGCAAGCCTTCGCGGCGGTCTACGTGGAACCCGGTGCCCAGGTGGCCGTGCATATCGAACAAGCTCTCAACATCGACTACGACGCCAAGGGTCGCCGGGTCGATCATCGCATTGGAGGCTCCCATGTACAGGTTCTCGACTGACCGCAAAGGGGTCGGATACGCGGCCCTCATCCTTGCCATCCTGTTTCTGGCGGGCTGCGCCACCAACAAGGATGAACTGCTTACCCACAATGGTCAGACCATGCACGACATCTGGAGTCGTGAAGCAGGCAATGGCGGCCGCGCTGCCCGAGAGCTCTTGGATGCACGCCAGTCTCTGCGTCGACCACTAACCACGGAAGACGTGCAGGCAGCGCCGAGGGAACAGGCCCGTTATACCCGTACCGCGCACAATGAAATCGTCAGTCAGTTCCAACGTCTGCCCAATCCGGACCTGGTCATGTATGTGTTCCCGCACCTGGCCGGTACAGACCCCGTACCGGTACCTGGCTACAGCACCGTGTTCCCCCTGTATCAGCGCGTGCAGTACGCCCTGCCGGGCGAACGGGTGGAGGATTATTGATGGCCTGGTCACTGCCTTGGTTAAGACAAGGGTTCATTCGAAATCGTGCCGGGCAAACACGGGCGTTACCAGCGCCACCCGATGCCTGGGCCCGTCATGTGGAAAACCTGCACAACCACGGCATTCCCACACCGAGCGGCCATCGCGACCCCAAACGATCCACCGCGACACAAGCGGACGAACAGCACCTGTATGACGTCAAGCCATCATTCGTCGACCTTCTACCCTGGGTGGAGTACCTGCCAGGCTCGCAAAGTCTGCTGCTGGATGACGGCGAGTCAGTCGCAGCCTTCTTCGAGTTGACGCCTATCGGCACCGAGGGGCGTGAATCGCAATGGTTGTTGCAAGCTCGTGACGCCCTGGAAAACGCCCTGCAGGACAGCTTCGATGAATTGGACGAACACCCCTGGGTGGTGCAGCTCTACGCCCAGGACGAAACCGACTGGTCCAGCTACCTGAACACCCTGCGCGACTACATCCAGCCCCGCGCCCAGGGCAGCGCCTTCAGTGAAAGTTATCGGCGTTTTCTGGCTCATCACTTGCGCGCCATCGCCAAACCCGGAGGGCTTTTCGAGGACACCACCGTGACCCGACTGCCCTGGCGCGGCCAATGCCGCCGCGTGCGCCTGGTGGTCTACCGCCGTGCACCGGGCACTGCCCGGCGTCGAGGGCAAACCCCAGAGCACGCGCTGACGACAGTGTGTGATCGCTTGCTGGGCGGACTGGCCAATGTCGGTGTCGGCGCGCGCCGCATGCAAGCAGCGGACATCCACGCCTGGTTGCTGCGCTGGTTCAATCCGCATCCCAGCCTACTCGGGTCGACAGCGGAGGATAGGGAGCTTTTCTATCAGTTGACGGCTTACCCCAGTGAGTCGGAGCCGGGCGAAGTCGAGCTGGTCAGCGGTACCGATTTTTCGCAGCGATTGTTCTTTGGCGAGCCGTGTTCCGATGTGGAGAACGGTACCTGGACTTTCGACGGTATGCCGCACCGGGTCTTGGTGCTCGACCGTTTGCGCACGCCACCGGCTACCGGCCATGTCACCGGCGAGACCCGCAAGGGCGGCGACGCCTTCAATGCCCTGTTCGATCAGATGCCCGAGGACACGGTGATGTGCCTGACCTTGGTGGCCACCCCCCAGGATGTGCTCGAAGCGCATCTCAATCACTTGAACCGCAAGTCCGTTGGCGACACGCTTGCCTCCGAGCAAACGCGCCAGGATGTACAGGAGGCGCGTTCACTGATCGGCAGTGCCCACAAACTCTATCGCGGCACCCTGGCATTTTACCTACGCGGGCGCGACCTGGCCGAGCTGGACGCGCGCGGCCTGCAACTCGCCAACGTGATGCTCAATGCAGGTCTGCAACCCGTGCGTGAAGAGGACGAAGTCGCCCCCCTCAACAGCTATTTGCGCTGGCTGCCCGGCGTGTTCGATCCAGGCAAAGATCGCCGCCAGTGGTACACCCAGTTGATGTTCGCCCAGCACGCGGCCAACCTCTCGCCACTCTGGGGCCGCAATCAGGGCACCGGACACCCCGGCATCACTTTCTTCAATCGCGGGGGCGGCACTGTCACCTTCGACCCCCTCAACCGGCATGACCGGCAGATGAACGCGCACCTGTTCCTGTTCGGCCCGACCGGCTCCGGCAAGTCCGCGACGCTCAACAACATCCTCAACCAGGTGGTTGCGGTCTACCGGCCACGGCTGTTCATCGTCGAGGCAGGAAACTCCTTCGGTCTGTTTGGAGACTTTGCCAAGCGCCTTGGACTGAGCGTGCACCGGGTCAAGCTGGCCCCCGGTGCCGGTGTGAGCCTGGCACCGTTCAGCGATGCCAGGCGCTTGGTCGACACCCCCGGCGAGGTCAGCACCCTGGATGCCGATGCCCTGGATGACGACGAGGAAGGTGCGGTGCCCGGCACGGAAGAGGAAGAACAGCGTGATGTCCTCGGTGAATTGGAAATCACCGCCCGGCTGATGATCACCGGCGGGGAAGACAAGGAAGAGGCTCGGATGACCCGCGCCGACCGCAGCCTGATTCGCCAGTGCATCCTGGATGCCGCCCGCCGCTGTGTCCAGGACGAGCGCACGGTGTTGACCGAAGACGTGCGCGACGCCCTGCGTGAGCGCAGCGCCGACACGACATTGCCCGAAACCCGGCGAGTGCGCCTGCTGGAGATGGCCGACGCCATGGACATGTTCTGCCAAGGCCTGGACGGTGAAATGTTCAATCGCCCCGGCACACCCTGGCCCGAAGCCGACATCACCATCGTCGATCTGGCGACCTTTGCCCGCGAAGGCTACAACGCTCAACTTTCCATCGCCTACATCTCCTTGATCAACACGGTCAACAACATCGCCGAACGTGACCAGTTCCTGGGGCGGCCCATCATCAACGTCACCGACGAGGGCCACATCATCACCAAGAATCCCTTGCTCGCCCCCTATGTCGTCAAGATCACCAAGATGTGGCGCAAGCTGGGAGCCTGGTTCTGGCTGGCGACCCAGAACCTGGACGACCTGCCCAAGGCTGCCGAGCCCATGCTGTCGATGATCGAATGGTGGATCTGCCTGTCCATGCCCCCGGACGAGGTGGAGAAGGTGGCGCGCTTTCGGGAGCTCAACCCCGCTCAGAAAGCGCTGATGCGCTCGGCACGCAAGGAGTCCGGTAAGTTCAGCGAAGGCGTGATCCTGTCGAAGTCGATGGAAGTATTGTTCCGCGCCGTGCCGCCAAGCCTCTATCTCGCCATGGCGATGACCGAGCCCGAAGAGAAAGCCGAACGTCACCAGTTGATGCGCGAACACGGCATCAGCGAGCTGGAAGCGGCCTTCAAGGTGGCGGAGAAGATCGACCGGACGCGAGGCATCGAGCCCTTGTCGCCGGACAGTTTCAACTGAGGTGCTCACATGGACAGGTCTTGGCATGCAAACCACAGAACACGAGCCACCATTGGGTTGATACTGGTCACAGCGGCAGTCTCCATTGCCCTTCTGATATGGGTATTCTCGTCACGCGGCCTCAGTTCGCAACACGCTAATGATCCTATCGCCGAACCGATGGGACCACCCTGGTTCTACGGCCACCTCGATGCACGGTTCACCGTGGTCTCCTACGCCGATCTGGAATGTCCGTTTTGTCAGGCCTATTTCCCGATTCTGAGACAGTGGATCGACACCCATCCCGAAGTAAATTGGCAATGGCACCACTTGCCGCTGGCCTTCCATGAACCCGCCGCCACTCAAGGCGCGCGTATGGCGGAATGCGCCGGGGAAGTGGGCGGCCGCACCGCGTTCTGGCAGACCATTGCCTGGGTCTACCAGCACACACGTAGTGATGGCCATGGCGTTCCTGCCAGTATTCCAATCCCCGGTCTGACACCTGAGTTACAAGCGTGTCTGGATAGCACGAGGCCCGATGCCGCAATTCAAGCCCAGGCTGATGAGGCGGCACAGGCAGGTGTGGTCGCCACGCCGACCCTGCGCCTGATCGACAACCACACCGGGACTGACCTGCTGTTACCAGCGGGACCTGTCGAGGGTGATGCCCTGATATCCGCCATCGACCTGCTCATGGCCATGGCGAGTGAGACAGCGGAGGAATCGGCCACCACAACAAGCGAAATGCCTGCCGACGTCGTCGGCGACATGCCCAGGTAGCCACGGTCTTCAAGGCTACGGCGTGGTTCTGACCACGTTGATCGACCCGTTCGCTCCGCATCCCTCGTGCGAACGTCCATCACCTGTGATGGAGGATGCCTATCGTTCCGGCCCGATTGCGGGCCTTCCACTGTCCCAGGGGGCCTTGCCCCTTGGGACAGGAGCCTCCGTTCCCCTCTAGGAGGTTCCCATGACTCTGTCCGAAGCCGTCACCGACGGCACCGCTTGCACGCTCGTCGACTATGCGAGCATCCAGGATGACCCGCTGATCCGTCAGGCCATCGGCGTGCTGGAAGAACGCCTCTTCAAGCGCGGTGCGTCACTGACCAGCCCTGCCGCCGTACGTGAGTACCTGCGGTTGAAACTTGCCGGTGAAGCACTGGAGGTCTTTGCTGCCGTCTTCCTCGACTCGCAGCATTGCGTCATCGCCTATGAGCCAATGTTTCGAGGCACCATCGACGGCGCTGCGGTCTATCCACGTGCCGTGGTCAAACGTGCCATCGAGCACAACTGCGCCGCCGTGGTTTTTGCTCACAATCATCCTTCGGGTTCAACCGAACCGAGCCAGGCCGACAAGGCCATCACGACTCGCTTGAAATCGGCTCTCGAACTCGTCGATGTGAGAGTGCTGGATCACTTCATCATTGGTGATGGCATCCCGTTCTCGTTCGCCGAATCGGGTTTGCTGTAATCCCTGTTCTTTATGGAGGCGTCTTCGGACGCCTCCTTTCTTCTCCCCTGCAATAAAACGGTAGGCATTCAATTCGCATTCTTCATGGCGCATGTACCCCAAGACGATCGACGATCGCCCATCATCGATACTGGGGAGCCATGACATGCCATCAGCCACTGCCCGATTCACAAATACCAGCCACCTCCTAGTCACGGCAGTCTTCATGCTGCTGGTTTCGTCCTATGTCCAGGCGGCAGATGTGCTGGTCTTCACCGATCAAAAGCATGCCGTAGTGGCACCAAACGATGTGCCGGTCATTCACCTGGATGCCCCCGCAGAGATCGAAGCGGAACTGGCATCTGAGCTGCCTGCCGATTCCCAGCGAGCAGAGGTCATCGTTCGCCAGCGGCTGGGGGATGGCGGTACTGAGCTTCAAGCCCGTCTTGCCAGCGCTTACCAAGGCGTTGTCGATGCCTGGCATCTGGGTATCACCAAACTTCCCGCCATCGTAGTCGAGAGGCGCTATGTGGTATATGGCGATGCCGATGTGTCACGGGCCATAACCGCCATCGAGGCTTACAAGAGGGGGCAGCAATGAAATCACCTCGCCGGAAGCTACGTGCCAGTCTCGCTGTTTGCCTGATGAGCGCAGCCATACCGGCCTTCGCTATCAACACCGTCACCATCACCAGTTCGGTGCTATCCCCTGACTGCGTCAGCTACCGTGTGAAGGGTATCTGCTACTGGCTGCTCTGCACCCTGACCGGTTGTACCGTGAGGACTTCCGTCAAGGTAGAACACTACGTGCCCGATGCGGTGGTCTCCAGTTATTCCAACACGGGCGAGAACCCCTGGGTGGAAGTGCGGGCGATGAGCATGCCCAACCCCACTGCAGAAGACGGCGGCGACGGCACCACCAACGAGGAACACGAGAACAACCTGGCCAAGTTCAAGAATGCCGATGTGATCGGCCATCCAGGCTCAACCCTGTTCAGCCAGTTCATCAGCCAGTGGGGGTATTCCTGTGCGGGAGCAGGCACGGCCTTTATGCCCTACCTGCTGAGCACGCTCGATACCGTGGCTTGGCGTTACAACGTGCCGGAATCCCTCTATCCCGAAGCTTTGATACCGGGCAGGCGTGAGATCGGCACGCGATTGGGGCTGAACCTTTGGGGCAATGTCTATCCCCGTGGCGGCTTTCTGCACCATGTCGATGACTACAAGGCCGCCGCTGTCGTGGCTCAGAGGGCGGGCGATATCGTAACCCGCCGTGGTCAGGTCCATGTCTATCAACCGTTGGTGGCCAATGCCTATGACGGCTATTGGCCAGCCGGTGCGTTGATGGAAAGCGATGCCAGCACGGGCAAGTGGCAGGAACTCACTCCCACACTCAAGAACACCTGCGCGGTCTTCCCTCACAACGAGCGCCGGGTTCAGGCACAACGAGGCGACTACGCCTGGGCACTCTGGCGACCCTATGCCTGCTGCCAGCGTCGGGGCCAGATTTTTCTTGGCAGCGTGGATTTCTATTGAGGGCAGGCCAATGAAGCGACTTATCCAACGATCACTGCTGCCCATAGGGCTTGGCATGATGCTGCTCGGTCAGCCGCTGTGGGCACAAACCACTGTCGATGACTACAACGTCCATCACCGGGGCAGCGTCATCGGTGACGACGTGCTCTACAGCATCGGTGGTGGCCGGGCCGTTTCCATGGGGCCGGTCGGCCAGATGCAGACCCTGGGGGTCGGCATCGGCTGGAACAGCAACCTGATCTGCGGCGACATGAGCCTCACTACCACGCTGCAGAACCAGCTCAACGGCATCACCAATGGCTTTCAGACGATCATGAGCAACGTGATCCAGAACGCCACGTCGGCAGTTGCCTCACTGCCAGCCCTCATCATCCAGCGTGCCGATCCTGGCCTGTACAACCTGCTCACCAACGGCATTCTGCAAGCTAGGCTGGACTTCGATCGCTCGAAGATGACCTGCCGCGCTATCGCCAACCGCATGGCGGACATGGCGGGCGGCCAACTGGGTTGGGATCAACTGGCCGAGGGCATGGTGCTCAAACAGGCGGTGGCCAGTACCGACGCGGTGTCGGCCATCGAGGAGGCGGAAGCCAGCCGTGGGAATGACGGCGTGGCCTGGGTCGGGGGCGGCAATGCCGGTGGTTCGGGGCAGGCTCCCATCCGCGTGGTCGGTGACGTGACCCGTGCTGGTTACAACCTGCTGAACGGCCGCAGCGCTACCGACAGTTCGCCCATCGACAGTGCGACCTGTGGACACCGACTGAGTTGTCAGGCCTGGCCCTCGCCAGATGCCGCTGAAGACTGGGCAACGCGGGTACTGGGTGAGCAGGAACAGCGTACCTGCGATAGTTGTGAGAAGACCCGGACGGTACCGGGCGTTGGCCTGACGCCCATGATTCAGGAGGAATATGAGACTCGCTTCGAGGCACTGCGGGATCTGGTGACCGGAGCCACACCCACCACCTTCGAGAACCTGGCAGAGGCCGGTACCGCTTCATTGCCCATCACCCGTGGCGTGATCGAGGCACTGCGCGATGAGCCAGATCAGGACATCCTCGCTCGTCGCCTGGCCTCCGAGGTCGCGCTGTCCAGCGTGCTGGAGAAAGCGTTACTGCTGCAGCGGACACTACTCGCCGGACGCAAGGAGCCCAACGTGGCAGCCAACCAGCTCGCACAGGATGCAGTGTCACGCGAGAGTGACCTGCTGGCCCAGGAAATCGACAACCTCAAGACCGAACTGGAATTGCGTCGCGAGCTGGCGGCCAACTCCCCGATGGCAATCATCCAGCGCCACAGCAGTCGCAGCGACGTATCGCGGGGCATCTACCAGGGCGACACCGAGCGCAACCGCCTTGATGCCATCCAGCAGGCACCGAATCAAGGCAATCCACCATGAAACCCGCATGGTTGTTCAACCGTTCATTGGGGAGGGCACTGCTCTGGACAGCATTCGCCGTACTGATGGCAGTGGGCGTCAATCTGGTCGGCATCAGTATTGTTGGTGATGTATCGAACTGGAGCCTCTGGCTCGACGACCACGCTGGCTATTTCTTGGTCTGGCGACTGTGCCTGTACGGCGCAACCGGCTACGGCTGGCTGCGGATGCGACGTCGGCTGTCTTGGGATAAAGACACACGCCAACGGCTGTTCCGAGCAGAGATCGGTGCGGTAGTGGCCGTCCTGCTGCTCGAAGTCAGCGTATGGATGACTTAACCCCGATGGCTGGAATCTCGATATGACGCTCTACACCTCGGACTACCTGGAGTACTACCTGACCCTGGTGGCCTGGATCATCAACAACGGCATCTGGGACGTGCTCGTCGCCAGCGGTATTTTCGCTTTGCCGTTTCTGGCCATTGTCGTACAGGAATGGCTGAAGGCTCGCGCGGAAGGCGCAGATGAAGGAAACAAAGGTGTCCTCTCATCCATGCGTATCGAAAACCGCGTGTGGGTGGCCATCGTGGTCATCCTGTTTGCGGGCATCCCCTTCATTCCGGTCGATCTCGGCACACTCCAATTTGATCGCAGCCGTTCCCAGCAGTGCCAGGTCAATGTGCCGGAGCCGTCGGAGACCAACTGGTCGACATCCTTCACGACCCTCAACAACCAGAGTGCCCACGTCCCGGTTTGGTGGTTCTTCATGCACGCCATCTCCAAGGCGGTCACTGGTGCGGCGGTGGCATCTATCCCCTGTGGCACCGACCTACGCCAGATGCGTATGGACATTGACAGCACACGCATCGCCGATCCGCTGCTGGCTCAGGAAGTCGCCGATTTCACACGCGACTGCTACGGCCCTGCACGAGCAAAACTATTCACGAACCGCCCCACACTGAACAACGAGGAAATGCACGATGTCACCTGGGTCGGTTCGCGTTTTTTCCTGAATACGGCAGGCTTCTACGACACTTACCGGTCTCAATCACCCCGCGACGCCTGGCCCTACAGCGACAGCCGCGACGCAGGCCTGGCCGAAGTCGCCAGTGGCGGCGGTTACCCGAATTGCCGACAGTGGTGGTTGGACAGCGGCGACGGTTTGCGCGACCGCCTGCTTGCACAAGTCGATCCCGATCTGCTGACCCGGCTCGGGCAATGGGCAGGCTTTCTCAGCCAAACCGAAGTGGATGACTCGGTGATCCGCGCCATTGCCTCACCTCAGCACCAAGTGATGAACCAGGGACATGTCTACACCGACTACGGTGGCCAGATCGGAGTGACACTTCCCAACGTCACGACCCGCGCGGCGTCCGACCTCGGCCTGACAGTAGGCTCACTCGGCTTCTTTCCAGCCATGGACGTGGTGCGTCAGGCACTGCCGATGGTGCTTTCCTTCCTCAAGATGGCCATGGTCATCTGCATTCCGCTGCTGCTCATCTTCGGCACCTATAACCTGCAAACGGTGGTGACGATGACCGCCGTGCAGTTTGCCCTGTTCTTCGTCGATTTCTGGTTCCAGCTTGCGCGCTGGGTGGATTCCACCATTCTCAACGCGCTCTACGGCTGGCAGTCCCCGCACGTCAACTTCAATCCGCTGTTTGGGCTCAACAACGCCTTCGGAGATATGCTGTTGAACTTCGTCATGGCGTCGATGTTCATCATTCTTCCTGGCTTCTGGGTCGTCGGCTTGAGCTGGGCTGGTATCAGGGCGGGGAATATTCTCAGCGGCTTTATTACGGGCACGTCCGATGCTAAATCAGCAGGGGGAAGTGCTTCTGGGCTTGCCATGAAGGCTGCGACAAAGGGTTCGAAGTGATTGGTGCAGCGTACGCTCTCCATAACCAGAGGTGATCAGAGATCAACGCCAGCCCAGAGAAAACAAGATGATTTACGCGTCTAGAAGGCCTTGCAGTTCACCGTGCATATTTACCAGGTCAGGGAGAACATCTTTCTCGATTAGCAAGGTTTTGATGTCACTGCCAAAGCGCTCAAAAAGTTCGGACAAATCCATGCTGGACTCGGTTTCATCGACGATCAACCCCACGTAAGCATCCACCAGTTCATGTGCAATAGAGGAAAGATCGGCCTCCGGGTCAATCATCACATCAACATGCGATGCCAAAATTTCCGAAAATAAGCCCGCATCCGAAAGTGCCGAACAAACAACCCCCTCGCTACTCAGCTCAGAACTAATGACATCGCCACGATGTGGGCCTATCAAGTCAAGATTTAGGTGCGATGCCTTCTCTGAAACTTCCTCCACCAGGAGTGAAGCAATACCGTCTATCCAGATGCTTCCAGGCTCATACTCATCGTCATGCTCAATCCGTTCAGCGGCATAAATGCTCAAAAAGACTTTTGCATGACGGGGCAATGTCTCGATTTCTGCCTCAATAATGCTACGAAGCAAATCATTACAGCCTTGATCCAAGGAACCGCCAAACCCTGTGAAGTCTTCATCATAAGGCCCGGTTTGTAAAAGCCAACAATACTCGTCCCACATGTGACGGCTGGCGATCTCGCCAAACATCTCGACTGGGGGCATCTCCCGAAGGCCACCAATAACCGCAGCGACCATTCTCTCAACTTCTGGTCGCGCTGCTGACTCTGCTGCTGACAAAAGCTGAGCCATACCCTGAGCATCTATTTCCATACGATCGCTTGTCATTTCAGTTCAAACCCTTTCAAGGAAGGCAGCCATTTTTTGTTTGGCGTGGACGTTAATCGCACAGGACGCAATCAGCAATCCACATTATCTTCAGGATCCCACGGCGGCTGACTTTCTGGCAAAGTCATTTCTCTGAAGTAGTGAGTCAAAGCCATTGCGGCTTCATCCGGCTGCTTGCATGGCAGGGCGCTAATTGCCCGGAGAACATTTCTAACCACTTCATCTTCGATAACTAAATGCGGCACCAGTACATGGTAGAAGTACCGATCCCATCGTTCATCCTGCTGCTCTGCTGGGTCAAGAAACAGGCCAGCCTGTGGCGAAAAGAAATGCTCAACATACCGCTCAGCCAATACCGAGAATGGGCTCAGTAACGGCCAAACATCAACGGAAGACGACACACCGAAAGCAGTAAGTTTTTCAAGAGCAGGGCTGTTCACCTCAAGCAATCGAGCTGCCTTCAAAAAACGACGCCGACAACTCATAACGAGACTATAGAGCTGCGACTTGGCTCCTTCCTGCTGGTATACGCGGAAATTATCAATGTGCATGGTTAATACCCCGGATACTTTTCCCAAACTCGATCATCTTCAACGTCCCAACTTTTGAATGCGTAGAGATCATCGGCCATCTCCGCAATCACATGACGCAGCTCCAAGGGTTCCAACCACACTTCCGGAATAGCCTGCACGCCATGAAGTGCCCCCAGGATGTTGCCAGTAATCGAGCCTGTGGAATCCGAGTCGCCATCGTGGTTGACGGCCAGAATCACACCCTGCCTGAAATCACGGGCCACCAACGCACAATAAATCGAGATTGCCAAGGCCTCTTCTGCAATCCATCCCTGGCCAAGCTGAGCAATTGCTTCTGCATGGGAGAGTCCCGTATCGCCTTGGTACGAAAGCGCCAACGCTTCCGCAGCCTCAATCGCTCGTAATGTCTCCTGATGCTGCGCCTCGCGAAGCAGCAAGCCTTTGGCCTTGGTCAGCGCATCCGGCAACGAGGCACCTTCAACCAAAGACAAAATCAGCACAGCCAGAACCCCTCCCGTCAGACCACCGGTCGGATGGCCGTGGGTCAGAGCAGCCAGCTCCGTGCCCAGCTTGAATACTTCATCCGGCTTCTCCTGCATGCCAAGTGACCAGCCAAACAACCCCACCGGCGCGACACGCATCACACCACCGCAGCCTTTGCTATCATTCTTGGCGGGGTCACCCAGGGCTGACATCGACCGCAGCGCAGCCAAGCAGGTATTGCCCGGGGCGCGACGACTATGCAGTTCTTTTTGCTGGAACAGCCAGCCTGGCTCCTCGTCCCCGAACATGATGTCGTTGCGCGGCCGCTCACCTTGGGTTTGTAGCCAGCGTAGATAGGCGTGGGCCGTAACGCCTGAATAGGTGGTGATACCTTTCAAGCACTCACGTACCCAGGCGCGAAGCAGACCCTCGGCGGTAAACAGGGTCATCTGGGTATCGTCGGTGATTTTGCCCAGCCCACCGTAGGCCGGGGCATATTCCGATATACCTTCTGGCCCGAAGCGCTTGAGAATTTCACGATGAGACATGAACTCCACTGAAGCCCCAAGGGCATCCCCCACTGCGCCACCCAGCAGGCAACCGTGAAAGCTCTCCTGAGCAGTGCGCTGCAACGTCGGCGCAGACGCTTGACCTGAGAAAGCACTCGATGCCGTTTCAGTTTGATCCACGGGTGAAAATGCTATCGGACCTGCATCACTGTCGAGCTTGGAATACGACATGAGTTCGGCTACTACCTCACTGGCTAAACGGGGTGGTAAGTCCTTGTGCATTCGCCAGTCAGGCAACTCCGAGCCATCCCAACTGATCCCGACGCCATGCTGCCAATACGACAGATAGGCTTCTCCTCGGTCAGCGGCATAAGCATTTCCACTTCCCGCCGAGCAATCGAGTGCGTACTCCCAGTTATTGGCGCGCATGCAGACGCCATGCTCGGGGTGGGGCACCCTACTCAATTCTGTCAGGTAGTCGATGCTCTTCGAGTCCAGTGAGTGAAAGACAGCAACGCGTAAACGTCCATCATCGCGTGGCGAGAGCGCCGCCAGAAGGTCATTTCCCTTCTGAATCGTGACTACCTCCCCGTCCAGATCGACGGAACCTACCTCCATCCACCATTGGTCGCACGAAACCACCCCTGCGCCAGACGGCTCGAACATGGGTTTATTCTCTGTGTTACTCATTGCTTCCTCCCTAGGTCACTCCAACCCCAAAGCACCGCACCATGATGCACAGATGCTTTGCATTATGCAGATAATAATAGAAGAAAAAAGATATGGATAGACTTTGATTGGGGCAAACCATATACTCCAGTCAAAAGACACTACCCGCATTCACAAACAAGCATGAGGCCATAGTGACCAGCGGAATGCCGAACGAGCAGCTCTCAACCCTGACCCAGCCGCAACGCGACCGCCTCGCGTTCATAGAGCTGCGCGTACACTTCTTTGGCGACCTGCGTCGGCATGAGCTGGTGTCTCGCTTTGGCATACAAGCCGCAGCCGCCACACGGGACCTGGGTATCTACAAGGATCTGGCACCTGGCAACATCGACTACGACGCCAAGGCCAAGGCCTATGTGCTGGGGCAAAGCTTCAGGCCGGTCTTCACCTTCCCGCCAGAGAGGGTGTTGTCCTGGCTGACCCAGAGCTTTGGCGATGGGGAGCCGGGGCCACTGAAGGCCTGCGTCCCCAGCGAGTACCCCTGGCGTCTGGACCAACCCGACCTCGCCGTCCTCGCCCACGTCACGCGAGCGATTCACCAGGAGTATCCGCTCAACATTGAATACCACTCCATATCCAGCGGCCGCACTGAGCGAGTCATTGTTCCTTTCGCCTTGATCGACAACGGCCTGCGCTGGCATGTCCGTGCCTTCGACCGCAAGTCCCAAGAGTTCCGGGACTTCGTCATCACCCGCATCAAGCGTCCTGAGCGCCTCAAGAGCGACGCCAAGGAACAAGCCATCGCCGCCCACGAGCGCAGCGACCAGGACATTCAGTGGACCCGCATCGTCGAGTTGGAACTGGTGCCACACCCGGACCAGCCGCATCCCGAAATCACCGAAATGGACTATGCCATGCAGGACGGCATGATCCGAATGAAGCTGCGCGCGGCCATGGCGGGCTATGTGCTGCGCAAGTGGAGCGTGGACTGTTCGCCGGATCACAGCTTGCACGGCCCGGAGTACCGGTTATGGCTCAAGGACCATCTGGCCATCTACGGGGTGAAGAATGCCATGCTGGCTCCGGGGTATCGCGCACCCGATGCGCAACGACAGCAACACAGTGAATTGAGTTGAGGGCGGGCATGCTTGAGAAACTCGGAAAAATTGTCGACGAAATAGCCGCCCTGCAGACCAAACTGATCCTACTTGTTGGAGAGTCAGGCTCAGGGAAAACTGCGCTTTTAGCCAAAATGGCCGACAGTCGTGGTGGGCAGGTGTTGAACGCTGGCGTGCTCCTGGGAAAGCGTCTGGCAGCGTTGCCCCATCGACAACGCCCCTTGAAGGTGAATGAAGAATTGAAAGCCCTGGCTGACGACTATGTCTGTGACAAGGATCTGGTGCTGCTCGACAACATCGAGCTGTTGTTTGATCAGTCGCTGAAGCTCGACCCACTAGAGCTGCTGAAACGCCATGCACACTCCCGGCGAATCGTCGCCGTGTGGCCTGGAGAGCTGCTCGAAGGACGGTTGAGCTATGCCGTCATGGGCCATCCGGAATATCAGGACTACGGCCTGGATGGCCTGGTCCCTTTTGAAATTAACAAGAATTCGTAAAGAGGAAGCGCATGCAATACGGGGACCTTATCCAGTTCGAACCGATCGAATCGGTCATCCAACTCCTTGACGCCAACAGGCCGGACGAGGCGAAGAAGCTCGTTGCTACTTACGTCATTTCGGACGACATGGCTGACCGTATCGCTGGGCAAATGATCCCCCAGCTCTCCTTCGATGAGTCTGTTGATCACAAGGGCGTACTCATCGTCGGCAACTACGGCACCGGTAAGTCACACCTGATGTCGGTGCTGTCGCTAGTTGCAGAAGACGATGCCTACGTGCCCATGCTGCACCACCCCAAGGTGCGTGATGCCGCCGGGGCCATCGCCGGCAAGTTCAAGGTGCACCGTATCGAGATTTCAAGCCAGATGTCACTGCGAGACATCATTACCCAGGAGCTTGAAGCCTTCCTTGAAAACCATGGCATCAGCTATAGCTTCCCCCCGGCAGATAAAGTGGTAAACAACAAAGCCGCATTCGAAGAAATGATGGCGGCTTTCCACGACGCGCATCCAAATCAGGGGGTGCTGCTGGTGGTTGATGAGTTCCTCGAATTCCTGCGCTCTCGTAAAGACCACGACCTGGTACTTGACCTATCCTTCCTGCGCGAAATTGGCGAAGTCACCAAACACCTGCGTTTCCGCTTTGTAGCTGGCGTGCAGGAGGCCATCTTCGATAGCAGCCGCTTCCAGCACGTGGCTGACAGCCTGCGTCGAGTAAACGAGCGTTTCACCCAACTGCTGCTGGCTCGCCAGGACGTGAGCTTTGTGGTGGCTGAACGTCTGCTCAAAAAGACTGCCGATCAGCAGCACAAGATTCGTGGCTACCTGACCCCCTTCGCCAAGTTTTACAGCAACATGAACGAGCGGATGGACGAGTACGTTCGTCTGTTCCCTGTGCACCCAGACTATATTGGCACCTTCGAGCGCCTGGTGTTCACCGAGAAGCGCGGCGCACTGGTAACCCTGCGCGATCAAATCCAGGCCATCCTGGAGAGCCCAGTACCAGAAGATCGCCCCGGTCTGATCGGCTTTGATCAGTTCTGGAAAACGATCACTGATAACTCCGTACTGCGATCCGACCCCAACATAGGGCCAGTGCTGAAAGTAGCTGAAGTCCTTGGTGAACGTGTACAAAAGGCATTCACACGCCCCGCCTACAAGGCCATGGCCATTCGCGCCATCAACGGGCTTTCGGTACACCGCCTTACCACCGGCGGCGACATCTATGTCCCGGTTGGCCCAACGGCGGAAGAGCTGCGCGATACCTTATGCCTGTATCAGCCAGGCATTGAAGACCTGGGCGGCGAGCCCTCCGATGACTTGCTGACAGCCGTACAGACCACGCTGCGCGAGATTGTAAAAACCGTCAACGGGCAGTTCATTTCCAAAGCCCCGGATACCGAGCAGTATTACCTCGACCTGAAGAAGGACGTGGACTATGACGCTCAGATCGAAAAGCGCGCCGAAGCGCTGTCTGACGACGCGCTGGACCGAGCTTATTACAGCGCGCTCATGCAGCTCATGGAATGCACTGACGATCACGCCTATGTCACGGGCTACAAAATCTGGCAACACCAGGTTGAATGGCAGGATCGCCGAGTAGAACGTAACGGCTACCTGTTCCTCGGCGCGCCCAATGATCGTCCAACTGCCCAGCCCGAACGCGACTTCTACGTCTACTTCATTCAGCCCTTCGAGCCGCCACGCTTTCGTGATGAAGCTAAGGCCGACGAAGTGTTCTTCCGCCTGAAAGATCCAGATGCAGACATGCGTCGCTACTTGTCGTTCTATGCCGCAGCGCAAGAGCTGGCATCAACTGCCAGTGGTGCTGCCAAGTCAGTCTATCTGGACAAGACCAAAGACGCGTTGCGCGACATGAGCAAGTGGCTGCAAGACAAGCAGATGAGCGCCTTCGAAGTCACTTATCAGGGTAAAGCCAAAAGACTTCAGGACTGGGCAAAAGGGGTATCGATGCGCGACAAGCTACGCCTCGGCCCCGATGAACGCGCCAACTTCCGTGACATCGTCAATGTCACTTCTGGTCTGGCCCTTGGCACTCATTTCGCGGATCTCGCACCGGAATACCCGACATTTTCCGTGCTGGTCACCGAATCCAACCGCAAACAGCTCATCAACAATACGCTCAAGACCCTGGCGGGAGGCACCCGTACCAAGGATGCCGTCGCCATCCTGGACGCCTTGGAAATGCTTGATGGCGACCGTATCGAGCCGACTCGCTCCAAATATGCCCAAGAAGTACTCGCTCGCTTGCAAGCGAAAGGCCATGGTCAGGTACTCAACCGCAGCGAACTGATCAGCGGTGCCAGCGAGGTGGAATATTTCGCACCGGTTCGCTTCCGACTGGAACCTGATCTGCTGGCCGCCGTATTGGGCGGGCTCGTCTATTCCGGTGACATCGTACTGGCGGTTACTGGAGACAAGATCGACTCCGGCAAGATCTCTCTGTTGGTCGAGCGAGGCATGGATGACCTTACGCACTTCAAGCATGTCGAAGCACCCAAAGAAATCAATGTCGCGGTGCTTCGATCCCTGTTTGAATTGCTGGGGCTGCAACCCGGTCTGGCTCAGATGGCAACCCAAGGTAAGGAAGAGCCAGTCAAGAACCTTCTCGACGCTGTGGCTCAGCAAGTACAGCGCGTACTGACGATTGGCACCGACCTGCAAAACCGCCTCAGCCTGTGGGGACAACCACTCCTGCGGGAAGAAGAATTGAGCGATAGACGATCACGACTGGAAGCCCTGAAAGGCTTCCTGGAAAGCCTGTCGCCCTACAACACAGTGGGCAAGCTCAAGAATCTACGCATTACCCAGGCAGACATCGATACCCAGAAGAAGAACTTCGACGTACTGGCCTCGGTTGAAAAGCTGCGCGATCTGGTGGCTGAGTTGGGCTCCACCGCCACCTATCTGAGCCAGGCCGAGATGGTGCTGGCACCGGACCACCCCTGGGTTCAGCAGACCCAAACTGCGCGCAAGGAAATCCTTAGCAAGCTCATTCAGGATCACGGCGCTCAGCACGCCGCTGAATACCGCCAGCGCCTGGCCGCTCTGAAAAAGGACTACATCCACGCCTATGTGGCAGACCACAGCAAGGCGCGCCTGGGTGTAGCGGAAGACAAGACCAAGACGGCGTTGCGCAAAGACCCACGGATGGCCACCTTGCGCGCCCTGGCGGGCATATCACTGCTGCACCCCAGCCAACTCACAACCTTTGACGACAAGCTGGACAAGCTCAAGAGTTGTGCCGCCCTGGTGGAGTCTGAACTGAACACAAACCCGGTGTGCCCACACTGTGGTTTTCGTCCCGCCAACGAACAGAGTGACTGGATTCCCGCCACCAATGTGCTCAAGGCATTGGACGACGAGCTGGATCAACTGCTGGATAGCTGGCAGCAAGCGCTTCTCGACAGTTTGGAAGATCCGATCATTCAGGCCAATTTCGAGCTGCTGAAGGATAAGCAACGCACGCTGGTTGAAAGTTTCCTGAAAGCGAAATCATTGCCAGACCCCGTGACCCCGGAATTCATTGCCGCCATACAGGAAGCTTTGTCCGGTTTGGAAAAGGTGGTGATCACGGCGGAGGACGTCAAGACCGCTCTGGTCAGCGGTGGTTCACCGGCCAAGCCAGACGACCTGCGCAAACGCTTTGAGAACCTCATCAATGAGCGCTGCAAAGGGAAGGACGCCAGCAAGCTGAGATTTGTGGTGGAGTGAGACCAACACTGAATATGTATAGGGGGCAACAAAAATGAAGCTAACAAAAGTTCAAGTCACCAACTTTCGATCTGTCGAAGACAGCGGCGAATTTCATGTCGGCGCTTTGACATGCCTTGTCGGCAAGAACGAGGCGGGAAAGACAGCGATCTTGAATGCTATCCAAGGCATTGCCCCTTCTGATGATGATTATGAGTATGACAAAACGCGAGACTACCCACGGCGGTATTTAAGCAAATTCCAGGAACGCCACCCCAAAGAAGTGTCTCCGGTCGCGCAAAGTTGGTGGCAACTGGAAGACGATGACACCGAAGCCCTGGAGGACCTTCTAGGCGCAGATGTTCTTGAGAGCAACGAAATCATCATCACCAGCCATATTGGTCGCGGGAATACTTGGACGATTCGTGTCAACGAGAAGGAATGCATCAGCAAGCTCCAGGCACGCCACGGCTTGAATGTCAAAGACAAGGGTGATCTGAAACAGGTCAAAACAGTAAAGGATGCTTTAACCACACTCAAAGGCCTTCCTGAACGGACGGAAGCCCAAACTGCGCTTATGCAAGCCATCGAGAAATTCCGTGACGGAAGTCCTGTGCTTGCAGCTATCGATCTCCTCAATGAGCGAAAGCCTACCTTCTTCTATACCTCTCACTTTGAAAGGATGTCAGGCGAAATTTCCCTGAACCAACTCGCAGAGGACAAGAAGCATGGAAAGATCAGCTCCGGAGACAAGATCTTTCTCGACTTCCTAGAGTATGCGGGCACGACCATAGAAGAGCTGCGTGATGCTGCAAAGCACGAGGAACTGGTAGCACAGTGCGAAGGGGCGTCCAACGACATCACTGATGAAATCTTTGAGTTCTGGAGCCAGAACGACGCCTTGGCTATCAAAATTGAGATCAACGAGGGGAGACCTCAAGATAAGCCTCCGTTCAACAGCGGGAAAATCGCCAAAATCCGAATAGAGAACAAGCACCACCGCGTGACTGTTCCTCTGTCCGAACGAAGCGCCGGTTTTGTCTGGTTCTTCTCCTTTCTGGCGCAGTTCAAGCAACTCAAAAAGTCTGCTGGCAAGGCGATCATCCTACTTGATGAGCCGGGTCTGACTCTGCACGGTAAGGCGCAATCCGATCTTCTTCGGTATATCGAAGAGCGGATTCTGCCTGAGCACCAGGTTATCTATACCACGCACTCCCCCTTTATGGTGCCCGCTCAGCGTTTGGAAGATGTGCGTGTCGTCGAAGATGTTGTCGACTACCACGATCCACGTCGCCCGGTGGTAAAAGGAACAAAAGTTTCCGCCGACGTCCTCTCTGTTGATAAGGACACGCTTTTCCCGTTGCAAGCTCACCTCGGCTACGAAATCACCCAGTCTCTCTTTGTTGGCCAAAACTGCCTGTTGGTAGAAGGGCCGTCCGACGTTGTTTATCTACAAGTTGTGTCGAGAGCATTGCAAGCCAGGGGAAGAACTGGCTTGGATGAGCGCTGGACCATCTGCCCCACCGGTGGGCTGGATAAAGTCTGGTCTTTCTCCTCGCTCTTCAGCGGCAACAATCTCAACATGGCCGTGTTGTGTGATTACGGGAAAGGTGACAAAAGCAAAGTCGAGAGACTGCGTCAAAGTCAGATCTTGAAATCCGAAAGAGTGCTCACAGCATCTGATTTCACAGAAAAGCCTGAAAGCGATATCGAGGACTTATTCGACAGCGCCTTCTATTGTGCTCTGGCCAACCAAGCACTTGGGCTCAAGGACGGTGAGATTACAGTCGAAAAAGCCAGTGCCGCCGATGAGAAAACCTGCCGCATCGTCAAGCAGGTGGAGGCGCTATGTCGAACGCTACCGGCTGACACTCCAGACTTCGGTCATTATGTTCCCGCTGAATATCTTTTGAGAAACCCTCAGATTCTTGATGGGGAAGACGATTCAGTTACCGGAACATTGGATCGCTTTGAGAAAGTCTTCAAAGCGCTGAATAGCTTTTTGGCCTAAGCAGGACGGTGACCCAGTGAATCTATTAGAAGCAGGCAGCTGAATTGATAACGGACGTGATGCCACCTTTAACTGAAGAAGCAGCGGTCGAAGCCATTCGTGACTTCTTCCGAGGCAAGCCGTTCGTCTTCTTCGGCACAGGCATGTCCTGCGCCTTGGATCTGGGGTTTGGTATGCCCGCGCTGAGGGACGCCCTCATTGAGCAGATGCAGCACCAAACACTCAACGCCGTTCAGTGCGAAGAGTGGAACGCAGTTGTGGAGCACCTTCAACAAGGCGGCGACCTGGAAGGCGCGCTGGATTCGGTGAGTAACCACGATTTGCTGAAAATGGTGGCCGCCATTACAGGTGAATTTGTCGCCAGTCTAGATAAGAAATTCGCCTATGCCATAGCGCAGGGGACCACGGAGTGGCCAGCAATCAGCTTGTTAAACCGGTTGCTCGCAACGCTACCTGATAGCGATCCAATTCTGCATGTGCTGACGCCAAACTACGACATGCTATTCGAATATTCCTGTGATTACTCCGCCATGCCCTATACGAATGGCTTATTTGGTGGCGTCGAGCGAAAAGAAGACTGGAGCGCCATAGACCGAGCATTGCTCTCTCCCTATAAAACACGCCAAGGCACCAAGATCAAAACCTTGTTTCGGCACAGAAAGCATATCCGCCTTTATAAGGTGCATGGCTCGCTAAACTACTTTCTACATCGAGGAACTGTCATCGAGAACAACGCCTGGATGTGGAGCCCGCCTGGTTTCGCTGAGCGTGTGATGATTACGCCAGGACTATCGAAATACCAGGCGCTTCAGCGATACCGACGTGAGCTGCTCCAGTTTGCAGATGATGCCGTAGAGAGCGCCACGCATTTTCTATTCCTCGGTTACGGCTTCAATGACAGCCACCTTGAGGAATACATGAAACGAAAGCTTGTCACCCAGTCCAGTCAAGGACTGATTGTGACGCGAGACTGCAACCCACGAATAGAGTCATTGCTTGAAGAGGCAGATAACCTCTGGTTAGTCTGCAAAGAAGAAGATGGTGATGGCTCCCGAATTTATAACAAGCGGCACTCTGGATGGTTGTCCTTACCCAACCAGAAGCTCTGGGACGTTCGTGACTTTACACACCGGATATTTGGGGGATAACCATGCCAATTTTCACATTCGACGCTTCGTACTTGCTCGGCAAAGTCCGCTCGGTAGATACGCGAAAAGTTAATGTTCAAGTCAGGAGCGATGAGGACCTCCGAAAGGCTCGTGTTGGTCAGCTAGTTGCCCTGGATCTTCCAGGTGCTACCGAGGAATGGCTCATCGGGATCATTGAAAAGGTTGTCAAGACGCCGGTTCTGGAAGAAATAGCCGGGTGGGACGAGCAAGAGTCAGATGAAGACACCTCTCTGGATTTACCGAGAGAGAGCGTTCATAACACGGTCCAGCTTACCCTGGTAGGCACCGTCTGCCTGACCGTGAACAACAACGCCCGGTTCTCTCGCTCCCTGGTGCAAGTACCAGAGATTGATGCCCAGTGTTACATCCTGCGGGATGCTCAACTGCAGTCCTTCATGAACTTACTTTCCGCAGAGAGCAAGACGGATCATTCGCTGGAGATCGGCTGCTACACCATCGACGAAAGCGCCAAGGCGTACCTCGATGGGAACAAGCTCTTTCAACGCCACGCAGCACTTCTGGGAAGCACAGGATCGGGCAAATCCTGGACCGTTGCATCAATCCTGGAGCAGGCAGCCAAACTGCCATCATCCAACCTGATTGTATTTGACCTGCACGGTGAATATCGCGAACTGGGCTATGCAAGGCACCTCCGTATACCTGGCCCTGAAGAACTGGGCAATGCAGACCCCTCACTCCTGTTCCTGCCTTATTGGCTCCTCAATGCCGAGGAGCTGCAAGCCATGTTCATCGACAGAAGTGAATTCAGTGCCCACAACCAAGTGATGGCGTTCCAAGATATTGTGGTTGGGGAAAAACGCAATGTCTTAGAGTCGCTTGGCAAAACGGATGTCCTGAATGCGTTTACTCTGGATAGCCCTGTACCCTTTGACATCAATAAAGTTATTGACGAGTTAAAGCGGCTCAATGAAGAGAAGGTTCCTGGCTCTGGAAGCAATATGAAGCAAGGGCCGTTTTTTGGCCAATTCAGCCGATTGCTGTTGCGCCTTGGCAGCAAGGTGAGTGACAAGCGTTATGGTTTTCTTTTCCAGGCCCCAGAAGCACAGCATGACTATGGCGCTATGGCGGACTTGGTCAAGCGGCTCATGGATTTTTCCGAGCAGAGCTCGCAGATTAAAGTTATCGACTTCTCCGATGTGCCTGCGGACATACTCCCGGTCATTATCGGACTGGTGGCACGGATCATTTACCAAGTTCAGTTCTGGACAGATCGTGACAAGAGACAACCCCTTGCTCTTGTGTGTGATGAGGCCCACCTCTACCTACCCAAGAAGGATGGCAAGAATCCAGTTGAGCAACGCGCAATCGAAAACTTCGAGAAGATCGCGAAGGAAGGCCGGAAATATGGTGTGGCTCTGTTTGTCATTAGTCAGAGACCAGCTGATGTCAGCACCACGATACTCAGTCAATGCAACAACGTCGTTGCGCTTCGCCTGACTAATGGCGACGACCAGAATACGGTTAAGAGACTGATGCCGGAAAGCCTGGAAGGGCTGATGGACACGCTCCCCATTCTGGACATTGGTGAAGCCCTGGTCGTCGGTGACGCAGTGCTGCTGCCAAGTCGAATCCGAATTCACGAACCCACAGAAAAACCACTGAGCGCCACCATCGACTTCTGGGATGAGTGGAGCAAAGACCCCAATGCTCCTGACTTCGAGAAGTCAGTAGAGAACATGCGCAGACAGAACAGAGCATAAACATGAACGATCAACTTAATTTTGGCCAGACAGAGGCATCAGCCCAACCGGTGGAATGCCTAGGGCAAACTTTTCCGAGCGATGAGGCTCGCCGTGAGCATTTTCTGAAGCTATTGTCTGAGAAGCTGAAAGATCCGGAATTTCGTAAGCAGGAAGGCTTTCCGCAGGGAACGGATGAAGCCATTTTGGCTATGTCTGACCCGCCGTACTACACCGCTTGCCCGAATCCTTTCATAACAGACTTCGTCTTGAAGTACGGAAAGCCATACGAACCTGCTCAGAAATACAGCAGGGAGCCTTTTGCGGCTGATGTATCAGAAGGGAAGAACGATCCAATCTACAACGCGCATAGCTATCACACAAAGGTGCCGCACAAAGCAATCATGCGCTATATCGAACATTTCACGTCGCCCGGTGACTTAGTGCTCGATGGTTTCTGTGGCACGGGAATGACTGGGGTTGCTTGTTCCCATGTGGGAGAGGGAAGAAAATCCATTCTCGTTGACCTTTCACCAATAGCCACTTTTATCGCAAAAAACCTTAATGGGACTCTCGATGCAGTCGTCTTTGTGGAGTCTGCCAGAGCGCTAGTTGATAGTGTCAAGCTGAAGGAGCCGAATCTCTATAAAACCAAGCACTCAGGCTGGAAGGTAAGAGATAGAAAAATCGTCGAGCACAAATCCTACAAACACGTAGATTCTTCGCAGGGAGAAGTTGAATTTGTCCTCTATTCCGATGTTGTTTCTTGTCCAAACTGTGGCGCTCAGTATCCCTTCTACTCCATAGCTGTTGATGAGATCGAAGATTCACTTCGATCGGAGCTCAGCTGCCCGTCTTGCAGCGTTATCTCCCGAGAGACGGATTGGGAGACTTGTTACGAGAATCGGATTGATCCCTTGATGGGCGCTGCACATAAGGAAGCAAAGACTGTCCCTGTGTTGATCAATTACTCAGTAGGCAGCAGTAGATATGAAAAGATTCCTGATAATGAGGATCTTGCTGCCATTCGAGAGATGGAGGGAAAGCTTAGTCATTTAGATTTTCCTGTGGTTGAGCTAATTCCAGGGAAGGAAACGCAAAGAAACGTCTCAAGGGGCATCACACATTTGCATCACTTCTTCACGTCGCGTGAGTTGTATACCGTTGCTCTGCTATTGCATCACATTAAGAAACATCAATCAGCATCGATACGACACGCGTTGTTATTTGCGCTTACGGCTTGTTTGCCCTACGCATCAAAGATGCGGCGATTCCGTGCCGACAGGAAGGGCGGCGGCCCATTGTCTGGAACACTGTATGTTGGGTCCCTAACTACGCCACCAAATGTTCTTAACTCCTTTCTACGTAATGCTGAAACCATTGCTTCAAGTTTGTCTTACCAGCGGGCTATGAAGAAAAGCAACATCATTTCTACCCAGAGCTCTACGACGTTATCCAGGATCTCGGATAATAGTATCGATTATATTTTTGTGGACCCTCCCTTCGGGAGTAACTTCGATTATTCTGAGCTAAATTTCTTCTGGGAAGCCTTGCTTGGTGTTGTAACGCATCAGTTTTCTGAAGCAATAGTTAGTAACTCGCAAGAGAAGAATATTGCTGATTATCGATACTTGCTGACTAGGTCTTTCAAAGAATTTTTCCGCACTCTGAAGCCAGGAAGATGGATGACGGTAGAATTTTCAAATACTAAGGCGTCTATTTGGAACACCATTCAAACGTCCTTGCAAGAAGCAGGATTTGTTGTCGCCAATGTTTCAGCTCTGGATAAGAAACAAGGTAGCTTTAAGGCAGTAATGACTGCAACTGCGGTCAAACAAGATCTTGTCATTTCGGCCTATAAACCAAACGGTGGACTTGAAGAAAGGTTTGAGACAACCGGAGGTAGCGAAGAGTCAGTATGGGACTTCGTCCGAACACACCTGAAGTACCTGCCAACTGTAAAGGTTAGAGGCGGAGTGCTTGAGTTTGTCACCGAGCGAGACCCTCGAATAATTTTTGATCGTATGATTGCTTGGTTCGTTCGTCATAATACTGCTATTCCACTTTCGAGCCAGGAATTCCAAGAAGGATTGCGACAACGGTTTCCAGAGAGAGATGGAATGATTTTCCTGCCTGAGCAGGTGGCCGAATACGACAGAAAGCGAGCTCAGGCTACACAGGCGCCACAGCTAGAAATGTTCGTTTCGGACGAGCGCAGTGCGATCGATTGGCTTTGCGATTTCTTGAAGAAGCGCCCATCTACCTATGCAGAAGTTCACTCCGAGTTCATTAGGCAGATCGGCGCGGGCTGGCGAAAACATGAATCCAAACCCGAGCTTTCCGACTTGCTTGAAGACAATTTCTTCAAGTACGACGGCAACGGCGACGTCCCGAGCCAGATCCACAGCTATCTATCCACGAATCACAAGGATTTGCGTGGGCTGGAGAAGAACGATCCAAATCTGATCGCCAAAGCCAAGGATCGCTGGTATGTGCCCGACCCCAACAAGGCGCAGGATCTGGAGAAGAAGCGCGAGAAAGCGCTGCTAAAGGAATTCCAGACCTACCTGGCATTCACCGGCCGTCGGCTCAAGGAGTTCCGGCTTGAGGTACTGCGCGCGGGCTTCAAGGAAGCCTGGGCAAGCAAGGACTATGCAACCATCATCAAGGTGGCGCAAAAGATTCCCGATGCCGCCCTACAGGAAGATGAAAAGCTGCTGCTCTGGTATGACCAGGCCCTGACCCGCACGGAGGCCGACAGTTGATGCCCTACGAGGAGTTGCCATGAATCAGGATGAACTGCTCGCTCGCCTGAATGGCATCGAGTGGAACGACTTCGAGTGCAAGCGCGCCCAGCGGGGTGTGCCGGAGGATGCCTACAAGACCGTCTCCGCCTTTGCCAACACAGCGGGCGGTTGGCTGGTGTTTGGCGTGAGCGAGCGGGACGAACGTCTTGAAATCTCCGGTGTGGAAACCCCGGACAAGGTGCAGAACGATTTTCTGGCGGCCTTGCGGGGCGGCCAGAAACTGAACCGGGTCATTGCCGTGGAGCCTCACCGTTACGAGATCGACGGCAAGCACGTGTTCGCCTTCCATGTACCGGAGGCGACCCGTGCGGATAAGCCGGTCTATCTCAAGGGCGACCCACGCCAGAGTTATGTGCGGCGCGGTGCCGGTGATGAGCAATGCACCCAGAGTGAGCTTGAACGCCTGCTGCGCGATGCCTCGCAGGAGCGCTATGACGGCATGGTCTTGCCCGATATGCCGGTGGACCGCTGCTTCGACCTGGACACGGTGAAGTGGTACCAGGCTCAGTTCGCGCGACGCAACCCGGAGCATAAGGAGATTGCCGACCCAACCGAGTTCCTGCTCAACTGGAATTTCATCGTCGAGCAGGCGGGTACGTTGCTGCCTACCCGCGCCGGTGTGTTGTTGTTTGGCGAGGGGCGCTACGTGCGGCAGATTCTGCCGCGCCCGGTGCTGGACTATCAACGTATCGATACCGCGTTCGAGCATTGGTCGGCGGAACAGCGCTGGCACGACCGCTATGTGTTCGAGGAAAACATCTTCCAGACCTGGCAGGGGCTGGTGGCTCGCTACATGCGCATTGCCGAGCACCCCTTCTCGCTGGACCCATCCTCCCTGCGCCGCACGGACGATCCGCCGGATTATGTGGCGTTCCGCGAGGCGGCCATCAACCTGCTGATTCACCAGGACTATGGCGACCATGGCCGTAAGGCGTCCATCCGCCTGTTTACCGACCGCACCATCTTCTGGAACCCCGGCGATGCCTTCGCCACCGAAGCCGAGTTGCTGGACCCCACCGAGAAGGAAGTCCGCAACCCCTCCATCGTCAAGGCATTCCGGCGCATTGGTCTGTCGGACCAGGCGGGCACGGGGATTCGCGCTATTTTCCGCAATTGGCATGAACTGGGCCGGGTACCGCCTCAGTTGAACAATGACAAGGCGCGCAAGCAGTTTGAGCTGGTGTTACTCAATCAGCTCCTGGTCACCGAGGCCATGCAGCACTTCCGCCAAACCATTGGCGCCAATCTGAACCGGGAGCAGGCCGATGTGCTCGCCTTGGCCCTGGGGCAGCCAGATGACGGACGGATCAGCCTGACGGACATTCGCGGCCTGGGGGTGGCCACCACCCAGCAAGCCAGGCGAATCGCCGATTTCCTGGTTCAGCAACAACTGCTGCAGGCGGTAAGCGACACCCTGTTTGAGGTGCCGGAAGCGCTGCGTCAGCGCTTTGCCGGAGCGCCTGTGGCAGGCACAGGGAGCGGGACCCAGCAAGCGAAACCCTCTACCGGGGAAGTTACCGGGGAAGTTACCGGGGAAGTTACCGGGGAAGTTACCGGGGAAGTGCGCAAGCTGCTGTTGGTCATGGCCGGAGAGATGAAGCGGGCGGAGATTCAGGCCGCACTGGGCCTGAAACACGAGGACCACTTCCGGGATGCCTATCTCAGCCCGGCGTTGGCGGCTGGCGTCATCGAAATGACCATTCCGGACAAACCTCGCAGCAGCAAACAGCGCTACCGGCTAACCGCCAAGGGCCTTGCCCTGCAAGGAAAAGCACAATGACGGGCAAGGTGTACGCCGTTGGCGATTGGTGCTGGCACAAGCGGCTGACTGCGCCTTGCCGGGTGGTGGACAGTCAATCGCTGTGGGGAGAAAACACCTATCGGGTTTGGCTGCCAGCCAAGGATGCCGTGGTGCGCGCCCGCGCCGAGGAGCTCGGCTCACTGGCTGACGTGCAGCCGACGGCTGATCAGATTCTGCATACAGCTGCCGCGGCCAAGCTGTGCGCTGCGCTGGAGGACAACCTGCTGCTGGCCCCGATACAGTCCAGCGTGGTGCCCCTGCCGCATCAGCTTCATGCGCTGAACAGGGCCATGAGCCGGGACCGCATTCGCTACCTGCTGGCGGATGAAGTCGGCTTGGGCAAGACCATTGAAGCTGGCCTGATCCTGCGAGAGCTCAAGCTGCGTGGCATGGTGAAGCGCGTGCTGGTGGTCGCTCCCAAGGGCTTGGTGCGTCAGTGGCAGGCGGAGATGCGCTTGCACTTCGGCGAGGCACTTCGCTTCATCGAGGCAGCCGACCTGGCCGCCTTTCGCACCTGGCGGAACAACGATGACAACCTGTGGCGCATGCATGATCAGGTGATCTGTTCGCTGGACTCGGTAAAACCCATCGAAGCCCGCCGTGGCTGGAGCCTGGAACAACTCGACACCTACAACCGCGAACGCTTCGAGGACTTGGTATCCGCCGGTTGGGACCTGGTGATCATCGACGAGTCGCACCGCATGGGTGGCAGCACCGAGCAGGTCGCTCGCTACAAGTTGGGCGCTGCGTTGGCAGAAGCTACCCCCTATTTACTGTTGTTGTCTGCTACCCCCCACCAGGGCAAGACCGATCAGTTCATGCGTCTGATGCAGTTGCTGGATCGTGAGTCTTTCCCCGACGAGAACAGTATCAATCGCGACCGGGTACAGCCTTATGTGATCCGTACCGAGAAACGTTCCGCTATCGATGCCGAGGGCCAGCCACTATTCAAGCCGCGTGCAACCAGGCTTCAGGCCGTGGCATGGCAGAACCGCCATGCAGCTCAGCAGACACTCTACGAAGCGGTGACCGACTATGTGCGCCATGGCTACAACCAGGCCATGGCCGCCAAGCAGCGCCATATCGGTTTCTTGATGATTTTGATGCAGCGCCTTGTCACATCCAGTACGGCAGCCATTCGTGCCACACTGGAAAAGCGCCAAAGTCTGCTGAAAGAACCGCAATCGCAAGCCAGCTTGTTTGATACGACAAGCATGGATGAATGGGCTGAGTTGGATGGGCAAGCGCAAGTGGATATTGCGGTGCAGGCCAGTGGTTGGGAGCAGGAGAAAGCGGAAGTCGAGATGCTGCTCGACCTGGCGCGCGAAACCGAGCGCCAAGGTAGCGATGCCAAAGCCGAAGCCCTGTTGGAACTGATCTACAAGCTTCAACAGGAAGAGAGCGATCCGCAGCTCAAGGTGTTGGTGTTTACCGAGTTTGTGCCCACGCAGGTCATGCTGGCGGAGTTCCTGGAAAGTCGTGGTTTTTCCGTGGTGTTACTCAACGGCAGTATGGATCTGGATGCACGAACCAGGGCACAGCAGGACTTTTCCGGCGATGTGCGCGTGCTGATCTCGACGGATGCCGGTGGTGAAGGTTTGAACCTTCAGTTCTGCCATGTGATTGTCAATTTCGACATGCCCTGGAACCCCATGCGATTGGAACAGCGGATAGGCCGCGTTGACCGTATCGGGCAGCCTCATGTGGTGCGGGCCATCAACCTAGTACTCGAAGACACGGTTGAGCACCGAGTTCGCCAGGTGCTGGAAGAGAAGCTGGAGATCATTGCCCAGGAGTTCGGTGTAGACAAAGCGGCGGATGTCATGGACTCGGTGGAAGTGGAGCCGATTTTTGACGAACTGTTCGTGCACGGCTTGCAGGACCCAGACCGTATTGACCAGGAATGTGATGCCGTCATCGACCAGGTACGGGATAAGGTAGCCGCAAGCCGCACGGACAGCGACCTGCTGACGGAGGACTACAACCTGGAAGCGGATGATGCCCGAAAATGGCGCGACCATCCCGCGCAGTATTGGCTGGAGCGCGCCATCACTACCGGGCTGCCCTCGCGTGGCGGCCAGGCGGAAAAACGCGATGCATCGTGGAGGGTGACCTGGCCGGACGGCAGTGAATCGCCCCGTGTTTGCTTTGATGCGCGCACCGCCGAGCAACACCCCGAAATCGAGTGGGTCACCCTGGAGGACGCTCGCGCCCGCGCATTTATCAGTGAACTGCCACGCTGCGTGGCGGGGCAACCCCTGCCAATAGTTTCAATACGTGGGCTGCCTGAATCGGTTACCGGCGTATGGTCACTCTGGGAGATCAGTTTGGACGCTTCCCATGTCTCTGACCGATTCAGCCGTCGTCGCTTCCTGCCTGTCTTCATTGCCGAGGATGGACGCAGCTTTGTGCCTACCGCTAAACGAATTTGGGACTTGTTACTGACAGAGCAATTGTCTCTCTCCTCTGAGCTGGAAATCGAACAGGCTGGCGATGATTTTGAGCGTGCTTTAAGTGCTGCCCGAGATCAAGGTGCGCGGTTGTTTGCTGAATTACAGGAAGAACACCATAGCTGGCTTACCGAGGAACGGGAGCGAGCGCGCTATGCCTTTGAAGCTAGATATCAGGCTATCGGCCGCATTGGGCTTCCTGCCGTCAGGGAGCACAGACGCAAGCGCCTGGATGCGGAACACGAAACCCGTATGGCAGCGCTACAGGATGCCGAGCAGGGAACCCCGGAGCTTAACGCTGTATTGATGTTGCGGGTTGGCAGTAGTGGGAGGAATGCAGCGTGACGAATACCGCTTGGGTAAACCGTATCGTTGAAGATCTCCCATCCGATGTATCTCGCCTGTGGATTGTCTCGGACCCGGATGGCGTCCTGCTCGATGAACATGTTCTGGCGAGTTTGCGTGAACGTGGTTTTGAGACGCTGCTGTTCGAGGATAGTGTAGCGTTCCGAGCAGAATACGAAGAACGCTATCGCGCGGCCTGGGATCAGGGAGAAGCTGCCCCCTCGGATGCACTCATTTTGCATCTACGGGAACACCAGACGAGCGAACTGCCATGGGACTACTTGCGTCATGGGCGCAGCTTGAACCTGAGTCTATCCACGCTGCTGCCAAAACTCAGTTATTCAGTCTTGCGGCAACTGGACAACGAGATGCTGCCCGCCCTGTTCGAGGCACAGTCCCAGCATGCACAGCAGGTTCTGGGGGAAGCGGCCACCAAAGAATTTGTGCTGACACATATCTTTGAACTTGGCCCTCATCTGATAAAAAAGCCGGAGCAATTTTGGCGGGAACTGCTGCGCTTGCATTACCGCGAGTCGACACTGCCATTGGTGCTGGCTCAGTATGTAGAGCAAGTGCTAGGCAGCCAGACGACATTCAAAGACATCCCTCTCGCCGAACTGTTCTCGAATAGAAGCCATACACTGCGAGTGGTGCAGGAAGCCTGGTATGACTTCCTGGAAATGCATGGTCTTACTGGCAACCGTATCAGGGAACCCTCACCACCAGAATCTAGCAACAAGCTGAACATTCCCTTTGATCACCCTGATGTCTGGCTGATCGTTGACTCCATGTTCCTGGATGGCACTCTGCACCCACTGGAAGTCTCGGGGACATCTGCAGCGTTGCCTGAGTGGGCCAAGGTGGGGATAGTCCAGACCCCGCTGGACATGCGTACCCTGGTGTCGAGCGGCATCAAGACATTGCAGGACGAGATACCAAGCACCGATTCAAGTTATCGCGACTGGGCACACTTTGCCCGCCGTCTTGGCGAAATTATTTCGCGCTTCAACGGCCTGGATGCCAGCCGTGCCGAAGGTTTAAGAAATGATCTACTAACATTGCAGATGTTGGCTGACTCTCAGCTCCAGGCATGGTTGGTGAAGCACTACTCTGACCTGCCATCGCTCCCGGCCGTGAAGGGTCCGATCATGTTGCATCATGTCCCTCGTTTTCTATCGATACGGCGAGATCATGGTGAACAGAAAATCGCGCTGCTTCTGTTCGACGGACTGGCCATCGACCAGTGGGTTCAGATCCGGGAAAGCATCACCAAATCCATGTCTCAATTGATATTCGATGAGCAAGCTTGTTTTGCCTGGCTGCCAACGCTGACATCAGTTTCTCGGCAAGCCCTGTTTTCAGGTCTGCGCCCACGTGAGTTTGCCGACAGCATCGAAACGACATCCAAAGAACCAGGACTGTGGGATCGCTTCTGGCGAGACCATGGGCTGACATCCAGAGAGGTTTTCTATCGTAAGGCCATCAAGCGAAATGACGACTTGACTGGCCTGGAAGCTGATTTGTCTAACCCCGCTGTCAAGGTGGCAGGCATTGTCGTCGACACTGTAGACGAGATGATTCACGGTGCGGTGCTTGGCAAATCCGGCGTGGCAGCGCAAATAACAAAATGGTGTGAATCCGGCTTTGTTGAAAAACTGTTCCAGATGTTGCTCAGCAATGGCTTCAGTATTTACCTGACGGCGGATCACGGTAATGTAGAGGCGGTAGGCATAGGCCGACCGAATCAGGGCCTTGCTCCTGAGCTTAGGGGCGAGCGGGTGCGAACTTATCGTAGCGAAGCACTGCTTGCCGAAGCCTTGGCGACGAACCCTGATGCCTTCAACTTGAGCATTGGCGGCTTGCCAACGGACTTTATGCCGCTTTTTGCTGGAGGCCGTGGAGCCTTCGTACCGAAAGATGACCAAATAGTAGTGCACGGTGGACCTTCCGTTGAGGAACTCATCGTGCCGTTTGTAAAAGTGAGCCGTGTAGTTTGAATACCATGAAACCCTCTGCACCTAAAATTGGCTTTGATCGCTTCATACCGCTCGAATGGGCGGCGGCAGCGCTTGATGTCCGTGCAGAGTCAAATACCCTAGACGACTTGAACGCACTGCTGGATCAAGCTGAACTTGGGGCGGCTGCCCGCAAGAAAACCCGCACCGTTCTCAACCGACTTTGGCTTGAACCGCGACCAGAGTTAGCAGCATTCGCTGATCGTGGCATTGCCATTCATAAAGCTGACCCAAACACTCCCGTCGCCGCACTAACCTGGGGGATGGCGATAGCCACCTACCCGTTTTTCGGCAGGGTAAGTGAGCTTGTTGGACGACTTTCTTCCCTGCAAGGCGATTGTGCGTCGGCGGAAATTCATCGCCGTATGAGTGAAACCTACGGGGAGCGCGAAGGCACCTATCGAATGACGAATATGGTCTTGCAGTCGCAAGCAAGCTGGGGAGCCATTGAACGTATTGAGAAAGGCAAGCGGTTAGTGCGCATGCAGCCGATCGTGGTCAGCAATGAGCAGGCTGTTAGCTGGCTGATCGAAGCCGCATTGATGTACAGCGGAAAGGCGCTTCCAGTATCCAGCCTGTCATCACTGGCCGTGCTTTATCCTTTCATTCTCGATCAGCCGCTAAGCTACCTTGTTTCCAGAGGTGCAAGCCTGGGTGTGAGGACTGAAGGGACTGGCAATCAATTCGTTTATTTGGACAGACGGCAACTCTGAGAGTAGTCCATGGATCGACTGGGCATCGATGTTAGCAACGACAATGGATATGAAGTCACTGAAGCATTATTGATGCTTCCGCCGGATTTTCCTTATGCCGGGCTCCAGGCAGTATCCACGATCTTGGAGAAAGAGAGCGTATTCGTCCCAGGCTATATAGCACCCGACGTTGGCATCTACCATGTCGATGGTTTTATCTATCATGCCTGGGTAGAGAATTACGAAACTGTACTTCTTCCGGACAGAAACATTGTCTCCCGATTGGCTCAAATTGCCAAAGGAGATTCCCTGGCCAACAAAGGGGATGTCCATAGCCGAAAGGTAGCTGCAATTTTGGCGTTCGCCCAATGCCTTGATATTCAGATCGAACCATCCATTGCTTTTCACGAGCTGGCACCCCATCAGGGAAATACTGAGGCAATGGATGAACTGGCTTGGTTTCGTGTCGCTGATAGTGGCAAACCGCACGAGTGGCTTGCTGTTGCACTCAGCGAAGCAGATCGTATTTTAACCGTTGGCACTCCTCAACCAATTGACCCACTAGATCTGGCCAAACCACTCAAACGATGGAGGCGCAATTATGCGGTTGCCCTAAAAATGGCATCCCTGGAACTGGCACAAAACCTCAGTGCCCTTGACAAGGTTCTGGCGCTATTCAGATGGATGTATTCGGATTTCATTTTGGCTGGCCCGGCAGCCATATTGGCCTGCGTTTATTTCGCTCCCAACTCTCCACCGAAGAAAGGACTGCTAAAGAGCCTGCGCTCACCAACCAGGCAGAGAGCTATCGAAGGAATAAAAAATGCTGCCTGGGACATCACACACTTGAGTGATTTCGTTCGCCACGTTAATGATGAGCCAGAACATAGTGGACGCCGGTTCATATTCGCCACTCTTGACGAGAGCTTGCGAGAAATTGCGCGCATTCTGATAGGACAGAATTCAGATATTTCTCCTCAAGATGAATTGGCTTTGTCCCTACAGCAATGGTGGCCTGCGGATGACGCACAGCGCATCTCAGTCACCTGGTTTGAATACTTGAATCAAACTCGGGATGCTGACTGGTGGGATCAGTACCAAGACCGTCCTGAATACGTTGGAGAAACAGTTGCTCATATCGAGCATGACATTCTGGCCTGGCAACCTCAATAAACCACGCCCTGAATGGAACGAAGAGTTACCGAAAGCTAGGGCTCGTCTGGATCACCCATATCGATTCGCCAGTCATCCTTGTCGTACAAGCCAACGCCCGAATGCCCGTCTCTCAGCTCTGGCTGTCGTTCTGACTCTGGGTCCAGATTCTGTGCAAGCCAGGCAGAAGCTATCACGATGACGGCTAATAGGGCCAACCAAAACGCTACATACAGCAGCAAGCCAACTACGAGGATTTTGATCAGCCAGAACAACAACCATCCGGCTCGGGCCGGAACCCCTTGCTCTGCCAACCAATCAACAGCTCGCGCTTCACGATGAGCAACACCTCGCCACACGCGACCCAGCCAACGACCGGCGCGTTCAGATTTTTTGACAGTCGGTGCTGCTTTCATCGCTTTACCTCCTCAGAGGATTATCGTTTCTCCTTCTTCGACCAGTCTGGCCGACTGGCTGCCACCAGGCTTTCCCAATCATCTGGCGGGTTGCCTTTCTTGAGCATCTTCTCGAACACCGCGTAGGGGTCGGACTTGCTACCGGACGACCGTAATGTCTGCTCATCGTTGACCCAGGCATACACGATGGTCTTCGACCTGGAGTCGTAGCGGAAGAACAACCGAAAACGCCTTCCGATCTTGGCTCTCCGCCAGTGCCGGTGCTCTGGCCCTAGCGTATTGCCCTGGCGGTATTCGTCCCGCCCCGGATCACTGGGTACCACCTCCAGGATCAACTGCGTCAGCGACCTGAATAGCTTGACGTTGGCGTTACTCTCGTAGCCTTTCGGGTCACTCCGTTGCGATCGCTCGGTGGCGACGTACAACTTCTGCAACTGTTCCACGATGCAGTCGTGGAACAGCAGTATCCATCCATGGCGCTCCATCAAAGTGCCACTTCTCCTTCGATGTTCTCATCGATGTCCACCGGATGCCCCAGGTTGGCCAGCATGGCTTGAGCGAGGTCGTCCGGCAGATTGCCGACATGCTTGCCCTGGCGAATGTCCTGCTCCAGTAGGCCAAGGAAGGAACCGATGGCAGGGTCTTCATGTTCCGCATCGGCACGGGTGACGATCACCTCGCCGCCGCGCAGTTCGAAGGACACTTTGCCGCCCATCGTCACACCGAGGGCCTGGCGGATCGCCTTGGGCAAGGTGATCTGGCCTTTGGACGTGAGGGTGGCTTGTTCATGGATGCTTTCATGGACACGAGGCATGGTCGATCTCCTGTCGGTGATACTCATTCCCATAGAGTAAGGATTATTCCTTACTCTGTCAATCCTGCCACTTCCCAGTAGGTTGTGGGGCTGCATGGCTTTCTCCAGTTTTGATCAAAGCACCGATGGTAGACACGACACAGCCTGCCTTCCGCAAACAATACGGAATCTGCCACACCACATTTCTGGTAGCCCTGGTGCAGGGATTGGCCTATACCCGAGGACTTACCAAGGGCCAAAGGGCTGGGAAGGGGCAAGGGAATGGTGACAAGGGGAAAGGCTCTACCCGAAAAGGCCAAAAGGGCTCGGCCCAACCACATTGTTCGGGGTTCCAGATGCTCACTTTGTTTCAGCGGAAAAGTACCCACCTGACTGTCGGCGCTAGCCAGACTCCCGGCGCGGAAATACCCAAAGGGCTGATACGGCCCGAATCCGCTACCGCACTACTGGCGACGCCCCGCCGCCAGAAGCTGCTGGAACACATCTGGCAGCGCACCTCGCTGTCCCGCCGACAATTCAAGACTCTGTACCTGGCTCCATTGGAACGCTATGCCGAACTGGTCCAACTGTTCCCGGCCTCCGAGGGGCACCATCACGCCTATCCTGGCGGCATGTTGGATCATGGCCTGGAGATCGTTGCCTACGCCCTCAAGCTGCGCCAGTCGCACCTGCTACCCGCCGGCATGAAGCCGGAAGAGCAGGCAGCACAAGCTGAGGTCTGGACCGCTGGCATGGCCTATGCCGCACTCCTGCACGACATTGGCAAGATTGCCGTCGATCTGCATGTGGAATATGCCGACGGCTCTCTCTGGCACCCCTGGCACGGTCCCTTGCAGCGGCCCTATCGGTTTCGCTATCGCAAGGACCGGGAGTACCGCCTGCACAGTGCGGCGACGGGGCTGCTGTACACCCAGCTCCTCGATCGCGGCATTCTGGACTGGCTGTGCCAGTATCCCGATCTCTGGGCTGCTCTGTTGTACGTCCTGGCCGGACAGTATGAACGTGCTGGAGCCCTCGGCGAACTCGTGGTACAGGCAGACCAGGCTTCGGTTGCTCAGGAGCTCGGAGGCGATCCAGGAAAAGCCATCGCTGCTCCCAAGCATAGCTTGCAGCGGAAACTGCTGGATGGTCTGCGCTATCTGCTCAAAGAAGAGTTCAAGCTCAACCAGCCCCAGGCCTCCGACGGCTGGCTGACCCAGGATGCCTTGTGGCTAGTGAGCAAGACGGTCTCCGACAAGCTGCGTGCATATCTGCTGTCACAGGGTATCGAGGGCATTCCATCCAACAACACCGCCCTGTTCAACATCCTGCAGGACCACGGCATTGCGCAGCCCACCCCGGACGACAAGGCAATCTGGAAGGCGACCGTGACCAGCGATGGGGGCTGGTCGCACAGCTTCACCTTTCTGAAACTGTCTCCGGCTGTCATCTGGGAAGCGACTGAGCGACCTCCGGCATTTGCCGGGAGTGTCCAGGTCGAACAGGGTGAGAACGAGGACGCTGCCACCAACGAAGACGAGGCTGACAACCGTATGCCTGATGCCGAGCCTGCTCAGGCAGTGCCGGAGGTATCCGCCTCCCCAATCCCGGAAGACGATGGCGTGACCGCGCTGTTGGATCTGTTGGATGACACCGACAAGCCAGACTCTGACAGCCAGCCTGAAGCTCCGGCGGAATCAGAAACCGTTTCCATAGCCGATTCGGTGACAGAGGATGACCCACCATCCGGCGAACATTTCATGGCGTGGCTGCGCCAGAGTATCCAGACCCGGAAACTCATCATCAACGACGCCAAGGCGCTGGTACACACCGTGGACGGAACTGCCTACCTCATCAGTCCCGGCGTATTCCAGCGCTATGCTCAGGAACACCTACAGGTAGCGAAGTTGGCGAAGTCGGAGGAGCTACCTGGCTGGCAGTGGGTTCAGAAGCGCTTCGAGAAGCTGGGGCTGCACCGCAAACAGAATAATGGACTGAATATCTGGACGTGCGAAGTGAAAGGGCCACGCAAGTCACGACGGGTGCACGGATATTTATTAACCAGCGCCAAGCCATTGTTCGATGAGTCACCACCGGACAACCCCTACCTCCACCTCCTCGGTGACGAAGAAAAGCAAGTAGCCGACTAATATCGGAACAAGTAAGGCAACAAGAAGCCGGACTGTTATTACTCTCGCTCTGTGACCCTCAATAATGCGGTGCGCCGATCAGATAGTGGACCAAAACCTTCCATTACCTGCTCCATTGATGCGCCATCAGCCAAGGCATCGAGAATGTCCGCCCAATCCTGCATGATGATCTTCCGCGATGCGATGTACTTGGTGTGATCGTAGGGGGCACGCGACGAATCTTTCTTGCGTCTAGAATGCGCCAACTGCAGATCCACCCGGTTTTCGGGATAGCTCAGCAACCCCAGGAGGGTGGTCGCCGTCGCCCGAAAACCATGCGACGAGAAGCGCCCCAGATATCCCATCCGTTCCAGCGCCTTGTTGAGCGTTGTCGCAGAAATCACCTGACCAGGCTTGCGGAAACTGGGAAACAGAAACTCACCCCCGCCTGTCAGTTTTTGCAGCTCCTCCAATAACTCAATGGCCTGCTTTGACAGAGGTACGATATGTGGCTGCCTCATCTTCATCCGCCCAGCGGGAACCGTCCAGATCGCATTCTTCAAATCAAACTCTGTCCATTTGGCCTTACGTAGCTCAGCCGTGCGAACGTATGTCAGCGCCATTAAGCGCAAGGCAATGACGGTAGCTCGATAGCCCGATTCATCGACCTTGTTCAGAAAGTCTGGAATTTCGTTCCAGGGCAGAGGGGGGTTATGCCGAACCCTGGGGCGTTTGACCGATCGCTTCAGCAACGCGGTGGGGTCTTGGTCACAGAGATCTTCGGCGGAGGCGTAAGCAAAGAGCTGGCTACACCACTGCCTGATCAAGATGGCCACTGTGGGCGCGCCACGCTCAGCAACCCCCTGGATCAGGGGCCGAAGATGCGCCGGCCTGATGGAACTGATTGGCAAGTTTCCAACCTTGGGGAATACATCCTTCTCAAGGTATTTTTTGACTTGATCCGCGTATCCCTCGCTCCATTGGACATTACTCACCATCCACCTACGAGCCACCGATTCGAACGTCGTTTCGTTCACCTCTATCTGAACGGAAACCCTAGTTCGCTTCTCCACTACGGGATGGATTCCCTGCTTGACCAAATCTCGCGCACGATCCCTCTCCACCCGAGCAGCCTCAAGGGACACCTCCGGGTATTTGCCAATAGCATAGATCGCGGGTTTGCCGCCTATGCGATAACGAAATCGCCACAGCTTATTTCCGGCAGGAGTAACGTACAAAAAGAGGCTGCCGCCATCCTTGAGCCAGAATGGCTGTGACTGGTGTGAGGTGGTCTCGACCTTCCTGGCCGAGAGCAGGTTCATGGCCATGTGTGTATATAGCCTCTCTCCAGGGTAGATATACACAGAAATATACACAATTGAAGAAGATTGCGCCAGAACCCACTAGAACAGCACAGACTATATTTTTATAAAAATCAAAAAGTTATGTTTCTTCTATGGACTTCAGTGGAACTGAGTGGATGCCAATCGTAGTTGTCGATCATCAGCACGCGCATCACCGCTGCCCTCCGTCTGCCAGGTTGAGACCACCCAATGCCATGTTCACCGCCCGGAACACCGCCCGGGCCTTGTTCATGGTCTCGTCCCATTCGGACTGGGGAACGGAGTCGGCAACGATGCCGGCACCGGCCTGGACATAGAGCCGCTGGTCCTTGATCACCGCCGTGCGGATGGCGATGGCCGTATCCATATCGCCATTGAAACCGATATAACCCACGGCGCCGCCATAGACGCCGCGCTTGGTGGGTTCCAGCTCGTCAATGATTTCCATGGCACGAATCTTGGGCGCGCCACTGAGCGTGCCCGCCGGGAAGGTGGCGCGCAGCACATCCAGCGGCCCCAGATCCTCACGCAGTTCGCCATCCACATTGGAAACGATGTGCATGACGTGGGAATAGCGCTCCACCACCATCTTGTCGGTGACATCCACCTTGCCGGCCTTGGAGACACGACCGATGTCATTGCGGCCCAGGTCGATCAGCATCAGGTGCTCGGCGATCTCCTTGGGGTCGGCCAACAGGTCCTTTTCCAGCGCCTGGTCCTCGGCCTCGCTGGCGCCACGCTTGCGCGTGCCGGCCAGTGGCCGCACGGTAATGCGCCCCTGCTCGGCCCGGGCCAGAATCTCGGGGGAGGAGCCGGCGATATGGAAGTCATCCAGGTTCAGATAGAACATGTAGGGTGACGGGTTCAGGTAGCGCAGGGCCCGGTAGAGGTCCAGCGCCGGGGCCGCAAACGCACAGCTCATGCGCTGGGCCGGCACCACCTGCATGACGTCACCGGCGAGAATGTATTCACGAATGCGTTCCACGCCGTCCTTGAAAGCCTGCTCGGGAAACTCGCTGCGGAAGTCATGCTCATCCACCGGCTCACCGTAGACGGTATGCTCCGGCTCCGGCAGCGGTGCACGCAGCTGTGCCTCCAGCTCGTCCAGACGCTGCTCGGCGCGCATCAGCACGCCCTCTTCGGTGGGATCCACATGCACCACCAGAAACAGGGCGCCGCGCAGGTTATCAAACACCACCACTTCCTCGGAGCGCATCAGCAGGATATCCGGCACCCCCAGCACGTCCTCCCCGGGCGCCGGGCCCAGTCGTGGCTCGAAATAGCGCACGCTGTCATAACCGAAGTAGCCCACCAGGCCACCATTGAAACGGGGCAGATTCGGCAGGTCCGGGCTGTGGTAGGCCTGACGGTATTGCTCAACCCAGGCGATGGGGTCGGCCACATCCAGCTGCTGACGGCCCTGCGGGCCATCCACCTGTACCTGCTGGCCGGTGATGCGAACCACCTCCACCGCCGGCAGGCCAATGATGGAATAACGGCCCCAGCGCTCGCCACCCTGCACGGACTCGAACAGGTAGGTGTAGGGGCCAGAAGCCAGTTTGCGATAGGCCGACAGGGGCGTATCCAGATCCGCCAGCACCTCGCGGACCACGGGCACCCGGGTGAAGCCCTGGCGGGCCAAACGATCCAGTTCTTGTGGTGACATGATTGTCCTTAGCATTTCGCTACGATCCGGCTCGCAGACGGACCGCGATCAAGAGCACTTATTGTAGAGAAAAATGAAGCAAAAGGGGTGTGTCGCGAGCCGCTTCAGGGCCGACACGGGGAGATCGTCACCATCGCCAGCTGGCGGGTGCGCAGAGGAAAGCCAGATTGTTGATAAGGGCACGCGCCAAGGGGAACGTCCTTTCTCAAACGTGGGAGTTGATGGGATTCTAGCCAAAGCCGCCGCAAAATGCCAAGCCCCTGCCCCGCCCTCCATGCAAGCGTGTACACTTTGCCCATTCCAACAAGCAGGACTGTTTCCATGGCAAAAGTGCTTGCCCTGTTCACCGCCGGCACCTCGCGGGGCGCGGTGGAAAGCCAGCCGGCCGTGCAGTTGCGCGCCGGTTGCGGCATCGTTGGCGACCGCCATTACAAGCGCAATGCGCCCCCCGCCGAGCAGATCACGCTGATCGAGGCCGAGGCCGTGGCCGCCTACAACCGCGAACACCAGCAGCAGGTGGAGGCCGCCACCCTGCGCCGCAACGTGCTCACCGAAGGCGTCGACCTGAACGCCCTGGAAGGCCGGGAATTCATGCTGGGCAATATTCGCCTGCGCGGCATCGAGTTGTGCGAACCCTGCTCAGTGGTGGGTAGCCTGTTGGCCGGTGACCTGACGCCCACCCAGGTAATCCGTGCCCTGACCGGGCGCGGCGGCCTGCGCTGCGAAATTCTTGGCAGCGGCGTGATACGGGTGGGCGATGCCATTCAGGTGGATCAGCCATGAGCGACAAGGTGATCAAACGCACCCGGGACTGGCTGGAGCAGGTGGTCATTGGCCTCAACCTGTGCCCCTTTGCCCGCAAACCCTTCCAGGCCGGCCGGGTGCGTTTCGTAGTGAGCGACAGCCGCAACCTGGAAACCCTGCTGGCCGACCTGCACGAGGAGCTGGAACGGTTGGACCACACCGATGCGGAACACATCGACACCACTTTGCTGATCATTCCCGACCAGCTGGAAGGCTTCTACGATTACAACGACATGCTGGACCTGGCCGATGCCCTGCTCGAGCAAGAGGGCTGGAGCGGCACCTATCAGTTGGCCAGCTTCCACCCGGCCTACCAGTTTGCCGGCACCGAGGTGGACGATCCCGGCAATTTCACCAACCGGGCACCCTACCCGATCCTGCACCTGCTGCGCGAAGCCAGCCTGGACCGGGGGTTGGCCAGCTACCCGGACGCGGAGCAGATCCCCGAGCGCAACATCGCCACCCTCCGGGGCCTCAGCGACGCTCAGTGGCAGAGCCTGTTTGGTGGCCGGCCGGGGACGCAACCGTGAACCTGCAGCTACAGGATCTGTTACTGGTGACAGCCGTGGTAGTGATTGCCGCCCTGTTCTGGCGGGCCCATGGTATCCGTGAACGGGCCCTGGCGGTGACGCGGCGCTACTGCGAACGCCAGGAACTGGAGTTTCTGGATGACACCGTGGGGCTGGAACGTCTGACACTGGACAAGGACCGCCACGGCAAGCGGCGTTTAACGCGCATCTATCACTTCGAATTCACCGTCACCGGCGGCGAGCGCTACTCGGGACGGACCTATGTGCAGAGCGGCATGGTGCAACGCATCGAACTGCCGCCCCACCGTTACACGCCACCGCCGGAACAATTGCACTGACCCTTCGCCTCAGGCCGCCTCGATATCCACCAAGCGGCCGTGCTGCTGGCTCTGACGTTCTACTGCCCGGTTGGCATCCAGATGCCGGAAGGCCCTGGGCAGCAAACGACGGGCCACCCGATTAAGCAGCATTTCGAGCCCTGGCGACGACAGGTATATGGCGCGTGGCAGCAATATACGAGGGCGTGCGCCGCTTCACACGCCCGAAAAGTCCGTATGCCGACGCCGTGACTTACGGCATAGGCTTCTCGCAGTTGACCATCCATGGCACCCCGAAACGGTCCGTGCACACACCAAAGCGCTCCGCCCAGAAGGTTTCCTCCATGGGCATGCGGATCTCGCCCCCCTCACTCAGATCGGCAAAAATGGCTTGTGCCCGCGCGGCGCTTTCCACCTGCACATTGATGAGGGTGCCTTGCGGCTTTTCATACACATCCGGAGGACAATCCGAGCCCATTAACACCATGCCCTGGGTGCTCAGGCATACATGACAAATGTTGTTGTGGCATTCGGGCGGCACCTCACTGGCCATGGGCGACTCCCCCATGGTGATCAGCAAGCGGATCTCGGCTTGCAGTACTCTGGCATAAAAATCAAAGGCTTCCCGGCAGTTGCCCGGAAAATTCAGGTAGGGATTCAGGCGGACTTCCGACATGGTTTCTCTCCTTGAAGTGATGGTTTTCCATCACTAATCGATCGGGAGAACCGCTTTTCGACAGGCACCCAAATGTTGTTAACAACCACCGTAGCGGTCTTGTAGAGACTCGCGGGTTATTTGACCCGCTGCTTTTCCAGCTTGCGGGCCAGGGTGCGCCGGTGCATGCCCAGCCGGCGGGCGGTTTCGGAAATGTTGAAGCCGGTTTCCGCCAGGGTTTCGTGGATACGCTCCCACTCCAGCGTCTTGATGGAAGTGGCCCGCTGGGTCAGCTCCACATCCGCATCGCCGCTGACTCGGCCGAAGGCCGCCTCGATATCATCGGTGTTGGACGGTTTGGCCAGATAGTGGCTGGCACCCAGCTTGATGGCTTCCACCGCCGTGGCGATGCTGGCATAGCCGGTCAGCACCACAATCAGGGTATCCGGGTCGTGCTCGTGCAGGGCCTCCACACAGGCCAGACCGGACGCATCGCCCTTGAGCTTCAGGTCCACTACCGCATAGCCCGGCGGTGCCGGCTCTTGCTCCAGCAGGGCCTTCATGGTCTCCAGGCTATCCGCCAGCAGCACCCGGTAACCGCGCCGCCCGAAGGAGCGACTGAGGGTACGGGCAAAGGCCTCGTCATCCTCGACAATCAGCAGGGTCCTCTCTTGCCGGTTTTCATCCGTTGTCATGGGACTCCTCCTCCACAGTCAGCGCCGACAGAGGCAGGGTCAGGGTGACCACGGCCCCGCCTTCCGGGCGGTTGCGGGCGGTCACATTGCCGCCCAGGGTACGCATCACGTTCATTACCAGGAACAGACCCAGCCCACCGCCCTGGCGGCCCTTGCTGGACTGATAGGGCCGGCCCAGATGTTCAAGCATACCCTCGGCAAAGCCGGGGCCGTTGTCCATCACCGACAGCTCCAGGGTATCCTCGTGGCGCTCCACCTCCATGCCCACCCAGCCCGGCGATGCTTCCAGGGCATTGTCGAGCACATTGCAGAGGGTCTGCTTGAGGGCCGAGTCGGAGACGATCGCCACGTCCTGGCCAAAATTGTTCTGGTAACCGAAAGCCTGCACCGGTCGGGTATTGCGCCACTCTTCCACCAGCTCATCCAGAAACTCACAGACACTGGTAGCCTCCGGGGATTCGCCCCGGGTCTCCCCCGCCGATTGCAGGATGCCGGTAACGATGGTCTTGCAGCGCAGTACCTGGGTCTGCATTTCGCTGATTTCCTGCAGCAGATCCGGGTCTGACCGGAAGGCCTCCATATGCCGCCAGTCCCCCAGAATCACCGCCAGGGTAGACAGGGGCGTGCCCAGCTCGTGGGCGGCGCCGGTGGCCAGCAGGCCCATGCGCACGATGTGCTCTTCTTCCGCCGCCCGCTGGCGCAACTCCGCCAGGCGCGAATCCCGGGCACTACGGTTACGGGTAATGCGATTGATGAACACAATCAGCAGGGTGGCATTGAGCACGAAACAGACCACCAGCCCCTGCAGGTACAGACTCCACAAGCCGTAATGATGATCCAGCGGCAGGGTCAGAGGGCGGCCGGCATAGGCCAGCCAGACGAAACAGAAGGCCGTGGTGATGAGAATAATCCAGGCGGACCAGATCTCCAGCAGTACCGCACTGAGCACCACCTGCATCAGGTACAAAAACACGAACGGGTTGGTGGCGCCACCACTGAGATAGAGCTGCATGGTCAGGGTCGCCACATCCACCAACAGTGCCAGCAGCAACTCTCCGTTGCTCACATCCCGGGCCAGCCGCAGGCGCAGCAGGCTGGTACCGTTGAAGATCACCTGGCCGAGCAATACCGCCAGCATGGCCATCAGCGGCAGCTGGATATCAAAACCGAAGTGGGTAATCAGGATGGTGCCCAGCTGCCCCAGCACCGCAATCCAGCGTAGCTGGATGAGCTGCTGCATGTTCTTGCGGCCGGTGGCATCCCGGTCGGGGCCGGGCCGGCGTGGCAGGGGCAACGGCGGCAAGGGCTGGCCGCCGGACTGCACGGGAATACTCATCTTCGCGCCTCCATAGCCGCGAAGTTTACCGCGTCAGGGCGTGTTGCGCAGCCGGCTTCGCTCGTCACGAACCACGAACACAAAGGCGCCCGCCACCATCAATGCCAGTGAATACCAGGTGATGGCATAGACCAGGTGGCTGTTATGGAAGTGAATCACGGTCAGGCCGCCGCGGGGCCAGGGCTGGCCGGGCCGGGCTTCGGCATCCACGAAGTAAGGCGCCACCCGATCCTTCAGGCCCTGATCCGCGGCAATGGCCTGCACGTCGCGGGAATACCAGCGTTCGTGGTCCGGGTCATTGTCACGCAGAAACCCGCCACCGGGCTCACTGAGCCTCAGCAGGCCGGTGACCGTCACCGGCCCCTGCGGTGCGGGCGAGCCCCGCTCGGCCGGGTCACGGCGATCCGGCGGCACGAAACCGCGATTGATCAGCACCGTGGTCCCGTCATCACGGCGCAGCGGCGTCAACACCCAGAAGCCGGCACCCAGCTCCGAGCTGGCCTGCACCAGCGCCTCCTTGTCATGCAGGAAGCGGCCATGAAGGCGCACGTGCTGGTATTCGTTATCGTCACGGTTGATGGTCGCCCACTGATCCGGCCCCGGTGCGGCAATGGCCGGAGCATGGACACGCTGGTCGACCCGGGCGATCAGATCCAGCTTCCAGGCCCGGCGCTCCACCTGCCAGGTCCCCAGGGCCACAAAACCGAAAAAAGCCAGCACCGCCAGCAGCGTGGCCACGATCTTGGTGGTCAAGCTGCGCGGTGCCGGCTCATCAGACAAAGACGGGCCGCGATTGCGGCCCGTCTTCGAGAGATTACCTGACTGGCTCATCCCTATCCCTGCATGTCGCCCATCATGGACGGCATCATGTTCACGTTCATGTGGTACATCACCCACAGCGAACCGAAGATAGTGATAAGTACCAGGATCGAGGTAAAGATCAGCGACAGCATGTTCCAGCCACCCTGGGATTGGAAGTTCATGTGCAGGAAGTAAACCATGTGCACAACAATCTGAACCACGGCAAACCCGAGGATAACCACCGCGGTGGCGGCGGAGGAGCTGATAACGTTGGCCATGACCAACCAGAAGGGAATCACTGTCAGGATGACTGACAGAACGAAACCGATCATGTAGCCACGGAAAGAGCTGTGCGGAAACTCTTCGTTATGGTGGTCGTCGTGATGATCGCTCATGCCGGCAACACTCCCATCAGGTAAACAAAGGTGAATACGCCGATCCAGACCACGTCGAGGAAGTGCCAGAACATGGACAGGCAGAACACGCGACGCTTGTTCTCATGGATCAGGCCGTGCTTTTTGAGCTGCAGCAGCAGGGTCACCATCCACACCAGACCAAAAGTCACGTGCAGACCGTGGGTACCGACCAGCGAGAAGAACGCGGTCAGGAAGCCACTGCGCTGCGGGCCAGCGCCTTCGTTGATCAGACCGATGAACTCATAGAGTTCCACGCCGATAAAGGCGGCACCGAACAGCCCGGTGATCACCAGCCACAGCATGGTGCCACGCAGTTTGTTCTGCTGCATTTGCAGCACGGCAAAGCCGTAGGTGATCGAGGAGATCAACAGAAAAGTGGTGTTCAGGGCCACCAGCGGCAGCTCAAAGATGTCTGCGCCGGACGGGCCGCCCGCATAGTTGCGGCCCAGCACCCCGTAAGTGGCGAACAGGCTGGCAAAGATCAGACAGTCGCTCATCAGGTAAATCCAGAACCCCAGGAGTGTGCCCTGCGGTACGTGGTATTCACCCGGTACCAGGAAACGCGACGGCTCGGCCGCGCCCTGGTTGGTGTTGGCAGTTACAGTTGTATCAGACATTGTTCGCAAGCACCCGTGTACGTTCAGATTCAACGCGTTCAACTTCTTCGGCCGGGATGTAGTAATCACGGTCATAGTTGAAGGTATGGACAATGGCGGAGATCAGCATGGTGGCGAAAGACACCCCGGCTATCAGCCACATGTGCCAGATCATCGCGAAACCGAAAGCCGTGCACAGCCCCGCCAGCAGCATACCGGCCATGGTGTTCTTGGGCATGTGGATGGCCACGAAACCACTCTCCGGACGCTTGAAGCCTTCCTGCTTCATCTGCCACCAGCTATCAGTGTCATGAATGCGCGGCGTAAAGGCGTAGTTGTACTGCGGCGGCGGCGAGGACGTGGACCATTCCAGCGTACGGCCGTTGCCCCACGGATCGCCGGTGAGATCCCGGTTCTGGTCACGCTTGCGGTAGCTCACCACCAGCTGGATCAGGAAGCTGGCAATACCCAGTGCGATCAGGAAGGCACCGAAGGCTGCCACGATAAACCAGATCTGCAGGGACGGATCGTCGAAGTGGTTGATACGACGGGTCACGCCCATCAGGCCCAGCACGTACAGCGGCATGAAGGCGAAGTAGAAGCCGATGCACCAGAACCAGAAGGAACACTTGCCCCAGAACGGATCCAGCTTGTAGCCGAAGACTTTCGGGTACCAGTAGGTGATGGCGGCAAACACACCGAATACCACACCACCGATGATCACGTTATGGAAGTGGGCAATCAGGAACAGGCTGTTGTGCAGCACGAAGTCCGCCGGCGGTACCGCCAGGAGAACCCCGGTCATGCCACCGATCACGAAGGTGATCATGAAGCCCACGGTCCACAGCATCGGCACTTCGAACTTGATGCGACCACGGTACATGGTGAACAGCCAGTTGAAGATCTTCGCCCCGGTGGGGATGGAGATGATCATGGTGGTGATCCCGAAGAACGAGTTCACACTGGCCCCCGACCCCATGGTGAAGAAGTGGTGCAGCCATACCAGGTAGGACAGCACGGTAATCACCACGGTGGCGTACACCATGGAGGTGTAACCGAACAGACGCTTGCCACTGTAGGTGGCCACGATCTCGGAGAACACACCGAACAGCGGCAGAATCAGGATGTACACTTCCGGGTGACCCCAGATCCAGATCAGGTTGATGTACATCATGGCGTTACCGCCAAGATCATTGGTGAAGAAGTGCGTACCCAGGTAGCGGTCCAGCGTCAACATGGCCAGCACCGCAGTCAGGATCGGGAACGCCGCCACGATCAGGATGTTGGTGCACAGCGCGGTCCAGGTGAATACCGGCATCTTCATCAGGCTCATGCCCGGGGCACGCATCTTGATGATGGTCACGGTGAAGTTCACGCCGGACAGCAGGGTACCGACACCGGCAATCTGCAACGCCCAGATATAGTAATCCACCCCCACATCCGGGCTTTGCATGATCCCCGATAGTGGTGGATAGGCCAGCCAGCCGGTCTTGGCGAACTCGCCCACGAACAGGGAGATCATGGTCAGTACGGCACCGGCCACGGTCATCCAGTAACTGAAGTTGTTCAGGAACGGGAAGGCCACGTCGCGGGCACCGATCTGCAGCGGCACCACGAAGTTCATCAGGCCCACCACAAAAGGCATCGCCACGAAGAAAATCATGATCACACCGTGTGCGGTGAAGATCTGATCGTAGTGATGCGGAGGCAGGTATCCGGCATTGTCACCGAAGGCGATGGCCTGCTGGATACGCATCATGATGGCATCCGAGAAGCCACGCAGCAGCATGACGATACCCAGAACCATGTACATGACACCGATTTTCTTGTGGTCGATGCTGGTGAACCACTCTTTCCAGAGATAGCCCCAGACCCGGAAATAGGTCAGAGCACCCAGCAGTGCGATACCGCCCAGTGCAACCGCAATGAAAGTCGCAACCAGAATGGGCTCATGATAAGGAATCGCCTCCCAAGTGAGGCGGCCAAATATAAGCTTTGTTAAGTCGAAATGATCAGACATCTTGGCTACCGGCGCCCATAGCGCGTGGTGAATTGGTATGTCGTATTTGCCGCCAGGCGGCACCCTGGAGTACCCCTTCGGTATTCAGGGGTGAATTGCATCGGGACCTGCCCGGCACAATTCAAAGCCGACGACGCCACGAACAATCTGTCACCAGATTCTTCAAGGCGCCGTCAATGGCTTATTCTGCGTGCTCGTGCATGCCTTCCATGTGACCGTTTTCGGCCTCGCCTTCACCATGGTGATGGCTGTGGCTGGTCATCAGGTCTTTCATGCACACCGAACCGGGCTCGATACAACGGTTGAGAATCTTGTCGTAAAGGCCGTCGGCAACAGTCGCGTAGTAATGTACCGGATCTGCCACACTGGGCTTTTCCAGCTGCGCGTAGACGTCATAGCTGAGATCGTCACCCTGGGTCTTCACTTTCTGTACCCAGCTGTCGAAGTCGGCTTCGCTGACGCCGTGGAACTTGAACTTCATGTCGGAGTAACCGGCACCGCTATAGTTGGCGGAGAAGCCCTTGTACACGCCCGGCTCGTTGATCACCGCGTGCAGCTTGGTCTCCATGCCGCCCATGGCGTAGATCTGACCTGCCAGCGCCGGAATGAAGAAGGAGTTCATGTTGGCCGTGGAGGTGATCTTGAACTGGATCGGCTGATCCACCGGCGCGGCGATCTCGTTGACCGTGGCAATGCCCTGCTCCGGGTAGAAGAACAGCCATTTCCAGTCCATGGACACCGCTTCGATGACCAGCGGCTTGGTGTCAGCCGGGATCGGGCGGTCCGGACCGATACGGTCCAACGGACGGTAGGGGTCCAGCTGATGAGTGGTCACCCATGTCAGCGCGCCGAGCGCAATAATGATCAGAAGCGGCGCGGACCAGACCACCAGCTCGAGCACGGTGGAATGATCCCACTCGGGCTTGTAGGTCGCCTTGGTATTGGACTCGCGGTAGCGCCAGGCGAACACCAGGGTCAGAATGATGACCGGGACGATAATCAACAGCATGAGAATCGTGGACCAGATAATCAGGTCTCGCTGCTGCATAGCCACGTCACCGGAGGGCGACATCACTACTGCATCACAGCCCGCCAACATCGCAAATGCTGAGGCAATCAGGAACAACTTGGGAATAGATTTAAGTAATGACATTGCCGATAAAAAAAACGTGGCCTATGGGATGGTGGTGACTGTACGCTAAACGGAGCCTGACGTGAATTGGACAATTTGTCCTATGGAGGAGCGGCAGGAAATGGGGTAGCGCCCAGATAATGCCGCATAACAATAGTCTGAAGGAGAGCAATAATGGCCGGATCTTCAGAAGCGTTGCATACCTCTTCACTCGCCATGGAGGGTGAATATATGCACAATGCTGCACCTCACGCAAAGGTAGCCCCCAGTGAAATCGCCGTCGGCGTGGTCATTGGGCGGGCCTCGGAGTACTTTGACTTCTTTGTTTACGGCATCGCCTCGGTGCTGATCTTCCCCACCGTCTTCTTTCCCTTCGTGGACCGGTTACAGGGCACTCTCTACGCCTTCGTGATCTTCTCCTTCGCCTTTATCGCCCGGCCCTTCGGCACGGCACTGTTCATGACCATCCAGCGCCACTGGGGGCGCGGCACCAAGCTCACGGCCTCGCTATTTCTGCTGGGCACGGCCACGGTCAGTATTGCCTTCCTGCCCGGCTACAACACCCTGGGCGAAACCGCCATCGTACTGCTGGCCCTGCTGCGCATTATTCAGGGCATCGCCCTGGGCGGCACCTGGGACGGTCTTCCCTCGCTGCTGGCGCTTAACGCCCCCAAGGGCAAGCGCAGCCGCTTTGCCATGATCGGCCAGCTGGGCGCACCGGTGGGCTTCATGCTGGCGGCCTCCCTGTTCCTTTACCTGAACCACAGCCTGTCCCGGGAGGATTTCCTCGGCTGGGCCTGGCGCTACCCCTTCTATGTGGCCTTTGCCATCAACGTGGTGGCCCTGTTCGCCCGGCTGCGGCTGGTGCTGACCCAGGAATACACCGTGGCCCTGGAAGAAAGCGAGCTGGAGCCCATCAGCACCCGGCAGATGCTCGGCAGCCAGGGCTATAATATCTTCCTGGGCGCCTTCGCCGCCCTGGCCAGCTATGCGCTTTTCCACCTGGTGACCATCTTCCCGCTGTCCTGGATCTCACTGAATGCCAGCCAGGCCGTCAATGAAGTGCTCACTATCCAGCTCTACGGCGCCTGCCTTGCGGTACTCGGCACCATTGCCTCGGGCTGGATTGCAGACCGGGTGGGCAAACGCAACACGGTGGGCACCCTGGCGGTGCTGATCGGCATTTTCGCCCTGTTCTCGCCCATCCTGATGAACGGCTCGGCCATCATGCAGGATCTGTTCATCCTGATCGGCTTTACCCTGCTGGGGCTGTCCTATGGGCAGGCCGCCGGCACCGTGACCGCCAACTTCGAGCGTCGCTTCCGCTATACCGGCGCGGCCCTGACCTCCGACTTCGCCTGGCTGTTCGGCGCCGCCTTCGCGCCGCTGGTGGCTCTCGGGTTGTCAGTGGAGTTCGGCCTCTCCGCGGTCAGCATCTATCTGCTGTCCGGCGCGGTCTGCACCCTGGTGGCCCTGCGCATCAACAAGTCGCTGGAAGCCGGAGACTGACCGGCGGGCACAAAAAACGGGAGCCTCGGCTCCCGTTTTTATTCTGCCTGACACTTTCGCGTATCAGCTGAGCGAGGCCAATGCCTCCTTGGTGAAGGGCGTAATATCCTGCTCGCGCCCCTCGCGCACCTTGATCAGCCAGTTCGGGTCCTGCAGCAGGGCGCGCCCCACGGCGATCAGGTCAAACTCGTCGTTGTCCATGCGCCGGGTCAGCTCGTCCAACCCCGCCGGGTTGGCGGTGCCGCCCATGCCTGCCGGGCTGTTCAGAAAATCATCATCGAGCCCCACACTGCCCACGGAAATGATCGGCTTGCCGGTGATCTTTTTGGTCCAGCCGGCCAGATTCAGGTCAGAGCCCTCGAATTCCGGCAACCAGAAACGGCGGGTGGAGGCATGGAAGATGTCCACGCCCGCATCCACGAACGGCATCAGGAAACGCTCCAGCTCCTGCGGCGTGTGCGCCAGTTTCGCCTCGTAATCCTGCTGCTTCCACTGCGAGAAACGCAGCACGATGGCGAAATCCTCACCCACCGCCTCGCGGACTGCTCTGACGATCTCGATACCGATACGGGCGCGGTTCTCAATGGAGCCGCCGTACTCGTCATCACGCAGGTTGGTGCCTTCCCAGAAGAACTGGTCGAGCAGGTAGCCGTGGGCGCCATGGATTTCCACCCCGTCAAAGCCCACTGCTTTGGCGGCCCTGGCGGACTCGGCAAACCCCTGCACCACGTCCTCGATATCCGCCTTGCTCATGGCATGGCCGTTTTCCTTGCCGGGCTTGAACAGCCCGGACGGGGAATAACCGGGCACATCCTTGTCCGGACCAATGCCCGGCTTGCGCACCGCGCCCACATGCCAAAGCTGCGGAATGATCTGGCCACCGGCCTGGTGGACCGCTTCGACCACCTTCTTCCAGCCAGCCATGGCCGCATCGCCATAGATCGCCGGCACCCGCTCATAGCCATTGGCGGCCTTGTGGGCCACGAAGGTGCCTTCGGTAATGATCAGCCCCACCTCGCCCTCGGCACGGCGGCGGTAATAGCCCACCACCTCGTCATTGGGCACATAGCCCGGGGAAAAGGTGCGGGTCATGGGGGCCATGACCACCCGGTTACGCAGTTTCAGGGATTTATGCTCAAAAGGACGCAGCAGACTGTCCAGGGAACCACTCATTGTCACTCTCCCAATAAATGCAAAAACGTCGGAGGTCGGACGTCTGAGGTCCGACGCAAAAAAACAAGTGCTGGGCGGGGCTTTGGCGTCCGGTCTCGGACGTCCGCCGTCCGCCCCATAACCAGCCCACCCCTCTCAGGGAAGGCCCCGCCAAATTAAGTTGCATTATAAAACCTTATTTGGTTTCGTTTTGCAACCGTTATGACGTACAATGCCCCCATGACACGTAAACGCTTTGATCAAATGGATTGCTCCGTGGCCTGTGCCCTCAACGAGGTGGGGGACTGGTGGTCGCTGCTGGTGGTCAAACAGGCCATGCTCGGCACACGCCGTTATGTGGACTTTCAGAACCGCCTGGGTATCGCCAAGAATATCCTCTGCGACCGCCTCTCCCGCCTGGTGGAGAATGGTGTGATGGTGCGCGTGGATGTGGGCGAGCATGGCAAGCGTTACGAATACCGCCTCACGGACAAGGGCCGCGACCTATTCACCGTGATCACGGCCCTGCGCCAGTGGAGCGAGCGCTGGAACGGTGAAAAGGACAGCATGAAACTGGTGGACCGCCAGACCGGCGCCCCCCTGGCTCCGGTCACCGTCCAGAACCAGCAGGGCCACTCCCTCACCGTACGGGATGTGCGCTTTGTGGATGACAATGGCAACCCGCTCGAGGAAACGGGCTAATCGCAACCCGCAGGAGCGCCGCTAGCGGCGCGACCCTGCGTGAAACAGCCCCTACTCCCCCACCATCGACGCCGGTGTCACCCGGATTCGTCGTGCCTGCCAGTAGTGACGGCGCCAGTAGTGGTTGTCCAGGGAGGAAACGCGCACACCGCTGCTGGATGAGGCGTGCAGGAATTCGCCTTCCCCCATATAGATGCCCACATGGCGATTGCCCGGCCCGGTGCGGAAAAAGACCAGATCGCCGGGTTGCAGCTGGCGGCGGGAGACCGGCTCGCCGGTACGGACCAGTTCGCGGGTGGTTCGGGGCACCTGCACACCGAGCTGGTCCATGAAGGTCAGATACACCAGGCCTGAGCAGTCCACGCCGTGCTCGCTGGTACCACCGTAACGGTAGGGAACGCCCTGCCATTGCTGTAGCTGGGCCTGGAGGGAGGCTTCCAGCAACGGGGTATCGGAGGGGGCCTGTGGCCCGTCGGCCGGCTCGGAAAGCGCCTCCACATCGTTCACCGGCGCGCCGCCCGGTGCCCCGGGTTGAGCCTGAAGGGCCTGCGGGGGTGGAGGCGGCGGTGCGGGTTGATCCTGCACCCCGGTGGCACAGCCGGCCATGGCCAGCATCACCAGCAGGTTTGCCGCCAGGGCCGAACGCATCAGTGGGCGTGCTCCATCATGTGCCGGGGGTCGTGCATGCCTTCCTTCACTCCGAAATGAATCAACAGGACATTGACCGGGTAGGCCACCAGCAACCCCGCCGTCAGGGACACGATCAGCGCCGCCCAGAAGCGCGGGCTGTCCAGCCCAGCCTGACTGACCAGCCAGCTGTTGACGCCCAGGGCAGTGATTTCCATGGCGGTGATGCTCAGTGTTTCGGCCAGCAGGGTATCGCGCAGGGCCACGGCAAAGGCCTCGCCGCTCTGCATCAGCGGACCCAGGGTAAAGGCAAAACCGATCAGGTAGGCGAGCATGAAGGTCACCACATTCACCGGCCAGCCGCTGATCGACAGAAGACCGGCCAGCAGCAACACCCCGATGACCTCACCCAACCCGCAGCCGGAATAACAGTGCGCCACCGACCGGAAGCTCTTGCGCCACAGGGAGTCCCGGGCAATCTGTCCGCGGCCGCTCCAGGCGTAGATCAGCAGCCCCAGGGGCCCGGAGTAGCAGACGGTCAGCACCCAGGCCACCTTCATCATACCGCCCAGGAAGGCGTTATGCCGGCGCAGATCCGTCACGACCACCGCCACGCACAGCAACACGATCACCGCCCAGATCCACAACCCGGGCCAGCCTATGCTCTCCAGCATGCCATCTCCTTGTCCGCTATCGGTCCGTGACCGGGTCAGGCAGCGCCGCGGGCGGTGAGTTCCCGGCTCAGGCCCGGGCCAGCTCCTCGCGCATCTGGCGGATCACGCCGGCATAGTCGTCCTTGCCGAAGATCGCCGAGCCGGCCACGAAGGTATCGGCGCCGGCGGCGGCCACCTCACGGATGTTCTTCTCGGAGACCCCGCCATCCACCTCCAGGCGAATATCCCGGCCACCGGCGTCGATCATCGCACGCACCTGACGCAGCTTGTCCAGGGTGGAGGGAATGAACGCCTGGCCACCGAAGCCCGGGTTAACGCTCATCAGCAGGATCATGTCCAGCTTGTCCATCACGTATTCCAGGCAATCCGGGCGGGTGGCCGGGTTAAGCACCAGGCCGGCCTGGCAGCCATGACTCTTGATCAGCTGCAAAGAGCGGTCCACATGCTGGCTGGCTTCCGGGTGGAAGGTGATGTAGCTGACACCGGCCTCGGCGAACATGCCGATCAGCTCGTCCACCGGGCTGACCATCAGATGCACGTCGATGGGCGCGGTGATGCCGTGGTCGCGCAGGGCCTTGCAGACCATGGGACCGATGGTCAGGTTGGGCACGTAATGGTTGTCCATCACGTCGAAGTGGATCACATCCGCCCCGGCGGCCAGCACGTTATCGCACTCTTCGCCAAGACGGGCGAAGTTGGCGGCGAGGATGGAGGGGGCGATCAGGTAATCCTGCTTGGGCATGACAATTCCTCAATAATGCGTTTGGCACAGCAGCGTCACTGCGGCAGCGGTGGTTCAATCGCTGCCGCCAGCATCGGTGTTAGCACCGGGTCAGCAATCGGTCCAGTTCCGCCAGTCGTTCCGGCGTGCCGACATCCCACCATTGGCCCGTGTGGTGCTCGCCGCTGACGGCATCCTCGGCCATGGCGGCACGCAGTAGCGGTGCCAGTTTGGCTTCGCCTTCCGGCAGGTCGGCAAACAGGGCCGGGTCAAAGCGGCCGATACCGGCGTAGGTCAGCCTGGGGTCGCCATTATCGCGCAGCCGGCCCCCTTCTGTCAGATGGAAATCCCCCTCGCGATGGTGCTCAGGGTTATTCACCAGCACCAGATGAACGGGATCCCGGCGCGGCGCCAGCAACGGCGCAAAGTCGAAATCGGTCCAGATATCGCCGTTGACCAGTACAAAGGGCTGATCACCGAGCAACGGCAGGGCATGCCTGATACCGCCAGCGGTCTCCAGCGGCGTGCCCTCGTGGGACCAGGCAATGGCAATGCCGTAACGGCTGCCATCGCCCAGGGCATCAGCCAGCCGATCACCCAGCCAGCCGCTATTGATCACCAGCGACTCGATGCCGGCGTCACGGAGTTTTTCGATGTGGTACTCGATCAGTGCCTTGCCACCCGCCTGCAACAGGGGCTTGGGCGTGTGGTCGGTGAGTGGCCGCATACGTTTGCCATAGCCGGCGGCCAGGATCATGGCCTTCACGCCTCTTCCTCCAGGCCATCAAGAATCTGCCCCAGTTCCGCCAGCTCCGGACGGCGGGCAATGACGGTGCGCAGATAGGCAAAGAAGCGCGGCACGTCGCCCAGGTACTTGGGTTTGCCATCGCGATGGCAGATGCGGGCAAAGATGCCGATCACCTTCAGGTGCCGCTGGGCCCCCATCAGGTCGCAATCGCGCAGAAAGTCGTCAAACGCGGCCGGCACCGGCAGCCCGGCGGCCAGCGCCTTGTCATAATACTGGCGTAGCCAGCCCAGCACCCGGGGTTCCGGCCAGCTGATAAAGGCATCCTTGAACAGGCTGATCACGTCATAGCTGATCGGCCCGGCCACCGCATCCTGAAAGTCGATGACCCCCGGATTGGGCTCGCTGACCATCAGATTGCGGGGCATGTAGTCGCGGTGAACAAAGACCCGGGGCTGGGCCAGGGCCGATTCGATCAGCAGGTCGAACACGCGGTCCAGTTGCTGGCGCAGGGCACCGGTGACCACCTGCTCGCGGTGACGGAACAGGTACCACTGGGGGAACAGTTCCAGCTCCCGTTGCAGCAGGGCCTCGTCGTAGGCCGGCAGGCCGGCGCTGTCCGCCCGGCTCTGCTGGGTAATCAGGCTATCGATGGCGGCGCTGTACCAGGCATCCGCATTGCCTTCGTTAAGGGCGGTCAGCCAGGTTTGCGTGCCCATGTCGGTAAGCAGCAGAAAGCCCTGTTGCAGGTCCTGATGCAGTATCTGCGGCACATTGACGCCGGCCTGCTGCAGGCGGGCAGCCACCTCCACGAAGGGACGGCAATCTTCCTGGGGCGGCGGCGCATCCATGGCCACCAGGGTGCGCTCGCCGTGATGGTAACGGAAATAACGGCGAAAACTGGCATCCGCGGAGGCCGGCTCACCGGTCACCGCATCGCCCAGAAAATCACCGACCCAGAGGTCCAGGGCCTGTTTGCGGGGATCACTGTTACTCATCTCAGGCTGCATTGACCTTCCTGTTCGATTACACTGCCGCGATTGTTCACGAAAACGGCCTTTTTACCTGTTCTGAGCAGCTGATGCCACTGCCCACTCGCGCCTTACCAATTTTCTGCCTGCTCTGTGTCGCAGGCGCCGGCCATGCCGACGATGACCTGAACTGGGTGGACCGGGACCAGATGGCCCAGTTCCCGGAAGTTCAGCAACGCCCTATCCCTCCCTGGTGTAGCGGCATCTACTACAACCCGGAGGTGGGAACCCCGGTGGAAGGCAGCGATACCGTTGTCACCGCCGACCACACCAGCCTGACGCAGGATGGCCTGATCGAGATGGACGGCAACGTGCTGATCGAGCAGCCGGGGCGTCGCATCACCACCGATTCCGCCGAGCTGGACCAGGCCTCCGGCAAGTTCCAGCTCAACAACGGCATGCGGCTGGAAAGCAATATCGCCACCTTTATTGCCGATGACATGAGCGGCCAGACCCGGCTCAAGGAAGCCAGCCTGGACGGCGTGCGCTATTCGCTGTTCACCAACCATGCCCATGGCAGCGCCAGCCACATCGATCTGGCCGGCAACACCACCACCATCACCGATGGCACCTATTCCACCTGCCAGCCCGGCTCCAACGGCTGGCAGCTGTCCGGCCAGAAGATCTATCTGGACCGGGACACCGGCTGGGGTGAAGCCCGCAACATGGTGCTCAAGGTCAAGGGCATGCCGCTGATCTGGCTGCCCTGGATGACCTTTCCCATCGATGACCGGCGCAAGACCGGCCTGCTGTTCCCCACCATTGCCGTGGGCGACAGCGGCGGCCTGGATGTCACCCAGCCGATCTACATCAATATCGCGCCGCAGATGGATGCCACCATCGCACCACGCTATATCGATGCCCGTGGCAGCGGCGTGGACACGGAATTTCGCTACCTGACCCACCTGGGCCATGGCGAGCTGAGCTACGGCATTCTGTTCAACGACCGCAAGTTCGACGACCAGAGCCGGCAGGTGGCCCGCTGGACCCATGACGGCAATGTGGGCCGCTGGGGCCTGACCACCGACGTCAACTATGTGTCCGACGACTTCTACTTCAAGGACCTGGACACCGGCCTGGAAATCAGCTCCCAGACCCACCTGCCGCGCCTGGGCGAAGCGCGTTACTACGGCCGCACCTGGCAATTCCTGGGCCGGGTACAGTCCTGGCAAACCATCGATCCCACCCTGGATGACGATGAGCTGCCCTACCGGCGTCTGCCGCAATTGCAGCTGACCGGTGATCCCACCCTGGTGGGCCCGCTCAAGGGCCTGTGGGTGTCCGATCTGACCATTTTCGACCGCAGCGACACCGATACCAGTAACAACCCCACCGGCACCCGCATGCACCTGGAGCCGGCGCTGACTCTGCCGCTGCGCAACAGCTGGGGTTATGTGGAGCCGCGGGTGCGCCTCTACCACAACCGCTACCAGCTGGATGATGCCAGCGCCCAGACCGGCAACGACCCGACCCTGACCACCTGGGGCGCCAATCTGGATACCGGCCTGTTCCTGGAGCGGCGCACCAACCTGTTCGGCGGTGGCTACACCCAGACGCTGGAACCGCGCCTGTTCTTCAACAAGGTGGAATACGAGGACCAGAGCACCCTGCCCAACTTCGATACCGGTGAGCCGACCTTCTCGTACAACACCCTGTTCCGGGAAAACCGCTTCATTGGTTACGATCGCATCGGCGACGAGCAGAAGGCCTCGCTGGGTATTACCAGCCGCTTCCTGCGTGATGAAACCGGCACCGAGCAACTGCGTCTGCGCGTTGGCCAGGGCTACTACTTCAAGGATCGCCAGGTCACCCTGGACGACAGCGATACCGACCCCACCGCCGACCAGACCCCTCTTGTGGGCGACATGCGATGGAACTTTGGCCAGGATTGGTACCTCTACACGGAGGGCCAGTGGAACACTGACGAGAATCAGCGTGAGCGCTCCTCGTTCCGCATTGGCTACAACGACCGGGAACGGCGGGTATTCAACATCGGCTACCACGACCGCCCCGACGATGACATCCGGGAATCGGAAATCAGCACCATTGTGCCGATCCACCGCAACTGGCGCCTGATCGGCCGCTGGATGTATGACCTGGACAACCAGCGCACCCTGGAAACCATTGCCGGTGCGGAATACCGTAACTGCTGCTGGAAAATCCGCCTGATGAGCCAGCGGGAACTGGTGGACGATACCGGCGACGGTGTGCTGGAACCGGACAGTACTATCTGGTTGCAGATTCAAATGACCGGCCTGGGCGGTTTCGGCGGCGAAGTGGATTCCCTGCTGGAACGCAGTATCCCGGGCTACAGGAGAGAATATGAGTAAGACAATGCCGCGCTGGGGCAAGGCCCTGCTGCTGGCCATGCTGTGCCTGCCACTAATGGCCCAGGCCAAGGTCCAGATGCTGGATCGCATCGTTGCCGTGGTCAACGACGGTGCCATCATGGCCAGTGAGCTGGACGACCGCGTGGCCACCATTGCCATGCAGTTCCAGCAGAAGGGCCAGCAACTGCCGCCCCCGGCGGTGATGCGCGAGCAGGTGCTCAACCGCATGGTACTCGAGCGTATTCAGTTGCAGCTGGCTGACCGGGCCGGCATCAAGGTGGACGACACCAGCCTCAACCAGGCCCTGGCCGGCATTGCCCGCCAGAACAACATGACCCTGGAGCAGTTCGCCGACACCATTCAGTCCGACGGCCATGACTGGGGCCATTTCCGCGAACAGATCCGCCAGGAAATGGTGATCTCCCGCCTGCAACAACGGAGTGTGGCCTCGCGCATCCATATTACCGACCGCGAAGTGGACCGCTTCCTCAACTCCGAGATGGGCAAGAAGATGTTCCAGGCCGACTTCCACCTGGGTCATATCCTGGTACGCGTGCCGCCCCACGCCAGCCCGGATGACATCAAGCAAGCCCGCGCCAAGGCCGAGACCCTCCTCAAGAAACTCAAGGACGGCGCCGATTTCAGCAATCTGGCGGTGTCCGAATCCGATGGCCCCAAAGCCCTGGACGGCGGGGATCTGGGCTGGCGGCCGGCGGCCCAGTGGCCGAGCCTGTTCTCCGATGCGGCCATCGACATGAAAAAGGGCGACATCTCCGATCTGCTGCGCTCCGGGGCCGGCTTCCACATTCTTAAGATGATCGACCGTCGCGGCGGCACCGAGAAGGTGGTTACCCAGTACAAGGTGCGCCATATCCTGATCAAGACCGACGCCCTGACCACCGCGGAACAGGCCCACGACCGGGCCCAGCGCCTGCATGACCGTATCGCCAAGGGCGAACTGAGCTTCGACAAGGCCGCCGCGGAATACTCCGATGACCCGGGCAGCGCCCACAGTGGCGGCGACCTGGGCTGGGTATCCAGGGGCGACATGGTGCCGGAATTCGAAAGCATGATGCTCAGCACCCCCCAGGGTCAGCTTTCTCCGGTGTTCGAAACCCAGTTCGGCTGGCACTTCCTGGAAGTGGAGGGCAAGCGTGATGCCGACATGAGCGAGGAATACCGTCGCAGCCAGGCCATGCATGCCCTGCAGAAGCGCCGCTACGAGGAAGCCCTGGACGACTGGATCCAGGAACAGCGCAACGACGCCTACGTGGATATCCGCCTCTGATGGCAGTGGTGAGTTTCAACAGGTGCCGACCCCGTCTGCAGCGAGTACCCTTGCAGGCATGACAGACCATTTTCCCGACAAGCCGGTCGCCGTTACCTGCGGCGACCCGGCCGGCATCGGCCCTGACCTGGTGCTGACGCTGCACAATACTCTGAATACCGCGCCACTGGTGGTCATTGGTGACCAGCAGGTGCTGGACGACCGCGCCCGGCAACTGGGTTTGACCGTACCCCTGGCTGCCTGGCAACCGGGCCAGGCGCTACCGGATGGTGCCCTGGCGGTCTGGCACACCCCCGCCGGCGCCCCGGTGCAGGCCGGCCAACCCACCCCGGCCAGCGCCACCGGCACCCTGAACATGCTCACCCGCGCCGCCCGGGGCTGCCTGGACGGCACCTTTGCCGCCATGGTGACCGCGCCGGTGGCCAAGCATGTGATCTGTGACGGCGCCGACCCGGCATTTACCGGCCATACCGAGTTTCTCGCCGCCCTGGCCGGTGTCGAGCGGGTGGTGATGATGCTCACCGCCGGCACCCTGCGGGTGGCCCTGGCCACCACCCACCTGCCCCTGCGCGAGGTGCCGGCGGCAATTACCGTGGACAGCCTGCAACAGACCCTGACCATCCTGCACCGGGATCTGCAGAACAAATACCGGCTGGCCGAGCCGCGCATTCTGGTGCTGGGCCTCAACCCCCATGCCGGCGAAGGCGGGCATCTGGGCCATGAAGAGCAGGACGTGATCGAACCCGCCCTGGCGACACTGCGCCAGCAGGGCATGCGGCTGACCGGCCCGGTGCCGGCGGATACCGCCTTCCAGCCACGGCTGCTGGAGCAGCACGACGCGGTGCTGGCCATGTACCATGACCAGGGCCTGCCGGTGCTCAAATACGCCGGTTTCGGCGAAGCCATCAACATTACCCTGGGCCTGCCGTTTATCCGCACCTCCGTGGATCACGGCACCGCCTTCGAACTGGCCGGCACGGGCAAGGCCAGCGCCGGCAGCCTGATCGCCGCCACCCGCCTGGCCCTGGAGCTTGCCGCCCATGACTGAACACCGCACCCGTAAACGTTTCGGCCAGCATTTTCTGCACGACCGCAACCTGGTGGACCGGCTGGTACGCACCCTGGGCCTGCAACCGGGCGACACCCTGGTGGAAATCGGCCCTGGCCGCGGCGCGCTGACCTACCCGCTGCTGGAGGAAATGCCACACCTGCATGTGGTGGAGCTCGATCGTGACCTGATTGCCCTGCTGCGCCAGGAAAACAGCCCGGAGCGGCTGACCATCCACGAAAGTGATGCCTTGCGCTTCGACTTCACCACCCTCAAACCTGCCGATGGCAAACTGCGCGTGGTGGGCAACCTGCCCTACAACATCTCCACGCCGCTGATTTTCCATCTGCTGGCCCAGTCCACGGCCATCAGCGACATGACCTTCATGCTGCAGAAGGAAGTGGTGGACCGGCTCACCGCCAGCCCCGGGACCCGCGACTGGGGTCGCCTGTCGATCATGGTGCAGTATCATTGCCAGGCGGATTACCTGTTCTTCGTGCCGCCCGGCGCCTTCAGCCCGCCGCCGAAGGTGGATTCCGCCGTGGTACGACTGATTCCCCATGTCAGCCCGCCCTACCCGGCCAAGGACGAGGCCCACCTGCGCCGCCTGGTCACCCAGGCCTTCACCCAGCGACGCAAGGCCATTCGCAATGGGCTAAAATCCCTGATCAGTGCCGAACAATTCGAGGCCCTGGGCATCGACCCGGGGTTGCGCCCGGACCAGCTGGGCGTGGCAGAGTACGTGGCCCTGGCCAACGCCAGCACGCCCGCCGCAGAAAACCCGGAGACGCCGGACCATGACTGATGCGAACCACCAGATCCGCGTATCCGTGGAAACCGAATACCTGGCCGATCAGAGCGACGTGGACAACCAGCGCTGGGTGTTCGCCTACCACATCACCATTCGCAACGAGGGCCGCTTCAGCGCCCGCCTGCTGACCCGTCACTGGATCATCACCGATGGCGAGGAACGGGTGCAGGAGGTACACGGCGAAGGGGTGGTGGGCGAGCAGCCCAATCTCGCTCCGGGCCAGGAATTCCACTATTCCAGCGGCGCCATTCTGGAAACCGAAGTCGGCAGCATGCGTGGCAGTTACCAGATGATTGCCGAAGATGGCACCTGTTTCGACGCAGAAATCCCGGCATTCACCCTTGCCACCCCGCATGCGCTGCACTGATCCATGAGGCCAGCCCATGAGTGATTACGCCATCGGCGACCTGCAGGGTTGCCTGGACGCCTTCAACTGCCTGCTGGAGCGTATCCACTTCAACCCGGATCGCGACCGGCTGTTCCTGGCCGGCGACCTGGTCAACCGGGGCCCCGATTCCCTGGGCACGCTGCGCCGGGTGTACGCCCTGCGCGACAATTTGCACACCGTGCTCGGCAACCATGACCTGCATCTGCTGGCCGTCGCCCACCAGGCCACCGACAGCAAGCGCAAGGACACCCTCAGCGCCATTCTCGACGCCCCGGACCGCAGCAACCTGCTCGGCTGGCTGCAACAGCAGCCACTGCTGCTGGAGATTCCCGAACATCAGGCGGTGCTCACCCATGCCGGCCTGCCGCCGCTATGGAGCCTGGAGCAGGGGCGCCAGCGGGCCGCCGAGGTGCAGGCGGTACTGGCCAGCGATGACGCGGACCGGTTCTTCGCCAATATGTACGGCAACCAGCCGGCCGGCTGGAATGATGCCCTGCAGGGCCCGGACCGCTGGCGGGTGATCACCAATCACTTTACCCGCATGCGCTTCGTCAACCAGGCCGGCGAGCTGGACCTGGGCAGCAAGGGCGAGGCCGATGCGCCACCCGCCGGTTTCATGCCCTGGTTCACCCATCCGCAGCGGCTTGAACGCCAGCATCGTCTGCTGTTCGGCCACTGGGCCGCCCTGGAGGGCCATACCGGCGTGGACGGTGTGGAAGCGCTGGATACCGGCTGCGTCTGGGGCGGCAGCCTGACGGCCCTGTGCCTGGATAGCGGTGAGCGCATTCACTGCGACTGCTAAAAAAACTACGCACAAAAAATACAACACAAAAACGATGAATGTGGCGAATGCACTGACAGACTTGCCCTCACTGTGCACTCACCTTGCCAGCCCTGTCGACAAACTCAGAAAAAACCTTTCAAAGACAGCAAGATAGAAAGCAAAAACCGCTTTCACTCCACCCGCCTGCCGACCGACGGACGCTCTGTTTACACCAACGGTGCCAGCCATGCCGGCCGTGATAAAAAGTGAAAATAAAACGGCGAAATTTTTCTAATTATTTTGACTTCCCGGCGCAAATGGTTTCATTCTTGAACTGACAATGGGGAGGCCGGCAACGACGCCAGCCATCCCGAACCGGAACGTCACACCCAGAAGGAAACACACCACATGTAGTTGACGCTTGCGTAGACAGCGCCGCCAGGAGGGAAGAAATGAGCATTATCAGCCGCTATCAGGCCCGCTTTGATGCCACCCAGCAAGAGGAAATGTCGCTGGAGGAGTATCTCAACCTCTGCAAGCAGGACCCCAGTGTCTACGCCACCGCCGCCGAACGCATGCTGATGGCCATCGGCGAACCGGAGATGGTGGATACCGCCCGGGACCCGCGCCTTTCTCGCATTTTCGCCAACAAGGTGATCCGTCGCTACCCGGCCTTCGACGAGTTTTACGGCCTGGAAGAGGTGATCGAAAATATCGTCAGCTACTTCCGCCACGCGGCCCAGGGCCTGGAAGAGAAGAAGCAGATTCTTTACCTGCTGGGCCCGGTGGGTGGCGGCAAATCCTCCCTGGCGGAAAAACTCAAGAGCCTGATGCAACGCGTTCCCTTCTACGCCATCAAGGGCTCGCCGGTGAATGACTCGCCGTTATCGCTGTTCGACCCGGAAGAAGACGGGCCTATCCTGGAAGAGGAATACGGCATTCCCAAGCGTTATATCCGCACCATCATGTCGCCCTGGGCGGTGAAACGCCTGCACGAGTTCGGCGGGGATATCAGCCAGTTCCGCGTGGTCAAGCTCTACCCCTCCATTCTCGACCAGATCGCCGTGGCCAAGACCGAGCCCGGCGACGAGAACAACCAGGATATCTCCGCCCTGGTCGGCAAGGTGGATATCCGCAAGCTGGAAGACTTTGCCCAGGATGACCCGGATGCCTACGCCTATTCCGGCGGCCTTTGCCGGGCCAACCAGGGCATCCTGGAATTCGTGGAAATGTTCAAGGCACCGATCAAGGTGCTGCATCCGCTGCTCACCGCCACCCAGGAGGGTAACTACAACGGTACCGAACACCTGGGCGCCATTCCCTATGACGGTATCGTGCTGGCCCACTCCAACGAGGCGGAATGGCACAACTTCAAGAACAACAAGAACAATGAGGCCTTCATCGACCGGGTCTACATCGTCAAGGTGCCCTACTGCCTGCGCGTCACTGAAGAGATGCAGATCTACGACAAGCTGCTGCGCAATTCCAGCCTGCGCGAAGCGCAGTGCGCGCCGGACACGCTGCACATGCTGGCGCAGTTTTCCATTCTCACCCGTCTCAAGGAGCCGGAGAACTCCAGCATCTATTCCAAGATGCGCGTCTACGATGGCGAAAACCTGAAAGACGTGGACCCCCATGCCAAGTCCCTGCAGGAGTATCGGGACATGGCCGGCGTCGATGAAGGCATGGACGGGCTCTCCACCCGCTTTGCCTTCAAGATCCTCTCCAAGGTGTTCAACTTCGACCACACCGAGGTGGCCGCCAACCCGGTGCACCTGATGCATGTGCTGGAACAGCGCATCGAACAGGAACAGTTTCCCAAGGAACGCCAGGAGCAGTACCGCCGCTACATCAAGGAGTACCTGGTTCCCCGCTATGTGTCCTTCATCGGCAAGGAAATCCAGACCGCCTACCTGGAGTCCTACTCCGAGTATGGCCAGAACATTTTCGACCGCTATGTGACCTACGCGGACTTCTGGATACAGGATCAGGAATTCCGCGACCCGGATACCGGCGAAATCTTCGATCGCCAGGCCCTCAACGAAGACCTGGAAAAAATCGAAAAGCCGGCCGGCATTTCCAACCCCAAGGACTTCCGCAACGAGGTAGTCAACTTTGTGCTGCGCGCCCGTGCCAACAATCAGGGCAACAACCCCAGCTGGCTCAGCTACCAGAAGCTTCGCGATGTGATCGAGAAGAAGATGTTCTCCAACACCGAAGACCTGCTGCCGGTGATTTCCTTCAATGCCAAGGGCAGCGAGGAAGACCAGCGCAAGCACAACAACTTCGTGCAGCGGATGATGTCCCGTGGCTACACCGAGAAGCAGGTGCGCCTGCTGTCCGAGTGGTATCTGCGGGTGCGCAAGGCGCAGTAAACGGGACGCCTTTTTCACCACAGAGGGCACTGAGATCACGAAGATTGAGCCGTTCGACCACGACAACACCCCCTTTTCTTGGTGCCCTCCGTGGTGAAACGCTTTTATCTTTGCGGAGAAAGCAATGAGCTACATCATTGATCGCCGTCTCAACGACAAGCACAAGAGCACCGTCAACCGTCAGCGTTTTTTGCGTCGTTACCGCAAACATATCCGCGAGGCGGTCAACGATGCCGTGGGCCGTCGCTCCATCAAGGACATGGAACAGGGCGAGCGAATCAGCATCCCCCGCAAGGATATTTCCGAACCGGTATTCCACCACGGGCCCGGCGGCCAGCGCAGTATCGTGCATCCAGGCAACAAGGAGTTTCACGAGGGCGACCGCATCAAACGCCCGGAAGGTGGCGGCCAGGGCGACGGTGCCGGTGATGGCCAGGCCAGCAACCAGGGCGAAGGGGAGGACGGTTTTGCCTTCGAGATCGACAAGCAGGAATTTCTCAACTTCCTGTTTGAAGACCTGGAGCTGCCCAACCTGGTCAAGCGTCACCTGGAAGGTGCTCGCACCTTCCAGACCCGTCACGGAGGCATCGTCAACCAGGGCATGCCCGCCAAGATCAATATCGTGCGCTCCATGCGCCAGGCGTCCATGCGCCGCCGCGCCCTCACCGCCGCCACCCGCCGCCGCCTGCGCGACCTGCTCGAAGAGCAGGAAACACTGCTGAACGAAGAGCAGTCCCCGACCCGCCAGGCACGGCTGGCCGAGCTGGAAGAGCAGATCGCCCGGCTGCGCCGGCGCATTGATCGCATTCCCTTCCTTGATGAGGTGGACCTGCGCTTCAATCATCACGTCAAGGTACCGGTACCGGTGAGTCGGGCAGTGATGTTCTGCATCATGGATGTATCCGGTTCCATGAATCAGGACATGAAGGACCTGGCCAAGCGATTCTTTCTGCTGCTGTATCTGTTTCTGGAGCGCAATTACGAACACATCGATGTGGTCTTTATCCGTCATCACACCAGTGCCAAGGAAGTCAGTGAAGAGGAGTTTTTCTACTCCCGGGAAACCGGCGGCACCATCGTGTCCAGTGCCCTGAAACTGACCCGCGACATCATCAACGAACGCTACCCGGTGGATCAGTGGAATATCTACGCAGCGCAGGCCTCCGATGGCGACAACTGGAACGATGATTCCCCGGCCTGCGCCAGCCTGATCGAAAAGGAATTGCTGCCCAGGCTGCAGCACTTCTCCTACGTGGAAGTCATGCCGCGGGCCCACCAGGCCCTGTGGGACCATTACCAGCAGATCATGGAAAAACACCCCGCAGCCTTTTCCATGGCCCAGGTGGACGAACCCGGGGAAATCTACCCCGTGTTCCGCCAGCTGTTCCATAAACGCATGGAGGGCGCCTGATGGTCATTTCCACCGGCTCCGACTGGAGCTTCGAGCTGCTGGCCGAGTATGACGCAGCCATCGCCAGCATCGCCCACGGCAAATACGGCCTGGATACTTACCCCAACCAGATCGAGGTAATCTCCTCGGAACAGATGATGGATGCCTATGCGTCGGTGGGCATGCCACTGGGATATCACCACTGGTCGTTTGGCAAACAGTTCGTGGAAGTGGAAAACCGCTACCGGCGCGGGCAGATGGGCCTTGCCTATGAAATCGTGATCAACTCCAACCCCTGCATTGCCTACCTGATGGAGGAAAACACCATCACCCTGCAGGCGCTGGTGATTGCCCATGCCTGCTACGGGCATAACTCCTTCTTCAAGGGTAACTACCTGTTCAGAACCTGGACCGATGCCTCGGCGATCATCGATTATCTGGTGTTTGCCCGTAACTACATTGCCGAATGTGAGCAGCGCCATGGCGTCAATGCGGTGGAAGAAATGCTCGATTCCTGTCATGCCCTGATGAACTATGGTGTGGATCGCTACAAGCGCCCCTCGCCCATTTCCATCATCGAGGAACGGCGCCGCCAGCAACAGCGCGAAGAGCAACTGCAAAAGCAGGTGTCGGAACTGTGGAAGACCTTCCCGCAATTGCAGCCGGCCATCCAGCGGCGCGAGGAGCCACATACCTGGCCGGCGGAACCGCAGGAAAATCTGCTTTATTTTCTGGAGAAAAACGCGCCCCTGCTGAAACCCTGGCAACGGGAAATCATCCGCATCGTGCGCAAGATGGCCCAGTATTTTTACCCCCAGCGCCAGACCAAGGTCATGAACGAGGGCTGGGCCAGTTTCTGGCACTACACCCTGCTCAATGACCTGTACGACAGTGGCCAGGTCACCGACGGCTTCATGATGGAATTCCTGCACAATCATAGTCAGGTGATTTACCAGCCACCGTTCGACTCGCCCTACTACTCCGGCATCAACCCCTATGCACTGGGTTTTGCCATGTACCAGGATATTCGCCGCATCTGCGAAAGCCCGGACGACGAAGACCGTTACTGGTTCCCGGAGCTGGCCGGCAAGGACTGGCTGGCCAGCCTCAAGTTCGCCATGGAAAGCTTCAAGGACGAAAGTTTCATCCAGCAGTTTCTGTCACCGCGACTGATTCGCCAGTTCAAGCTGTTCCAGATCATGGATGATGATCGCCAGGATTATGTGGAGATTGCCGCCATTCACAATGAAGGCGGCTACCGTCAGGTGCGCGACGCCCTGTCCGAGCAATACAACCTGAGCATCCAGGAACCCAACATCCAGGTGACCCGGGCCAATATCCACGGCGACCGGTCCCTGACCCTGCGCCACCAGCGTGACCGGGGCCGGCCACTGGATGCGCACAGCAGCGCAGAAGTGCTGCGCCATCTGCACCGGTTATGGCAGTTCGACGTTCACCTGGAAAGCGTGGAGAACGGCGAAGTGATTCAGGCGGACTCGGTACCGGAGTGACCCGGCACTGCGGCCAGCGCGCGGCGCACCCGATGGTCGCCCAGCAGGAACAGGCCCAGCGCCAGCACAATCAGCAGGGCGCCGACCAGTACCGTAATGCCCAGGCTTTCACCATTGAGCGCGCTGCCCAGGCTCAGCGCCAGCACCGGCGTGATCAGGGTGACCAGCGCCACCGTCGCCGCCGGCAACCGTGCCAGTATCTGGAAGTAGCAGTAGAACCCCAGCAACGAGCCGAACAACGCCAGGTAGATAATGGCCGCCAGGCCGCGGGCATTGCCTGAATAACTGAAATCCTGCCCCGCTACCCACATGGCCAGGCCATAGCAGGGCAACGACAACAGCAGCCCACCCACGGTCTGCTGCATGGGTTGCAGACCGGCCGCCACCCGCTGCACCGCAATGCCACTACCGGCAAACAGGCTGACCGCCGCCAGCACCCACAACAGCCCTGCTCCCCGTTCACCGGGACGACTGCCATCGAACAAACGCACCAGGCTGTCATCAAACACCAGCATCAGGCCGCCCAGGCCCAGCAGGCAGGCGCTCCAGTGCCAGCCATTCAGACGCACGCTACCCGGCAATGCCTGCAGCATCAGCCCGGACAACAGCGGCGCTAGCCCGAAGATCACTGAAATCAGACCGGAGGGCAGATGGGTGGCGCCCATGTAGCTGCAGGCCATGGCACCGAAAATGCCCGGCAGGGCCGCCAGATAACTCAACCAGGCACGACCATGCAGAGGTAGCGCCTGACGACGCCATGCCAGCCACAGCAACCCCAGCGCGGCGGCGATGGCCATGCGCACGCCGGCTGCGGCCAGCGGCGGCAAGGCTTCACCACTCCATTTGATACCCAGCGGTGTCGTGGCCCACACCATCACCACGATCAGGTAGGCTGCCAGGGTTGGCATCGGTCATTCTCCCTTGCGGACGATCTCGTTAAAAAAACGACCTGCCATCCCTGAAAACAAAAAAGGCCGCAGGTCGGGGACACTGCGGCCTTTTGATTGACTGACGCTGTCAGCCGGGCAGCCGCGGTCCCTGCACGCGCCAATGGCGCACACAGCGAACGGCTCGCAGGCCCGGTTGCAGTTTCAGATCAAAAGAAAGCATGCGACCATTCTGTCCAAGAACGTCAGAGCAGACAACATGAAAATTTATCTGGTGGGCGGCGCCGTCCGTGATGGCCTTCTCGGCCTGCCCGTCACCGAAAAGGACTGGGTGGTGGTCGGCGCCACGCCCGACGAGATGGAGCAGCAGGGCTTTCGTCCGGTGGGCAAGGATTTCCCGGTATTTCTGCATCCCGAAACCCGCGAGGAATACGCCCTGGCGCGCACCGAGCGCAAATCCGGCCACGGTTATGGCGGCTTTCACTTTCACACCGCCGCGGATGTCAGCCTGGAAGACGACCTGCTGCGCCGGGATCTAACCATCAATGCCATGGCACGGGATATGGGCGGCCAGGTGGTGGACCCATTCAATGGCCGCGTCGATCTCAAGGCGCGCCTGCTGCGTCACGTCTCCCCGGCCTTTGCCGAAGACCCGCTACGGGTACTACGCGTGGCACGCTTTGCCGCCCGCTATCACTGGCTGGGTTTTCGCGTGGCGGATGACACCCTGGCACTGATGAAACAGCTGGCCGACAGCGGCGAACTCGGTTATCTGGTGCCCGAACGGGTCTGGAAGGAAACCCACCGGGCCCTGATGGAACCGGCCCCGCAGGTGTTCTTTCAAGTACTGCATGCCTGTGGCGCACTGGAAAAACTGTTTCCGGAACTGGCCGCCCTGGACGGCGTGCCACAACCCGAAGCGCACCACCCGGAAATCGACACCCTGGTTCACCAATGGCTTTGTCTGCAACAGGCGGCCCGCATGGGCCTGCCGTTGACGGCCCGTTACGCCCTGCTCTGCCATGATCTGGGCAAGGCGCTGACGCCCCGGGAAGAATGGCCGCGGCACATCGCCCACGAAATCCGCAGCGCGCGGCTGGCCAAACAGGTCTCCCGGCGACTACGGGTGGACCGGGACAGCGCCGACATGGCACTGCTGGTGGCCGAGTACCACACCCACTGCCACCGCGCCCTGGAACTGAAACCGGCCACCCTGTGGAAGCTGCTCAAGACCCTGGATGTGCTGCGCCGGCCCCAGCGCCTGGAATGTTTTGTCGGCGCCTGCGAAGCCGATGCGCGCGGCCGTACCGGCTTTGAGGAACGCCCCTACCCGCAGGCCGATTATCTGCGCGGTGCTGCCCGGGCGTTGCAACAGGTGGATGTTGGTGCCCTGCAGGCCCAGGGCCATGAAGGCGCCGCCCTGGGCAAGGCACTGGAGCAGGCCCGTCTCAATGCATTGAAGGAGTACAAGGCTCAATGGCAAGCCCCGTCGCCCTGATCACCGGTAGTGCCCGCCGTATTGGCGCCAGCATTGCCCGCACCCTGCACGGCCATGGCCTGCGCGTCATCATTCACTATCACCACAGTGCCGATGAGGCCCTGGCCCTGGCCGACGATCTCAACCGTCAACGCCCGGACAGCGCCTGCCTGCTACAGGCCGACCTGGACCGGCCCGAAGCGGTGCGCGAACTGGCCAGCCAGGCACAGGCCTGTTTCGATCGGCTGGATCTGCTGGTCAACAACGCCTCGCGTTTCTACCCCACGCCCATCGGACAGGCCAGCGACGAGGACTGGGAGAGACTGGTGCACAGCAATATGCGCGCGCCCTTTATCCTCAGCCAGGCGCTGGCGCCGGCTCTGGCCGCCAGCCACGGCAGCATTATCAATATTGTCGATATCTATGCAGAAAAACCGCTGCGCGAGCACACGCTCTATTGCATGGCCAAGGCCGGCCTTGCCATGATGACGCGTAGCCTGGCCCGGGAGCTCGGCCCGGCGGTGCGCGTCAATGGCGTGTCCCCCGGCCCCATTCTCTGGCCGGAAAACGGTCAGGACAATCAACAGGCGATCCAGCAATCCACCGCGCTGAAACGCTGCGGGCAACCGCAAGACATCGCCGATGCGGTATACTGGCTCAGCCAACAGGCCGGCTTTGTCACCGGCCAGATTCTGGCAGTGGACGGGGGGCGTTCACTGTCTTACTCACAGGGATGACAATAACAACGGGGAAAAGGATGCGTTTGCAAACCGTTGCGGCTCTTACCATGGGCCTGGCACTGGCGGCGTCGGCCAGCGCCGAGATTTACCGCTGGAAAGACGAAAGCGGGCACTGGCAATACAGCTCGCGCCCGCCCGCCCAGTCGCAGTCACCGTCCCACGAAACCGTGGACGTGACGCCGCCGGCCAAAATTGGCCAGGACGAAAACGTTCAGCAGATTCGCGAGCGAACCCAACGACTGCTGGACAGTGAACAGGCCGCCCGTGACGCGGAAAAGGCCGAAGCCGCCCGACTGGCCGAGCAGAAACGCCGACGTTGGGGCAAGGCCTGCCAACAGGCCCGTGAACGGGTGGACGTGATGCGCAATGGCTCCTTCGAGTACATCATGGAAGACGGCAGCCGTCGTGGCGCCCTGCCGGACGAAGTCGCCGCAGACATCAAGCGAACCCAGGCATGGATCGACCAGCATTGCGATTTCTGATCGGCACGCTGCTGTGCCTGGCCTGCGCGTCACTGCCAGCCCAGATGTATCAATGGAAGGACGCGGACGGCCATGTACATTTTGGCGACCGCGCGCCCCAGGCGTCCTCCGCCCGCGAACTGACCGTCAATCACAGTGGCCGCCAGGCACCGCTGCAGATTCGCTTTCTGGCCCGGGAGTTTGCACTGACCCCGGAGCAGGAGCAGCGCGTCAGGGATGGCATACAGCGCATTCATCATTTCTACCGCCGCCAGTTCGGGCTCGACCTGCACGGCACCACCGAAGTGAACATCTACCTGATGGCCGACCAGGCGCACTTCAGGCAATGGATGAAAGAGCGGGTCGGCGGCAGTAGCAACTTCTACGCCGGGGTATTCATTCCCGGGCGCAATGAACTGGCGGTCTGGCCGTGGAGTGACAACCCGGACGATATCGTCGAAACCCTGCTGCACGAAGCCAACCATGTGGTGCTCAATCAGCTGTCACCGCGGGCACCAGTGTGGCTGCATGAAGGGTTGTCGCAGTATTTCCAGACGCTGAAGGTCTACCAGGACCGGGCCTGGGTCACCGCCCTGCCGGATGCCAAAAAACGCATCAAGGCCTGGATTGGCAATGGCAAGCTGATCACCCTGCGCCAGTACCTGTCCATCGACGACCGGCAGTGGCAGCGGATGGCCCACCAGCTGGATGCCATCCCCTATACGGTGGCCTGGGCGACCACCGCCTTTTTGATGTCCGAGCCCTCCGGGCGGCGCACGCTCAAACGCATGCTGCAGGACCTGGAAAAAACCGACCAGCGCCCCACCCTGCAACGCCTGGACGCCCTCTACCCCGGCGGCATCACCCAGCTGGAATACCATTTCTTTCGCTGGGCCCAGGGCGACATGCCACCCCAGGCGGTGGATTGACACACACCGTCAAAAGCCCCGCTTTACCTTGGCCGAAGAGTGAGGTGAACCCGCCCAAGAGACGCAGCCTGCACGGCGTTTTGCAGTAGTTCCCCAGCTCAGGGCCGGGGCCAGTGAAACGGCACCGTCCAGAGTTTCTGGCGGCTGAAATCGGTCTGTTGCAGCAGTTGCCGGTAGCTGATGCCCAGCGCCGGATGCAGCGTGTCCGGCGCCAGGTCCACCAACGGCAACAGCACAAAGGCGTGCTTGAGGATTTCTCCGCGTGGCAGGGCCACGCCATCCACCTCACCTTGCAGATCGTCGTAGGTGAGAATGTCGATATCCAGGGTTCGGCTGGAAAACTTCTTCTCGCCGCGCACCCGACCGTGCTGCTTTTCGATATCGCGCAGCTGTGCCGCCAGCTCACCCACTGTCAGGGTGGTCTGCATGCCCACCACCAGATTCAGAAAGGCATCACCGTCAAAGCCCACCGCTTCACTCTCGTAGACCGGACTCAGGGTCAGCGCACCAAAGGCCGCCGCCAGCGCGTCCAGGCCGGAACCGATATTGTGCTCACGGTCGATATTGGAGCCCAGGCTCAGATACACCTGGTGTTGCTGATCAGCCATCGGGACGCTCACCCCGCTCGATAATGACACCCACATCCCGGGCACCCCGCAGGGCTCCCGGCTTGCTCAGCCGCAGCTTGAGCCAGGGCACCGGAAATTCATTCAGTACCAGGGTCGCCACCGCCTCGGCCAGGGTTTCCACCAGCTGGTATTCGCTCTGTTCGATGAAGGCAATCACCCGCTTGCCAATGCTCTTGTAGTCCAGCGCATCATCAATGTGATCGGTGGCCGCCCCGCGGCGAATATCCGCGGCCATCTCCAGATCCAGACTGACGGTCTGGCGGATACGGCGCTCCCAGTCGAAGATACCGATCACCGTATCTACTTTCAGATCATTGATATAAACAATATCCATAATGGCTCCGGCTCTGGCCCGGGACAGCCCCGGACGGGCGACCGCAGGCATGACATCCGGTGTTACGCTTACGGCAAGAAATTCACACGGCGGCGTGTACAATGACACCGCTGACTTGAAACGGAGATTATAGCCGGTGGATGCAGGGACATTACAGGACGTATGGTACTGGCTGCTGCCATTGTGCGCGGCGGCCTATCTGGGCGGCTCCATTTCCAGCGCCATTCTGGTCTGCCGGCTTTTCGGCTACCCGGACCCACGCACCCTGGGTTCCAACAACCCGGGCGCCACCAATGTGCTGCGCATCGGTGGCAAACCCGCCGCGGCACTGACCCTGGCCGGCGATGTGCTCAAGGGCGTCATCCCGGTACTGGTGGCCCACGCCCTGCACATGGGGCCCTTCATCGCCGCGCTGGTGGGCCTGTTTGCCTTCCTCGGCCATCTGTTTCCGGTGTTCTTCCAATTCCAGGGCGGCAAGGGCGTGGCCACCGCCTTCGGCATGCTGTTCGCCCTGCACTGGCTCAGCGGCCTGGTGGCCGGTATCACCTGGCTGGCCGTGTTCGGCCTCAACCGGATCTCCTCGATTGCTTCGCTGAGCGCCTTTGTGGTGGCGCCGGCCTGCATCTTCGTGTGGCTGCGGCCGGCCTTCTGGCCGATGGTGGTATTGAGCGTGGTGATGATCCTTCGCCATCGCAGCAATCTGCAGAAGCTGCTGCGCGGCGAAGAGCTGGGGTTCAAGAAGAAAGACTAACCGTCCCCTCCTTACAGGGAGGCGAGCTGGTCCAGCGGCCAGCGGGCCCTCACCTCGATGGGCAGCGCCGCCTGCTCACCGGCTTGCAAGCGCAAGGCTCCGGCAAAGGCGATCATGGCGCCGTTATCGGTGCAGTACTGGGGCGCCGGGTAAAACACCCGCACGCCGCGCTTGTCCATCTGGCTGGCCAGCCGCTCACGCAGGGTACCATTGGCACTGACCCCGCCGGCCATCACCAGCCGCCGGTGGCCGGTCTGCTCCACCGCCCGGCGACACTTGATCACCAGGGTATCCACCGCTGCATCCTCGAAGGCCCGGGCCACATCCGCCCGGTCCTGCTCGCTGAGCGCCTCGGCCCCGCCCAGATCATTGATGGTATTGAGCGTAAAGGTCTTCAGGCCGGAAAAGCTCATATCCAGGCCCGGGCGATCTGTCATCGGCCGGGGGAAGCGGAAGCGACCCGGGTTGCCCTGTTGGGCCAGGGCGGCAATGCGCGGCCCGCCCGGGTAGCCCAGCCCCATCATCTTGGCGGCCTTGTCGAAGGCCTCACCGGCGGCGTCATCCACCGATTCGCCGATGATGGCGTAATCCCCCAGCCCGCGGGCGTCCAGCAACAGGCTGTGGCCACCACTGACCAACAGCGCCACGAACGGGAAATCCGGGGCCTCGTCTTCCAGCAGCGGCGCCAGCAGATGGCCCTCCATATGGTGTACCGCCACCGCCGGAATGCCCCAGCCAAAGGCCAGCGAACGGGCTACCCCGGCCCCCACCAGCAGCGCCCCGGCCAGACCGGGGCCGGCGGTATAGGCCACGCCGTCCAGCTGCTCGGCGCCGGTCTGCGCCTCGTCCATCACTTGGCGGATCAGCGGCAGCACCCGGCGCACATGGTCCCGACTGGCCAGTTCCGGCACCACACCGCCATAGCGGGCATGCATGTCGATCTGGCTGAACAGGGCCTGGCCGAGCAGGCCTTTTTCCGTGTCATAGATGGCGACACCGGTCTCGTCGCAGCTTGATTCAATACCTAATACGCGCATTGGCACCTTCTCTTGGGTAAGCGCCCATGATAGCCGTGCACAAGTTAATTTGCATTTATTCGCCGCTGCGGTAGAATCCCCGCCTCGCTGCAAATGGGACACCTGAGCCCGCAGCGACCCCACAAACCCAAATATTCTAGGAAGGTGATACTTCATGCCTCAGGTGAAGGTTAAAGAAGGTGAACCGTTTGACGTGGCCCTGCGCCGTTTCAAGCGTGGCTGTGAGAAAGCCGGTGTGCTGTCCGAAGTGCGTCGTCGCGAGCACTACGAGAAGCCCACTCAGGAGCGTAAGCGCAAGCGTGCCGCAGCCGTAAAGCGTCACCTGAAAAAGCTTCAGCGTGAGCAGCTGGCCCGCAAACGCCTGTACTAAGGGCAGTTTCCATGAGTGAGCTCAAGGAGCGACTCAGCGCGGCCATGAAAGACGCCATGCGTGCCAAAGACAAGGCACGTCTTGGCGTTTTTCGTATGACGCTGGCAGCTATCAAGCAGATTGAGGTAGATGAGCGCATCGAGCCCGATGACGCCCGTGTACTGGCTTTGCTCGACAAGCTGGTCAAACAGCGCAAGGATTCCGCCAGCCAGTATCGTGACGCCGGCCGTGATGATCTGGCTGATATCGAAGACGCCGAGGTCGTGGTGTTGCAGGAGTTCCTGCCCACACAACTGACCGATGCGGAAATCGATGCCCTGATCGACGACACCATTGCCAGCACCGGCGCCGCCGGCATGCAGGACATGGGCAAGGTCATGGGCGTGCTCAAACCCCAGCTGCAGGGCCGCGCCGACATGGGCGCCGCCAGTGGCCGGGTCAAGGCCAAGCTAACCGGCTAATCGCCAGACATGTTTGGCAGGAAAGGCGCCTCCCGGCGCCTTTTTTGTTGCTCTCGCCAACTATCCCGCCCTGCGCTTTTCTGTTTGAATATCCAGCCATTTGGCAGAATCTGAACCATGGCACGCATCCCGGAAAACTTTATTCAGGATCTGTTGGCCCGCACCGATCTGGTCGAGCTGATCGATGCCCGTGTGCCCCTGAAAAAGACCGGCCGCAACTACAGCGCCTGCTGCCCCTTCCACCAGGAAAAGACCCCGTCGTTCACCGTCGCCCCCGACAAGCAGTTCTATTACTGCTTCGGCTGTGGCGCCTCCGGCAATGCGGTGGGCTTCCTGATGGAATACGAGCACCTGAATTTCCCCGAGGCAGTGAAGCAACTGGCCAGCCGCGCCGGCATGGAAGTGCCGGAAAGCCGCCCGGAAACCGCCGCCGACCGCCAGAAGAAAGACCGCCTGCAGTCGCTCTATGACCTGCTCAGTCGCGCCGAAACATTCTATGCACAGCAACTGCGCCAGGCCCCGGAACGCCAGAAGGCCGTCAGCTACCTGAAAAACCGCGGCCTGAGTGGCGAAATTGCCAAACGCTTTGCGCTGGGCTTTGCCCCGCCCGGCTTCGACAACCTGATCACCGGCCTGTCACTCACCGACGCGGGGCTGGAACAGGCCCTCACCGCCGGCCTGCTGGTAAGGCGTGAAGATACCGGGCGCACCTACGACAAGTTCCGCGATCGCATCATCTTCCCGATCCGCGATACCCGCGGGCGCACCATCGGTTTCGGTGGCCGGGTGCTGGGCGACGGCAAACCCAAATACCTCAACAGCCCGGAGACCCCGGTCTTCCACAAGGGCCAGGAGCTCTACGGCCTGTGGGAATGGCGCCAGAGCCGCGACCGCAGTGACCGCCTCTATGTGGTGGAAGGCTACATGGACGTGATAGCCCTGGCCCAGCACGGCGTGCCCAATGTGGTGGCGACCCTGGGCACCGCCACCACTGAAGACCATGCCCGCAAGCTGTTCCGCCAGGTCAACGAGGTGATTCTCTGCTTTGACGGCGACCAGGCCGGTGTGCGCGCCGCCTGGCGGGCGCTGGAGTCGCTGCTGCCGGCACTGGATGACGGCAAGCAGGTGCGCTTTCTGTTTTTGCCCGATGGCGAAGACCCGGACACCCTGGTGCGCAACCAGGGCCCGGAAGCGCTACGCGCCCTCACCGACAAGGCCGACGCCCTGTCCACCTACCTGTTCCGCCATCTCGCCGAGGGGCTGGACCTGGAGACCGTGGACGGGCGCGCCCGGCTGGCACGCCTTGCCCTGCCCTACCTGGACAAACCCGCCGGGCCGGTCTACCGGGCCCTGCTGGCCGAGGAACTGAGCCGCCTGACCCGGCTGGACAAGGAATCGCTGGCCCAACTGAAACCGGCCAAACCGGCGCCGGCCAGCCCGCCCGCCGCCAGCACCCCGCAGGCACCGCCCCCCTGGGATGAACCGCCTCCGGACGACATGCTGCCGGTGGACTCCTATGACGAACCGGACATGGGCCTGCCGACACCCGCACGCGGTCGGCCCCGCACGGGCAACCGGCGCGGCCCCCAGTCACTGGCCGAACGCCTGATCCTGGTATTGCTGGACTACCCCGACCTGCTTGAGCAGCACCCGCTGCCCGAAGGCCTGGAGCAGCTGGATCTGCCCCATCTGGACCTGCTCATCCAGGTGGCCGACCAGTGCCGGCAGAACCACAGCCCGGCGGCGTTGCTCGGGGCCATCATGGCCCTGGAACAGGGCGAGACCCTGCCGCGCCTGCTCAAGGCCAGCCTCAAGCCGCCCATGGCAGCCAACACCGCCAAACGGCTGTGGCAGGATGCCCTCTCGCAACTGGAAGTGGCTCGCCTGGAAGCGGCCCTGCTGGACGTGGAGCAGGCCGGTATCCCTGACCCGTCGCACTGGCAGGCCCTGCACAAGGCCCTGGCGGAAGCCCGCCAGCACGCGCGCAAGCCATTCGAATAAGCTAAATCATTGATTTCCATGGGCCCGCCAACCCCCTTGCCCGGCGGGCCGCAACATGGCCGAAGACTTGCAATGACTGGCTGTTGCCCCCATCTCCGAGTATAATACGCCGTTTTCCCACGCTACTTTCTACGCTACGGGCTTTTCGCATGACGACTCAGAAGCAGCAGCAACAATCCCAGCTGAAGCAGTTGATCGCACTCGGCAAGGAACAGGGCTACCTGACCTACGCCGAAGTGAACGATCACCTGCCCGAGTCCATTACTGACACGGATCAGGTGGAAGACATCATCCAGATGATCAATGACATGGGCATCACCGTGGTGGAAAAGGCCACCGATGCCGATCAGATCATGATCGATGAAAGTGCTGACAGCACCGATGAAGTCGCCGCCGAAGAAGCTGCTGCGGTACTGGCCTCCGTGGAAAGCGAGCCCGGCCGCACCACCGACCCGGTGCGCATGTACATGCGCGAAATGGGTACCGTGGAGCTGCTCACCCGGGAAGGCGAAATCGAGATCGCCAAGCGCATCGAAGAAGGCACCCGTGAAGTGCTGCACGCCCTGGCGTTCTGGCCCGGCGCCGTGGACATGCTGCTGGACGAATACGCCCGCGTGGAAGCCGAAGAGCGCAAACTCACCGACATCATCGCCGGTTACCTGGACCCCAATGACGATGGCGCCGCCGCGACCAACGCCAACAAGGAGCCGACCTTCGCCGAAAAGGCCAAAAAAGCCGCCGAAGCGAAGGAAAAGGAAGATGACGACGACGAAGACGACGCCGACAACAAGGACGATGACGACGACAGCGATGAGGACGAAGGGGGCCTGGACCCGGTACTGGCCGCCGAGCGCTTCAACCAACTGAAGAAGCTGCACGAGAAAGCCGAACGGGCCCTCAAGCGCAATGGCCGCGACCATGCCAGCACCGCCAAGGCCCAGGAAGCCCTGGCCGAACACTTCACCCTGTTCAAACTGGTGCCGCGCATCTATGACGAAATGCTGGTCGGCGCCCGCAACAACCTGGACATGGTGCGCAAGTTCGAGCGCCAGATCATGTCCGCCGCCATCCGCCGTGGCGGCATGGATCGCAAGGATTTCATCAAGGCCTTCCCCGGCAACGAAACCGACATGGGCTGGGTGGACACCCAACTCAAGACCAAGAAAGGCAAGGCCATCGCCGACCGTCTGGGAGCCGTGAAGGAAGACGTGCAGCGCGCCCAGCGCAAGATCGTCACCATCGAGGAAATCATCGGGCTGCCGGTGGCCGACATCAAGGAAATCAACCGCCGCATCTCCATCGGCGAAGCAAAGGCCCGCCGCGCCAAGAAGGAAATGGTGGAAGCCAACCTGCGTCTGGTGATTTCCATTGCCAAAAAGTACACCAACCGCGGCCTGCAATTCCTGGACCTGATCCAGGAAGGCAACATCGGCCTGATGAAGGCCGTGGACAAGTTCGAATACCGCCGTGGTTACAAGTTCTCCACCTACGCCACCTGGTGGATTCGTCAGGCCATTACCCGCTCCATCGCCGACCAGGCACGCACCATCCGGATTCCGGTGCACATGATAGAGACGATCAACAAGATCAACCGGGTACAGCGCCAGATGCTGCAGGAAATGGGCCGCGAGCCGACTCCGGAAGAACTGGGCGTGCGCCTGGAAATGCCGGAAGACAAGGTTCGCAAGGTGCTCAAGATCGCCAAGGAACCGATCTCCATGGAAACCCCCATCGGTGACGACGAGGATTCCAGCCTGGGCGACTTCATCGAAGACGGCAACATGGAATCACCGGTGGACTCGGCCACCTCTCTGGGCCTGGAAGAAGCCACCCGCGAAGTCCTGGCCAACCTGACCGCGCGCGAAGCCAAGGTGCTGCGCATGCGCTTCGGTATCGACATGAACACCGACCACACCCTTGAAGAAGTGGGCAAACAGTTCGACGTGACCCGTGAGCGTATCCGTCAGATAGAAGCCAAGGCGCTGCGCAAGCTTCGCCACCCGTCCCGCAGCGAACACCTGCGCAGTTTCCTGGACGGCGACCTGTAACACTTGAAAAAACCGGCCGGCCCCCGAATAATCGGCGGCCGGCTTTTTATTGCCACTCCGTTTTATACGGGCCTATAGCTCAGTTGGTCAGAGCAGTCGACTCATAATCGATTGGTCCCAGGTTCAAGTCCTGGTGGGCCCACCACTCCCCTCGGTCGTGCTGGACAATTCGCTCAAGCGAATTCAGGACTGCCGGCCGTCCATCACAGATGCGCGGCGTTACGATCTCGCAAAGTATACTTTGCGTGCCGCAAACGGCACCGATCTCCACCCTGGTGGGCCCACCACTCCCTTCGGTCGTGCTGGACAATTCGCTCAAGCGAATTCAGGACTGCCGGCCGTCCATCACAGATGCGCGGCGTTACGATCTCGCAAAGTATACTTTGCGTGCCGCAAACGGCACCGATCTCCACCCTGAGAAGTCACCACTCTCTATCTTCTCATCCAGGCAGTTCGCTTTAGCCCATTAAAAGCAGCCGGCAATCCTTCCTTCCCAGGTCCGACTCCCGGTTTCAGCGCGTAGCAAGACGGTCCCGATAAAAAGATGGCGTCACCCCCGTCCAGCGACGGAAGGCACGGCGAAAATTGGAAGCATCGTTATAGCCCAGCGCATAGGCCAGCTCCTGGATGGAAACATCGCTGCCTTTCATGTACTCAACGGCCAGTTTATGGCGCACATCATCCAGAATCATCTGAAAGGATGTCTGCTCATCCAGTAACCGGCGATGCAGTGTTCTGGGGGTCATGTTGAGTATGCGCGCGGCCACATTCAGTGTCGGAAAGTGCCCCTGGTTGATCAGCATCAAGCGGCGCACCTTGGCAGATATGGATGAGTCAGCCTGCATATTATGCAGCTCCCGTTCGCACAGCATCTGCGCATGCTCAAAGGCCACCGCATCCGCAGTAACCAGGGGCCTGTCCACCACTGACAATGGTATGGAAAACCCGTTCCAGGACTGCTCAAAACGTACCGGGCAACGGAACAGGGAGTCCGCAAAGGTCTTGTCGAAATGCTCAGTGAAAGCAAAGCTGACAGACGAGGTCTGACAATTGCCCAGGGTCACGAAATCGAGAATATTCTTGAGTGCCATTACCACTGCGCCAATCAGAAACGGCGCCACATCGCCCAGGGGAAAAACCGGCTCAACCTGCACTTCAATATGCCGCTCGGTTTCACGACAACACACCTGCACCAGGTTGATACGTAGCGGGACAAAACGCTCCAGCAAATCGACCACTTGCCTGACCGTGCCACTGTTCATTGCGGCATAACCGACAATGCCGTGGTTATTGATGCGCAACCGCTCGCCCACCATCAAACCCAGCGCCGGCTCCCTGCTGATGGTTTCCGCATCGAGGAACAGATGACGCACCACCGCCCAGGACACCGCCACGTCCTGATCGAGAATATCCCGGCGCAGTCCCTGTTGGGCCAACCACTGCTCTACCGCCACGCCCATTTCCGCCAGCAGATCGGCGACCTGCTTCAGGTAGATGCTGGATAACACCCACTGCTCATCTTTGCCCATCCAAGTTTCCTGCGACACGGTTTTGTCAATAAATGACGGTTGTCTGTCAACTGCCAACCTACCTCGCCCCGGCTCGTCTATCTAGCATCAAAACGTAGCCAAACCGTGAATAACACCAACAACCGGCCAGGCAGAAACCCTGACCAGAATGCGAGGAAATTAGAATGCGATATGCAAAAAAAGTCGCCATGGCGTTACTACTGCTGGCCACTTGCGCCTTCAACAACGCCATGGCCATGGAGCAGCGATCGCTGTGTGTGTTCGACATTATTGGTGCTAACGGCGATTTTTTCGGCATCATGAAAGACATGAAAGCCGCCGCCCTGAACTGGGGCGTGGACCTGCAACTCAAGCCTTACACTGATGAAAAAATTGCCGCTGAAGATCTCAAGGCCCGGCAATGTGACGGCGCACTGCTGACGGGTATCCGCGGGCGCCAGTTTGTCAGTTACACCGGCAGCATGGATTCCATTGGCGCCATTCCCGACTACGATGCCATGCGAATGGTGATCTCCGTGCTGGCCAGCGGCAATCCCAGGGTCAATCAGCATCTGGTTTCCGGCCCCTATGAATTCGCCGGCCTGGTTCCCATGGGGGCCGCCTATCTGTTTGTCAAAGACCACACCATCGATACCGTGGAGGAACTGGCCGGCAAGTCCATTGCCGTCCTGGAATATGACGTGGCCGAAGCCAACATGGCTTCACGGGTAGGCATGTCTCCGGTGATGTCGGATATCACTAATTTCTCCACCCGTTTCAATAATGGCGCCGTGGACACATGCTTTGCGCCCATCTTCGGCTATTCCGCCCTGGAGCTCTACAAAGGCATGCACCCCAATGGCGGCATCATCAATCTTGTACTGGGCCAACTGAGTGCCCAGCTGATCATCCGCAAGGATCAGTTCCCAGCCGATTTTGCCGCCCAGGCAAGGACCTATCTGGCCGGTCAGTTCGACCGGGCCATGCGCATCATCGACAACGCCGATAGTGAAGTGGACTCAAAGTGGTGGATCCAGATTTCCGATGCGGATCGGCTTCGCTATGACGAAATGTTCCGGGATGCACGCATCGACCTGACTCATCAGGGCGTCTACAACAAGGACATGATGACCCTGTTGCGCAAGGTCCGATGCAAGCACGCCCCCTCCCGCGCGGAATGCGTCAACCCAGCTGAATAACGGACCTCAGGAGCAAATGATGTTTCGTCATCTTTCCACCAACACCATGCTCGCGCTCAAGAAATGGGCCTATGTCTTCTGCTGGGCTCTATTACTGCCCATGGTGCCGGTTTCCGCTATGGCAGGGCGCGATAGTGGCTCGCAAAATCTATGGGCCTGGGCCATTCTTGGCATTTTCTTTGTGGCTATTCCGATACTGGATTTTCTGATCGGCAAGGACCCGGTAAATCCGGATGAAAAAGAACAGGTGCCGGGACTGTCCGAAGACAAGAGCTACCGATTGATCCCGCTGGCCATGGCCACGGCCTGGATCGGCCTGCTGTTCTATGCCGGCTACGTCTTTACCCACACACCCTATGCCTGGTACGGCAGCCTGGGCTGGATCATTTCCATCGGTATGCTGGGAGGTGTCATCGCTATCAATCTTGGCCATGAGTTGATTCACAAGGATCCCAAAGTCGAAAACTGGACCGGTGGCCTGCTACTGGCATCCGTGACCTATGCGGGCTTCAAGGTGGAACACATTCGCGGCCATCATATCCATGTGTCTACCCCGGAAGACGCTTCCTCAAGCCAGTACAACCAGGATCTCTATGACTTTCTGCCCAAGGCATTCTGCCGCAATTTCCTAAATGCCTGGAAGCTGGAAGCCGCCTACCTGTCGCGCAAGGGCAAGAAAGCCGTCAGCATCCACAACGAATTGATCTGGTGGTACGGCATCTCGGCCCTGTTCGCACTGACGTTCGGTCTGCTGTGGGGTTGGCAGGGTGTGCTGTTCTTTGTCGGCCAGAGCCTCTTTGCCGCCCTGGCACTGGAGATCGTCAATTACATCGAACACTATGGCCTGCACCGGCGTCAGCTGGACAACGGCCGCTATGAGCGCGTCACCCCGGCCCATAGCTGGAACTCCAACTATCTGCTGACCAACCTGATCCTGTTTCAGCTGCAACGCCACAGTGACCACCACGCCTATGCCAAACGTCGTTACCAGGTACTGCGTCACTACGATGAAAGCCCGCAGCTACCCGCCGGTTACACGGCCATGATGCTACTGGCGATGGTGCCACCGCTATGGAAAAAGGTGATGAACCCCAAGGTGGAGCGTTACTATCAGGGAGAAATGGATCAACTGTTTCGTGATGTTCAGCGGGTCAACAACATTTCCTGATCAACCCGGTCACCGTTGCACTTGATATGGATAACACCCTATCGGAGGGATGATGTGAACACACCCGAGGCAAAGGACAACAGGCTGGATACGGACTCACCGCTGGCATCACCGAATCGTTTTGATTATCGCGAACTCGGTGGCGCAGCCGATGGCCAGGCGGCATTGGCGGACGAGACTGCCCTGGCCATCAGCTACAACGGTATCAGCCAGGCGGTCATGATGATTTCGCCGGGCCATATCGAGGATTTCGTTACCGGCTTCAGCCTCAGCAACCGGATTGTTTCTCGCCCCCAGGACATTTATGACATTCAGTTGCATCGTAGTGGCGAGGCCCACCACGCCCAGGTAGAAATCGCCAGCCGCTCCTTTGCCCTCCTCAAGGAACAGCGCCGGCAACTGGCTGGCACCAGCGGCTGCGGCCTGTGTGGCGTGGAAGCGCTGGAGCAGGCCCTGCCGGATCTTGAGCCACTGGCTCCGGCCCCCTTGCCCGAGGCAGGGCATTTCCAGGAACTGCGACAACGCATTCACGCCAGCCAGCAAGCCGCACAAAAAAGCGGTGCCGTGCATGCGGCCCTGTATCTGGACAGCAATGCGCGGATCCGTTTCTGCCGGGAGGATATTGGCCGACACAATGCCCTGGACAAACTGATTGGCGCCATCAGCCGCGCCAACATCACCCCCCGGGATGGTATGGTGGTCATCACCAGCCGCTGCAGCCTGGAACTGATTCAGAAAGCGGTGCGCTGCCATATCGGCACATTGGCGACACTATCAGCGCCCACGGCCCTGGCGGTCCGCTGGGCAAGGCGCTACGGCCTCAACCTGATCCATGTTACGCAGCACAGCGCGCCACGGCTGTACAGCCCAGCTCAGTAATCGCGCGGACTACTCCAGATGTCCGGGGAGTTCGGGTGAAAGCGTTTCAGGTGCACCCGACGGGACAAGCGAATCACCGGGCGAATCAACATTTCAATGCTGCCAATCAGAAACAGCCAGGTTCCCGCATAAACCAGGGATTCGTAAAACATGAAGACGGTGCCGACCACAAACCAGATACCGATCAGGATGTCATTGAGGATACTGATCACCTCGTAACGTTGCCGGATGACCAGTTCCTCGTGACCAATACGGATCACTTGCGCTGTGACCCCGTTATCCTCTTCCTGTACAACACGCCGCATATGTCCTCCCTGCAAGCTTAGGCGGGCGGCGCCTCACTGACCGACTTGATAATGCGCACCGGCACCGACTTGTAGGATGGCGTGCCGCTTTCCTTATCGTTGTAATCCAGTGGCACCAACCGGTTGGCTTCCGGGTAGTAGGCGGCTACCGTGCCCCTGGCGACGCTGTATTCGATTGCCGTCAGATTGTCATAACGTAACGTTGAACCATCCAGCGCGGTTTCTATATCGACTTTATCGCCGTGAACCAGCCCCCTCTCCGCCATGTCCTCGGCATTCATGAAGAGCACGTCCCGGCGACCGAATACACCGCGATAACGATCATCCATGCCATAAATGGTGGTGTTGTACTGATCATGGCTGCGCACGGTGATCAATCTCAGTATGTCTTCACCGGGTACGTCGCGGTTTTCCTGCAGACCGTCAAAAACGAAAAATTCGGCTTTACCCGACGCGGTATTCCAGACTCGCTCCGTTGCCGGTAACGGCATACGAAAGCCACCCGGCACCCGAATACGCTCGTTATAACGCTCGAAACCGGGAATGGTTTTTTCGATCAGATCACGAATGCCGTCGTAGTCGGCCACCAGTGCCGACCAGTCCACCTTGCTGTCAGGCAAGGTGGACTGCGCCATGCCGGCAACGATGGCCGGCTCGGATTTCAGCCACGACGATGCCGGGGGTAACTTGCCTGCCGACGCGTGAACCATGGACATGGAGTCTTCCACGGTGACCGACTGTGGGCCGCTCTCCTGCATATCCAGTTCGGTACGCCCCAGGCAGGGGAACAGGAAACTGTTCTTCGCCACCAGCAGGTGAGAACGATTGAGCTTGGTGGCCACCTGCACACTCAGGTCCAACTTTTTCATGGCCGGGTAGCTACGCTCGGAATCCGGCATGGCCACGGCGAAATTGCCGCCCAGACACAACAGGGCGCGGGCGGAACCCTCCAGCATGGCCTGCATTGTCTTGACCGCATCATGCCCGTGCTCCGCTGGCGGGGTAAACCCGAAAGTATCCTGCAGGTTTTTCAGAAACGCCGGCGTTGGTTTTTCCGTGATCCCCACGGTGCGGTTGCCCTGTACATTGGAATGCCCACGCAATGGACAGATGCCGGCACCCGGTTTGCCGATATTGCCGCGCAGCAGCAACAAATCGCAGATCAGACGTACGTTGGAGGTGCCCTTGTTATGCTGGGTGATGCCCATGCCGTAACAGATGATGGTGGCCTTTGAGCGGGCATAGGCCGCCGCCACCATTTCCAGGTCCTGACGCTTGAGGCCGCTTTCTCGCTCAATGTCCGGCCACCCGGTGGCATGAATATCCGCGGCCAGCGCATCGTATCCATGGGTATGGTTATCGATGAACTCACGGTCAAGCACACCGCCCCCTTCCGCCTCCAGTTGCAACACCCCTTTCATGATGCCCTTGAGGGCCGCCGCATCACCACCGGCGCGTACCTGAAAATAGGACGACGCAATCGGTGTGGACCGGAAGGTAGCCATCTCGATCATGTTCTGCGGGTCGGCAAAACGCTCCAGGGAACGCTCCTTGAGCGGATTGAATACCATGATCGGCACCTTGCGCCGGGACACTTCATGGAGTGTGCCCATCATGCGCGGGTGATTAGTGCCCGGGTTATGGCCAATGGAAAGCACCAGCTCGCAATGATCAAAATCTTCCAGGGACACGGTACCCTTGCCAATGCCGATGGACCGGGGCAAACCGACACTGGTGGGCTCGTGACACATGTTTGAGCAATCGGGAAAATTATTGGTGCCCAGCTCTCGGGCAAACAACTGGTAAAGGTAAGCCGCTTCGTTGGAAGCTCGTCCGGAGGTATAGAACTCCACCTGGTTCGGCGCCAGCGTGCGCAGGGTTTCACCAATGCGATCGAAAGCATCCTGCCATTCAATCGGCTCGTATTTATCGGTAGCACGATTATACACCATGGGCTGAGTCAGGCGCCCCTGATCTTCCAGATCGTGATCGTGCCATGCCAGTAATTCAGTGACCGTATGCTCGGCAAAGAACGCCGGCGTGACACGTTTTTTGGTGGCTTCCCAGGTTACCGCCTTGGCGCCGTTCTCGCAGAACTGGAACGTGGATTTGTGTTCCTTGTCCGGCCAGGCGCAACCCGGACAATCAAAGCCACCGGGCTGGTTGGTGCGCAACAGGGTGCCAGGCACCTGGGTGGCCTGCATCTGCTCGTGGACGGCTTCTGCCGTTGCTTTCAGTGCGCCCCAACCACCGGCCGGCCCCCCGTATTCCTTGACTCCGGGCACCTTGCGTCGATCAGCCATGATGAGTCCTTGCTGTCATGGGAAAGGGAAGGATGCACGGCAAAAGGGCACATCCCGATAGCGGCACCTAAGGCAGAAACGGTGCGACACCATGCCCACCCTGTCTCAATCACCTATCAACGCCACTCTTAATGAGGTACGCCGCCATTAGATTGATGTCAAGGCGTACAGCCCCATGAACGGCCCGGAAAAAGGCGCGTCAGTGCCCCCGCAAGCGGGATACGCCGGCCACCACCGACAGCACCACCGCGCCGGCCAGCAGCCCACCGATCAGGCTGGTGAGTGCCGGCACCGCAACACCCACCGGGCCGCTCAGGGTCTGCCAGTGATGGATCACGTCGTGGGAGCCGGGAATGCCGTGAATCAGGATACCGCCGCCAACCAGGAACATGGCCGCCGTCCCCACTACTGACAGGGTCTTCATCAGCCAGGGAGCAAACCGCAGAATGCCGCGCCCCAGGGTGCGCCGCCAACCCGGATCATCCCGCTGCACGGATTCGCGCAGCAGATAAAGGCCGGCATCATCCAGTTTGACGATACCCGCCACCAGCGCATACACGCCGAGGGTAATCAGCACGGCCACCAGTGACAGCACCCCGACCTGCACACTGAAGGCCGCCTCTTTCACGGTACCCAGGGCAATCACGATGATTTCTGCCGAGAGGATAAAATCGGTGCGGATGGCGCCCTTGATCTTGCGTTTTTCCAGCGCCACCAGATCCCCGCCTTCACCACGGATGGCCTTGAGCGCTTCACGATGGTTTTCCTGTTCTGCCTCATCGTGAAAGAACTTGTGCACCACTTTTTCAAAGCCTTCGTAACAGAGGTAGGCGCCGCCCAGCATCAGCAGCGGTGTAATCAGCATGGGGATAAAGGCGCTGATCAACAGTGCCGCCGGCACCAGAATCACCTTGTTGCGCAGCGAGCCCTTGGCCACCGCCCACACCACCGGCAACTCGCGATCGGCACGGACACCGGTAACCTGCTCGGCATTGAGGGCCAGGTCATCGCCCAAGACACCGGTGGTTTTCTTGGCGGCCACCTTGGACATCACCGAGATGTCATCCAGAATGGTGGAAATGTCGTCGATCAGTGCCAGTAAGCTGGTGCCTGCCATGATGTCTCCCTTTGATGAGCCTGTGCGAACCGAACGGCGGGTTGAGTGTAACCGCCCCTCGCGGACAACGCACTTTCACCGCCGCGTCACGACTCTGCTATAGTCTCGCTTATAACGAGCTTGCCCACAGAGATCATGCCCGACGCCCAACGCCCTGCCAGCCTGTCTAACCTCCATCGCGAAGAAATGGCACAGGGTCTGCTACGCATCAGTTGCCGCTATCAACCGGAAAGGTTGCTGGACGACAGTTTTACCCGCGCCGGCATTACCCTGCCCGCGTCACTGGCCGGCGCCGTCGCCAAGCGTCGCTGTGAATATCTGGCCGGTCGCTGGTGCGCCCGCGAAGGCCTGCGCAGCCTGGGAGTGGATGCCGTTCCGGAAATGAGTCGCAGCCGCGCCCCGGTCTGGCCGGAAGGTACACTGGGCAGCATCACCCACAGCCATGGCATTGCCGAGGTCATGGTCGCAGACAACCGGTATTGGCATGCCGTGGGCCTGGACACCGAACAATGGCTGAGTGTGGAGCGGGCCAACCGCCTGCGCCGGGAGTTACTCACCCCGGCGGAGCTGGAGCAGCTGGCCGGCCTGACGCCAATACAACGAGCCAATCGCATCACGCTGATTTTTTCCGCCAAGGAGAGCCTGTTCAAGGCGCTCTACCCGCTCACCGGCAAGCGCTTCTATTTCCAGGATGCCGAGCGCCGGGACGCCCGCAGCCTGACGCTGCTGAAAACCCTGTCTGCGGACTGGAAAAAAGGCATGACTCTGCCCTTCCGCTGGCGTGAGCGCCAGCAGGGCGTACTCAGCTGGATCGCCCTGCCACACCCCTGATACACGCAATCGCCCGGATGTATCATTGCGACCCGCCGCCGGGGGTCCTACCATCTGATGACCGCCACAGGATGCCCCCATGACCCAACCGCTGACCGAGCGCGGTCGCAAGCGCTATCAGGCCCTGCTTGATGCAGCCAAGGAGATTTTTCTGGAGCAGGGCTATGCCCGCACTACCCTGGACATGATCATTGCCCGGGCCGGCGGCTCTCGGCGCAGCCTTTACGAATATTTCGGCGACAAGGCCGGTTTGTTCAGTGCGGTGATTACCGCCCACTCGCGCAACATGGTGACGCAGATACAGGCGCTGGACGTGGAACAGCTGGACGCCCGGGAGGGGCTGACGCTGCTGGGGCGCACCTTTGTGGATTCCCTGATCTCACCGGTGAACCTGGGACTGTATCGGCTACTGATTGCCGAAGGGCTGACCTTTCCCGGTCTGGGCGAGGCCATCTACCGCAACGGCCCGCAATTGCTGGTGGAACAGCTGGATGACTTTCTGTTGTCGTTGAAAGCGGCGGGCAAGCTGCCCCACCGGGCCATCACGCCTTACACCGCCCGGCAGTTTCTGGGCATGGTCAAAGGCGACTTTCACATCTGTGCCCTGCTCACGCCGGAGCAAATGCCCGGCCCACAAGCCATCGACGAACACATCACCGCCTGCGTGGATTTTTTCCTGAACGACCGCTAGGAGAAAAATTGGCGCCACCTGTCGGATAGGGTTACATTGTGTAACCCCGTCACTGCATTAAATAGTCCAACCAAGCACAGAAAAGTGTGACAGGAATCACATTATGCATAAAGTTTCACTTGCCTTCCTGGTGCTGGGCATGATCAGCCAGGCAGTGCAGGCGGACGACATGGATGAGCGGTTTATTCAGCAAGTGTACGCCCAGGGGGGACGTACATTGTATTGTCAGGAAGACTTTCAAGCCGGTGACCGCATCGCCGTTGAGCACGTTTACACCGAACGCAACCTGCGTAACCACCTCAACTGTTCCAGCGCCAGAAGCTGTGAGCAAAATGCCGACTATGTGAAAATGCGGGCGGACATGCACAACATGTTTCCGGTCACCCGCCACGCGGAACTGGATCGGCGCCGTACCCTGTTCGGCGAATTGCCGGATAGCGAAAACTCGGACGCCGACTGCGGCTACAAGCTGTCATTCCAGAGCTTCGAGCCACCGGACCACGCCAAGGGCAATGTGGCCCGCGCCATGCTGTATATGTACGACCACTACGACCTGCCGCTGATCGGCACCCTGCAAATGTATCAGCAGTGGAACCGGCTGGACCCGGTGGATGATGCCGAGCGCCAGCGCAACGCCCGTATCAAAACCATCCAGGGCAACAGCAACCCCTTCATCGACGACCCGAAAAAGGCCGACACCCTGAAAAGCCGCTCGCCGGTAAGCCTGCAATTCCCCGGCTGACAACACCACGAACCAGACACAAAAAAGCCCGGCGGTGCCGGGCTTTTTTGTGTCTCGGTCAGTCTCAGAACAGGTCGCCGTCCAGGCTCATCATGGTGTCGGCACCACTGCTGAGCTGCGCGAACAGGGACTGGGCCCGGGGCAGTACACGCTGGAAGTAATAACGACCGGTAGTACGCTTGGCCTTGGCAAAGTCATCATCACGACCGTCGGTGGCTGCCAGCATCTGTGCCCACAACCAAGCGTAGATCACGTAGCCGAAGATGTCCAGGTATTCCACCGCGGCGGCGCTGATGGCATCCGGGTTAGCACCGGCCTGGGCCAGCAGTTCGTCGGTGGCATCCTTGAGCAGGCACAGCGCGGCGTCCAGCGCTTCGCTCACGTCGGCGAGCTGGGCATTGCCGGCATTGGCATCCAGCCAGGCGCGGGCATCGGCCAGGAAGGCATCCACGGACTTGCCACCATTACGAGCCACTTTACGACCGGCCAGGTCCAGGGCCTGGATACCGTTGGTGCCTTCGTAGATCTGTGAGATGCGGCAGTCACGCACGAACTGCTCCATGCCCCACTCACGGATGTAGCCGTGGCCACCGAACACCTGCTGGCCGGTAATGGTGGTGTCCAGACCGCGGTCGGTGAAGAACGCCTTGGCCACCGGGGTGAGCAGCGCCACCCGGTCTTCGGCTTTCTTCTTGGCATCCGCGTCTTCGCTGAACTTGGCGGTGTCCAGCTGCATGCCCACGTAGGCGGCCAGGGCGCGGCCCCCTTCGTTGATGGCGCGCATGTTCATCAGCATGCGGCGCACGTCACCGTGCACGATGATCGGATCGGCCGGGCCTTCCGGGTTCTTGGCACCGGTGGCGCTGCGACCCTGCAGACGCTCGCGGGCGTATTCCACGGCGCTCTGGTAGCTCACTTCACCCAGCCCCAGGCCCTGCAGGCCGATGGACAGGCGCTCGTAGTTCATCATGGTGAACATGCAGGCCAGACCCTGGTTGGGCTCGCCGATGATCCAGCCCTTGGCGCCGTCGAAGTTCATCACGCAGGTGGCGGAGCCCTTGATGCCCATCTTGTGCTCGATGGAGCCACAGGTGGCGCCGTTGCGCTCGCCCGGGTTGTTGTCCGCGTCGGGCAGGAACTTGGGCACCAGGAACAGGGAGATGCCCTTGGAGCCGGCCGGCGCGTCCGGCAGTTTGGCCAGCACCAGATGGATATGGTTACCGGTCATGTCGTGCTCGCCACCGGTGATGAAGATCTTGGTACCGGTGATGCTATAGGAGCCGTCGCCATTGGGCTCGGCCTTGGTGCGGCCAATGCCCAGGTCAGTGCCGGAGTGCGGCTCGGTCAGGCACATGGTGCCGCTCCACTCACCGCTGTAGAGCTTGGGCAGGTACTGGGCCTTGAGCTCCTCAGAGGCGTGGGCATCGATGGCCAGGCAGGCGCCGCTGGTCAGGGCCGGGTACAGGGCAAAGGACGAACAGGCGCTGTGCATCATTTCCTCGAACAGCACCGCCAGGGACTTGGGCATGCCCTGGCCGCCGAAGTCCGGATTCCCGGAGAACGCACTCCAGCCGTTTTCGGCGAAGGTCTTGAAGGCATCCTTGAAGCCGTCGGGGGTGGTCACCTCGCCGTCGTTCCAGCTGCAGCCCTGCTCGTCACCGTTACGGTTGAGCGGAAACAGCAGGCCTTCGGTCATCTTGCCCGCTTCTTCCAGAATGGCGTCGGACAGGTCCTGGGTCACCTCGGCGGTGGCGGGCATGGAGGCCCACAGTTGATCCGCTTTGAACACATCGTTGAGAACAAAACGCATGTCCTCGAGGGGCGCTTTATAGGTCGCCATTTGCACATCTCCCGAAATTTGGCAGGGGCCGAATTTTAGGCAGTCAGGGCCCGAGGTTACAGGCTTATTTGTGACCCGCCATTCATGCCCGACACGGTGATCCCGGCACCGGCCCACAAAAAACCCGCCTTGCGGCGGGTTCCTTGTACAGCATCCGGGTCACATGCCCTGTAACTGCGCCAGCGGATCAACCTCCGCCCCCGGTGCCGGCTGGGGCGGGGTGGGCGCCAACGAACGCAGCCGCTGTTCCAGCTCGTCCTGGGTGACCGGCTGGCCATTGAGCAGCAAAGCGCCGTCGCGGGTGATAACGGAGGCGCTCCAGCCCTGCTCGGCACGCACCACCAGGCCCTGGTCCTGCAGCTCGCTGACCTTGTCGGCAAACATGGGCGGAATCAGGCCATTATTCACATCCAGGCGCACGTCCAGGTCGAGCATTTTCCTCAACGCATCCGCCGGCAGGCCCTTCAGCTGGTCAAACGGCAGGTTCTTGCCGTCCATGCCCAGGTAGCGGGCCTTGCTGTCCAGGCTCAACTGACGCTGATCCTTGTTATCCACCAGCAGTTGCACGGCCATCCGGCTGTTACCCGGTCGCAGCAGTTTTTCGCTGGCCACCTGGGTGAGCTCTTCCATTAGCGAGCGCATCTTCTTCATTTGCGCCTCGAAATCACCACCAGCCTGGCTGTCCTGGTCCAGCATGCCCATCATCATGTTGCTCTGCAGGCGGTCCAGATCCTTCTTGAGCTGGTTCACACGGATCAGTGCCTGCTTGTCCAGGCCGTCATAGCTGACGCCCAGGTAGGCGCTGTCCATGGGCAACGGCACAATGGGGCCTGACACCTTGTCCAGCCACAGGCCGCTCTTGCCGCTCAGGGTATTGCCCTGATCCTGGCTGGTGCCCTGCAGAGTGGCATCCAGGGTCAGCACGGGCTGGTCGCCCTGGATGAATTGCAGGCCCTTGGCGGTCAGGTTCATGGCGGTGAGCGGCAGGTCATCGCCGAGCATGGCAAGCACGTCCACCGAGCCGGTGAGTGACGGAATCGCCACGCCGCCGGCCAGGGAATTGACCTTGAGGCCCTTGACGGTGATGAAGCCGTTGACCGGATAACCGTCCACGGACGGACGAAACACATCCACATCGAACTGCTGCAGGGCCACCTGGCCCATGGGCGAATCCATATTCGCCGGCGATACCGTCAGGTGGTAGGCCATGCCACCATCAAAGGCATAACGGCTGGTACCCACCAGCGGCGGCTTGCCCTTGAAGAGTTCCTTGACCATGGCCTTGCCATGCTTGGGCAGTTCACTCAGGTCCAGCACTTCGCGACTGGCCGCCAGGCCGAAATAGGGGCCGTCTTCGGTCCAGGCCAGCGGCCCGTGGTGAATGGTGCTGATAGTACACAGCTTGCCGGACATGGCGCCCAGGTTCTTGGTGGCCGCCAGCTGGCCCTGTACGATCACGCAGACCAGCGCACGGGAGCTGAACAAGCCCCGGTCGTAATCCAGCACATCCAGCATCAGGTCCTTGCGGCCCGGGATGAGTTCCCGCTTGGCCACATCTTCACGGACCACGCTTTCCATACGCATGCCGACATAGTAGGTGGCCCCCAGCCACGCTACCGCCAGCACCACAACCAGTGCGAGCAGTTTCTTCATGGGTATCCCCTTCCCCTTTTATGTACCCGTTTTTGTCATTACGGGCTCGACTATAGCCGAAATAGACAATGGATGGTGTCAGCCATTGCCGACAATTTATGGATTCGGATCATTTTTTCGGGCCCATCCCGGGGCAAAAAAAAGCCCGCCATGAAGGCGGGCCCTTTTCATGCCGACTGGCAGGATCAGAACGCGAAATGCTCGGCGTCCAGTTCCATCATGCAGTCCAGGCCGCCTTCGATGGCGCCCTTGTGACCGGCCACGCGCGGCAGGATGCGCTTGAAGTAGAACTTCGCGGTGCTGATCTTGGCCTTGTAGAAGTCCTCGTCACCGGCACCGGCTTCCAGTTGGGCGTGCGCCACGGAAGCCATGCGCGCCCACAGGTAAGCCAGGGTCACGTAACCGGAGTACATCAGGAAATCCACCGACGCGGCACCCACGTAATCCGGGTTCTGCATGGCTTGCATGCCGATGGCCTGGGTCAGTTCACCCCACTGCTTGTTGTAACCGGCCAGCGGTTCCAGCAGCTCTTTCAGGTCGGCATTGTCGGCGTTGGCTTCGCAGAACTTGTGGATGATCTTGGTGAAGTTACGCAGGGACTGGCCCTGAGTCATCATCACTTTACGACCCAGCAGGTCCAGCGCCTGGATGCCAGTGGTGCCTTCGTAGAGGGTGGAGATGCGTGCATCACGCACATTCTGCTCCATGCCCCACTCACGGATGAAGCCGTGGCCACCGTAGATCTGAACGCCATGGTTGGCCGCTTCCAGACCGGCTTCGGTAACGAAGGCCTTGGCGATCGGGGTCAGCAGGGCCATCAACTCGTCAGCTTCCTTGCGGGCCGCCTCGTCTTTTTCCAGCTTGACCTTGTCACCCAGCTGGGCACACAGGTAAACCAGCGCACGGCCGCCTTCGGCGAAGGCCTTGGAGGTCAGCAGCATGCGACGCACGTCCGGATGAACGATGATCGGATCCGCCGGGCCGTCCGGGTTTTTCGGGCCGGACAGGCTGCGCATGGCCAGACGCTCTTTGGCGTAGGTCAGGCCACCCTGGAAACCCAGCTCCGCGTGGGCCACGCCCTGGATGGCGGTACCCAGACGGGCGAAGTTCATGAAGGTGAACATGCAATTCAGGCCCTTGTTCTCCGGCCCGATCAAAAAGCCCTTGGCGCCGTCGAAGTTCATTACGCAGGTGGCGGAAGCCTTGATACCCATCTTGTGCTCGATGGAGCCACAGGTCACGGCATTGCGCTCGCCCACACCGCCATTACCGTCGGTCATGAACTTGGGCACGATGAACAGGGAGATCCCCTTGGTGCCTTTCGGTGCGTCGGGCAGACGGGCCAGCACGATGTGGACGATGTTCTCGGCCATGTCATGCTCACCGGCGGAGATGAAGATCTTGGTGCCGGTAATGTTGAAGGAGCCGTCCGCGTTGGGCTCGGCCTTGGTCTTGAGGATACCCAGGTCGGAACCACAGTGCGGCTCGGTCAGGCACATGGTGCCGGTCCATTCACCGCTGGTCAGCTTGGGCAGGTAGGCCTGCTTCTGCTCGTCGGTGCCGTGCTCTTCGATGGTGGCCACAGCACCGTGGGACAGGCCCGGGTACATGCTCCAGGACCAGTTGGCGGTACCGGTCATTTCGCTGATGGCGATACCGGCGGAACCGGGCAGGCCCTGGCCGCCGAATTCCGGGTCGCCGCCCATGGCCGGCCAGCCGCCTTCCACGTATTTGGCGTAGGCTTCCTTGAAGCCTTTCGGCGTGGTCACCACACCGTTGTCGAAACCACAGCCTTCCTCATCACCGGAACGGTTCAGGGGAGCCAGCTCGTTCTCGGCGAACTTGGCGCCCTCTTCCAGGAAGGCATTCAGCAGTTCACTGTTAACCTCTTCCAGACCCAGACTGGCGTAGTGGCTATCCAGGTCCAGCACTTCATTCAGCACAAAGCGCATATCGCGCAGGGGAGCCTTGTAATCCGGCATCTCAAATCTCCCTAGATTATCGGTGACAATGAGGCGGGCCGTGGCTCGCCACTGTATTTGGGACGCTAATCTTAGGTCAGGGCTCCAGCCCGTCTCCAGCCCTATTTGTGACCCGCAAGTCAAACAAGCGTTTGAAACCGCCGTTTGCCACCCGGACACCTTGTATACCGGCAAAAACGGTAAAAAGTCGTCAGCCCGACGCCCCCGCCGGTGCAAGCCGGAGCGCTTTCGGTATACTCGGGCCAAACCGGTTAAGGAATGGTGAAATGATCGACCCCAATCTGCTGGATATTCTGGTCTGCCCGGTCAGCAAGGCGCCGCTGATTTATGATGAAAAAGCCGGCGAACTCAAGTGCAAGGCCAGCGGCCTGGCCTATCCGGTGCGCGATGGCATTCCTGTCATGCTGGAAGAACAGGCTCGCACCATGACCGATGAGGAATGCCAGTAACCCGCAAAAGGATCTTTCATGCGCCATCTGCTGCTCCTGGTGCTGCTGGCAAGCAGCCCGCTGTTCGCTGCCACCGACAACAACACCCAGGGCAAGAACCCGGTACCGGACGAACCTCCTTCCGACATGACGCCTTCGCAGCAGCTCAATGATTGCCTGCTGCGCTCCGCCCAGACCGCCGACGACGCCGTGACCCTGGAGGAAATTCGCCAGTGGTGCACCGACGGCAATGGCCAGAAACAAAAGCTCAGCGCCCAGGAAGACGCCCTGCGCGCCCGGCTGTCGCTGGAGAACAACACCCGCGGCAACCCGTTCGTGATCACCCCGCACCGGCGCAACTACCTGCTGCCCTACAGTTACTGGTCCAACCGCAAGTGGCATGACCCGACCAAGAACGACAGCGACCTGCAACCCACGGAAGTGAAGTTCCAGCTGTCTCTGAAAGCCCCGATCAAGGAAAACCTGGTCGACGACATTACCCTGTGGATGGCCTTCACCGGCACCTTTTACTGGCAGGCCTACAACCATCAATTGTCCGCCCCGTTTCGCGAAGTGAACTACGAACCGGAAATCTTTGCCTCCAAACCCGTGGACTGGCAATTCGGCCCGATTGATTCGGAGCTGATCATGGTCGGCTTCGATCACCAGTCCAACGGCCAGGATGTGCCGGTATCGCGCAGCTGGAACCGTCTTTACGTGGATTACATCTTCAAGACCGGCGCCTATTACTGGTCGGTGCGGCCCTGGTATCGGATTCCGGAAAAGGAAAAGGACGACCCGCAGGACACCCGTGGCGATGACAACCCGGACATCGAGAAATACATGGGCAACTTCCAGCTGGAAGTGAGCCGACCGTTCGGTAATCACGTGGTGGAGCTGATGCTGCGCAACAACCTGCGCTCGGACAACAAGGGCGCCGCCCGCATCAACTATTCTTTCCCGCTCAGCAAACGCTTCAAGGGGCTGGTGCAATTGTTCAGTGGCTACGGCGACTCCCTGATCAACTACAATAACTACGAAAACCGGTTCAGCTTCGGCATCCTGCTGACCGACTCCCTGTAGGAGCCCCACTGGCGGCGCGATGGACAAAGCGTAATCTCACCCAGAGAGTACACAGAGGTGACTGCGGAAAACCGGTAGTTTGCTCAGTGTGCTCTGCGCCCTCTGTGGTGAAAATCGCTTTGATGCAGGCAGCGGTGCACCGAACAAAACCGACACCGAAAAAACAACGACACAGACCGGACAGTTCATGGATGACTTTCTTGAAGCCATTATCAGAGGCTTTGGCCGTGCCCTGGGTTACCTGCTACTGAATCTGCTTTTTGAGTGTGTTTTCTACTATCTGGGCTGGCCGGTGGTCAAAGTCCTGACTCTGGGACGCTATCCATCAGCCAGCCATCAGCAGGGCTGGAAGACAGGCAACCACCAGGGCATGTGGGTCAGCGGCGTGGGCCTGCTGGTATTCGTGCTGGCCGGCATGCTGGCCTTTCACCTTGCCGGTTTTTAAGGAACCTCTGAAAAACCCCTTACATACTCAGCGTGGCCTGAAGCGTGCAGCTGTTGTGTCTTGTCACGACGGACAGGGTGGTTCCCTTTGCTAGGGGCAAGGCGCAGCAGATGCGCGCTTCAGGGCGCGCCCTTTGGGGCTTACAGGCTGGCCCACACTCGTTCGGTGGATCGACATACACCTTCAAAAGGGCGCCC
>NZ_AMRJ01000008.1 GCF_000300995.1 Alcanivorax hongdengensis A-11-3 | reverse complement strand
ATTTATCCCAAACTGTGGGACAGCAGTGGCCTTCGGGCGCCCTTTTTTTATGCTGTCGATTCCATCGCATTCTGGCCGTGGCGGTTCCGGTAGGCTTGCAAAAAAATCTACGAAAAAATCATTAAAAATTATGCGTATTCTGATTCTGGCCTGCCTGTGTTCGATATTGTTGTCCGCCTGTGGTGGCGGTGGTGGAGGGGGTAGTGACGCGGCAACCCCGCCCGCCACGCCAGCCTCGCCCCTGGAGGCCGCGCTAAAAAGCGGTGATAGCCAGGCCCTGCAGGACCCGCAGCCTCTGCTTGAGGCGGCCCTTGAAGAAATTGACCGGCTTGCCCGCCAGCAACAGTCACGGGTGATGTCCCTGGGATCGGGGGCACTGGTCTATCCCCTGCCGCAAAGCAGTCACTATGTGCTGGCGGATTACGGCAGTGGCGTGACGGTGCTGCGCGGCAGCGATAGCGGCCACTCCCTGGCCAGCGTGACCGACATGAATGGCCAGCGGGCCGCCGGCATTGGCTTTCTTTTCTACAAACAGGCGACCGGTACACAGGGCATGGATGACCTGGGGCGTGCGCTGATTACCTGGCTGGCCGGCGGCACGCTGCCTGAGGGCGTGGCCCTGGCCGGCATCAAGGATGCGGACCTGAACCATTGGTTGTCGGCCACGCTGCCCGGGACCGCAGTCAGTGATTGCGGCGACGCTGACAGTGTTGCCTGCCTCAATGACAGCCAGGTGCTCCTGATCAGCGATCAGGTCGGCAGCGATCAGCAGACCGCCCTGTCAACGCTGGTGCGTCAGGCCCGTGAGCGCGGGCTGGGAGTGTTCTATCTGCATACCCGCGGCTGGAATAGCTCGACACTGGGCGTCTCGCTGCTGGCGGAGCTGGGCATGCACCTGGGCGCCTATCCGGGCAATTACTGGATCGAGGATACCCTCAACTGGCCATCGACCACCGCCATGCTGTCGGCCATGCATCAGCAGAACCCCCTGCGCATTGCCCTGCAGCACTTTCGCCACAATGATTTCGCCATCGACTGGGCGGCCTGTGACAGCGAAGCAGGGGGTGACTGTGACCAGCGTGCCGATCTCAAGGCGGCGTTGCTGGACGGGGCGGCTACCCTGCGTGACAACCTCAACGGGCTGGACCAGGCCGGCAAGCCCCTGTTTGATCAGCCCGGCCGGCGTCTGCTGAAGCTGCTGGTGCTGCTCGGCGATTTATGGCGCCGTGACATTCGCTACCCCATGGACAAGGACACGGCGCCGCAGGGCGATTTCATGCGGGCGCTGTATGCGGACTACAGCGTGCAGTACCTGCGCCCGGTGCAGCCGGCACAACCGGATTTGGGCAGTTTCAGTGAGGCCATGGCAGTGGTGCCGGCCACGCACCGCGAGCAGGTCAGCCGTCAGGTACAGGGCAGTCACTTTACCGCCCTGGGGGCCTACGCCCTGCCGGGCCAGGCCGTTACTGTCACCCGCACGGATCACAGCGGGGCGGAGGTGGCCCTGCGCCTCAATACCCAGTACAGCGGGTCCACCCGGCTGTGGAGCGAGTATTCCCGGCCCCGCTTTTTATCCAGCCCGTCCATGTCGCTGGCGCCGGGGCAAAGCCTGACCGTCACCAGCCCCTATGGCGGCACCCTGCAACTGGTTTACAACAGTGGGGCGCAAGCCACGGTTCAGCTGACGCTCAGTGGCGTGGCCCATGAGCCCTTTTTGCAGTATGGCACCGGCATGGATCAGCAGGCCTTTACCACCGCCCTGCAGACCAGCCCGTTGAGCTGGGCGGAAATCCGCACCCCCTTCGCCGAGATTCATTCGCGCCGTGACCGGCTCAACCAGTCCATCAATGGTTCGCGCTATAACGGCAGCAGCCAGGATTTCCTGGATGATCTGTTCGATTATGTACTGCGCGATGCCTACACTCTGGCCGGCTTCCAGGGGCAGGGCATCAGCCTGCCCGCGGCAGTGGCCCAGCGCTGTACGCAGTTGGGCTGGGACTGTACCGACCCGGCTATCCATGGCCTGCCCAAGGTGCTGCACATCAATGTGGATCTGTTTGCCCGTTGCGGTGCCGGCTGTAGCGGCAATCCCTATGATCAGTCCTGGGCGCTGGATCCCTACGGCTGGGGCGAAAGTCATGAACTGGGCCATAACCTGCAACGCGCTCTGCTCAAGATCCATGATGGCCGCAGTGCCGAGGTGTCCAACAACATCTTCCCGCTGCACAAGGACTGGCGACTGTTCCTGGAGCGTGACGAAAACCGCAGTGACGACCGGATTCGTTATCAGCAGGTGTTCAATATTCTCAAGCAGGGTGCGGCCGCCGCGGATCCCTACCAGGTCGCCTATGACGCCATCTGGTCCGACAGCAGCTATGCCGCTGACAATGGTCTGCGCATGGCGTTTTACGCCCAGCTGCCGCAGCTGTGGCGGGAGATCACCGGGGACGCCAGCCAGGGCTGGGATATCTATACCTTGCTGTATCTGGCCGAGCGCCAGTTCAGCCATCTGGACAGCAGCAGCTGGGCCAGCCACCGGGCCCTGTTCGGCATGGGCAGTTTTGCCGAAAAGCCGTCGCTCACCGGTAACGACTTCATGCTCATCGAGGCCAGCTTCCTCACCGGCCGGGACCTGCGACCGCTGTGGGATCAGTGGGGCGTGGATTACGGCGCGGCTACCTCGGCGCAACTGGATGCCTTGTCATTGCCGCCTCAGGAAAAGGTGATCTGGGTAGCACCGGTGACCAACGACTGGACGACAATTCGCAAGGTGGCCGTGACGCCGACCATGAGCTGGCCGTTCTGAGGCGGCTTTGCCAGCAGGGTGCCTTCGCGCGCCCTGTGGGGCCGGGAGGTGTTAGCTGGTCGAGTCGGTGTAGCGCAGTCGATCAATCAGCAGCCGCAGGGCGGAGCTGATATTGCGCCGGCCGGAATAACACAGATAGTAACCCTCGAAGGTCGGGCACCAATCGCTTAATACCCGCCGCAGGGTGCCACGCTCGATATCATCGATCACTTCCGGTTCGGTGACAAAGGCAATGCCGTGCCCGGCTTTTGCCGCCTCAATGCAAATGTCGCTTTCACTGAAAATAAACGGGCCGGCCACTTTCTTGACGATCTCCTGCCCGGCCTTTTCAAATTCCCAGTCATAGGTCGAGGCATGGGCATGAAAGCGCAGCCCGATGCAGGCATGGTGGTCCAGATCCTCCGGGTGCCTGGGCACGCCGCGAGCCTGCAGGTAGTGGGGCGCGGCGACCGCGGCCATGCGCAGGTCCGGACCGATCTTCACGGCGATCATGTCCGGGCTGATGAATTCGCGCATGCGAATGCCCGCATCAAAACGCTCCTCCGCCAGGTCGATCAGGCGGCTTTCCAGATTCAGTTCCACTTGAATTTCCGGGTAATCCTGCACCAGTTGCGACAGCCGGGGCCACAGTACCGCATGCAGGGCTGCCTTGCTGGCGGCCAGCCTCACCCGCCCCCGGGGCGCATCGCCCAGCAATCGCAATTCTTCGATACGGGCGTTGATCATACCCAGCCCGGGGCGCAGGGCAGCCAGCAATTTTTCACCGGCATCGGTGGTGGAAACCCGCCGCGAGGTGCGATTCAGCAGCTTGATGCCCACATGGGCTTCCAGCCGGCGAACGGCATGGCTGACCGCCGACTGTGACAGATCCCGTTGCGCGGCGGCACGGGTGAAACTCTTTTCTTCTGCCACGGCCATGAACAGGGCCAGATCACTCAGTTCGTCGCGCATGGTGTATTGCTCCCCTTGGCGTTTGTCTCAAACCCAGCGTTCGGCGTTTCATGAATGAAACACTGTATTTGGTATGTTTTTTTATCTTATCCCAGTGTATTGATCTATATCCATGCACTGAATTCATGGCTGCCATGAGGGGAGCCCGGTTGTTGTCCGGGCAGCGCAGGCCTACCTTGGGGTAACCGCATTCGGCAGGGGCGGAGCTTGCAGTCGGGCTTGGTGCCTTGCCATCGAATCAGACCCGTGAGGACACCATGATCAAGGATAAAGTGATAGTGATTACCGGCGCGTCCGCCGGCATCGGTGAAGCCACCGCCAAATTGCTGGCCCGCAAGGGGGCCAAAGTGGTGCTTGGTGCGCGCCGGGAAGACAAATTGAAGCGTATTGCCGAGGAGATTCAGCAAGCCGGTGGGCAGGCGGCCTATCAGGTACTGGATGTCACTCGCCAGCAGGATAACGACCGTATCGTACAGTTGGCCAAGGACACTTTTGGTGGCGTGGACGCGATCTTCCTGAATGCCGGCCTGATGCCGAGCTCCCCCCTGTCGGCCATGAAAACGGACGAATGGCACCGCATGGTGGATGTGAATATCAAGGGCGTGCTCAACGGCGTGGCGGCGGTGCTGCCTACCTTTACCGGACAGAAGTCCGGGCAGGTGCTGGCGGTATCATCCGTGGCCGGCCTGAAAGCCTACCCGGGCAGCGCGGTCTACGGCGGTACCAAATGGTTCGTGCGTGACTTCATGGAAGTGCTGCGCATGGAATCGGCGCTGGAGGGCACCAATATCCGCACCGCCACCCTCTACCCGGCAGCCATCAATACCGAGCTGCTGGGCACCATTACCGACACCACCGCCAAGGAGCAGATGGAAGGCCTGTATGCCACCTATGGCATTTCCCCCGAGCGTATTGCCGAGGTAGTGGCATTCGCCATGGATATGCCGGAAGACACCACGGTCAACGAATTCACGGTTGGCCCCGCCAATCAGCCCTGGTAAGCATCACCGGCATGTCGGAATTCTTTGTGGGAGCGTGCCTGCACGCGAACGCAGCCGGCATGCTCCCGCAATACGTAAGTCATACCCTGAACAAGGAGTGCCACCATGATTCTTCACAAGAACGGTTCCCGCCCTTCCCTGGAAGGGCCCGCGGAATGTTTTACCGGCCGTGTCCGTATTGATCCGATCCAGCTGCAGGCGCAGGAGCCTTCACGGGTGACGGCCGCTCTGGTGACCTTTGAACCCGGTGCCCGCACCAACTGGCATACTCATCCGCTGGGGCAGCTGTTGATCGTGACGGCGGGCAAGGGCTGGACCCAGTGCGAACATGGCGAGCGAGTGGAAGTTGGCGCCGGTGATACCATCTGGTGCCCGCCGGGCCACAAGCACTGGCACGGTGCCACCTCTGATACCGCCATGAGCCATATCGCCGTGACTGAAATGCTGGATGGCAGGAATGTGGACTGGCTGGAACCGGTGACCGACGAGCAGTATCTGGGCGGTTGAGCCGGCAATGGGCATCCTGCGCCAGGCACGGTGTTCACCGCCCGGGCGGGCGCCGTGCTACCATTCGCGTTTTTACCGGCGAGTGGCGACAGCATGACCGAGCAGTATGTAATCCGGCTCCGCAAGAACGAGGAACGGCGTATCAAGGCCGGGCACCTGTGGGTGTTCGCCAATGAAATCGATACCCGCCATACCCCCTTGAAGGATCTGCCCGCCGGTGCCGCCTGTGTGGTGGAAGACAGTCGCGGCAAGGCGCTGGGGCGGGCCCTGTTGAGTCCCCATTCGCTGATCGCAGCGCGCCTTTACAGTCGTGATGTGAAGCAGGAATTGTCGCGCAGCTTTTTCAAGAAACGTATCGAGCAGGCGCTGGCCCTGCGTGAGCAATTGTTTGATACGCCCTGCTACCGACTGATCTTTGGTGAAGCCGATGGTTTGCCCGGGCTGGTGGTGGACCGCTTTGCGGATGTGCTGGTGGTGCAGACCGGCTCCGGGGCCATGGAAGCCCATCTCGATACCATCGTCAGTGCCCTGGATGCGGTGCTCAGCCCCAGCCATATCATTGCCAAGAATGAAGCCGCGGCGCGGCAAATCGAGGGCATGGAACGCTATACCCGGGCACTCAAGGGTGAGCTGCTGGATGAGGTGAGTCTCAGTGAGAACGGTGGCAATTTCGTGGCGCCGCTGGCGGAGGGCCAGAAGACCGGCTGGTTCTATGATCACCGCGCAGCCCGCCTGAAGATGCAGCGCCTGGCTGGCGGTGCGCGGGTGCTGGATGTGTTCTCTTACTGTGGCGGCTGGGGCGTGCAGTCGGCCATGGCCGGCGCCGAGTCGGTCACCTGTGTGGATGCCTCGCAGACCGCGCTGGAGTATGTGCATCGCAATGCCGAGCTCAATGGGGTGGCCGACCGCATCAGCAGTCTGCACGGCGATGCCTTTGCGGCAATGAAACAGCTGATTGCCGATGGTGAGAAATACGATCTGGTGGTGCTGGACCCGCCGGCGTTCATCAAGCGCAAGAAGGATTTCAAGAACGGCCTGGCCGGTTACCACGCCATCAATGAGCTGGCCATGCGGCTGGTCAAGCCGGGCGGCTTTCTGGTGTCCGCCTCCTGTTCCATGCACATGCCCGCCGACCGGCTGCTGGAGGTGATTCACAGCAGTGCCCGGCATATCGATCGCAGCGTGCAGGTGATCGGCTATGAAGGGCAGGCCGCGGATCACCCGGTGCATCCGGCCATTGCCGAGACCGCCTACCTGAAAAGCTGGTTCTGCCGGGTGCAGTTCTCGCTGTAACGCCCGGTCAGTTTGTCAGCAGCCGGTTGTTCAGCGACGGGTTAAAGCTTGTCCCCGTCCAGCATCTCGCACAGGGCGACATTCAGGTCGCCCAGGGCGCTGACCAGCGCCTGTTTTTTTGATTCCGGCCAGTCGGCCACCATCAATGCCACCTTCTCTTCCCGCAGCCGGCGCATGCGCGTCGCCTCCTGTTCGCCAGCGGCGCTGGCGCAGACCATGGCGCCCCGGCGATCCTGCGGGTTGGGTTGCTTGCGCACCAGGCCGCGCTGGGCCATCACGCTGACCTGGCGAGTGACCGTGGAACTATCCAGGCGCAGTCGTTCGGCGATCTGGCTGGTGCTCTGCGGCCCGTCGGCCATCAGCAGCAACAGCATCAGGTAATGGGCCCGCTCCAGCGGGTAGCTGTGGTCACGCCGGGTGGCTTCCAGCCAGCGCACCAGAAACGCCAGCTCCTGTTCCAGCGAACGGTCGGTGGGTGGGTGACCGGGTGCAGAGGCGTGCATGGCGATGTCCTTGGCCGGGCCTGCGGGCAGGCGATGAATGTGTGCGCGCATTGTACACAACCGGATTTCAGGGTCTGTGCCGCTGTCAGCAAGGGCTGCGTTTACCCGCGACCATAAACTTGTATAATACACGCAAATTATGAACCGAATTCAATCATGACCCAAGTGGAGCGCCTGTTCGAGCGCTACGGGCCCAAATACCAGTGGCTGGTGACGCTGACCGTGCTGCTGGGGCTGGTGGCGCTGGGCATGTCGATCACCATCGTTAATGTGGCCACCCCCTACATCAAGGGGGCCTTTGGCATGAGCACTGATCAGGTGCAGTGGCTGTCCACCGGGTTTCTGGCGGCCACCACGGTGGCTTTGCTGATTGCCCCCTGGCTGAGCAATGCCTTTGGCCAGCGCGCCACCTACATGGGCGTGTTGCTGGTCTTTATCGGTGCGTCCTTTCTGGGCGGGCTGGCCACCAGCATGGGGGCCATCATTGCCTCGCGCATTATTCAGGGAGCCATGACCGGGCTGGTGCGGCCGGTGGCGCTGGAGGCGCTGTTCTCGGTCTACCCGGAAAACCAGCGTGGCATGGCCACCGCCATGTATGGCATGAGCCTGGGCCTGCCGCTGACCCTGGCCACGGTGATCGGCGGCCTGCTGGTGGATGTCTATAACTGGCGCTATGTGTTTTTTATTGTGCCGCCGATCTGTGTGGCCGCCATCGTGATGGGCTATTTCTTTCTGCCGCCCCGTGAAGAGCAGGGGCCGCGCCCGCCGTTTGACTGGTTCGGTGCCGGCTCGCTGTTCGTGGCCATCTTTGCGTTGCTGACGGCGTTGTCCAATGGCCAGCGCTGGGGCTGGCACAGCGAGGCGGTGGTGGGGCTGCTGGTGTTTTCACTGCTGGTGGGCGGGCTCTTTGTGTTCTGGGAGCGGCGCGTGGATAAACCGTTGCTGGACCTGGCGATCTTTACCAACCGGGGCTTTGTGGTGGCGGCGTTTTCGCTCTTCATGTTCGGTGGTGTCTTTTACGGCATCATGTACCTGCTGCCCCAGTTCGTGCAGGCAATCCTGCACTATGACCCGGTCACCGTGGGCAAGCTGTTCCTGCCTTCCACGCTGGTGCTGGCGATTCTGGTGCCCATGGTGGGCAAGCTCAGTGACCGCTGGAAGCCCCACTACCTGACTGTGCCGGGGCTGATTTTCTCCACCTGGGCGGTGTATCGCATGGCCCAGGTGGACTGGCATACCTCCTTTTCCTATCTGGCCATTTCCATGGCGTTGCTCAGCGTTGGTATGGCGGCCTTTCCACCGCCCACCCTGTCGCGGGGCATTGCCTCGCTGCCGCCCACCCTGATCGGCTTCGGCTCCGGGGCGATCAACTTCGCCCTGCAGCTGGGCGGAGCTTTTGGCACCGCGGCGCTGGTGACACTGATGGATCAGCGCACCCTGTTTCATTCCACCGCGCTCACCGCCGGGCTCAACCATGGTAACAGCGTGGCCCTGGACGCCCAGGTCCGGGCCCAGGCGATGATCCATCAGGCTGGTGCGCCCGAGGCCTATGCCGGTGCCGCCGCCAGCCGGTGGCTGGCGCAGATGGACGCGCTGTGGGCGCAGATCTATGCCTACCAGGATGGTTTTCTGCTGGTGGTGATCGCGCTGCTGACCCTGATGGTGCCGGCCTTCCTGCTCAGCCGCTGGACGGGCTGGCGAACCTGATCACAGCCTTTCTTTCCTTTCATCGACGTGGATACCGATTATGAATGCTCAGACAAGCGACCCTTCCGCCCGGCCGGCATCCAGTGCCCGAGGTGGGCGCTGGCGGTTGTTGCTGGCGGCGCTGTTGGTACTGGCATTGCTGGTGTGGATCGGCCAGTGGTTCTATTACCAGCACACCCATGTGAGTGCCGATGATGCTCGGGTGATGACCCACGAGATCACTGTCAGCAGTCGCCAGGCGGGGCGGGTGGATGGCTTTACGCTCACCGAGGGTGACAGTCTGCAGGCCAGCCAGCTGGTGGCCAGCCTCTACAGCCGCCCGGACCAGCTGAAACTCAAGGAGCTGCAGGCGCGGGTGGCGCAAGCCAGGGCGCGGGTGGCGCTGGAGGAGCAGCAGGTCAGGCTGGCCGGTCAGCAACTGGATGGGGGCATTCGCGAAACCCGCGATCAACTGAAGACCGACCAGGCGGCGCTGGAGGCCGCCCGGGCGGCCATGGACAAGGCCGCCAAGACCTACAAGCGCTCCAACGATCTGTTCCAGTCCGGCACCGTGTCCGCGCAGAAAAAGGAAGAGGATTACTACACCTGGCAGGAGACCCGAGCGCAATTCCAGCGGGCCCGCCAGCAGGTCAATCTGGACCGCAGCTCGCTGGATAACGCCCACACCGGCATGCTCTCCGGCGCAAAGATGACCCTGCAGAACCCGGACCTGCTCAAGGCCCAGCTGGCGGTGACCCGCCAGAACCTGGCCGAAGCGCAGCTGGCCCTGCAGCACCAGCAGGTGGAAGTGGAAGACCGTCAGGTGGCCAGCCCGAAGGCCGGGGTGGTGGACCGGACCTTCGTGGAGCAGGGCGAGTACGTGTCTGCCGGGCAGCCATTGCTGATGATGCATGCGCCGGAGGATGTCTGGGTGGAAGCCAATGTGAAGGAAACCCGGGTGCGCAAGCTCAGGCCCGGCCAACCGGTGGATATCAGGGTGGATGCCTACCCGGATCGCCGCTTTCACGGCCATGTGCAGGTCATCGGCCATGCGGCCACCAGCGAATTTGCGCTGTTGCCCAACCCCAACCCGTCCGGCAACTTTACCAAGATCACTCAGCGTATTCCGGTGCGCATCGCCATCGACAAGGGGGCGCGCCATTTGCTCAGCCCGGGCATGATGGTGGTGGTGGATATCGATACCCGCGAGCAGGGTGACAGCACCGTGGCCCGCCGCTGAGTGCGGCTGACAAGGAGGAGGCAGCCATGTATTCATGCATCATTCTGGCCTTTGATGGTTCCGAGGAGGGCCGCGCGGCGCTCAAGGAAGGCAAGGAACTGGCCCGCCTGTGTGGCGCCCGGGTGCACCTGTTGTCGGTGCTGGACACGGTGGAAGCCAATGGCCTGGGCGATGGTATTTACGCGGTGGAGCGCTTTCGCGACAGCGACATGGACAGCCTGCGCGAGCTGGTGGATGACGGCTTGCAGCGGTTGCGCAATGCCGGGCTGGAGCAGCCGGTGGGGCACATTGCCTTTGGCGAACCGGTGGAGCACATCGCCGCCCTGGCCCGTCAGGTGGAGGCGGATTTGATTGTTGTCGGCCATCGTCACCAGGGCATGCTGGCGCGCTGGTGGCAGGGCTCACTGAGCCGGGCGCTGCTCGATCAGGTGGACTGCAGCATTCTGGTGGCGATGAAGGGGTTTTCAGCAGCCTGTTAATCCCGCAGGTCCAGTTCGTTGTGAATCAGCACCACGCACTGGGAGGCAAACAGCATGGTCGGCCCCAGGCTGATCTTTTCTGCACCCAGTCGCTTGAGGCTGTTGAAGGTTTTCTTGGGCATGGGGATGTGGTCGGTGAGCAGGAAGCAGGCATTGTCGCTGAAGTGCTGCTCGCGCATGGGGGTGCCTTTCCTGTCCATCATGTAAAGCGTGTAATCCTGCGCCAGTTGCTTGACCAGCCGCTCGAAGCTGAGCGTTTCCACCGTCAGCCCCGCTTCCACCTGTTTGCGTTGTTCCTTGCCCATGCCCTGGGAGGCATCCAGTGCCTTGGCGATTTTTTTCAGCAATGCCTGCTCATGAAAGCCGCCGATGTCCTGCATCTCGGCGGCGGTGAAGCAGAGCGTGCGCGAATAGTCCCGGGTGCTTTCCAGCACCAGATAGACCACCACATCCTCACGGTGCGACTGGGCCACGAAGATGGCATTCATCAGCGTGTGGGCAAGGATTTCCGTGTGGGCGTCACCGCCGATGCCGGCCAGCAGGGGCTGGCTTTCCGTGGGGGCGGCGCGGGCGCGCAGAACAAAGGCTCGCATGGCTGGCTCGTGTTGGTGAATGGCAGGGTTGCCGGCAGCGCCGATGATAAAGCCATCGGCGTTGTGCTTCAGCCTTTTCCGCCCTTGCCGCCGTTTTTCTCCAGCCACATGAGCGTTTCCATGTAACTGGCGAAGCGGTTCAGGTAGGCCGGCGAAATCTCGCGCAGGGTTTCCAGTGAGCGGGTCACCAGGCGGTGGGAGTTGAGTGGGCCGGCCTCGCTGGGGGTGCTGTTGATGGCACGCTCAATGCGCGCCTGGCGTTGCTGGCGGGCGCGGGCCTCGCGCAGCTGGCGCAGAGCCTTCAGTTCGCCCCGGGCCGGCCGGGGCCGGATATCGCCCAGCCGTTGTTCCTGGGCGCGCAGCCGGGCGCTGAGTGAATGGTCGTCGCCATCGTCCGCCTGTGGGGGCGGCACCAGTTGTTGCAACAGGGCGGCCAGGGGCGAGCTGGACGGGGTCGGCCGTTGCGCCTGGCGCAGGGCGGCCTTGTAATCATGGCGGTCGAATAACGCCCGGGCGTGGCTGTCGCCACTGTCGGGCAGCGCCTGTTCGGCCCGCGCCCGGGCCTCGGCCAGATCCCGGCAGTAGCGTTGCAGGCCGTCGCCGAGGGCCTGTTGCTGCCGTCGGGCAGGCAGCTGACGCTGGTGCAGCCGCTGCGCCAGCGCCTGCAGGTAATGAAAGCGCACCGGGTCGAAGCGATCTTCACCGCGCTGGCGCAGGGCTTCCAGCTGTTGCAGCGGCGCTGTGTCAGTCATGGTCGGCGGCTTTGGGTGGCGGAGTGCGTGGCACGGTGGTCAGTTCCACCCGGCGGTTTTTTGCCCGCGCCGCGGCATCATGATTGGGAGTCACCGGTTGATGGTCGCCGAAGGCGGCGGCAAACACCTGGTCGGCGGGCATGCCCTGTTCGATCAGCGTGCGGGTGACGGTCAGCGCCCGTTGCGCCGACAGGTCCCAGTTATCCGCGTAGCGGCCATTGCTGCGCGATACCGGCAGGTCATCGGTGAAGCCACTGACCATCAGCATTTCGTTGTGCTGGTTGAGGTAGACCTCCAGCGGTTTGACCAGGCTGTGCAGCAGCTCGCGGCCATCCGGTTGCAGGGTGTCGGAGTTGAGCTGGAACAACACGCTGCCGCTGATACCGATGCGCCCGTCACGCAGGCTGATGCGGCCACTGGCCAGCGGGTCGGCCAGTGCCTGTTCCAGCTCCATGCGGCGTTGTTCCTCGGCCAGGCGCCTGGCCTTTTCCTGTTCCAGGTCCTGGCTCAGTTCCATCTGTACGCCAATTACCCAGACCAGCACCAGCACCAGGATGCCAACCAGGGCGGCCATCAGATCCGAGAAGATGGCCCAGACCGGGATGGCCTGGGCGTCCTGATCATGCAGCTCGTCCATCAGTTAACCCCGGGGCGGGTGTCGTCGCCGGCGGTGGTTTCGACCGGGCGTTTGCTCAACGCCTCGATCACGTCCTTCTGCGAGGCCATGCTCAGCTCGATCACTTCCCGGGCCTGCTCCACGTAGTAGGCCAGTTGTTCATCGCTGCGGGTGGCGGCTTTTTCCAGCGCGCTTTCCACCTTCTGCAGGTTGTCGAGCAGCTTGTCGTTGGAGTCGCTGAACAGTTGCACCGCCACGCCGAAGGCTTCGCCCAGGCTGGCCACGTCGGCGGCACTGCCGGTCACATCGCCGGCCACCTGCGCCAGGTGCTCGGCCTGTTCATTGACCTGACGGCTGAAGGTTTCGCCCACCTCGGTGAGGGTGCGGCCGGCCTGGCTGATCAGGGTTTCGATGGCATCGCGCTGACCGGCGGCCAGTTCCCGCTGGCTGCCGAGCAGGCCGTCCAGTTCCGCCATCAGACGCTGGCGCTCTTCCAGCAATTCGTTGTCGCGCTCGCTGCTGCGGGCCATTTCCTCGTTCAGGCGAGTGATCACCTCGGCGGCGGCCTTCGGCGTTTGCGAGGCGGTTTCGATCAGACGCAACATGGGCGCTTCCAGGGCGGTGCCCAGTCGCGTCAGGTGTTCGCTGACGGTGCTCTCCAAAGCGGCCAGTCGCTCGGCGGCCTGCTGGCCGCGCTCGGCTTCCTGGTCACGCAACTGTGCCAGCTGTTCGGCGCTGCGGCCGACCAGGCTGTCGAGGCCCTGTTGCTGGCCCTCCAGCAGGGCGCGGGCCTGTTCGCCAAAGTGGTTGCTGTGTTGCTGCAGGGTCTGGCCGATTTCGCTGACCAACTGCTGTTGGTGTTGCTGCTGGCTCTGCAGGCCGGCCTGCCAGTGTTGCAGCGCGGCGTCGCTGCTGCGCTGGAACTGTTCGGCGATGGCGCCCAGGCGGCTTTCACCGGCATCGCTGAGCTGTTGCTGGCTGTCGCGCCATTGCTGTAGCAGCTGGTCGCTGTTGTCGCGGTATTGCTGCTGGTGGGTTTGCAGGGCCTGATCCACCTTGTCCAGCAGGTCGCTGCTGTACTGGCGTTGCTGGTCGAGCCCTTGCTGCCAGTCGCTGGCGGCCTGGCGGGTAGTCTGGTCGAAGCGTTCGGTGAGGGTGCCCAGTTGCTGTTCGGTGATGGCGCTGAGGCGCTGGTGGGTTTGTTCCACCTGCTGGTTCAATCGCGCCAGCGACGCTTCCATGATCGGCTCGATACGCTGGGCGGCCAGCTGGCTGCTGTCGGCCAGGGTGGCCTGCAGGGACTGGCCCACGGATTCGGCAAGCTGACGATAATGTTCTCCGGTGCGGTCCTGGAATTGTTGCTGCTCACGGCTGAGCTGGTCGCCCATCTGTTCCAGGCGGCCGGACAGGCTTTGCAGGGTTTCCACCAGGGCCGGGAACAGGCGGTTCTGATCGTGCAGGGCCTGGTAGGCCTGCTGACGTTGCTGGTCCAGGGACAGGCCCGGCGTGGCCTGTAGTTGTTGATCCAGCGCGCGGGAGACCTGCAGGCGCTCACGGCGGCACAGGGCAGCGCTCAACCCCAGCATGGCGGAGGCGGCCACGCCGGCGATGGAGGTGCCGAACGCCAGGCTCAGTCCATTGATGGGGGCGGCCAGGGCGCCGCGGATGGCGTGCAGTTCGGTGCTGCCTTGCAGGGCCGTGGCGGCGCCGCGCAGGGTGACGATCATGCCGATAAAGGTGCCCAGCAGGCCCAGCATTACCAGCAGGCCGGACAGGTAGGGCGTCATGGCCGGGCCGGGCAGGGCCACCGGCTGGCCGTCGATGCGCCGTTGCACGGCACTGCGCAGGGAGGCCGGCAGGCCGCTCAGCCAGCCGGGCAGGGCGTCACGCTGTGAAGGTAGCTGCGGCAGCTGGCGGTGCAGGGCGTCGCTGCTGCGGCGAAAGCGGCGCAGTTCCAGAAAGCCGACACCATAGACCAGGGCAATGATCAGGGTGGCGGTGAAGGCGATCAGGTTGCTGCCCATGAAGAACAGGGCAATCCACAGCACGGCAATGGCGCCCAGCACGAAGGGCAGAGCGAAGAGAAGGCGTTTCATGGGTTATCGGTTACCTCGTTATGCAGGGCCTCATAGAGGCCCAGGACAGGCTCCAGTCGGGCATCCAGCTCGGCCACCAGCACCGCTTGCAGATCGCGGTAAAACTGGTGCAGCCAGCCGCCGGGCGCCAGCCAGGCGGGGATGTCATCATCCGGAGCGTCACTTTTCAGGTGTTGCTGCCAGAGCGTCTCGTAGCGTTTTTCCAGCAGCGCCGGCACGCGCTGGAAACCGCGCCGGCTGTAATCAGACAGGGTGTGGTCAAAAACCGTATCCAGCTCGACGAGCCGCGCCAGCTCGGCACTCTGGGCGGCCAGCAGGCGGCGCGCCCGTACCCGCAGGCCATGCACGCCGGCGGCAAACTGGCGCTGCTGCCCCTGATAGAACTTCTGGTAGGGCGCAAACAGCGGGCGGCTGCCGGGCCTGGCGAGCTTCGGGGCCGGCAGCTGGCCACCGTCACTGTCGCGGGCCATGGCCCGGTGCAGACCGTCCAGCAGGGTATCACGGCTGCGCAGCAGATCCTCCTGCAGGCGTTCGGCGGCATCGCCCTGGGGCGTGCCGGTCTGGCTGCGATGCTGGCGGGCGGCGTCCAGGGTAATGGTGTCGGACAGATCGAACAGCCGCCCCAGCCGCTCGGCAAAACACGGCGGCGCCCCCCGGGACGGGGTGCGTGCCAGCTCACCGAGCAGTTGCGCCAGACGACCGCCGGGCAGGGCGGTCGGGTCGGGTGTCTGCGTCCTATGCATGAAATTGTCCCGTCGGCCGTGGTGGCCGGAAACCAAGAATGGGGCGCCGCCGGGGCGCCGGGAAACCGCACATTTTAATCAGGAAAGGGCCGGGATGATAAGGCGCTGATGGCGGACTGACGAGCGGCATTCAGGGTAGGGGCTGTGGCGCCTCGTCGAGCAGAGTAAACTGCCCGGCACTGTGCAGGTGGCTGGGGCTGTGGAGCTGCCTTTTGCGTGCCGTGATGGCACATTGATAAATGGAGAGTTTCCCATGAAGGCTGCAATTCTGGATGCCCTGGGGCAGTTGCCTCGTCTGGGCGAGTTTGATGAGCCGGATCTGCTTGCCGGCGAGCAGAGGGTGTCGGTGCGTTGTGCGCCGATCAAACCGCTGGACCGGGCCATTGCCGCCGGGCGTCATTACAGCAGCCCGAAAACCCTGCCGGTGGTCTGTGGCATGGATGGTGTCGGCGAGCTGGCCGATGGCAGTCGGGTCTATTTCAACACCCTGCGCCGGCCGTTCGGTGCCATGGCCGAGCGGGCTCCAGCGGCACTGCGGGTGCCGGTTCCTGCGGAACTGGATGATGCGCTGGCCGCGGCGGTGGTCAATCCGGCGCTGGCGGCCTGGTTGCCGCTGGTCTGGCGCGGTGACATGCAGCCGGGGGAGACCGTGCTGATTCTTGGCGCCACCGGTGCTGCCGGCAAGGTGGCGGTGAAGGCGGCCCGGCTACTGGGGGCCGGCAAGGTGATTGCCGCCGGCCGCAACCAGGCGGTGCTGCATGCGCTGGGGGCGGATGCCACCATTGATCTGCGACTGTCACAGGAGGCGCTGGCCGGGCAATTTGCCGAGCACGCCCGCCACGGCATTGATGTGGTGGTCGACTATATCTGGGGGCCGCCGGTGGAAACCCTGATTCAGGTGCTGGTGTCGCCGGATCTGGCGGTGGCCAGCCAGTCCGAACGAGGTGTGCGTCTGGTGGCGGTGGGTGAAATGGCCGGCAGCCATATTGCCCTGCCGTCCGGCGCCCTGCGGGGTTCCCGGTTGAGCCTGATTGGCAGTGGCACCGGTAATTTTCCGCCGCCGTCGCGCATGGCGGCAATTATTTCGGATATTTTTCGCCACACCTGTGACGGGGCGTTGACGGTGGATGTGCGCCGTTGCCCGCTGGAGCAGGTCAGTGAGGCCTGGCAGCAGGCCGCCGAGAGCAGCGAGCGTATCGTGCTGACGGTATAACCGTCAGATCTGTGATTCCACCGGCAGCAGCGACAGGGCCCACACCTTGAAGCGCTGCCAGCCACTGGTTTCCGGGTCGTGGTCTTTGATGACGGCGTTACCCTGGTCGCTGGCCTGCCATTGCAGGTCGTTATCCTTGGTGAGACGAAGCTTCCAGGCCGCGGACGGCGCGGTCCACTGGTGGAACAGGTCCGCCAGATGCCGGTTCAGTTCCGGGCTGTCAATAAGCAGCCCGACCTCGGTGTTCTGCAGTACCGAGCGGCCATCCAGGTTCATGGAGCCGATAAAGACCCGGTCCTCATCCAGCACGAAGGTCTTGGCATGCAGGCTGGCCCGGGATTTCCCCTTGAACCAGTGCATGCGTTGCTGCTGCTCGGCCTGGGAGCGTAACTCCCAGAGTTGGATGCCGCCCTCCAGCAGGGATTGGCGATAGCTGGCATAGCCGCTGTGAACGATAGCCACATCGGTGGTGCTCAGGGAGTTGGTCAGGATGCTGACGGCCACGCCTCGCTCGCTGAGTGACTGGAGATGGGCAGCGCCGGCGTCACCGGGCACAAAATAGGCGGAGCTGATCAGCAGTCGGGAATGGGTATCGTCGAGAATCCGTTTGACGCTGGCGCCCAGGTAATCGTCTCGTTCCAGCTGCTCTCTCTGGTAGGCCTTTTCCGGTGGGTCGGCATACAGGGTGGCCTGGCCCCAGACCAGGGGCACCTGGCCGTCCACCAGTTTTCTGCCCAGGGCGGAGTCCACCAGGGCTCGGACATATTCGCTGTCTTTCTGCCGGCCCACGAAATCCACCAGTGCCTGGCGCAGGGCATCAAGGTCCATGGGGGCATCGTTGGCATCCAGTACCTGATCAATGGGGACCGAGGCGGGACTGTTCCAGTAGCGGTCGAAGCTGGCGCTGCCCTGGGCCACGATATCGCCAATGGCAGCCACATCCACATCCTGGAAATCCACATTGGTGTTGGAGAAGTATTCATCGCCCAGGTTGCGGCCGCCGGCAATCATCACACTGGCGTCAGCCATCATCAGCTTGTTGTGCATGCGGTGGTTGGCGCGCCCGAAATGGCGAGCCATCTGCCAGGCGCGGCTGAATCCGCCACGGGACTTGACCGGGTTGAAAAGGCGTATCTCGATATTGGGGTGTTCCGCCAGCGTGGCGGCCAGCGGCTCGGCGATCCGGGTGCCCAGGTCATCCACCAGCAGGCGCACCCGCACGCCCCGGTCCGCAGCGTCCAGCAACTTGCTGATGATGATTCGCCCGGCGGTGTCATCGGAAAAGATGTAGTACTGCAGATCCAGTGACGAGCGGGCGGCCTCGATCAGCGCGACCCGGGCGACAAAGGCCGACAGGCCATCGTGCAGCAGATAAAAACCGGAACCCTGCTGCTGGCTGTCCCCGGCCAGGGCATGCTCTGCACCCTGCCGCAGCGGGATATTGGGTGGGGCGACCATGGCCTTGCTGTAGGTGCGATCTGCCGGGTTGTAAGGGGTTTTTGCCTGGCAGGCGGGAAGCAGGAAGAGTAATAGCAGCGCCAAAGGCAGTGGCAGGCGTTTTGCCATAATGGTTTTACCCTCGCAAGTCTGGGAATATCAGACCCCAGTAGCCAGATAATTTCAAATCAGCAGGGAAGGACGGGGCCATGGTTAGGCGAGGGTTACTGGCGATCTGCCTGGTGGTGTTTGCCGCACCGCTGCAGGCGGACTTCTTTCACGATTACATGATTGACCCGGAAGACGGCCAGCTGGATGCCAGCCGTTATCTGTCCGAGGTGCCGGCCGGTTTCCTGCCGGTGCCCATGGTCATTACCGAGCCGGCGGTGGGTTATGGTTTCGGCATGGCCGGTATCTTCTTCCATGAATCCGAAGAGCAGAAAAAGCAGCGGGTCAGCGGCAACAGCCCGGCCATTCTGCCCAACAACATCAGTGTGCTGGGGCTGGGCACCACGGAAAACGGCAGCAAGGCCCTGGCCGCCGGGCACATGGGGTTCTGGATGGATGACCGGGTTCGCTATCGCGGTTTTGTGCTCTACCCGGACCTGAATCTGGACTTCTATTCCCTCGGGGGCTTTGATCTGAGAAAGCCGGTGGAGCTGAACCTGCAAGGCCCGCTGGATATTCAGGAGCTCAAGTTCCGCCTGGGTGACAGCCGCTGGATGCTGGGTATCCGCCAGAGTTATCGGCAGGTGAAACTGGATCTGGCGAAGGACATCGCACTGCCCAACCCGGCCCTGAATAATGCGGTGAATACCTTTCTGGACAACAACATCGGCGAGACGGTGCGTACCTCCGGTGCCGGTTTGCTGGCGGAATACGATTCGCGCGACAACCCGCTATCGCCCCAGTCCGGGCTCTATTATGCCGCCAATTACGTGTGGTATGGCGACAGCATTGGCAGTGATGTGAATTTCGGCAGTTACACCCTGGAAGGCCTCAACTACTGGAACGTGAACCAGCACGTCAACATTGCCCTGCGCCTGCAATATGACGGCATCGACGCTGGCGATGCCTCCCGTCTGCCGCCTTATGTGCTGCCCTATATCGACATGCGCGGCATTCCCGCCGTGCGGTACCAGGGCAAGGCGGTGGCCACCGCCGAGGTGGAAGCGACCTGGAAGGCCAGCCTGCGCTGGCGGTTCAATGCTTTCGGTGGTGGCGGCCGGGCGGCACAGAGTCTGAATGCGCTGTCAGAGGCCGAGGTGGCCAACAGCTACGGGGCGGGTTTTCGCTATCTGGTGGCGCGGCGCTATGGCATGACCATGGGGCTGGATGTGGCTCGCGGGCCGGAAGATACCGCCTGGTATATCCAGGCGGGGTCCAGCTGGTAGGGCGTATCAGTCGTCGTTGCGGTCCATGTTGCGCGAGGCCGTGCGGGCGTCTTCCAGGGCGGCAAACTGCTCGGAGATCAGTGAGCCCACTTCCTGGTTGACCTTGCGGATGGTGTCGTACACCAGGCCGATGGTCTTGCGTTGCTTGTCTTTCAGGCTGGCGGCCTGTTCCTCGAACAGGCCCAGTTTTTCCAGCGCATCGAAGGGCAGGCCGGCAATGTGCTGGTGTACGTCCTCGACGCTGGTGGCGCCATCGTCGATGGCTTCCTGAATCATATCCTTGAGCAGTTCAATCCTTTCTGCGGCTTTCATAATCGGCCTGTATTCTGTGGTGGGGAGATGGCTGCCAATGTAGCCAATTATGTTGTGGGCAGCCAGAGCCTGTTAACGTGGGTCGGATAACCGGCATTTCAAGCGAAGGAGCAAAGCAAATCATGGGTAAAGGCCGACTGGAAGCCTTCAGTGATGGCGTGATTGCCATTCTGATCACCATCATGGTGCTGGAAATGAAAGTGCCCCACGGGCATGCGCTGGAGGCGCTGTTGCCGGTGCTGCCGGTCTTCCTCAGCTATGTGCTGAGTTTCATTTATCTGGGGATCTACTGGAACAACCATCACCACATGCTGCACACGGTGGAGCGGGTCTCCGGCCCCATGCTGTGGGCCAACCTGCATCTGCTGTTCTGGCTGTCGCTGATTCCCTTTGCCACCGGCTGGATGGGAGAGAACCATTTCACGCCGGTGCCCACGGCCCTGTACGGGCTGGTGCTGTTCATGGCGGCGCTGGCCTACAACCTGCTGGAATGGATGATCATCCGCGCCCAGGGCCAGGAATCGGTGCTGCGCCGGGCCGTGGCCGGCCAAGCCTGGAAGGAAAAGGTCTCGGTGGTCTGTTATCTGGCGGGGATCATCGGCGCCTTCTGGCTGCCGGCGTTGTCACTGGGGCTGTATGTGCTGGTGGCGCTGCTGTGGTTGATCCCGGATCGCCGTATCGAGCGCACTCTGCAGGAGGGGTAGGGCCCCGGGAGAGAAAGACAGGGGCCGCCCACGAGGGCGTGGGCGGCCTTGCCGGGCGTCAGGTCAGCCGTGAATCAGCATGCCCAGGCCCAGGGTGGCAAAGAAGCCGAAGGTGTAGGCCACCGCCAGGAACGGGAAGTAGCGCAGGTAACTGCTGAAGGTCAGCGGCTCGACCTTGCTCATGGCCACCACGCCAGCGGCGGAGCCGATGATCAGCAGGGAGCCACCGACCCCCACGGTGAAGGTCAGCGTCAGCCATTCCGGCAGGCTCATGTCGATGCCGGAGTTCAGCAGGGCGGCGGTCAGCGGCACGTTATCAAACAGTGAGGAGACCATGCCGACCACATAGTTGGCAGCCACCGGCGGCATGATGTCGTACAGTTTCGGGAAGTAGGCCAGGATGCCCAGCTGCTTGAGCATGCCCACCAGCAGCAGTACGCCCAGGAAGAACAGCAGGGTGTCGAACTCGATCTTGCGGATGTAATCCAGGATCGGCTCGTCCTTGTTCATGAACTGTACCACCATGAACATCAGCGACAGGCCGAACAGGAAGCACAGCACCGGCGGGATGCTGAAGAACACATTGGCCAGGATGGTGCCGATGATGGTGGAGAAGAACAGGATGGCGATGACCTTGTCACCGCGGGTAATCGGCGTGTTGTCCTTCTGGATCACCACCTCGCCCTTGAGGCCGAACGACAGCGCCACCGCCAGCACCGCCACGGCGCAGGCCGCCGGCACGCTGAGCATCAGCAGATCGACGATTTCCACCTTGTCGGCCAGGAAGATCATCAGGGTGGTCACGTCACCGGTAATCAGGGCGGTACCGCCGGAGTTCACCGCGAAGACCACCAGCACCACGTAGCGCAGCAGCTTCTTGGGCGGCAGGCGCAGGTTGGCCAGCACCGCGATGCAGACCAGGGTGGCAGTGATGTTGTCAGCCATGGATGAGAACAGGAAGGCGAACAGGCCGGTCATCAGCATCAGCTTGCGCTCGGTAATGCGCTCGGGCAGCAGGCGATTGACCAGGGCATCAATGATGCCCTTGCTGGACAGGTAGGCCACGAAGGTCATGGCGGCCATCAGGAACAGCCATAGGGTGGCGATATCCAGCAGGTTTTCGTTCAGGCTTTCCATCAGCTGGTCCTGGGACAGGCCGCCGGGAGGCGCCACAAAGAAAAGAACCCAGGCAAAGGACCCGAAAAAGAGGGTGGTTTTGGCCTTGTCGATATGGACAAGGTCTTCGACGACGATGGACACAAAGCCCAGCGCCACCAGTATCAGAAGCACGGTAGTCATTAAAGGCGGCCTATGGAGTGGGTGAACGCGCGGGCATTTTACTCCGAATGACGTTCAGGTCCATGCTAGACAAAGTGTTAATGTCAAATTTCGTGCCTGAATGGTACGAATTCGCCTGGACAGGCCGCCTGGACCGTGGTCTGGCGCTATTCTACGCGCTGATCCTGTTGCTGGCGGCGTGCGACACGGTCCAGCTGGAGGCCAATGACACGAATGACCTGTTCAAATGGCCAGGCCCACTTGCGCTTGAACCAGTAACCCAGGCGGATATCCGGGGAGGTGTAGATCAGGTAGCGATTATGTTTCAGCCCCTTGAGAATCGCGTTGGCCGCCTGTTGCGGGGTAACGGCGTGGCGCTGAAAACGTTGTTTGAGTTTTTCGACTTCCGGGGTGTGCTGGTCGATACCGACGATCTGTATAGTCTGCACCAGCCCGGTATTCACCGCGCCCGGGCAGACCAGGCTGACATGGATGCGGTGGCGGCGCAGGTCATAGCGCATGGCTTCGCTAATGCCGCGTACGGCGAATTTGCTGGCGTTATAGCCGGCATGCCAGGGTAGTCCGAACAGGCCGGCGGCGGAGGATACGGTAAGCACATGCCCGCCCCGCCCTGCGGCGACCATGGTGGGTAGAAAGCTTTCCAGTACGTGGATGGGGCCCATCAGGTTGACCTCCACCAGTGATCGCCAATGCTGATGCTCGAGTTTGTCCACCGGGCCCCAGATGGCAATGCCGGCAATATTCATCAGCACGTCCATGCTGCCATGGTGGGCGTGAATTTGTTCGGCAAAGGCCCGTACCGCGTGATAATCGGTAATATCCAACGCCTGGCTGACTTCCACGGTTGCGCCCTGGTCGGCCAGCTGAGAGGCCGTTTCGTCAAGGGCCTGTTGGTTGATGTCGGTCAGAAACAGGCGCGCGCCATGAGCACCGGCGGCCAGGGCTACTGCCCGACCGATGCCGCTGGCGGCGCCGGTGATGACGCATTTCTTGTTGTGCAAGTCGGTCATGGTCGGGCCCTGTTTTTTGTGACACTGGTTGGTGAGGATGCTGTTATCCTGCGGTTCCCGCAGGCTGGTGTCTGTGTCCCGTCGGGCCAAAAGTGTGGTACCCGTGGAGGGCGGCCGTGCTTTACGTCAGGATGAGAGCTTCTTCAGCGAGGGCACGATCATGGATGCATCACAGGATTATTTGCAGCCGCCGGGGGGCTGGCTGATGACGCAGACCGAGCGGTTGCCGGCGCCCCCACCGGCTCGGCGAGGCGTACTGTTTCGTTCCGTATCCGGAGTGGCACGATGGTTTGGGCGGCAGGAATTGCCGAGGGTCTTTCCGGTCTTCAATATCAACCGTCGTCTGTTCTGGCCCTGGTTGCTGTTTGCCTCTCAGATGATGCCCTTTGGTCGTTTGCCGGCGCCACTTAGGGAAATGCTGATACTGCGTACCGGCTGGTTGTGTCGCAGCCGCTATGAATGGGGGCAGCATGTGGAGATCGCGTTGCGAGTAGGGGTCACCCATGAACAGATTGTGGCGCTGGCCACTGCGCCGCATTCCTTGCCGGAGCCGGCCACGGCGGTGGCGCTGCAAGCCTGTGAGGAACTGTGTCAGCAGCAATTGATCAGTGAAACGACCTGGCAGACGCTCAGTGAGTACTTCAAGCCTCGGGAACTGGTGGAAATCATCTTGCTGGTGGGGCATTACCAGATGGTGGCGGGTTTGCTGATCAACAGTGGAGTACAGTTGGAGCCTTCAATAGAAAACGCACTGGATGCGTTTAACCAGCGGGCGGAGGCGTTGGCCGGGAACCCGAGAGAGTCATTATCATGAGTGAAACCGCGTATCCGGTTTACGGTGCCTGCCAGTGCGGCCAGGTCCGTTACCGGCTGCTGGCGGCGCCCAGGATGGTGGTGGCCTGCCACTGCCGTGAGTGCCAGAAGCTGTCCACCAGCGCGTTCAGTATTACCGCCGTGGTGGCGGCGGACGATCTCATCTTCGAGGGCACGCTCCGTCACTGGGAGCGAACCGCGGACAGCGGCAACATCAACGCGGCGGCATTCTGCCCCGATTGCGGCAACCGCATTTACCATTACGACCCGGCGCAGCCGGACATTATCAAGCTCAAGCCCAGTAACCTGGATGACACCCGCCTGATCCAGCCCCAGGCCCATGTCTGGGTGAGCGAGAAGCAGGCCTGGTTCGAGATCCCGGAGGGGGTACCGCAGTTCGACCGGCAGCCCTGAACGGTATAAAGACTAGCCGTGTTCGCCCTGGCACTGGCTGTGGTCGCTGAGCACCTCGATAATGCGGCAGTGGGCCACATCGCCGCCGGCGCAACCTTCGATCATGCGGTCCAGCTCCTCGCGCAGGGTCAGTAACGACTCAATGCGTGCCTGCACCGCCTCCCGGTGACGACGGGCCAGGGCGTCCACGGCGGCACAGTCGCGCTGCTGCTGGTCGGACAGTGCCAGCAGCTCGCGGATGGCCTCGATGGAAAAGCCCAGATCCCGGGAATGGCGAATAAAATGCAGCCGTTCCCGGTGACGGGGCGCGTAGCGCCGCTGATTGCCGCCGGTGCGCTCCGGCTCCGGCATCAGGCCGATTTTCTCGTAATAGCGAATGGTCTCCACCTTGCACCCGGTGGTCTGCGCCAGTTCTCCGATCGACAGCATGGCATGCCCCACTTGAACCTGTAGTGACTACAGATGTTGCACTGGTCACTGTCGGGCCTCAAGGCCGGCTTGACCCTGTAGTGGCTACAGGGCGGTTAATGCACCTGAATGCTGATGACGGAATCGCACCATGCACATGCACGCTCACTCCCATGATCACGGTCACGATCATGGCCATCACCACGCCCCGCAGGATTTCGGCCGGGCCTTTCTGATCGCCATCGTCCTGAATGTGGGCTTTACCGCCATTGAATTCATTTACGGCTTCATGGCCAATTCCTCGGCGTTGATGGCCGATGCCGGTCACAACCTGTCCGATGTGCTGGGCCTGGTGCTGGCCTGGGGCGGGGCCCTGCTGGCCAAACGCCAGCCGGACAGCCGCTTTACCTACGGCCTGCGCAGCAGTTCCATTCTGGCGGCGCTGGCCAATGCCATGTTCCTGATGTTTGCCTGTGGCGTGATCGGCTGGGACGCGGTCAACAGCCTGCTGCACCCGCCGCAGGTAGCCACCGACACGGTGATGGTGGTGGCGGCCATCGGTATCGTCATCAACGGGCTGTCCGCCTGGCTGTTCGTCAAGGGCAGCAAGGACGACCTGAATATCCGCGGTGCCTTTTTGCATCTGGCCGCCGATGCGGCGGTGTCCCTGGGCGTGGTGATCGCCGGGGCGGTGATCATGGTGACCGGCTGGAACTGGCTGGACCCGGTAGTCAGCCTGCTGATCGTGCTGGTGATCGTCTACGGTACCTGGGGGCTGCTGCGCGACTCCATGAAACTGGCCCTCAATGCGGTGCCCAGCCATATCGACCTGCCGGCGGTGGCTCGCTACCTGCGTGAACAGGATGGCGTGCAGGACATCCACGACCTGCACATCTGGGCCATGAGCACCACCGAAAGCGCCCTGACCGTGCGGCTGATCATGCCGGCGGGCTACCCCGGTGACGCCTACATGGACCAGCTGGCGGCGGGGCTGAAAGAGACCTTCCGTATTGATCACAGCACCCTGCAGATAGCCCAGGGCGACAGCGAGCATGTCTGCACCCTGCACGCCCGGCACGAGCATTGATGAGTCGTCGATCAAGGAGAGCCCATGGCCTGTTGTGAACCGGAACTGAAAGAGTCCGCCCCGCCGTCCTATCGCCGGGCGTTGGTGGGGGTCTTGCTGATCAACCTGCTGATGTTCGTGGTGGAAATCAGTGTCGGCTGGCTGTCCGGCTCCCGGGCCCTGCGCGCCGATGCGCTGGATTTTTTGGGCGACACCGCCACCTATGGTCTAACCCTCTGGGCGCTGGGCCAGTCCCAGGCCTGGCGGTTGCGGGCGGCGCGAATCAAGGGCGGGTCATTGCTGGTGATGGGGCTGCTGGTACTGGCCGACAGTGTGAGGGCGGTACTGGGCGATGCGGTGCCGCCGGGGCCGCTGATCAGTGGCATCGGCGCCCTGGCGCTGGTTGCCAATCTCACCAGTCTCGGCTTGCTGGTGCGCTATCGCCACGGCGATGCCAATATCCGTTCGGTCTGGCTGTGTTCGCGCAATGATGCCGTCGCCAACCTGGCGGTGATCGCCGCCGGGGCTCTGGTGCTGGTCAGCGGCAGCCGCTGGCCGGACGTGCTGGTGGCCTTCGCCATTGCCGGCCTGTTCACCCACAGTGCCGTGGCCATTCTGCGCCAGGCCCGCCGTGAGCAACCGGCCACGTCTTCCTGCTGCGGGGGGCAATGATCTGCTAGTCTCGCGCTTTACCGTGTTGGATATCGTTGTTTATGCCTTTCAGTCAGGATGATCTGCGCGCCCTGGTGGAGCGCACCATGCCATTCGGCAAGTATCAGGGCCGGGTGCTGGCGGACCTGCCCGAGCCCTACCTGCTGTGGTTTGCCGACAAGGGCTTCCCGAAAGGGGAGCTGGGCCGGTTAATGGCCCTGATGTTGATGCTGAAAATGGACGGCACCGACGGTCTGCTCAAACCGTTACGTCAATAATCTCGCTGGCGGGTTATGCTGGTGGCTCAGTCTTGATTCAGGGGAACAACATGCTGGAACCGGTTGCCGACAATATCTGGGCCGTGGCTACGCCCCATGCCTTCATGGGGTTGCATGTGGGCACACGCATGACGGTGGTGAAACTGAGCGGCGGGGGGCTGCTGCTGCACTCGCCGGTGCCGGTGGATGATGCCCTGGCGGCTCAGCTGGCCGAGCTTGGCGAGGTCACCCATATTGTCTGCCCCAATCTGTTTCACCACGTGTTTGCCGGCCAGGTGGCCGAGCGCTATCCCCGGGCCCTGCTGCATGGGCCGGCCAAACTGGCGCGTAAGCGATCGGACCTGAGTTTTGGGGCCATTCTCACCGATGCGCCTCATCCGGATTGGGAGCAGGACTTCGAACTGCTGACCATTGATGGCTCTCTGCTCAACGAGACGGTGTTCTACCATCGCCCCAGCCACACCCTGATCGCCGCCGACCTGATCGAGAACTTTCACCAGTGCGACCACGGCTTCACCCGCTGGTACCTGAAGTTGGGCGGCTTGCTGGGCAAGCCCGGCTGGCACCCGATCCTGCGCCTTGTCTACGTCAATCGCCGCAAGGCCCGCGCCAGCCTGGAGCAACTGCTGCAGTGGCCGTTCGAGCGGCTGGTGCTGGCCCATGGTGAGGTGATCGGCGCGGATGCCCGTCAGCATGTCATCGAGGGCATGGCCTGGCTACGCAAGCGCTGATTGCCCCGGCAAAGCCATATTTCTTGCAACTTTTCCCGTTACGCTGGGTGCTGCCGATAACATAACGGGATCACCTGGGATGAAGAACTGGATGCGCCGCCGCCCGAAAACGGCGGTGACGGTAACGCTTTGTGTGCTGTTGTTGCTGCTGGCCGGCTGGCGCTGGCTGGGCGGCAGTGAGCCCGCCCAGCAATGGAAAACCGCCACCGTCACGCGTACCGACATTGAAAGCGTGGTGACCGCGCTGGGCACCCTGGAGCCCAGCGACTACGTGGACGTGGGTGCCCAGGTGTCCGGCCAGCTCACGCACCTGTATGTGGATGTGGGGGACACGGTCAAGCAGGGCCAGTTGCTGGCACAGATCGATGCCTCGGTCCAGCAGGCGCGGGTGGATGCCGGCCTGGCGGAGCTGGAGGCCCTGCGTGCCCAGCTGCAACAGCAGCAGGCCGAGTTGCAGCTGGCGCAATTGCAGTTCCAGCGTCAGCAGCGTCTGCGCCAGGCCGATGCCACCAGTGAGGATGCCTTCCAGAGCGCCCGTTCTTCGCTGGCGGTGACCCGGGCACAGATCCTGGTGCTCAAGGCACAGATCAAGCAGAAACAGTCCACCGTGGATGGTGACCAGGCGACCCTGGGCTACGCCAAGATCTATGCCCCCCGCGACGGCACCGTGGTGACCCTGGATGCCCGCGAAGGCCAGACCCTCAATGCCAACCAGACCGCGCCGGTGCTGATGCGCATTGCCGACCTGTCCAGCATGCTGGTGTCCGCCCAGGTGTCCGAGGCGGACGTGGATAGCCTCAGCGAAGGCATGCCGGTGTATTTCTCCACCCTGGGCAACAGCAAGGTGCGCTACGACAGCACCCTGGAACAGATTCTGCCGACCCCGGAAGAAGTGAATAACGTGGTGCTCTATACCGCTCGCTTCCGGGTGGCCAACCCCGAGGGGCGGCTCATGTCCGGCATGACCGCCCAGGTTTTTTTCGTCGAAGAGGCGGCCCGGGATGCGCTGGCGGTGCCGGTGACGGCGGTCAAAGACGGCCCGGATGGGCCGCGGGTGCAGGTGCTTGGCAACAAGGGCCAGCCACACTGGCAAGCGGTGACCAAGGGCGTGACCAACCGCGTGCTGGTGGCTGTCACCGGCCTTGAGGAAGGCCAGACAGTGGTAACCGGCAAGGTCAGCCAGGCCCCGGCGCAGACCGAAGATCGTCGCCGCCGGGGATTGTTCTGATGGCGGAACCACTGATCCGGCTGGAGGGCATTCGCAAGAGCTACCCGGCCGGCGATACCCCGGTGGAAGTGCTACACGGCCTGACCCTGACCATCGAGGCCGGCGAGTTCGTGGCCATCATGGGCAGCTCCGGGTCCGGCAAGTCCACCCTGATGCATATCCTCGGCTGCCTGGACCGGCCCTCCGAGGGCCGCTATTGGCTGGCGGGGCGGGACGTGGGGGCGCTGGACCATCAGGCGCTGGCCTGGCTGCGCCGGGAAATGTTCGGCTTCGTATTCCAGAGCTATCACCTGATCGGCACCGCCAATGCCTGGGAAAACGTGGCCCTGCCGGCCATCTACGCGGGCCTGTCCCGGGACCAGCGTCAGCAGCGTGCCGAGCAGTTGCTAACTGATCTGGGGTTGGCGGACCGGCTCGGTCATCGGCCCAATCAATTATCCGGCGGGCAGCAACAGCGGGTCTCCATTGCCCGGGCGCTGATGAACGGCGGCCGGGTGATCCTGGCGGACGAACCCACCGGTGCCCTGGACAGTGTCAGTGGCAAGGCGGTGATGGCCCAGCTGGCCGACCTGGCGGCCCGGGGCCATACCGTGATCCTGATTACCCACGATGCGGAGGTGGCTGGCCACGCCGATCGCATCATCGAATTGCGCGATGGCGAGATCATCGGTGACCGTCGCCAGCGCCCGGCGCGTGACCACCGGCCGATGCCGACCCTGACGCCGCCGCGCGAGTCCGCCCTGCCGGACGCGGCGGAAGTGCGCGAGTCGGTAGTCATGGCCCTGCGCTCATTGCGGGCCAACTGGCTGCGCACCCTGCTGACCCTGCTGGGTATCGTCATCGGCGTCAGCGCCGTGGTGGCCATGCTGGCCATTGGCCAGGGCGCCAAGCACGACGTGGTGACCCGCATCGGCGACATGGGCACCAACCTGCTCACCGTGCGCCCGGACCGGGGGCGTCGCCACAGCGCCGATGGCGTCACCGCCACCCTGGTGCCCGACGATGCCATTGCCCTGGCCAAGCTGGAGCACGTCAAGGCCGCGGTGCCGGAAATCGCCAACAGTGTCACCGCCCGCGCCAACGGCAAGGATGCCAGCACCACGGTCCGTGGCGTCAGCGCGGACTTTCCGTTACTGAAAGACTGGCAGCCGGTCAGCGGCCAGTTCTTCAACCGGCACGATGCGCTCAGTTATGCGCCGGTGGCGGTGATCGGCCAGACCGTGCAGCAGAGCCTGTTTGCCGACAGCGACCCGCTGGGCCAGTTCATCCTGCTCAACAATGTGCCTTTTCAGGTGATCGGCGTGATGGATGCCCAGGGCGCCACCGGCTGGGGCGATGACCAGGACGACGCGGTCTTCGTGCCGCTGACTACCGGCCAGTTACGCCTGTTCGGGCAGAGTTTCCTGCGCTCTATCACCATCGCCGTGGATGACACCGCCAACATGGACCAGGTGGAAAACGACGCCACCGACCTGTTGCAACAGCGCCATGGCGAGCAGGATTACCGGGTGTTCAACATGGCCTCCCTGCTGGATGCAGTATCCGCCACCCAGAACACCCTGACCATGCTGCTTGGCTCCATTGCCGCCATCTCGCTGCTGGTGGGCGGGATTGGCGTGATGAACATCATGCTGGTGAGCGTCACCGAACGGATTCACGAGATCGGTATTCGCATGGCCACCGGCGCCCGCCAGCGCAATATTCTCCAGCAGTTTCTCACCGAAGCGGTGGTGGTGTCGGCGCTGGGTGGCATCATCGGCGTCTTGCTGGGCGTGGCGGTGGGGCTGCTGCTGCAACTGTTCGGCATGCCCATTCTGTTTTCCGTGCCGGTCATGATCGCGGCCTTCCTGTGTGCGGCGGTGATCGGGCTGGTGTTCGGTTTCGCCCCGGCCCTCAAGGCCGCCCGACTCAACCCGGTGGAGGCGCTGAGCAATGAATAGAGTGATCCTCGCGGTCTGCATGCTGGTGCTGGGCGGTTGTGCCGTGCGCTCCGGGCTGGAGACCCCGCAGCCGTCACTGCCAGCGCAATGGCTCAATCAGGAAAGCGCCAGCGCTGCTATGGTGGCGCAGCCGCAATGGTGGCGGCAGTTTCACAGTGACACCCTCGATGGGCTGGTGCGCAAAGCCCTCAACGCCAACACCGACCTGCTGGCCGCCACCGCCCGGGTGGACCAGGCCCAGGCGCAACTGCAACAGGCCGGCGCCTCCCTGTTTCCGTCCCTGGGGCTGAGCGGTTCCGGCTCGCGCAGTGGCGTGGTCGGTGAGGGCGGCAGCAATAGCTATGCCATCAATGCCAACGCCAGCTACGAAGTGGACCTGTGGGGCAAGTTGCGCGGCAGCCGTGATGCCGCTGAAGCGACCCTGCAGGCCAGCGCCTTCAGCCGCGACACGGTGCAGCTGACGGTGGTGGCCAGCGTGGTCAACACCTACCTGCAGGTCTGCTACCTGACCGATAACCTGGCGCTGGCCAGGGACAATCTGGCCCTGGCCGAAAAGGTGCTCGCGGTGGTACAGGCCAAGGCGCAATACGGCGCCGTGTCCCGCCAGGACCTGGCCCAGCAGAAAACCGTGGTGGCCAATCAGCGGGCCCGACTTCCGGCGCTGCGCCAGCAACTGCTGGAAAGCCGCTATGCGCTGGCGGTGCTGGTCGGCGAGATGCCCCAGCAGTTCAACCTGACCGCCGAATCGCTGGCCGACCTGGCCCTGCCCACGGTGCAGGCCGGTCTGCCGGACCAGGTACTGGCCCGGCGCCCGGATGTGGCCGCTGCCCTGGCCACGCTGATGGCCGCCGATGCCCGGGTGGCGGTGGCGCGGGCGGATTACTGGCCGTCCATTACCCTTACCGGCAGTGCCGGTTATGGCAGCAGTGCCCTGTCTGAACTGCTCAGTGGCGATGCCCTTTACAGCCTGGGCCTGTCGCTGGGCGAAACGCTGTTTGATGGCGGCGCCCGGCGAGCGCGCACCGATCAGGCCCGCGCCGCCTGGCGCGAACAGGTGGCCAGCTACACGGGCACCCTGCTCACCGCCCTGCAGGAGGTGGACCAGTCGCTGGCGGCGATCCAGTCCCTGTCAGCCCAGACCGGCTACCGGCAGGAAGCCCTCAGTGAGGCGGAGAAGGCGTTCACCGTGGCCCAGGTGCGCTACCGGGAAGGGGAAACCGAAATCACCGATATGCTGAGTGTACAGAGCCAGCTCAACAGCGCCCGCCAGAACAGCCTGGATCTGGTGCTCAGCCAGTATCAGGCCCGCGTCACCCTCTATCGGGTACTAGGGCAGGGCAGTGAGCCGGGCTCGCTGGCCGCCGATTCCTGACGCGGCGGCGGTACGGGGCTATCATGGCGCCATGCTGCCGCTGGTTTATCACCCCGAATACAGTTTTCCCTTCCCCGGCGCCCACCGCTTTCCGATGGAAAAGTTCGGGCGCCTGCACGGCTACCTGCGTGGCCAGGGCATTGCCACCGCCGACAATACTTTCCGTCCCGGCCGGGCTCGCCCGGCGTTGCTGGGCCGCGTGCATTGCCCGGACTATGTCAGTGCGGTGCTGGAAAACCGGCTTGATGACCGGGCCCGTCGGCGCATGGGCCTGCCGTGGAGTGAGGCCCTGGTCAAGCGTACCTGTATTGCCCCGATGGGCACGCTGCTGACCGCGCAGCTGGCGCTCAAGCAGGGGCTGGCCTGCCACCTGGCCGGCGGCACCCACCATGCCTATCGGGATTTCGGTTCCGGTTTTTGTCTGTTCAACGACCTGGCTTTTGCCGCTCGCCTGTTGCTTGATAGCGCGGCGGTGGACCGGTTGCTGATCTTTGACTGCGATGTCCATCAGGGCGATGGCACCGCCGCCATGCTGGCCGATGAGCCGCGGGCCTTTACCTGCTCGATCCATTGCGAAAAGAATTTTCCAGTGCGTAAACAGAACAGTGATCTGGATGTGGGCTTGCCGCCGGGGATGACCGATGGCGACTACCTGGCCACGGTGTTTGAAACCCTCGACGGTTTGCTGGATCGCGTTGAGCCACAATTGGTGCTTTATGATGCCGGCGTGGATATCTACGCCGGTGACCCGCTGGGGCGTTTGCAGATCAGTGAGGCGGGCATCGCCGAGCGGGATGGCGGCGTGCTGCAGCGCTGCCGCCAGCGAGGCGTTCCGGTAGCCACGGTGATCGGCGGTGGCTACGATGATGACCGGGAGGCCCTGGCCCGGCGCCACGCTCTGGTGGTGGAACAGGCTGCTCGCCTGCAGCAAACACAACCTGACACGGAGTTTCCATGTCCAAAGCCCTGTTGATCATGGCCCACGGCAGCCGCAGTGACACCGCCAATGATGAATTCCGTGCGCTGGTGGAAACCGTGGCGCAAAACAGCCATGACTATGTGGCGGTGTTGCCCTGTTTTCTGGAGCTGGCCTTTCCATCCCTGCTGGAAGCACTGCAACAGCTGGAGCACCAGCCGGTGGACACGGTGCAGCTCTACCCGCTGTTCTTCAACAAGGGCAAGCATGTGGGCCGTGATATCCCTGCCCAGATGGACCAAGCCCGGCAACGCTACCCGCACCTGAGCCTGCAAACGCTGACCTATTTCGGCAATGCCGAGGGGTTGGCGCCACTGGTGTTGCAGCATATCCGCTCACAGGAGCGAGGTGACTGACCATGCCCGTCACGGACGACGGCGATACCCCGACAGTCAGTGAGCGTGATATTGATGCGCTGTTCCGGCGCGAATCGCGGCGGGTGCTGGCGACCCTGATTCGTCTGCTGGGCGATTTTGACCTGGCCGAAGATGCCCTGCAGGACGCCTTCATGGCCGCCCTGCGCCAGTGGCCGACGGAGGGCGTGCCGGCCAGTCCTCGTGCCTGGCTGGTGTCCGCCGGCCGTTTCAAGGCCATTGACCAGCTGCGCCGCCGGGCCCGTTTCGATCGGGCCCAGGACGAGATTGCCGCGCAGCTGGAAGGCAGCGCGGATGACCCGGCATTGCTGGCCGATGATGCCATCGGTGACGATCGCCTGCGGTTGATCTTTACCTGCTGTCACCCGGCCCTGGCCCGTGAGGCCCAGGTGGCGCTGACCCTGCGCGAGGTCTGTGGCCTGACCACCGAGGAAATCGCCCGTGCCTTTCTGAGCAAACCGGCCACCCTGGCCCAGCGTATCGTGCGCGCCAAACAGAAAATCCGTAGCGCCGGCATTCCCTACGACGTGCCCGGCGAGCGGGAACTGGGCGAGCGGCTGGCGGCGGTGTTGCAGGTGATTTATCTGGTTTTCAACGAAGGCTACCTGTCCGCCGGGGATCAGCAGGTGCTGCGCCATGACCTGGCGGAAGAAGCCATCCGCCTGGCCGAGTTGCTGGTGCGGTTGCTGCCCGAACCTGAAGCCTGTGGTCTGCTGGCGTTGATGTTGCTGCATCATTCGCGTCGGCACACGCGCCTCAGTGACAGTGGCGAGCTGATTTTGCTGGAACAGCAAGACCGTCGCCGCTGGGACCGCCAGGAAATCGCCCGGGGCGATGCGCTGGTGCGCCGGGCCCTGCTGAGCCAGCGCTTTGGCCCCTATACCCTGCAGGCCGCCATCGCCGCCGTGCATGCGCTGGCGCCGGACAGCGAGTCCACCGACTGGGCGGAAATCGTCGGCCTTTATGATCTGCTCTACCGGCAGATGCCGTCGGCGGTGGTGGCCCTTAACCGGGCGGTGGCGGTGGCCATGCGTGACGGGCCCGGGGCCGGACTCGAGCTGGTGGAAGCCCTGCTGACCGAGGGCGAGCTGGGCGACTATCACCTGGCCCATGCCGCTCGGGCGGATCTTTGCCGGAGACTGGGGCTGGTCGATCAGGCCCGTGATGCTTACCAGCGGGCGCTGACCGGGACGCAGCAACCGGCGGAGCGGCGCTTTCTGGAAAAACGGCTGGCGGAACTGGCGGAAAAATAAAGGGTGGCGCCTGTCGAAAACCCGCACCGCCCGACGACAAGAAGTGAATGTCCCCCTTTCACAAGGAGCTTGTCATGACTCTCAAACAGGATGAAGCCACCCTTGGTGCGCTCATCGCCGACTGGCTGGATGGCCGGCCCGACCCCACTGCGATCAAGGAAGCCTGATCATGAAATACCTGTGTCTTGTCTATTACAGCGAAGCGGCCATGCAGGAGCGTGGTGATGACCACTGGCAGAGCCTCAATGGCGAGTGTTCGGCCTTTGGCGAGGGCCTGCGTGAATCCGGGCAGATGCTGGACGGCTCCGCCCTGCAGCCGGTATCCACGGCTACCACCGTCAGGGTGCGCGACAGTCAGGTGCATGTCACCGATGGCCCCTTTGCGGAAACCAAGGAGCAGTTGGCCGGCTTTTACCTGATCGAGGCGGGCGATCTCAACGATGCCATCCGCATCGCCGGGCGGATTCCGCCCGCCCGTTACGGCAGCATCGAGATTCGTCCGGTGCGTGACATTCATGGCGAGTCTTCCCGGGCGGTGCCGTATGCCGAATCGCTCAACAAGGATTGAGCGGTCAAATGTCGGAGGTGTGAGATGGCAGCAGTAGCAAAAAATACCGTGTGTTTGTGGTTCAACGGCGAGGCGCAGCAGGCCGCGCAATTCTATGCCGAGACCTTTCCGGATTCGTCCGTGGACGCGGTCCATCGTGCCCCCGGGGATTTCCCGTCGGGCAAGCAGGGGGATGTGCTGACGGTGGAATTCACCGTGCTGGGCATCCCCTGCCTGGGGCTCAACGGCGGGCCCGCTTTCACCCATAGCGAAGCGTTTTCCTTCCAGGTAGCCACGGACGATCAGGCGGAAACCGACCGTTACTGGCGCGCCATCGTGGATAACGGCGGCGAGGAAAGTGCCTGTGGCTGGTGTCGCGACCGCTGGGGATTGTCCTGGCAGATCACGCCGGTGGCACTGACCCGGGCCATCACCAGTGAGGATCCGGCGGTGGCCAGGCGGGCCTTCGAGGCCATGATGACCATGGGCAAGATTGATATCGCCGCCATCGAGGCCGCCTGCCGTGGTTAACGGACCGGCGATAACCGCCTACGGCAGCGTCTTGGCAAACACCACGCCGCCCCACAGTACGTTGCGGTCGCCGGGGCCGTCCTTCAGTTCCGAGGTGTGGCCACGCAGCACGTAGCTGATGCGGTAACCATGATCAAAGGCGTAGGTGTAGCCAAGCCAGCCTTCCACCACGCCGTGGTTGACCTGGTCGCTGTCATATTCCACATCACTGCCGCGGAACTGGCCTTCCAGAAAGGCGTTGTAGGCCCGGCCAACCAGCGCCACGCCGCCCCACACATAATGCTCGTTGTCCCGGGCGGTGGTGGTGGCGTTGTTGCGCTCACCGTAGCGGGCCAGTTCCGGGTTGGCCTGCCACCAGGGGCTCTGCAGGCGCCCGGCACGGAAGCTCAGGCTCCAGCGTGCTTCGGTGAGGTAGCCCACGGAGCCCTCCACGGTGCTTTTCAGTTCAAAGTGCTCGCTGGAAACCGGCAGGATGCGCTGGCGGGCCAGGTCGTAGCGGGCGGTGGGTTCGCCGCCCTGGCTGATCTGGTGGTCCCAGCCTTCCGCACGCTCGTTGCTGAGCACCTTGTGCACGCCATTCTGCAAATCGCCGACCACATCCAGCCCCAGTACACCCAGCGTCAGGGTGCTGTTCCAGGCCACCTGCCGGTCCGGGCTGACCTGAATGCGACTGCTGGACAGGTACACCATGCTGGCATAGGGGCGGTCACCGTAAAGCGGCTCGCCGGCGCTCTTGTCCTCCGGGGTAAAGCCGAACAGGCCGGCCTCGAAACTGTGGCCCTGAATCTGACTGCCGCCAATGCCCTCCACCCCCAGTGCCCGGTCCAGCCAGCCCAGCGGTGTGTCCAGTGACAGCCAGTAATCCCGGGCCCGGCTGCCGGAGGTGGCCACGCTGATGCCGTAGGTATAGTCCTGGTCGCGGCTGCCCGGTACCAGCAGGTCGTTGTCGAAGGTCAGTGACCAGCTGGCGGTCTTGCGCTCCCGGTCAGGGGTAGCACGTGGCTGGCGTGGGTGTTGTTCGTCGAAGGCCGGGTCGCTGTCGGCCATGGCCAGGGTCAACGGGGAGCGGACAGCCGTGCCTTCCATGGCCTGGCCGGGGATCGGCAGGGCCAGCATGATGGCGGCGGCGATCACGCCGCCGGCCAGGGCGAGAGAGGAAGGTCGTGGTGCAGTTGCTGTCGTTACGTTGTCCATGGCTCCGTATCCGCTGTGTGCCGGTGAGGGCACGGTGAGGGTGACTGCGACGTACGGTACGCCCCGCACGCGCAATAACGGTATTGCGTTGCTGGACGGTTATTGCCTGTTTCTGCAGGAAGGGATTGTTGTTCTGCCAGCCGATAACAGCCGGGTAGAAAGGGCTGTATAGGAAGTCAGACTAGGATCACTTATGCCTGTTCGATAAAACAGAGCGAACAGGTTGGCCTTTTAATCGAATTTTTCGATTCAAACTGAACCCGGTGACGGCCTTGTCCTGACACAAAGCCCGCACTCCCGGCGCACTTTGGTCATTGAGGCGCCGGGCTGGCCGGGCGTAGCCTCTATCCCCTAACACGTGTCTGTTAACGCGCAGTGAGGAGAAGCCAGGTGGCACAAGCATATATCGTGGCAGCGGTGCGTACCGCTGGTGGACGCAAGAATGGCCGGTTGAGCAAGACCCATCCGGCGGACATGGGTGGCAAGGTCATTGATGCGGTGGTCGAGCGCACCGGCGTGCCGGCCGACAAGGTGGATGATGTGATCTTCGGTTGTGTGAGCCAGATTGGCCCACAGACGTTCAACGTAGCCCGCACTTCCATCCTCAGTTCCTGCCTGCCGGAATCCGTGCCAGGGGTGAGCATCGATCGTCAGTGCGGCTCGTCCCAGCAGGCTATCCACTTTGCCGCCCAGGCGGTCATGAGTGGCACCCAGGATGTGATTATCGCCGGCGGGGTGGAATCCATGAGCCAGGTGCCGATCGGCTCGCCGGTCACCGCCGTCAAGGAAATGGGCAACCCCTTTACCGGTCTCATCAGCGAGCGATACCCCGGCGAGAGCTTCAGCCAGTTCAATGGGGCCGAGCGCATGGCCAGCAAGTACGGTGTCAGCAAGGACGAGCTCGACCAGTTCGCCTATGACTCCCACAAACGGGCTGCCGCCGCCACCGAGGCCGGTCGCTTCCAGGACGAGATCATTCCCATCACCGTCACCCTGGAAGACGGTAGCCAGGAGGAGCACCTTGTGGACGAGGGCATCCGCTGGGAGGCGGACCTGGAAGCCATCAAGGCGCTCAACCCGCTGGCCGAAGGCGGCCATATCAGTGCTGCCAACGCCAGCCAGATTACCGATGGCGCCTCCGCCCTGATGGTGGTCAGCGAGAAGGCGCTGAAGGAATACGGTTTGACCCCGCTGGCGCGGATTCATGCCATGTCCGTGGTCGGCTCCGACCCGACCATGGTGCTGGAAGGCCCGATCCCGGCCACGGAAAAGGTGCTCAAGCAGGCCGGCATGACCATCGCGGATATCGATCTGTACGAAGTCAACGAAGCCTTCGGGTCCGTGCCGCTGGCCTGGATGAAGGCGGTGGGCGCGGATTACGACAAACTCAACGTGAACGGCGGCGCCCAGGCGCTGGGTCACCCGCTGGGCGCCACCGGCACCAAGCTGATGGGCACCCTGATCTACGAGCTCAAGCGTCGCGGCGGCAAGTATGGCCTGCTGGCCATCTGTGAAGGGCTTGGCACCGCCAACGCCACCATCATCGAAGTGCTGTAAGCGTTACCGGCGGGAGCTTCTCCCGCCGGTCTGTTTCCCGTCAGGCCGACAGGCGTTCCGCCATCCAGATCGCGGCCATGATCATGATCGCCACCGAGCCGCCGGGCAAAAACCATTGCCGGTAGAACACCGTATTGCGGATCAGGAAGGCCGCCGGCACGAACAGCAGCACGATAAAGGCCTGGCCGATTTCCACCCCGATATTGAAGCCGAATAGCGGTACCACAAGGTTGCCGCCGCTGAGCCCCAGATCGCCCAGTACCGACGCAAACCCCAGCCCGTGGATCAGCCCGAAGACCAGAGCCATCAGCCAGCGTTTGGGGAATAGCCGCGGCATCAGGTTGGCGGCGGCGCCCAGTGCCACGGTCAGGGCAATCCCCGACTCCACCAGTTTGCTGGGCAGTGACACCAGCCCCAGCGTTGCCAGTGCCAGGCTGATGGAATGGGTCACCGTGAAGGCGGTGACCACGGCCAGGGTTTCGCGCAGTGCGTCACCCATGGAGCGTGCCGGCAGCCACCCTCCCCGTTGCCACACCAACACTGCCGGAAACAGCAGGGTGAGCAGGAAGAGAATATGATCATAGCCGATCAGGATGTGGTGAATGCCCTGGCGCACGAAGCCCTGGAAGGCCTGCCAACGCGAACCGCTGTCGACTTGCAGTTGCTGGCGGCGGTGCTGGTTACTGAAGATGGCGCTCAGGGTCTGCGCACCCAGTTGCAGGCGCAGCAGGCCCTGGTGGCTGGGGTCCTGTTCAAACAGAAAATCGTAGCCCACCTCCATGGCGTCGGGCACGGCGCCGCAGTCGCCGCGTAAGTGCAGCACCGCATAATTGCCATCCACATGCCCATCCACCTGTAACTGCGGGCTGCTGAGCGTGCAGGGGTAGCGCTGGCCGTCATGCAGAGCGGTTAGCGACAGGGTTGGCAGTAGCCGGGCATTGAGGGCCGCCTGTTGCCGGCGCAGCTCGCCCCAGGTGATATCGCCATCATTATTGGCATCAAGCGGCACTGCCAGTTGCAGGTCCCGCAGGGCCACATCCCACTGGCCGGTCAGGGTAGTGTCGTCACCGTTATTGATCAGCGTCAGGTAGCTGTCACTGGACTTGTGGGCCCAGGCTGGCAGGGCCATGGCCAGCAATAAAAACAGTAGCAAAGGCCTCATGGTGTCTCCCCCAGCAGGCTGGCCACGCGCTGGTCCTGCAGGCCGTGTTGGTCAATGAACTGGCGAGCCAGTGCCAGGGTGTCACGGTCATGGCAGGCCCGGGCGGTGGCGGTGAGGATGCGCAGATCCGCCGGTTCCTTCTGTATCTGCCAGTTGCGTTTGGCGGTTGCCAGCGCGGCTTGCGGTTGTTTCAGGACTTCCAGCTGGAAGCGGGCCTGTTCGCGCAGGTGCAACTGCTGTCGGGCCTGTTCCGCTGCCTTGAGGCGTTGCTGGTAAAGATCGGCCCAGTGCTCCGCTCGGGGATGGCCGGCCCGTTGGGCGGCGATGGCCAGACGTAACAGGCCGCCGTCAATGGCCAGCTGATGCTGCCAGGCATCAATGACTGCTTGATTGTTTCCCAGGGCCAGTTGGGCATCGGCCTTGAGAAAGCGCAGGTAGCGGTCACCGGGTTCGCTGGCAAGCCCCTGGCGGGTATAGGCCAGCGTCTGCTCTGCATCACCCTGCTGCCAGGCCATCTCCGCCAGTTCGGTGAACATCCAGCGTCGCTGGGCATCGCTCATGGGCAGGGGGCTGTCCGCCAGCCGTTGCAGCCGTTGATACACCGGGCCCGGCGGGCCGGTGAGGGCTTCGATGCTGGCCTGACAAATCACCGTGGCACTGGGCGGCAGGTGGCCGGCACTTTCCCGGCAGGCTTGCCGGGCGGCATGATAATTGGCCTGTACCCGTTCAATCACCGCCAGGGTCAGCCAGCCCTGCCCCTGCTCCGGGTGCGCCTTGAGGATTTTCTTCAGGCGGCTGCGGGCCTGCAGGTATTGATGGCGGCTCTGTTCAATGGTGGCCATCATGATGCCCACGGCGGGGTCGTTAGGTTCTGAAGACAGCAACGGTTCCAGGGTCGCTTCGGCATAGCCGAGAAAACGCGGGTCTCCCTCGCGGCGAGCCTGATGGATCTGTTGCTGTGCCAGTGTCAGCGCCTGGTCATGCTCCAGGGGCCGGGAAGGGGGCGCCAGAGCCCGCAGTGAATCAGGCAGATGCGCGAGCACCACCTGATCGGATGCCGGTGTGTAAGGGGCGGCACTGCAGACCTGGCAAAGAAGAAGGGCCGCTGCCGCCAGGCGGCAGCGGCTTGCGGGCTTACTGACCATTACCGAGCACACTGTTGTAGGCGTCGGGGTCATCGTTGTTGGTACTGTTTAGCGTCACCGAGTTGATATCCACGGGATCGGTGGTGTCGCTGGTGTTGTTCAGCAGACTTTTCACGTAGGCCGTGAAGTCGGATGACGACGACATGTTGTTGCCCGCGTTGTCGTTGTCATCATCGTTGCAGGCGCAGATCAGCACGGCGCCCAGCACGATGAGTCCCAGCTTGAGAGATTTCATGGTCACCTCCTCAGGGGTTGTTGGCGCCGGGCAGCGGCGTGTTCAGGTACGGGAAGGTGGTCAGGTAATCAGCCGGGTCCGGCTTGGCCCCGTCATTGACGATGGCGCCGCCATTGACCTGGCTGTCCTGGTCCCCGCAGCTGCCGATTTCGCCACCGGCATCGCTACCGTTCAGGTCGGCACCACACAGGTAGCCTTCCGCCGCGGTCAGAGCGATATCCACCACGTCATCAATGGGGCGGCGGCCATTGGGGAAGCCGGCGAAGTCACCACCGGCCACACCCAGATCACTTTGTGAACCGGCTGCGGTGGCGGGGATAGCCGTGTTCAGGCGCAACATTTCGCTGGCCGTCACCGTCGGCAGTTGAGTGACCCCGGGCACACCGGTCAGGAATACCGTCACCAAGTCGTTACGCGGGGTGTGCGGTGCTGGCACGTTGAAGAGGACCTGCACCAGTGCCGGCAAACTGGGGTTGGTCACGTAACTGGCGAACTGGGTATCGTCCTTGGGTTCGCTGGCGTTGAAGCGGTCCTTGTCAGGCAGGCCGATCACGACTTCGTTGACCAGCGGGTTACCAAGACGGGAGACCTGGGTATAAGCGCCGCCTTCCACGGATGCGCCCTTGGCCTTGGTGCTGCCGGTCAGCGCGGAACCCTGGGGTGCCGGGTTGAGGATGCGCGCCTGGCGGACGCTGGCAGTGGTCCAGCCACCGATCACACTGTTGCCGCCGGTCAGGCAGCTGCTGGGGACTTCCAGTGCCAGGCTGGTGACGTTCTTGTCACCAATGGCATTGCTGCGTGAATCCCGGGCGCCCAGCGGGTTCAGGTTGACCAGGTCAAAGACCTCGCCCAGATTCACCACAAAGCCATCCTTGCGCTGACCGACAAACAGGCGGCCGGGTTTGGGGCAATCCGGAATGGTCACATCATAGATAAAGTTGTCGGCATAGGTGGCGTAATCACTGATGGACTTGTTGCCGATATTGTCCAGCGGTTTGACGAATACCTGGCTGCCACTGCCAGCCTGGGTCAGGTTCATGGCGTGCCCTTTGCGGCGATCCCCTTCGATCAACTTCACGGTGAACGTCTGTTGTACATTCTGGTTACTGCTGTCATTGCCGGTGACCGGGCCAATGTTGATCAGCGGAACCGGCACATCCTTGCCGTCCACGTCGACGGTGGCGTCTTTGCTGTTGCGATTGAAATGGAACTGGTAGGTCAGGTCTTCCCTGGCATCGCCATCGTTGTCGATGTGGATTTCATAGACGGCCTTGTCGTCCAGGGCAAAGTAGTTGGGGCCGCCGTAGGCATCCTGCAGGGGCAGATAGTTGGCGATAAGAGTCACGTAATCTTCACGTCCGCTTTCATAACTGCGAAACATGTAGAAGTCCGTACCGTCCACCTTGGGCATGCCGGTGATGAAAGGCGCTTCGCGGTGGCTTGATGCCATGGCAAGCGGCGCCGCCAGACTGGCGCACAAGGTCATGGTGACAGGTAGAGCGAGTGAGCGACGTAGCATGGGAACCCTCCGATTTAGTCGCGGTATTTACAAGCTCTACGCTGCGAAATGGTTTTTGGATTCAAAAAAAATTTATTTGCATCCAATCGTTGTGAATTCACGTACTAATGACGACAGCGGGTGTGAAATGGCGATAAAGACAACAAATTTATTCTCTTTATCAAGGCTACTGTCCAATGCCATTCTCAAGGGAAACACTCGCAGATTACCTGGCAAAATCGGCGCAGGGTGATCGTAATGCGTTCGCCTTGCTATACCAGAAAAGCAGTGGAGCCCTGTTTGGTATGTGCGTACATCTTCTCGGCAATCGCGACGAAGCCCAGGATGCATTGCAGGAAGTCTATGTGCAGGTCTGGCACCATGCCGGGGAATACCATGCCGATCGCGGCACCCCGCTGACCTGGATGATGTCCATCTGTCGTTACCGCTGCCTGGATGTGCTGCGCAAACGTCAGCGCGAAGCCGGCGGTGACAACATGATCAACAGCCTGCAATGTGAGCGGCCCGGCCCCATGCAGAATGCCATGGCCAGTATCGACCGCCACCGCCTCAATGATTGCCTGCGTGATCTGGACGAGGGCTATCGCACCAGTATCGAGATGGCCTACTTTCGCGGCTTGAGTCATCAGCAACTGGCCCAGGCCATGGGGCAACCGCTGGGTACCGCCAAGAGCTGGCTGCGCCGCGGGCTCGATACCCTGCGTCGGTGTCTGTCGCAATGAAGCCGGATCATTATGAAAGAGGCCATGCCCTGGCCGCCGAATACGTTATCGGCACGCTGCAGGGCAAGGCCCGACGCCGTTTCGAGCGCTGGATGATGGAATCCCCCCGGCTGCGTCGTCAGGTGTGGTATTGGGAAAGGAACTTTCAGCCGCTCAACCACGCCGTGGAGCCGGTCGTGCCACCGCCGCAGGCCTGGAACAACATCGACAGGCGGCTTTTCGGCACGCCACGGCAGGCCGCAGAGCGCGTTGCGCCCTGGCGCTGGGCTGCCGGCCTGGCCATGGTTGCCCTGCTGGCGGTACTGGTCTGGACGCCATACCCGACAGCGCCGGCGCCGGTGGTTGGCTACCTCGGCGTGGTGCAGGATCAGCAGTCACAGCCGCTGTGGTTGCTGGATGCCAGTCAGAAGAGCCATGAGCTGACCCTGAAGGCGTTGCCCACGGTGCCCGCGCCCGGACCGAATCAGTCCTACGAACTGTGGTTGTTGCCCACCTCCGGCGCCCCGGTCTCGTTGGCGCTGCTGCCTACCGGCGGCGCTGAGCTACGCGTCACGCTGAGCCCGGACCAGCTGCAGGACCTGCTGCGCTCCCGTCACCTGGCCATCAGCATCGAACCCGCCGGCGGCTCTCCCACCGGCCAGCCCACCGGCCCGGTGGTCTACCAGACCCGGCTGGTTTCTTTGTAGAGAAGCGCGACAGGCTCCCGTCCTCCTGTTTTTGATACGAAGACTTCGCTGTCTTTAATGCGATCAACTGCTCGTTTCGTAGTGGGGGATGCAGCATGATCGTTACCTCTTTGCTATGTTGAGATAAACCGTTTCATTCCTAAATGGCGTTGCTCGATGTGCTTGGATATCTCATCTCTGGAGAGGGTGTACTTAACATGGAAGTGAAAGTTGCAGTTTTCGGGTACCTGCGTTTCCCTCCTGAATCCATGGAGGCCGTCAGGCCGTATCTCATGAAGTTTGTCGAAGCGACAAGAAAATATGACAAATGTATCGCCTACGACGTAGCCGAGGATTTAACTGATCCCGGCTTGATACGATTTTCGGAACTGTGGCCAAGTGATGAAAGCCTCAATGCACATTTGGTCGCTCCGCATATTGTCCCCTGGAGGGAGGCCGCGAAAATGTTGGGCCTTATTGAAAGATCGTTTACTGCCTACAACACGGTAAAATCCAGAGTTGTCTGACCAAGGGAAAAGGTAGAGAGGAAGGTTTCAGATGTTTGCGGGCTGAGTCAGTGTCAGAGAGGCGGCAATGTCAGAGTTAACGGATTGGCGTAGACGGGGGCAGGAGAAGTACCTGAAAGGGGTTCGCTTAGTGCTGATGCGATACAAGGCTTATCGAGAGAGCTGGGATCATGACCATTGCGAATTTTGTTATGAAAAATTCTCATTGTCCTCGCAAGATGGCGCCTTGGAAGAAGGGTATGCAACTGACGATCTTTACTATTGGATTTGCAAGTCCTGTTATGAGGATTTTAAAGAGACGTTTTTATGGTAGTTGATAAACATGAGTATATTTATATTCATGTGAGCGGTTCAATATCTTGACGTGCCACGATCTGGAGGCAGTTATTTGTTCTGCATCACCTTCAGAAAGAGAAGTATACGGGTAATCATTTACAGTTCCCCTTCCGCCTCCTCCAGCGTTTCCATCGCCTCCAGCAATTCCCCTTCCAGCACGTCATGCTGTTTTTTCAGTCGCGCCTGGTCGCCCAGCAGGCCGTTCATTTCTGCTTTACGGCTGTCGTCGGTGTAAAGGGTGTCATCGCCGAGTGCGCTTTCCACGTTCTCCAGTTCCGTCTCGCACTGGCTGAGGGCTTTTTCCAGTTTTTCCACCTGCTTCTTGAGCGGGCGAAGCTGTTCGCGTTTTTGTGCGGCCAGCTGGCGTTTGGCCTTGGCGTCCAGGGCGTCGGCGGGTTTGTCTTCCTTGGCCGGTTTGCCGTCCTTGCGGTTCTGTTGCAGCCAGCGGGCATAGTCGTCCAGGTCGCCGTCGAAGCGGCTGACGCCGCCGTTGGCCACCAGATAGAACTCGTCCACGGTGGTTTCCAGCAGGTGGCGGTCGTGGGAGACCAGCACCACGGCGCCTTCGAAAGCCTGTAGCGCCAGCGTCAGCGCTTCGCGCATGTCCAGGTCCAGGTGGTTGGCCGGTTCGTCGAGCAGCAGCAGAGCGGGCTTTTCCTGCACGATCATGGCCAGTGCCAGGCGCGACTTTTCGCCGCCGGAGAAGCGGCCGACGGGGGCGAACACATCGTCGCCCTGAAAGCCGAAGCGGCCCAGCTCACCGCGTAGCTGTGACTCGCTCCATTGCGGGTAGAAGCGCGCCAGCATCTGGTAGGGGGTGTCCTTGGCGTCCAGCCGGTCCACCTGTTGCTGGTGGAAGTAGCCGATCTTCAGGTCGCCGTCTTTTTCAAAGTGGCCGCCCAGGGCCGGCAGTTCGCCCACCAGGGTGCGCACCAGGGTAGATTTGCCAGCGCCGTTGGGGCCCAGCAGACCGATGCGTGATTCCGGCCGCAGACTCAGGATGACCCGTTCAAGAATCACCGCGTCGCCATCCGCGTTGCGATAGCCGCACTGCACCTTGTCCAGGTTTTCCATGGGGTTGGGCAGTTTTTCCGGGGTGTGGAACTCGAAGCTGAAGCCGGAATCCACATGGGCGGGGGCGATCAGTTCCAGTTTTTCCAGTGCCTTGACCCGGCTCTGGGCCTGTTTGGCCTTGCTGGCCTTGGCCTTGAAGCGGGTAATGAATTTCTGCAGGTGGGCCACCTGGGCCTGCTGTTTGTCGTGCATCTTCTGTTGCAGGGCCAGCTTTTCGGCACGCTGACGTTCGAAATCCGAGTAGCCGCCGGTGTAATGCTTCAGGCTTTGATGTTCGATATGCAGGATCTGGTTGACGGTGGCATCCAGGAAGGCACGATCGTGGGAGATCACCAGCAGGGCACCGGGCTGCTGTACCAGATAGCCTTGCAGCCAGAGGATGGCATCCAGGTCCAGGTGGTTAGTGGGCTCGTCGAGCAGCAGCAGGTCCGCGTCGCTCATCAGTACCTGGGCCAGGTTGAGACGCATGCGCCAGCCGCCGGAGAAGCTGGCCACCGGTTGTTGCTGCTGGGCCTCGCTGAAACCCAGACCGGCCAGCAGGGTGGCGGCGCGGGCCGGTTGTTGCCAGGCATGCAGGGCTTCCAGCTCGGCGTGGGCATGGGCGATGGCGTGGTTGTCGCCGGCGGCTTCTGCCTGGGCCAGTGTTTTTTCGGCCCGGCGCAGGGCCTGGTGGCCATCGAGCACATAGTCGATGGCGGCGCAGTCCAGTGCCGGCACTTCCTGGGCCATCATCGCCAGGCGCCAGTCCGCCGGCCGGTTCAGCTGGCCGCCGTCGCTCTCCAGCTCGCCCATGATAAGCTTGAACAGCGAGCTCTTGCCGCTGCCGTTGCGGCCCACCAGGCCCACGCGCCAGCCCTTGTGCAAGACAAAGCTGGCGTCTTCGAGCAGCAGGTCGGGGCCGCGGCGCAGATTGATATGTTCCAGAGACAGCATGGTAGACGGGGCCTGGGGCCGGCTTGAGAATGACCGGCGCAGTGTAGTGCAACCGCCAGACAGACAGAAGGGGATGCCGTGAGTGAGGACGATCTGTGGCGCTATGCGCTGGGGCGCTGGCAACAGCGCGCCTTCGAGCGCTGTTGTCTGAAATTGCAGGACGACTTCAATGTGCCGGTGTCGTTGTTGCTCACCGGCCTGTGGCTGGCCGATAGCGGCAAGCAGCCGGATGCGGCGGTGGGTCGCCGACTGGCGGCGCTGGCCGAGCAGTTCGAGCAGGATTACCTGCGCCCGCTGCGTGGCGTGCGTCGTCAGGCGGCCACGGATACGCGCTTTCCGGAGTTCCAGCGCCAGGTGCAGCAGGTGGAGCTGGAGGGCGAGCGCTGGCTGCTCCAGGCCCTGGAGGCACAGTGTGGCAACCTGTTGCCGGCGGCCGGTGAGGTCAATCCGCTCGGCTGGCTGCTGGTACTGATCCCGGAAATGGCCCAGTGCCAGGGGTTGCAGGCGGACCTGAGTGAGCTGCTATCGTTATAGCCCCTTGTTACTGTAGTGCGATTACTTTAAGTCGTGATTTTGGTTTTTTGTGGGAGCGTGCTTGCACGCGAAGCCTTTATTTCAAAGTGCTCCCTTCGCGTGCAAGCACGCTCCCACAGAGTCCCGAGCTTGAGTGAACAGCATTACCTTTTTACCGGTGTTTAAGGCCCTTTCATGACCACGGATCTGGATTTCGACCGCGACCACCTCTGGCATCCCTACACGTCGACCTCGGCGCCGTTGCCCACCTACCCGGTGGCCCGGGCGGAGGGTGTGTATCTGGAGCTGGAGGATGGTCGCCGGCTGGTGGACGGCATGTCGTCCTGGTGGGCGGCGGTGCACGGCTACCATCACCCGGTACTGAACCAGGCGGCCAGCGAGCAGCTGGAAAAGATGGCTCACGTGATGTTCGGCGGCCTGACCCATGAGCCGGCGGTGGCGCTGGGCAAGAAACTGGTAGCGCTGACACCGGCGCCATTGCAGAAGGTGTTTCTGGCCGATAGCGGCTCGGTGTCGGTGGAGGTGGCCATCAAGATGGCGCTGCAGTTCTGGCTCAGCCAGGGCCACCGGGGCAAGGACAAGCTGCTGGCCCTGCGTAACGGTTATCACGGCGATACCTTTGGGGCCATGGCCGCCTGTGATCCGGTCAACGGCATGCACTCGCTGTTTCAGGGCGTGCTGGCAAAGCATTTTTTCGCCCCGGCGCCGCAAAGCCCCTTTGACGGGCCGCTGGACCCGTCGGACGTGGCCGCCGTGCGCGAGCAGCTGGAGCAACACCACGAGCAGATTGCCGCGGTGATTCTGGAGCCGGTGGTACAGGGGGCTGGCGGCATGCGCATTTACAGCCCGGCCTATCTCAAGGCGGTGCGCGAACTCTGTGACGAGTTCCAGGTGCTGCTGATCTTCGATGAAATCGCCACCGGCTTCGGCCGCACCGGCAAGCTGTTTGCCCTGGAGCATGCGCAGGTATGCCCGGATATTCTCTGCCTGGGCAAGGCCATCACCGGCGGTTACATGACCCTGGCGGCGACCCTCTGTAGCGACCGGGTGGCCGCCGGCATCTGTGACGGCGAGGCTGGCGTGTTGATGCACGGGCCCACCTTCATGGGCAACCCGCTGGCCTGCGCGGTGGCCAACGCCAGCATCCAGTTGCTGCTCGACAGTGACTGGCAGCGCAAGGTGGCGGCCATCGAGGCCCAGCTACGGGCGGATTTACTGCCGCTGAAGGCGTTGCCCGCGGTGGCCGATACCCGTGTGCTGGGCGCCATCGGCGTGATGGAAATGCATGAACCGGTGGCCATGGCCCAGGTGCAACAGCGGTTCGTGGAGCAGGGCGTGTGGATTCGTCCGTTCGGCAAGCTGGTTTACATCATGCCGCCCTTCGTGATCGCACCGGATCAATTGCGACAGCTGACGGACGCCATGAAGGACCTGGCCACGCGCAGCGGACTAGCGAAAGCCGGGCAGGGCGCGGATTAGGTGGCGCTGCACTTCCAGCCATTCGCCGATGATGCGCCAGTGCCTCTGGTCTTCCACATTGCGCGAAACCGCCACATCCATGATGCCCTCGCCGCTGGCCATGGCCTGCACATACAGCTGGGTGTCACGCAGGGTTACCAGGTAGGGAATCTTCAGGCTGGACAGAAACTGGCGCAGGGACTCGTACATCTTGGTACGGGTGCGGGCCCGGTTGGCGATCACCGCCAGCCGTCGGGGCCGGCGCCGATAGCTGGGCGTCAGCATTACCGATTGCAGAAAGCGGGTGGTGGCGCGGATGTCGATGGGGCTGGGCAATACCGGCACCAGCACGATCTGCGACAGGCGCAACAGATGATCCAGCTGGTGCGTATCCAGGCCGGCGGGGGAGTCGATGATGACCAGCTCACCGGCATGGTCCAGACGCTGTTGCAGCCGTCCCAGTGATAGCGGTTCGCCGTTGGGCCAGGAGAGTCCGTGAATATCGTCGTTGGGGCGCAGTTTCAGCCATTGCAGGGCGGATTGCTGCGGGTCCAGATCCAGCAGGGTGACCGGCCGGCCCAGGGCGGCGTAATAACAGGCCAGATTGGTGGCAATGGTGGTTTTGCCGCAGCCGCCCTTGCTGTTGGCGACCAGAATAACCATGCGCTGCCCGGAGCCGGCGGGCCGTGAGAAAGAAGACTGCGGGTTTTGTGCACTGGTCATAGGGGCCCGTGGTGATTATTTCTTATCCTTGTCTTGAGACTATAGACCGTCAACGATGATGGCAAAGTGATCAAATGGCTTTTTTTGTCCTTTTCACCGGCGTTGGCCGCCCGCACAATGGGGCGCCGCGTGGCCGGGTTGGGGAACTATAAGGAGAATCCCGGGTCATGCGTTACCTGATTATTGTAATTGTGTTGGTTGCTGCGGTAATGGCCGCGCTGTTTACCTTACCGGTCAAAAACGGCAACCCGGTACTCAATTGGCAGTATGTCAGGGACAACTGGCAGCAACCGCAGCGCTGGCTGGACCATCCGCAGGCCCTGGTTAACGGGCGCACGGATGGCAGCGCCGAGCTGTACCGCTGGCGTGACAGGGCCGGAAACTGGCAGTATGGCCAGATTCCGCCGGCCGGAGTCCGGGCGGAAACGGTTACCGTGAAGGCGCCCACCACCATGACCAGTGAAGACATGCGTGGTGGCAAGCGTGCTGCAGATGAACAACAACACTAGGCCAATGGAGGCGTAATGAAGAAGTTTGGAGTGGTGCTTGCGAGCACCGTTTTGCTGGCTGCCTGTGGCGGTCAGGACAAAGTGACACTGAAGACTGACGATCAGAAAGCATCCTATGCCCTGGGTTTCCGTAGCGCCGAGCAGATGCGCAGCCTGGAAAACCTGAATGTGGACGCCATGGTTGCCGGTCTGCGTGACGGCTTCGACAAGGACGGCAAGTCCCAGCTGGGCGACGAAGATCTGGACAAGCTGATCCGTGACTTCCAGGGCCGTGTGATCAAGCAGCAACAGGCCAAGATGAAGGAAGAAGCCAAGGCCAATGAAACCGCCAGCGAAAAATTCCTGGCCGAGAACGCCAAGAAAGATGGCGTGAAGACCACTGACAGCGGCCTGCAATATCAGGTGCTGGAAGAAGGTAAAGAAGGCGGTGTGCATCCGACCCTGGATGACACCGTGGTGGTGGACTACGAAGGCACCCTGCCGGATGGCAAGGTCTTCGACAGCTCCATCGAGCGTGGTACCCCGGCGTCTTTCTCCCTGCAGCACATCATTCCCGGCTGGCAGGAAGCCCTGCCGATGATGACCGAAGGGGCCAAGTGGCGTGTGGTACTGCCGCCCAAGCTGGCCTATGGCGAGCAGGGTGCCGGCGGTGACATCGGCCCGAACCAGGCGCTGGTCTTCCAGATCCAGCTGCTGGACGTGAAAGGCAAAGGTCTGGAAATGCCGGAACCGAAAGGTGATGACGCGGCAGCCGACGCTGATGCCGATAGCGACGCGGGTGATGACGCCGCCGAATAAGCGCGCCGTTTTTTCCGTGTAGAAAAAAGCGAACCTTCGGGTTCGCTTTTTTTATGTCCATCACATTCGCGGTGCCAGCCTGCGGGCGGTAGACCTGTGCCCACGAAGCACAGGAGGTACCTGCTATGCATCACCTCGACGGCGGTGCGATGAACGTGTTTCTGTCTGTGCGTTGATGATTGAGGGAATGCGCCGGGGCAACCCCGGCGCGTTGGTTTACTTGCCCTTGCCGAGGCCGGCCGTCGGTGCCGTCGCGGCCTGGTCACCCTTACCGCTATCCTCAACCGGTTTGTCCTGGCTGAGACCATCGGTGCTGGCATCGCGCAGGGGAGTGACATCCTGTACCGCCACGGTAAACACGTAGGGGCTGTCGGAGCGACTCAGTCGCCAGCGGGGTTTGCCGCTGTTGAGCGTGTCCTGATAGAAGCGCCAGGCCACCGCCTTGCCGTCCTTCGGCGTCAGCGTCACCGTGAAGGTGGCCTGTGCCGGCAGGCTGACCGTGTCGGTGCGTCCTTCCAGGGTCTGCCATTGCAGTGACGACAAATGATCCAGCAGCCCCTGCACCTTGCCGGGGTTCGACTGTTTACCGGCCGCCAGGTCTGCCACCTGCCACTGCTGGTTGTCACGGGTCAGGGTGACGCCGGGCAGGGTGATACGGCGCTGGTTGGCCAGGGCCGGTTTCAGGTAGTTGCGGTCGAGCCAGTCTTCGGCCTGGAGCCCCGCCTGCCATAGCGGCAGCGTCAACGCCTGAATGGCGCCCTGACCGGCAAGTCTTGCATAGACGCGGTTGGCGCCGGCGTTGCTGCCCAGGTAAAGATCCAGCGCCGTACCCTTGGCGGTCTTGAACACCAGGTGGCGTTCAAACTTGTCGCTGGCCACGTGGAAGCGCTGGCGGGCATCGTTGGAGACCGCCACCGGCAGGTCCGGACGGGCGCTGTTGAGGCCGTTGATCAGACGCTGGATCTTGTCGGCATCCACCGGGAAGTCCCACTTGTCCGGTACCTGCCAGTGGCCGTCCTGGTGTGCCAGGGTCAGGCTTTTCCCCTTGCTGCCGGTGAGGGTCAGCGAGGTCAGGGAGGCCGGGTCGAGTGTGATATAGGGGCCGTCGGCGCCGGCCTTCCGGCTGCCCAGGCCGCCGAAGGCGAGCCCGACCAGAATCACCTGCACGATCAGCAGGCCCCACAGTGTGGCATTGAACTTGCGCATTATACCTCCTCCCCGTTCAGTGCATTGAAGTAACGGCGCTCACGGCGGCGGCGACTGCCGCGGGCAATCAGGAACACCACCAGCAGCCCGAGCAGGGCCAGGCCGTAGTTGAGGTATTCCCAGAACTGGCGTTCGCCATCACTGAGCGGTTGCAGGATCCGCGAGGTGCGAGTCTGGTCGCGCAGGGCCAGCAGGGCCGGGTCTTCCAGCGCCCAGTCCAGGGTGTTGCGCATCAGCTGCACCGGCTGCTCGTAGGGCTGGCCGGCGGCCAGTTCCTGCAGTTGCATCATGGTGTCGGTGAGGAAGCTGCCGGAAGACAGCAAGACCAGCCGGGTGTTGGCCGGTGAGTGCGCGATGACCGAGCCCACTTTCAGCGCGGCCTTCTTCGCCTTGCCGTGGGCGCCCTGTGGTTTGCCTTTGCCGTCATCAGCGGCCAGCAGCGGATTGGGCTTGCCCTTGAAGTAGGAATCAAAGCGGCCGCTGATCACCGTGCCCAATACCTTGCTGCCACGCTGGCCGGAAGGTTTCCAGCTGACCTCGCCGTTGTCGCCCACCGGCATGATTTGCGTGGACGAGGATTGCCAGGCGCCCTCGGAACTGCGGATCAGGGTCTTGGCGGTAAGGCCTTCGGGCAGTGTCTTGTCCAGCATGATGGGCGAGGCCCAGGTCATGGTCAGTTGCCCCAGCCCATGGGTGATCACCGAATCACCGGCCAGTTGATGGTCGCGGATATCGGCGAAGTAGGGATAGTCGGTCTGCCGGTATTCGCGTATCGGGATGCCGCCCAGATTTCGGGTCACCGGAATCGGGAAGCGGGCGTTGACCGGGTCGAGCACCATGGAGTGATCCAGGTGAACGCCCTTCTGCGCCAGCCATTTTTTCAGGCCGGTTTTCTGCGCACTGGCGGACAGGCCCTGCTGACCGACGCTGATCTTGAAGGGGCTGGCGGCCATCACCGTGGTCCCCCCGCGCATCATGAACTGGTCAATGGTGAACAGTTGCCTGTCGGTGAGGTTGTGTGGATCGAGCACCAGCAGCAGGTCGGTGCCGGCGGGCAGGTGACCGCTCTTCAGGTCGGTCTTGCGAATCACCGCGTTATTGCCGAGCGCCTTTTTCAGGGTGTCGAAATGACTGCCCTGGGGCGGCATGCCCGGGTAGGACGGCGGTGAGGACGGGCTGTAGACCGCCACGGTATTGAGCAGGCCGCGGGCAAAGCGGGTCAGGCCGGCTTCCAGGTTCTTGCGCAGGCCGGCGGTTTTCAGATCATCCGGCAGGCTGATGGCGACGCGCTGATCGCCGCGCTCAAGCACCAGGTTGAAGAAGAACGGATCATTGCCCAGCAGACTGGTACTGAGCGGCTGGAACCCGTACTGCTCGGCCAGCGACCGGGCCGCCGGACTGTCCGGATTGCCCGGGTCCTGAATGTCGACCTTGAGCTTGCCGTGGGCCTGTTTTTTCAGGTCGCCGATAATGCCGTCCAGGCCATCACGGAGGGTGCTCAGGGCGTCGGGCAGTCGCTGCTTGCCGGAAATGAACGCCTTGAGTGTCACCGGCTTGTCGATGGCGGAGAACACATTGCCGGCCCGGCGATAGTCGGAGACCACTTTCTTGACCGCGCCGGTGAGCCGGTATTCCGGATCATTGAGCACCACCTTGACGCTGGCGCCCCCGCGATTCTCGATCTTGATCAGGTCGCGGAAGTTGAGCACCTTGTGTTCGTCACCGTACTGGATCAGCACATTGAAGTAGGAATTGACCACCGCAGATTCGTACTTGCTCTGGGTGCGGAAGGGCACCGGCTTGATGCCGTAGCGGCTGGCGGCTTCCTGGGCCACTTTCGGGTCGGATTGCGGATCCACGATCTCCACCTTCACGTTGCGACCGCCGCGCACGCCATATTCATGCAACAGATCCTTGAGCTGCGGCACCAGTGGTGCCAGTAGCGGGTGGGTCTTCTTGCTGAAGTAACCACGGATCAGCAGTGGCTCGCGCAGCTGTTGCAGGTAGGTGGTGGTGGTTTCCGACAGCGAGTAGATGTTGCCTTCGGTGAGGTCGGCGCGCAGGCCGCGAACCGGGGCCAGCCACAGGTTGAGCAATAGCACGTTGGCGATGACCAGGGCGGTGGCGATACGCCAGCGACGGTGGCTGCTGCCGCCGCCGCTGGACCAGCGCTGGCGTTCCAGCACCAGTACGTTGAGCGTCAGAAACAGCAATGTCAGGCTCAGGTAATAGACCAGATCACGCACGTCCAGCACACCACGGGTAATGCTGTCGAAGCGTGCGCCGGTGCCCAGGCTGCTGAGCAGGTCCGCCACCGGCTGGCTGGCCAGATCGGTGAGGGCGGCGGCGCCGATAAAGTAGAGCGCCAGCCCCACCAGCAGGGTGCCGATCAGGCTGACAATCTGGTTTTCGGTGAGCGAGGAAATAAACAGACCCAGGGAAATATAGGCACTGGCCAGCAGCAGGGTGGCCACATAGCCGCCCACCACCGGGCCCCAGTCCAGCGGACCGATCAGGGAAACGGTGATCGGCACCGGCAGGGTCAGCAGCACCGCCACGGCAACCAGGCCCAGGCAGCCGAGGAATTTCCCCAGTACCAGCTCCAGGTCGGAACGCGGTGCGGTCAGTAACAGTTCGAGCGTGCCGGAACGGCGCTCTTCACTCCAGCTTCGCATGGTAATGGCCGCCACCAGGAAAATAAGCAGCAACGGCATCCATTCGAACAGCGGCCGGATATCGGCCACATTGCGGGAGAAAAAGGTGTCTACCCAGAAAAAGACAAAAAGGGTGACTCCCAGAAACGCAGCCATGAACAAATAGGCTACCGGGGAGCCGAAGTAACCGCGCAGTTCGCGCAGGGTTACCTGTGCGGTGTTACGCATTGGCTTGCTCCTCAAGCTGAGTGTCGTTGACTTCCCGGAACAGGGCTTCCAGGTCCCGGCTGCGAGGTTGCAACTGGAACAGGGCATGGCCCTGGCCGACCAGGGTGCTGGCTACCTGCGGCGCCACCTGCTCCGCCGGCTCATTAAGGGTGAGCAGGTAATGGTGGTCCGGGGATTGGGGGTGAATGCCCTGTACACCGGGCAGTGATTGCAGTAGTGACTGCATCTGCGCGGCGCTCGCATCGCTGCCCACCAGCAATTGCTGGTCGTGGGCCAGGTCCGCCAGGGGCGAGTCCACCACCAGTTCGCCGTGGCGCAGAATCAGCACGTGCTGACAGACCGCTTCCACTTCCTGGAGGATATGGGTAGAGACAATCACCGTGGCATGGCGTGCCAGCTCACGGATCAGGTCTCGCATGTGGCGGATCTGCTGCGGGTCCAGGCCATTGGTGGGCTCGTCAAGAATGACGATGTCCGGGTCGTGGATGATGGCCTGGGCCACGCCCACCCGCTGCCGATAGCCCCGTGACAGGGTGCTGATGGGCGATAGCAGTTTGCTTTCCAGCTCGGCCTTGCGCACCGCCTTGCGAATGGCAGGCATGCGTTGCGCCGGCGGCACGTCCAGCAGGGTGGCGCGGTAATCCAGGTATTCGACCACGGTCATTTCCGGGTACACCGGGCAGTTCTCCGGCAGGTAGCCGATACGGCGCTGCAGGCTCTGGCGGTGGTCGGCCATGTCGCGGCCATGGATCAATACCTGTCCGGCATCCGGTTCCAGGGCGCCGGTGAGCATTTTCATGGTGGTGGTTTTGCCGGCCCCGTTGCGTCCCAGCAGGCCGACGATCTCGCCGGGTTGTATCCGGCAGGTGAGGTTGCTGACAGCGACATAGTCGCCGTAGCGGCGGGTGAGATTCTCCAGTTGGATCATCCTCATGCTCCCGTTCGTTGTTATGGTTCCCGGTGCGGTACACCGGATGGGAGAGGGCCGGGCGGCGGCGGAGGACTACAGGACCGTCGCAGACCGTCGCGCCGGTCCCGCGATGCCATTGAATGGCAACGACATGGACAGCCAGTCTGTGAGGGAGTTCACTGATTGGCCCGTGCGGGCCGCAAGGGATAAAAAGACGCAGGCCGGGGCGGCCTGCGGAGGGTTTTCAACATGCCAACAAAGGGAACATCCTGTGGCCTTGTGTGCCTGTGGGATAACCGCCCGGTTATCCCGGCAGGCCGATTGTTAGTGGATTAGGGCTCCGGTCAATGCATCACTGCCTGCAGTCGCGGCGGCTCCTGCTGATGAATACTGAGAATCAGCTGATCTTCCAGGGAGAACCGTTCTTCCAGGGTTTCCATCAGGTGGCTGATGCGGTCGGGCAGCTCATGGATCTTCTGCTGGCATCGTTCCGGTTTTTCGAACTCGGCATTGAACGCCAGGGCCTCATCGGTGGAACTGTCCAGCCGCGCCAGAATATGACGGGTGAGTTCCGGGTTGTCGCGCCGGAAGGAGCGGGCCTCGTTGACCAGCTCCCGATAAATCTCGAAATAACCGGCACTGATATAGTCCATCAATAACTGGCAGAAGGCCTGTACCTGCTGGTGCACCGGTTGCGGTTTTTCCTCACTGTAATTGCGCAGGCCCTGAATGGCGCACAGCAGCACGATCAATTGCCGGCGTTCATCCAGCCAGGCCTGCACCAATGCTTCGATCCGTTGCCATTGCCCCAGGGTTGTCGGTGTCGGGCTTGCCATGGTGTTCCCTCCTTGAAGAATCGCTCACCGGTTAACCGTTCCTTGCACACCTTTCTGGCGGACCTCCGAGACTAGCGGTCCGCTTTCGTCACCTGCAATGGACAGAAAGTGACGATCTTTCCCGGCAGGCCTGCAAACGGGGAAAAGCATTGGTGTCTCAGACAGTTGCGGCAAAAGACGAATTTTTCATAAAGCGGCGCTGCTTATAAGAACGGTGTGCCCTGAATGGGCATGTCGCTGATCGGCAACGTTTTCTTCAGCTTGTGGTCACCAAAGCGTCATTACCGCCTCCTACAGTCCCAGGGCAGCCGGCGTTGCCGGAGCCATGAAACCTGGGGGCAATAACAATGAAACACTTTCTTGCCGGTGGTCTGGCAATGCTGGGCGCGCTGGCGACCCTGCCGGTACAGGCCAATCCGGATGTGATTTCCCGCGAATACAAACTGATCCTCGATGCCAGCCAGTTCCATTACCAGAGTGAACAGACCGCGGTGCAGAGCCTGATGCAGGCGGTCAAGCCGGCCATCGAGAATGCCATCGACCGCAATGTCACCGGCACCGCCACCCTGGACCATGACCGGCAGGTGCGGTTTTTCGACACGCCGGGCTCCTGCATGCTGGAACAATTGGGTTACAGCTTTCGCGAGCGGGTGGAAAATGGCGATTCGGAAGTCACGCTGAAATTTCGCAGCCCGGACCGTTACATCGCGGATTTCGAGGATCTGTCTTCCAGTACCAACGGTGCCGAAAGCAAACTGGAAGCCGATGTCGGCGCCACCAGCAGCGTGCCGTTCAAGGTGGTGTACAGCCACTCCACCAAAGCGCCCAACAGTCGCACCCTCAATCACATGGATGATGTCCATGCCCATTTTCCCGGCTTCGAGGATGACTACGGCCTGGATGACAACCTGACCCTGTCCGTGGTCGGCGGCCTGACGGTAACAGAGCGCGTCTATCGCAATGTGGATATTGATCTGGGCCAGCACGATGCCGAGATCAGCATCACGCTCTGGTATGCCGGCACACCTTCCGGCAGTCAGTCACCGGCGGTGGCCGAGATTTCCTTCAAGTATGAAGACCCGTCTGCGGACTACACCCGCAAGGTGGTGAATCGCGCGCGGCAGGCCTTTGATGCCCTGCGTGGTCTGAGCAGCTGGGTGGAGCCCGATGGCCAGACCAAGACGCGGTTTGTCTACCAGTACGACAGCAGCTTCTGTCAGCCCTGATATTTCCCTGAAAAAAACACCAAGGAACGTGTCCATGTTCAAGAAAACTTTGCTTGCCTCCGTGGTCTCCGCCGCCCTGCTTTCCGGCTGCGGTGGTGACTCCTCCAGTAACAGTGCCGCCACCTCGTCCGCCTCGCTGGCCGACAATTTTCCGGCGCAAGGCGTGGCGCTGCCCTATACGGTGCTGCGTTCCGACCTGATCGATGCCAATACCCAGCAGCCCTTTGAAGTGCGCAATGGCGGTTATGGTTCCTCCATGACCGGTGATCCGGCCAACAAACGCCGTTTTTATGCACTCACTGACCGGGGCCCCAACGCCACCTTCACCGGTAACTATGGCAAGGGCAAGAAATTCCCCACCCCGGATTACACGCCGCGCATCGGTCACTTCGAAGTGACCGACGAGGGCAAGGTGGTGTTGCTCGATACCATCCTGCTCAAGCGCCCGGATGGCACCCTGATCACCGGGCTGCCCAACAGCAGCGCACTGGGTGGTACCGGCGAGACGCCCTACAACGCCGATGGCTCCCCGGTACTGGAAGACCCGGCCCAGCCCTATGATGCGGATACCAACCCACTGCGCCTGGATGATTACGGCCTGGATGGCGAAGGCATGGTGGCGCTCAGTGATGGCACCTTCTGGGTGTCTGACGAATATGGCCCGCACATCGTGCACTTCGATGCCGACGGCAAGGAAATCGGCCGTATCAATCCGTTCGCCGGCGACAGCCGCGACGATTACACCCTGCCGGCGGAGTTTGCCAATCGCCGTGCCAACCGCGGCATGGAAGGCCTGGCGATCACCCCGGACGAGAAAACCCTGGTGGGCATCATGCAGTCGACCATGGACAACCCGGACAAGGGTGTCCGCGACCTGAACCTTACCCGCATCGTCACCATCAACCTGGACGATGGCAGCATCGGTCAGTACCTGTACAAACAGGAGAAAAACCAGAACTCCAACTCCGAGCTGGCCGCCCTGAGTGCTACCCAGTTTCTGGTGCTGGAGCGTGACGGCAGCTTCCTGTATGGCGGTCCGGATGGCGCCGCCGCGGCCAAGCCGGCCGCCCAGAAAACCGTTTACCGCATCGACCTGAGCACCGGTACCAACCTGGAGACCCTGGCCACCGGCGGTGACCTGAGCCAGGACGCGGACCTGGGTCTGACCATTGCGGGCAAGACCCTGGAGGAAGTGGTGCAGGCAGACGGCTGGGCCGGCCTGGCCGCCCACAACATCGTGCCGGTGGAAAAGCATCTGGTGGTGGATATGGTGGCCCAGGTGAGCTACCCCCACGACAAGATGGAAGGCCTCTGGGTGATCGACAGCAAGACTCTCGGCGTGCTCAACGATGATGACTTTGCCACCTGGTCCACCGCCAGCGGTGAGCTGGAGCAGAAGATGCTCGACAGCAATACCATTGATGGCAACCGTCTCTACATCGTGCCGGCGGATCTGTCCGTCAAGTAAGGCGGGATGGTGCCTGGTGTGAACAGGCCCTAGCCGAGCAGGCCGGCAATCCAGGGCCACACCCAGGGCAGGGCCAGTGCGGTGAACAGTCCGCACAGGCCCAGCGCCAGGCCGGCAAAGGCGCCGGCCTTTTCCCCGTATTCAAAGGCCCGTGCCGTGCCAATGGCATGGGCCACCAGCCCCAGGGCAAAACCGCGGATGCGGTGATCGGTGACCCGCAGCAGGCGGAATACCGGCCCGGCGGCCAGGGCACCGACAATACCGGTGATGGCCACCGCCCCGGCGGCCAGCGACACATAGCCACCAGTGGATTTGACCACTTCCACGGCAATCGGTGTGGTGATGGATTTGGGCGCCAGCGAGCCGACCACGGCGGAGGGCGCGCCCAGCCACCAGGCCAGCCCCACGGCAATCCCCGCGCACAATACGGCACTGATGGCGGTGGCAATCAATATGGGTTTCCAGACACTGCGCACCGTGTGTAGCTGACGGTAAAGTGGCCAGGCCAGCGCTACCGTGGCCGGGCCCAGCAGGAAGGAAATGGCACTGGTCTGTTGCCGGTATTCGGTATAGTCCACGCCCACCAGTGGCAGAATCACGATCACCGGAATGGACGCGACAATAAAAGGATGGAACAGCGGCAGGGCATGGCTGCGCCCGTAGATCCACAGGGCCAGCCGGTAGCTGGCCAGGGTCAGCAGAATGCCGAACAGGGGCGTGTGTACCAGGCCGGTCAGCTCATTCATGGGGCGTTTCCCCCTTGCGGCCACCGTCGCGGAACAGCACCTTCAGCATCAGCGTCACCAGTACCAGGCTGATCAGCGTGCCCAGCACCACTGCCACGCCCAGAGCCAGGGCATTGTCCTGGTAACGGTCCCACTGCAGCACGATGCCCACGCCGAGCGGGAAGATCAGCAGACTAATGTGCTTGATCAGGCCGCCGGCGGCGGGGGCCACTCGCTGGGTGAAGGGCGTCTCCAGCAGCAGGGCCAGCAGCAACAGCACCATGCCCACCACTGACGCGGGCAGGGGCAGGCCGGTGAGGCGAACGATGATTTCGCCAAAGAACTGGAACAGCAGAAGAATCAGTAAACCGTCGATCATGGAGCAAGCCCGGGGCTGGCGTGAAGACGCGCCGCCCGGCAGCCGTTATCAGGCGGCCCGGGGCGGCAGGGGACGGAACAATTGTACCAGTGCCACGACCAGAAGACCGACAAACACCAGCAATGACCAGCCCGGCAAGCTCACGCCGAGCAGGCTCCAGTGCACTTCGGCACACTCGCCGGAGCCGGCCAGTACCTGAGCCAGTACATCCTTCAGAGGGAACACGTCGAGCATGTAGTTGAGGCCCGGACCACAGGCGGGGACCTGGTCGGCGGGCAGATGTTGCAACCAGATATGGCGAATGGACACGGCCCCGCCGGCCACAGCGGCCAGGCCAGTCAGGGCGCCATAGATCCGTACCCCAAGGGCCTTGGGGCCATGCAGCATGGCGACCAGTAGTATCAGGGCGGCGGCGATCACGCCCACTCGCTGGAAGATACAGAGCGGGCAGGGTTCCAGCCCTTCCACATGCTGCAGGAACAGGGCACCGCCAATGGCGACCATGCAGGCGAGAAAGGCAAGCAGATTGAGCAGGCGAGGGGACGGCATGGCAGACTCTTTTGCAGAAGACCGGAGAAGGTTAGGCAAAAGCCGGCACGGCGGCAAGCTTGCCGGGCCGGGGAGTGGTCAGCCGGGCTGTTCAAGGCTGCAAAGGGGGCGCGCCAAAACGGCTAGCAACTGGCCTTGGTCTGCTGATCACTGCGGTCCTGCCAGGCACTGTGGCCATCCTGCCAGCCAATCAGCCACCAGCGGGCCAGCTCCTCGTCCTGGTAAGGACAGTGGCTGTCATCATTCCCTGACATTCCCCACATGCAACCTCGGTTGTAGGCTTTTTCTCTTGCGGCGTTCTGATCCTGTGCTTCCGGGCCGTTCATGGCTTCCTCCATGCCGGGACGCTCCCAGACTAGCACTCGGGTACCATTGAACAAGGCGACCTGGCGCGCATTTTTGTAGGAAAAACGTGACATCTGGATGGGCGTAAGCAGCGGGTCGACCGCTGGTTGTTCATCCTGCGCAGAAACCGGTTCTCTGTGAGTGTGCGTGGGAGATTCTATGGTGCCTCGCAACAGTTAAAAGAGCTTTGCGGGGCAATACGCCTGTTGCTGCTTCATCAGGGCGAATGCGGTGCGAGCCATCTTCCTGGCCAGGATGACCAAGGCTTGAGTGGTTTTCAGCCCCCGATCCCGATAGCGCTGATAGAAGGCGCGCCAGACGGGGTGCCGTGATGCACTCATGGCGGCGCAGTGTAGCAGTCGCCTGACTTCTGTATCCCCTTGCTTGGTCAGCTTGCGTTTGCCTGTCAGTTTGCCCGAGTCACGGACTCTGACATCCAATCCCAGGAAGGCAACGAAGGCATCGCTATTCTTGAAGTCCCCTCTCAGGAAGGCCATGACCAAGGCAATGGCGGTGATCTCGCCGATCCCATTGATCGCCTCGCAACGTTGAACCTGATCCTGTAAGCCAGCCTCCTTCACCGCGTTCTTGAGGCGTTTTTGGATCAGACTGTCAATGCGATCCATCTCAGTGATCAGGGCATGCAGAGGGGCCTTGAGCGCCGGTTCTCCGCTCAGGCTCTGGCATAACGCCGTGCGGGCTTTGACCAAGGCCGCTCGGCGGCGCAGCAGACTCTGCAGCAGCCGGTACGCCTTGGGGGGCGGGCTCCACTGACGTAACTCGTCTTTCTCGTTGTGCAGATAGCGGGCCAGCAACTGGGCATCGGCCAGATCCGTCTTGGCCCGCCCGCCAACGCCTTTGCGGTAATTGCTGAGGCGGTAGCCGTCCACCACATAGACCCGATGGCCCTTGGTGTGTGCGCGCTCGGTGACGTCCATGTGATAGGTGCTGGTTGCCTCAATGGCGATATCACAGCCTTTGGGAAGGGTAGCCAGCCATTGGCGGATGGCCTGGGGAGTATTGTCGATGGTGAGGGTTTGATTGAGGCCCTGAAGATGGATAACCAGGTTGTCTTTGGCTACATCAATCCCGATCTCCGGGCGGCTTGCCGGCATTGCCATGGGGTGCCCCTCTCAGCTAGGTTAAACGGGCTTGTCGGGGCGCACCGTAACGCTGGCTTGCAAAGTATCGTCGGTCTGAGTGTGCGCTCAGCCGATGGATTCCTTATCGGCGTTTGAAGGTGCGGGGTGGGGCCATATCTCCCACAGTCTGTACCCAAGGGTCAGAAGCGTGCTTGGTCCCTCCACCCCGACAAGTCTTTTCCTTTTAAGACTCGCCGGGAAACCATACAAGCGTGCTTGCACGCGAATGCTCTTTCGTTTGCAAGCAAACTCCCACAGGCTGACTCGCTGGTTGCCCTGTCCAGCCGATGCGGCCATTACCCCTCATTGTGGGGGTGGACCTGAGGCGGCAGGGGCGTAGGCTGATAATAACGGACAGGATCGGGATGGAGACCGTGAAAGTAGGTTTGATTCTTGAGGATCATGAGGGGGCACAGCACTGGCTCAAACAGGTGCTCAGTGATGTGTTCCCGGCCATGACCATCAGCGTGGCCAAGGGGCTGGAAGAGGCGCGGGCCAAATGTGAACACCTGGCCGCCGCCGGTCTGACCGTGGAGCTGGCGCTGGTGGATCTCAGTCTGCCGGATGGCACCGGCATCGATTTCATTCGTCAGTTGCGCCAGGAAAACCCGGCGTGCCTGAGTGTGGTGGTTACCATCCATGACGATGACCGGCATGTTTTCCGGGCGCTGCGGGCCGGCGCCGCCGGTTATCTGCTCAAGCAGCAATCGCAGCAAGAGCTGGCCGGGCGTCTGCGCGGTATCGTCAAGGGCGAGCCGCCACTGTCACCGGCCATTGCCCACCGCATGCTGGCCACCTTCCTGCAGACCCAGGAACCGCCGGAACAGGAACTCACCCCCCGGGAAGAAGAAGTGCTGGAGCTGATTGCCAAGGGTTTCACCCTGTCCAAGGCCGCCGAAGCCCTGGCAATCAGTCGCCATACCATTGCCGGGCATGTGAAGAATATTTATCGCAAACTGGAAGTGTCCTCCCGCGCGGAAGCCACCCAGGAGGCCATCCGGCTGGGCATGATCCAGCCGGGCCTATGAACTGTTCAGCGGCATGGGCAGGCAGATCTCCAGCTGACAACCGCCATGGCGGTTGTTGCGCCAGGTAACGGAACCGCCCAGGTCGCGGGTGCGGGTGCGAATGGTCTTGGTGCCGTGGCCGGTTGACCAGTCAGTGGGCGAGCCGCCCTCACCATCATCATCCACCGTAATGGTGAGAAAGTGCCTGCTCATTTGCCAGTGGATCTTTACCTGGCTGGCGTTGGCATGGCGGATGATATTGGTCACCGCTTCGCGCAGCGTGCGGGTGATGTTGGCGGAGGCGCGCGCCGAGGTCATGCGCTCGGGCAGGGATTCGGGCACCCGCCAGTCCAGCGTCAGGGGCGTTTCGTTGAGCCTGGCCCGGGTTTCCCCTTCGCAATTGGTACAAAGATGCCTGAGTGAAACCGCCTGCCCCGCCGTGGTGTCCACCAGTCCGTGCAGATCCTCGATGGCCTGCAGCGCCATATCCCGACAGCGCGGGCTGTCTGCCGCGTAGACCACATCCAGCAGCCGGGCGCCCAGGTCATCATGGAGGTCACGCATCATGCGATTGCGTTCCAGCTCGGCGCCGGCTTCCCGGGCACGCAGTCCCTGCAGGGCCTTGGCGGTGAGGTTGTAGAGCAGGTCGGCAATGCGCAGGTCTTCCGGTGAAAAAAGCCGGCCGCCCTGGCTCGGGAATTCCAGCATCAGCGATACGCCCTGCGGTCCCAGTGGCGGTACCAGCATGCGAACCCCATCCGCGGAGATGGTCAGGCCTTCCACGGTCTGGTCATGTATCTTCAGTTGCAACGGCTGGAAGGTGTGCTTGAGCAGGCTTGGCCAGGCCGTGCTGATTTCCTGTTCGCCGGCGGCGGAGAACAGCTTGTCGACGATTTCCTGCAGGGTCTGTTCTCGGGAGGCACCGTGCTGTTTGCTGATTTTCTGCCACAGCTGCTGGCGTAGCGGAAAGTACACCCAGCCGGATACCGCCAGAGAAAGGGCCAGGGCGTAGTGATCCGCCAGTTTGAGAAAAAAGATCAAGGCGAAGTCGATAAGAATGACCAGCAGGCCGGCGGCAAACCACAGCCAGGTCTTGAACCACCAGCGTTCGATATCGAACAGCCGGTAGCGAAGTAACCCGGCGGCCAGACCCAGATAGACCATCAGGAAGCCGGAGTAGCCGATGGCGATCGGGACAAGGGGCGCGGCCCCGAATACCGGTGGAATGGTGACCATGCCGATCAGCATCACGGTACCGGTGAAGATGGCCAACAGGCACCATTTCAACGCCGCCCGATCGGTGGGGTGGTGGCGGCTGGCGCGCCATTGCAGGGCGGCGAACACCAGGCCGATGCCATAGCTGATCAGGATGGGCAGGTAGACGGTGGTGCGGGCTCCTTCACCGGTGCGCATCAGCGTCAGCAACCAGCAGATGCCTCCCGCCGTGGCCAGCAGGGCGGGCACCAGCATGGGGCGGTTTACCAGTCGACGCGGATAGACCCAGAAAAGAGAGACCAGCGATGCGCAGATGGCCAGTGAGCCCAGGTGATTGATCGCCGACAGGGTTTCGAACAGAGAGTGGCTGATGTACAGCTCACGGCTGTTGTAAATCGACAGTGGCAGTTCGTTGATCAGCACGCTCAGCCCGGACAGGGCGAAGAAGCGTGTGGCGGCCTGGCCCGGCCTCACCACCCAGATACCGACACTGATAAAAAAGGCCACCAGCGCATAACTGATTTGCAGAGCGAATGAGCCCAGCAAGGATGTCCACGGTGTGGGGCTTGTGCGAATAGGCAGCTGGCGCCCCTCATCGGTGGTTACCACCGGATTGTTGCGCAGTATGCGGCCAAGCCGTTCCTGATCTTCGAGAAAACGGTCAAGCCGGGGATAGGAGAGAATGTCCGGTTCGCCCAACAGTAGATCGGCATGCAGTCTCAGGGTTTCACCGGAAGAAGACGAGATGAATCGCAGCACCATGCCGGGTTTCAGGAGGCTTCGGTTGGGCGAGTCCGGTGCAATACGCTGAACCGTCATTCCCGCGCCCCGGTCAGCGGGGGTAAAGTCCATACCCAGCCAGGGGAGAGTCAGACGTACATAAGTGGTGGCCGCGGTGAGAAGAATCACCAGCACGGCCACGGCCAGCATGAAGGTGCGCGGTGCCACCCTGAGCCGGCGACCGTTTGTGGATTGTTGTGTTGTTGAAGTTCGGGTCATGATCCCTTTTCGCCTCCCTTCCCTTTGCCGACGATAGCGAAGAAGGACGGCGGTATCCATATTGGTTGGCCTGGGTACTGGAAACTGGCCAGCGTAACCATTGCTATTATGTAGGGAGGAAGGGTGAAGGGCAGACCATGTTTGAGGGGGGTGGAGAGGTACGTTGCCCCCTCGAATGAGGGGGCGGCAGATTGGTAGAGATATGTGCCTTTGAATTTCCCCTACCGTAGCATCAGAGTGTTGTGGTTTTATTCGAAACGGTTGGCCCGGATGTTTTCCCGGGTACCGTCATCCTGGTACCACACGGCGGTGGCGTTACCCTTGTCGTCAAAGGCGATTTGCGGGGCAAGAGCATCACCCTCATCGCCGTGATCAATCCGCGTCGCCGTGTCCCAGCCATTTTTCGGCGTATAGGTGTTGGCCCGGATGTTGTAATGGGCCCCATCATTCTGATGCCACACGGCGATGGCATGACCGTCGCCGTCAACGGCGATTCGTGGTCTTCTGGCGTCGCCGTCGTCGTCTTGCTCAATTAGCGTCGCCGTGTCCCAGCCATTTTCCTGCGTATAAGTGTTGGCCCGGATGTTATAGTGGATCCCTTCATTCTGAACCCACACGGCGATGGCGTGACCGGCGTGGTCTAAGGCGATTTGTGGAAATCCGGCGTTGCCGTCATTGTCGTGCTCGATTCGCGTCGCCGTGCCCCAGCCGCCATCGGGTGTATAGGTGTTGGCCTGGATGTCGTAGCGCACGTCCGTGCCGCTGGCGTTGTCCTGCGCCCACACGGCGATGGCGTTGCCATCACCGTCAAAGGCGATTTGCGGGGCAAGAGCATCACCGTCATCGCCGTGCTCGATCAGCGTCGCCGGCGTGCTCCAACCACTGCTGAATGTGGACGTTCTGGCGTGGATGTTCCAGCGCGTGCCGTCGTACTGCCGCCAGATGGCAATGACATTGCCCGCGCCGTCAGCGGCGATTTGTGGGCGCTTCGGGCTGCTGGCCGAGTTACTGTTGCTGATATCAAAGCTCGCCAGAGTCAGGGACGCGGCGTCCCAGCCACTGCCGGCGCTATAGGTGTTGGTTTGTATCGTCGCGGTTGAGTAGTCGACGATCCTGTACCAAACGGCGATGATATGGCCGGCGCCGTCGGAGGTGATGCGCGGGTTATAGGCATCCCCGGCATCGTCCTGCTCGACCAGCACCGATGACGTGCTCCAGCCGCTGTCGGGTGTGTAGGTGTTGGCCCGAATGTTCCGATGTGCCCCATCGCTTTGTTGCCACACGGCAATGGCTTTTCCGGTGTCGTTAACAAAGGTGATTTGAGGGTGGCTGGCCGTTTTGTCCCCGCTTTCGATGGTTTCGGCGCTGCCCCAGCCGGTTCCAGGTGTGTAGGTGTTGGCCCAGATGCTGTACATCATACCGTCGTGCTGCTCCCAGACGGCGATCGCGTTACCGTCACTGTCGACCGCGACTTGCGGATCATAAGCGGGACCGTCGCCCTGCTCGATCTTCATATCGGTACGCCAAGAGCGGCACAGTATCCGGATATCGTCCACATTTTCACCCGCCATCGTGCCGCGGGCGTTGTCAGTGGAACAGAGCTGGTGCCGTGGAGGTTTGGCGACGGTGACGGCGTAGTCGCCGCCATCAGACAAGGGGGTATCGAAGACAAAGCTGTTACCCGCCACCGCCAGGCTGTCGTCGCCGTTGTTTTCCAGTGTCAGGCCGGGGTTGACCAGGCCGGTGACGGTACCGCCAAGCGTGAAGGTTTCGGCGGGCGGGTTGCTCGTTGTGTCTGTGTTGGAAGTGTCGTTGTCGCCGCCGCCACCGCCGCCGCAGGCGGCAAGGCTCAGGCCGATGGCCAGGGTCAGTAGGGGCAAAGGCTGTCGGAGCATGGTTATCCTCCCTGAAAGCATGCGACTGCAATCGTCTGTTTGTGTTTTTGAAAGGTTGATGACGATTATCGCGAGGCGGCAGGGGGTGGTGTAGACCGCGTTTGCGGGGGCAGCGGCGATGCTTGCCCCCTTGTTTGAGGGGTAAAAAGAGAGAGCGTGACAGGAAACAGCCAGGACATTTTGCTCTCCCTCTCAGAGGGAGAGCGGGAGGGCGTCAGTCGCGGAAGTAGTCGGCCAGGTAGTCTTCGAAGCTCTGGGTATCCGCCGCTTCCCAGTTCTGTTGTTCGGTGAGGCTGTGTTCGGCCAGTTGCTCCAGGCGGCGATTGGTGTCGTCACAGCGTTGACGTGACAGGAAATGGTCGCGGTGGGCCAGGGCCTGGTTCATGGCGAACTGGAAGAAGCTCTGCTTGCGGCTTTCCAGTTTGTCGAGAATCCGGGCAGACGGAGTGGCATCCGGGGTGTGAATTTTCTCCTGCTGGCGCGCCAGAGCGTCGGCATAGTTGTGGCCGCCGTGGGTGCGGTCGAACAGTTCGGCGATGGGCTGCATCTGCGACAGTTTTTCGCTGGCCCAGTCCTTGAGGGTGCGGGTACGGCCCCAGTTGTTCAATTCCACGTTGGTGTTGCGACCTTCGTAGACCACCTTGCGCAGGTTTTCCTTGCTGGCGTTCAGGTCGCACTTTTCCAGCTGCGGCGATTCGCGCAGCAGGCAATAGGTGGCGAACAGATCCAGGAAACGGATTTCCTGCTGGTTGATGCCCACCGGTTCAAAGGGGTTGAGATCCAGCGCACGGATTTCGATGTATTCCACGCCGCGTTTCTGCAACGCGGTGGTGGGCCGCTCGCCCTTGTTGATGGTGCGCTTGGGGCGGATCGAGGAGTAGTACTCGTTTTCGATCTGCAGGATGTTGGCATTGAGCTGACGGTATTCTTCACCCACTTTCACGCCGATTTTTTCGTAGGCCGGCTCCGGCGTCTTGATGGCGTGGGTCAGGGTCTGAACGTATTCATCCAGGTTGTTGTAGCTGATCGCCAGGGACGACTGGGCATTGTTCTGGTAGCCCAGGTCGCTCATGCGCAGGCTGGTGGCGTTGGGCTTGAACAGGGTGTGGTCGAAGGTGTCCAGCTGATGCTCGCGCCCGGCCAGGAAGGAGCGGCACAGGGCCGGCGAGGCGCCGAACAGATAGACCAGCAACCAGGAGTAACGCTGGAAGTTGCGGGTCAGATCAAAGTAACGCCGGGAGATGTAGTCCTGCAGCGGCGCACTGTCGCCTTCCAGTACCTGATTGAGCTGCCAGAATTCTTCCGGGTAGGAAAAGTTGTAATGGATGCCGGCGATGGTCTGCATCTTGCGGCCATAGCGATGGCCCAGCCCTTGCCGGTAAATGGTTTTCATGCGCCCCACGTTGGAGCTGCCGTACTGGGCCACCGGCACATCACTGTCGTTGGCGATCATGCAGGGCATGGAGTTGACCCACAGCACCTCGTCACCGATGTGGCTGTAGACGTACCGATGCAGCTGTTCGAGAAACGCGATGGGCTTGTGCAGCTCGGTGCTGGGCGGGGTAATGAACTCCAGCAGCGCTTCCGAGTAATCGGTGGTGATGTAGGGGTGGGTCAGGGCGGAGCCCAGCGCCTTCGGGTGTGGCGTGTGCGCCAGGGTGCCGTCGGTGGTAATGCGCAGGCTTTCCTTTTCGATGCCGCGACGGATGCCCGCCAGGGTGGCGGCGGCATCGGAATCAAGCAGGGCGCGGATGCGCTGTTCAAGCTGTGTCATGGTCTGGCCCGGTCAGGGCGCCGGTGGGTCGGCGCGGGTGTGACGCAATTCGGACAATTGTGGGACTGCCCGGTGACAGTAACAAGACGGTCAGGCGCGACAAGCACCGACTAGCGGCGCTTGTCCTTCTTCTCGGCCATGGCGTTGGCCAGCAGCTGGCCGAAGGTACCGGTGCCATTGCCGCCGCCATTCTGCTGGCCCTGACGCTTGCCGCCGCCGTTGTTGCGGTTGCCGCGATTAGGGCCGCCGGCCTTGCGGGCGGCGGGGCGTTGCCCGGCCGCTTTTTCGGCGGGCTGGTCGTCCATGCGCATGGTCAAACTGATGCGTTTGCGATCCAGGTCCACGTCCAGCACCTTGACCTTGACGATGTCGCCGGGCTTGACCACTTCGTGGGGGTTTTCCACAAACTTGTCGGACAGGGCGGACACATGCACCAGGCCATCCTGGTGGACGCCAATATCGACGAAGGCGCCGAAGTTGGTCACGTTGGTGACGGTGCCTTCCAGGATCATGGAGGGCTTCAGGTCCTTGAGGGTTTCCACCCCTTCCTTGAACACCGCTGCCTTGAATTCCGGGCGCGGGTCGCGGCCGGGTTTTTCCAGCTCGCTGAGGATGTCGGTGACGGTGGGCAGGCCGAAGCTGTCATCGGTGAAGTCCGCCGCGTTGACCTTCTTGAGGAAGGGCACATCGCCGATCAGCTCCTTGAGCGGGCGGCCGTGTTTCTCGGCGATCTTTTCCACCAGCGGGTAGGCTTCCGGGTGCACCGAGGAGCTGTCCAGCGGGTTGTCGCCGTTCATGATGCGCAGGAAGCCGGCGGCCTGTTCGAAGGTCTTTTCACCCAGGCGCGGCACCTGCTTGAGGCCGTCGCGGTTGGCGAAGGCGCCGTTCTTTTCCCGGTAGGTGACGATATTGCCGGCGATGGTGGCGTTGAGGCCGGCAATACGCGACAGCAGCGGCGCGCTGGCGGTGTTCACATCCACACCCACCGAGTTCACGCAGTCTTCCACCACCGCGTCCAGTGAGCGTGACAGTTTTACCTGGCTGACATCATGTTGGTACTGGCCCACGCCGATGGCTTTCGGGTCGATCTTCACCAGTTCCGCCAGCGGGTCCTGCAGGCGGCGGGCAATGGATACCGCGCCACGGAAGGATACGTCCAGCTCCGGGAATTCCCGCGCCGCCAGTTCCGAGGCGGAGTACACCGAGGCGCCGGCCTCGGAGACCATGATCTTCTGGATGTTGCCCTTGCTGGCCTTGACCACTTCACCGGCCAGCTTGTCGGTCTCGCGGCTGGCGGTGCCGTTGCCGATGGCGATCAGTTCCACCTTGTGTTTCAGGCACAGGGCAGCCAGGGCGGACAGGGACTGGTCCCACTGGTTTCTCGGCTGGTGCGGGAAGATGGTGCTGTGCTCCAGCAGCTTGCCGGTGGCGTCCACCACCACCACCTTGACCCCGGTGCGCAGGCCCGGGTCCAGGCCCATGGTGCACTTGGGGCCCGCCGGTGAGGCCATCAGCAGGCTCTTCAGGTTGCGGGCAAACACCTGGATGGCTTCTTCTTCGCCCAGCTCGCGCACGCGGCCCAGCAGTTCGGTTTCCAGGTGGGTATTGAGCTTGATCTTCCAGGTCCAGCGCATCACTTCCCTGAGCCAGTCATCGGCGGCGCGGCCCTGGTGCTGCCAGTCGGCCACCGCGGTGACCATGGCTTCACAGGGGTGCGGCTGGGCGCTCTCCAGCTCTTCGGGGAGCACCATGGAAACATGCAGGATGCCTTCGTTACGGCCGCGGAACAGGGCCAGGGCCCGGTGACTGGGGATGTCCTTGAGCGCTTCGCTGTGGTCGAAGTAGTCGCTGAACTTGGCGCCGTCCTTTTCCTTGCCGTCCACCAGCTTGGCCTGGATGTGGGCCTTGTCCCACAGGAAGGTGCGCAGGCGGGTAAGCAGCTCGGCGTTTTCCGCAAAGCGCTCCATGAGAATCTGTTTGGCACCGTCCAGGGCATCCTTGGCGGTGGCAATCTTGTGCTCGTCGTTGAGGTAGCCCCCGGCCAGCGCTTCGGGATTCTGGTCGGGATCGGCCAGCAGGCTGTCGGCCAGTGGCTCCAGGCCGGCCTCGCGGGCGATCTGGGCGCGGGTACGGCGCTTGGGCTTGTAGGGCAGGTAGAGGTCTTCCAGCCGGGTCTTGGTGTCGGCGGCCTTGATGGCCTTTTCCAGTTCCGGGGTGAGCTTGTCCTGCTCGGCGATACTCTTGAGGATTGCGTCGCGGCGCTCTTCCATTTCCCGCAGGTAGCGCAGTCGCTCTTCCAGGTTACGCAACTGGGTGTCGTCCAGTCCGCCGGTGACCTCTTTACGGTAACGGGCGATGAAGGGGACGGTGGCGCCTTCGTCGAGCAGGGCTACGGCGGCCTGTACCTGACGTTCCTGGCAGCTCAGTTCTTCGGCAATAATCTGTTCAATACTACGCATCGCGGGCACAACTTTCAGAAATGAAAACGACCGGAATCATAGGGAATGAAACCGGTCGTTGATAGATTGACATGTAAAAGGTGGTGTGGCTGCGACCCGGCCGGGTTCAGCCCAGTACCTCATTGATCTTGGCGATCAGCTCGGATTCCTGCGGCGGCTTGATGATATAGCCCACCGCGCCCTGGCGTTCGCCCCAGACCTTGTCGGTTTCCTGGTCCTTGGTGGTGACCAGAATCACCGGAATACTGCTGGTTTCCGGGTCACGGGTGATCTTGCGGGTGGCCTGGAAGCCGTTCAGCTCCGGCATTACCACATCCATGAGAATCAGATCCGGATGTTCACTTCTGGCGAGCTGTACCCCTTCCATGCCGTTACTGGCGGTAACCACATCGTGGCCCTGGCCCTGAACGATTTTGACAAGATTGGTCAGCTGGGTGGGAGAATCGTCCACCACGAGAATTTTGGCCATGCTGCTCTCCTCAGACCGGCCCGATTATTGGCTTTCTTATACGGGTGCTAGCACCGGCGGCGGTTTCACAACCGGTTGGCACAGTGGCTGGCGCGGCCAGAGGCGGCGCTGGCGGGTGATAGCAGACCCCAGTGGCTTGATGATAGCAGCCATTGTCTAAAACGTAATCTATTCAATTACGGCAGCTTTTGCCGAATTTTGTCACTTGTGGCCACGGGTGAGGGTGTGGGCACTGCGTCGCCCCCAGTGCAACGCCGGCAGAATCAGCAGGGCGGCGAACACGCCCCACAGTGCCAGGGACCAGAACGGCCCGGCCTGTTCTGGCAGCAGAGTGCGGATCAGCAAGCTGCCCAGCACCGTCACCGACAGCCACAGGCTCGCCAGTGACGGGGTGCGGTGCCAGCGGCGCCACAGCTGCACCGCCACTGCCAGGCCCAGCGCCAACATGGTGACCAGCAGCAGGGCGGCCAGCAGCACCAGCGGCAGGGGTTGGGCCTGTTCATGGGCCTGCTGCAGCACCGGCAGGCGGGCCGCGGTCAGTGCCAGCAGCAGGGCGGCGGCGATGGCCGCCCAGCGCAGGCTGCCGCGAAAGCCGCTGTCGATGGGTTGCTGGCGGTGCTGATGTGGGTCAAAGCGCCACAGGCCCGGCAAGCGCCGGATCAGCGAGGACGGGCGCAGGCCGTGCAGTTTTTCCTGCTGTTCCTCGATGATCATCAGCATGGCTGGCACCACCAGCAGAATCAGACCTGTGCCGAACAACAGGCCGAACACGATGCTCACGGCCATGGGCTTGAGGAACTGGGCCTGCAGCGAGGTCTCGAACAGGATTGGCAGCAGCCCGGCGACCGTGGTGATGGAGGTCAGCAGCACGGCCCGCAGACGGCGCACGCAGGCTTCCACAATGGCCTGGTAGCGCTCCATGCCTTCCGCGACCAGTTGCTGGTAAAAGCTCACCAGCACGATGGAGTCGTTGACGATGATGCCGGACAGCCCGAACAGCCCCATGATCGAGAACATGGAAAACTTGATGCCGAAGGGGGCGGTCAGCAGGTGGCCGATCACGGCACCGGTGAAGCCGAAGAAGATGGCCGTCATGATCGCTAGTGGCCAGGTATAGGCACTGAACACCCAGGCCAGGATCACGTAGATCAGCGCCAGCCCGAGCAGCGCGCCGGTGGCCATGTCGCGCAGGTTTTCCGCCTGCTCCTGCAGCTTGCCTTCATAGTCCACGCCAACGCCGTAGCGGGCCTGCAGCTTGGGCAGTAACCCCTGTTGCAGGGTGGCGATGATTTCGTTGGCGTTACCCTGTTCCGGGTCCAGGTCGGCGGACACGGTCACCGCCAGCTGACCGCCCACCCGGCGCAGCAGGTCCACGCCCTTGCGCGCCTTGAAGTGCACCACGTCGCGCAACGGGATGGCCTCGCCTTCGCGGGTAATGATGGGCAGGCGTTCCAGGGCGGTGAACTGGCGCCGCTCCGCGTCCGGCAGGATCACCCGTACCTCGATTTCCTCGTCCTCGTCGTTGTAGAGCTGCGCCAGGCTGCCATCAAAGGCGGCCCGTAGCTGGCTGGCCACCTCGCTGAGGGTCAGCCCCAGGGCCCGGGCCTTGGGGGTGAGCTGGAAGGTGAGCTGCTCCTTGCCGTAGGGCAGGTCGTCGTCCACGTTGCTGATGCCGGCAAAGCCGGACAGCCGGTCCTGCAGTTCCAGCGATGCCTGTTTGAGGGTGGGTACGTCACTGCCGGTGAGCTTGATCTCCACCGGTTTGCCCGGCGGGCCGGCATCGCCCTGGGTGATGGTCAGCTGGTCGAGCCCGGCGGGCATCTTGAGTTTCTGGCGCCAGGCCTGCATCAGCTCGTCGTTGGTAATCTCCCGGTCAGCGCCGGTATAGACCTCCACCACCAGGGTGCCGAATTCATCGCCGAACTTGTCCTGGCGCCCGCCGATATTGGGGAACCCGGCGGCGGCGCCGTGGTGGCTGATGACGGTATGCACCAGGTGGCCACCGAGTTCCTGGTTGGTCTCGTTGAGGGTGCGTTCCAGCTGGTCGAGAAAGTGGTCCACGGTGGTCGTGTCGGTGCCGGCGGAGAACTCTGCCACCGCGCGGATCTGGTCACTGTCCACCGGCGGGAAGAAGGTGAACTTGAGCCAGCCGGTGGCAACCACGGACAGTGCCAGCACAAAGGCGCAGATGGCCGACACACTGACCAGAACCCGGTTGCGGATGGCCCAGTAGACCAGCGGCCGGAAGCGCTGCTCGCGCAGGCGGTCGAAGCCACCATCAATACGCTGGCGCAGGGCGCTGGGCTTGAGCTCCACACCGCGGAAGGCATGGTGCAAGTGACCCGGCAGCACCAGGAAGCATTCCATCAGCGAGGCGATGATTACGCAGATCATCACGAAGGGAATGTCGAAGGCGATCTTGCCCATGGCGCCGCCCATCATGCCCAGCGGCAGGAAGGCGGCGATGGTGGTGGTGGAAGATGCCACCACCGGCCAGAACATGCGTTTGGCGCCGCCCAGGGCGGCGCGCTGGGCGGACTCCCCCTGCTGCAGGTGGGTGAGCGTGTCTTCGCCCACCACAATGGCGTCATCGACAATCAGCCCCAGGGCCAGGATCAGGCCGAACAGGCTGATCATGTTGATCGAGCCGCCAAACAGCCACAGCAGCCCCAGGGTGGTAAGGAAGGACACCGGAATGCCCATGGTCACCCACAGGGCCACGCGCATGTTGAGGAAGAAGAACAGGGTGGCGATCACCAGCACCAGCCCGGACAGGCCGTTACTGACCAGGGTATGGATGCGTTCCTTTACATGCTTCCAGGTCTGGAAGTAGAAGGTCATGTGCACGCCCTGGGGCAGGTCGTGACGGTGGCCCTCGGCCCAGGTCTGTACCTTGGCGGCCAGGTCCAGCATGTCGTCGTCCTTGCCCTGCATGACGCGCAACTCGATGGCCGGTTTGCCCTGGTAGGTGAGGGTGGCCTGGTCGTCCCGGGGGCGGCGCTTGATGATGGCCACATCGCCCAGGGTCAGGCGCTTGCCGCTGGCATTGTCCAGCAGTGGCAGGTCGGCAAAGGTCTTCTCGTCGCGGCGCTGGCCCAGTGCCCGCAGCTGCTTGGCCGCGTCATCACGGCCCACGGTGCCGGCGGGAATGTCCTGGCTGGAATCGCGCACCTGGCTGGCGATCTGGTTGAGGGTCAGGCCCAGGTCGTGGAGCGTGCTGGTGGGCACCTGGATGGCCATTTCCTCGTCCGGCAGGCCGACGAATTCCACCTTGCCGACGCCCAGTGCCAGCAGCTCGTCTTCCATCTTGCGCACCACCGGGCGCAACTCCTCGCGGGTGCCATGGTCGGTGGATACCAGGATCGAGGTGACCAGGGTATAGGGCGTGATCTTCTGGATCACCGGCCGTTCCGCGTCCTGGGGCAGGTTGCGGATGGAGTCGATACGCTGGCGTACCTCGTCCAGTGCCAGGCCGATGTCACTGCCGTCTTCCAGTTCGATGAAGATGGCCGCCGCACCCTGCTGGGAGCGGGCAATCAGCTTGCGGGTATCGGGCAGGGTCTTGAGCGCCTGTTCCACCGGGATGGTGATGGAGCGCTGGATGTCCTCCGGGCTGGCCCCGCGCCAGGGAATGGTGACGGTGACATAGTCGAAGTCGAAATCCGGAAACAGCTGGGTATTGAGCTTATGCCAGCCCAGCAGGCCGAGCATGATCATCAGCACCATCAGCAGGTTGGCGGCGACCTGGTGACGGGCGAAGCTGGCGATCAGGCCGCGCGGTTCACTCACCGCCGTTCTCCTGACCGGCCGGCGCGTCGCTGTCGTCCTCGCTGGCCTGCGGGCGGGCATCCACCGGCAGCCCGGCAATGGCCTGGGGCAGCTGGGTGATCATTACATGGTCACCGGCGTGGATGCCGGGGGCGCTGAGCAGCAGTAGCGGGTCCGGGCCTTCCAGGGCCTCGCCGACGATATGGGCCTCTTCCCGCTCCAGGTGGCCCTGGTCGCCGATGCGGTAGAGCCGGTCCAGGCCGTGCAGGGCGCTGGCGGGCAGGGCCAGAAGATCCGGGCGGGCCGGCAGGGTGAGCACGATGCTGAGTGGGCGGCCCAGGGCGGTGGCCGGGGTGCCCCGGTCAAAGCTAAAGAGGCCGTCGATGCCGCCGCGGGAACTCACCGCGCTGGCGGCCAGTCGGGTCAGGCTGAGCGGGTGGGTCTGGCCTTCCAGTTCAGTGCGGGCATCCAGCGGGCCCTGCTTGAGGCCCTCGCGCACCGCCGGCAGGTACCGCTCGGGAATCTGGGCGCGTACTTCCAGGTCCTGGTCCGCATACAGGCTGACCAGCGGTTCGCCGGGGCGCACTCGCTCGCCGGGGGCCACGCTCACATCGGTGATGCTGCCACTGAAGGGCGCTTCCACGCGGGTGCGCTTGAGGTCCAGTTCGGCCTGCTCCAATTGGGCCTGGGCGCTGGCCAGCCGGGCCTGGACCCGGGCCAGTTCGTTGGCGGAATCCTTTACGGTCAGCTGCCGCTGGGTCAGCGACAGCTCCGCCCGAGCCAGGTTTTCACTGGCCTGGTCCAGCTGGGTCTGGGAAATCAGTTTCTTGTCTTTCAGTGACAGCAGGCGCTGGTAATTCTGGCGCGACAGTTTGGTGAGCTTCTCTTCCAGCTTGAGCGCTTCCCGGTCGCTTTGCGCGCGCAGGCGGGTGGTCTCCAGCTGGGCGGCGGCTTCATCGCGGGCGGCTTTGGCCCGGTCCCGGGCGAGGGTCACTTCACTGTCATCCAGCTGGATCAGCAGGTCGCCCTTGGCCACCCGGTTGCCGGCCCGTACCGGGATGCGATCCACATTGGCGGTGACCACGGCGGTGAGCTGGGCATCGCGGGGTGACTGGATGCGACCGAACAGCTGGATCTGCGGCGCATGACTGGCCGGTTGTGCCACCATATAACGCACCCGCGCCGGATGTTCGCCGGCGGGTTGGGTGGGGGCCGAGGGTTTGCTGATCGCCAGCACGACAATGGCGATCAGGGTGCCCAGCAGCACCCGCGCAATGGGGGGGATTTTTCGCAGCCACTCGCGCAAGGGACGATCCTTTATCAATAATTATTATCAAAGGGTCTTACTTTAACGGCTCATTCGCATAGTGCCTATGGCATGAGACGGCAATGTTTATATACAAAGTTGTCGGGCCGTTAACTTGCGTCCCGGGCGTTCCGGGCGTAAATGAAGGGCCCGGTAACGGTGATTTCAGGAGGCCAAGTGAGCGAACAGCAAGACAAGATTCTGGTGGTGGACGATGATGCCCGCCTGCGCAGCCTGTTGCAGCGCTTCCTGGAAGAGGCCGGGTACACGGTCAAGGCGGTGGCCGATGGTGAGCAGATGGACCGGGCCCTGTCCCGGGAAATCTATTCACTGATGGTGCTGGACCTGATGCTGCCCGGCGAGGACGGCCTGTCCATCTGCCGGCGTCTGCGCGAGGCGGACAACCGCATGCCGATCATCATGCTCACCGCCAAAGGCGATGATGCCGAGCGCATCGAGGGCCTGGACGCCGGTGCCGACGATTACCTGCCCAAACCGTTCAATCCCCGTGAGCTGGATGCCCGTATCCGCGCGGTGCTGCGCCGCCATGTGCGCGAGGTGCCCGGCGCTCCCAGCAAGGAAGAGAGCCAGGTGAGCTTTGGCCCCTGGACCCTGGATCTGGCCAATCGCCTGTTGTACCGGGAGGACGATCCGCAGAACCTCACCACCGGCGAGTTCGCCGTGCTCAAGGCGCTGGTGCAGAATCCCCGTGAACCGCTCACCCGCGACAAGTTGATGAGTCTGGCCCGGGGTCGGGAATGGTCGGCCATGGAGCGCTCCATCGATGTGCAGGTGTCACGGCTGCGCCGCCTGCTGGAGGATGACCCGTCCAAACCCCGCTATATCCAGACAGTGTGGGGCGTGGGCTATGTGTTTGTGCCGGATTGACCAACGCTTGCACGCAACACGTCTGCACCCTTTCACGCGAAAAGCGTAGGATGGTCTTTTCTGTCTTTGCGTGCCGGCGTGAAGCGTGTTTGCGTGTCAGCGAGCCCTTATGAAATTTTATCCCCGTACCGCCTTTGTCCGTTCCGCCATTGTGGTGGGGCTGGTGATCGGCATCAGCCAGGCGCTGACCCTGTGGTTTTTTGCCCGCAATGCCTACCTGCCCGGTATCCGCGAATATGCCCGGCTGACCGTACTTCAGGCGGAACTGGCCTTTGCCCATGATGGCGGTGAAGACGCGCAGATGGCTCGGCGCCTGGGGCAGGCCACCGGTATCGAGCTGGGGCAGCCGGAGAACCTGCACGGCGACCGCAGTCTGCTGGTGGCCCGGCCGGTGGTGGAGCGCTTTCGCGAAGAAGTGCAGGAGCTGCTCTCCGAGCCGGTGACTGTGCGGGTGGAAGACAACCGCGAGCCGACCCTCTGGGTGACGGCGCCGTCCTTCCAGCAGCACTGGCTGCGGGTGCCGATGGCCTTCTTCCGCGACTATGATCGCTACCTGTTGCTGGGCTGGGGCGTGGCGGTGCCGCTGCTGTCGATCATTGGCGGGCTGCTGATTGCCCGTGGGCTCAACCTGCCCCTGCGCCGGCTGGCCCGGGTGGCGCTGAAAGTGGGCCGTGGCGAGGCGGTGCCGGTGCTCGATACCACCCTGGGGCCAGAGGAAATCCAGGCGGTGAATGCGGCCTTCAATCGCATGACCAGCGATCTGCAGCAGGCCCAGCGCGACCGGGCCCTGCTGCTGGCGGGGGTGTCCCATGACCTGCGTACGCCGCTGACGCGATTGCGTTTGTCGGCGGAATTCCTGGATGACCGGGAGCTGTCCCAGGGCATTATCGAGGATATCGAGGACATGGATGCCATCCTCGATCAGTTCATCGCCTTTATTCGCGATGGCGCCGACGAGCAGCCGGACTTTGAAAACCTCAATGCCCTGATTCAGGAAGTGGCCGGCAAGTACCCGCCGGACCAGCTCGGCTTCGACCTGCAGGATCTGCCCCGGTTGATGCTCAAACGGCTGACCGTTAAACGCATGCTGGCCAACCTGATCGGCAATGCCCTCAAATACGGCGCCGCGCCGGTGGAAGTGGCCACCCGGGTGGACGAGAACACCGTCTGCCTGACCGTGCGAGATCATGGCAAGGGCGTGCGTGAAGATGATATTCCCCTGTTGCTGCAACCCTTCTCCCGCGGGGAAAAGGCCCGCACCCTCAGTGGCAGTGGCCTGGGCCTGGCTATCGTCAAACGGATTGTGGACATGCACCACGGTCGTATCGCCCTGGCCAACCACCCCGAGGGCGGCTTGCAGGTCACCATTCACTTCCCGGTTACTGGCCAGTTCGTGCAGCCGGAGTCCCTGTCCGCCGGCGTGCGTTGATCGCGTGTTTTTTTGTTATTCGGTGAGAGCCGTTGTTGAGTCTGGCCGGCTGTCTGGCATGCTGTTTGTGACGGTCATGTGACCGCAAAACAACAATCGCACCAACAAGGACACAGGGAGTTTCTGCCATGAAAAAAGTGCTTCTCGCCACGGGCTTGCTGGCGTGTAGCCTGCCGGCTTTTGCCGGCGGCATGTATCAGCAGGATGGCTATGTGGGGCTGATGTACAACGCCCTGAATCAGGAAACCGATGGCGATGATTTTGAGCCATCCGCGCTGCAGGCCCGCTTTGGTCTGCAGTTCACGCCCAATGTGGCGGTGGAAGGGCGTCTGGGCTACGGCATCGACAGTGACGAAATGAGCTCGGTGGAAATCGATCCCAAATGGCTGGTCGGCGCCTACCTGAAGCTGGGGCTGGACAAGTCCCTGCCGGTGTCGCCCTACCTGTTGGCCGGTCACTCCAGTGCCCAGGCTGATATCAAGGTGAGTGGCCTGCTGGGTAGCAGCACCGAAGAGCGTACCGCCAGTGACCCGTCCTACGGGGCCGGGGTGGATTTCAACCTGGCGCCGCAGCATGCCATCAACGTGGAGTGGTTGATGCTTGATGACGATGACGGTTACGACCTGACCACCATCAATGTGGGCTACGTGCACCGTTTCTGAGTGTCACCGTCGTCAGGCGGCGATAGCGGCCTGACGACGTTTTTCCTGCCAGCGGCCGGCGATGAAGATCAGCAGGCCGCCCAGCGCCAGCGCCGTGCCCACCAGACCGGTGCTTGACCAGACCACGCCCTGTTTGACCGTGATTCCCGCCAGCCAGGCGCCCAGCGCATTGGCCATGTTGAAAGCCGCGTGGTTGAGCGAGGCGGCCATGGTCTGGGCATCCTCCGCCACATCCATCAGCCGTGTCTGCAGGGCCGGCCCCAGGGCGATGCTGGTACCCACCAGGCCGGTGAAGAGAATGCCGGCCCAGATAGTGTTGGCGGCGAAGAAGAACAGCCCCTGCACCAGCGCACACCAGATCAGAATGCCGGGGATGGCCCGCATCAGGTTGCGGTCCGCCGCCCGGGCGCCGGCCAGGTTGCCGACAATGGTGCCGACGCCGAATACCGCCAGCACCAGTGGCCCCCACGCCTCGGCCATGCCGGCCTGCCCGGTGAGCGTGGGCATCACGTAGCTGAACACGGCAAACATGCCGCCAAAGCCGATACTGGCCACCCCCAGTGTTACCAGCACCCGGGGTTTGATCAGGGCGGACAGCTCCCGCTTCGGGCTGGCATCCGGGTCCGCAGGTTGCGGTGCCACCCACAGGGTAATCAGGCCGGTGGTCAGCAGGGCAATGACGCCGACCCCGATAAAGGCCACCTGCCAGCCCAGCAGGTTGCCGGCCCAGGTGGCCAGTGGTGCACCCAGCAGGATCGCCAGCGTCAGCCCACTCATGACCCGGCCCACCGCCCGGGCGCGCTGGTGCAGGGGCACGGCGCCGGCGGCCACCAGGGCCGCCACGCCGAAGTAGGCGCCATGGGGCAGGCCGGCCAGAAAACGCAGCCCCACGAAACTCCAGAAGCCCGGCGCCAGGGCGCTGGCCATATTGCCCAGGGCGAACACCAGCATCAGCGCGATCAGCAGGGCCCGTTTGGGCACCCGGGCGGCAAAGGCAGAAATCAGCGGGGCGCCGATTACCACGCCCAGGGCGTAACTACTGATGGCATAGCCCACATCCGGTACGGCGACCTGCAGATCGCCGGCGACCCGGTTCATCAAACCCATGATGACAAACTCGCCGGTACCGATACCAAAACCACCCAGTGCCAGCGCCAGTTCCGCCAGCCGGGGATGTGAGGGGGTGTGGGAAGACATGGACTCTCCAGCTGCAAGAGACAGTGGGACAACAGGGCGGGGCATTCTGTCAGAGCCGCATGAACAAACGAAGTAGGTATTGGCTATGGCGCCAACAAGCAAAAACCGTAACGGGGCCGACAGGCCCCGTTACGGTTCAGTGTTTGATGCTGGTGGTGACGTCAGTGTGTCAGTGCACTGGTGGGCACCAGCGGAATATTGACTCGCGACGGCATGGCCGGCGTGCTGTAGACGGTGAGCCCGCCGATCAGGCTGGACAGCAGGTTGGGCACCGTGCTCAGGCCATGGGGCAGGTCACTGGCGCCGACGCTGATGCGCAGCCGGTGGCCGGCCTTGATCACGGCGCTGGTGGGGAAGACTTCCACATCCGCCCGGAAGGGGGTGAGTGGCGTGATGCCCTGTTTGGAGGCCTTGGTGAAAGGATGCCAGGGCTGAATCATCTTGCCGTCCATGAAGCGGGTACGGGCCAGATCAAAGTGGCTCATGGAGGCCATCTGGATGCCGTCGGTGAGCTGGCGGGAAATGCCATTGGCATCCACGTCGCTGATGCGCACCACGATATCCGCATCCAGGGCCGTGGTGGACGCCCAGATCTGTGCGCCGATGGGGCCGTTGATGGCCATGTCCTGCTCCAGTGGCGCGGTGGTGTAAACCGCTTCCAGCAATTCGGTCAGGTTGCCTTGTGCCTTGCAGGGCGGTACCACCAGCCCCAGAACGCCGGCGGTCCACTGGCTGGCGCTGGCGGAACACAGGCCGTTGACCGGTTGTTGCACGATGGTGGTTTGGGCCTTGCCGGTGGGCGCGCTGTTGTCCACGGTACCGGCCAGCGGCAGGGTCTTGCCGTGCAGGTAGAAGGTTTTCGCGCTGGCCTGCGGATGGGGCCAGTCGGCGGCGGTGATGTAGCGCTCGGCGCCGGTGTAGTACTGGGTCACCGGCGGATAATCCTGGGCGCCGGTGTCCATGTCTTTCAGGTAGTGGTCAAACCAGGCCAGGCGGATGTTGGACAGGGCCGGCACGCCATCGGCGGGCAGCCCGGCGCCCAGAGAGCCGGCCAGGTGTTCCCAGGGGCCGATCAGCAACTTGGCATTGGTGTGGTCTTTCAGTGCCTCGTAGAGCAGCGGTTCGCCGCGCTGGAACAGGTCGTTGAGACCGCCGACCACAAAGGTGGGGGCCTGGATGCGGTCGGTGTACTCCAGCGGCGACTTGATGCGCCAGAATTCGCTGTCATAGCTGTAGTCGCCACCCAGCAGGGCATCGGCCACCACCGGTACCGGGAAATCCGTGAGGCTGCCGGTGAGATGATCGAGCAGCGTTTCCAGGTAGTACTGCGGCTCGCCGTTATCCAGCCCGGTCTGGGTGGGAATGATGCCCAGACCGGTGACCAGGGCAATCCATAGCGGAATGAAACCGGCATTGATCTGGCCGCCGGAGAAAACGATATCCCGGTAGGCATCGCCCATGGGGACGATGGCAAAAATGGCTTTCAGGTGCGGGTTGCCAGTAGCACCGGCCAGCAGACCGGTGATGCCCATGTAGGAGGCCCCGTTCATGCCGATACGACCGTTACACCAGGGTTGGGCGGCGATGTAGTCGAGCAGGGTGCTGATGTCCTGGTGGTCGGTTTCGGTAAAGGCCTGCCAAGTACCCTCCGATGCGCCGGTGCCGCGCATGTCCACGGTAATATAGGCATAGCCGCGCTTGACCAGGGCCGGGTCGGAAAAGATCGACGCCGTGTAGGTCTGGCTGTAGCCGGTAAAGGTGGCCACGGTAGGGAAACTGCCGTCAATGGCATTGCCGTTTTCATCGGCGGGCAGGGTCACGCTGGCGGCCAGCCGGGTGCCGTCGCTCATGGTGATCAGCAACTGCGGCAGGGTGACCGTGTTGGGGTATTCCTCCTCACGATCATAGGCTGTGCCCCAGTCCAGGTTTGCGGCCTTGGGTTGGGCCGGCGCGGGCGTTTCGGTATCTGGCCCGGCATTGGGTGTGGCCGTCGTCGCGTTGTCAGTCGGTGTGGCGCCACCGCCACCTCCGCCTCCGCAGGCGGCCAACGTCACTGACAGGGCCAGGCAAACGCCGGCCCCGAGCCCGCGAATGGCAGACAATGTAGAAAACATGATTTCACCCCTCTTGTTATTCGTGGGGCCGACAGGCCCCGCAATTTTGCTTATGTGCAAGTTTAGGCAAGAGGCGTTTGCCACTCTGTTGTGACCTGTGTGAGCCGTTGTCACCACGTGCCGGCTCTCTGTAACGTGGCTGTAAATGGCGCGACACCCCGCCGGATTATGAATACCTTTTTCGGTGCCGGGTCCGCTATGCTGGGCGCCGAAGAACAAAACAGGGAACAGGAAGATGGTGAAACGGGGAGGGTGGTGGCTGGTCTGTCTGTCGGTGGCATCCGGGGCCTGGGCGGAACCCCTGGTACAGCGCAACCCGACGGTGGTACCCCAGGATGTGCCTTACTACCGGGCCACGGTGCGCAATACCGAGTTGATTTTCACGCAGCAGAACAAAACGTTTGCCGAGCACGCCGCCGGCGTCGAGCTGTCCCTGCAGCCGGATTATGAGGCCACCTTCGGTTACCGCATGGATGCTCCCCTGAACGTGGGGCTGATTTCCGACAACAATCAAATTGCCAACGGCTTCTCCACCCAGTATCCCCTCAACCGGCAAATCAATTACGTCGGCGGCGCCGCCGCGGTGGATTATTTTGCTGCCACCTCCTGGCTCGATACCCTGCTGTTTCACGAGACGGCCCACAACTACCAGCTCAATGCCAAGGACAACCGGGTTTCCCGGTCGCTGCATACGGTGCTCGGTAATGGCAGCTTCATGTTGCCGTTTTTCCCGGCCATTGTGCCCAATGCGTTCGAGTCGTCTTTCATGCTTGAGGGCAACGCGGTGCTCAATGAGTCGCGCCACGGAAATGGCGGGCGTCTCTACAGTGGCCGCTTCGATGCGCTGGTGCACGCCAAGGCAAAGGCCGGCGAGCTGACCCCGGCGCGGGCCTACAATCAGACGCTGTTTTTTCCCTACGGGGAAAACAGCTATGCGCTGGGCAGTCACTATCAGTATTTCCTGGCAGACCATTACGGGCTGGATGCCACCAACCGCTACTTCAAGGTGCGCTCGCGTTACTGGTATCTGCCCTTCGTGACCAATGCGCCGCTGCAAACGGCCATTGGCAAGGACTTTGACAGTACCTTTGCGGATTGGGTCGCCCATGAACGCCAGCAGGCGGACAAGGCGGTGATGTCTTCCGGCACGCCGTTGATGACCTCCAAGCATTTCAATGCGCTCAACAGTGATAGCAAGGAGATATTTTTTCTGGCCAGCCCCCAGGATGTGCGAGCGCCTTACAAGGTCGAGCTGGACCGCCACACCGCCACCCTGCAAAAGACCCGCACCACCTTCCGGGCCGGCGAGCTGTTTCGCCATGCTGGCAGCACCTGGTCCATGGCCAGTGCCTACAGTTCCCCCTGGCGAATTTCCCAGGGACTCTACAGTGAAAGTGCCATCCTCAAAGGCGATACCCGTGGCCGCGTGATTCAGGGGTATACCCGCGCCGGTGTGCCGGTGTACTTCGATGTGGCCAGCTCCTATGACCAGCCGCAACTGTATGTGGGTGAGCAATTCTACGGCCAGGTGAATTCCTCCGTGGAGGTACACGGCGATGACCTTTATTACTTCGTGCAGAACGGTGCCGAGCGTACCCTCTATCGCAATCGCACGCCGCTCTATCACTACCAGGGTTACTATGGTGTGGTGGCGGATGTGGACAGTCAGGGGCGTGTGCTGTTCGTGGCCAACAGTGAGTACGGCTCGGCCCTGTACCGGGTGGCCACCGACGGGGCGGTGGTGCGGGTGCTGCCGGAGGATGACATCGTCGCGGCGCGCTTGCTGGATGATGAGCGGGTACTGGCGGTGGCCATCCAGGCGGACCATTACGGCTATTACCTGAAATCTCTGCAGCCTCGATCCGGGCAGCCGTTCGTACGAACCCTGCGCTGGGATACCCCGGCCGGTCAGGCGGATAACCTGACCACGGACGCTCCTTCTCAACCGCTGACCCTGGATCGCCCCTACCATTCATGGACGGCGCTGCGTTACAGCGGCAGTGATGTGTATCTGTCCCTGCTCAGTGACGATGATGACCCCGCAACTCCCCAGGACGAATCCGATACCCACACGCTCTATAACGTGCAGGTTCGTTTTGCCGACCCGCTGGAGCAGAATCAACTGTCCCTGTTCAGCTACCGCGACAGCGACCTGAGCAAGGTGTCCGGGCTGGGCTACAGCAATAACCAGTTTTTCCTGATTGGTGGCATCAAGCAGTACTGGGTTACTGACGATCAGCTGGACCGGGAAACGCCGCCGGAGGACGCCCGCAATCATGGCCTCAGTGCCGAGCTGCGCCTGCCGCTGTTGCAGACCGGTTACTGGTACAGCGAACTGGCCGGCACCTGGTACCAGGATTATCACCTGGACGAGCGCGAACCGCTGGCGGCCCAGTGGCGCCTGAATCGCACCACCCGGTTTGGCAACAGCTACCTGCCCAACAAGGCGTTCGACCTGGGTGCCTACCAGGTGGATGACCGGGATGACAGCAGTTACGGCGGCACCCTGAGCCTGATGACCGACCTGCCGGCGGAATTCTATCTGGGTGCACGGGGGCAGTTCTCGCGCAGCGATGCACCAATTAGCCAGGCTGGTCGGCGCGGGGTGGAGCTTGACGACGCCCAGGACTACATTGCCAATGACCCGTCGCGGCTGGTGATCCCGGCACTGAAGGGCACCTACTATGCCCGCCGGGCCAGCTTTGGCGAAGCGAGCCTGTCAAAGGTCATCAACCTGCCCCTGTACCTGTTCAAGTCACCGGTATCCCTGCGCCGCGAGGCCCTGCACCTGCGCTACCGCCACTATGATCTGGATTTTGACAGTGTGGATGTGGCTCTCAATCAGGCCGTCGTCGGCCTGGATCTGGAGTTGTTGCTGGTTCACCGGGCGCCGCTGCGCGCGGGTGTTGAGTATGCCTACACCGATGATGACCGGATCACCGACGCGCACAGTGTCAATGCCAGCCTGGGGGTGAGCTTCTGAGCTTCATTGCCTGAGGCGGTTGATCAGTGCCTGATAATGCTGTGCGTCGAAGGCCGGCAATGAGCAGCGACTATCGGTGCAAAAGTAGCCGGCGGCTTTACCGGTTGTCGGGTAATCCACGTCACCGCGTGGCAATGGCCCGTCGCGCCGGTCCCACCACTCTATTCGCTTGTAGCTGCCAGGCTGACGCAGGGCCACCTCGAACAAGGCCGCCGCCGTGGTCGCATCCCTGTGGCCAACCACGGTGTAATGCGCCGGGGCCTGGCCAAGCTCTCTGTCAGCCAGCAGTATGCCGGCATCTTCGATGCGGGCTTTCGCCACGGCTGGAGTGGCGAGAAAGCCCATGGCCTGACGGGCCAGCATTCGGTTGTCTTCTTTGCCGGTATATTGATAAAGGCGATTGGCAAAGCGGGCAAGATGGATGTTCTCTTCGATATCCGCCGTTGGCTGCAGCGGGCTATCCGGGGCTTTCACGGCGGTGACTACGCCTGCCGCGGACGCGAAACGGTCATGGATGAAATCCGCCGCCTGCGTTGCACAGGCCAGCCAGCGCCGTTGGGCTGTCGCCTGATAGAGCGCCAGGCAGGCTTTGCCTGCCGCCAGAGAGTCCGCCAGGTAAGGGCCGGCCGGATCCTGCTGATCATGTCGGAAGCCGCCGCCGGGGAGGCGCCGGTGCGCCAGTACCCAGTCCATGGACTGTACTGCCGCCTGTAATGCCTGCTTGTCACCGCTGGCCTGGTAGAGCTGTACCAGGGCTTCGCTGGCCCAGCCGTTTTCACGGCTGTAGCGGTGAGTATCGATATGGGGAATGCCTGCCCGGCGACGGTCCGCATCATTGAGGGCAAAATAGTCGGCGCCATGCTGTCCGGGAATAGGGTCGGCATCCTGGCTGGTATAGAAGGCGCCCTCGGGGCTGCGCAGAAATGTGAGCAGATAGTCTCGAATGGCCCTGGCTCGGGCCAGGTCTTCAGGGGCTTGCCATTGCGCGTAGGCCAGGCTGTACAGACGAAGATAATCGGCTTGTACCGACATGATTTTTTCAAAGTGCGGGTAGTGCCAGTCACCTCCGGTGGAATACTGATAGGCGCCACCCCATACCGGATCAATCAGCCGGGCGGCACTGTTCAGTGTTTGCCTGGCGCGTTCGCCCTCGGTGCCATCGCCAAGCCGTGCCTGTAGCAGCATGTATTCCACACTGTCTGCGTCCAGAAATTTCTGCGCCAGTTTCAGGCCGCCATGCGTCTGGTCATAGCTTTTCCGGTGACGCTCTTCCAGAGAGTGGCGAAGGGTATCGCTGAGCGCGTGCTGAGTAACGGGCCGGGTCGTCGGGGTATCCGTAAGCGGGGCGGGGTTTTCTGCCACTGTTTGCAACAGTGAAAGGAAGGCGTCCGGGTCGATATAACCGGCCCGTTTGACCAGTTCGGAGCCGTCGGGCAGAAAGATGACGGTGGCCGGCCAACCGTAATCCCGGTAGCGATTGGCAAGGTCCGGGCGGGAATCCTGGTCGACTTTGATGGTCAGGTAATGTTGCTGTAGGTAAGCGGTTACTCGGGGATCCGAATAGGTGTTGTGATCCATTACATGGCACCAGTGACACCAGCCGGCGGCAAGGTTCAACAGTACCAGCTTGTGCTGCTGGCGAGCCTGCTCGAACAGGGCGGGTGACCATGGCTGCCAGGAGATGGCCGCACCGGCCAGGGCCGGCAGCATGCCCAGCAACCACACCAGAATACGCCGCTTCATGGTTCACCTCTGTTTGCCTGATTGGCAACTGATTGCTCCACAGTGGGGGAGTGGAGCGTGAATGATGGTTGCCGGGTTTTTCAGAGGTTCCCTAGAGAATGCCCAGCGCCTGCAGTACCTCCCGGTCCGGGAAACCGTCGGCGATCATGCCGTGCTGTTGCTGGTAGCGGGCCAGGGCGCTGCGGGTGCCCGGGCCCAGCAGGCCGTCCGCCTCGCCGGCGTCAAATCCCTGCTGGTTGAGGGTTTGCTGTAGCTGCGTGACCTGTTCACGGCTGAGGCGTGGGGCGTCCACCGGCGCATGGCGCAGGGGGCCGGCGCCGGCGATGCGATCCGCCAGTCGACCCACGGCCAGGGCATAGGATTCCGAGCGGTTCCAGCCCATGATCACCCGGAAATTGGGGTAGACGAGAAAGGCCGGCCCGCAGTGGCCGGACGGCAGCAGCAGAGAGGCTTTCCAGTCCACCGTCTCAGCCAGGCGCTGGCCGTTGGTCATGCGCAGTCCCAGGGCATTCCACTCGGCCAGGCTGAGCGACTGGTCGAGCCCCACCTTGCTGAAATCAAACTGTTCCGGCAGCAGTACCTCCCGGCCCCAGCGCTGCTCTCGCTGCCAACCCAGGCCCTGCAGAAAGTGAGCGGCGGAGGCCAGCGCATCCGGTGTGCTTTGCCACAGGTTACGGTGGCCGTCGCCGTCGCCGTCCACCGCGTAGCGCAGAAAGACCGCCGGCATGAACTGCACCTGACCCATGGCGCCGGCCCAGGAGCCCTTCATTTGTGCCGCATCGATATCGCCGGCCTGGATAATGCGCAGGGCATTGAGCAGCTCGGCGCTGAAATAGTCGCCCCGACGCCCTTCACAGGCGAGGGTGGCCAGCGCATTGAGTGTGGGGGTATTGCCGATGAAGCTGCCGTAATTGGTTTCCAGCCCCCAGAAGGCCAGCAGGTAGCGTCCGGGCACGCCGTACTCGCGGGTCAGTTGCGTCAGCAGGGGCGCCAGGGTCTGGCGATAGTGCCGGCCCTTTTCGATGCGGGTATCACTGACCCGGCGGGTAAAGTAGTCGGCGAAGCTGCTGGTGAATTCCGGCTGGCTCTGGTCCAGCTCCACCACTTTCGGGTCCAGCTCTACCCGGTTGAGGGTATCGCTGATTACCTGGGCGGGAATGTCCGCATCCAGTGCCTGTTTGCGCAGTTTGCCCACACAGAGGTCGAAGGTCTGGGGGTCCAGGGCCCGGCTGGCCGGGCTACACAGCATCAGGGCGGCAGCGGTGGCCAGGGAAAGAAAACGCGGGGAAAGCATGCTGTCTCCATACAAAAATGCCGGCGGCACCATGACGGCCGCCGCAGAAAAGGATAGCGTTGTTTTTCAGGGGCGTCGCTGTAAAAACGCGTCAAAGGTGATCGCCTCTGTATTTTATGACGCGGAAACAGGGCCGCGAGTTCGCGCCTTGTCGAGTCACAAGGAGAGACTGTGAAACATCAGTATGCGGTGATTGGCCTGGGCAGTTTCGGTTCGACTGTGGCACTGGAACTGACCCGTCTGGGCCATGATGTGCTGGGCATTGATAGTGATGCCTCGCGGGTGGAGTACTATGCCGACCAGTTGTCACAGACGCTAATCGCCGACGGTGCCAGCGACAAGGTGGTGGAAGAGCTGGATCTGCCCGCCTACGACGCCGTGGTGGTGGCGATCGGTGAGAATCTCGAAGCCAGCATTCTCACTACCCTGGCGCTGAAGAATGCCAAGGTCAAACAGGTCTGGGTGAAGGCCATCAGTGAGGCTCACCACCGCATCCTGTTCCGGCTGGGGGCGGATCGTATTATTCACCCGGAGCACGAAATGGGTATTCGCGTGGCCCAGACCCTGCTGCACCCGGAGATGCTCGATTATATCCCGCTGGGCAATGACTGGCTGGTGGTGGAAGTGAAGGTGGACGAGCGTTTTGCCGACCAGCCCGCCGTGGAGCTGCCGCTGGAAGACCATGATCTGCGCCTGACCCTGGTCAAACGCGGCACGGAAGTCTGGCAGGCGCCCTTTACCGACCTGGTGCTGCGCGAACGGGATCAGCTGGTGCTGCTGGGCACCATGCATAACCTGCTGCGGTTTGCCAAGAAACAATGAGGCTCTGGTTCGGACGCCCCCGGGGCTACCACAAGGCCCGCACCCTGCAGCCCATGCTGTCGCCGCCGGCGGTGCTGTCGATCAGCTTTCTGTTACTGATCGTGCTGGGTACGCTGTTGCTCAAGCTGCCGGATGCCACCCATGTTTCCATTACCTGGATACAGGCCCTGTTTACCGCCACCTCGGCGGTCACCGTTACCGGCCTGTCGGTGGTGGATACCGGCAGCCAGTTCACCCTTTTCGGACAGTGCATCATCCTGTTGCTGATCGAAGCCGGGGGCATCGGCATCATGACCTTTGCTGCGGCTACCCTGCTGGCCATGGGGCACCGTCTGGGCATCGGCGAGCAGCGTCTTATTCGTGACTGCATGAACTACACCCGGGTCAGTGACATTGCCTGGTTGATCCGGCGCATTCTGGTCATGGTGGTGGTGGTGCAGTCGGTGGGCCTGTTGCTGTTGATGACGGTATGGGTGCCGGCGCTGGGTTGGTCATCGGGCTTCTTCCACAGCCTGTTCTATGCGGTTTCCGCCTTCAACAATGCCGGCTTTGCACTCAGTGCCGACAGCCTCAGCGCCTGGGCCGGCAACTGGCCGGTGGTGCTGATCATTACCGCGCTGATCATTATTGGCGGGCTCGGTTTTACCGTGCTGGCGGAGTTCCGGCGCGGCATGCGCTGGAAGACCCTGAGCCTGCACAGCAAGCTGATGTTCACCGGCACCGCCGGCCTGATTCTGTTGGCGTTGCTGTTTTTCCTGCTGGCCGAGTGGCGCAACCCGGGCACCCTGGGTGGCATGGCCTCTACCAGTGACAAACTGGCGGCGGCCTGGTTTCAGGCGGTGACGCCGCGCACCGCCGGCTTCAACGTGGTCGACATGAGTGCCCTGAGTCTGCCCACCTCGCTGCTTTATCTGCTGCTGATGTTCATCGGGGCCGGTACCAACTCCACAGGCAGTGGTATCAAGGTCACTACCTTCATGGTGCTGTTGATGGCCACCCGGGCGTTTCTGCGCGGGCGGCCGTTGCCGGTGGTCTATGGCAGGCAGATATCCTCGGCGCTGGTGTTCAAGGCGCTGGCGGTGACATTTATTGCCTGTGGTGTGGTGTTCATGGCGCTGATGGCGCTGTCGATCACCGATGCCCGTCTCGGCTTTGAAGACCTGACCTTCGAGGTGGTGTCGGCGTTTGGCACCGTGGGCCTGTCACGGGGCATCACTGCCGAGTTGTCCGAGCCCGGGCAGTGCATCCTGATGTTGTTGATGTTCGTGGGCAGGGTGGGGCCGTTGACCCTGTCCTTCCTGTTGACCCGCCGCAGTCAGCAGGCCATCGGTTACCCGGAAGGAGAGGTGCACATCGGCTAGTGATGTGTGACGGCCTTGTCAGGCATCAACATGCTGGCGCTTGATGCGTACCGCGGTGCTGCGCGCCTTGACCTTGATGCCCCGCGCTTCGGTGTGGGCGCGGGTGAAGGCGGCGCCGAACAGCAATATCAGCGACGAGTAGTAGACCCACAGCAGCAATACCACCAGCGAGCCGGCCGCCCCATAGGTGGAGGCGGTGGCCGTGTGGGCCAGGTAGAGGGCTATCAGGGCGCGGCCGATCACGAACAGGCCGGCGGTGACCACGGCGCCGGGCAACACATCCTTCCAGCGCAGCACCACATCCGGCAGCAGGCGGAACATGGTGGCAAACAGCAGCGCAATCACCAGCACCGATATCATCAGTTCGGTCACCATCACCAGCTCGCCGGGGATCGGCAGCCAGCTGCGGGCATATTCCAGCACGGCGCTGACCGCCACGCTCAGCAGCAGGGAGACCATCAGCACAAAGCCCAGTGACAGCACGATGGTCAGTGACAGCAGGCGGCTTTTGACCAGGGCCACGATGGTGTTGCGCGACGGTCGCGGCGCCACTTCCCAGATGGTGTTGAGCGAGCGCTGCATCTGCGCGAACACGGTGGTGGCGCCAACAATAATCAGTGCCAGACTCATAAGGCTGGCAAACAACCCGGTATCGTTGAATTGGGAGTTGGCCACGGCGCTGCGCACCTGGTCGGCGGCGTCGGCACCGATGGTGTCCTGCAGCTGCGACATGATCTGCGCCATGGCCGCATCGCTGCTCATCACCAGCGAAATCACCTTGACCGCCAGGATGACCACCGGCGCCATGGAAAACAGGGTGAAGAAAGCCAGGGCGCCGGCGTAACTGACCGCGTGGCCTTCCAGCCAGTAATTGACCGTCTGTTTGAGTATGCCGAAGGCATAGCGCGCAACATCTTTCATGGTGATCCCGGCGTCCCTGTACTGATGGCAGTGTAACCACTGCTACCGGGTGTGGCGACCGGCGCCATTTACTCGGCGGGCACTTCCCAGCGGATGGTCACGTCCTGGCGCCCCCAGTCACGGGCATCTTGGCGGTCGGCCATAAGGATGTCGATGTGGTCGGTCCAGCGCTTGTTCATCTTGTCGAGCACCGTATAGGTGCCGGGCAGCCCCTCGATGGTGACTTCCGTATTGTGGGTGAGGCCGGCCTGGATCAGATCCCGGGAGACGGCAATGGCCTTCATGCCCGGTTTCAGCTGGTCGCCCCAGGCCGCCAGGCCCACATTGCCTTTCTTGGTTTCCGCTTCGGACAGTGTGTAGGCGGAGGCGCGCACTTCTCGGGCTTTTTCAGTGGTGTTGTCGCAGCCGGTCAGGGTGGTGGCCAGGGTCAGGCCAGCCAGTGTCAGAGCCAGTCGCATAAAGTCCCCCTGTCGTTGTTTATGTGTTACCACGCTGGCAGGGCGACCGTGAAGGGGTGATCAAGGCAATAGTAAGAGACGGGGCGCCGGGCGGCGCCCCGCGGGGATCAGTGCAGCTTCAGGCGCGGGCGCACCAGTTTGTTGAAACGCCCGGCAATCAGCAACATGACGGTGCGGGGCCAGCCGTAAAGCGCCGCCTGGTGCATGCGATAGAGGCTGATGTACATCATGCGTGCCAGCCAGCCCTCCACGAAGAAGTTGCCGCCCTTCAGGTTGCCCATCAGCATGCCCACGGAGCTGTAATTGGACAGCGACACCAGGGAGCCATGGTCCTTGTAGATGAACGGTTTCGGTTCCTTGCCGGCAACCAGCAACTGCAGGCTGCGGGCGGTATGGTGGGCCATCTGCTGGGCGGACTGGGCTCGCGGCGGGATGGGCCGCTCGGCGCCGTCGGGAATCAGGAAGGCGGCATCACCGATGATGAAGACATTGTCCTGGCCCTTGGCCTGCAGGGTGGGCTGCACTTCGATCTGGTTAATGCGGTTGCTGCTCAGGCCGTCAATCTCGCCCAGCCATTCCGGGCATTTGACGCCGGCGGCCCAGACCATCAGATCCGCGGCAATCTGATCGCCGTCCTTGGTGATAAAGGCCTGTTCGGTGGCTTCGCTGACCATCACGCCGGTGCGCACCTTGACGCCCAGGGCTTCCAGACGCTTGGTGGCGGTTTGCGACACTCGCTCACTGAGCACCGGCAGGATGCGCGGTGCGGCTTCGATGATGTCCACGCGCAGGTCGCGACGGTTGAGATGCTCATGGCCGTAGTACTTGAGCATGGTCACCGCGTGGTGGATCTCCGCGGCCAGCTCCACGCCGGTGGCGCCGCCGCCGACAATGGCCACGGACACCGGCTTGTTTTCGTAGTTGGCGTGCAGGCAGGCATTCATGAAGCGCTCGCGAAAGCGTTCCGCCTGGGCGCGGCTGTCCATGAACAGGCAGTTGTCTCGCACGCCCGGGGTACCGAAGTCGTTGCTCTGGCTGCCGGTGGCCAGTACCAGATAATCGTAGTGCAGCTGGCGCTCGGGCAGCACGGTGACGCCGTAGTCGTCGGTCAGTGGCGCCAGGGTGATGGTGCGGTTTTCCACGTCCACGGCGGTCATGGTGCCTGGCTCGAAGCGGTAGTGGTTGAGGCGGGCATGGGCGCGGTAGTCCACCGCATCCAGATCCGCATCAATGGCGCCGGTGGCCACTTCGTGAAAACGCGGTTTCCAGACATGAATGCTGGAGGCATCCACCAGGGTCACGTCGGCCTTGCCGCGCTTGCCCAGTTTGCGGCCCAGCTGGGTGGCCAGCGGCAGGCCGCCGGCACCGCCGCCAACGATCAGAATCTTGGGTTTACTCATGGGAGGCTCCCTGTGCGGCCGGCTTGCGGCCAATCAAACATAGTCACCGCAGGATGAAAAGGCTGAGGCGCTGCTGCGCGGGCGGTTCCGTGGAAAAGGCGGGACCGGCCGTGGCCGCAAGTCTAGCCGGTTATGCGGTCAAGTCCAGACGGTAAACAGCCTGTTGCGGCCATAAAAAAGCCCGCCAGAGGCGGGCTTTTTGTCACGGCAACCGGACTCAGGCCTTGGGGCCGGCGGCGCGGATGTCGTCGGACACATCCGCGTACTTCTCGGCGAAGTTCTTTTCGAACTGTTCGGCCAGGTCGCGGGCGCGGGCTTCGTAGTTTTCCGGGTTGGCCCAGGTGTTCTTCGGCTGCAGCAGGTTGCTGTCCACGCCGGGAACGCTCTTGGGCACATCCAGATTGATGATGTCCAGGTGCTCGGTTTCAGCCTCGTCCAGCTCGCCGGACAGGATGGCGTTGATCACGCCCCGGGTGGTGGGGATGCTGAAGCGCTCACCTTCACCGAAGGGGCCACCGGTCCAGCCGGTGTTGACCAGGTAGACCTTGGAGCCGAACTCTTCCATGCGCTTGATCAGCAGCTCGGCGTATTCGCCGGCACGACGGGGGAAGAAGGGTGCCCCGAAGCAGGTGGAGAAGGTGCTCTTGATGCCGCCACCGGAACCCATTTCGGTGGAGCCTACCAGAGCGGTGTAGCCGCTCAGGAAGTGATAGGCAGCCGCTTCCTTGGACAGCTTGGACACCGGCGGCAGAACCCCGGTCAGGTCGCAGGTCAGGAAGATAACGTGCTTGGGCTCGCCGGCGCGGTTCTCGATCACGCGCTTTTCGATGTTTTCCAGCGGGTAGGCGGCACGGGTGTTCTGGGTCAGGGACACGTCGGTGTAGTCGGCGGTGCGGGTCTCGTCATTGATGATGACGTTTTCCAGTACCGCGCCGAACTTGATGGCATCCCAGATTACCGGCTCGTTCTTCTGGCTCAGGTCGATGCACTTGGCGTAGCAGCCGCCCTCGATGTTGAACACCACGTCCTTGCCCCAGCCGTGCTCGTCATCACCGATCAGGTAACGGTTCGGGTCGGCGGACAGGGTGGTCTTGCCGGTGCCGGACAGGCCGAAGAACAGGGCCACATCGCCGTCTTCGCCCACGTTGGCGGAACAGTGCATCGGCAGAACGTCTTTTTCCGGCAGCAGGAAGTTCTGCACGGAGAACATGGCCTTCTTCATTTCACCGGCGTAACGCATGCCGGCGATCAGTACCTTGCGCTGGGCGAAGTTGAGAATCACGCAACCGTCGGAGTTGGTGCCGTCACGCTCCGGCTCACACTGGAAGTGCGGGGCGTGCAGGATTTGCCATTCTTCCTTGCTGCGCGGGTTGTACTTTTCCGGGCGAATGAACAGGGTGTTGGCAAACAGGTTGTGCCAGGCGGTCTGGGCGGTGACTTTCACGGCCAGGTAGTGGTCCGCATCGGCGCCCACATGCAGGTGGGAGACAAAGGTGTCGGCTTCGGCCACGGCCAGGGAGACCCGATCCCACAGGGCATCAAACTTGTCCGCCGGGAACGGGCGGTTGATGGCACCCCAGTGGATGTGTTCGCTGGTGCTCGGCTCATCGACGATGAAGCGGTCCATGGGAGAGCGACCGGTGCGATGACCGGTTTCTGCCACAAAGGCGCCGGTGTCGGACAGGCGGCCTTCGTTACGCTGAACAGCCAGCTCTACCAGCTGGGCCGGGCTGAGGTCGTTATAAACAATCGGGTCGGTCATGGTCATTCCTGGGCTTGTGGCCGTGCAAGGTGTACACAAAACGTGCCGGTCTTGGCCGTTGCAGGCGGCAGGGCAAGACCGAAATAAAGGGCAACCGGGCAACCCGGAGGCCAGCACAGGCGCGCGATTATGACAGAAACCGTTGGCAGTGGCGATGCTGGTTGGGACCGGCCGGTCACGCCTCCTGGGCGCATCGGCCAGTGTTGCCCCTGAATGCCGGGCGCTGTGGATCAGGCGTCCAGTTGTCGGATCAGCTCGCTCAGGTCCACCGCATCAAAGTGTTGCCGGCTGCGGCAGAAATCACAGGTCAGGGTGACTTCACCGTCCTCGTCGAGCAATTGCTGCAATTCTTTGCTGCCCAGAGAGAGCAGGGCATTGCGGGTGCGCTCCCGGGAGCAGGTGCAACCAAAGGCCAGCGACTGGGCGTCGGGCAGCTGTGGCGGTGATTCGTGGAACAGACGGTGCAGGATGGTCTGGTCGTCCAGGTCCAGCAGCTCTTCCATGGTCAGGGTGGTGGCCAGGGCTTCCAGGTGCTGCCACATCTGGCTGTTGGCATCGCTGCCGGCCAACTGGTTGGGCAGGCGTTGCAACAGCAGGCCGGCGGCGCGGTTGTTGCCGCTGCCCAGCCATAGCCGGGTGGGCAGTTGCTCGGATTGCTGAAAATAGGCTTCCAGGCATTGCGCCAGGGTGTCACCGGTGAGCGGGACGATGCCCTGGTACTGGCGACCCTGGTCCGGGGTAATGGTGATCACCATGGTGCCATCGCCGATCAGGGTTTTGACATCCCCCTGGCTCCAGTCCTCCCCCTCGCCATGGCGGGCCAGGGCGCGCAGCTCTCCGTCATGGTTGCACTCGGCCAGTAGCAGGGAGACCGGGCCGTGGCCCTGGGCCTGCAGGCTTAGACGGCCCTGAAACTTGAGGGTGCTGGCCAGCAGTGCCACCGCCGCCAGGGCTTCGCCCAGCAGGCCCTGCACCGCCAGGGGATAATTGTGGCCTTCGATGACACGGGCCAGGCTGCTTTCCACTTTGACCAGCTCGCCGCGAATGTCGGAGTCGGGAAACAGAAAGCGCTGTTTGTGATCTTGCATGTGAAATATCCTGAGTAATCGGTGCCCGGCAGGCTGCCGGGCTATAAATCGTTGTCGCGCTTGAAGCGCTGGATATCCCGGCGCTCCTTCTTGCTGGGTCGATGGTCCGGGGCTGCGGCGGCGGCCCGCGCCAGCTTGCGCTGTTCACTGTTCATTTCCCGGCGGGCCTGGCTCTGGGCGGTTTCCTCGTACAATTGCTGCGCCTCGCTGGCCGGCCCCCGTTTGCTGCTCAGGGACTGCACCACCACCTCGAAATGCTCGGTGCCCTTGGTGATGGTGATTCGCTGACCGGGTTGCACCGTCTTGCTGGGCTTGGCCCGGTTGCCGTCAATCTGCACCTTGCCGCCCTCGATGGCGGTTTTGGCCAGGGTGCGGGTCTTGAAAAAACGGGCCGCCCACAGCCATGAATCGATGCGCACCCCTTCCATCAGGGCAGCACCGCGAGAAAGTCGTCGATGGCCGGGAACGGGCGGGTGTGCTCGCGCCTGGGCAGGCTGGAATCCGGGTGCAGAATGCTCACCGGCTGGCCGATGCCGTAAAGCTGGGCGCTGTGCAGTACCGGCAGGGAGTCGTCCACCAGCAGTGCCCGGGCCGGCTCAAACGGCAGGTGGCGTTGCAGATGCTGCCAGAAGGCCTGGGCCTCCTTGGCGTGGCCGTAATCATGGCTGGAAACCAGCTCATGAAAATAGCGGTCGATGCCGGTGCGCTCGATTTTCAGGCTGAGGGCATCGCGGTGGGCGTTGGTCACCATGATCACCTGTTTGCCGCTGTCCTGCAGACGCTGCAAAAAGGTTTCGGCACCGGGTCGAACGGCTATGCGGTCGGCGGCTGCGCGTTTCAGGCCGGCAATGTCCAGGCCCAGTTCCTGGCTCCAGAAGTCCAGACAGTACCAGTTCAGTGTGCCCAGATGGCTCTGGATCCAGTGGTTGAGGATACGGTCGGCCTCGGCCTGCTCGATGCCTTTGGCGCGGGCATAGCAGTCAGGCACATGGCGTTGCCAGAACCAGTTGTCGAACTGCAGATCCAGCAGGGTGCCATCCATGTCCAGCAGTACGGTGTCGACATTGTGCCAGTCAATCATGAATTTCCTGCGTGTTCGGGTTAGTCTTGGGGGCCTCTGTGAAGCCCCGTCAGGACGTTGCCTTTATTATGGATGAGAAACCGGAGATTCTCGACACCCGGCTGGTGGCGAAAAGCCGACTGTTCGGTATCGAGGAACTGCACCTGCGCTTTTCCAACGGCGAACAGCGCACCTACGAACGCCTGCGAACCCCGCCCATTGCCGCTGTCATGATGGTGCCCATGCTTGATGACGACACCGTGGTGCTGATTCGCGAATACGGTGCCGGTACGGAAAGTTATGAACTGACCCTGCCCAAGGGTGCCTATGAGCATGGTGAGGACTGGCGCCAGGCGGCCAATCGGGAGTTAAAGGAAGAAGCCGGTTACGGGGCCCGTGATCTGACCCTGCTCAAGGAGCTGACCCTGTCGCCGGGCTACATGGGGCATCGCATCAAGGTGGTGCTGGCGGAAAATCTCTACGAGGAGCGCCTGCCCGGTGATGAACCGGAACCGCTGGAAGTGATCCCCTGGAAGCTGTCCGCCCTGGACGAGCTGATCGAGCGCGATGACGTGACCGAGGCACGGGTGATTGCCGCGCTGCTGATGGTCAAAGGATTGATGGAACGACGATAGTTCCCGTGCCGGCGCCCCGAGCGCGCGCCGTGCACGCCCCCTTTATTGAATTGTGAATAACAGGAAAGCAACGATGACTGATTTTAATGCCCTGCTGGACCCGCTCGCCGATATCGCCCGTGAAGCAGGCAAAGCCATTCTCGAGGTGTACGAGCGCGAGGATCTGGGGGTGGAAACCAAGGACGACAAGTCGCCGATCACCGAAGCGGACAAGGCGGCGCACACCATTATTGAGGCGCGTCTGCAGGCACTGACCGCGGACATCCCGGTTTATTCCGAGGAGTCCGGCGATATTGCCTATGCCGAGCGCAGGGACTGGCCGCGTTTCTGGCTGGTGGACCCGCTGGATGGCACCAAGGAATTCATCAAGCGCAATGGCGAGTTCACCGTCAACATCGCCCTGATTGAAGGCAATCGCCCGGTGCTGGGTGTGGTGCATGTGCCGGTAACCGGTGTCACCTACCTGGGTGGCGACGGTGTGGGTGCCTTTAAAGAAGAGGGGGGCGCGCGCACCGCCATCCACTGTCGCCAGCGCCGTGAGCCTGTGATCATGGTGGCCAGTCGCAGCCATGGCGGTGAAGCGGTGGAAAGGCTGGAAGCCTTTATCCGCGAAGAGATTGGTGACGTGGAGCGTGCCTCCATGGGGTCCTCGCTGAAACTGTGCCTGGTGGCCGAAGGCAAGGCGGATATCTATCCGCGTCTGGCCCCCACCAGTGAGTGGGATACGGCCGCCGCCCATGCGGTGGTCACCGCCGCCGGCGGCGAGGTGGTCAACACCGCGTTCGAGCCGCTGCAATACAACAAGGAAGATATTCTCAACCCGCATTTTCTGGTGCTGGGGGAGAGCGTGGATCAGTGGCGCTTCATCGCCCCGGCGATTGCCGGTTAAGGACAGGCGTTATTGTCGACGCCGCCGTAGGCCGGCAATGGGCGTGATCCCGTCTCCGGCGTGGCATGGCAGAGGGCCGGGCCAGGCAAGGAGGAGGTCGGCGTACGCGTCCTCCGTGTCCTCTGCGGTAAAAAAACAACCATGGAGTCAGTCATGAGCGCAATGCGTGAACTGCAATTTGTCAGTGACGGCCAGGCTTGCCGGGGAGATCTGCATCTGCCGGACGGTGATGGTCCCTTTCTTACCGTGGTCATGGGCCACGGTTTCGGCCTGACCCGGGCCTGCGGCCTGGACCCGTTCCGTGATGCCTTTTTACAGGCAGGCTATGCCGTGTTTCTTTTCGATTATCGGCACTTTGGCGAAAGCGAAGGCATGCCCCGTCAGGTGCTGATGCCAAACCGGGAAGTGGCGGACTGGCAGGCGGCCCTGGCCTGTGTGCGCAAACAGCAGGAGGTGGATAACCAGCGCATCGTGCTGTGGGGGACGTCCTTCGGCGGCGGGCTGGTGACAGCGGTGGCGGCCCGCGAACCGGTGGCTGGCATTATTGCCCAGTGCCCGATGATGGATGGCATGGCGTCGGTGCTGGAGGTGATGCGTTACGCCGGGCCGTTGCAGGCTCTCAAGCTTACCGGCCTGGGGCTCTGGGATGTGGCCAGCAGTGCGCTGGGGCTGGGGCCGAGAATGCTGCCCTCCGCCGGGCGCCCCGGCGAGCTGGCGGCCATGTCCAGCCATGATGCCTATGAGGGCTACACCGCGCTGATGCCCAAAGGTGTGCCCAATGAGGTGGCGGCCCGGGTTGCGCTGCTGCTGCCGCTGTTTCGGCCGGTGTCCCAGGCCGCCAGGGTAACCTGCCCGGCCCTGATTCTGATCTGCGATCAGGATACGGTGGCGCCGGCGTCAGCGGCGCAGAAAGCGGCAGAGGCCATGGCGCAGGCAACGGTGAAGCATTATCCGGTGGGGCATTTCGATATCTATCAGGGGGAGCCGCGAGCGCAGTCCCTGGCGGATCAACTGGCGTTTCTGGAAACGCTCTGAGCGTCTGGCCTCAGATCGGCCACTGCTGGACCAGGTCCATCCAGGCCAGGTTCAGCTCGCTGCCCAGACTGTGCAGGCCGACCAGAATCAGGGTCAGGTTGATAACCGGCAGCAGGATGCCCAGACACAGACTGTTGGCCAGGTGCGGCTGGCGTACCCGTCCGCTCCACAGTACGGCAATCACGAACAGGGCGATGCCCAGTGGCAGTGATACCCAGTCCGCCAGTGGCGGCAGGTCAAAAAGAAGGGTGTGGAGATCTGCGTTATAGGGGGCCATGGTCGTATCGTTATTATTGGAGTGGCTGTCCATGGTGGCGCGTAGGCATCCTGCCGAGGCATGAGTATGGGGGTATTGCTGTCAGGCGCGCCGTGATGATTGTCACACTTGTCAATGTTAAAATGATGGCACTTTTGTGCCATTTTGTATGAGGGGAAGAGGGTGCGACAGGGAAGACGCCTGGCAAAACGGTCACGCCGGTGGCTGATGATTCTGATCGCAGGGGTGAGTGGGCCGGTATGGGCGGATGACTTTCATTATTCCCAGGATCAGTTTGCCCGCATTGAGGGGACACGTCTGTGTGTGGCGCTTATTGCTCCGCACAAGGGGGCCGGCCAGCAGGCGGCGCTGGTCGATGACCTGCTCAGGAAGCAGGGCCTGTCATTCAATGCCCGGCGGGTGGCCCAGGACGAGCGGCTCTGGCGTTATCCTCGCTATCGTTCCCAATACCATTTGATCGGTTATTTGATCCAGGGCTACAAGGGCGATTGTGTGGAACGCTATCGTGGCCGTTATTGAGGTTAACTTGCCGGCCCCTGCCGCGCCTTGCCAAGAGATAATTGCATAATGCCAAAACCCAAACGCCTGATTCTTAACCTGATGTCCGCAGCCGATGGTCAGGCCCTGGCCGCCCGTAATGCCATTGGTGCCTGTCGCCTGTTTGGTGTCAGTGAAAACAATGTACGGGTTTCGCTGGCCCGGCTTGCCACGGAAGGACTGATCGTATCCCACAGCCGGGGCACCTATCAGCTCACCGACAAGGCCCTCAAGGTGGTCGGTGAGCTGCGTCGCTGGCGGGGTATTACCGAGCGGGTTACCGCCTGGCAGGGGGCGTGGTTTGCCGTGCATTGCGGCGGCCTGGGTAGAAGTGATCGCTCACTCCTGCGTCAGCGCGAGCGGGCGCTGGGGATGAGCGGCTTTCGGCCCTTCGAGAGAGACTTGTACCTGCGCCCGGCCAACCTGGCGGGGGGCGTGGATGCGGTGCGCGAGCGGCTTTACCGGCTGGGGCTGGATACGTCCGCCCCTGTGTTTGTAGTGAGCGGCCTGGATGACGAGCGTGATCAGCAGGCGCGCGGGTTGTGGCGGGCCATGAAGCTGGAAGCCGGTTACCGCCGCGCCATCGACGAAATGGAAGGCTGGCTGGCCAAGGCGGCGGACCTGGAGCTGGAAGATGCCGCCCGGGAATCCTTCGTGATTGGTGACGCGGCCATTCGTCAGGCGGTGTTTGACCCGCTGTTGCCCGAGGCGCTGGTGGACATGGCCCTGCGGCAGACGTTCTTTGATGCCCTGCTGCGTTTCGACCGGGAGGGGCACCGCATCTGGCAGGCCCTGTACGAAGGGGCCAAAAAACCCTGAACAGCCTTCATGATCCCGCCGCGCCGATCAGGGCGGCGGCGCCACAGGCGCCGCCCCATGCCGGTTGGGCCGTTGGGCCGGTCCGCAGCGGCATTTTCTTTTGTCTCCAGGGTCAATTAACGGCCCGTTTTGGCCTTTCCTCATACCCGTGAGTACGGCTATTCTGTCTGCTATTGAACTGTGCCATTGACCAATGTCAATGTTTTGCACTGCTGAGACCAGGCGGCCCGAGGGCTGGAGGTAGAGAAAATGTCCAACAACCATGTTGATGTACTGATTATTGGTGCCGGCCTTTCCGGTATTGGTGCGGCTTGCCACCTGACACGCAAGAGCCCCAACCGCAGCTATGCGATTATCGAACGCCGCGACCGTATTGGTGGCACCTGGGACCTGTTCAAGTACCCGGGCATCCGCTCCGATTCCGACATGTTCACGCTGGGCTACAGCTTCCGTCCCTGGACCGAGCCCAAGGTACTGGCCGATGGTCCGTCCATTCGCCAGTATGTGGAAGATACCGCCAAAGACTATGACGTGACCCGCCATATTCGTTTCGGGCGCAAGGTGGTCAAGGCCAACTGGTCCAGTGAGGACAGCCAGTGGAGCGTGGAAACCACCAACGAGAAGACCGGCGAGAAGGAAACCTTTACCAGTAATTTCCTGTTCTCCTGCACCGGCTACTATAACTACGATCAGGGTTTCCGCCCGGACTTTCCCGGTGAGGAAGACTTCAAGGGTCAGATCGTGCATCCGCAGCACTGGCCGGAAGACCTGCAATATCAGGGCAAGAAGGTCGTGGTGATCGGCTCCGGTGCCACCGCCGTGACGCTGGTGCCGGCCATGGCCAAGAACGGTGCGGATGTCACCATGCTGCAGCGCTCGCCGACCTATGTGGCCACCGTGCCGGAGGTCGATCCGATTTCCGTAGGCATGCGCCGCTTCCTGCCGGAAATGGCGGTCTACCGTTTTGCCCGTGCCCGCAATATCGGCATCCAGCGTCTGGTGTTCAAACTGTCCAAGCAGCGCCCCAAACTGGTTCGCCGCGCCCTGTTGGCTGCGGCCCGTCGTCAGCTGGGTGACGATTTCGACATGACCCATTTCCGTCCCAGCTATAACCCGTGGGACGAACGCCTGTGTGCGGTACCCAATGGCGATCTGTTCAAGAGCCTGCGCAAGGGTGAGTCGAAAGTGGTCACTGACCATATCGAGCGTTTTACCGAAAACGGCATTCTGCTCAAGTCCGGCCAGGAGCTGGAGGCGGACATCATCATTACCGCCACTGGCCTGAACATCCAGATGCTGGGTGGCGTGCAAGGCACGGTGGACGGCAAGCCGGTGAACCCCAATGACACCATGGTCTACAAAGGCGCCATGCTGAAAGACGTGCCGAACATGGCACTGGTCTTCGGGTACACCAACTCGTCCTGGACCCTGAAGGCGGATCTGGTCTGCGAATATGTCTGTCGTCTGCTCAATCACATGGAGAAGACCGGAGCTACCACCGTGATTCCCCGCGACCGGGAAGACTGCAGCACTGATGAGAACTTCCTGGGCATGCAGTCCGGTTATATCCAGCGAGCCCATGACGAGCTGCCCAAGCAGGGCTCCCGTCAGCCCTGGCAAGTGGTGCAGAACTATATGTATGACCTGCCGCGTCTGCGTTTTGGCGGTATCGAGGATGGCGTGCTGGAATTCGACAACCGCAAGGCTGGCAAGAAGAAGGGGCTGGTCGCCTCCCTGCTGGGGGCTTGAGAGCCTCTGTCCCTGGGGCTCAACAGGTGCCGTCTCGGTAGTGTGAAAAGGCCCTAAAGCAAGCCAGCACGGCAAAAGCCGGGTACTCTTGGTATCCGGCTTTTTTGTGCCGGGCGGCTCTGGAGGGCGTTAATGGACGTGCGGTTACTGAATCATCTGTTTCGTGTTCTGGTGGGGTTGATGGTGCCTACCCTGGCCGGGCTGTGGGTGCTGGATGCGCCGCTGCACAACAGTACCTCGCCGCTGGGTATTGTGTCCTTCGAATTGTGCGGCTGGCAGGACAACTGTCAGGACATGCTGCGCCGCTGGAGCGAGCGTGAGCGGCTCGGGCTGATGGTGCTGCAGGGGCTGGATTATCTTTTTCTGCTGCTTTACCCGGCGGTTATTGCCGTGGCGCTGTTGCGTCTGCTGGGGCGCGAAGCATCACGTGGCCTGCTGCCGGTGGTGATCGGCCTGGCCGTGCTGATGGGGCTGGCCGATGCGGTGGAGAACTACGGGCTGATTCGCATGGTGCTGGAGATGCGCGCCCATCCCTTCGATGTGCTGGCCAGTACCGCTGCCACCCTCAAATTTGCCCTGCTGCTGTTCATGCTGGGCTGGTTGTTACTGCTGGTCGGGCGGGCCTTACTGGCCCGGCGTTAAACGAAACACCGGGTCGGCGCCATCGCGCACGATTCGACCCTGTTGCTGCAGATACACCAGCCGGGCAAAAACCTGCCCGGCTATCAATTGATACCCCGGGCCATGGACGGCACGACCGGTCAGGGTGTCAAGCAGCGTATCAATGGATTGCGGCCCTGTGGCCAGGCTTTCCCGTAACCGTGACAGGCGCCGCTGATGGGTGGCTTCGATCACGTCGCAGCGGGCGGCGTAGTGATCAAAGGGCTCGCCGTGGGCGGGCAGTGCCAGACTCACCGGCAGCTGGCGAAGGGTCTGAAGCGACGCCAGGTAGCCGGCCAGCGGATTGGCAGCCTGTTTCCACCACAGACTCACATTGGTAATGATCTGCGGCAGGATCTGGTCGCCGGTGATCAGAATTTGTCGATCCGGCTGGTGCAGCAGCAGGTTGCACGGGGTGTGGCCGTAACCGGCATGCAGGTGCCAGGCTTGCTGGCCGATCATCAGTGTGTCGCCGGCTTGAAGGGTTTTGATGCGGGTGTGGATCAGCGGGATGCCCATGGCAAAGCCGTCATACAGCTGGTCGCTGGCCTGGCGCTGGCTGTCAGTGGCGCCCCACTGTGTCTGCCACTCGTGTCGCCGGCGACGGCTCTCTGGCTCCTCGTGCCAGAGGCTGGTCATGGCCTGCTGTTCAGCCTCGGCCATCAGCACCGTGGCGCCGGTTTCCCGGGCCAGCCAGGCGGCGCTACCACTGTGATCCGGGTGGCCGTGGGTCAACACAATGCGGCTTATCCCGGAGCGATAGAGTGGTGACGCCATGAAGTCCCGCCAGATACGACGGATCTTTTCATGACGTACGCCGCAGTCCACCACCAGCCAGTGGTCGCCGTCTTCAATCAGCCAGCTATTGATATGGCCCGGCGGCACGCGGATCGGCAGCGCCAGTCGCCATAGTCCTTCACTGACCCGTTGCGCAGTGACCGGCGCCGCCTTGCTGTCTGCCATGACGGCTCTTCTCAGCCCAGCGTCAACCGCTCACGGGCGGCCTGGTATTCCTTCTTGAAGCGGGCGATCAGCTCCGCCGCCGGGCCCACGGTCTTGATGGCGCCGATGCCCTGGCCGCTCCCCCAGATATCTTTCCAGGGTTTGGCTCCCTTGGTGTCGCCCTGGTCGGCGCCATCGCCGAAATCCATCTTCGAGGGATCGCTTTCCGGCAGGTTGTCCGGGTCCAGGCCGGCGGCCTCGATAGAGCTGCGCAGGTAGTTGCCGTGGACACCGGTGAACAGGTTGGAATAAATGATGTCGCCGGCGCTGCTGTCGACGATGGCCTGCTTGTAGCGCTGGTCGGCGTTGGCCTCATCGGTGGCAATAAAGGCGGAACCGATATAGGCCAGGTCCGCGCCCATGGCCTGGGCGGCGAGAATGGAATCGCCCTTGGCGATGGCGCCGGACAGCAACACCGGCCCGTCGAACCATTCACGGATTTCCTGTACCAGGGCAAAGGGCGAAAGGGTGCCGGCGTGGCCCCCGGCACCCGCGGCCACGGCGATCAGGCCATCGGCGCCTTTTTCGATGGCCTTGTGGGCAAAGAAATTGTTGATGATGTCATGGAAGACCAGGCCGCCGTAGCTGTGGATGGCCTCGTTCACGTCCACCCGCGCGCCCAGGGATGTGATCACGATCGGTACCTTGTACTTCACGCACAGTTCCAGATCGTGCTCCAGGCGGTTATTGGAGCGGTGCACGATCTGATTGACCGCGAAGGGAGCGGCGGGCGCATCCGGGTTGGCCTGGTTGTAGGCATCCAGTTCTTCGGTAATGCGCTTGAGCCACACTTCCAGCTGCTCCGCCGGGCGCGCATTGAGCGCCGGGAAGGACCCGACAATACCCGCCTTGCACTGGGCAATGACCAGATCCGGGTTGGACACGATAAACATGGGAGAGGCAACGGCCGGCAATTGCAGGCGGCCTTGCAGGGAAGCGGGTAGTGCCATGGAACATCCTCGTTGGTGACTGCGGCCGGTCAGTGCCGGCCAATTCTCGTGGTCCACATAGTGCGATACCGGCTCGCCAATGTCAGCCCCGCCGCCGGGCGACAAGGGCGGGCAGGCACGCGCAAGCGGGTGATGAATATCCGAACAGGGAATGGAGAAACCGCCGCTCCAGAGGCCGGGCGCCGGCGCGAGGTGCGAGTTTGGCGCTTGCAGGGCTGCCGGAGTTTGCTGTTTTTTCTTTTTGAATCAGTGTATTGCGTTGGTGTTGTGCTTTCAGGTCGGAGGCTCGAGGTGGGCCATAGCAGGCCTGAGAGGCGACAGGATGGCGGCCATGACTCCGACTTGAAGCCGAACAAGCATTCGGTTTATTGTGCCACCATTCAATGTAACAGTGCCGGGGTTGCCTTTGTCGCCCCGGCCAGGCCTTGTTCTGAAAACGGGTGAATGCCAATGACCACAGCAACAATCCATCAGTATGTGCCCAAGGCGGCAGCACAAAAGCCGGATGTGCCGATTCGTCACATGGATTTCCAGTTCGATCCCAAGGACCTGGACGACACCTTTTTCCGCAATACCGAGCTGGCATCGGCCTACTTCGAAGCGCTGTCGATCTTCCTGACCTTTGGCGAGGATCTGGTGATCGATACCGCCCGTTACCACCGTCAGTTCGTCAAGGACCCGGAACTCAAGCGGCTTGTCACGGCCCTGATTGGTCAGGAAGCCATTCACTCCAAGATGCATAACGAGTTCAACGATGTGCTGGCCAAACACCGCTTTCCGGTTCCCCTCTACCGTTTTCTCGCGGACAAGGTTTTCGAACATGGCTTCAAGAAGCTGTCCAACCGTATGCAGCTCTCGCTGATGGCGGGTATCGAGCATTTCACCGCGGTGCTGGCGGAATACATGATGAAGCACGAAGAAATCTTCTATGAGTCCCAGGACGAGAAGCAGCGTGCGCTGTGGATGTGGCACATGCTGGAAGAATCCGAGCACAAGGACATTGCCTATGATGTATTCCAGGAGCTGTCCGGTGACTACGGGTTGCGCATGCGCGGTTTCGCGTTGGCGGCCTTCACGATCATTTTCCTGATTCCGGTTTCCGCATCGCTGATTCCGGTCATGCGTAAACCGCGCAACCTGTTGAGTCCGCGTTACTGGAATGATGTGCGGCGCAGCCTCGGGTTGCTGGCGGGCCCCAAAGACGGCGTGTATGGCAGTACCATCAAGCATCTGCTGGATTACACCCGCCGGGATTTCCACCCCAGCGACCATGACACCACCGCGTACCTGGAATATTACAAGGAGAAGCTGCTGAACCCGGAGACAGGGTTGCTGGCGCCTTATATGACCAAGGAATTCGTACCGGGAAAACGTGCCTGATCGCACCCCGAATGCTGAACCTGGATGGGTAAAAGGTAATGATGAATATTCTCAAATTTCGTTCCCGCAAGCCGAGCTATAACGGCTACGCGGTGGTTACCGGTGCCGGTAGTGGTATCGGCCGCAGCTTTGCCCTGGAACTGGCACGGCGCAACAGTGTGGTGGTCTGTGCGGATCTGAAGCTGGAAAGCGCGGAAGACACCGTATCTCTGATTGAAGAGGCTGGCGGCAAAGCCTATGCCGTAGCCTGTGATGTGGGCAAAGCCGATCAAGTCAAGAGGCTGTCCGAGCAGGCTGAAACACTGATGGGGCACCCGACGACCCTGGTCATCAACAATGCCGGCGTGGGCATCGGTGGCAAGTTCCATGAACTGAGCCTGGAAGACTGGAAATGGGTGATGGACGTGAACCTGTGGGGCGTGGTGCACGGCTGTCATTATTTCGTGCCCGGTTTCAAGAAGCTCGGTCATGGCGCGATCATTAACGTGGCCTCCGCCGCGTCCTATACCGCCGCCCCGGAAATGAGTGCCTACAACGTCACCAAGGCTGGCGTGCGCGCCCTGTCCGAGACGCTTTATTCCGAACTCAAGAGAGACAACATCAAGGTCAACGTGCTGTGCCCGACCCTGGTGCCTACCAATATCATCAAGGATGGCCGTATCCCGGACCGTTACTCGAAACTGGCCGATCATGCGCTGATGAACTACGCCATGACCACCAGTGACTCGGTGGCCAAACTGACCCTGAACCGCCTGGACAAGGGCGAGCTCTACACCACCCCCCAGGTGGACGCCAAACTGTTCTGGGTGATGAAGCGCGTTTCCCCCAATCTTTACGCGGACCTGCTCGGTTTTTCCTACCGGTTCGTGAAGTGAGCCCGACAGGGTTCATGCCTGTAAGACAGAGGTTTTTGACTCATGGCAGCAGCAAAAAAGAGCAAGGCCACCGAGGCCAGAATTTATGACTCCTTCATCGTCGGCGCCGGTATCTCCGGTTTGTGCGCCGCCATCAAGATGAAGAAAGAGGGCTATCACGATTTCAAGATTATCGAGAAAGCCCAGCGCGTTGGTGGCACCTGGCGGGAAAACACCTATCCCGGCTGCGGTTGCGATGTGCCGTCGTCCCTTTATTCGTTTTCCTTCGCGCCGAGCAGCAAGTGGAGCCACCTGTTTGCCCGGCAGCCCGAGATCCTCAGCTACCTGGAAGAGGTCAGCCAGGACTTTGGCATCCAGGAACTGATCGAATTCGGTACCGAGCTGGAGCAGGCCAGGTGGGATGAAGCGCGTCACCTGTGGGTGCTGGACACCCAGACCGGTGGGCAAAAGAGTCAGACGCTGGCACGCACCGTGGTGTTTGCCACCGGCCCGATCACCGAGGCGCAGATTCCGGCGCTGCCGGGGCTGGATACCTTCAAGGGCGAGATGTTCCATTCCGCCAAGTGGAACCATGATTATGACTTGACCGGCAAGCGGGTGGCGGTGATTGGCACCGGTGCTTCGGCGATCCAGTTTGTGCCGCAAATCCAGCCCAAGGTGAAAGCGTTGCACGTGTTCCAGCGCACCGCCCCCTGGGTGTTGCCCAAGCCGGACATGAACCTGGGTGACACCAGCAAGCAATTGATCGACAAGCTGCCGATCATTCAGAAAACCTGGCGTCGTGCGGTGGCCCAGTCCCTGAACGTGATCAACTTCGGCCTGCGTAACCCGGCGGCACTCAAGCCGGTGAGCACCGCGGCCAAACAGCTGTTGCGCGTACAGATCAAGGACCGGGCCCTGCGCAAGGCCGTGACGCCGGACTTCACCCTGGGCTGCAAGCGTATCCTGTTCGCCAACAACTATTACCCGGCCCTGCAGGCGGATAACGCCAACCTGATTCCCCATGGTCTGGTGGAAGTGGACGGTAACACCGTGATCGCGGCCAATGGCGAGCGCCACGAGGTGGACGTGATCATCTGGGGCACCGGTTTCGAAGTCTCCCATCCGCCGATTGGTCGCAAGGTCATCAATGCCAACGGTGAGCGCCTCTCGGATCTGTGGAAGGACAGCTCGCCGGAAGCCTATCTGGGTGCGACCATGAAAGATGTGCCCAATGCCTTCCTGGTGCTGGGTCCCAACGTGCTGGTTTATGATTCCTTCATCGGGCTGGCCGAAGCCCAGCTGGACTACATCATCGATGGCCTGAAGAAGATCAAGGCCCGGGGTATCAGCCGCATCACCATCAACCCGGACGTGTTGCGCAAGCACAATGAGAAAGTGCAGAAGCATCTCAAGGGAACGGTGTTCAACAGCGGTGGCTGCAAGAGCTACTACCTGGACCAGAACGGCCGCAACTTTGCCGCCTGGCCCTGGTCGCTGGCGGCCCTGAAGAAGCGCCTGAGTGCCTTCCGCGTGGCCGATTATGATCTGCAATACGGCGTCAGCGAGAAGCGCTCCGCAGCGTAGACATCCGGCGCCATAAAAAACGCCCGGCCAGGAAGGTCGGGCGTTTTTTATGTTCATCGCGCAATTGCGGGAAAACGTACAAGGACGGACGTCAGATATCTGACACCAATCTCA
>NZ_AMRJ01000007.1 GCF_000300995.1 Alcanivorax hongdengensis A-11-3 | reverse complement strand
AGTGAACAGCATTACGGCTGGGCCGGGCTTTCTGCTGCAATCAGTCAGCATTAGCTGTAATAGGCATTCTCGGTAACGGTGTGGTCGGTCTTGTCCCGCACGCCGGTGAGCTCCGGAATGCGCTCTTTCAGGGTTTTCTCCACCCCATCACGCAGCGTCACATCCACCACCGAGCAGCCCTGGCAACCACCACCGAATTCCAGCACTGCCACATTCTCTTCGGTAAGTTCGAGCAGCTGGACACTGCCACCGTGGGCCGCCAGGTTGGGGTTGATCTCGGCGTACAGCACGTAGTTGATCTTCTCCTCAACGCTGGCATCGTCACTGATATCCGGTACCCGGGACTTGGGCGCCCGAAAGGTCAGCTGGCCACCCATGCTGTCCTTCTTGTAATCGATCACGGCGTCTTCCAGGTAACGCTCGCTCTTGCCCTCGATCCAGGCATGAAAGCCCTCGAAGTCCAGGCGGATATCGTTGTCTTCCTGTTCGCCTTCCGGGCAGTAGGCCATGCAGCACTCGGCATGGGGGGTACCAGGGCGTTCGACAAAGATGCGCACACCAATGCCACCCTGATCCTGCTTGCTCAACAGGTCGCGCAAGTATTCCTGTGCGGAATCGGTAATCGTGATCAACTGCTCTGCCATTATGAATCCCGTACCTGTGTATGGGCGCCCGCAGGCGCTGCGGCACCGGCAGTCCGCCGGCCCTCTTTCCTGACTATTTTAGTCAGGTATTCGTCAGTTGCAATGGTCAGCCTCTTTGAGACGCGGGTGCGTGCACGTACAATGGAGGCCGGATTCGGGCTTTCAACCCACAGGGAGGGCGCATGGCTGACAACAGCAATCGTCCTGACTCAGACAAGGCACCCCGCCCGGGACTGCTGCAGGCCCTGCAAAGCACCCTGGCGGCGCTGTTTGGCATCCAGAGTGACAGCAATCGGCAACGGGATTTCAACCGGGCCGATCCGGGCCAGCTGATCGGTGTTTTTGTGCTGGTCGTAATTGCCCTGGTTGTCGGCATGATCGTGCTGGTAAATGCCCTGCTGGACGCGGCCCCTAAATAGCCGCTCGTCATAGGGATATACCAAGATATTTCTTTTCACTATAAGAGCGCTTTGCTACAGTGCCGCTCTCGCTCCTCCCGGGGCGACGTCTATCTGTTGTAAATCAATGCATTAAGGACGGTGATACGGTCCCATGTACGTTTATCAGGAATACGATCAGCAACTGCTGGAAGAACGGGTGGCGCAATATCGCGACCAGACCCGTCGTTATCTGGCCGGTGAGCTGAGCGAAGACGAGTTCCTCGCCCTGCGCCTGCAGAATGGTCTCTACATCCAGCGTTATGCGCCCATGCTGCGTATTTCCGTGCCCTATGGCCTGCTGGCCAGCCGCCAGTTGCGCCGCCTGGCACATATTGTCCGCACCTATGACAAGGGGTTCTGCCACGTCAGCACCCGCCAGAACATTCAGTTGAACTGGCCGGCGGTGGAAGAAGTGCCGGATATTCTGGCCGAGCTGGCCGACGTGCAGATGCACGCCATCCAGACCAGCGGCAACTGTATCCGCAATATCACCACCGACGAATACGCCGGCGTCAATCCCCGGGAAATCGAGGACCCGCGCCCCTGGTGTGAAATCATTCGCCAGTGGTCCACCTTCAATCCGGAATTTGCCTATCTGCCCCGCAAGTTCAAGATCGCCGTCAATGCGGTGGCCGATGCGGACCCGGCACTGATCGGCGTGCACGATATTGGTGTGCAGCTGGTTCACGGTGCCAACGGCGAGACCGGATTCCAGGTATGGGCCGGCGGTGGTCTGGGCCGCACGCCCATGACCGGAGCCGTCATCGGCGAATTCGTGCCCTGGCAGCACCTGCTGGCCTACCTGGAAGCGATCCTGCGCGTTTACAACAAGTACGGTAACCGCGACAACAAGTACAAGGCTCGCATCAAGATTCTGGTCAAGGCACTGGGCGCCGACAAATACCGTGAGCTGGTGGAAGCGGAATTCGCCGAGCTCAAAGATGGCCCCATGACCCTCACCGCCGAGGAAGTGGATCGCGTCAAGGCCTGCTTTACCGACCCGGATTACCGCACCGTGGATACCGCCGAAGTGGATGCCAAACTGGCCTCCGACAAGGCGTTCAGCCGCTGGTATCACACCAATACCCGTGCCCACAAGCAGGCCGGCTACCGGGCCGTGACCCTGACGCTGAAAAAGACCGGCCGGGTCCCCGGTGACATCACCGATGAGGAGCTGGAAGCGGTGGCCGATCTGGCCGATCAGTTCAGCTTTGGTGAACTGCGCAACAGCCACCAGCAGAACATGGTGCTCTCTGACGTGCCCGCCGATCAGCTTTATGCGCTTTGGCAGCAACTGGATGCCCTCGGTTTTGCCACACCCAACCTGGGGCTGCTCACCGACATCGTCTGCTGCCCCGGTGGTGACCTGTGTGCACTGGCCAACGCCAAGTCCATTCCGGTGGCTGAATCCATTCAGCGGCGTTTTGACGACATGGATTACGTACACGATCTGGGCGCCCTGGACCTGAACATTTCCGGCTGCATGAACGCCTGTGGTCACCACCACATCGGTCACATCGGCATTCTCGGTGTGGACAAGAAAGGCAAGGAGTTCTACCAGGTCACCCTGGGCGGCCGCGGCGACAAGGTTTCGCTGGTGGGCGAGAAGATGGGCCCCTCCTTCGAGGCGGACGAAATCACCGATGTGGTGGAAAAGATCATCCACCTCTACGTGGAAAAACGTCTGGAGAACGAACCTTTCATCGATACCTATGAGCGTATCGGCATGGCACCCTTCAAGGAGCGCGTCTATGGCTAAGCTAATACTCGACGGCGCCATCGTCGACAATCAGTGGCAGCGCCTGGATGCGGACGCGCTGGCCAATGGCCTGCCCGACGGCAAGGTGATCGTGCCACTGGATTACTGGCAGAGCCACCGCCAGGCTCTGCTTGAGCGCACAGATGTGGGGGTTTGCCTGGAACCCGGCGAAGAACCGCGGGATCTGGTGGACGACCTGGAGGCCCTGCCGCTGGTGGCGATTCACTTCCCTGCCTTCAAAGACGGTCGTGGCTACTCCTATGCCCGCGAGTTGCGCACCCGCTTCGGCTTCAAGGGAGAAGTGCGAGCGGTGGGTGATGTGTTGCGTGACCAGCTGTTCTACATGCAGCGTTGCGGCTTCAATGCCTTTGAAGTGCGTGCCGACCGCAACATCGAGGAAGCCCTTAGCGGCCTGAAGGATTTCAGCGTCACCTATCAGGGCGACGTGAACGACCCTCGCCCGCTCTACCGCCGGGCCTGATCAAGCCCGCCGGACCGCCATGACGAAAACGCCGCTATAACCAGCGGCGTTTTCGCATCCACAACAAGACCCCCACCGCCACCGCCACCATGGCCGCCACGAACCACCAGAACGCGGCATCGTTTTCAGTGCCAGGCAAGCCACCCACATTGATACCGAACAGCCCGGTGAGAAACCCCAGTGGCATGAACAGGGCAGAAATCATGGCCAGCAGATACATGCGGTCATTGATGGCCTCGTTCTGCACCGAAAACACTTCCTCCTGGAGCAAAGTGGCATGTTCGCGGGCGGCATCCAGGTCTTCCAGCAACCGTTGCAGGCGCTCCATGGCCTCACGCACCACCAGGGCATCCTCCCGGCCCAGCAGGTCATCCCCCTGCAGGCGGCCCAACGCCTCACGCTGCGGTGCCAGGTAGCGCCGCAGGGTAATCGCCCGCCGACGCAGCTGGCCAAGCTGGGAGGTAAGTGCCGCACCCGGCGTCTCGTCAAGATGCTCGGCACAGGCCTCCACTTCATCCTCGATGTTGGCGATCACGTCTTCCATTCGCCAGATCAGCTGATCCACCACTTCCGCCACCAGCGCCGCCAGCGTCTTCGGCCCGTGCCCCCTGGCCAGGGCACCTTCCACCTCCTGCAGGGACAACAGCGTGCGTTTCTGGCTACTGATGATGCGACCGTCACTGATCCACAAACGCAGGGCAATCATGTCCTCTGGCCGGGCACCGGGATGCAGGTTCACTCCGCGCAGATACACCAGCAGCCCACCGGCCACTTCCGTGGCCCGTGGCCGGGTTTCCGCCGCCAGCAGGGCATCCACCACCGCCGCCGGAATGTGCTGGCGTTGCAACCACTGCTCACTTTCGTCCCGGGTGTAGTCCAGGTGCACCCAACAGGGCTGGTCATCAGCGGTCAGCTGATGATCCGCGTCCAGGGCCTGGGCGCCGCCCTTGCCATCCAGTGTCAGTGCAATCTTGAGCCAGCTGTTTTCCATGTGAAATTCCGTCACGCTGAGGGATATGGGCAAACCATTTTTTCTGTATATCAAAAAAGCGAAAGCAAAAGAAAGCACAAACAAAAAACGCGGCATCACGCCGCGTTTCCATGCTACCCATGCCAGGAGGTGTGATCAGTCGACCCTGACCACTACCCGGCCACGAACACCCCCGGCAAGAATTTTTTCAAACCAGGGCGACAACTGATCCGGGCTCACCTCACCGGCCTCCAGCGCACGCATGTCGTCCGGGCGCCATTCATCCGCCAGCAGTTGCCACATCTGTTGCTTGATCTCGCAGGGCAGCTCCACGCTGTCCACACCCAGCAGGTTGATACCGCGCAGAATAAAGGGGAACACTGTCATTTCCAGTTTGGGCGAGCCGGCCAGGCCACAGCAGGCCACACTGCCTCCATATTCCACACTCTTGAGTGCCGCGGTCAGCATATCGCCACCGACACAATCCACCGCCGCAGCCCAGCGCGGTTTCATCATGGGCTTGTCAGCCCCTTCCAGCATCTCTTCGCGGCTGATAATGCGAGTGGCTCCCAGGGCCTTGAGCCAGTCATGGGCATCCTTTTTACCGGTTACCGCCACTACCTCAAAGCCCAGCTTGGCCAGAATGGCCACGGCCACACTGCCCACGCCACCGGTGGCCCCGGTGACCACCACTTCGCCCTGCTGCAGTTGCAGGCCGGTATCCAGCAGCGACTCCACGCACAGGGCCGCGGTCAGGCCGGCGGTGCCGAACACCATGGCATCACGGGGGGCCAGCCCCGCAGGCAGCGGCACCAGCCATTCGGACGGTACGCGAATGTACTGGCCGTAGCCGCCATCGGTATTCATGCCCAGGTCATAACCGGTGCAGGTCACCCGATCGCCGACGCTAAACGGGCCGTCATCGGCAGCCTCCACCACGCCCACGGCATCAATGCCTGGGGTGTGGGGAAAATGACGAGTCACCCCCTTGTTACCCGTGGCGGACAGCGCGTCCTTGAAGTTCAACGATGACCATTCCACCCGAACCAGCACACCGCTGTTGCCCAGTTCACCCACATTGCGGTCCACCATCTCATTGATGAAACCGTCATCGGTCTGGCGGGTCTGCAGGGCACGAAAGGTGGTCATTGCCATCTCCTAGTAAAGTTGACGCTGACTACCGCGATGCAACCAGCGATCCAGTACGCGGTTGAGGGCCGTTTCCATGGAAAAGCCCAGGCGATCAGCCAGCTTGCGTTTGGTATGCCACTCTACCTGATAAATCTCCTGGCTGTCCTTGCGCAGCTGTAACAACTCGTCGCTGGTCATCAGCTCATCCACCAGCCCCAGCTCCTTGGCCTGACTGCCAAACCAGTGTTCGCCGGTGGCCACCTTGTCCAGATCCAGTGAGCGGCGATTGTCGCGCACAAAGCTCTTGAACAGGGTATGAGTCTCTTCCAGTTCCTGCTGGAACTTGGCGCGAGCCTTGTCGGTGTTTTCACCCAGCATGGTCAGCGTGCGCTTGTACTCACCGGCGGTCATCAATTCCACATCAATATCGTTTTTCTTGAGCAGACGATGAAAGTTGGGAATCTGGGCCACCACGCCAATGGAGCCGATAATGGCAAATGGCGCACTAATGATACGGTCCGCGATGCAGGCCATCATGTAACCGCCACTGGCGGCCACCTGGTCCACGGCAATGGTCAGCTTGATACCCTGGTTGCGAATCCGGCGCAGCTGGGAAGCCGCCAGGCCATAGCTGTGAACCAGTCCACCGGGGCTTTCCAGGCGCAGCAGAATCTCATCGGCGGCGCTGGCCACCTGCAGTACCGCACTGATTTCCCGGCGCAGATGCTCCACCCCACTGGCCTGGATGTCGCCATTGAAATCCAGCACGAACAGACGAGGTTTGCTTTTCTCTTCGGTGCCGGCCTTTTTCTTCTGCTTGGCCTGGGCCTTTTCCTGCTTTTTCTTTTCCTTCAGGGCCTTCTTGCGGGCCGCGGCGGGCAAAATGGCATCTTCCAGCGAATCTTTCAGCTCATCCAGCTCGTCATTGAGATAGCGTACCTTGAGGTCACCATCCTGATCCGCCCTGCCCTTGTTGCGCGATGCGGCAGCGATAATGCCGCCCACCACAAACAATACGGCCACCACCAGGGTGGCGACCTTGGCCAGGAACATACCGTATTCAGTCAGAAATTCGATCACCGTTTTGCTCTCTTCATTACAGCAATAGCCCCGGCGTGACCGGGGCCTGTGCAGGGTATTCGTGGGGGAACCGCTCAGTCCCAGCCGGCTGCCGCCTGCTGGGCACTGCCATTCATGGGGCGGGCAACCAGCCCGGTGGGGCCTGCGTTCACTTCAAACAGGGCGCCATCCGCCATGGGCAGGTAAGCCGCGCTACCATAGCGCGCATCGATGAGGAAACTCCAGCCCTCTTTTGCCAGCAACCAGATATCCAGACCTACCGGCTTGCGATGCAGATTGTAGACCGTCCGCTCGCTGGAGCGCTCGTCTTCCAGGGCGTAATAGCGTCCGGAAATCCGATCAAGCTGGTAACCGGGCTTCAGCCCGAGCAGGCTGAATGGCGCCTTCCACTTGATAATACGGGCATCCAGCTGCCACTGGTCCCCCTTGAGACGAAAATCCTCGGCGCTGCCATCGGTGCGGGTCACCGTGGCGATATAGGACTGCTCACCGGACTGCCTAAAGCTGATGGTGGCCACCGGTACTTCGCGGGTGTACTCATGATAGCCATACAGATTGAGACCGAAGATCGTCATGTAAATGGCCATGGCCACCAGTAGCAGCCCGGCGGTCCCCTTCAGCCATTGCAACAGCCATTGCTGGCGCAGCAGTACCCAGGCGCCCAGCAACACCAGCGCCAGGCTCAGCGCGAAGATCACGAAGGGAGCAAGTCCGTAACTCATTGGATTATCCTTGTTGGCAACCGGCCACCCAGTGGTCGATCAGACTGCGGGCAATGCTGCCCGGTGGTGGCACCATGGGCAGCTGATCAAAACGGAACCAGTCCGCGGCTACAATTTCATCATCATCGATGCGGATATCTCCGTCGGCATAATCCGCATGGAAACCCAGCATCAGTGAGTGGGGAAACGGCCAGGACTGGCTGCTGAAATAACGTACGTTCTGCACCTGGACCCCGACCTCTTCCATGACCTCACGCACCAGCGCCTGTTCGGCGTTTTCTCCGGCCTCCATGAAGCCCGCCAGACAGGAATACATGCCCTCCGGAAAGCGCGCCGAGCGCCCCAGCAAGGCATGATCTCCGCGTGTCACCAGTGTAATGATGCAGGGAGTAATACGTGGGTACTGCCGATAGTCACAGGCCGGGCATACCATGGCCAGCTCACGGCCATGAGTCTCGGTGGCCTGACCACAACGGCTGCAGAAACGGTGATTGGCCTGCCAGCTGAGAAACTGCAGGGCACGGCTGGCCATGGCGAATTCATTTTCATCAAAGGCGCCCACCAGGCGCCGCAACGGAACCCGTTGCAAGGGCTGCTCATCGAGCTCATGGGAAGACAGCTCACAGACATAGCACGGCTCGCTGCCAAGCATGCCAAGGAAGTGATAATGGGGATGGTGACGCGGTGCCTGCAGCGGCAAACGGGGCCACTGCCAGCCGTCGGCCTCGCTGATGATGCACAAATCCTGCTGATGAATCACATAGCAGCGGGCCAGGTCACCTTCGCGCGGCTCCGGGCTGGACAGATCTATCATATATTCAGGCGCAGGCGGCCTTGGCGACCGGGAACCCCAGAGTGGCAACACTCAATTCCGCCACGTCCAGTACCCCTTCACCGATGGGCTTCTGCTCCTCCATGCTTTCCAGGTAGTAATCGATACCGGTGAGCGCATCAGCCAGGGTTTCCATGTTCTCCTGGGTGGGCGCCTGATCACCGGCAAGCAAACGCTGATTGATGTACTGATGACAGGCGGCGGTCACCGCCCGGGCACGATCAAGCTCCAGGAACATAAGACCGCCGGCAATGGATGAAAAGGTGCCCGGCAGATTGCTCAGGTGCATGCTGTCCCAGTTGTTTTCCATGAAGGCACTTAGCGAACGCTTGGCCAGTGCCAGGCCGGCACGGCACTCGCCCACCACTGTCATGCGTGCATCGTCCAGCTGGTAGAGAGAAATGTTGGTATTGTGTGCGGCCTTGTGCACATCGTCGGCGGGCGCCAGGCTGCGCTCCAGGCTGGCCACCACGTTTTCCACCCTGAGCAGCTCATCCACCAGCGTCTGAAAGTCCTGACCTTCCACGTCCTGGTCCGCTTTCCAGCGTCGCACTTCCTCGGCGCGACGCTTCACCGCCCGGGCGTCCTCTTCCTTGCCGATCATGCTGAGGGTGCTGCCCACGCGGTTGAGCCCATCCGACACCGAGGCGTAGTCGGTATCGGCCACACCCTGGGAGGCCAGGTCGAGCGTCTCTTTCAGTTCACCGATCTCGTCACGCAGCGCCTTGGCCACGGAGCGAATCACCGATCCACTGGAACCGGTCATCAGTGCCAGCTCCTGCTGCAGGAAGGCATCCGAGGTGGTTTCCGGCAGGTCAAAGGCGGTTTTCACTTCCTGAATGCGCCCCTCCGTGGAGCGACTCAGGGAAATCACGTACAGGCTTTCCTTGATCAACAGCAAGGGCGCCTCCGATGCCAGCGCCCTTTCGCCCTCGTAGACGACACGCTTGAGCTGACGGTCATACTGGGCAAGCAGATTCTTTCTGGCCGGAGTGAGGGCCATGCCCTCCATGACCATGGCCTGCACGGCGGTGGACGATATCCACCAGAAACGACTCATGCCGCATTCCCCGCAGGCACGGTCCACCCGATGCAGGGCACGGGCCATCAACTTCAGGTTGGTAGGTGCGCTCTGGCCACGCAGCACGCCCAGCAAGCCGACCTGATACATGTGGCGCAGACGACGAACCAGCGCCGGCAACTCATTGCGGGCGACCTCACTCTCGGCAGCGGCAGGCGCCCTGGGGCGAGACAGATCCGCGCTGAAGAAATGACTCTCCTGGATCAACGGCTTGCCCGCCGCGCGACGCAATTCATTCAGGCCGTCGATCAGCAATGCCGGCAAGGTCCGGTTCTTGAGCTGGACGTAATCGAAATAGCGAGTCAGCAGGACAATGGCATTACCCAGTGCCTGAATGCGGCTATCCGATACCCGCTCACGCAATTCCTGGGCGGTGAGGGCCATTTCCTCACTCATCAAGGCTGCCGCCGGCAGCTCCAGCACCTGACAGATCCCGCGAAGTTGCTGGAAACCATCCACGCAGCGCGTCAGTTCCTCAACACGGGAATGATCATCGGAAAACGCTTCCAGACTGGCTTCTGCTTCTGTCAGAGTGGCGTCGATCGCTTCCTTGAGAAAAGTCAGGGAGGTGGTATTCGTTATGGCGACCATGGACTCTCCGCAAGCACCTACACTGTTATTATCTTCGGGCCAACTTACCCGCAAGCTGTGCAAAGCCCCCGGATAGACAGAACATGAGAATAGTTTCTCAAAAATGGTCTATCAACTCTTGCACTCATTCAACACTGCGTCAACTTTCAAATGTAAGCAACTGATTTATCGGCTTTTTGTTAACCCCTGCACAATCTACCCCGGAGCGTGTGCTTGCGGCCTGCTCCCAGACGGGCCTTGCCGGCGCGCCACCGCCACTCTGCTAGAGGTCAAGGCGCCTGATGCCAGCCACGATACGGCCCGGTTGTTTCCACGGTTGCGTGTAACCGCTTAATAGGCTATTATGAGGATTCCAGCGGTTATATTCAAACGATATTGCAGGATGCATGCTTATGTCCGCACCGCAGGGGCGCGCATTTATACATAATTTTCTTGGCCAGGCGCCGGCCTGGTACAAAATCACCATCGTCCTCTTTCTGCTGGCCAACCCACTGTTGATGTGGACAATGGGCCCGGCCCTGACCGGCTGGATCCTGCTCGGCGAATTCATCTTTACCCTGGCCATGGCGCTCAAGTGCTACCCGTTGCAACCGGGCGGCCTGCTGGCCATCGAAGCGGTTGCCATTGGTCTCACCTCACCGGCCAGCGTACTGCACAAGATGGAAGCCAACTTCGAGGTCATGCTACTGCTGATCTTCATGGTTGCCGGCATTTTCTTCCTCAAGGATCTGCTGCTCTATGTCTTCACCCGCCTGCTGCTCGGGGTGCGCTCCAAATTGCTGCTCAGTCTGCTGTTCAGCCTGGCTGCGGCGTTGTTGTCCGCGTTTCTGGATGCGCTGACGGTCACCGCGGTGGTCATCACCGTCTGCACCGGTTTCTACGGGATTTATCACAAGGTGGCATCGGGAAAGAGCTTCCAGCAATCCCATGATCATGGCGATGACACCGCGGTGGAGCCGTTGCACAAGGAAGACCTGGAGCGCTTCCGGGCTTTCCTGCGAAGCCTGTTGATGCATGCGGCAGTGGGTACGGCCCTGGGCGGCGTCTGCACCCTGGTGGGCGAACCCCAGAACCTGCTGATTGCCACCAAGGCGGACTGGCACTTTGTGGAATTCTTCCTGCGCATGGCGCCCATCACCCTGCCGGTGCTGGTAACGGGGCTGCTTACCTGTGTGGTGCTGGAGTGGCAAGGGTGGTTCGGTTACGGGCAACCACTACCGCGCAAGGTACGCGCCATCATGCGTCGCTATGCCAGCGCCCAGGACCGCAAACGCACCGATCAGAACCGGGCGGCCCTGATCGTACAGGGGCTCACGGCGGCCTGGCTGGTGATCGGCCTGGCCACCCACGCCGCCGCCGTAGGCCTGATCGGCCTGAGCGTGATCATTCTGGCCACGGCCTTCACCGGGATCATCGAGGAACACCGGCTGGGCAGCGCCTTCGAGGAAGCCCTGCCCTTTACCGCATTGCTGACGGTGTTCTTTGCGGTGGTGGCGGTGATTTCCGATCAACAACTGTTTGTGCCGGTGATCGAGTACGTTCTGCACCTGGACCACAACATTCAGGGGCCGGCCTTCTATCTGGCCAATGGCGTGTTGTCAGCGGTGTCGGACAATGTCTTCGTGGCCACGGTCTATATTGATGAGGTGGGCCATGCCCTGCTCAAGGGAGAAATCAGCCGGGACACCTTCGACATGCTGGCCATCACCATCAATGCCGGCACCAATATCCCCTCGGTGGCGACCCCCAATGGCCAGGCGGCCTTTCTGTTTCTGCTGACATCGGCACTGGCTCCGCTGGTCAGGCTGTCCTATGGGCGCATGGTATTGATGGCCCTGCCCTACACCCTGGTCATGTCCGTTACCGGGTTATTGATGACCATGACGGTACTGGAGCCGGCCACGGAGCATATGTATCGCCAGGGCTGGATAGCCCATCACGAGGTGGCGGAATATCACCCGGTCGGCGGCAGCAGCGGCGATCACTGATCCGCAGTGGGCTCCGCCTCGTTCAGCCATAGCGCCACACCGTCATTGCCCTTGGCAATCGCCTGCAGCTTGCTCTGGTGGCGCTGGCGCTCATCATCGGTGGCGCTCACCACCTTGAGAGCCGGCCGATCGGCGGACAGACGCCGGATGGCTTCGGCCACGGCGCCGCCCCCTTCGCCGGCATCCTCGTTGGCACTCAGTGACAGGCGCGTCTGGCCACCGGTCATGGCCAGATAGACATCGGCCAGAATTTCCGCATCCAGCAAGGCGCCGTGCAGCTCACGGTGACCGTTTTCCACGTCATAACGACGGCACAGGGCATCCAGGTTGTTCTTCTGACCGGGATGCTTCTGCCGCGCCATCTTGAGGGTATCGAGAATACCGCAACGCTGTTCGATGGTGCCGAACTGGCTACCCAGACGGCGCAGCTCGTGGTTGAGGAAGCCCACATCGAAGGGGGCGTTGTGAATCACCAGCTCCGCGCCATCGATAAAGCGGATGAACTCCTCGGCCACCTGGGAAAAGAGCGGCTTGTCAGCCAGAAATTCACGGCTAATACCGTGGACCTCCAGGGCCCCCTCGTCGATGTCCCGCTCCGGGTTAAGATAAAGGTGCAGGTTGTTACCGGTGAGGCGGCGGTTGACCACCTCCACACAACCAATTTCAATCACCCGGTGGCCCTCCGCGGGCTCCAGGCCGGTGGTTTCCGTATCAAGTACTACCTGGCGCATGCCGTTACCTCATCAATACCTTGGTTGGCCAGCTGGTCGGCCCGCTCGTTACCCGGGTGCCCGCTGTGCCCCTTGACCCAGTGCCATTGGATGTCGTGACGCTGGGTTGCCGCATCCAGCCGCTGCCAGAGATCCGCATTCTTGACCGGTTGCCTGGCAGCAGTCTTCCAGCCCCGTCGTTTCCAGTTGGGCATCCACTCGGTGATGCCCTTGCGCACATATTGGGAATCCGTGGTGAGTGCCACCTGGCAGGGTTGTTTGAGCGCCTCCAGGGCCTGGATGGCGGCCATCAACTCCATGCGATTGTTGGTGGTCTGGGCCTCACCGCCACACAGGGTCTTCTCCCGGCTGCCGTAAATCATCAGTACGCCCCAGCCGCCGGGCCCCGGGTTACCCTTGCAGGCCCCGTCAGTAAAAATTTCCACACGCTTCAAGGCGTTACTCCCGTATTACGCTATTCGCCACCGTCCAGTCGGCTGACTCCCCGCCAGCGGGCCACCGGCACCGGGATCACCGTGGGCCGGCGAGCCCCCCGTTGCCGGCTGGGCAAGGGCCGCATCATGCCGGCGCGTTTGCGAGCCACCAGCAGATAGCTGCCTCCATGGCGGGGCCAGAGAAAGTGTCCCAGCCAGGCCAGCAGACGCAGGCGCCCCCGCGCCAGGGCCGAAAACGGCACAGTATAAAAGCCACTGGCCATGCCATCGACCTCAAATCCCAGCACCTGCAACCAGTCAGTGGTTCGTCCCGGGGTAAAGTAGCGACCCGCCCAGGGCGGGCGCGGCCGACCTGGCAGCCAGCGGCTCAGTCCCAGCGCACTGACCGGGTGGAAGCCCATCACCGCCAGGGCACCGCCCGGCGCCACCGTGCGGGCCGCTTCACGCAGCACCCGATGCGGATCACGGGTAAATTCCAGGCAGTGGTGCAACAGCATCACATCCACACTGGCCTTGGCCAGAGGCAGCTGGTGTGGTTCCCCGATAATGCCGGCCCCCTCGAATCCCGGCGCCGCCACCGAAGTGCGCCAGGGCAACGGAATGCCTGACAACATGTCACGGCCACGGCCGCAGCCCACCTCTACGGCCCGTTGCCCCACCTGGCGGGGCAACCAGTCGGCCAGCATGTCTCGCTCCTCGGCGAGCAGCGCCTGGCCCGGCTCTTCTTCCAGCCAGGCATCAAAGCGCTCGGCGCTGTCCGGCGGAGGGGCACTGAAGGGAACCCGGTTAAGCGGCGGTAGCTGCATCGCTGACATTTTCCCTGTGTCTGTTAACCTGTCATTTTCAGCCAGAGTAGCACGACATGCAGTCCTCCCCCACGGCCATCCCGGCATTTCGCGACAATTACATCTGGGCCCTGCCCCATGGCCGGCACTGTGTGGTGGTAGACCCCGGTGATGCGGCACCGGTAGAAGCCTTTCTGGATGACAATCAGCTCTCCCTGAGTGCCATTCTCATCACCCACCACCATCCGGATCATGTCGGTGGCATCCTGCGCCTGCTGGAGCGCGGCGCGGTGCCCGTGTACGGGCCGGCGGACGAGATCATTCCCGGTCGCACCCGGGCCCTGGTGGATGGTGACACCGTTGAGCCGGAGGGCCTGGATCTGTCCTTCCAGGTGCTCGCCGTACCCGGCCATACCCTCGGGCATATTGCCTTCTACAGCCCGGACGCGGGTTGGCTGTTCTGTGGTGACACCCTTTTTGCCGGCGGCTGTGGCCGCCTGTTCGAAGGCACCGCCGCGCAAATGCACGCGTCGCTGCAGCGTCTGGCCGCCCTGCCCGGCGATACCCGGGTGTTCTGTGCCCACGAGTATACCCAGGCCAATCTGGCCTTTGCCGCCGCGGTCAGCCCCGACGACCAGGCGGTGCTGGCACGCCAGCGCCAGGTTATCGCCCTGCGCGAAGCTGACCGCATTACGTTGCCCACCACGCTCGCCGAGGAACGGGCCAGCAACCCCTTTCTGCGCCCGGACAACCCGGCCATCCAGACGGCGTGCCGACAACGCGAGCCCCAGTCAGGGGACAACCCGGTCGACACTTTTGCTACCTTGCGTCGCTGGAAGGACAACTTTTAACCCGTGTTACCTTGCTGTTACGGCACTCCCATGCCTAGAATTGGCTCAAATACTCGGCTCTAACCTGATGTCATGAAAAAAATTATTATTCTGCTGCTCCTTGGCGGAGTCAGCATTCTGGGGGGCTGTGTTTCCCAACAATCACTGGATGAAATGCCACCCATGCCGGCGGCGGACCCGTCCGTGGATGACGTCAACCTGGCCAACGGCATGGATGAGCCGGCCCCGGAAAGCAACGACAGCCCGACACAGAACGCCCCTACCGAAGATCTCTGGGTGCGCATGCGTCAGGGGTTTGCCCTGGACCTGAGCGTTCAGAACGACCGTATTCGTATCCAGCGCGACTGGTATGCTCGTCACCCCCAGTATTTCATGCGCGTCACCACCCGCGCCGAGCGTTACCTGGATTACATCGTCGACCAGGCCCAGGAGCGTAATATGCCTCTGGAACTGGCACTGTTGCCCATGGTGGAAAGCGCCTTTGACCCCTTTGCCTACTCCCATGGCCGCGCATCCGGCCCCTGGCAGTTCATCCCCTCCACCGGTGACCATTTCGGCATGAAACGCACCTGGTGGCAGGACCAGCGTCGCGACATCATCCAGTCAACCAATTCGGCCCTGACCTACCTGCAGCAGTTGTCCGAACGTTTCGATGGCGACTGGCTGCTGGCGCTGGCGGCCTATAATGCCGGCGGCGGCACCGTGTCACGGGCGATTCGCCGTAACGAGGAGGCCGGCCGGCCAACCGATTTCTGGCACCTGGACCTGCCGCGGGAAACGTCCGCCTACGTACCCAAACTGCTGGCCATTGCGCAAATTGTCGCCAACCCGGCGGATTACAACGTTGCCCTGCACCCGATTCCCAACCAGCCCTATTTCGCCACGGTCAACACCGGCGGCCAGATCGACCTGGCCCAGGCCGCCAAGCTGGCCAGTATCTCGGTGGAAGAGCTATATCTGCTCAACCCGTCCTTCAATCGCTGGGCAACCTCACCGGATGGCCCCCATCGGCTGCTGGTACCGGTGGACAAGGCAGACGGCTTCCGTACCCGGCTGGCCAGTTTGCCCAAGGACCAGCGCATGCAATGGGCCCGCTATCAGATTCGCCCCGGTGACAGTCTCATCGCCATTGCCCGGCAATACCGCACCACGCCACAGGTGCTGCGCAGCATCAATCACCTCAACGGCAACACCATCATTGCCGGTCGCACCCTGCTGATTCCAGGCCCCTCGGCGTCCGGCAACAGCTACACGCTGAGCGAATCCCAGCGCCTGGCCCAGACCCAGGCCCGGGGCAGCGAAGGCCGCCAGCGGGTCAATTACACGGTACGTTCCGGCGATACACTCTGGGATATCGCCCGCCGCAACAACGTCAAGGTGTCCCAGTTGGCCAAGTGGAACAACATGGCGCCCCGCGACAGCCTGCATATCGGCCAGTCGCTGGCCATCTGGACCCATGGCACCCAGGTTGCCAGCAATAATGCTGATAACCCGAACATGATCCGCAAGGTGCACTACGCGGTGCGCAACGGCGATTCCTTGTATGCCATTGCCGACCGCTTTAATGTATCGGTAAACGACATCACCAATTGGAATGACAGCGTTTCCCGCAAACGCTATCTGCAACCCGGACAACGGCTGACCCTTTACGTTGATATTCGCCAAACCAACTAGGGCCTGTTCTCAATGGCTGACCGCCGTGCTGGTGCTGATGACCAGCATGGCGGTCTACGCCGATATCCACCGCAGCCACGGCTACCATCCCTTCGGGGAACTGCATTATCCCGCCGACTTTCGCCACTTCGATTACGTCAATCCCGATGCCCCCAAGGGCGGCACGCTGCGCCTGTTTGCCCAGGGCACCTTTGACAGCCTCAATCCCTACATTCTCAAGGGCATCGGCACCAACAAGGTCCCGGGCCTGCAGATGTATACCTTCACCGACATGGCCGATAGCCTGATGATGGGCGCCCAGGACAACAATCCACTGGGGGATGAAGCTGGCGCCGCCTACGGGCTGATCGCCGACTGGATCGAATACCCGGATGATCGCAGCTGGTGCACGTTTCATATTCGCCAGCAGGCGCGCTTCCACGATGGTCACCCAATCCGTGCCGACGACGTGGTCTACACCGTCAACCTGCTGCGTGAACAGGGCGACCCGGAATACGCGCTCAAGCTGTCGGATGTGCAAAAAGTGGAAGCACTGGATCCCCAACGGGTGAAATTCACCTTCAGCCGACCGGGGCGGGACCTGCCCCTGGTGGTCGGCGCCCTGCCGATTCTGCCGCGGCACTATTGGCAAAAGCATGACTTTAGCAGCGCCGACCTGACGCCTCCGCTGTCCAGCGGCCCCTACCGGGTGGCCCGCGTGGAGGCAGGTAAAAAGCTGGTACTGGAACGGGTCCGGGATTACTGGGCCAGGGATCTGCCGGTCAACAAGGGGCGCTACAATTTCGACCGGGTGGAATTCCAGTTCTACCGGGATGCGGATGTGGGCTTCGAAGCCTTCAAGACCGGCGCCTATGACGTCAATTACGATTACAGCTCCAAGCACTGGAAAACCGCCTACGACTTTCCGGCCATGCGCGATGGACGGGTGAAGCGCGCGGAAATTCCCCATCAGATGCCGCGCCCCACCCAGGCCTTTTTCTTCAACACTCGTCGCCCGCCCTTTGATGATTTGCGGGTGCGCAAGGCCATGAACCTACTGTTCGATTTTGAATGGACCAACAAACAACTGTTCAGTGGAGCCTATACCCGCACCGGGAGCTGGTTTGTCAACAGCCGCTACCGCGCCCCCGCCCTGCCCAGCGAGGCGGAAAGGCAACTGCTGGCACCCTTGAAGAGCGAGCTACCCGCGGACCTGCTGAGTGCGGACATATCCCAGCCGGTCAACGATGGCAGCGGCCAGATTCGTGACCGTCTACGTCAGGCGCTGGTACTGCTTCGCGAGGCCGGCTGGCACCTTAAGGACCAGACACTGGTCAATGCCCAGGGGCAGCCGCTGCGCTTTACCGTGCTCAATTATCACAACCCGGGCATCTACCGCATCCTGGCGCCCTGGTTCCGCAATATGAAACGTTTGGGCATCGAGGCCGAATACCGGGAGGTGGACCCCTCTGCCTACAAGCAACGCCTGGATCATTTCGACTATGACATGGTGCTTTTTGTACTACCCATGCGCGCCTACCCCGGGCCAGAGCTCAATGATTATTTCGGTTCCGGCAGCGCCAAGATTACCGGCAGTCATAACCTGGCCGGTATCAATGACCCGGCGGTGGACGCCCTGATCCACACGGCCCTGAGCACCGACAATGAACAAACCTATGTGGCGGCCCTTCAGGCACTGGACCGTCTGTTGCGATACCAGCACTATGGCGTACTCAATTACTACATCAGCTACCATCGCCTGGCCTGGTGGGATAAATTCGGGCGCCCGCCGGAACCTTTGCCCTACGCGCTGGGTCTGGACACCTGGTGGATGAAAAAACAATAAGGAGCATGCATGCAGGCCGTTTGTCACCCCAAGACAGCGCTGTCCCACCCGTTTCACTGGCTGACACTGCTGGCGCTTTGCCTGCTGGCCGCCATGCCTGCTACCACGCTGGCTGCGGTCCACAAGAGTCATGCCATTGCCATGTATGGGCAACCCAAGTACCCGGCCGGCTTTGACCACTTCGACTTCGTCAACCCGGCGGCGCCCAAGGGCGGCAGCTTGCGTCGCCATCTCATCGGCACCTTCGACTCGCTCAACCCCTTTATCCCCAAGGGTGACGTAGCCGCCGGCATCGGTGCCTATGTGTACGAAAGCCTGACCATTCGCAGCGATGACGAGCCTTTCACCCAATACGGATTGCTGGCCCAGAGCATGGAGTGGCCGGATGATCGCAGCTGGATTCGCTTCCACCTGAACCCGGCCGCCACCTTTTCCGACGGCAAACCGGTTACCGCCAGCGACGTGGCCTGGACCTTCCAGACCCTGATGAACAAGGGGGCGCCGTTTTATAGTTACTACTATCACAGCGTGGATCATGTGGAGGTCAACGATACCCATACCGTGACCTTCCACCTCAAGCCCGGCGACAATCGTGAACTGATTCTGATCATCGGTCAGCTACCGGTGCTTCCCGAGCATTACTGGAAAGACAGGGACTTCGCCAAGACCGGCTTGGATGCGCCGGTGGGCTCCGGGCCCTATGCCGTCAGCAAGGTGGAACCCGGCAAGCGCATCGTTTTCAAACGTCGTCAGGATTACTGGGGCAAGGACCTGGCCGTCAACAAGGGGCGCTATAATTTCGATACGGTCAGCTTCGACTATTATCTGGATGACACCGTGGCCCTGCAGGCCTTCAAGCGCGGCGATTATGACTGGCGCTCGGAAATGACGGCCAAGAAATGGGCTACCGCCTACCAGGGCAAGCCCTTCGACGATGGCACTCTGGTGAAGGAAGAAATCCATCACCAGAATCCCGCGGGCATGCAGGGGCTGGCCTACAACCTGCGTCGGCCCATATTTCAGTCCCGCGTGCTGCGTGAGGCACTGGCCTACGCGCTCGATTTTGAATGGACCAACGCCAACCTGTTCTACGGGCAGTACAAACGCACCCGCAGCTACTTCCAGAATTCCGAAATGGCGGCCACCGGCCTGCCCTCCAAAGCAGAACTGAAACTGCTGACCCCCTTCCGTGACCAGCTTCCCGAGCGAGTTTTCACGGAAAGTTATCAGCCGCCGAAAAGCGATGGTTCCGGCCGCCCCCGTGCCAACCTTCGTCACGCCCAGGTTATGCTCAAGGAGGCCGGTTACAGCATTCGTGACAATCAGCTCTACACTCCGGACGGCAAGCCGGTGCGCTTCGAGATCATGACATCTTTACCAGATTTTGACCGCATCGTTCAGCCCTTCACTCGCAACCTCAAGGCACTGGGCGTGGATGCCAGAGTCGTTCGCGTGGACAGCAGTCAGTACCTGCAGCGTTACCGCAATTTCAATTTCGACATGGTGATTGCCTCTTTCCCGCAATCCACCTCGCCGGGCAACGAACAGCGTGAATTCTGGGGCAGCAAGGCCGCGGAGGTGACCGGCAGTCGCAACATCATCGGCATCCAGAATCCAGCCGTGGACGCGCTGGTCGATGACATTATCAGCGCCACGACCCGTGGGCAGCTGGTCACCGCCTGCCGCGCCCTGGACCGCGTACTGCAATGGAATTTCTACGTGATTCCCAACTGGTATGTGGACCGTTACCGTGTCGCGTACCAGTCGCGGCTCAAGCATCCCGCCCTGGGCGCCTATGTCAGCCTGGATGCCGCCATTGATACCTGGTGGGACAGCAGCGCTCAATGAAACGGGTTTATATCACCAAGCGGCTGTTGCTGATTATTCCCACCCTGTTCGGCATCATGCTGCTCAACTTCATGGTCGTGCAGGCGGCGCCTGGCGGGCCGGTGGAGCGCACCCTGGCCAAGCTCCAGGGCGTGGATACCGGGGGGGCAGGCAGCAGCTTTGCCGGTGGCAGTGCCGAGATGGTCAACACCGACAGCCACTATCGAGGGTCCCGGGGTCTGCCGCCGGAACTGGTGGAGCGTATCGAAAAGTTCTACGGCTTCGACAAGCCGGCGCCGGAGCGCTTCTGGCTGATGATCAAGAATTACCTGCATTTCGACTTCGGCGAGTCCTACTACAAGGACCGCTCGGTGACCGAGCTGATCATCGAGCGTTTGCCGGTGTCTATTTCCCTGGGGCTGTGGAGCACCCTGATCAGTTACCTGATCTCCATTCCGCTGGGCATTCGCAAGGCCATCACCAACGGCAGTCATTTTGATGTCTGGAGCAGTGCCGCCATTGTCATCGGTTATGCCGTGCCCAGCTTTCTGTTTGCCATTTTGCTGGTGGTATTGTTTGCCGGCGGTTCTTATTTTGACTGGTTCCCGCTGCGGGGCCTGACCTCGGACAATTTCCAGCAACTGGGCTTCTTTGCCCGCATGGGCGACTATCTCTGGCATATCACCCTGCCCACCCTGGCCATCGTGGTTGGCAGTTTCGCTACCCTGACCATGCTGACCAAGAATTCCTTCATGGATGAAATCAGCAAACAGTATGTGCAAACCGCCCGGGCCAAGGGGCTGGCAGAAAAGCAGGTGCTTTACCGCCATGTATTCCGCAACGCCATGCTGATCATCATTGCCGGCTTCCCCGCCGCTTTTGTCAGCATCTTTTTTACCGGTGTCCTGCTGATCGAATATATCTTTTCGCTGGACGGGCTCGGCCTGCTGGGCTTTGAGTCGGCCATCAACCGTGATTACCCAGTGGTGTTTGGCACGCTCTTCATCTTCACCCTGATCGGTATGCTGTTGAAGCTGGTCTCCGATCTGACCTACATGTGGGTGGACCCGCGTATCGACTTTGAGCGGAGGCAGAGCTGATGGCCTTTCGCAACCCGGTGTGGGAACGCCAGTGGCAGGTCTTCAAGCGTAACCGCCGGGGCTACTGGTCCCTGTGGATTTTCCTGCTGCTGTTTGTCCTCAGCCTGGGCGCTGAATTGATCGCCAACGACAAGCCGCTACTGGTGCGTTATGACGGCCATTTCTATTTCCCGGTGGTGGTCGAGTACCCGGAAACCGCCTTTGGCGGCTTTTTCGAATCCGAGGCCAATTACCGAGATCCGGTGGTCAAAGACCTGATCAATGGCAAGGGCTGGATGATCTGGCCGCCCATCCATTACAGCTATAACACCATTAATTACGACCTTCAGGTGCCAGCCCCGGCCCCGCCCTCCGCCGACAACTGGCTGGGCACGGATGATCAGGGCCGGGATGTGCTCGCCGGGCTGATCTATGGCTTTCGCATCTCTGTTCTGTTTGGCCTGATACTGACCATTCTGGCCAGCGCCATCGGCATCATCGTGGGCGCCGTACAGGGTTACTACGGCGGCTGGCTGGATCTGGCCGGCCAGCGCTTTCTGGAGGTCTGGTCGAGCATGCCGATCCTGTACCTGATTATTGTGCTGTCCAGCTTCGTGGTGCCCGGTTTCTGGAGTCTGTTGCTGATTCTGCTGCTGTTTTCCTGGATGACCCTGGTGGACCTGGTGCGCGCGGAATTTCTGCGTGGCCGCAATATGGATTATGTGCGCTCGGCCCAGGCACTGGGCGTGCGCACTCCGGTGATCATGTTTCGCCATATGCTGCCCAATGCCATGGTTGCCACCCTGACGTTTCTGCCCTTCATTCTCAATGGTGCCGTGGTGACACTGACATCACTGGACTTCATCGGCTTCGGCATGCCCACCGATGCCCCCTCCCTGGGGCGCCTGCTTGGCCAGGGCAAGGCCAACCTGCAGGCTCCCTGGCTGGGTATCAGTGCCTTCATCACCCTGACCATATTGTTGTCCTTGCTGGTGTTTATCGGCGAGGCCGTGCGCGACGCCTTCGATACCAGGAAGTTTCTGAAATGAGTTTGCTGCGCATACGCAACCTGGGCATCCACTTTGGCGACCAGCGCGCCGTTGACGGGCTGGATCTGGATGTGGAAGCCGGACGCATGCTGGCCCTGGTGGGCGAATCCGGCTCCGGCAAGTCGCTCACCGCGCTGTCCGTGCTTAACCTGCTGCCGGATGCTGCCCACTGGCAGGCCGACGAGCTGGTGCTTGATGGGCAGAGCCTGCTCGGTCTCAAGGACCGGGAACAGCGCCGCCTGCGCGGCGGCAAGGTGGGCATGATTTTCCAGGAGCCTCTCACCGCACTGAATCCGCTGCATAACGTGGAAAAGCAGATCAGCGAAAGCCTGTTTATCCACCAGGGCCTCAGCCGCAGTGCCGCCCGGCAACGCTGCATGGAATTGCTCACCCAGGTGGAACTGCCCGCCACTGAGGACATGCTCAGACGCTATCCCCATCAGCTCAGCGGCGGCCAGCGCCAGCGTGTCATGATCGCCATGGCGCTGGCCAACAACCCCCGCCTGCTGATTGCCGATGAGCCGACCACGGCGCTGGATGTGACGGTGCAGGAAACCATTCTCACCCTGATCAAGCGCCTACAGAAGGAACTGAACCTGTCGGTGCTGCTGATCAGCCATGATCTGGGGGTCGTCAGTCGCTTTGCCGAGGATCTGCTGGTCATGCATAACGGCCGCAAGGTCGAGGCCGGTCCAACACATCGGGTACTCTCTGCGCCACAGGACGCCTACACCCGCCATCTGCTGGCCTCCGAACCCAGTGGACGGGCCGATCCGCTACCTGAAAACGCCCCGGTGCTGCTGAACGCCTCAGGCATCCACGTCAGTTTCAAGGGTCAACGCCCGTCCCTGTTTCGCCCTGCCCCGGCCTTTCATGCCGTGGACGGTGTCGATCTGCAACTGCGTCAGGGTGAAACCCTGGGCATTGTGGGTGAATCCGGCTCCGGCAAATCCACCCTGGCCCTGGCCCTGCTGAGGTTGATCGGCAGTGACGGTCGCATCCTCTTCGATGGCACGGACCTGCGCGCCCTGAAACGAAGTGAATTACGACAGTGGCGTCGCCATATCCAGGTGGTTTTCCAGGACCCTTATGGCAGCCTCAACCCGCGCATGACCGTCGGCCAGATCATCACCGAGGGCATGTCCCTGCATTTCCCTGACATTGATCGCCAGCAGCGCGATACGCGACTGTGTCAGCTGCTTGAGGAAGTGGGTCTGTCAGCGGACAGCCGTCACCGCTACCCCCATGAGTTTTCCGGCGGCCAGCGCCAGCGCATTGCCATTGCCCGTGCGCTGATTCTGGAGCCTCGCCTGCTGATTCTCGATGAACCGACCTCGGCGCTGGATCGCAGCGTGCAGCATCAGATTCTCGAGTTACTGAAAAAACTCCAGGCCAGACATGGGCTTAGCTATCTGTTCATCAGCCATGACCTGAAAGTGATTCGCGCCATCTGTCACCGGGTGCTGGTCATGCGTGCTGGCCGTATCGTGGAACAGGGCAACACGTCCACGCTATTTGATGCGCCGCAGCAACCCTATACCCGCACCCTGCTCCATGCGGCTTTTGCCGGCGACACATTACCGCGCTGACAGAGAAACACGCCGTTGCATTTTGCGTGCCCGGGACGGTACGCGAGCCGGCCTGAATTACCTATACTGGGCACACCTGAAAAGACCGACCGAGGGAACAACATGGGATTTCTCGCAGGCAAGCGATACCTGGTGGTAGGCATCGCCAGCGATCGCTCCATCGCCACCGGCATTGCCGAAGCCATGCACCGAGAAGGTGCCGAACTGGCCTTCACCTACCAGAATGACAAACTGAAAAGCCGCGTGGTCAAGGCCGCCGAGCGCTATGGTAGCAGCGAAGCCTTGTGCTTCCCCTGTGATGTGGCTTCCGATGAGGAAATCGAACAGGTGTTTGTCGCCCTGGGCAAACAGTGGGATGGCCTGGACGGCATCATTCACGCCGTGGGCTTTGCCCCGGCCAACGAGCTGGACGGCAACTTCGTTGACGTGGCCACCCGTGACGGCTTCAGAATTGCCCACGATATTTCCAGCTATAGCTTCGTGGCCCTGGCCAAGGCCGGCCGCGCCATGATGGCCGGCCGCAACGGTTCTCTGCTCACGCTCACCTACCACGCCGCCCGCCAGACCGTCCCCAATTACAATGTCATGGGCATGGCCAAGGCAAGCCTGGAGGCTTCCGTACGCTACCTTGCCTCCAGCATGGGCCCGGAAGGCATCCGTGTTAATGGCATCTCTGCCGGCCCCATTCGCACCCTGGCAGCGTCCGGTATCAAGAAATTCCGCACCATGCTGGACTACAATGCCGCCAAGGCGCCCCTGCGTCGCAATGTAACCATCGAGGAAGTCGGCAATGCCGCCGCCTTCCTGTGCTCGGACCTGGCCTCCGGCATCACCGGCGAAATCACCTATGTGGATGCCGGCGCCAGTACCGTTTCCATGCCGTTCGAAGAAGACATGATCGGCTAGGCCTCCAGCCAACCGGTAATAGCCGCCCACAAAAAAGCCCACCATCTGGTGGGCTTTTTTGTGGCATGAAGCGGGCCCTACTGCTGCCCGGCCTCATCCGCGGTGGTCGATAAGCGTTTGGGATAAAGGGTGATGTCGCCCTCATCACGAAGCATCGCCACAATTTGGCGGAAACCGCGCTGCCCTTCCACGTTGGCCAATTGCGACAAAGCGGCATTACGCTGCTCGTCGGTCAGGCCATCCACATTACCGTCGGTCACCGAAGTCAGCTGGAAAGCGACCACGGACCCATCATCCAGATGAGTGAAGCTGATACCGGAGGTGTCACCCTGCTGGGGACGTGGCGTGGCAAAGACATCGTTAACCACTTTCATGTCCGGCTCGTCGCCGCCACGCTGCAGGCCATCCTGCTCCTCGACCTTGGCCTTGAACAGTGCGGCCACCTTGGCCAGATCCGCACCATCGGCAACCAGTTTGTCAGCCTGCTCGGCCAGCTCGGCGGCCTTGGCTTGTGCTTTTTCGCCCTTCAACCGCTGGCGGATATCATCCGCCACAGTCGCCAGGGGGAGCGGTTCAGCCGGTTTTTCCTTGGCTACGCGCACGGCCACGTAATGCTGCGGACCGATTTCGAGCAGGTCGCTGTTACGGCCCTGCTGGCGCACGTCGTCACTGTTGAGCGCTTCCTGAATCTTGTCGTTGTCCAGCGGCGCCGGCAGATTGGCCAGGTCGGTCCAGTCAGTGGTTTTCACCTTCAGGCCCAGGTTTTCCGCCGGCGAGGCCAGGTCCGAATGCTCATACAGCAGGTCTTCAAGCTGCGTCATGTCATCGTTCATGCGCGCATCAATACGGGCCTTTTTCAGGTCCGCACGGATCTGGCCAGACATTTCCGCAAAGCTGGGAATTACCGCCTTGGCGTTACTGGCACTTTCCACCTTGAGAATGTGGATGCCCGCTTCTGACTCGACCGGCTGAGAAACCTGGCCGGCTTTCAGAGACGCCACTGCCTGTTCCAGCGATTCCGGCAACGCCCCCTTGGAGAGCACACCCAGATCACCGCCCTGCTTGGCAGTGGACAGGTCATCAGAGTAGGTTTTGGCCGCCTCGGCGAAACTGGTTCCCCCGGCAAGTGCCTTTTCCACTTCCTGCGCACGGGCCTTGGCCTGATCCATGTCCCGGTCACCGCCCACGGCGATCAGAATATGTGCCACCCGCTTTTCGGTGCCGGCACCGGCCTGTTCCATGGTGCGTTTACGGGCTTCATATTCCTTTTTCACTTCCGCATCGGACACACTGATGTCCTTGGCGTAGTGATCCGCCGTCAGTTCAATGTAGGCAAGACGGAACTGCTCGGGCTTCATGAAATCGCTCTGGTTGGCCTTGAAGAAAGCCGCCACATCATCATCACTGATGGTGAAGTGGTCACGCAGGCTGTTCACATCCAGCTTGGCAAAGCGAATATCACGCTTTTGCTCGCCAAGGCGGCGCTGTTCGTCCAGCTCGGATGGCAGAGCGAAGTCACTCAGCACGAAACCGGTACGGTACTGCTGGGCGATCATTTCTTCTTTCAGCCCTTTGACGTAGCTTCTGGGAGTCATGCCATTGCTGCGCAGCACACGTTCGAACTGTTGCTCGGAGAATTTGCCGTCCTGCTGGAACATGGGCGAGCTGTAAAGACCGTTGGAAACCTGCTGGTCGCTGTAGATCATGCCCGCATCATTGGCGGCCGCCTGGATCAACTGCTCGTTGACGATGCCCTCGAGCACCATTTCCGGGCGCACGAAGGAGTCCAGCATGGCCGGGCTGATGTTCGGGCTTCTCTGACGCAGCATGTTGCGCACACGTTCAACACGGGCATTCACATAACTGCGGGTAATCTTAGCGCCTTCCACTTCCGCCACCACGTTACCGCTGCTGCTACTGGTGAAGTAGCCATAAAAGCCGGATACGACGAAAGGAAGGATAATGGCGGCAAGCAGGACCTTGCCCACGGGACCGCGGACAAACCGTCTGAACTCCTGCATGGTTAACTCCGTAGGGATACTCAGTAATCAATCTTGTTATTGGAACAGGGGGTTGAGGACCGGTTCCTTAAAACGCAAAAAAGCGTACCCGTCAGGATACGCTTTCAAACTGGCGGAGCGGACGGGACTCGAACCCGCGACCCCCGGCGTGACAGGCCGGTATTCTAACCAGCTGAACTACCGCTCCCGCAAACAGTTTAGTTCACCGCATCTTTCAGGGCTTTACCGGCTTTGAAGCCCGGCACCTTGGCAGCGGCGATCTGGATGGTCTGGCCAGTCTGCGGGTTACGGCCTTCACGGGCAGCACGCTCTTTCACAGCGAAAGTACCGAAACCTACCAGAGAAACGCTGTCGCCTTTTTTCAGAGCGCCAGTTACCGCTTCCAAAGTTGCGTCCAAAGCACGGCCAGCGTCGGCTTTGGAAATATCTGCCGCAGCGGCAATCGCATCAATCAACTCGGACTTATTCACAAAATTCCCCTTTCTATTTTCCCGGTTTTTGGTCGAGGCGCGATGCACTCTCCTTATGACGAAGCCGCCTTTATACCAACGGGTATCAGGGGCGTCAAGAAAGGAGAAGTGCAATCTTGCCCGGTGCTTGAAAAACGAAAAACTTTACAGATCAATAATTTAAAAAGGTTTAAATTCGACCTGTTAATGTGTATTGGGACGTTTGTCCTCTTCCACATTTTTACCTTCCGCCAGGGCCAGGTCTTCTTCGAGCTCGGCATCACTGAGCGGGTCAGGTTGGTGTGTCAGGGCCACTTCCAGCACCTGATCAATCCATTTTACCGGCTTGATGTCCAGCGAAGATTTAATGTTTTCCGGGATTTCTTTCAAATCCCGTTCATTTTCTTCCGGAATCAGCACGGTTTTGATGCCACCACGGTGGGCGGCCAGCAATTTTTCCTTGAGGCCACCGATCGGCAGCACCTGTCCACGCAGGGTAATTTCGCCGGTCATGGCCACGTCCGCACGGACCGGGCTACCGGTCAGTACCGACACCATGGCGGTGCACATGCCAATCCCCGCACTGGGGCCGTCCTTGGGTGTGGCGCCCTCGGGCACATGCATGTGCAGGTCGCTTCGTTCGAGCAGACGGCGGCGAATACCCAGGCTGGCTGCCCGGCTTTTCACCACGGTCCAGGCCGCCTGGATCGACTCCTGCATCACATCACCCAGCGAGCCGGTGGAAATCACACGCCCCTTGCCCGGTGTAGAGACACTTTCGATGGTCAGCAGTTCACCACCCACGGACGTCCAGGCAAGGCCGGTCACCTGACCGATCTGGTCTTTCTCTTCGGCACGGCCATAGCTGAACTTGCGTACGCCCAGGTAGTGCTCCACGGAGGCTTCATCCAGCACCACCGGCGAAGTGTCATCGGCCAGCAGGTGCTCCTTGACCACCTTGCGGCAAACCTTGCTGATTTCACGCTCCAGGCCACGGACCCCCGCTTCCCGGGTGTAGTGACGGACCACGTGTCGCATGACCTGATCATTGAAGACCAGCTCTCCGTCCTTGAGACCGTTGTTCTTGATCTGTTTGGGTACCAGGTATTGCAGGGCGATATTGACCTTCTCGTCTTCGGTGTAGCCCGGCAGACGAATCACTTCCATGCGGTCCAGCAGCGGTGCCGGAATATTCATGGAGTTGGATGTGCAGACAAACAGGGTTTCGGACAGGTTGAAATCCACTTCCAGGTAATGATCGCTGAAGGTGTCATTCTGTTCCGGGTCAAGCACTTCCAGCAGCGCTGATGCCGGGTCACCGCGATTGTCCATGCCCATCTTGTCCACTTCATCGAACAGGAACAGCGGGTTACGAACTTCCACCTTGGCCAGTTTCTGGATGATCTTGCCCGGCAGGGAGCCGATATAAGTCCGGCGGTGGCCGCGAATTTCCGCCTCATCACGGACGCCGCCCAGCGCCATTCGCACAAACTTGCGATTGGTGGCCTTGGCAATGGACTGCCCCAGAGAGGTCTTGCCCACGCCCGGCGGGCCTACCAGACACAATACCGGCCCCTTGACCTTGCCGACCCGGCTTTGCACGGCGAGAAACTCGAGAATGCGGTCTTTGACCTCTTCCAGACCGTAGTGATCCTGGTCCAGCACGTCACGGGCATAGGCCAGGTCATGGCGAATACGGCTGCGCTTCTTCCATGGCACCGAGGTCATCCAGTCCAGGTAGCTGCGCACCACGGTGGCCTCGGCGGACATGGGGGACATCATCTTGAGCTTGTTCAGCTCGCCAAGGGATTTGTCCTTGGCATCCTTGGGCATGCCGGAGCCGTTGATTTTCTTTTCCAGCTCATCGAGATCGTTACCACTTTCGTCCAGATCACCCAGTTCTTTCTGGATGGCCTTCATCTGTTCGTTGAGGTAATACTCGCGCTGGCTTTTCTCCATCTGCTTTTTCACCCGGCCACGGATGCGCTTTTCCACTTTCAGCACATCAATGTCGGATTCCATCAGCGCAATCAGGTGTTCGACCCGCTCCTGCACTTCCACCATTTCCAGTACATCCTGCTTCTCTTCCAGCTTGAGCTGCAGGTGGGCGGCAATGGTATCGGCCAGTCGGCTCGGATCATCAATGGAGGACACGGAACCGGTGACTTCCGGTGCCACTTTCTTGGACAGTTTGACGTAGTCCTCGAACTGGGACTGCAGCGACTTGCGAAGCGCATCCTGCTGGCTTTCGTCCGGCAGCTCTTCGTTGAGCTCGCGCACATCCGCCACCGCCCCCTGATCGCCGAATTCGGCCTTGATCACATGGGCACGCTGGCTGCCTTCGACCAGCACCTTAACGGTGCCGTCGGGCAGTTTCAGCATCTGCAGGATGGTGGAAACGGTGCCCACGCGATAGATGTCGTCGACACCCGGATCGTCGTCGGAGGCATTGCGCTGCGCCACCAGCATGATCTGCTTGTCCGCTGCCATTGCCGCTTCCAGAGCGGCAATGGATTTTTCCCGGCCAACAAACAGCGGGATCACCATATGCGGATACACCACTACATCACGGAGTGGTAAAAGCGGGATATCTTTCAGCACGGTTGCCTCTATATCTGGTCGGTGGCGCCTCAGTCTGGCGCCACCTTGGAGGATTGCTCGCTGTTTTCGTAGATCAACAACGGGTCGGATTCGCCCTTGATGGTGTGGCTGTCGATAACCACCTTGGCCACATCATCCATGGACGGCACCTGATACATGGTGTCGAGCAGTACGCCTTCGAGAATGGAGCGCAACCCCCGGGCACCGGTCTTGCGCTCCATGGCCTTGTGGGCCACCGCACGCAGGGCGTCATCGCGGAAGTCCAGCTCCACGCCTTCCATTTCGAACAGGCGGGCATACTGTTTGGTGAGCGCGTTACGCGGCTCGGTGAGAATCTGCACCAACGCGTCTTCGCTGAGCTCCTCAAGGGTGGCAATCACCGGCAGGCGGCCGATGAATTCCGGGATCAGACCGTACTTGACCAGATCTTCCGGTTCCACATCCACCAGGGTTTCCCCCAGGTTGCGGCTGTCATCCTTGCTTTTCACCTCGGCGGAGAAACCGATACCGCCCTTTTCGGAGCGATCGCGGATCACCTTGTCGAGGCCCGCAAAGGCGCCGCCACAGATGAACAGCATATTGGAGGTGTCCACCTGCAGGAACTCCTGCTGGGGATGCTTGCGACCGCCCTGGGGCGGCACGGACGCCACGGTGCCTTCAATCAGCTTGAGCAGCGCCTGCTGCACACCCTCCCCGCTCACATCACGGGTGATGGAGGGGTTGTCGGACTTGCGGGAGATCTTGTCGATCTCGTCGATGTAGACGATGCCACGCTGGGCCTTGTCCACGTCGTAGTCACATTTTTGCAGCAGTTTCTGGATAATGTTTTCCACGTCTTCGCCCACGTAGCCCGCTTCGGTGAGCGTGGTGGCGTCGGCGATGGTGAAAGGCACATTAAGCAGGCGCGCCAGGGTCTCGGCCAACAGGGTCTTGCCACTGCCGGTGGGACCAATAAGCAAAATATTGCTTTTGCCAAGCTCGACTTCGTCACCCTTGCGCGAAGTGCTGCTGCGCAGGCGCTTGTAGTGGTTATATACCGCAACGGCCAACACCTTCTTGGCCCTTTCCTGCCCGATGACGTACTCGTCCAGCGTGGTCTTGATCTCGTTGGGCTTGGGCAGGCGCTCGGAATCGCTATCGCCGCTATCTTCCTGCACTTCCTCGCGGATAATGTCGTTACACAGATCCACGCATTCGTCACAGATAAAGACCGACGGACCCGCAATCAGCTTGCGGACCTCATGCTGGCTTTTGCCGCAGAACGAGCAGTACAGCAGCTTGCCGTCGTCGCTCTTTCCGGTGGAATCGGTCATTGAATCGCCTCTAAACCTGTGTATTTGCTTTGAAGATGCAGCGTCAACGGGCGTTTTTCAAGCCCGTTGAACGCCGCCATGGTGACTTTGGCCAGTTTTTATACTGGCGCTAGCCCATTTAGACCGGACGGCGGCTCAACACAGCGTCAACAAGGCCGTATTCCTTCGCTTCTTCAGCGCCCATGAAATTGTCACGATCGGTGTCTTTTTCCAGGCGCTCAAGCGGCTGACCGGTGTGATGCGCCAGCAGATTGTTGAGCTGCCCCTTGATCTTGAGGATTTCCTTGGCGTGGATCTCGATGTCCGAGGCCTGGCCCTGGAAGCCGCCCAGTGGCTGGTGAATCATCACCCGGGCATTGGGCAGCGCGAAACGCTTGCCGTGGGCACCGGCCGCCAGCAGGAAGGCGCCCATGCTGGCCGCCTGGCCCACACACATGGTGGATACGTCCGGCTTGACGAACTGCATGGTGTCGTACACGGACATGCCCGCGGTCACAGAGCCGCCGGGGCTGTTGATGTAGAGGTGGATATCCTTGTCCGGGTTCTCGGACTCCAGGAACAGCATCTGCGCCACGATCAGGTTGGCCATGTGGTCTTCCACCTGGCCGATCATGAAGATGACCCGCTCCTTGAGCAGGCGAGAATAGATATCAAAGGAACGCTCCCCGCGGGATGTCTGCTCGATCACCACCGGTACCAGCCCCAGGTTGGTCGGATCCTGGATCAGCTTGGTCATTTCCGGCGTCAGGGAGGTAATGTTGCTCAAATCAATCATGTAGCGCTTCCTTATCGTTGAACGTCTGCGGGCGGGTCACACAGGGGTGACGACACCAATGGCATCCCATCAGCCCGGGTTTATCGTCTCTATGGGGGCCGGAGAAGGATTATCAAGCCGGCCGGCGACGAACAGGTCTTCTGGCATCTTATGACGGTATCTTGGAGGGCGTCTATATGCCTGCCGTGCGGCTGCGTTCAAGTGCACAAAAGTTGCGCAGATTGGGCATTTATAACGCAAAACGGGGCCAAATGGCCCCGTTTTGACTCCCGTTGACAGGCGTTTTATTCGCCAGCCTGCTCCCGGGGCTTGACCGCGTCCTGGTAGGACATGGCTTTTTCTTCCACTTTGGCGGCATCCAGTACCAGTTCAACCACCTGATCTTCCAGCACGGCGCCTTCGATCTGTTGCAGCTGCTGGGGGTTGCTGTATACCCAGTTGACCACTTCTTCGGGCTTTTCGTACTGCTCGGCGATTTCCTCAACGCGGGCCTTGACCTTGTCGGCATCCGCCTTGACTTCGTGCTTGTCGAGGATGGTGCGAACCACCAGACCCAGACGCACGGAACGTTCCGCCTGCTCCTTGAACAGGTCATCCGGCAGGATGGAGGCATCAAACTGCTGACCACCGCCGAACTGCTGCACCATCTGCTGGCGCATGCGCTGGATTTCCTGAGTCACCAGGGACGCCGGCAGGTCGAACTCGTGCAGTTTGACCAGTCCGTCCATGGCCTGCTCCTTGACCTTGCCCTGGATGGCATTCTTGAGCTCGCGCTCCATGTTCTTGCGCACTTCGGCCTTGAACTTGGCTTCATCGCCATCATCCACGCCGAACGCCTTCATGAACTCCGCGTCCACTTCCGGCAACTGCTTGCCTTCCACCTTGTTGACCTTGATCTGGAACACCACGGCCTGGCCTTTCAGCTCTTCGGACTGGTAGTCCTCCGGGAAGGTCACATCGATGTCTTTCTCGTCACCCGCCTTCATGCCGACGATGCCGTCTTCAAAACCCGGGATCATCTGGCCGGAGCCCAGCTCCAGGTTCTGCCCTTCGGCAGCACCGCCTTCGAACGCTTCACCGTCCTTCAGGCCCTTGAAGTCGATATTGACACGATCACCGGTCTCGGCGGCGCGCTCCACCACTTCAAACTGGGCACGCTGCTGACGCAGGGTGTCGATCATGGTGTCCACGTCCGCGTCGGACACTTCCGCCTGCGGCTTTTCCACTTCGATGGCATCAAAACCGGCCAGCTCAACCTCCGGGTAGACCTCAAAGGTGGCCACGAACTCCAGGTCCTTGCCCGCTTCGTTCTTGGTGGCTTCGAAACCGGGCATGCCTGCCGGCTGCAGTTTTTCCTGCTCAACGGCTTCGATGAAGGCTTCGCGCATCACGTCGGCCAGAACTTCGTTACGCACGGCACTGCCAAAACGGCGCTTGACTTCAGTCATCGGCACCTTGCCCGGGCGGAAACCGTCCAGACGGATATTCTTCCGGGCTTCCTGCAGCTTGTTTTGTACCGCAGTATCCACCTTCTCCGCCGGTACACCCACCGTCAGACGGCGCTCAAGACCTGAAGTCGTTTCAACAGAAACCTGCATAACATCCTCTTTAAAAAGACTTTTCTCTCTGCTCGCCGCCCACCTTCACGAAGGGACGGCCTGTATAAGGGCGCAGATTATAATCAAAGGCGCGGCCCGTGCCTACACAGGGCGCCCATACGAAAAAGCCTCCGGGGGTGACCCGGAGGCTTTGATATTGGGGTGACTGAGGGGATTTGAACCCCCGACCACCGGAGTCACAATCCGGGGCTCTACCAACTGAGCTACAGTCACCATAAAACTGTCTGCTTTCTTTCCTGCCACACCACCGCGAATGGCGCGCCTGGCAGGGTTTTTCCGGTTTCAGCGAAGCATCGCTTCGTTCCGAAAAACGCCCGAAGGCATGCTAGCCGAAGGGCCGGTAGTCCTGCAAAGCGTCATTCTCAAACGAATGGCGCGCCTGGCAGGACTCGAACCTGCAACCGACGGCTTAGAAGGCCGTTGCTCTATCCGGTTGAGCTACAGGCGCATGCAGGTTCTCTTTCGCCTTTCTTGCCAGACCAAGATGGTCGGGGTGGAGGGATTCGAACCCCCGACATCCTGCTCCCAAAGCAGGCGCGCTACCAGGCTGCGCTACACCCCGAATGCGATCACGCCTAGCGGGCTTGAAAGCGAGGCGCGCATAATACTCGGCACCCCGGGGAGCGTCAACGGAACCGGCAACAAAAATATTCCTAACGTTCAGATTTTAGGCAACTTTTAATGCGGTCTTTTGCGCCCACCGGCGCTGCGTGCGAGAATCGCGCCGTTTTCACACCCTCACGTGACCGCCATTGTAGAGAGACATTCCATGACTGCCCAGATTCTCGACGGCAAGACCCTGGCCCAGCAGTTCGAAGACGAAATGCGCACCCGTGTGGAGGCGCTCAAGGCCAAGGCTGACGGCCGCACTCCCATTCTGGCCACCATCCTGGTGGGCGCCGACCCGGCCTCCGCCACCTATGTAAAGATGAAAGGCAACGCCTGCCGACGCGTTGGCATGGAATCGGAGGCCATTGAGCTACCAGCCAGCACCACCACCGAGCAACTACTGGCAAAAATCGACGAACTCAACAACAACCCTGACGTGCACGGTATTCTGCTGCAGCATCCGGTGCCGGAACAGATCGATGAGCGGGCCTGTTTTGACGCCATCAGCCTGGACAAGGACGTGGACGGTGTCACCTGCCTGGGCTTTGGTCGCATGAGCATGGGCGAGGCGGCCTACGGCTGTGCCACGCCCAAGGGCATCATGCGTCTGCTGGAGCATTACCAGGTGCCGCTGGAAGGTAAACATGCCGTTGTGGTCGGCCGCAGCGCCATTCTCGGCAAGCCCATGGCCATGATGCTGCTGGAGGCCAATGCCACCGTCACCATCTGTCACAGCCGCACACAGAATCTGCCTGAGCTGGTCAAACAGGCGGATATCGTCGTCGGCGCGGTGGGCCGTCCGGAATTCATCAAGGCGGACTGGATCAAGGATGGTGCCGTCGTCGTGGACGCCGGTTACCACCCGGAAAAATGCGGCGACATCGAACTGGCGCCGCTGGTGGATCGCGTTGCCGCCTATACCCCGGTGCCCGGCGGCGTGGGGCCGATGACTATCAACACGCTGATTTTCCAGACATTACAGTCTGGCGAGAAGGCCTTCGGGTAACCGCTTTCAGGACCGGCCCACCAAAACCTGAGGCATGGCACTCATACAAACAAGGCCGCAATCGCGGCCTTGTTTGGACTGGGAGGATCCGCCTCAATCCTGACGGGGCCAGGATTCACGCAAGCCCACCGTCTGGTTGAACACCAACTTGTCATCAGTACTGCTTGGGTCCACGCAGAAGTAACCCTCGCGCTCGAACTGGTAGCGGGTTTCTGCCAGCACGCCACGCAGGCCCGGCTCCACCAGACACTGATCCAGCACCCTTAGCGAATCCGGGTTGATGTTGTCCAGGAAGCTGCCGCCCTCCCCGGTCTTGTTGGGGTTGGCGGTCAGGAACAGACGGTCATACTGGCGCACTTCACAGGGCAGCGCCTTGCTGGCGCTGACCCAGTGAATCACGCCCCGTAGCTTGCCCTGCCCTTCATCATTCTCCGGGTTCTTGCCCAGGGTCTCCGGGTCGTAGCTGCAGCGAACTTCCACGATGTCGCCATCGGCATCCTTGACCACATCCGTGGCGCGCACCACATAGCCATAGCGCAGCCGTACCCGGTCACCGAGCACCAGACGCTTGAATTTCTTGTTGGCCTCTTCGCGGAAGTCTTCACGGTCGATATAGACCTCCCGCGTCATCGGCACCTGACGGGTACCCATGGCTTCATTCTGCGGGTGCACCGGTGCGGTCAGAGACTCTTCATGATCTTCAGGCCAGTTCTCGATCACCACTTTCAGGGGGTTGAGCACACACATGGCCCGGGGAGCATGCTGGTTGAGGTCATCACGGATGGCCGCTTCCAGCATGCCCATATCGACCACGGAATCCGCCCGACTGACACCCACCGATTCGCAGAAAGTACGGATGGAGGCCGGGGTGTAGCCACGGCGACGCAGGCCGGAGATGGTTGGCATGCGCGGGTCGTCCCAGCTTTGCACATGGCCTTCGTCCACCAGCTGCTTGAGCTTGCGCTTGCTGGTCACCGTGTAATTCAGGTTGAGGCGGGCGAATTCATACTGGCGCGGTGCGGCCTCTACATCCGTGTTGGCCACCACCCAGTCATAGAAGGGCCGGTGCTCCTCGAACTCCAGCGTACACAGACTGTGGGTGACACCCTCAATGGCATCCGAGAGCGGATGGGTGAAGTCGTACATGGGGTAAATCACCCATTTGTCACCGGTCTGGTGGTGCACCTTCTTGCGAATACGGTAGAGAATCGGGTCCCGCAGGGTCAGGTTGGGGCTTTGCATGTCGATGCGGGCACGCAGCACCGCCTCGCCCTCGTCCAGCTCCCCGGCCCGCATCTTCTCGAACAGGGCCAGATTCTCTTCCACGGAACGCCCCCGGTAGGGACTGTCCTTGCCAGGGGTGGTGAAATTGCCGCGATATTCAGCAATCTGCTCCGGGCTGAGGCTATCCACGTAGGCCAGGCCCTTCTTGATCAGGCCCACAGCCAGCTCGTAGAGACGATCGAAGTAGTTGCTGGCAAAGCGGACATCGCCACTCCACTGGAAACCAAGCCATTGCACATCCCGCTCAATGGACTGGATGTACTCCTCTTCTTCCTTTTCCGGATTGGTATCGTCAAAACGCAGGTTACAGTTGCCGTTGTAGCTTTCGGCAATGCCGAAATTCAGACAAATGGACTTGGCATGGCCGATATGCAGGTAGCCATTGGGCTCCGGCGGAAACCGGGTGACCACCCGGCCATCGTTTTTGCCCTCGGCAAGGTCGCGGTCGATGATCTGTCTGATAAAATTGCTGGGCGCTTTTGTTTCGCTCATTGCCTTGGCCAACTACGGTGAAAATAAAGGTGCGCTAGTGTAATGTACCCTCCCCTTCAGTCAAAGACTCAGGGCCTGTCCCGGCGCAAATAAGCCCGCCGGCCGGCCCCACCCTGTGGAGAAGACCCGATGAAAGTGGTGCTCAATACAACCTACGGCAAAATCACCCTGGAACTGGACGCGGACAAGGCCCCCGGCACCTGCGAGAATTTCGTTCAGTACGTGAAGGACGGCCATTTTGACGGCACGATTTTCCACCGTGTTATCAGCAACTTCATGATTCAGGGCGGCGGCTTCACCGAAGACATGCAGCAGAAGCCCACCCGCGCACCGATCCAGAACGAGGCCGGCAACGGCCTGTCCAATGTGACCGGCGCCATCGCCATGGCCCGCACCCCGGACCCGCACTCCGCCTCCGCCCAGTTCTTCATCAACGTGGCCGATAACCACTTCCTGGACAAGGAACGCAGCCAGGACGGCTGGGGCTATGCGGTCTTCGGCAAGGTGGCAGACGGTATGGACGTGGTGGAAAAGATCCGCAATGTGCAGACCGGCAACAGCGGTTTCCACCAGGACGTGCCGGTAGAGCCGGTGCTGATCGAATCCGCCACCCTGCTGGAGGAGTAAATCACCATGCGTCTGCTCGTTGCCCTGATCGCCCTGGTGCCCACCCTGCTGTGGGCCCACCCCCAGGTAAAACTGGAAACCAGCGCCGGTGATATCACCGTGGAACTGTATCAGGACAAGGCCCCGAAGACGGTGGCCAACTTCCTGCAATACGTGGATGACGGTTTCTACAACGGCACCCTGTTCCACCGCGTGATTCCCGGTTTCATGATCCAGGGTGGCGGTTTTGATCAGAGCGGGCAGCGCAAGGCCACCCGGCCGGCCATCGCCAACGAGGCCGATAACGGCCTGAAAAACCGCCGCGGCACCCTGGCCATGGCCCGTACCATGGACCCGGACTCGGCCACCGCCCAGTTCTTTATCAACCTGGTGGATAACCGCAATCTGGATTTCACCGGCAAGAGCATGCGTGGCTGGGGTTATGCGGTCTTCGGCAAGGTCACCGGCGGCATGGACGTGGTGGACCGCATTGCCGAGGTGCAAACCACGTCCCAGCGCCTGAGCGGCATGATGGCCCGCGATGTGCCGGCCACTCCGGTGATCATCGAGCGCGCCTACCGTCTTGATGGCAAGGACAGCGAGCAACCATGAGTTACAGCCTGTTCATTTCCGACCTGCATCTGGACCCGGCCCGGCCGGAACACCTGCAGGCGCTGGAAAGCCTGCTCGACAAGCATGCCGGCCAGGCCGAGCGACTGTATGTGCTCGGAGACCTGTTTGAGACCTGGATCGGCGATGATGACGACAGCCCTTTCAACCTGCAGGCCATCGCCGCCTTCCGGCGCTTTGCCGACAGCGGCAGCGAGCTGTTCTTCATGCATGGCAACCGGGATTTCCTGCTTGGTGACGGCTTTGCCGCTGCCACCGGCGGGCAGATCCTGCCGGAAGGCACCGTGGTGGACCTCTACGGCACCCCGGCCCTGCTGATGCATGGCGACAGCCTCTGCACCCTGGATACTGCCTACCAGCAATTTCGTGCCATGGCGCGCAATCCGCAATGGCAACAGGGCATGCTCGCCAAACCGCTGGAAGAGCGCCGCATGATTGCCCAGGGCATGCGCATGCAAAGCCAGGGTAACAATGCCAACAAGGCCGAGAACATTATGGACGTGACCCCGGAAGAAGTGGTGCGGGTCATGGACGAGGCCGGTGTTCAACACCTGATCCACGGCCACACCCACCGCCCGGATGTCCACGACGTCGAACTGGCCGGCGGCCAGGGCAAACGCTGGGTGCTGGGGGATTGGGGGAAGCTTGGGTGGCAGATTGTGGCGGATAGTGATGCGGGGTTGCGGCTGGAAAGCTTTGGGGTTAATTGATAATTGAGAATGGATAATTGATAACGCGCGATCAGTGATTGTTAGTCCATTAAACGCAAGAGGCCGCGCCCAATGTTGGGCGCGGCCTCTTTGCTTTGAGACAGAATAAAGCTCGCACGCGAACTATCAATTATCCATTCTCAATTATCAATTACTTCCCGGCATACCCGAATGAAACCGAAACACCTCATCCGGTGACTCCACCAGTTCCTGCTCCACCGCCTTGAAGAATGCCACCCGTTCGTCGATGGGCTCGCCGGCGTACTGTTCAGCCAGCCGCAGGTAGTCCTCGAAGTGACGGGATTCGCTTTTCAGCAGGTAGCGGTAATAGCGGCCCAGTTCCTCGTCCACGTGGGGGGCCAGGGCGGCGAAGCGTTCGCAGCTGCGCGCTTCGATCAGGGCGCCGACGATCAGGGTATCCACCAGCCGACCCGGCTCACTGGTGCGCACGTGCTGGCGCAGGCCCTGGGCATAACGGGCCGGTGACAGGTGATCATAGGTAACGCCGCGCTGGCGCATCAGCTGTATCACCTGCTCGAAATGCAGCAATTCCTCGCGGGCCAGCTGGCTGAGCGCATCCAGTAGATCCGGGCGATCCACGTAACGAAACATCAGGTTCAAGGCGGTGCTGGCCGCTTTCTTCTCGCAATGCGCATGGTCGATCAGCAGGATGTCCGGGTGCTGCAGGGCCCAGCCGATCCAGGCGTCCGGGGTGGCGCAGGGAAGAAAGTCTCGAATGGCGGAAATATCATGCATGGGGCTGACCGGCCTGGCTGTCATTAGCGGGCGCGCATTATATCGGCTTTACATACTTTGTTGCCAAAGCGGCTGTGCATGTCACGGGGGCACCGTATACTGTCGCGCCATGGGACGACGAACCAATCCTCGCATACAACGACTCAAAGGCCTGCTGGCCGTGGCGGCTCTGCGCCTGGTGGCCCTGCTGCCTTTCGCCGTTAACCGGGGCATCGCCAGCCTGCTGGGGCGACTGATCAGCCGCCTGCCCGGCGAAGCCCGCCGGGTCACCGATACCAACCTGCGCCTGTGTTACCCGGACCTGGATGAAAACCAGCGCCGCCAGCTGGCCCGGCTTTCACTGGTGGAAAGCAGCAAGAACACCTTCGAGATCGCCCTGTTCTGGCGCCATCCCGACCAGGGGCTCAGGCGTATTGTCGCCATTGATGGCGACGCGCCCCTGCGCCAGGCGGTAGCCGATGGCAAACCGATCATGATTCTGGCGCCCCACCAGGGCTGCTGGGAAGTGCTCAACTTCTGGCTGGCCAGCGAGTTCGGCCTGCATGCCATGTTTGCGCCATCCGGGCTGCCGGAGGTGGACCAGTTGATCCGCACCGGCCGCGAGCACTTCGGCTCCACCATGTACCCGACCACGGCCCGGGGCGTGGCCGGGCTGGTGCGGGCCATGAAGAAAGGCGCCCTTACCGCCATCCTGCCCGACCAGGTGCCGGACCGGCGCAGTGGCGTGCATGCGCCCTTCTTCGGGCAGCCTGCCTACACCGGCACCCTGGCCAGCAAACTGATCCGCCAGACCGGTGCGGTCACCTTCCTGGCCTGGGCCCGTCGCCTGCCCGGCACGCAGGGATTCGAAATCCGCGTTCGCCAAGCCACGCCGGTGAGCGCCGATGCGGATCTGGAAGCGGCCCTGACGGCCATGAATGCGGACATCGCCCGGCTAATCAACGAGGACCCGGCGCAGTATCTGTGGAGCTACAAGCGTTTCCGTCGACCGCCGGCGGGTATGGATAGCCCCTACTCTCAATGATTATGAGTATTCATGACATGAATGCTCTGACACCGGGTTTAACTTAACAGTTGATGCCGTTTCCGCTATACTCCGCGCGCAATTCCAACCCCCAGTAACACCCTAAAAGACTGATTTCCAAAAGAAATCAGCCAAGACGAGAACGAGGGAAACGCTGTGCTAGAAGCCTATCGCAAACACGTTGAAGAGCGCGCCGCCGAAGGCGTGCCGCCGAAGCCGCTGAACGAGCAGCAAGTCGCCGACCTGGTTGAACTGCTCAAGAACCCGCCGGCCGGCGAAGAAGAATTTATCCAGGATCTGTTCGTAAACCGCGTTCCGCCGGGTGTGGACCAGGCTGCCTACGTGAAGGCCGCCTTCCTGAGCGCAATCGTGAAAGGCGACGCCAGCTCTCCCCTGATCGACAAGAAGCGTGCCGTGGAACTGCTGGGCACCATGCAGGGCGGCTACAACGTGGCCCCGCTGATCGAAGCCCTGGACGATGCCGAGCTGGCCGAAGTGGCCGCCGAGCAACTCAAGCACACGCTGCTGGTTTTTGATGCTTTCCACGACGTGGAAGACAAGATGAAAGCCGGCAATGCCAAGGCCAAGGAAGTGATCGAATCCTGGGCCGAAGGCGAGTGGTTCACCAAGCGCCCGGATCTGGCAGAGAAAATGTCTCTGACCGTCTTCAAGGTGTCCGGCGAGACTAACACCGATGACCTGTCCCCGGCCCAGGACGCCTGGAGCCGCCCGGACATCCCGCTGCACGGCAACGCCATGCTGAAGAATGCCCGCGAAGGCATCTTCCCCGAGAAAGACGGCGAAATCGGCCCGCTCAAGCAAATGGAAGAACTGAAGGCCAAGGGCCTGCCGGTTGCCTACGTGGGTGACGTTGTGGGTACCGGTTCTTCCCGTAAGTCCGCCACCAACTCCGTACTGTGGCACTTCGGCGATGACATTCCCTATGTACCGAACAAGCGCGCCGGCGGCGTGTGCATCGGCGGCAAGATCGCACCGATCTTCTTCAACACCATGGAAGATTCCGGCGCTCTGCCCTTTGAGTGCGACGTTTCCAAAATGGAAACCGGCGACCAGATCGACATCTTCCCGTTTGAAGGCAAGGTAGAAAAGAACGGCGAAGTGATCGCCGAATTCGACCTGCGTTCACAGGTTCTGCTGGATGAAGTTCGTGCCGGCGGCCGTATCAACCTGATCATCGGTCGTGGTCTGACCACCAAAGCCCGCGAAGCGCTGGGCCTGGCGCCCTCCGATCTGTTCCGCAAGCCGGAGCAGCCCGGTGATTCCAACAAGGGCTACACCCTGGCCCAGAAAATGGTCGGCAAGGCCTGCGGCATGGACGGCGTGCGCGCCGGCATGTACTGCGAGCCGAAGATGACCACCGTAGGCTCCCAGGACACCACCGGTCCGATGACCCGTGACGAGCTGAAAGACCTGGCCTGTCTGGGCTTCCAGGCGGACCTGGTGATGCAGTCCTTCTGTCACACCGCCGCTTACCCCAAGCCGGTTGACGTGGAAACCCAGCATACCCTGCCCGACTTCATCATGAACCGTGGCGGTGTGTCCCTGCGTCCGGGCGACGGCATCATCCACTCCTGGCTGAACCGCATGCTGCTGCCTGATACCGTCGGTACCGGTGGTGACTCCCACACCCGTTTCCCCATGGGCATTTCCTTCCCGGCCGGTTCCGGTCTGGTCGCCTTTGCCGCCGCCACCGGCGTGATGCCGCTGGACATGCCGGAATCCGTACTGGTTCGCTTCAAGGGCAAGCGCCAGCCGGGCATCACCCTGCGTGACCTGGTGCACGCCATTCCGCTGCAGGCCATCAAGGAAGGTCACCTGACCGTCGCCAAAGCTGGCAAGGTCAACGTGTTCTCCGGTCGCATCCTGGAAATCGAAGGTCTGGAAGAGCTGACCGTGGAGCAGGCGTTCGAACTGTCTGACGCCTCCGCCGAGCGTTCCGCCGCCGGTTGTACCATCACCCTGTCCGAAGACAGCGTGGCCGAGTACCTGAAGTCCAACATCACCATGCTCAAGTGGATGATTGCCAACGGTTACGGCGATGCCCGTACCATCGAGCGTCGCATCCAGGGCATGGAAGAGTGGCTGGCCAACCCGAGCCTGATGCGTGCCGACGCCGATGCCGAGTACCACACCGTCATCGAAATCGACATGGACCAGATCAAAGAGCCGGTACTGTGCTGCCCGAACGACCCGGACGATGCCAAGACCCTGTCCGACGTGGCCGGCGCCAAGATCGATGAGGTGTTCATCGGTTCCTGCATGACCAACATCGGTCACTTCCGCGCTGCCGGCAAGCTGCTGCAGAAAGTGGAAAGCGGCACCATGCCGACCCGTCTGTGGATCGCTCCGCCGACCAAGATGGATCAGCACCAGCTGACCGAGGAAGGCTACTACAACATCTTCGGCAGCGCCGGTGCGCGTACCGAGATGCCGGGCTGCTCCCTGTGCATGGGTAACCAGGCTCGCATCGCGCCGAAGTCCACGGCGGTATCCACCTCCACCCGTAACTTCCCGAACCGTCTGGGTCAGGGTGCGGATGTGTACCTGGCGTCCGCCGAGCTGGCGTCCGTGGCGTCCATTCTCGGCAAACTGCCGACCGCAGAGGAATACATGGAGTATGCAAACACCATCGACTCCATGTCTTCCGAGATCTACCGCTACCTGAACTTCGACCAAATGCCGGAGTATCAGGACGTGGCCGACACCGTGAAGATCCCGGTTGCCCAGTCCGTCTAAGGCTGGCTGACCGCTTCGCGGCAACAAAAAAGCCCGGCATTTGCCGGGCTTTTTTGTGCCTGCCCCTATCACCAGTGTCGGGCAATCAACTGCCAGACCTGGCGAGCGGAGTCGGACAACGGGTGCGAACGTAACCGATACATGCTCGGCTGAGCATCAATACCGGCATCCAGCGCGGCCAGGCACAGGGCCCCGCTTTCCACATCCGCTGCCACCATGGAATCCGGCGCCAGTGTCAGCGCCCTGCCCTGACGACACAGGGCCAGACAGGAACTGATGGTATCCAGCTGGTAATCCGGCCCGCCCCGCTCATTGAGCAACCCCGTCAACCAGTCGGCCGTATCACGACGATAATCCCGGGAGACCCTTGGCAGCGCCCAGGGCTGCTGGTCAACAAAACGTATCAGATTCGTTTCATCCCGCCCTTCCAGTTCGCAGGCCATGGCCGCCGGCGCCACCACGCGCAGGGGCAACGGTGCCAGCGGCTGGACGACCAGATCATCCTGATCCGGCAATCGCTCACGGCGGCGCATGTCATAGACCAGGAAATCGTAGCGGTAGGCATAGAGCCCCTTTTGCAGCGCATGAAACGCCTCGACCTGAATATCCAGGCGGATGCCCGGTGTCAGGGAAGGGCTGGCCAGTAGCTGCGCCAGCATATCCGGCACAAAGGGCCCGCAACCAATACGCACAACCCCGGCCCGGCCCTCGCGAAAACGCAGGGCCAGACGCTCCAGCCCGGCGTTTTCCTGCAGCACCCGACTTGCCTGGCGATAGAGCGCATCCGCCGCATCCGTGGGCCGCAGATGGCGGGTATCACGTTGAAACAACACCATGCCCAGGCTCGCTTCCAGCTTGCCGATACTGCGGCTCAACGCCGGCTGCGACAGCCCCAGCTGGCGGGCGGCTGCGGATACGCTGCCCTGATCGTAAATCACCAGAAAATGGCGCAGCTGTTGCAATTGCCACATAGGCATAGCCTTTTTGCATGGATTTATACCCCATGCTTATAACAAAGCCCGCCATACTGCGTCCATCCATCGCCACAACGAACACAGCGAAGGCATGGACAGAGCGGGAGGGCACCATGAAAAAAATCAGTCGACGCCACGCACTCAAGCAGCTGGGCTTGGGCGCCGCCGCCTTGGGTGCAGCAGGCGCTGTTAGAGGTGCCCCCGGCCTGCGGAGCAAAACCCGACCCAATGTGTTGCTGCTGGTCTCCGATCAGGAACGCTCCGCCATGGACCTGCCCGCCGCGCTGGACCTGCCGGCCCATGAATGGCTGCGTCAGCGAGGTACCAGTTTTAACCAGTATTACGTCAATACCTCGCCCTGCTCGCCGTCTCGCTCGGTGATGTACACCGGTCACCACACCATGCAGACCCACATGACCGCCAACCTGGGCGCCCCGCCCTTTCCGACCCTCAATCGTGACCTGAAAACCCTGGGCCACTATTTCAGGGAACAGGGTTACTACACTGCCTACAAGGGAAAATGGCATCTGTCGGAGATTCAGGATGGGCCGGGGCTGATCTACGGCAACTACCCGTCACAGAACCGCGCCCTGGAGGATTACGGTTTCAGTGATTACAACCTGACCGGTGATGTGCATGGCAGCGTCTGGCAGGGCTACATCGCCGACCGCATGGTCAGCGCGGAAGCCTGCCGCTGGTTACTGGGCACCGGGCAGCAGCAGGACAAGCCCTGGTTGCTGGCGGTCAATTTCGTCAACCCCCACGACATCATGTTTTTCTCCACCGGCGAAAAACAGTCGCGCTCGCGCACCAACCCGGATTTCATGGCACCGCTGCGCCCGGCCCCCCATGACCCGATTTACCGCAAGGACTGGTCGAGCGTGCCGCTACCGGCATCCTTTCACGACAACCTTGCCGGCAAACCCTGGTGCCAGCAGGCCTATGCCGGCCTGGTGGACAGTCTCTATGGCCATATCGACAAGAACGACGCCGCCGCCTGGCTGGCCAACCAGAGTTATTATTTCAACTGCCTGCGTGATGTTTCCCGGCAGGTGGAACAGGTCCTGCAAGCCCTGCAGGAAAGCGGCCAGGCCGACAACACCATCATTGTCTACACCGCCGATCACGGAGAAATGGCCGGCGCCCACGGTTTGCGCCAAAAGGGCCCCTTTGCCTACAAGGAAAACAGCCGGGTACCTCTGATCATCAGTCACCCGGACAGTCGCCAGGGGCGCAACATCGACAACCTGGGTTCCGCCGTGGATCTGGTGCCGACACTGCTGGGCCTGGCCACCGAGGGCCAGGCCAAAAGCGAAACACCGGGGATCGACCTGTCACCGGTGCTCAACGGCCAGGACACGGAACGGGACCGCAAGGGCCATCTGTTTGCCTACGGTGTGACGCTCTACACGGACCCGGAGATCACCCGGGCGCTGGTTAGCAAAGGCGACGAGATCACGCCACTGCGCCTGATGACCGAGGCGTTGAAAGAACTGAAGCTGGGCCCGGCACTGAGTAATCGCGGCCTGCACCGCGGCTGTTATGACGGGCGCTACAAGTTTGTCCGTTACTTCAGTGCCGACAGCCATCATCGCCCGGCGGACTGGGCCACCCTCACCGAACATAACGACCTGGAACTCTATGACACCCACGCCGACCCACAGGAAATGGTGAACCTGGCGGCCAATCCGGAGTCGGTGAAGGACTTGCTGCTGACCATGAACGACAAGACCAATGCCCTGGTGGACTACGAGGTCGGCGTGGATGATGGCAGCGAGTTTCCCGGGCCCACTTTCCTCTACAAGCTTTAGGTTAAGCGGGAGGCGGCTGGCAGCATCGCCTTGGGGAAAACGGCCGCCTCCCCATTTCTTCACGGTTACCGGCTCTGCCGCGCATTGGCAGATTCAATGGGCCTGCATGCCGGGACACGGGTATCATGGCCAGCCATTGAGATCTGCAGTACGTCAACGGAGCCCGCTTTGTCTGACCCTGTCCCTGTCCCGCCAACCGAACAGGATGGTTTGCCGCCCGCCCAGCGGCGTTGGGCCATGCTGGCTATTGCCGTCAGCATTGGCATGGCGGTGATGGACAACAATATCGTCAATGTGGCGCTACCCACCATTGCCGATAATCTCGGCATCAGCCCGTCCCAGTCGGTCTGGGTGGTCAACGCTTATCTGCTGGCCGTAGCCATCACGCTGCTGCCTCTCTCTTCACTGGGCGACATCGTCGGCTACCGGCGGGTCTATCAGACCGGTCTGAGCCTCTTCATCCTGTCATCCCTGGCCTGTACGGTTGCCGACTCCCTGGTAACGCTGACCGCCGCCCGTTTCTGTCAGGGGTTGGGCGCGGCCGGGGTGATGAGCGTCAATGCGGCGCTGGTGCGCTTTATCTATCCGTCCCGGGAGCTGGGCAAGGGCATCGGCCTGATTGCCATGATCGTGGCGTTATCCACCGGCATGGGCCCCACCGTGGCGTCCGGCATCCTGTCGGTGGGTGACTGGCCCTGGCTGTTTGCCATCAATATCCCACTGGGACTCATGGCACTACTGTTGGCCTCGTACAATCTGCCCATCACCGGGCGTGCCAGCCACCGCTTTGACGGCATCAGTGCCGTGCTCAACGCCGTCGGCATCGGCCTGCTGGTAATGGCCATCGACAGTTTTGCCCACGGCATCAACCCGGCCATCGCCCTGACGGAGATGGCCGTGGCGGCGGTGGTGATGGTGATATTGGTGCGCCGCCAGCTGGCTCTGCCATCGCCGCTGTTACCCGTGGATCTGCTGCGAATACGGCCTTTCTATCTGGCCATCAGCACCTCCACCTGCGCCTTTGCCAGCCAGATGGCGGCCTTTATCACGCTGCCCTTCTACCTGCACGATGTGCTGGGTTACAGCCCGGTGGAAACCGGGCTGCTGATGACCCCCTGGCCCATGGCCGTGGCCCTGACCGCCCCCGTTGCCGGTCGGCTGGCGGATCGTTATCCGGTGGGAGTCCTCTGCTCGCTGGGGTTGCTGATCAAACTCACTGGCCTGGTGCTGATTGCTCTGCTGCCGGAGCAGCCGCCATTGTGGCCGATCCTGCTTTGCATGGGCCTGTGCGGAATCGGTTTCGGCCTGTTCCAGTCACCCAACAATCGCGCCATCATCGGCTCGGCGCCCCGTCATCGCAGTGGCAGCGCCGGCGGCATGCAGGGCACCGCCCGCTTATTTGGCCAGACCGTGGGCGCGGCGCTGACGGCCCTGGTATTTGGCCTGGTGCCCGGAGGAATCACGCCGGCACTGCTGATGGCGGCGGGCTTCGATACGGTTGCCGCCGCCATCAGTCTGCGGCGCCTGCGTCACCGACCCTAGCTCTGCAAATCAGTGTCCGTCCCGGGCCAGCCGGTTTTTCGTTTTACCGGTAGCCACGGCGCCGAGAGGATCTTCCGGCCAGGGATGCTTGGGGTAACGGCCACGCAGGTCCTTGCGCACGGCCGGATAATTTTCCCGCCAGAATCGCTCCAGGTTATCGGTGATGGCCGCGGGCCGACCCGCCGGAGTCAGTAGCTGCGCCTGTATGCGTAGCCGTCCATTGGCCAGTAGCGGCAGCGACTCCAACCCGAAAAGCTCCTGCAATTTTACCGCCAGTACCGGCACCGCGCCGCTGTAATCCAGAGCGACGTCACGACCGGAAGGCACCGGGATCCGGGCCGGCATCTGCTCGGCAAGATGCTGTTGCTGTTGCGGGCTCAAACGGTCCTGCAATGCAGCCTGTAATGGCATGCGGCGCAGGTCCCGCAACCCGACCATGCCGGCCAGATAAGGGCCGGCCCAGACCTCAAGGTCCGCCAACAGGCTGGCGTCATCCATGGCCGGCCATTGCTCGCCGGAGAAAGTAGCCAGCATCCGGGCACGGTGCTGCCACTGGCGCAGACCGTCGGTCCAGGGCAGGACTGACAATCCCTGCTGACGAATGCCGTCGATCAAGCCGGCGATCAATTGCTCGGGGGCCGGCTCGGGGATCGACCGGGTCTCGAGTACCAGGCCACCAAGACGGAATTCCCGCCGGGCAACGACCTTCTCCAGGCGGCCATCCCAGCCGCAGCTTGCCTGCCAACGGCCGTACTGTTGAGCCACGGCCATCACCTGTTCCTCCTGCAAGGGCCAGGCAAGACGAATGCGGGCATCGCGGGGCTCGCCGTCGGTATCCAGCACCAGCAACCAGGGCGCGCCAAAGTGGGCATCCCGGTTATCGAGCAGCAGGCCCGGCCCGTCCGCCATGCGATAACGCCCCGGCTGACCGGGCCTTTGTTCGGCAATCTGCATGGGGTAAACATCGGCCAGCAAGCCCCCCATGGCATCGCGCCAATCACGGCTATCCGTGGCGCGGCCCCCGGCCAGTCGAGCCGCCTCTCGCAGCAGGCCACGGTGGCGTTCAGGCTGTTGTTCCATGGCCGCCAGGCGCACCCCGGCATCCACCCCGGCACCCATTAGCGGATCCCGGTCGGCCATCAGGGCGGCCAGTCTTGCGGCGCTGACGCCAAGCCCCTGCTTGCGGCCAGCCAGCACCAGCATGGCCAGCGCCGGCTCGATGCCGATGCGGCCCAACTGTTTGCCCAGGTCCGTGATGGCGCCTTCCGCATCCAGTGCCCCGGCCTGCTTTAACCGTAGCACCGCACTCTCCCAGGCCGGCAGTGGCGGCGGGTCCAGCCAGTCCAGTTGATACGGGTCGCGACAGCCCCAGCGGGCCAGATCCAGTACCAGGGCATCCAGCGCCACCCGCTGGATTTCCGGGGCCCGGTAGGCGGCCATCACTTCACTGTCCGGCCACAACCGCAGGCACTGGCCGGGCCCGAGTCGACCGGCACGGCCGGCACGTTGCCGGGCGCTGGCTTCACTGATGCGTCGGGTCACCAGGCGACTGCGGTGGCGGGCCGGGTCGTAGACCGGCTCACGGGCCCAGCCCGTATCGATCACGTGGGTCACGCCCTCGATGGTGAGACTGGTCTCGGCCACATTGGTGGTCAGAATCACGGCCTTGCCATGCTGACGGGCGTGCTCCAGCACCACCTGCTGATCAGCCGGCGGCAGGCCACCATGCAACGGCATGACTGCCGGCAGGGACAATCGCTGCTGCAGCTGGCGAATGTCACGCTGACCGGGCAGGAAGACCAGCATCACGCCGGCATGGGGCGCCAGTGCCATCACCTCACGGGCGCAATGATCGCGCCAGTCCTGCCCTGCGGGTACCGGCCGGTACGCCACATCAACGGCAAAGCTGCGCCCCTGGCTGCGGACCACCGGCAGGCCCAACAGCCCGGCCAGGGCATCGCCGTCCAGGGTGGCAGACATGATCAGAAGCCGCAGGTCATCGCGCAGGGCGCCACGCACCTCCTGTAACAGCGCCAGGCCCAGATCCGCCACCAGTGAGCGTTCATGGAATTCATCAAAAATCACCAGCGCGATGTCCGTCAGTGCCGGATCATCCAGCAACATCCGCGTCAGCACCCCCTCGGTTACCACTTCCAGGCGAGTGTCAGCGCTGGTGGCACTGTCCAGCCGCGTCCGGTAACCAATGGTTCCGCCCACTGGCTCCTGCCACTGGCTGGCCATGAAGCGGGCCACTGCCCGGGCCGCCATTCTGCGCGGCTCCAGCATCAGGATCTTGCCGGCGCTGGAGGGCAAATCACGTAGCAGCGCCAGGGGCACACGGGTGGACTTGCCGGCACCCGGTGGTGCCTCGAGGATAGCTCCCCCAACCTGGTTCAGGTGGGACAGCAGCTCGTCAATCACATCATCAACGGGGAACATTTTTCTCATCGTGTTATCCGGCGCCCACTTTCCGGGTGACCCCAGTCACTGATACATGGATCAACGGGGTCAATGTACTGGAGCAACGGCTTGCCTATGCTATATTCTGCTTAATAACTAATAACTAACACGCACTACCAATTTATGCTTAAAGATTTGGGGATTCCGGAACATCTGATCTGGCAGCTCAACGAGTTCGATAACCACAAGCGGGCCATTGAGTTTATCAAGCAATTTCAGGACACATTGTGCGTGTACAGTGCACCGGTGGAGCAGCTGTATACCAATTACGATATCAGCCTGCCGGAAGACAACGACCGATCACTGATCATTCTCCCCAATCCCTACGCCTACCACGACACCTTCAATGGCATCGGTGACCACAGTGTGCACGCTTCGGGGATGTATATCGTACCGGGGGATCTGTTCGGTAACGAGGGCCTGTTTCTGACCCTGCGCCTGCTCAAATACGGCAAGCGGGTGATCAAGCCGGTGCCACTGAAGGTGGGATTATGGGCGCTGATGAAAAAGGAGACCAATGAGGTCCCCTTCCTGCCGGTGATTACCAAGGGCGACCTGCGAGCTTTTCGCAAGGATTTTCCCTGCCTGCACCTGCACCGCATTCAACCTTCCAAACTGACCGATCGTTCCAGCATGGAGATCAAGGCGATCCAGAAAGTGATCCGCGAAAAGCTGCAAGTTTATCTCTAGGGGACCTCTGTTTACCTTGGCCGAGGGGCTGAACCAGCCTGAAAGCCTGAGCGTTTATACCCTCTGGGTATGCAAGGCGTTTTTCAGAGGTCCCTTAGCCCGGATAATTCTGGTAGCAGTGATCCAGTGCCACGATGTAGTACTCCAGACCGCGCTTGGCGGCCTTGAAGGCCTTGTCGCGACGCTCGTCGTCCACCGCCAGTCGCTTGACCAGTTCCATGGCTTCATGGGGGTGCTCGTCATCGTAGGAAGCATGGGCTCGCAGCCAGGCCATGGAGTGACGGTTGATGGTGGCGATACCCCGCTCCTGATAGCTTTCCATGCCCTTCACCACGCTCTGGCTCCACTCCCCCGTGGCCCATTCGATAGCCAGGTTAGTGGCGGCGATGCCCTCCTCCAGGCTGGCCTGATGGCCCATGGACCACAGGTAGTTGTTCACCGCATCCATGGCCGCCGGCGGGCTCACATGGTTGAGCTCTTCCAGGCTGATATCAAAGCCCATGGCCCAATCCTGGTACCAGTAGGCGTGGCGTTGCTCGATCTTGATGTTCTCGATTAGCCAGTTCTTGGCTTCCTCGTGGCCGGGCTGGCGGCCGGGGCGGGTCTTGGCCAGGTTCAGGGCCATGTACTTGGGGAAGTTTTCCACCAGCGGGTAGAAATTCAGCAGTGCACAGCGAAACCGTGGCTGGCTGAGTGACCCCTCGGCCATTTCCACAAAGACGGGGTGTTCCACTACCTGATTCTTCAATGGCACCAGATCATCCCAGAACTGCTGTGCCCATGGTGAGTGCTCGGTCAGTTCCAGCGCTTTTTTGTATTGTGCTGCGCGCATCACGTCATCTCCTTGACTCTCAAGTCGTCATTGGTGGCCAGTGTTCCCCCCGGCCAGACTTCGTACATTAGTACAACAATTTGTATAAGCGATTTCGCAGCCGACGTAAATGATACAGTTGCTTTTTTTTATCTCCGGGGAGCGCGGAATACATCAATCGCTCGTAACGCTGGCGCCAGTGAAGGGCTTGTGTTGCCGCTTTGGGCCACCGGTCACTGATAGCCTCGGCCAGTTGACGGGGCGTGGTACCGGGCGCCAGCGTCAGCCCACGCCGCTCGACCAGGCGGAATAAGCGATTGAATTCCTTCTCTTCCTGACTCAAGGGGTGACGCTCGCGGCGCCACAGCATCCAGCCAAGAATCAGCAATAACGGCAGGCCCAGACAGACCAGCAGGGCCAGTGCGATCTTCATGGGGGTGACGGAGACAAAAATCCGTGACAGAAACGCCAACTGACGGCCGGTGTCATAATCCAGCACCCAGGTCTGCCAGCGAAAATCCACGTAATCCATCCAGATCTTTATCTGCCCAAACCAGCTGGCACCGCTGAAACCGGAGAAATCCAGGCCCAAATTGCTAGCCGTATTCCCCTGGGCATCCAGGGCAGCCTGCAAACCGCTTTCGATTCGTTGGGGCGCCACCGCGGCGGTCGGGTCTACCCTGACCCAGCCGCGACCGTCCAGCCAGACTTCGGACCAGGCATGGGCATCGTACTGACGCACGACCAGATGACCATCCACCGGATTGAGCTGTCCCCCCTGATAACCAGCTACCACCCGGGCCGGAATACCCGCGGCCCGCATCAGAAAGGTAAAACTGGAGGCGAAGTGTTCACAGAAGCCCCGACGACTGCGAAACAGAAAATCGTCAATGCTGTCCTGCTCCAGTCGAGGCGGGTTGAGTGTGTAATAAAAGGGTTCGTTGTGAAAGTAATGCAACGCTGTCTGCACCACCACACTGTCGCTATCGGCATCACGACGCCATTGCATGGCCAGCGAACGGGCCCGTGGTCCCACCGACGCAGGCAGCGTCAACATCAGCTGTCTTTCCTGCGGCGTCAGGGTCATGGCCCCGGTGGCCGAGGGCACACTGGTAACCTGATAGCCCAGCCGTTGATCCACTTGCGAGTCGGCTACCAGGCGAAAATCCCTGGCCATGCGAAGATCCGGGTCGGTCACGAAGGGCACCGCCATGGCATACAACCAGCGGCGATGACTGGGTTCCATCACTACCCGGTACTGATAATGCAACGCGTCCTGCAGTGCCGCTTTCTTGAGCACCGAGAACCAGTGCGGGGGCGTCTGGTTGGCACCGACCAGATAGTCCTGTGCGGACATTCCTGCTGGCAGACCCTGCCGCCAGGTTCTGCCATCAAAAGTGCTCAGGGTCAGCCCTCGCCAGTAGCGCTGCGCCATGGGAGGTACGTCCCCTTCAAAGGCCACCCGAAATGCCACCTCCGAGGATCGGGACAGGCTGCTGACCTCTCCCGGTGACAGGGTATCGCTCATCCCGGTTTTCACCTGGCCACTACCGATCTGCATGTTCCAGAGCGGCGCCACCCTTGGCACCAGAATAAACAGTACCACCATCAGCGGAACGGCCTGCATCAGCATGACCGCAGCGGTACGCAGGTGCTGGGGGGCCCGGGCGCTGGTATCGCTGTGATTGATCCCCACCAGACAGGCAGTCAGCAAGGTGATGCAGGCCAGCACGTAAAAGAACATCAGGATGCCCTGATAGAACAACAGGCTGGTGGCGCAGACAAAGTACCCCAACACCATCAGCACATAGGCATCACGCAGCTTGACCACTTCCAGATACTTGAGGGCAAACAGACTGACCAGCAACGCCACCCCGGCATCCGGCCCGTAAAGCCGTCCAAAGCTGTAAAAAGTGAGCGCCACCGTAATCAGTAACAGCGCCGTTCGCGCAGTGCGACCCGGCAGCCCAATGCGCTGGCGATCCACCAGCATGCGAATGACCACCACCAGCACCAGCAAACCGGACTGCCACAGTGGGCCACGGAACAGCTGTGGCAAGGAACACAGCAACATGGCCAGGGTCAGCCAGAGCCGGGTATGGGTGGGCAACTGATAAATCCGTGCCATCAGTCGAACTCCGGATAGCAGGCCAGTGCATCCAGCACCCGCCAGCGGTGCACGTCACCACTGTCCGGCGCCAGTGTCAGCCCCGGCAACTCCAGGCCGTAGGGCGCCTGCTCCTTGTCCAGCGCCAGCGTCCAGTAACACAGCACCGACAGCCGCTGCTCCTCGGGCAACCCCTCCACCAGCGACCAGCGCAGCCACAGGCGGCCACCGGCCGGCTCGGCAAAGACCTTGGTATAAAGCCCTCGGCCACGGGCATAGCCCTTCCAGTCCACCTTGCGCAACGAGTCTCCGGGAGTGTATTCACGCAAGCCCTGGAATTCCTCGTTGCCGCCTTGGCCGCTGCTGGCCACGCTGTGCTGGTGCTCGCCGCCATCCGCGGGGCAATGGTCGCTGGCCACCGGTCGCGGCCAGGCCAGGCAATAATGATCCAGGGTGACGTAGGACCAGGCGCACAACAGACCCAGCGGATATCGGCTTTCCACGCGAATACGCGGCGCGGCAATCCGGCCACGATGGGGCAAGGAAAGATTCAGCCACACCGCACACTCCTCGCCCTTGATGACATGCACTTGCTGGGCACTCTGGCCGGGCCAGCTGAGACGAACGCTGTGGTGAGTGCGCTGATCAGCAAAAAGGATCACCTGCAGCGCGCCACTGCCGCCACTAAAGCCGGATTCCGAGGTGCCATTACGCAACCCCAGCCCGGAAAAATTCATGAAGGTATGAAGAATGGCCACCATGAAAAGACTGGCCAGCAGAAACGACAGGGAGAGGATCAGATTGTTTTCGTAATTAATGCCGCCAACAAAGAGCAATGCGGCTACCAGCAGGTAGAGAAAGCCGTAGCCGGTGGGGAAGATAAACACCCGCTTCTGGCTCAACACAATCTGTCTGGCAGGCGGCAGCCTTCGTGCCAGCCAGCGGCGATAAAGACGCTTCAGCGGCCCGGGCATCATCTGGCTCAGGCCCGGCGAACCACCGGAACCGACTGCAGCAATGACTGTGTCATGGCCGCCACACTGCCCCCCTGCCGAGCAGTAAGACGGTGCTCGGCCACCGCCGGCCAGACCGCTTGCACGTCTTCGGGAAGCACATAATCGCGACCGCCAATCAATGCCCAGGCCCGGGCCGCACGGAGCAGCCCCAGCCCGGCACGGGGAGACAGCCCGGCCACAAAACGATCGTCTTCCCGGGTGGCTTCCAGCAAACGCTGCACATAATCCAGCAATTCCCGCGTGGCGCGGATCGTCTCCACCATGCGACCGAGTTTAACCAGCCCCTCGCCATTGATGACGGCCTTGAGCTCGCGAACCTGTTCACGCAGATCACCGCCGGCCAGCAGGTCCAGCTCTACCTCCGGAGACGGATAACCCAGGGAAATACGCATCAGGAAACGGTCGAGCTGGGATTCCGGCAGTACGAAGGTACCGGCCTGATCCACCGGATTCTGGGTAGCCACCACGAAAAAGGGTTCAGGCAAGGGACGAGTACTGCCATCCAGGGTCACCTGCCGTTCTTCCATGGCTTCCAACAGGGCGCTTTGGGTTTTCGGGGTCGCCCGGTTGATTTCATCGGCCAGCAACAGCTGGGTAAACACCGGTCCTTCCCGCAGGCTGAATTGGCGAGTTTCCGGATCAAACACGGAGACGCCAAGAATATCCGCCGGCAGCATGTCACTGGTGAATTGCACACGCCGATAATCCAGCTGGAAAACCCGGGCCAGCGCATGGGCCAGGGTGGTCTTGCCCATGCCGGGCAAGTCTTCAATCAGCAAATGGCCCCGGGCCAGCATGCAGGCCAGTGCCAGTTTGAGTTGTTCTTCCTTGCCCAGTACCACACGGCCAACCTGGGCGAGAGCCTTGTCCAGCGCCTGCATGCATTCCCCCGATGTGATGCCAGCCGCCGGATCAGGCGCTGGCGATGGCCTTGAGTCCCCGACTCATGTCCGCTTTCAGATCGTCCAGGGACTCCAGCCCCACGGCGATGCGGATGAGGTTCTCGGTGACACCGGCCTTGCGTTTCTCTTCTTCTTTTACCCGGCCGTGGGTCGTGGTGGCCGGGTGCGTAATGGTACTTTTCACATCGCCCAGATTGGCGGTGATGGACACCAGTTTCGTGGCGTCGATGAAGCGCCAGGCCGCCTGACGATCCCGGTTGCCCGCCGCATCTTCCACCTCGATGGACAACACGGCGCCAAAGGCCCGCTGCTGACGGGCAGCCAGTGCGTGCTGCGGGTGGCTCTTCAGGCCGGCAAAATGCACCCGGGCAATACCCGGCTGCTGCTCCAGCCACTCGGCCAGTGCCAACGCCCGCTCGCTCTGGGCGAACATGCGCAAACTCAGCGTTTCCAGCCCCTTCAGGAACACCCAGGCGTTGAACGGGCTCATGCAGGGCCCGGCCGAGCGAACAAAGCCGTTGACGTCTTCCAGCAGCTTCTCCGGCCCCACTACTGCCCCGCCCAGACAACGGCCCTGCCCGTCCAGGTACTTGGTGGCACTGTGGATGATCAGATCCGCGCCCAGTTCCAGCGGCTTTTGCAGTGCCGGGGTACAGAAGCAGTTGTCCACCACCAGCAGCGCCCCATTGTCATGGGCCAGTTTGGCCAGCGCTTCGATATCGCCCACTTCGCTGAGTGGATTGGAGGGCGTTTCCAGAAACAGGATACGGGTTTGCGGGCGAATCGCTTCCTGCCACTGCGACAGGTCGCTGAGATCCACCATGGTGGTCTCGATACCAAACTTCTTCAGGTAACGGTCAAACACCACATTGGTAGTGCCGAATACCGCGCGGGAACTGACAATGTGGTCGCCCGGTGCCAGCAGAGAGAAGAAGGTGCCGCTGATCGCCGCCATGCCGGAAGCAAAAGCAACGCAACGCTCGCCACCTTCCAGGGCCGCCAGCCGTTGCTCGAAGGCCCGCACGGTGGGATTGGTAAAGCGCGAATAGATGTTGCCCGGCTCATCACCGCCAAAGCGGGCAGCGGCCTGGGCGGCGCTTTCATAGACAAAGCTGGAGGTCAGAAAGATCGGATCCGAGTGGGCCATTTCGTCGGTGCGCAGCTGCGCAGTGCGAATGGCCAGGGTTTCCACATCCAGTTGACTCGGATCCAGATCAGACATTGAACAGCCTCGATGGGTCAGTTTCAGTTGGTGTTGTGCAGGTCGATAATCTCGTTGTCAGCCAGTGCCCGGGTCTTGTCGCTCTGCCCCTTGGCCGCGTCATTACGGCGGGCCTCCAGCTCGGCCAGATAGGCATCATCAATATTGCCTGCCAGGTACTCCCCATTGAACACCGAGCAGTCAAAGGTTTCCACATCCGGGTTACCTTCCTTGCAGGTATCCACCAGATCCTTCAGGTCCTGGTAGATCAGCCGGTCGGCACCGATCAGCTCGCAGATTTCATCGGTACTGCGACCATGGGCAATCAGTTCCCGGGCGGCCGGCATATCGATGCCATAGACATTGGGGTACTGCACCGCCGGCGCAGCAGACGCGAAGTACACCTTGTTGGCCCCGGCTTCCCGGGCCATCTGGATGATCTCGTTACAGGTGGTGCCGCGCACAATGGAATCATCCACCAGCAGCACATTCTTGCCACTGAATTCCAGCTCGATGGCGTTAAGCTTCTGGCGCACGGATTTTTTGCGCTGCTGCTGGCCGGGCATGATGAAGGTACGGCCGATATAACGGTTCTTGATGAAACCTTCGCGGTATTTCACGCCCAGGTGGTTGGCCATCTGCAGCGCCGAGGTACGGCTGGTGTCCGGAATCGGAATCACCACATCAATGTCATGGTCCGGCCACTCGCGCTTGACCTTCTCGGCCAGCTTCTCGCCCATGCGCAGGCGAGCCTTGTACACGGAAATACCATCGATGATGGAATCCGGGCGCGCCAGGTATACCTGCTCGAAAATACACGGATGCAGGGACGGCTGTTTGGCACACTGGCGAGTATGCAGCTCGCCATCGGCGGTCACGTAGATGGCTTCACCCGGCGCCAGGTCGCGTACCACATGAAAACCCAGCGATGACAGTGCCACGGACTCGGAGGCCACCATGTACTCGGGACCTTCCGGGGTATCCTTGCGGCCAAAACAGACCGGCCGAATACCATGGGGGTCACGGAAAGCCAGGATGCCATAACCGGTGATCATGGCGACCACCGCATAGGCGCCTTCCACCCGGTCATGCACGGCACTGACCGCATCAAAAATATCGTCAGGCTCGGGCTGCAGCTTGCCACGGCTTTGCAACTCGTGGGCAAACACGTTGAGCAGCACCTCGGAATCGGAGGTGGTATTGATGTGGCGCAGATCCGCCCGGAAAATATGCTCAGCCAGCTCTTCGGCATTGGTCAGATTGCCGTTATGAGCCAACGTAATGCCGTAGGGCGAGTTCACATAGAACGGCTGCGCCTCGGCGGAGCTGGAACTGCCCGCGGTGGGGTAACGCACATGGCCGATGCCCATGTTGCCCACCAGACGACGCATGTGACGGGTGCGGAACACATCGCGCACCATGCCGTTGTCCTTGCGCAGGTAAAGGCGATCTCCATCGCAGGTTACGATCCCGGCGGCATCCTGCCCACGGTGCTGAAGAACCGTCAAGGCGTCATAAATCGCCTGGTTCACATGACTATGGCCGACAATGCCCACGATGCCGCACATGCTTTCTTTCCTCTAGCTGGCGCTAACGTTCATTACCAAGGCGAGCAGACTCTCGCCGACTTCTCGGCTCCACGCTTCCAACATGACGAAGTGCGGAACCAGAACTGACTGCTGCCACCAGGGATCGGAAGCAAACAGGTTGCGGCCCACGGCCACCAGAACCACCATCAACAGGATGCCCCGCAGGGCACCGAACACCATGCCCAGCAGCCGGTCAGTGCTGCTCAGGCCTGTTACCCGGATCAGTTCACCGAGCAGATGATTAATGAGGGCGCCGACGATCAGGGTCAAGGCAAACAAAGCACCAAAGGCCACCGCCATACGCAGGCTGGGGGTCGCAATCTGATCGGTCAGTAACAATTCCAGCGCCGGGCTGAACAGGCGCGCGATAATAAAGGCCGCCACCCAGGTGAGCAATGAAAAGGCTTCGCGAGTGAAGCCCCGGCGGAGACTGAGCAGTGCAGACACTGCAATCACAAACAGAATAATGCCGTCTGCAAGGTTCATCTAAAGCACGCTCTTGCCGTCGGGTTGGGCGTGGAGGCGTGCCGCCAGCGGGCCCGACCTAGCAGAGGGGCGGGCATTGGCAGCAGCCTTGAAACAGTGAGGGCGCAGTTTAACAGAGGCTGTCGCCGTTGCCCATCAGGGCACATAGGTTCGCACCAGCCCCTGCAGCGCAAAACGGCTGTCATCGGCCAGGGTCTGGCGCGTCTTCTGTGCATCCGCCTTGCGGATATCCGGGCCCACGAACACCCGGTACAGGGTCTGCCCGCCGTCAGCTTCCTTTTGCAGGTAGGCGCGGTATTCTGCCTCCTTGAGGCGCGCAACCAGCGCCCGGGCATTGTCCTCATCGACAAAACTGGCCACCTGAACGGTAAAGCCGGCCAGCACCGGAGAGGGGTCACCGGGCTTGTCAGGTTCACTGCGGCCACCGGATGCTCCCTTGTCAGCTTCCGGCGACGTCGGCGCTGCCAGCGCCTTGTCAGCCTGTTCACTGATTTGCCGGTGATCCTCTTCAATGGTCTGCGTGGCGCTCTGCTGATCGTCCTTGCTGATAACCGGCTCGGGCTTGATGTCGACCATGGCTGGCGCCTTGGGGATATGCATGTCCAGGGCATTACGTACCTGCTCCGGGGAACGGAACAGCAAAGGCACCAGGAAGGCCGCCAGAACCAGCAGAAAGAGCGTCCCCACAAGACGCCGTCGGGTGTGTTGTTGCACCTGCTTTCTCTCCCTTGTCACTGTACCGCCCTTCACTGACGGGCCAGCACCTCGCGTGCTTCCGCAACGGTATAGAAGGAACCAAACACCAGCAACGGCTGGTCATCGCCCTCTTGCAAAGCCGCCTCCATGGCGGCCGCGACACTGTCGAAACAACGGACCTGCGCGCCCTGCGGCGCACAGCTAGCCAGCTGTTGTGGTGTCGCGGCCCGGCCTATCGCCGGCGCCGCCAGGTACCAGCGCACGTCCTGACCGGCAAACAGGGCCATGACCTCTGCCACCGGCTTGTCCGCCATCATACCGAACACCAGATGGCGGGTCCCGGTCACCCCACCCAGCCGTTCCAGAAAGCGTGACACGGCTTCCACATTATGACCCACATCCAGCCAGCAATGCCGGTTACCAATCTGACGATGTTCACAGCGCCCGGGCAGAGTCAGCGATGCCGCCACCGTCAGATCCCCCTGCTTGCAGGGCAGCCCGGCCAGCGCCAGCGCCTGTAACGCCGTGGCCAGATTGTCCTCCCCCAGCGGTACCGGCGAGGGCAACGTCAACCGGGTGCCATCCGTGAGCGTCAGGCCGCTCTCCTGGACAAGGAATTCCCGGCCGGCAAACACCGGGATGGCCCGGTAATGCTGTGCCAGCGACGGCAGGTTGGCCGGCCAGGCTTGTTCACCATAGACCAACGGCCGCTCGGCCCGGGCAATACCACATTTTTCCGCGGCAATGGTCTCACGGTCAGGGCCCAGCCAGTCCTGGTGATCCAGTCCCACGGACGTGACCACCGCCACATCCGGATCGACCACATTGACCGCATCGAGCCGCCCGCCCAGGCCCACCTCCAGAATCACCAGATCCGCGCCGCTGCGGGCGAACAGCCACAGCCCGGCCAGGGTGGTGAATTCAAAATAGGTCAGCGGAATCTGCCCCCGGGCCTGCTCCACTACCTCAAAGGCCTCACACAGCTGCTGGTCGCTGGCAAGTCCTTCGGGCAGGCGGATACGTTCATTGAAGCGGTGCAGGTGGGGAGAGGTATAAACCGCCACGCGCCGCCCCTGGTGGCCGGCCAGCGCCGCCATCAGTGCCACGGTGGAGCCTTTGCCATTGGTTCCGGCCACGGTGATGACCGGCATGGACAGCTGCAATACCTGGAGCCGCTCGGCCACCTGGCGCACGCGGCCAAGGCCCAGCTCGATTTCCGCCGGGTGCATGGCCTCGATGCGCGCCAGCCAGCGCGCCAGGGTTAAGGGGGTGTCAGTCATTCACGGCGAGGGGTTTGCCGGTCATGTTGGCAAGCAGGCGATGCAGGGTGTCTCGCAGCGATTGGCGATGCAGGATCATGTCGACGGCACCATGTTCCAGCAGGAATTCGCTGCGCTGGAAGCCTTCCGGCAATTTCTGGCGCACCGTCTGCTCGATCACACGCGGACCAGCAAAGCCGATCAGGGCATTGGGCTCGGCCACGTTGACGTCACCCAGCATGGCCAGGGAGGCAGAGACGCCACCGTAGACCGGATCGGTCAGTACCGAAATAAACGGCAGGCCCGCCTGGCGCATCTTTTCCAGCGCGGCGCTGGTCTTGGCCATCTGCATCAGCGAGAACAGCGCTTCCTGCATGCGCGCGCCACCGCTCGCCGCAAAGCATACCAGTGGCAACTGCTGTTCCAGGCACACATCCACGGCACGCACGAAACGCTCACCCACCACCGAGCCCATGGAGCCGCCCATGAAATTGAATTCAAAGGCACTGGCCACCAGGGGCTCGCCATGCAGCTTGCCCTTGATCACCACCAGGGCATCCTTCTCGTCAGTGTCTTTCTGGGCGGCGTTCAGGCGATCCTTGTACTTCTTGGAATCCTTGAATTTGAGACGGTCCACCGGCGCCAGCTCGGCACCGATTTCGGTCTGCGGACCCTCGTCGAGGAACAGCTTCAGGCGGCGGCGCGCATTGACGCGGAAGTGATGATCACACTTCGGGCAAACGTCCAGGTTGCGCTCCAGCTCCGGCCGGTACAGCACCCCGTCGCAGCGCGGGCACTTTCGCCACAGACCTTCAGGAATGTTGTTACGGCGGCTTTCCTGGGGACGGCGCACCGCCGGGAGAATTTTTTCCAGCCAGTTGCTGTTGCTCATTGGCACCTATCTCAATGCTGATCCATGGCGTTGCGCATGGCGGCGAGAACCTCGCTCACCGCCCCATTGATGGCATCCGGGGTTGCCTGATTGGCAGCGACCTGGTTGACCAGGGCACTGCCCACCACGACACCGTCGGCCACTCGGCTGATTGCCTGCGCAGAGTCTGCGTCCTTGATACCAAAGCCGACCCCGATGGGCAATTTGGCCAGGTTGCGAATTGTTTCAACCCGGCCGGCCACCTCCTCCACATTGAGCGTGGCGGCACCGGTCACCCCTTTCAAGGAAACGTAGTAAAGGTAACCGGAGGCAGCCTCGCCAATCAGCTTGATACGCGCGTCGGTGGTGGTCGGCGCCACCAGGAAGATCATGTCCAACTGCTGCTGATCAAACAGCGGCTTGACCTCCACCGCCTCCTCCGGCGGCAGGTCCACCAGCAAAACCCCATCCACACCGGCATCCTGGGCAGCCTTTGCAAAGGCCGGGTAGCCCATCACTTCCACCGGGTTCAGGTAGCCCATCAGGACCACCGGAGTCTGGTTATCCTGCTGACGGAACTCACGAACCATATCGAGCACGTCGTGCAGCGAGGTGCCCGCTGCCAGGGAGCGCTCACAGGCCAGCTGGATCACCGGGCCGTCGGCCATGGGGTCGGAAAACGGTACGCCAAGCTCAATGATATCGGCCCCCGCCTCCACCATGGCATGCATCAACGGCACGGTAACACTTTTCTGGGGGTCACCGGCGGTGACAAACGGAATCAGGGCTTTACGCTGCTGGCCGGCCAGGCGCTCAAAACAGCCTTTGATGCGACTCATCAATACTCCTTAAAACTCAATGCCATCGATGGCGGCGACGGTCAGGATGTCCTTGTCACCACGGCCGGACAGGTTGACCACGATATTCTGGTCCGGGTGCATGGACGCCGCCAGCTTGCGGGTATAGGCCAGCGCATGGGCGGATTCCAGCGCCGGCATGATGCCTTCCACCTGGGTCAGTTCACGGAAAGCGGCCAGGGCTTCCTGGTCGTCGGCGGCCACATAGTTGACCCGCCCGATGTCCTTGAGCCAGGAATGCTCCGGGCCGACCCCCGGATAGTCCAGACCGGCAGACACGGAGTGGGTCTCGATGATCTGACCGTTGTCGTCTTCCATCAGGTAGGTGCGGTTGCCATGCAGCACCCCCGGACGACCGGCGCTCAGCGGGGCCGCATGGCGCCCGGTATCCAGGCCGTCACCGGCGGCTTCCACGCCATACATGGCCACCGACTCATCATTCAGGAACGGGTGGAACAGGCCAATGGCATTGGAGCCACCGCCCACACAGGCGACCAGCGCATCGGGCAACTGGCCGGCCTGCTTAAGGCTCTGTTCGCGGGCTTCACGGCCGATGATGCACTGGAAATCACGCACAAGCTGCGGATACGGGTGCGGACCGGCCACGGTACCAATGATGTAGAAGGTATCATCCACATTGGTTACCCAGTCGCGCATGGCCTCGTTCATGGCATCCTTGAGCGTCTTGGAGCCGGAGGTCACCGGGATGACCTCGGCCCCCAGCAGCTTCATGCGATAGACATTGAGCCGCTGGCGTTTGACGTCCTCTTCGCCCATGTAGACCTGGCATTTGAGGCCCAGTCGGGCGGCCACGGTGGCCGAGGCCACGCCATGCTGGCCGGCTCCGGTTTCGGCGATGACCCGCGGTTTGCCCATGTGCTTGGCCAGCAACGCCTGACCAATGGTGTTATTCACCTTGTGGGCACCGGTATGGTTGAGATCTTCACGCTTGAGCCAGATCTTCGCGCCACCTATCTGCCGGGACCATCGCTCAGCCAGATAGAGCGGAGACGGTCGACCCACATAATGCGCCAGGTCATAGTCGAAATCCGCCCGAAACTGGGGGTCGTCCTTGAGACGCTGATACATGGCGCTCAGTTCATCGAGCGCCGCCATCAGGGTTTCAGAGACAAAGCGGCCTCCGAATTGGCCGAAATGTCCCTTGGCATCAGGAAAAGCAGAAAAATCAGGGCGTTCAGACACCAGCTACTCCTCGTTATTTGACACGGTTGATGAAGGCGCGAATGGCAGCGGCATCCTTGATACCGCCCTGGCGACGGCCTTGAACCGACATGCGTTCAACACCACCGCTGACATCCACCGCCCAGGGCCGAACCTGTGTCACCGCTTCGGCCACATTGCCCGGTTCCAGCCCGCCGGCCAGCACCACAGGCAGGGGCAGATCCTGCGGGACCCGCTCCCAATTGAAGGTTTCCCCGGTGCCACCGGGCACGCCCGGTTTGTAACTATCGACCAGCAGACCATCGGCATGGCGGTACTGATCCGCGATGGCATAAAGATCCACGTCATCGCGCATGCGAACCGCCTTGATCCAGCGGCGCTGGAATTGTTCGCAGTATGCCGGGGCCTCGTTGCCATGAAATTGCAGCAGATCCAGCGGTACCGCTGCGAGGGTCTCCCGCACCTGCTCGGCACTGGCATCCACAAAGAGGCCAACAGTGGTCACGAAAGGCGGCAAGGCCGCCACGATACGCGCTGCCTGGCGTACGGAAATCGCACGGGGGCTGGGTGCATAAAACACCAATCCAATGGCGTCGGCACCGGCCTGGGCTGCCGCCAGGGCATCGTCGATACGGGTGATCCCGCAAATCTTGACCCGGGGAGTGGTCATTGAGTCTCCAGTGTAGCAAAGCGACGTCGATTATGCGTCAAATTATGCCTCAAGGCGGTGCGGTAGCCACAGGGGCCCCAGCGGTTCATCGGGCAATTCAAACTGCGGCGGGTACTCAATATTCACCAGGTAAAGACCAAAGGGCGGCGCGGTGACCCCGCCCTGCCTGCGGTCCCTGGCGTCCAGCACCTGGCCGGCCCATTGCGGCGGCTTCTTGCCGGCACCGATGGCCATCAGGACGCCGGCAATGTTGCGCACCATGTGCATCAGAAAGGCATTGGCATGGGCTTCCAGCACCAGGATCTGTCCATGCTGATACAGGCGCAGGCTGTGCAGCGTCTTGATCGGCGACTTGGCCTGACAATGCACGCTGCGATAGGAGGTAAAGTCATGCTCCCCCTCCAGCATGAAGGCCGCCTCACGCATGGCATCCACATCCAGTGGCCGGTAGTTCCAGGTGACCTGATCCCGAAACAACGCCGGTGGGCGTGGGTGATTGTAGATCACGTAGCGGTAACGCCGGCTGACCGCGCTGAAACGGGCATGGAAGTCCTCCGGCACCGGCGTAGCCCAGCGCACCGACACATCACCGGGCAGGTTGGTGTTGGCCCCCATGATCCAGCTACGCATGGCCCGGGGCGCCGGGGAATCGAAATGCACCACCTGGCCGGTGCCATGAACGCCGGCATCGGTGCGACCGGCGCACACCACATTGACCGGGTGATTGGCCACCCTGGAGAGCGCGGCTTCCAGGGTTTCCTGCACCGTTCTCACGCCCGGCTGCTGGGTCTGCCAGCCACGGAAGGCGCTGCCATCATACTCAATACCCAGTGCAATTCGTGCCATCGTCAACACCACAAAAAAGGGGGCGATACCATAAGGCATCGCCCCCCGTTTTCCCAGCCTTGGGCCGGTAGACGAATCAGTCTACCTGGGCCAGCAACTCACGGGCTTCGTTCTGCTGCTGGTCGTTACCCTCGGCCATCACTTCATTGAGGATATCCTTGGCGCCTTCGGAATCCCCCATATCGATGTAGGCACGGGCCAGATCGAGCTTGGTGGCGTTCTCGTCGGTTTCGCCGAGGAAATCGAAGTCATCCTCGTCGCCCAGAACATCGCTTTCTTTCATGGCCTCTTCCACCGGCTCCTCATCGACGACCGGTGTCTCGGCCGGGGCCGGCGCGGCCTCGCTGCTATCCACTACCGGCACATCCAGCTCCACATCCAGATCATCCAGAGACAGATCATCGGCGGGGCTTTCAGCCGTTACCTCATCCTCAGCCGGGGACGGCTCGGCCAGCGGCGCCTGTTCGGGCTCGCTGACGTCAGCAGCCGGCGCCTCGTCATCCTCAAGACTCAGGTCAGCGGACGGCTCGTCCATGTCCAGCTCCAGATCCAGGTCAGCCAGGTCATCCTGCTGGCCCGCCTGGGGCGCTTCATCCAGTTCCAGGTCCAGATCGTCCAGATCCCCCAGCTCGGACTCGGCCGCCGTGGGCGTTTGCGCCGCAGGCTCGGGTTTGTCGTCGTCCAGATCCAGATCATCCAGGGACAGGTCAAAGTCCGTGTTTTCCTCGGTTTCACTGCCGGCGGAGTCGAACTCATCGCTCATATCGTCCAGGTTCAGCTCACCGAACTCGGTGTCGCCTTCACCCAGGGTTGCACTGCCCACGTCATCCAGATCCAGCAGGGAATCGGCAGACAGGGACTTGCTGTCTTCCTCGGAAAGCGGCTGACTGGCCGGAGCTTCAGTATTGTCGGCACTGTCCAGTTCCGCGGAGAAATCAGCGAAATCATCGGCGGACTCACTCTCGCTTTCCGGCTCCAGCAACAGGGTGTCATCTTCACCGGTGCCGGCGGTATCGTCGTCCAGCTCGAAATCGAAATCCGCCAGATCGTCATCGTCCTTTTCCGGTTCAAGCTGCGGCGCATCCGCCGCCGGTTCGGCTTGTACCGTGGGGGCCTCACCGTCCAGACCGGAGGACAGATCCATTTCCAGATCATCCAGCGACAGATCATCATCCTGAGCCGGTGCGGCACTGGCCGGAGCCCCACCAAGGCGGCTGATGGCCGCATCAATCTCGCTATCAGTGCCGGCATAGATCGCCGCCTGCTGCTGGAAGCCGTCCTCGTCACCCATTTCACGGAGCAATTCCAGCAAGCGCACTTTCAGATCCGTGCGCTGCGGCGTCTTGTTGATTTCGTTACGCAGGAAATCCACCGCCTGCGGGTAGCGACCATAGGCCACATACACTTCCACATTTTCCAGCGGATCCTGGGTAGCGCCTTCCGGTGCCACATCCTCCTGGTCATCCTCGGCGGCACCGGACGGCGGAATCTCGCCGGTCAGGTTGGCACCAAAGGCATCATCGGAAGGATAATCGTCACCGAAACCCTCGGACTCTTCCGGCGGCAGCACCACCTCGTCAGCCTCATCACCATCCTGCTGTTTACGGCGCAGCAACAGCACCACCAACAACAGAATCACGATCAGGGCCGCACCGATGTAAAGCAGGTTGGCCATGATCAGGTCGACGATACCGGCGCTTTTCTGCTCAACCGGTTTGGCCGGTGCGGCTGGCTTGGGTTTGGCCGGCGGGGCCACCGGTTTCACGGCTTGCTTGTCTTCGCTCTTGGCCGGACTGGCGGCCGGCTCTGCGGCCTGATCATCCTCTTCACCGGCAGCCTTCATGTCTTGTTGCGCGGTGGCGTCGCCATTGTTCGCAGTGGCGGCGGCATCGCCCTGACTCGCCTCATCGGCCTTTGCCTGGTCTTGCGCATTGTCATCGTTGGCGGCAGCGCTGTCAGCGGTGTCTTCCACCGGCGCCGGCGCCTGCATCAACGGGTCGTTATCCCCGGTTTCAATACCCTGCTTCTCGCGGATCTGACGCAGCTGTTCCTGCAACTGGGATATCTGGTCATTACGCAGCTTGAGCAGTTTTTCGCTGGTCGCTACCTGGTCTTGCAGGTCGTCGAGACGGGATTTCAGCTCGCCGTTCTCGCGGTCCAGCCGGTCAATGTTTTCATCACGGATGGCCAGCTCGTTTTCCAGCACTGCACTGCTACCACTGCCCTGCCGGGAAGAGCCGGTGGCATCACCATCCTTGACACTGTCGGAGGAATCCGGCGTTACCAGCTTGACCTCGCCGCTCTTGGGCCCGCCATTCGCAGCATCCGCATCGGCAACCTGGCGGCTACCATCCACCTGGGCCTTTCCCGGTGCCTGAATACCACGGGCATCCAGCATGTCACGCCATTTGCGATTTTGTTCAGCCACCTGGCTGATGGCATTGCGGGTGGAAATATTGCGCACTTCCCTTTCATTGGGAATACGCAGCACGGTGCCTTCACGCACCAGATTGACGTTATCGTTGATGAAGGCATCAGGATTCATTTCCTGAATCGCCACCAGCATTTGCTGCACGGAAACACTGTTCGCCGGGCGGGTATTCAGGGCAATGCGCCACATGGTGTCGGAATTGCGAACCGTGTAGGTCTCGTGCGGACCTGACGTATCAGAGGCATAGGCCGGCTTGGCGGCGTCGGTGCTGGCCGGGGTGCTGCTGGGCGCCGGGGCAGCGGCCTGTGCCGGCTGACTGGCCGGCGCCTGGGGGGCCGGAGCCGGCGCACTGCTCACCGGTTTGGGAGCCCGGCTGACGCTGGGAGCGGCGGTCTGGGCCGCATCCGCATAGCTGGGCGGATCCAGCAGCACAGTGTATTCACGCATCAGGCGGCCGGTGGGCCAGAGAAATTCCACCAGAAAATTCAGATAGGGTTCACGCACCGGCTCGCTGGAGGAAATATGCAGGACCGCATTATCCTTGCCGGTTCGCTCCACCTGGAACTTGAGTTTGTTGAGGAAATAGGTGCGATCAACGCCGGCGGCGTCGAATTCGTCCTGCGAAGCCAGATTGACCAGAATCTCACCGGGACTCAGATCGCCAACTTCATGCAGCTCTACATCCATATCCAGGGGCTGGTTGAGATAGGAATGCAAGCTGTACTCGCCTACCCCCAGCGCCGCTGCAACCCCTGGCACCATCATTGCCAGAGCGGTCAATCCAATCCCAAGTTTTCGAAGCATGGTCGAACCCTTTATTTATTATGTTTCCCGCGCTTTGCCCGCCCCAGCGGGCGCACGGAATTATCCCGAAGCGGCAGACGAATGCCAGTAACGATAACTAAGAATTTTGCCCCAGGCTCGGAACAAAACCTAGAAACTGCGTCACATAATGTCAGTAAGTATCCATTACAGATAGTCTTTTAGCAACAATTCGGCAATTCGTACAGCGTTCAGTGCCGCCCCCATACGAACATTATCCGCCACGCTAAAGTAGCTGATTACCCCCCGCGCATCCAGATCATCGCGCACCCGCGACAACACCAGTTGCGGAGCCTGATCCGCCAGGGCCACTGGCGACAACTGCTGCGGGTCATCTGCAGGCACCACGTCAAGCCCGGCAGCCTGCCACAAATCAATGGCTTGCGCTGCGCTCAGTGGCTGCATGCCCTGCACGGTGACACTTTGGCCATGGCCATAGAAAACCGGCACACGAACACAGGTGACCTGTAGGGAAAATGACTGATCTGCCAGGATACGACGGGCTTCCAGTACGACTTTCAGCTCTTCGCTGGTGTAGCCGTTTTCCTGGGGCTGGCCACTGACCGGCAGGACATTGAACGCCGCCTGGGCCTGGGCCGCCTCACTGGGCGCCAGGCCATTGAGCAGACGCACACTCTGCTGGGCCAGTTGATCAACGCCCCGTCGCCCGGTGGCCGACGCGGCCTGCAACTGGGTTACCACCACGTCCTGCAAGGGCCCCATGTCCGCCAGCGGCTTGAGAGCCTGCAACAGCTGCACGGTGGCCGCATCCGCGCAGGCTACCAGGTTGCGCTCACGGGCCTGGGCCAGCATGTCATCATTGACGCCAGCCACCACCAAAGGCACATCCTGCTCATAGCGGTAGGCCGGCGACAGATCCACCACCAGGGTGCCGGCATCGCTGGCACGGGGAGCATAATCCTGGGTCACCTGGGCCCCGGCGGCAAAGAACGCCAGCTCTACCCGGGAGAAGTCAAAATCCTCCAGCTTGCCGACGGTCAACCGTCGACTGCCAAAATGCACAGACTTGCCCGCACTGCTTTCCGAGGCCAAAACAAAAAGCTCGCCGACCGGGACATCCCGATCGGCGAGCAATTTGATGATGGCCTCACCTACCAGGCCGGTGGCTCCCACCACCGCCATATTGATAGCTCGGCTCATTCTTGCTCCTAGCGCTCCATGAGGATGCGCAGCATGCGACGCAGGGGCTCGGCGGCGCCCCACAGCAGCTGGTCACCCACGGTGAAGGCATTAAGGTACTCGCCGCCCATGTTGAGCTTGCGCAGGCGGCCCACCGGGACCGTCAGGGTGCCGGTCACCGCCGTGGGGGTCAGGTCACGCAGGGTGGCTTCTTTCTCGTTCGGCACCACCTTGACCCAATCGTTGGACTGGCCGATCAGCGTATAGATCTCGTCCAGCGGCACGTCCCGGGTCAGTTTCACGGTCAGCGCCTGGGCGTGGCAGCGCATGGCACCGATACGCACGCAAGTGCCATCCAGGGCGATCGGGTTGTCACCGCGACCGAGGATCTTGTTGGTCTCCGCCTGGGCCTTCCACTCTTCCTTGCTCTGGCCGTTTTCCATTTCCTTGTCGATCCAGGGCAGCAGGGAGCCGGCCAGGGAGTGACCGAAATGCTCGGTGGGCAGGTCGCTACTGCGCATGGTGGCGGCCACCTGGCTGTCGATATCCAGGATGGCGCTGGCCGGGTCAGCCAGTTTTTCGGCCACGTCGCCATGGATCTTGCCCATCTGGGCGATCAGCTCGCGCATGTTCTGGGCGCCGGCGCCGGACGCCGCCTGATAGGTCTGGGCGCTGGCCCATTCCACCAGACCGGCATTGAACAGGCCGCCCAGGGCCATCAGCATCAGGCTCACGGTACAGTTGCCGCCGATAAAATCCTTGGTGCCGTTATCCAGCGCGCTGTCGATCACCGCCCGATTCACCGGGTCCAGCACGATCACGCTGTTATCGGCCATGCGTAGCGCCGAGGCCGCATCAATCCAGTAGCCGTCCCAGCCGGATTCGCGCAGCTTGGGGTAGACCTCGTTGGTGTAGTCGCCACCCTGGCAGGTGACGATCACATCCAGCGCTTTCAGTTCATCAATGTTCTTGGCGTCGCCCAGGGCAGGAATGTCCTTGCCAACGTCCGGGCCAGCCTGCCCCACCTGGGAGGTGGAGAAAAAGACCGGTTCGATATCCGCAAAATCATTTTCCGCACGCATGCGCTCCATCAGGACGGAACCCACCATGCCACGCCAGCCGACAAAACCGACTTTCTTCATTAAAACCTGTCTCCCGAAAGGATTGCCCTTTCTTTACTGTTGAATCGAGGATCCGTTACGCGCCGGCCAGAGCCCTGGCCACGGCAGAACCCATCTCTTCAGTGCCCACTTTGCGAGTGCCCTCGGTGTAGATGTCCGCGGTACGTAACCCCTGATCAAGCACGGCTTCCACCGCTTTCTCGATGGCATCGGCCACATCCCCGCGCTGCAGGCTGTAACGCATCAGCATGGCCAGCGACATGATGGTGGCCAGCGGGTTGGCGATGCCCTGGCCGGCAATATCCGGTGCCGAGCCATGACAGGGTTCGTACAGGCCCTTGCGGTTTTCATCCAGGGACGCAGAGGGCAGCATTCCGATGGAGCCGGTGAGCATGGCGGCTTCATCGGAGAGAATGTCACCGAACAGGTTGCCGGTGACAATCACGTCAAACTGTTTGGGCGCACGCACCAGTTGCATGGCCGCGTTGTCCACATACATGTGGCTCAACTCGATCTCCGGGTAGGCCTTGGCCTCCTCGGTGACCACTTCCTTCCAGAGTTCGGTGACTTCCAGCACATTGGCCTTGTCCACCGACAGCACGCGCTTGTCGCGCTGCATGGCCAGTTCGAATGCCACTCTGGCGATGCGGCGCATTTCCGACTCGGTATACACATAGGTGTTGAAGCCGACGCGCTCGCCGTTTTCTTCCTTGATGCCGCGGGGCTGGCCGAAATAGATACCGCCGGTCAGCTCGCGGACAATCAGGATGTCCAGGCCGGAAACCACTTCCGGCTTGAGACTGGAGGCGTCGGCCAGCTGCGGAAACAGGATGGCCGGGCGCAGGTTGGCGAACAGGCCCAGAGCGGAGCGCAGCCGCAGCAGGCCCCGCTCAGGACGCTTGTCACGCTCGATGGCGTCCCACTTGGGGCCACCGATGGAACCGAACAGGATGGCATCCGCGGCGCGGGCCTTGGTCAGGGTGCTTTCCGGCAGCGGGTCGTTTTCCGCATCCACCGCCGCACCACCCACCAGCGCCTGGTCCAGCTCGATCTCCAGACCAAATTTTTGCTGGGCCGCCTCAAGGACCTTTACCGCTTCGGCAACAATCTCCGGGCCGATACCATCGCCCGGTAATACCAAAATCTTGCTCATGCCTGTTCCTGTTACTACTGGCCCGCAGGCCGATTAGAAGTCTTTCTTCACCAGCACCTTGTCCGGTGCCGCCTGGTTGATCAGCTTCAGTTCATACTTGTCGGTACCATCGCCAGCACCGATGCTGACGGTGTAGTCACCCGCTTCCTTGAACTTGTAGCGGAAAGTGCCAAAACGCAGGATGCCACTACGATCGGCGAACACCTGGATCTTGTGCTTGCCCGGCTCCAGAGTGATGGATTGCAGGCCGGCCTGCTCCGCCACCCGGTCTTCATCCACGGTAAAAATGGCAGCGCGCACCGGCGACGACTGGCCCGGCATCTGCCAGCCGCCCTGATCCGCACTGTCACTGGCCGCAGACAGTTGATTGTCCACGGTCAGTTTTACGGTCTGTTCGCCCTTGGGCGCATCGTACATACCCGTGGTGGCACAGGCGCTCAGTGCCATTGCCAAGAAAATCGTCAGTACCCGTAGCATGGTGCCTCCTAGCTTGTTGTTTTAATGATCCTGGAATACCCAGGGTTCCCGCTCCTGGCGACGTTGCTCATAGGCGCGAATTTCGTCGGCCGCATTCAGTGTCAGACCGATCTCGTCCAGCCCGTTGAGCAGGCAGTGCTTGCGAAATTCATCAATCTCGAAATCCAGCGCCAGGCCATCGGCAGTGATGACCTGCTGGGCGTCAAGATCAATGGTCAGCCGAAAGCCTTCCTCACTGGCCGCCTGGAACAGGGCTTCCACGTTATCCTCAGACAACACAATCGGCAACAGGCCGTTCTTGAAGCAGTTGTTGTAGAAGATGTCCGCATAGCTGGGCGCAATGATGGCCCGAAAGCCGAAATCCATCAGCGCCCAGGGCGCATGCTCTCGGCTGGAGCCGCAACCAAAGTTACGGCGAGTCAGCAGCACACTGGCGCCCTGATAGCGGGGCTGGTTGAGCACGAAGTCCGGGTTTTTCGGCCGCACCTCGTTATCCTGGCCCGGCTGCCCCACATCCATATAGCGCCACTCATCAAACAGGTTGGGGCCAAAGCCGGTGCGCTTGATGGACTTGAGAAACTGCTTGGGAATGATCTGGTCGGTATCCACGTTGGCACGATCCAACGGCGCAACCAGGCCTTCATGACGAACAAACTTTTCCATGATTGAGCTCCTTAGCGGCCGTTAAAGGTCACGCACGTCGACAAAATGACCGGCCACTGCCGCCGCCGCTGCCATGGCAGGGCTGACCAGGTGGGTACGACCACCATTGCCCTGACGGCCTTCGAAGTTGCGGTTGGAGGTGGAGGCACAGTGCTCGCCCGCCTCCAGACGATCCGGGTTCATGGCCAGGCACATGGAACAGCCCGGCTCGCGCCATTCAAAGCCGGCGTCCACAAACACCTTGTCCAGGCCCTCGGCCTCGGCCTGCTTCTTGACCAGCCCGGAGCCCGGCACCACCAGCACCTGCTTGACCGAATCCGCCTTCCTGCGGCCCTTGGCTACCTGGGCGGCGGCGCGCAGGTCTTCAATGCGGGAGTTGGTGCAGGAACCGATAAAGACGCGATCCACCTTGATGTCACTGACCGGCATACCCGGCTTGAGGCCCATGTATTCATAGGCGCGCTGCATGCCGGAGCGCTTCACTTCATCATTTTCTGCTTGCGGGTCCGGCAGCATGGCATCCACCGGCACCACCATTTCCGGGCTGGTGCCCCAGGATACCTGCGGTTTGATGTCGGCCGCGTCGATCTGGATATCCTGATCGAAGACCGCATCCGCATCGGATACCAGGGTGCGCCAGTAGGCCACCGCCTTGTCCCAGTCTGCGCCCTTGGGCGCAAACGGACGCCCTTCCACATAGTCGATGGTGGTCTGGTCCACGGCCACCATGCCGGCACGGGCGCCGGCTTCAATGGCCATGTTGCAGATGGTCATGCGCCCTTCCATGCTCAGGGACTGAATGGCACTACCGGCAAATTCCAGTGCATAACCGGTGCCACCGGCGGTGCCGATGATACCGATGATGTGCAGCACCACATCCTTGGCGGTAACGCCGGGACCCAGATCGCCATTGACCTGCACCCGCATGTTCTTCATTTTCTTGGCTACCAGGGTCTGGGTGGCAAGCACATGCTCCACCTCACTGGTACCAATACCGTGCGCCAGACAGGCCAGCGCCCCGTTGGTGGAAGTATGGGAATCCCCGCACACCACGGTCATGCCCGGCACCACCACGCCCTGCTCCGGCGCCATGACGTGCACAATGCCCTGGCGTACATCGCCGATACCGAATTCGGTAATGCCGAACTCCTTGGTATTGGACTCCAGCGTCTGCACCTGGATGCGGGAGGTCTCGTCGGTAATGTCCGCGGCGCTCTTGAACGGCGTGGTCGGCACATTGTGATCAATGGTGGCGACACTGGCGCTGGTGCGCCACGGCTGGCGACCGGCCAGACGCAGGCCTTCAAAGGCCTGGGGAGAAGTCACTTCATGAATGATCTGCCGGTCGATATAGATCAGCGCCGAACCATCTTCCCGCTCGGTTACGAGGTGGGCGTCCCACAATTTGTCATAGAGGGTCTTGCCTGCCATGCCTGTCTCCCTTGGCGGCCTCAGCCGCTGGTTTATCACTGACTATTAATGTAGGGTGCCCCCATCAATAAATCCAATTCATATTTTTCATTTTTGAGATAACGAATTATTATGCCGTCATCGCCCATTCCGGACCTGATGCATGATTGATACGCCCACCCTGCACGCCTTTATGGCCGTGGCGGAAACCGGTTCTTTCTCCGCCGCCGCCGAGCGCCTTTACATCACCCAGCCGGCCATCAGCAAGCGCATCGCCCTGCTCGAACAGCAGCTGGAAGCCCGCCTGTTTGACCGCGTCGGTCGCCAGATACAGCTTACCGAAGCCGGCCGCGCCCTGTTGCCCCGGGCCCGCCAGGTGCTGATGGACGTGGAGGACATGGCGAGAGCCATCCATGACCTGTCCGGCGAGGTGGCCGGCAAGCTGCGCATCGGCACCAGTCACCATATCGGCCTGCATCGCCTGCCACCGGTATTGCGACAGTTTTCCCGGGACTACCCCCAGGTGAAGCTGGATATTCACTTCATCGATTCGGAAGAAGCCTGGGAAGATGTACTGCACGGCGAGCTGGAGATGGGCGTGGTGACCCTGCCACCGCAGCCGGATGAGCGCCTCTACAGTGAAAAGATCTGGGAAGATCCGCTGGTGTTCATGTGCGCCCCGGAGCACCCGCTGGCCAGGGCCAAAGACATCACACTGGAAACCCTGCCCCGACACAGCGCCATCCTGCCATCACCGATCACCTTCACCCGCGGTATCGTGGAGAAGCTGTTCGACGAGCACAACCTGAAGCTGGACATTGCCATGTCCACCAACTATCTGGAAACCATCCACATGATGGTATCCATCGGTCTGGGCTGGAGCGTACTGCCGGCCACCATGGTGGACTCGTCCGTGGTGCAACTGGATGTGGATGTGCCGCTGCCGTGCCGACAGCTGGGCGTGGTCATCCACCCCGGCCGCAGCCAGTCCAACGCGGCCAAAGCCTTCCTGGAAGCCCTGCGCCGGGACAGTCTGATTCAGTCGTAATGGTAAAGCTGGCGGTTGCGCCAGTGCCCCAGGACCCAGCCCAGCGCCATGGCACCGAAGGATATGCCCCAGTTAAGCAGCCGTTGCTGCCAGTCGATCTGGGCAGTGCTGATAAAATACATCGGCACTGCGGTCATCAATGTCACCAGCACCATGCGCCAGGCTGCGCCAGCCAGGGATCGCCCTGCCAGCCGCAAGCAGACATAACCACCGATCAGGGAACCCAAGCCACCCACCATCAGGCCGATTTCCCGCCAGGGGGACGACTGACTCATGGCAACAAGCATCTGCTCGGAAACATCGGCACGCCCGGACAGGGCAACCGCCATGCCCAGCACAAAAAACATGGCAATGCTGAACACGATGGTGCTGCCCATGTCGACGATCACGCCGACAATGGCGCCCATCCAGGGACGGTCGGGTACCGGCCGCCTGTAAACGGGGGTAGCCGCCGCCGATGAGGGAGCATAGGGGTCGTGGTCAGGATGCATGGTTCAGCCTCCCGGCGATCATGATCAGGGCCGCCAGCAAGGCTGCCAGCGCCGCCGCGTAAAACAGTTGCGCCCCGAATATATGCCAGTATTTGCCGGACAGCCAGGCGCCGGCCGCCCAGCCCGCACCATAACCCAGACTGGAATAGAGCGCCTGTCCCTGCCCCGCCAGGGCACTTCCAAACTGTCTTTGTACCCAGGCAATGCTGGCCGCATGGAAGCTGCCGAAGGTGGCGGCATGCAGTAGTTGCGCCGCAGCCAGCCACCATAGCGAATCACCCACCATGCCGATCACAGCCCAGCGCAGGGCCGCCAGCAACAGGCTGGCAATCAGGATGGCGGGCATGGAATAGCGTTGCAGCAAACGATGCATGACCACGAACAGGCCCACCTCCGCCAGCACGCCCAACGCCCACAGGCAACCGACGGTAAATTTGCTGAAGCCAAGATCCTGCAGGTAGATGCTGTAAAAGGTGTAGTACGGGCCATGGGACAGCTGCATGAGAAAAGCCGCCAGCAGAAACAGCGCCACCTGCGGGCGCTTCAGCAGCGGCCACAGCGGGCTTGCGGCTGACTTTTGCGTGCCGTGGCCCGTCGCCTGACCAGCCGGCAACGTCAACGTTCCCAGCCACAGCAACCAGAGGATGGCGCTGAGCACCCAGGGCAGCAGGGAGGTACTCATGCGATCCAGCAGCTCGCCCAGCACCAGCACCGCAGCGATAAAGCCCACCGAGCCCCACAGGCGCACATGACTGTATCGGTGCGCATGGCGCCCCAGCGTCTGCAGGGTGAGCACCTCGAACTGGGCCAGTACCGCGTTCCAGAAGAAGCTGAAGGCCACCAACAGGGCCGCCATGCTCCAGAAGGCATCAATCCAGAACACCGGCAGAAACACCAGTGCCGCGGTAAAGTTGCCCAGCCGGATGATACGCAGCCGCTGACCGCTGCGGTCCGCCAACCAGCCCCACAGATTGGGGGCGCCAATCTTGGTCAGCTGGGGGATGGCCATCAGAGTCCCGATAGCCGCCGGGTTGAATCCCAGATCACGCAGGTACAGGGACCAGTAAGGCACCAGGGTGCCAAGCAATCCGAAATAGAAGAAGTAAAAGCCGGAAAGGCGCCAGTAATACGGCATGGTGACCCCTGTCGCTGGCAGGCTGTTGCTCAACAGGCTGCCAGGCCCTGATCAGGCCTGGCCGGGAATCGGCGCGAAAGGCGGCACCACATCCGCGTTCTGGGCACGATGGCGCAGGTAATGATCCATCAACACCAGAGCCAGCATGGCCTCGGCGATGGGGGTAGCTCGCACACCCACACAGGGGTCGTGACGCCCCTTGGTGACTACCTCGGCGGCCTCACCGTCCAGATTGATGCTCTGGCCGGGAATCAGAATACTGGAGGTGGGCTTGAGCGCCATGGCCACCCGCAGGGTTTGCCCGGAGCTGATGCCCCCCAGAACCCCGCCGGCATGGTTGCTGAGAAAACCCTCCGGGGTCATTTCATCACGGTGCTGTTCACCGCGCTGGTTGACCACCGCAAAACCGTCACCGATTTCCACGCCCTTGACCGCGTTGATGGACATCATGGCCTTGGCCAGATCGGCATCGATGCGATCAAATACCGGTTCCCCCCAGCCCGGCGGCACGCCGTCGGCAAACACTTCCACCCGGGCGCCAATCGATGAGCCATCCTTGCGCAGGCCATTGATCAGGTCCTCCAGGGCCGGCACCTTGGCCGCGTCAGGGAAGAAGAAAGGGTTGTCGTTGACCGCCTGCCAGTCGAACTGCTCGGCGTGAATCGGGCCAATCTGGGTACAGCCGCCATAAATACGGATCCCCAGGCGCTCATGCAGAAACTTGCGGGCGATAGCGCCGGCGGCCACCCGCATGGCGGTTTCCCGGGCGGACGAGCGCCCCCCGCCACGGTAATCCCGGAAGCCGTATTTCTGGGTGTAGGTGTAATCCGCATGGCCGGGGCGGAAGGTACCGGCGATATTGGAATAATCCTTGGATTTCTGGTCGGTGTTCTCGATCAGCAGACCGATGGAGGTGCCGGTGGTCTTGCCCTCAAAGACACCGGACAGAATCTTCACCTGGTCCGGTTCGCGCCGCTGGGTGGTGTAGCGGCTGGTGCCAGGCTTGCGCCGGTCCAGCTCCACCTGCAGGTCCGCCTCGCTGATCGCCAGCCCCGGCGGGCAGCCATCGACAATGGCTCCCAGCGCCAGGCCATGACTCTCACCAAAGGTGGTTATGCGAAAACGTTCACCAAAACTGTTACCGGACATGCGATTCCTCTACGGGCACTCGGGGCCCTGTTGTCACCAGATCAATCAGAAAAAACGTGGCGATATTCTAGCAGCTGTTGGCGAGTCAGCATGAATACCCCGTGCCCGCCCCGCTCGAATTCAAACCAGAAAAAGGGCACTTCCGGCCACTCGGCCAGCATGGCCTCCCAGCTGTTGCCCACCTCCACGATCAATACGCCCTGCTCGCTGAGCTGGTCCGGCGCCTCACGTAACAGACGACGGGTGAAGTCCAGCCCGTCGTCGCCGGAGGCCAGTGCCAGTTCCGGCTCGTGGCGGTATTCATCCGGCAGCGCAGCCATATCCCGGGCATCCACATAGGGCGGATTGGAAACAATCAGATCATAGGGGCCAGCCACCTGGGCCAGGCCATCGGACAGCACGGCACTCACCTGCCCTTCCAGGCCATGCCGGGCAATGTTCTCGCGGCATACCGCCAGGGCATCCTCACTGATATCACTGCCATCCACCTGCGCCTGTTCGAAGGCATAGGCGCAGGCAATGGCGATACAACCACTGCCGGTACACAGGTCCAGTACACGATGCACCTGCTCCGGCACCAACCAGGGTGCAAACTGTTGCTCAATCAATTCCGCCAGCGGCGAGCGCGGAATCAACACGCGCTCATCCACATAAAAAGGCAGGCCGCAGAACCAGGCTTGCCGGGTCAGGTAAGGCACCGGCACCCGCTCGTTGACCCGCCGGACCAGCAGCGCCAGGTAAGCGGCCACCTCGCTGGGCAGCAGGCGGGCATCCAGAATGCGCGGGTCACTGTCCAGCGGCAGCGACAAGGTGTGAAGCAACAGGGCCAGGGCTTCATCCCAGGGGTCGTCGTTGCCATGGCCATAGAAGACCTGACCGGCGCGCAGGCAGGTTTCCCCGTAGCGCAGACAATCACGCAGGGTGTGCAGGCTCGCTGCGGCCTCTTGCAGGTGTTGCTCACTGATCACCAGGGGTCCTCCGCCGGTCATGGGGCGCTGAAGGTTAGCACAAAATCAGGTATAAGGACTGCTACATGACAATACAGCGAGACCAGTATGGGCCCGGTTAACGTTTGGCAGGACGGTGCTTTTACCATCGTCAGCATCCGCCACGGCACCGCGATCGATATTCCTGTGGAGCAGAACATCCTGCGCCAGCGCATGGCGCTTTTCCTCAAACACAAGCAGCGCAAGCAGCACGTTATCTATACCGGCAGGATCGCCAGTCTCAACATGCTGGCCGCCCGTTTCGCCTGCAGCGAGGAATTCGCCAGCATTACCCAGGCCAAGGTGCTGGTCATTGAAAACGTGCTTAACCGCACCTTTATGAATATGATGCTACGGCTGAACAAGCCCGCCTTTCCCGTGATGGCCACCGCCTCCGTGGAGCAGGCCAAGCGATTGCTGACGGAGAGCTTTTCACGGTGAACCAGATCTGGTTATTCAAGACCGAGCCTGACAGCTTCAGTCTGCAGGACCTGCAGCGGGCCTCCGGGCAAACCACCGGCTGGGACGGGGTTCGCAACTTCCAGGCACGCAATCGCCTGCGCGATGAAATCCAGCAAGGCGACCGGGTGTTGATTTATCACTCCAGCTGCGCGCAGCCAGCCATTGTCGGCGAGGCGGAAGTGGTCAGTGCCCCCTACCCGGACCCCAGCCAGTTTGACCACCAGCACGCCGGCCATGACCCGCGCAGCCAGCCGGATGAGCCGCGCTGGTACCAGGTGGATGTGCGCTTTCTCAACGCGTTTGCCAATCCGCTGACCCTCAGCGCTATCAAGCAACACCCGGAATTCGCGGATATGGAGCTGGTCATTCGCCCACGGCTCTCCATCCAGAAGATATCCGACCGTCAATACCAGCAGATTCTGCAGCTTTGCACGCCTCAGCCCGCACCAGCCTGACGCAGGCGCCGCACCCGCATGGCGCAGCGCCCCAAATTTGCGCATATAAATAAGCCGTTTTCCTTAATCCAAACGTATTAACGCCTTTTTCAAGTCTGGCACAGCCGTTGCTATCTAGAGAGCAGACTCCTCTCTCTGATCGGGAACAGACCATGAAACTGCCGCCCCTTTTTGCGTCCCTGCTTCTTCTACCCACCGTCAGCCACGCCAGTGACATGAGCGCCACCGACATCGTCTGGGTCACCACCGCTGCCGCGCTGGTCTTTATCATGCAGGCCGGCTTCGCTCTGCTGGAAAGTGGCCTGAGCCGGGCCAAGAACGCCTTGAACGTGGTCATGAAAAACTACATGGACCTGTGCGTCGGCACCCTGGTGTTCTGGGCCGTGGGCTACGGCATCATGTTTGGCAGCAACCCCAGTGGCTGGTTTGGTGAAGATGGCTTCATGCTCAGCCATGGCTCCAGCAGCACCTGGGCCATGCTGCTGTTCCAGATCATGTTTGCCGCCACCGCCGCCACCATCGCCTCCGGGGCCATGGCCGAACGCACGCGCTATGTGGGCTACCTGTGCGGTGCCATGTTGATCACCGGGCTGATTTATCCGCTTTACGGCAGCTGGGCCTGGAACAGCAATGGCTGGCTCAACCAGCTGGGCTTCATCGACTTCGCCGGCTCCACCGTGGTCCACAGCATTGGTGGCTGGTGCGCCCTGGCCGGCATCATGGTAGTGGGTCCCCGGCTTGGCCGGTTTGACCAGAAAGGCAAACCGCGCACCATCCCCGGCCACAACCTGTCCTATGTGGCGCTGGGCGGCTTTATCCTCTGGTTCGGCTGGTTCGGTTTCAATGGTGGCTCCACCCTGGCCGCCTCCGTGGATATTGCCCGCGTCAATCTCAACACCCAGCTGGCAGCCGCCGCCGGCGCCGTGGGCAGTGTGCTTTACCGGGTATTAAGCCGCCGCCCGGTGCTGCTCACCGAAACCGTCAACGGCAGCATCGCCGGTTTGGTGGCCATTACCGCCGGCTGCGCCACCATGGTACCGGGCTATGCCATTATTACCGGTTTCCTGGCCGGCCTGCTGGCGGCCCTGGGTGGGCGTCTGATGCTGGCCATGCGACTGGACGATGTGGTCGGCGCGGTGCCAGTACACGCCTTTGCCGGTGCCTGGGGAACACTGGCCGCCGGTCTGTTCTACGATGGCGACCTGTTCGACAGTCAGCGGATCCTGGTGCAGCTACTGGGCATCGTGGTGGCCTTTGGCTGGGCCTTCTTCACCGCCCTGATCATGTACATGCTGGTGGCCATCCTGGCAGGGCTACGTGCCCCGGCCATCCATGAGCAGCGCGGCCTGGATGTGAGCGAACATGCGGAATCCGGTTATCCGGAGTTTGCCAGCGGCAACCTCTACGATGCCGACCTGGCCACCGACATGGAGCGTCGCTGATGAGCCAGGAACTGAGCCGTCGCCGCCGTGCCATCATCACCGGCCTGTCGCCCTTCATGGAGGAGCGTCTGCTGCTGGAAGCCATCAGCCTGTGGCAGGACTCCTATGCGGACCGACCACGCTTTTCCCTGCAAGGGTTTGTCAGTGAGCTGTGCCGCCTGTTCGATCTGGCCGACCGGCGTCATCACATCCATATGAGCCTGGTGCAGGCCATGAGCCTGCCAGTCAGCGAACTCCAGGCAGACCCCTGGTCGCAGAGCCAGCCGGACAGCCCGGAACGCCACCCCTGCACCCAGGCTTTCCAGCTGCTGCAACATGCCATCTGGCAGCGCCTGGGTGAGCAGCAGGCCAGCCAGCTACGCCTGGACATGCTTGCCCAGTTACGCCAGAAAAATACCCCCGCCCAGATCCGTCTGGTGATGGAAAGCTGGCTGCAACATCCCCAGCAAGCCCTGTCACCGCTGGACATTGGTCCCCTGCGCACCCAGCTCAACCGGGCCTATGTGCTGCTTTGCGAACGCATCGGCCCGGTGGAGGCCGACCGTCTGCTCAAGCAGGCCTACGACAGTACCGCTCAACACAACCCCGGCCTGCAGAGCGCCCTGCGCGAGCTGCTCTGAGCGCGAGACGCCTGTGTCCGTGCGCGATATCAGGTAACCTTGGCCCAAAACGCAGGCAGGCAACAGGGAACACCATGAAATTACACCACGCCATTTTTCTGGCCATGCTGGCCGGGGGGATCGCCGGCGCCCTGACCCAGGAACAGAGCACCCTGCTGGGCATACCACTACTGGCCGGCTACGACCTGATTGGCAGTCTCTTCATTAACGCCCTGAAGATGGTGGTGGTACCGCTGATTGTCACCGCCATCATTTCCGGCATGGTCGGTGTCGGCCAGGGAAAAAGTGTCGGTCGTATGGGGATCAAGACCCTGGCGTTGTACATGACCACCACCCTGGTGGCAGTACTGATCGGCTTGTTGATGGTCAACCTGTTCGCCCCCGGCATCATTGACGGCACGCCCGCCAGGGACCTGCTGGGCCTGTCGGCCAATACCCATGAAGCGCTGGCCAGCGTCAAGGACCGTGGCGCCGGGGATTTCACCGACATCCTGCGCCAGATGCTGCCGCCCAACCTTATCGCCGCGGCCGCCAATGGTCAGATGCTGGGCCTGATCGTCTTTTCACTACTGTTCGGCTACTTTCTGCGGGTGGAAAAAGGCCAGGCGCCGCAAACCCTGCGTGAATTGATTGAAGGCATCTATCTGGTGGTCATGCGCATTACCATGCTGATCATCCGCTTCACGCCGGTGGGCGTCTTCGCACTGATCGCCGCCACCGTGACACGCACCGGACTGGACGCCATCATTCCGCTGGCCTGGTTCTTTGCCACCGTGCTGGTGGCGTTGTTTACCCATGCTTTCGTTTTCATGCCACTGATGATCCGCCTGGTGGCCCGCCGCAGTCCGCTGCGTCATGTTCAGGCGATGACACCGGCGCTGCTCACCGCCTTCTCTTCGGCCAGCAGCGCCGCTACCCTGCCCCTGACCATGGAATGTGTCCAGAAACGGGCCGGGGTGTCGCCGCGCACCAGCAGCTTTGTGTTGCCCCTGGGGGCCACCGTCAATATGGACGGCACCGCACTGTATGAATGTGTGGCCGCCATGTTCATCGCCCAGGCCTACGGCATGGACCTGTCACTGACAACCCAGTTCATGATTGTGCTCACCGCGGTCCTGACCTCCATCGGTGTGGCCAGCATCCCGGCCGCCTCACTGGTGGCAATTACCGTGATTCTGGGTGCCATTGGACTGCCGCTGGAAGCCATTGGCCTGATACTGGTAACAGACCGGGTATTGGATATGTGCCGCACTGCGGTCAATATCTGGGGGGACAGTGTGGTATCGGTGCTGCTCGCTCGCAGCGAAGGGGAAGAGCAGGTACTGAGCCTGCCAGTGTCACAAATGGAGCAGCGGGCGCAGAGCGCCCGCTAACAGGGGTTAGTGCATCAGGCTGTCACGGCTGTCCCAGTCGCGCTTGAGCGCCACCGCGGCACTGCCGACAACCGGCACCATCGCGGCGAAAACCACCATGGCGGCGAACAGGTTTTGACCGTCAGCGGCAATGGCGTGGACCAGGGCAATCATGGCTGCCAGAGCAACCAGCAAAAACAGGACATCCTTGATAACGTGGCGTACAAACATGATTAAATCCCTCCTCGTTCCCTAATCAGTGAACACATGTTAGCTTTTACAAATTCCGAAAGTCAACACTTGTTCACATCTTTTGCGAAACGGGAGACGCACCTTTGAAGCAATTGCCGACCTTGCTGATTCTGGGGGGCACAACGCCGCTGGGCCAGGCACTGGCGCAACAGGCCGGTGGCCGCTTTCGCACGGCGATTGCCGATGCCGATGCGCATCTGGGCAATCAGATATGCCAGCAATTGCATTCCGAGGGGCACGAAGCCCTGTTCATGCCAGTCAGCCAGGGCCGACGCGGTGAAATCCAGCAGGCCATGGAACGGATTCTGCGCCGCTGGCAGCGCCTGGATGTGGTCATTAACCTGGCCCACACGCCGGTCAGCGGCCCCTTCGAGGCCATCGACCCGGGCCTGTGGCAGACCCTGCTCAATGAACAGCTGATGGCCACGGTGTACAGTTGCCAGTCGGCGGTTGCCACCATGAAGCGCCAGCGCAGCGGCTGCCTGCTCAATGTCATCAGTCAACAGGGGGTGATCCCCGAGCCGCTGCGCAGCGCCAATGCCGTCACCGGCGGTGCCATTGCCGCGCTCAGCGAAAGTCTGGATGCGGAACTCGCCGGCCTCGGGATTCAGGTCAGCCTGATTTCAATACCACTGACCCGCGGGAGTCTGCCGCCCCTGGCGACGGATCCGCTATCGCGGATTCGGCTGGAGCGGGAGATCGATAATGCCCGCCTGGAAACCCGTCAGCTGGCCCAGCAGATTCTCGCTACCATCGGTCGCAAGCCTCTGCATCATCTGCCCGATACCGCCGGCCATCACTGGTTTCAGCGACGCTGGTTCCGTGGCCGCTGGCGCCAGCGAATGCGCCGGCTGGGCGAAAAGTATCGGCGTTAGGGAAGCCGGAAAACCCGGCGGGTCACTATAGACACTGCTCCAGATAACGCCGCGTCTGCCGGTAGTCCCCTTCCAGGGCGTCATCCACCTTGGGCGCAATCAGTTCCACCAGTTTGCGCCCTACCAGCGGCACGCTGGAACTGACCTCCACCTGGGTATGCTGGCGGCATTGCTGACCATCACCGGCCAGACGCATGATGCCACTGACCTTGACCGGCACATTGCCGAGCTGAAAACGGTAGTCGGCCTGATGCGGACCGGCATCATCCTGGCTGTGCCAGAGAAATTCGGTAAGCAGGTCGGCCCGGGACGGCAGCAATTTGCGTGCGAAGCCCGGCACCTTGTCGGTGCGGATACTGACCGGCTGAATAATGCGCACCAGGAAGCCACCGGCGGTGCGCTCGAAAGCATCGAAACGGTAATCATGCACCTTGCCCCAGGCAAAGCGCTGCTCGAAAAAGTCCTTGCTGGTGAAAATCTCGTACATGCGGTCCACGCCGATGTCGAACTGACGATCCACCGTCACTTTCATGGTCTCTCCTGCTCCTGCGCCACGCTGCGCATCAATCGTAACAACGGCGTCAGCTGGCGCTTCAAATCCGGTAATGCCCCGATCACCAGCCGGGTCTTGCCCGCCGCCAGCAATCCCAGGGCCTGTTCTACGTTCATGGGCTCGGGCCGGGCCTCACCGGCCTGGGCCAGGCTCTTGTCACTGACCACCATACCGGCGCCCGCTTCACGGGCCTGTGAGGCCTGGTTCGCCAGTGTCTCCAGTACCGGCCGTACGGTCAGACCGGTATGGGCGGTGGGGGTGTGAATGGCCGCCGTCAGCGGCAAACGGATCACCTGCCCCTGGTACTGGAAGGCCAGCTCCGCCGCCGCCTTCATGGCCCGCTCCACAAAGCGCTGGGCGCCCTGCGATCCGGCGCTGGGCAACAGCACGGTAAATTGCGCCACGCTGGTCCGGGCAATGGAATCTTCCTTGCGAATCAGCCCCCTTAGCGTGCGGGCCAGTCGCAGCAGCACCCGATCCGCCCGCTCCTTGCCCAGGCGCATGAATAACTGATTGAACTGATGCACCTCCAGCTGCGCCACGGACAGGGCATAATGCTGGCGAGCCGCCAGCGACAATTCCTGGCGCAGACGGTGTTGCAGGTAGCGCCGATTGCCCAGACGCGTGAGCGGATCAATCATGGCCTGGCGCACCAGCAACTTGCGCTCACGCTGGTAATTGGCGTGGGCCCGGGCCCGGGCCAGCAGGTCAGTGGAGTTGAACGGCTTGCTGATAAAGTCCGTGGCCCCCAGGCGCAGCGCTTCACTGCGCGCCTGCTCATCGTTTTCCGCGCCGGTGACTATGATCACCGGCAGGCCGGCGACACCGTCGTCATCACTGGTGCGAATGGTCTTGAGTAGCGTAAAACCATCCATTTCCGGCATGGCCAGGTCGGTGAAGACCACGGAGATGGAGGGATTGTTGCGAATCATCTGCCAGGCGCGAAGCCCGTCTTCCGCCACATCCACACGGAACTCGTTACCGAGCATTTTTTCCGCCGCCAGACGCATGACGCGCGAATCATCGACGAACAACAGCAAAGGGCGTTGATCCCGTTCCATGGCGCTCACCCTGCCCGGCCCGGCAGCGCTGACTCGGTGCGCCGTAACGCCGGTTGCCGCCCGCGAACATATTGATAGAGCCGCGAGCGACCCTGGCAGTAGTCCCCCCGAGCAATACCGGCAAGATAATGACGGTTGAGCAAATGACCGGAGCGATTGGCCAGGCAATAGAGGGTACCGGCAGTACTGTCCAGGTGAGAGAGAATGCCCACCTGCGCCAGGTAATCACGGCCATTGGCGAAATGCTCTACATAGGGCACCGGATGGCCCGCTGCCAGTGACAGGGCCGGGTCCACATCCAGGCTGTCGGCCACTCCGCCAATACAGTAAAGCTCCAGTTTCTTCACCAGCGGGCGGGTGCTTTCGTGGCGCAGCAACTTGCGCACGATGTAGCTGGCCACGATGGTGCCCTGAGAGTGGCTGATCAGAATCACTCGCTCATGGCGCTCCAGTGCTTCCACCAGAACATGCAGAGCCGGGCGCGAGAGCTTGCCATCCTTGCGCAGGGTGCGGGCAGTAATGGAGGCCATCAGGTCGCCCACCAGGCCCCAGGTGGGGGTATGAATCAGATGCACCGGACGCCGGAAAATCCGCGCAATTTCACTGGCGTTGAGTATCGCCACCGGGCCGGCGGAGCCCAGGCCATTAATGAAAAACCAGCGTGTGGCGTCATCCTGCCGGGGAGCACGCTCCGGTTGGCAGACCAGCGTGCCCTGGCTGATCGATTCCCGGTCACCGGGGACCAGCAACTGAAACAGGGACAAGGCGGCATCACTGAAACTGGGATAGGAGCGCCACTGCAATTCCGAACGACAACCGGCTTCGCTGCGCACCGGCATGATCAGGCGCGGAATATCCCGGGCATGGCTCAGTCCCAGCAACAGATCCCGGCGAATGGACGAGCGGTTATCAACCAGCTGTCGCAACCACTGGCGCGTACGATGCCTCATTTATTGTTGTCCTTACTGTCTTGCCGGGCCATGCCCGGCAAACGGCAGCGTTTTCAATAACGGCCGTTTGCCTGCCACAGGCCACAAAGGCCACCACGGGCTAGCAAACTCATGATTAATCATGATACCGACAGGGCCGGCAAACCTGCCAGCCCTGGATGAGGGTATTTACGTAAACGAGGCGGGTGGGATCAAACGAAATACATCAACAGCCACTCTGCCACCAGGGCCGGCTTGTCTTCGCCTTCGATTTCCACGGTAAAGTTGAACTTGAGCAGCCACTGGCCCGGCTTTTTCTCGGTGGCCTCCATCAGTGACGCCACCGCACGCACCCGCTTGTTGACCTTCACCGGTGCCATGAAACGCAATTTGTCGAACCCGTAGTTCATGGCCATTTTCATGCCCTTGGGCATGAGAAAATTCTCGATGGAGGCTTGCAGGTAAGGCAACAGCGACAGCGTCAGATAACCATGGGCGATGGTGCCCCCAAAGGGCGTGCTTTTCGCCCGCTCCGGGTCCACATGAATAAACTGGTGATCCAGAGTGGCATCGGCAAAGGCGTTGATTCTGCCCTGATCAATCTCGAACCACTCGGACGCTCCCAGCTGCTGACCGACAAACTCTGTCAGCGTTGCGGCCTCAACCACTTTCATCGGCAATTCTCCTGCATGCGACTTTTCAGGCAGCTTAGCGACAGCGGCCGTCGACACACCATGACCCTTTCAGGCAGGGCCATCACCGACGCTGGTGGTTTTGGTCAGTTTTGTGGCGCCGTGGGGTGACGCGCCAGAAAGTCGTTGATGGCCGCGGCCACCGGCTCGGGGCTTTCCATATGCAAATGATGACGGCCTGGCAATCTGACCACCTCTGCGTCCTGCAACCAGGCCAGACGATGATCGAACATGCCGTTACCACCCATGCCCTGCTCGCCCAGAATCAGGCAAACCGGGGCCCCAATGGCCCGGATAAACCCCTCCACCTGCTCCTCGGTGAGCCGGAGCGACGAGGTCAACCGCAAACGGCTGTCGGCGCGCCAGGTCCAGCCACCGGCCACCGGCATCAGCCCCCGCTCGGTGAGCAGCGACGAGGCCTCACGGCTGAGCCCGCCAAACCCTTTGGTACGCGCATCCACTGCCTCACTGATGTGCGGGTAAACCGGTTTGCTCTTGCTGGCCAGCGCGCCCATATCATCCAGTGCCTTGCGCAGGGTACTGGCCACCTCCGACGGTGCCGTACTGGGCGGCCCGAGCCCCTCGATCAGCACCAGCCGAGACACCCGTTCCGGGCAGGCAGCGGAAAACAGACAGGCGATGCCCGCGCCCATGGAATGGCCGATCAGGGTAAACCGTTGCCAGCCCAACTGATCCACCACCGCCAGCACATCACGGACATGATCCACCAGATGCGTGACCACACCGTCCGGGCGGTGGTCCGAATGGCCATGCCCGGAAAAATCCAGTGCCAGCAGCGGACGCCCCAGGACTCGAGCCAGGGGCACAAAAGAGGCGGCGTTATCCAGCCAGCCGTGCAATGCCAGAATCGGCTCGCCCTCCCCGGGCCATTGCAGTGCGGCCAGGGTTTGTCCATAAACCTGAAACTGTCTTTCCCGGGCCCCCATCATCATGATCGCTCCAGCAATGCCGCCAGGGTGTCGCGCATCAACGCCAGCGTCTGTTCCGGTTTTTCCAGCGGGTACATATGTGAGCCCTCCGCCAGGCGGTGCAACATGCCGTGACGACGGACGTGGCGGCGAGCACTGTGCAGGAATGGCGACGGTGAGTCCTTGCCGGTAATGATCGCACCGGGCACCTTGAGCCGGGGCATGCGGGTCGCCGCAGTGGGGGTTTCGCGGAAAATCGCCACTTCCACTTCCGGTCGAAAGCGCAGCCGCCAGCCGCCTTTGCACGGCTCCAGGCCCGCGTTCAGGTAATCCTTGAGACAGCGTGGATCAAAGGCCCGGAACAGCCCGCGGGAATGAAAGTAACTTTCCACGGACGCCCAGTCCGGCCAGAAATCCAGCCGCCCCCGGCTTTTGCCTGCCGGGGTCACCCTGTCCACCTGCCCGGCAAGCTTGGCAAGATGAATCATGACGCCGTGCCAGCCATTCATCATCGGCGGGTCGAGCATGATAAGCGCAGAGAACCAGTCCGGGTGACGCTGGGCAACCAGATACATCAACACCGATCCCAGCGAGTGTCCGGCGCCCACCAGGGGTTTGCGCAACGGGGCCAACTGCGCCTCCAGCTCCAGGCTGAGACTGTGCCAACCGGCATCCACCGGATAGGCGGGATCATGACCAAGCCGGTCAACGATGTGCAGATCAAAATCGTCGGCCAGCGGCGCCAGAAAGGTATCGTAGCTGTGGCCGGGAATCCCGTTGGCATGGGCAAAGGCCAGCACCTGGCGCCCGGTAGAAACTGCAGACATGACCGCTCCCGGAAAAAACATTCATGATACCGGCATCAAGGAGCCGGCGGCCATGTCCAATAGCGCCACATATCCGCCTGCCTACGCCCTGCCCGGGTAGTGTACAATGCGGCCACCAAGGAGGCGCCATGACCCTGATTTCATTCAACATCAATGGTATTCGTGCGCGTTTGCACCAGTTGCAGGCGGTAATCGACAAATATCAGCCGGCCCTGATCGGTCTGCAGGAAACCAAGGTTCACGATCCGGAATTTCCGGAACAGGCCGTACGTGACATGGGCTACCACCCCTATTATCACGGCCAGAAAGGCCATTACGGCGTTGCCCTGATCACCCGCGAGCCACTGGAAGAGGTGCAATACGGCTTCCCCAGCGACGGCGAGGACGCCCAGCGGCGCATGATCATCGGCAAACTGCGCCATGGTGACGGTTCACTGATCACCGTCCTCAACGGTTACTTTCCCCAGGGGGAAAATCGCGAGCACCCGGTAAAATTCCCCGCCAAGGAAAAGTTTTACCAGGATCTGCAGAACTACCTGCAACACCACCATGACAGTGGCGAACAACTGGCCATCATGGGCGACTTCAACATCTCCTCCACGGACCGGGATATCGGCATTGGCGAAGCCAACCGCAAGCGCTGGCTGCGTGAAGGCAAGACCAGCTTCCTGCCGGAAGAGCGCGAATGGTGGCAACGGCTGATTGACTGGGGCCTTACCGACACCTTCCGTCACCAAAACCCACAAACCGACGATGTCTTTTCCTGGTTCGATTACCGCTCCCGTGGCTTTGAGCGAGACCCGCGACGGGGGCTGCGCATCGATACGGTACTGGCCACGTCGCCCTTGATGGAAAAACTGGACACTACCGGGGTGGATTACGATATCCGCGCCATGGAGAAACCCTCTGACCATTGCCCGGTATGGGCACGGTTTCAGGGCTGTTCATGAAAATCAGGCTGCACCCGGAAAAGCTCAAACCGAACCTGGACACGGTCGGCTTTGCCATCGACCTGGGCATGATTGCCCTGGTGGTTCTCAACCTGGGACTGATCCTGTTTGACTGGCTGTTCCAGGTGCCGCCGGTGCAGTCGCTGCTGGCCACTTACACACCCGCTTTTCACGATTTTTATCGCGACAGCATTCACGCCGATTTTCTGTTCTACGACCTGTGCTTCGTGGCGGTTTACCTGACCGAGTTCACGCTTCGCTGGATTGCCGCTATCGCCCGTGGCACCTACCACCGCTGGTTCTTCTACCCGTTCGCCCACTGGTATGACCTGCTCGGCTGCATCCCGGTGGGCAGCTTCCGCTGGCTGCGGGTATTGCGGGTGGTCAGCCTGCTGTTTCGACTACAGCGCATGGGCATCGTCGACCTGTCGCAAACCTGGCTGGGTCAGACACTGATCAAATACTACGGCATCGTGGTGGAAGAAATTTCCGATCGGGTAGTCATCAATGTGCTTAATGGTGCCCAGCGCGAAGTGGGCGGCGGCAGCCCGCTGCTGCATCGCATCGAAAAGGAAGTGCTGATGCCGCGCCGGGACCAGCTGGTCAGCTTTGCGGCCAGCCGGGTCGCCCAGGCCACCCAGAAGAGCCATGCCCAGTACCGTGAACAGCTGGCGGAGTATTTCAGCCACCTCACCGACGAGGCCCTGGTGCGTACCCAGGCGGGACGGCGGCTGGCGGCCGTTCCGGTGGCGGGCCCGCGGGCCATCGCCCTGCTCGGCGAGGCAGTGCGTGAGACCGGCACCGCCTTTGTCGATCAGTTGGTCGATGACCTGGCCTCCCCGGCCAGTCGCCCGCAGCTGGAACAACTGTTCCAGGACATGCTCAGTGCCGCCATCGGCGATGACCGCCAGGCGCTGGACAGCATGTTGCGCGATACCTTGCTGGACATCCTGGAACAGATCAAAGTGCAGGTGGCGGTACAGCAATGGAAGCTGGAAGAAAATCCCCCGCCATCACGTGACTGAGACGTGAGTCTCAGATTATCATACGAACATGTACCGATTAGCGTTTCAGGCCTGCTGCGACCATGACCGCCATTACCGCGAACAACAATGACGACAATCTGGACCTGGCGCCCTCCCGGGTGCTGATGGTCGACGACACCCCACAGAACCTGGTGGCCATGGAAGTGGTGCTGGAAGACATGGACTGCGAGTTGGAAAGCGCCACCAGTGGCAATGAAGCGCTGGCCAAGCTGCTCAAGAATGATTACGCCCTGGTTCTGCTGGATGTACAGATGCCGGAGATGGACGGCTTTGAAGTGGCCACGCTGATGCGCTCCAATCAACGTACCCGCCACGTACCGATTATTTTCGTCACGGCCCTGTCCAAGGAAGAGCGTTTTGTCCAGCAGGGCTATCGTTGTGGCGCGGTGGATTACCTGTTCAAGCCGATTGCACCACAACTACTGCAAAGCAAGGTGAACTTCTTTGTCGGCCTGGATCAGCAGAAGAAGCGCCTGGAAGCCAAGCTGGCCGCTGCCCGCCGTTCCGAGGCGGAGATGAAGGCGATCTACGGCGACCAGAACTGATTATTGATACCGGCACGGTCAGGACGACCCGGAACCCAGACAGGCAATGGCTATTACACTCCCCGGTTACCGCATTACCGGCCGCCTTGGCAAAGGCGGCATGTCCCATGTCTTTCTTGCCACCCAGCACTCCTTCGAACGACAGGTCGCCATCAAGGTACTGACACCCTCGCTGGCTCTGGAGCCCAGTTTTGCCGAGCGTTTCATGCACGAGGCCAGAACCATTGCCCGGCTCAACCATCCGCACATCGTGCCGGTCTATGATGTGGGTGAACATCAGGGCTATTACTACCTGAGCATGGAATATGTCACCGGTGGCAGTCTCAAACAGCGTATTCGCGAAGGCATGGAGCCCGCCCAGGTCGAACAGGTGCTGCGGCAGATGGCCATGGCACTGCACTACGCCGGTGAGCATGGATTCATCCACCGGGACGTGAAGCCGGACAACATCATGTTCCGCGCTGATGGTTCGGCGCTGCTGATGGATTTCGGCATTGCCGCCAGTACCGTCAATCATCGCAATGTGCTCGACAGTCACGCCCGTCTCGGCACGCCCAAATACATGAGCCCGGAACAGCATCGCGCCGACGAGCTCGACCCCCGCGCCGATCTCTATGCACTGGGCTGCGTGTTGCATGAAATGCTCACCGGCGAGCCGCCCTTCCAGGCCGACAGCCCGGCGCGGATGGCAGAACGACACCTGCAGGATCCGGTGCCCTTGCTGCCCCGTGCTGTGCGCCGCTACCAGCCCCTGCTACGCCGCCTGATGGCCAAGGACCGGGAACAGCGCCCGGCTGACGGTACCGCAGTTATCGAGTTGCTCGACAGCCTGCCGCAGGCGTCCACCCCGGCGGCGTTCAAGCCCGTCCATGAGCCACCGGCAGTGGCCCTGGCCCCGCGGTTGCGCCTGCGGGAAGAAAAAACCGGCCGAAGCTGGCGTGGCAGCCTATATCGCTATGACATTTATCTGGTGGCCGACGACTTCGAGCAGTTTCAAAGCCACTATGCGGTGATGCGCTCGGGCCTTCAGGAGTGGCAGGCACAGCGGGGGCGCCGCTGCCAGGAGGTCGCCATCAAGGCCACCCTGCACCCCTGGATCAGCGGCCGGGTAAAGGATTATCTACGCAAGATGCGACACTCGGACGGGCTGGAATGGCTGGCGGGCCTGCCCATGCGCATTAATCTGGTGGCCGCCGATGGCCAGCCCATCGAACGGCTGGAGTGGCCCGCCGAGACAGACAATAACGAACAACCGGGCTGAGACCTGCAACGCGGACATAAAAACGGACATAAAAAAAGCGCCGGTAAACCGGCGCCTTCAAGCACACATGCGTGGTATCCCCCCACTGCGCGATGACAGCGAGCGGAAGGAGTTCTGCCTGTTTGATTGCCTGTTGCCCGCTGTCAATTTCAGATTAGTCAGCCACCCAGCCTCTGCCCAGCGCCTGGCGCCGGACGGCAGAGAATAGCATCTGAACGGGCGTACCAGCGCGATCAGCGGAAAGGCAGACTCTCGCCCGGGCTGCTCATCCACAGCAAACGGGCGCCATCAGCCACACACACTTCCACATCCAGACAGGCCACCGTGCCCACGTTGAAGCCGCAGCGCTGGCCACTCCCGGTCCATTGTGCGGTCAACAGCGCCACCAGCGGCATATGACTGACCAGCACCGTGCCATTGGGCAGGCTCTCACCCTGCAACCAGTCGAAAACGGCGGGGGGTGCGGATTCCGGCACCAGGGCCTCACAGGTGATGATGTCCAGTGAACGGTAGACGCGCTGGATGCAGCTGGCCGTTTGCTGGGCTCGCAGATAGGGGCTGGCGATAATCCGGTTGACCGGAATACCGGCCGCCTGCAGGGCCTGCCAGTGGGCCAGTACGGCCGCTTCGCCGGTTTCGGTCAGCGGCCGGAGTGCATCCGTAGCGGCCTGGGAGACCGCCTGCCCGTGGCGACACAGGTACAGCTTCACGGCGTCACTCCGGAGACACTGAATTCCACGTCATGCTGGTATTCACCGCTCATCAGCTGGTAAATCACCGTTTCCAGCGGCTCACCATGATAGATCACCCGGTACAGCGCGGTGGCCAGCGGCATGTAGACCTGCAGCTCGGCGGCCTTGTCGGCCACCAGCTTGATGGTATTGATGCCCTCGGCGGTCTGGCCCAATTCGGCCACCGCCTGTTCCACGCTCTTGCCCTGCCCCAGCTGAAAACCGACCTGGTAATTGCGCGACAGGGACGACGAGCAGGTAGCGATCAGATCGCCAACCCCGGAGAGCCCCAGGAAGGTCATGGGGTTGGCCCCCAGCTCCACGGCAAAACGGCTCATTTCCGCCAGTGCCCGAGTGATCATGAAGCTGCGGCTGTTCTCCCCCACACCGATGGCGGCCGCCATGCCGGAGGCCACCGCATAGATGTTCTTCAGGGCGCCGCCCAGCTCCACGCCATAGATATCGGCGTTGTCGTAGACCCGGAAGTACTCACAGCCCAGTGCGGTCTGAATGGTACTGCACAGGGCTTCATCCGGGCTGGCAATCACCGTGCCGGTGAATTTCTTCTCGACGATTTCCTTAGCCAGGTTGGGGCCACTGAGCACGCCTACCCGGGCGTGGGGCCATTCACGCATGAGCAGCTCGCTCATCAGCAAAAAGCCGTCGGCATAGATGCCTTTGGTACAGCTAACCACAATGGTGCCGTCGGGCACCCACTGGCGAGCCTGGCGAAGCACATCGATGAAGGCCTTGCTGGGAATCGCCACAAACACCAGGGAGGCCTGATTGAGCGCCTCTTCCAGACTGTCGGTGGCGGTTACCCCCTCAGGCAGTTCGGCACCGGGCAGGTAACGGGGATTTTCCCGGTCCAGATTGATGGCGGCGGCGGTCTCCGGGTCACGAACCCAGAGCCGCGCCTGATGACCATTGGCAGCCAGGATACTGGCCATGGCAGTGCCAAAACTGCCACCGCCGAGAATGGCGGCGGTATGCTGTGTCTGCTCCATAAAGCGGGGCGCCTTGTACTGCGTTTTTGGCATCATAAGCGCCCCCCGTGATGGAAACAATCAGGCGTTTGGCGTTACCGCGCGACTAAGCAGATGATGCATGCGACGGGCGGCGGCGGCCGGGTCCCGTGGCAGCTGCCCTTCGGCCAGCATCGCCTGATCCAGCAATAAGCCGGCCAGCTCGCTGAAGTCGGCCCCCGGTTCCTGACTGTCCAGTGCCTTCAGCAGCGGGTGATCCAGATTCACTTCCAGCACCGGCAACATCTCCGGCACCGGCTGGCCAGCCGCTTCCAGCATGCGACGCATCTGCGGGCCGAGCTGGTCTTCAGCCAGCACCAGGCAGACCGGCGAATCCACCAGCCGGCGCGTGGCCCGCACCGCCTCCACCTGGCCGGTGAGACTTTCCTGCAGACGCTTGATCAGCGCGTTATCCTGCTCGGCGTCGTCAGGCTTGTCTTCGCCGTCCAGATCCAGCTCACCGCGAGCGGCATTGACCAGCGGCACCTCCTGGTAACGGTCCAGATAACTGATCATCCATTCATCCACCGGGTCACTGAGAAGCAGTACCTCGATGCCCTTCTTGCGAAACACCTCCAGGTGTGGGCTCTGGCGCGCCGCCGCAGCATTGTCACCAAGCAGATAGTAAATCTTGCCCTGCCCGTCCTTGCGGCGTGCCAGATAATCATCCAGGGAGGTCAGGCTGTCGCCCTGTTCGCTGCTGGCAAAACGCAGCAGCGCCGCCACGGCGTCACGGTTATCCGGGTCTTCGCCAATGCCTTCCTTGAGCACCTGACCAAACTGGGCCCAGAAGCGTGAATATTTTTCCTCATCCTTGCTGAGTTTTTTCAGCATCTGCAGCACGCGTTTGGTAAGCGCGGTGCGAATTTTTTTCACCGGGCCGTAGTCCTGCAGCAGCTCACGACTGACATTCAACGGCAGATTGGGCGCGTCGATCACCCCCTTGATGAAGCGCAGATACTGCGGCAGAAACTGTTCGGCATCGTCCATGATGAAGACACGTTGCACATACAGTTTCAGGCCGCGACTGGCCTCACGGTGGTAGAGATCAAACGGCGCCCGTGGCGGTGTGAAAAGCAGGCTGGTGTACTCCAGCTTGCCTTCCACCTTGTTGTGGCTCCAGTTCAGTGGCGCTTCGAAATCATGGCTGATGTGCTTGTAGAAATTCTCGTACTCCTCGTCTGAAATCTCCTGACGGGCACGCTGCCACAGGGCCGTGGCAGAGTTGATGGTTTCCGGTGCCTTGTCATCACCGGCCACCGCCAGACTGATGGGGAACGCCACGTGGTCGGAATACTGGCCCACCACCTGTCGAATCTTGCCATCGTCGAGAAATTCCTTTGCATCCTTGCGCAAATGCAGAATCACCGCCGTGCCCCGTTCGGCACGTTCAATGCTCTCCACACTGAATTCGCCCTGGCCATCGCTTTCCCAGCGCACACCCTCGCTGGCCGCCAGGCCCGCCCGGCGACTTTCCACGGTGACCTTGTCGGCAACAATAAAGGCGGAATAGAAACCGACCCCGAACTGGCCGATCAGCTGGGCATCCTTTTTCTGGTCGCCACTCAGACTGGCGAGAAATTTTTCCGTGCCGGAACGGGCGATGGTGCCCAGGTGATCGATAATCTCCGCCTCGCTCATGCCGATGCCGTTATCGGCGAGCGTCAGGGTCCCGGCGGATTTGTCCAGGGTCAGCCGAATGGCCGGCTCCGGGTCTTCTTCCATCAATGCCGGGGTGTCCAGCGCCTCGAAGCGCAGCTTGTCGCAGGCGTCGGAGGCGTTGGAAATCAGCTCGCGCAGGAAAATTTCCCGGTTGCTGTACAGGGAATGAATCATCAGATGCAGAAGACGCGATACCTCTGCCTGGAAACCATGGGTCTGTTTGGTGGCACTCACACGGGGCTCCTGAATGCAGTTTGTTCTTGATCACAAACAGATAGGGGCCCGGCGGGCAATTTCAAGGGTCAACGTTTGTTAAGGAACCTCTGAAAAACTCCTTGCACGCTCAGGCTTACAGGCTGGTTCACAATCTAGGCGGCCTTTTGAAGGTGTATGTCGATCCATCGAAAAAGGGCAACAACGAGTGTGGGCCAGCCTGTAAGCCCCGGAGGGCGTGGCCTGAAGCGCACATCTGCTGCGCCTTGCCCCTAGCAAAGGGAGCCCCCCTGTCCGTCGTGACAAGACACAACAGCTGCACGCTTCAGGCCACGCTGAGCATGTAAGGAGTTTTTCAGAGTTTCCTAAGATGACTCAGTGCCGACGAGAGATCCGGGAAGCGAAATACGAAGCCCTGCTGCTCAAGGCGACGCGGAAAGACACACTGGCCGCCCAGCAGCATGGTGGATTGCTCCCCCAGCCCCAGCTGCAACAGCCGGGCAGGAATGCGCAGCACGCCGGGCCGATGGACCTCGCGGGCCAGCTGGCGATGGAACTCGCGCTGGGTAACCGGCGCCGGCGCACAGGCGTTGAACACGCCCTCCACCCCCGGGGTTTCCAGTGCCCGCACCAGAATGGCCACCATGTCGTCGATATGGATCCAGCTGAGCCACTGGGAGCCGTCACCGATCATGGCGCCCAGGCCGGCCTTGTAGAGCGGTAACAGTCGCCCCAGCATGCCGCCATCACGGCCCAGCACAATACCGGTACGAATCAGGCTCAGCCGCACGCCCTGCCGGGACACTGGCCTGGCGGCCTGCTCCCAGGCATCACACAGGCGATAGCCGAAGTCCTTCTTGCGTGCGGCGCTGTCTTCCGTGAGCTCCGCATTGCCGGCATCGCCGTAAAAGCCCACGGCGGAGCCGCTGACCAGTACCGCCGGCTTGCGTTGCAGACGGGCGACCAGCGCCACCACGTCCTTGGTAACCCCCACCCGGGACTCCATCAGAATCGCCTTGCGACGGCCGCTCCAACGGCCGGCAAACAGGCTTTCCCCGGCCAGATTGATGATGCCATCGACGATTTCATCATCGGCTATCTCGTCCAGCCGGCGGATCAGCCGGGTGTCCTCCGGCAACACCTTGGCCGCCTTGCCCGGGCGCCGGCTAAGCACGATCAAGTCATGCCCGTGGGCCGCCAGACGCCGACACAGATGCTGACCAATGAAACCGCTGCCACCTGTTACCAGAACCTTCAATGCTTTACCGCCTCGATATTGCTGATACTGTCCAGATCGTAGAAGTATTCCATACTGCCCGCGCCCATGGGCACGCTCAAGGTCACATGGTCACTTTCCACCCCGGTGAGAATGCCCCGGCGCTGGCTGCCATCGCCAGCAGTGACCGTGACTTCCTTGCCCTGCAGTTGACCCAACGCCGGCAATTTACTGTTGGTCACTGATGGCGCCACTGGAGGCTCGGCGGGCTTGCTCTGGGTCGCTGGAGGGCTATCCACGCTACCGTCATCCTCTGTCTCCAGAGCCGTGCCAGCGCTGTCATCATCCCCCTTGACGTTGACCTGCTGGCCATTGGCCAGCAGCACGGACACCACCTGGCCAGCATCCACATTGCGCTCCACGCTACCACTGCCCACCGCCATTTCCAGTTTCAGGCTGTCGGCACCGACGCCACGGATAATACCCGGCAAGCTGTCGCCATCACGGGTTTCAATGGTCACCTGCTGGCCGTTGTAGGCGACCAGCTCGGGGAACGTCCGGGTCACCGGCGCCGGCACCCTGGGCGTCTGTTCCTGCTCGGGCAATGTGGCCGGGTCCACCAGCTGCGATTCGCCTTCCCGGGCCGGGCTGATTTCCCGGCTTTCCATGGAGCCCGGCGTCACGGACCAGCCCACCGAGCTCTTTTCCAGTTGCAACGAGCGCTCCTGCACCGCTCCGTTGGTAAGCATCACCTTCGCCACCACCTCGCCAGTGCCTTCGCTGCGGTGCATCTGCACGTTGTCGATCTGTATCGAATCCAGCGCCCCTTCCGGGAATTGCGTGTTCAGGTACTCCCGACTCACATGGGCCAGCGTATCCGGGTGATCATAATGCAGGTCCACCTGGCCGTTGCGATAACGCAGGTTATTGGTATAGGCGGTGAAATCGCCTACCAGGTAGCTCTTGTAGCTATCCGGCATAATCAGTTCCAGGCTGCCGGTGAGCTGTTCCTTGTCCAGCGGCGCCAGCGCCAGCTCCATCTTGTAGCCTTCCTTGAAGATGCGCGTTTCCGGGAAATCCTTGCCCTCCGGCTTCCAGGACAGATGTACCACGGGGGCATCCTGATCCGAGGGATTGATCAGCAGTGTGCGCCTTTCCGTGATGTCATCCGGGTCCCAGTCAAGCACGATGCGCACCTCCAGGTCGGAGAGGAAGCCTCGCCCCTGGCTGAGTGTGAGCACGCCGTTGATCAACGCCACCCGGTCATAGTGGAAAGCCTTGCCGTGCAGGCGGCCGGCCAGGGGTTTTCCCTCGCCCTTGATGGCCAGCATGGCAGCCTCCTCGGAGGATACGAAGGCCGTGCTCTGGGCGCGCTGCTCACCGCGCATGACCTGGCCACTCTGGCTCGCCATTGGGGCAGCCGCCGAGCCCAGAAAGGCCTGACCACTGAGAAGCAGCAAGCCAATACCCACCGCCGTGGTCAATAGCGCAGCAACCCGCGCCAGCGCCCACCAGCGGTAATCCTCCCAGTTGCGCTGCACCTGACCGAGGCTGGCCAGCGGAATCAGGAAAAAAAGCGCACTGTGCCCACGACTGCCAGCCGCATGCATCAACCCAAGGGTAGTGACGATCAACGCCGTCACCCCGATAATAATCAGCCATTCAGCCATTTGTTGTTCTCTCCCCGTGGGCCGGCACTGGCGGTTTGCAAGTCCGGCGAACAGGCCTCCACTTTACAAAGCCCATGGCAGGCATTCCAGCACTTAACTTACTGATTTTCCTATCAGGCATCCAGGGGTGAAACCGTTCACAGTAACGGCCAGGCAGCGCTGACGTGCATACCTCCCGTCACCCGCCAAAACACCATTTATCTTCGCGTGACAAAAAAAACTTGTCTGGCCGAAACACTGACGCTATATAGGCGCTGAGGACATTCGGTAAACCGATCCGAGCTACCGGCCTGTCCTTGATATGGGTTGTTTAAGGCGGTCAATCTGGAGGAGACCACCATGAGTAACCGTAGGACTGACCATGACTTTGAGTCGGATGATCTGCTGATGAATGAAGAGTTCGATGATCTGGATGATGCCGTGGAAGATGAAGAGCAGGAAGAACGCAGCGTGCGTGCCCGCGCCTTCAACATGGACATGCGTCACCGCATTGAAGACAGACTGGAGGAACGTCGCCTGAAAAAGGAACTCAATGAGTACGAGTTCTTCGATCTGGATGACGATGAAATCCTCCACTGACGAAAAAGGCCGGCAATGCCGGCCTTTTTCGTGATGGCGATGGCCATTACCAGCCAGTGATTTCCTTCACTGCCTGGCCAATGCCCGCCGGGTTACGAACGGTTTTCACACCTGCGGCTTCCAGGGCCGCAAATTTTTCATCCGCCGTGCCCTTGCCGCCGGCAATGATGGCGCCGGCATGGCCCATACGCTTGCCCGGAGGCGCGGTCACACCGGCGATGTAGCTAACCACCGGTTTGGTGACGTGCTCCTTGATATAGGCCGCCGCTTCGTCTTCCGCGGTACCGCCGATCTCGCCGACCATGACGATGGCCTCGGTCTGCGGATCATTCTGGAACAACGCCAGTGCATCAATGAAGGTGGTGCCCGGGATCGGATCACCGCCAATACCGATACAGGTGGACTGGCCAAAACCCAGCTTGGTGGTCTGATTGACCGCTTCGTAGGTCAGCGTCCCGGAGCGGGAAACGATACCCACCTTGCCCGGCTTGTGAATATGCCCCGGCATGATGCCGATCTTGCACTCACCCGGTGTGATCACGCCCGGACAGTTGGGGCCGATCAGGCGTACGCCGCCCTTCTGGGTGATGTATTCCTTCACATAGAGCATATCCAGCGCCGGGATCCCCTCGGTGATGCAGACAATCAGTTCGATGCCGGCATCCGCCGCTTCGATGATGGAATCCTTGCAGAAGGCCGCCGGCACATAGATCACGCTGGCGGTGGCACCGGTTTGCTTGACGGCCTCGGCCACGGTGTTGAACACCGGCAGGCCAAGATGGGTCTGCCCGCCCTTGCCCGGGGTCACGCCACCGACCATCTGGGTACCGTACTCAATGGCCTGCTCGGAGTGGAAGGTGCCCTGGCTGCCGGTAAAACCCTGGCAGATAACCTTGGTGTTCTTGTCGATCAAAACGCTCATGCAGCACCTCCCGCCGCCTTCACGACCTGCTCGGCCGCATCTTCAAAACTTTCCGCAGCAATGATGTTCATGCCGCTTTCGGCCAGCTTCTGGGCACCCAGTTCGGCGTTGTTGCCTTCCAGACGCACCACCACCGGCACGGTGACACCGACTTCCTCGACCGCACCGATAATGCCGTCAGCGATCAGGTCACAGCGCACGATACCACCGAAGATGTTCACCAGAACGGCTTTTACCTGATCATCGGAAAGAATGATCTTGAAGGCCTCGGTGACGCGCTCTTTGGTGGCGCCACCGCCCACATCCAGGAAGTTGGCCGGTGCCCCGCCCTTCAGCTTCACCAGATCCATGGTACCCATGGCCAGGCCGGCACCGTTGACCATGCAACCGATGTTGCCGTCCAGCGCCACATAGTTCAGATCCCACTCCGCCGCGCGACGCTCACGCTCGTCTTCCTGGGAAGGATCTTCCAGCGCCTTGATATCCGCATGGCGGTACAGGGCGGAACCGTCCACATTGATCTTGGCATCCAGACAATGCAGATCGCCCTGTTCGGTGATCACCAGCGGGTTCACCTCGATCAGGGACAGGTCCTTGTCCTCGAACAGTTTCGCCAGCCCCACGAAGATCTTGGCGAACTGGTTGACCTGCTTGCCTTCCAGACCCAGCTGGAAGGCAATTTCACGGGCCTGATAGGGTTGTGCGCCGACCAGCGGATCAACCAGAGCCTTGAGGATTTTTTCCGGCGTTTCCTCGGCCACTTTCTCGATTTCCACACCGCCCTCGGTGGACGCCATGAAAACCACACGCCGGGTGGTGCGATCCAGCACCGCGCTCAGGTACAGCTCCTGGGCGATATCGGTACAGGTTTCCACCAGAATCTTGGATACCGGCTGACCATGTTCGTCGGTCTGAAAGGTCACCAGGCGCTTGCCGAGCCACTGCTTGGCAAATTCTGCAGCCTGTTCCGGGCTATCCACCAGCTTCACACCGCCGGCCTTGCCGCGGCCACCAGCGTGAACCTGGGCCTTGACCACCCATTTGTCACCGCCAATCTCCTTGGCTTTGGCTGCCACCTCTTCCGGGGTGTCACAGGCAAACCCTTGGGAGACTGGCAGGCCATAATCAGCAAAAAGCTGTTTTGACTGATACTCGTGGAGATTCATGCCAACACTTCCGTCTTCAATGAATAGAGTGTGCGGCCGGCCGGGTGGCCGGACCGGCCACCCGAGGTCGCTCCGTTACTTCTTGCGCCGCCGTTGGGCCACGTGAATGGCCTTGAAATCCGCTGCCAGGGCAGCTTCATGGACGGTTTCTGACAGGCTCGGGTGACCAAACACCATCAGCTGCAAATCTTCGATGGTGGCGCCGAATTCCATTGCCACCACGCCCTGCTGAATCAGCTCGGACGCCTGCGGACCTACCACGTGCATACCCAGCACCCGGTCGGTCTTCTCGTCGGCGACAAATTTCACCATGCCGCCGGTTTCCCCGGCTGCCATTGCACGGCCATTGGCGGCAAACGGCACCACGCCGGTCTTGTAGGCTTCACCGGAGGCTTTTGCCTCTTCCTCGGTCTTGCCTACCCAGGCCACCTCGGGGTGCGTGTAGATCACGCTGGGCACGGTGTCGTAGTTCACCTGGGTGCTTTCACCCATGATCACTTCCGCAACCATGACCCCTTCCTCGATGGCCTTGTGAGCCAGCGCCGGGCCACGTACCAGATCGCCGATGGCGTAAACACCGGGCACGTCGGTACGGCACTGACTGTCCACATAGATATAGTGGCGCTCGTCCAGGGTCACACCGGCGTCCTGGCTGAGCAGGCCCTCGGTGTAGGGACGGCGCCCCACCGCCACGATCAGGCGGTCAAAGGTTTCCTGGTGGTCGCCGTCGCCATCGGCGTAGCTCACCTCCACCTTGTCCTTCTTCACCTCGGAGCCGGTCACCCGGGCACCGAGCCGGATATCCAGACCCTGTTTGGTCAGCTGCTTCTGGGTGTCCTTGGCGATCTGCTGGTCCACCGCCGGCAGGAAGGTATCCACCGCTTCCAGCACCACCACTTCACTACCGAGACGGGCCCAGACGCTGCCCAGTTCCAGACCGATGACGCCGGCACCAATCACACCCAGACGCTTGGGCACCTTGGGCAGATCCAGCGCACCGGTGGAATCGACAATCACTTTCTGGTCCACCGGCGCCACCGGAATATCCACCGGCACGGAGCCGGCGGCCAGGATCACATGCTCGGCCTGCAGCACCTGGGCGTCTCCGTCCAGCGGTGTGAATTCCACCTGCTTGTTGGCCTTCAGTTGGCCAGTACCCTGCAGCCAGGTGACCTTGTTGGCCTTGAACAGCTGGGCAATGCCGCCGGTGAGATTCTTGACGATGGTGTCCTTGCGCTTGTGCATGGTGTCCAGGTCCAGGCTGACATCGCCGACCTTGACGCCATGCTCCGCCAGCGCGCCCTGTGTCTCATGGTATTTCCAGGAGGAATCCAGCAGCGCCTTGGACGGGATGCAACCCACATTCAGACAGGTACCGCCCAGAGCCGGCTGGTCCTGCTTGTTGATACGTTTTTCGATACAGGCAGTGTTGAGCCCCAGCTGGGCGCAACGGATGGCCGCCACATAACCGCCGGGGCCACCGCCAATGACAATCACGTCGTAGTTGTCAGCCATGATCTGTTCCTTAAGTCGGCTGGCACGCTGCACGCAACACGCGGGCACGCGCTTGGGCGTGGTGCGTGCGAGCGTGTCGCGTGCAGGCGTTCATTCAGATATCCAGCAGCAGTCGCGCCGGATCTTCGATAAAGTTCTTCACTGTCACCAGGAACTGCACCGCCTGTTTGCCATCAATCAGGCGGTGGTCGTAGGACAGTGCCAGATACATCATGGGCAGGATTTCCACCTTGCCATCCACTGCCATGGGCCGCTCCTGAATCTTGTGCATGCCCAGGATAGCCGTCTGTGGCGGGTTGAGGATCGGCATCGACATCAGGGAACCGAATACCCCGCCATTGGAAATGGTGAAGGTGCCACCGGTCATTTCCTCGATGGACAGCTTGCCCTTCTGGGCCTTCTGGCCGTACTCGATGATCTGCGATTCCACTTCCGCCAGACCTTTCTGGTCGGAATCACGGATCACCGGCACCACCAGACCGCGGTCAGTGGAAACGGCCACGCCGATGTCGTAATAACCGTGGTAAACCACGTCGTCACCATCGATGGAAGCATTGACTTCCGGGTGACGCTTGAGTGCTTCCACGCAGGCGCGGGTAAAGAAGCCCATGAAGCCCAGACGCACGCCATGGGCTTTCTCGAAAGCATCCTTGTAGTTCTTGCGCATATCCATGATCGGTTTCATGTTGACCTCGTTGAAGGTGGTCAACATGGCCGCGTTCTGCTGGGCAGAAACCAACCGCTCGGCAATGCGCTTGCGCAGGCGGGTCATCGGCACACGGCGCTCTTCACGCTCGCCCGGGGCCGCCGGAACAGCAGCAGTAGCCGGCTGCTGGGGGGCCGGCTGGCTGGCGCGCTGCTCGGCCTTGTCACCGATGGTCTTCTCCACATCCCCTTTGGTGATGCGTCCGCCCTTGCCGGTACCGGTGACCTGGTCGGCGGCAATGCCATGCTCGCTCATCAACTTGCGCGCGGCAGGGCCGGCCTGGTCACCGGCGCTCTGGTCACTGCCTTGCTCGGTCTCGGCCGACGCGTCGCTCTTGTGACTGTCCGCCGCCGGCTTTTCTTCGTTGTCCGCGTCCTCTTTGCCGGAAGACGACGGCGCCGAACCGGAGGCGCCCTCCTCGAACTGGCCCAGCACCTGCTGGCTTTCCACGGTGTCACCTTCAGCGGCAATGATCTTGCTCACCACGCCATCGGCGGGAGCTACCACTTCCAGCACCACCTTGTCGGTTTCGATGTCTACCAGCAGTTCATCACGTTTAACCGCTTCGCCTTCCTGTTTGTGCCAGGTGGCCACGGTGCCATCAGCTACGGATTCGGGAAACTGCGGTGCTTTAATATCAGTCGCCATGCCTTATCCTTAATTACTTGATCTCGAAGGCGTCCTGTACCAGACGCTGCTGCTGTTCCACATGCAGGGACATGGAGCCGGCGGCCGGCGCCGCTGCCATATCCCGCCCGGCGTAGTGCACCTGGGCGACCCCCACCTTGTAGGCCACGCGGTACATGTGGTGCAGTGAGCAGTACCAGGCCCCCTGGTTCATGGGCTCTTCCTGACACCACACCAGATGCTTCAGGTTCGGATAGGTGGAGAGGACCTCTTCCAGCTTGTTTTCCGGGAATGGATAAAGCTGCTCCACACGGACCAGGGCGGTGTTGTCCAGGCCATCGTTGTCGCGCTTCTCCAGCAGGTCGTAGTAGACCTTGCCGGAACACATCACCACCCGGTTGACCTTGTCCTTGTCCAGATCTGCCAGATCGTCGAGCACCGTGTGGAAGCGGCCATGGGCCAGATCTTCCAGCGACGATACCGCCTTCTTGTGACGCAGCAGACTCTTGGGACTCATTACCACCAGCGGCTTGCGCAGCGGGCGCACCGCCTGACGGCGCAGCAGGTGAAAAATCTGTGCCGGGGTGCTGGGCACGCACACCTGCATGTTGTGCTCGGCGCACAATTGCAGGAAGCGCTCCAGCCGTGCGGAGGAGTGTTCCGGCCCCTGCCCTTCATAGCCGTGGGGCAACAACATGGTGAGCCCGCACAGGCGCCCCCACTTGGCTTCCCCGGAGGAAATGAACTGGTCGATCACCACCTGGGCGCCATTGGCAAAATCGCCGAACTGGGCTTCCCAGATGATCAGGGTTTTCGGCGAGGTGGTGGCGTAGCCGTATTCGAAACCGACCACCGCTTCCTCGGAGAGCAGCGAGTCGTAAATATCGAAACGCGGCTGCTCCTCATAGAGATGCTGCAACGGCACATACTGGCTGCCATCCTTCTGATTGTGCAGCACCGCATGACGGTGGGAGAAGGTGCCTCGGCCACAATCCTGGCCGGTCAGGCGCACCGGGAAACCCTGATCAATCAGGCTGGCATAGGCCATGGTTTCGCCATAGCCCCAGTTAATCGGCAGCGCACCGGCGGTCATCTTGCGGCGGTCCTCGACGATCTTTTTCACCTGCCGCTGCAACACCACTCCTTCAGGCGGTGTCTCCAGACGGGTGGCCAGGTCCTGCAGTTTCTTCAGCGGGTAGCCGGTATCCCAATCATCCTCCACCTGGTGACCGATGTAGGGTGACCAGTCCACGAACAGGGCCTTGTTGGGCTCGCGCACCAGGGATTTCACCACATGGTTGCCGGCGTCCAGCATGTCACGGTAACTATCCACCGTTTTCTGGGCTTCCTGCTCGCTCAACACCCCCTCGTTAATCAACCGCTCGGCATAGATGGTGCGAGTGGTGGGGTGGCTCTTGATCTTCTTGTACATCAACGGCTGGGTGGAAGACGGTTCATCCGCCTCGTTATGACCCAGGCGCCGGTAGCAGATCAGGTCGATGACCACGTCCTTCTTGAACTGCATGCGGTAATCCACCGCCAGCTGGGTGACGAAGTAGACCGCTTCCGGATCGTCCGCGTTAACGTGGAAAATCGGCGCCTGTACCATCTTGGCCACGTCGGTGCAGTATTCCGTGGAACGCGCATCATCACGGCGACTGGTGGTGAAACCCACCTGGTTGTTGATGATGATGTGCAGGGTACCGCCGGTCTTGAAACCGCGGGTCTGCGACATCTGGAAGGTTTCCATGACCACGCCCTGGCCAGCAAAGGCGGCATCACCGTGGATCAGGATCGGCACCACCTGGTCACCGCCAAAATCATCACGGCGATCCTGCCGGGCCCGTACGGAGCCTTCCACCACTGGCGAGACAATCTCCAGGTGCGACGGGTTGAAGGCCATGGCCAGGTGCACTTCACCGCCGGAGGTCTGCACGTTGGACGAGAAGCCCTGGTGATACTTCACATCCCCGGAGCCGCTCTCGTTGAAACTCTTGCCGTCGAATTCCTCGAACAGGTCCCGTGGGCTCTTGCCCAGGGTATTGACCAGCACATTCAGTCGGCCACGGTGGGCCATGCCGATCACCAGCTCCTTGCTGCCGTAGCTGCCCACCCGCTGGATCATTTCGTCCATCAGGGGGATCAGCGATTCGCCCCCTTCCAGGCCGAAACGTTTGGTGCCGGGATACTTGCTGCCCAGGTACTTTTCCAGGCCCTCGGCGGCGGACAACCGTTCGTGAATATGCTTCTTGATATCGTTGCCGTACTGGGGGTGGCAACGCACACTTTCCATGCGTTGTTGCAGCCAGCGCTTTTCGGCGGTGTTGACGATGTGCATGTACTCGGCGCCGACACTGGAACAATAGGTCGCCTGCAGACAGTCAACGATATCGCGCAGCGTGGTTTCCGGCTTGCCGATAAAGAGGTTGCCGGTCTGGAATACGGTATCCAGATCCGCCGGGCTGAGGCCATGGTGCGCCAGCTCCAGATCCGGCACATCCTCACGCTCCATCAACCCCAGGGGGTCCAGCCGGGCCACCTGGTGGCCCCGGTTACGGTAGGCGGCAATCAGGTGCAGAACACGGACCTGGCGGCGTTCGTGTTCGGTGCTGACGGCACCGGCGCCGAACTTCTGCACCCGGGAGCGGTTCTTGGCCTGCAGCAGAAAATACTCGCGCACGGCCGCATGGGGCACATCGGATTCGACGGCGCTGTCAACGCTGGGAAGCTTTTCAAAATAGGCGCGCCAGTCTTCCGGCACGGAATTGGGATCGGTCAGGTAGGATTCATACAGTTCATCGACATAGGCGGCGTTGGCACCCCCTATGTGGGAGGACTGCCATTGGCGCTGCATGGAACTGTCTTGCATTTCGCTCGTTCCTTGGACGGGGAAATCCGCATGCTTGTGGCCATCAGCCAACCACAAGGATGACTCTGTTCCCGTACGCTCGAATTTTCCGAAGCCACGCCTTTTAAGCGTGACTCCACCCTGCTTGGCAGTGGGGGATTACCCCGCTGCTCGCGTCTAGTGTAGTCCTTTTATCCGACATTTGTTAGACGCAACAATCATAAACTAACTTACTAATTACCCGGCAATTGGCAAAACGTCGTATGGACAGTAAAAAACGACATTCCGTTGCATCCAGAAACAAAAAAGGCGGCCATACGGCCGCCTTTTTCATTCGGGTCAGATGCCCCGTTCCAGCAACATGGAACGGATATGGCCAATGGCCCGGGTTGGGTTGAGCCCTTTCGGACACACGCTGACACAGTTCATGATGCCGTGGCAGCGGAACAGACTGAAGGGGTCATCCAGACGGGACAGACGCTCTTCGGTGGCCTCGTCACGGCTGTCCGCCAGGAAGCGGTAGCTCTGCAACAGCGCCGCCGGACCCAGGAACTTGTCCGGGTTCCACCAGAAGCTCGGGCAGCTGGTGGAGCAGCAGGCACACAGAATGCATTCGTACAGACCGTCCAGCTTGGCACGATCTTCCGGCGTCTGCAGACGCTCGATGGCCGGCGCCGGCGTGTTGTTCTGCAGGTACGGCTGCACTTTCTCGTACTGGTTGTAGAACATGCCCATGTCCACCACCAGGTCGCGAATCACCGGCAGGCCCGGCAGCGGGCGCAGGATCAGCGGCTTCTTGCCTTCCAGCACACCCGGTGCCACCTGGGACAGCGGAGTGATACAGGCCAGACCATTCTTACCGTTCATGTTCATGCCATCAGAGCCACACACACCCTCACGGCAGGAGCGACGGTAGGCCAGGGACTGATCCTGCTCTTTTACCAGAGCCAGGATGTCCAGAACCATGAGGTCTTTACCCTGGGTATCGACCTCATACTCCTTCATGCTCGGCTCGCGGTCCGTTTCCGGATTGTAGCGATAGATACTAACTTTCATCGTATTACTCTCCGTTAGTAGGTCCGAGCCTTGGGCTGGAAGGTGTCGACAGTCTTCGGCTTGAAGTTCACGTCACGCTTGCCCAGCTTCTTGGCTTTCGGGTCGAAGATGGAGTGGCACAGCCAGTTCTCATCGTCACGATCCGGGTAGTCGTAACGGGAGTGGGCGCCACGGCTCTCGGTACGACCTTCGGCAGCAATGGCAGTCGCTTCCGCCACTTCCAGCAGGTTGTCCAGCTCCAGCGCCTCGATGCGCGCGGTGTTGAACGGCTTGCTCTTGTCTTCCAGGTGGGCCTTGGCGATACGCTCACGCAGATCAGCCAGCTTGGCCACACCTTCCGCCATCAGGTCGCCCTTGCGGAATACGCCAAAGTGGTTCTGCATCACGCTCTGCAGCTCCTTGCGAAGCGCAGGAACGGACTCACCACCGGTGGACTCATCCCAGCGACGTACGCGGGCCAGAGCCTGGTCGATGTTGGCATCGGTGGGCTCGTACTGAGTCATACCCTGGCGCAGCTGGTCTTCAATGAACAGACCCGCGGCACGACCGAATACCACCAGATCCAGCAGCGAGTTACCACCCAGACGGTTGGCACCGTGTACGGATACACAGGCTACTTCACCCACCGCGAAGAGGCCGTTAACGAACTGGTCTTCGCCTTCATGGCCGCCGGACAGCTTGATGGCCTGGCCGTGAACGTTGGTGGGAATACCGCCCATCATGTAGTGACAGGTGGGTACAACCGGGATCGGCTCTTTCACCGGATCGGTCTGCGCGAAGGTAATCGCCAGTTCACAGATGCCCGGCAGGCGGCTGTGCAGTACTTCTTCACCCAGGTGGTCCAGTTTCAGGAATACGTGGTCGCCATCCGGGCCGGCACCACGGCCGTCCAGGATTTCCATCATCATGGAACGGGCAACAACGTCACGGGAGGCCAGATCTTTGGCGTTCGGCGCGTAACGCTCCATGAAGCGCTCGCCGTCCTTGTTGATCAGGTAGCCACCCTCACCCCGGCACCCTTCGGTTACCAGTACACCGGCGCCGGCGATGCCGGTGGGGTGGAACTGCCACATCTCGATGTCCTGCACCGGCAGGCCGGCACGCAGGGCCATGCCCACGCCGTCACCGGTGTTGATCAGGGCATTGGTGGTGGAGGCGTAGATACGGCCAGAACCACCGGTGGCAAATACGGTTGCCTTGGCCTTGAAGAACACGGTTTCACCGGACTCGATGTCGATGGCGATCACACCACAGACATTGCCGTCGTCGTCTTTCACCAGATCCGCGGCATACCATTCGTTGTAGAACTGGGTGCCGTTTTTCAGGTTCTGCTGGTAAAGAGTGTGCAGCAGGGCATGGCCGGTACGGTCAGCGGCCGCACAGGTACGGGCCGCCTGGCCACCTTCACCGAAGTTCTTGGACTGACCACCGAACGGACGCTGGTAGATGCGGCCTTCCTCGGTACGGGAAAACGGCAGCCCCATGTGGTCCAGCTCGAACACCGCTTCCGGACCCACATTACACATGTATTCGATGGCGTCCTGGTCACCAATGTAATCGGACCCCTTGACGGTGTCGTACATGTGCCAGCGCCAGTCATCATTGGGATCGGCGGAGGCGATCGCACAGGTGATACCGCCCTGGGCGGATACCGTGTGCGAGCGGGTCGGGAATACCTTGGAAATCAGCGCGGTCTTGAAACCGGACTGGGCCATCTGCAGGGAGGCGCGCATACCCGCGCCGCCGCCACCAACAACGATGGCATCAAAAGTAATAGTACGAATGGACATGGATTACGCCCCTCCCCAGATCATTACCAGACCCCACAGCACATAAATCACCAGCAGCAGGGCAATTACCATCTGTGCCACCAGGCGCACGCCGGTGGCGGCCTTGCCGAATGTCAGGCCGGTCAGGTAGTCGGTGGTCACGCCCCACAGGCCAATCCAGGTGTGAGCCGCAACCGACAACACCAGCAGGGTGTTGGCAATCTGCATGGCCACACAGCTCATCAGGGCTTTCCAGGTGCCGTAATCCAGATCACCGGCGGTGATCAGGTAGCCGAGCATACCAATCAGGTAAACACCGATAATGACGGCAGACACACGTTGAATGAGCCAGTCATACAGGCCGTTACGGCCCAGGCTCGTTACACTGGTTACCATATCCAGCCTCCTACCAGCAGAATCAGTACAGCAGAGATAATGAAGACCAGCTTGGCGCCGCGACGGCCGCCTTCCAGGGTTTCACCGGTGCCGGTATCCATGATCAGGTGACGGATGCCCGCCACCAGGTGGTAAAGCAGAACGGCCAAAATGGCCCATACCACCAGTTTCGCCAGCGGGGAGGTCATCAGGTCTTTCAGGTCCGCAAAGCTCTCGGGAGACGCCAGGGAGCGATCCAGCATCCACAGCAGAATCGGCAGGGCCAGAAAAATGGCCACACCGGTTACACGGTGGGTAATGGACGCAATGGCAGTGACCGGGAACTTGATCGTTGACAGATCGAGGTTAACGGGTCGCTTATCGTTCACGGTAGCCTACTTATTGCCGGGCCCCAGGTATCAGGGCGGTTGTCGGGAACTTGGCCGGGCCGGCGGGTTCCAACTGCCATACAACCGTCAGGCAGCTCGGGACTCATCGGTCAGCCTGGGCCGGGGTGGGCCCATTTACCGGGCGGCAGTATATCGCCGCGACTTATTCAAAACAAACGCTCCGGGTGACAATTGTTGTGCATCCCGGGTCTAACGCGTTGATTTACAATGACGCACTCAATGTGAACGCTGTGAAAATGTCCTGCACCACAGTGAGGCAAAAGCCTAACCGGACTGTAACAGGCTGTTTACCCTACAAAAGTATGATCAGTCATATCAGCCTTGCGCGTTGACAAAGGTGTGTCAAAACTTTAACGTCCCCCGCGCTTTGGAGGACCTTCCTTACCTTGAGGAACGTTCCCTCGTCCGCCAATGGAGAAACTCCCATGACCGAGAAGAAAGCCACTCTCAAGGTAGATGGCAAGGAACTTGATCTGCCGATCTACACCCCGACCCTGGGCCGCGACGTTATCGACGTGTCCAAACTGGTAGCAAACGGTGTCTTCACTTTTGACCCGGGCTTCACCTCCACCGCCTCCTGTGAATCCAAGATCACCTTTATCGACGGCGAAGTAGGCAAGCTGCTGCACCGTGGCTACTCCATCGAGGAGCTGGCCGCCAAGTCCGACTACCTGGAAGTGTGCTACACCCTGCTCTACGGTGAGCTGCCCACCAGCGAACAGAAGGAACAGTTCGTCAGCACCATCAAGAACCACACCATGGTGCACGAGCAGATCCGCAACTTCTTCAACGGTTTCCGCCGTGATGCCCACCCCATGGCCATCATGTGTGGCGTGGTTGGCGCCCTGTCCGCCTTCTACCACGACTCCCTGGACATCAATAACCCGCAGCACCGGGAAATCACCGCGTATCGCCTGATCGCCAAGATGCCCACCATCGCGGCCATGTGCTACAAGTACGCGCTGGGCCAGCCCTTCATGTACCCGCGTAACGACCTGGGCTATGCAGAAAACTTCCTGCACATGATGTTCGGCAACCCCTGTGAAGAGTCCAACATCAGCCCGACCCTGGCCAAGGCCATGGACCGCATCTTCATCCTGCACGCCGACCACGAGCAGAATGCGTCCACTTCCACCGTGCGTCTGGCCGGCTCCTCCGGTGCCAACCCGTTCGCCTGTATCGCCGCCGGCATCTCCGCCCTGTGGGGCCCGGCCCATGGCGGTGCCAACGAGGCCGTGCTGAACATGCTCGATGAAATCGGTTCCATCGATAACATCGACACCTACATTGCCAAGGCCAAGGACAAGAACGATCCGTTCAAGCTGATGGGCTTCGGTCACCGCGTCTACAAGAACTACGACCCGCGTGCCACCGTGATGCGCGAATCCTGCCACGAAGTACTGGCCGAGCTGGGCGTCAACGACCCCAAGCTGGAACTGGCCATGAAACTGGAAGAAATCGCCCTGAACGACCCCTACTTCAAGGACAAGAAGCTGTTCCCGAACGTGGACTTCTACTCCGGCATCATCCTCAAGGCGATCGGTATCCCGACCTCCATGTTTACCGTGATCTTTGCCCTGTCCCGTACCGTGGGCTGGATCGCGCACTGGAACGAGATGATCTCCAACCCGTACAAGATTGGTCGTCCGCGCCAGCTGTACACCGGCGAAGCCGAGCGCGAATTCGTGCCGGTCAACGAGCGCAAATAAGCGCCCGTTGCGTCGAAAGAAAAGCCGCCTCCGGGCGGCTTTTTTTATGCCCCGGACCCCCAAATACCGTGCATGATGCTCTATCGGCCCGCTGCATTTGCGCAACACGCATTGGCCATGCAAGCATCAGCACTCCATTAGCCGACACCGACACGCACAATGAAAAAAATCATCGCGCTATCGATTCTCGTCGCCCTTGTGGCCTATCTGCTGTTCTGGCCGGTCCCCATTGAGCCGGTAGCCTGGCAGGCCCCCAAGGCGCCGGCACTGGAAGGCGACTACGCCGTCAACCAGAAGCTGGCCAAGGCCCGCATTCTCGCCCAGGGCTCCGGCACCGGGCCGGAAGATGTGGCCATCGATGACAACGGCAATCTCTATGTGGGCTATGAGGATGGTCGCCTGGTGCGCCTGGATGCCGACGGCACCCATCCGGACCTGATCACCAATACCCACGGGCGCCCGCTGGGGCTGGACTTTGCGCCCGATGGCACCCTGGTGGTGGCCGATGGCTACAAGGGGCTGCTGCGCGTCAATGTGCAGTCCGGCGCCAGCCAAGTGCTCACCAACAGCGCCGACAACACCCCCTTCGGTTTCACCGATGATGTGGATGTGGCCAGTGACGGGCGCATCTATTTCTCCGATGCCTCCAGCAAGTTCGGCCCGGCCATGAAAGGCCGCGATGACATCATCGAGCATGCCGGCCACGGCCGCCTGCTGCGCTTCGATCCGGCCACCGGCACCACCGAGGTCCTGCTCGATGGCCTGCAGTTTGCCAACGGTATTGCCCTGTCAGAGAACGAGGATTTTGTGCTGGTCAACGAAACCGGCAGCTACCGTATCAGCCGCTACTGGCTCAAGGGCGACAAGGCCGGCAGCCACGATATCTTCATCGACAATCTGCCCGGCATTCCCGACGGCGTCTCCGCCAATGGTCAGGGCACCTTCTGGCTGGCCCTGTTCAGCCCGCGCAATGCCGCCCTGGATGCCATGGCCGACAAACCCCTGTTGCGCAAGGTGGCCTATCGCCTGCCGGAATTCCTGCAGCCCCAGCCCGTGCACCACGGTTTCGTGCTTGGCCTGGACGAGCAAGGCCAGGTCATCGCCAACCTGCAGGATGACAGCAAGGGCGCCTTCTCGCCGATCACCAGCGCCGAGCAGAAAGACGGCATTCTCTACCTGGGCAGCCTCACCGAAGACCGGCTGGCCGCCTACCCACTGACAGAGAGCACACCATGAGTACCCGGGTGGCCTTTATCGGACTAGGCACTATGGGCTACCCCATGGCCGGGCACCTGGCCCGCGCTGGCCTGACCGTCACCGTCTACAACCGCACCACAAACCGGGCGCAGCAGTGGCTGGCGGACTTCCCGGGCCAGCAGGCCGCCACCCCGCAAGAGGCCGCACACGACGCGGATCTGGTGTGCCTGTGTGTGGGCAACGATGACGACCTTCGCCAGGTTACCCTCGGCGATCGCGGCGCCCTGCAAAGCCTGAAACCCGGCGCCGTGCTGGTTGACCACACCACCGCCAGTGCCGCCATGGCCCGGGAGCTGGCCCAGGCATGCAAAGACCGCGGCAGTCACTTCATCGATGCTCCGGTTTCCGGCGGTCAGCAAGGCGCGGAGAACGGCCAGCTATCGATCATGTGTGGCGGTGAAGAGGCGGTATTCGAGCGCATCAACCCGGTGCTTGCCCACTACGGCAAGGCCATCAGCCTGATGGGACCAGCCGGCAGCGGGCAGCTCGCCAAGATGGTCAATCAGATCTGCGTGGCCGGGCTGGTGGAAGCGCTGGCTGAAGGGGTGGCCTTTGCCGAAAACGCCGGCCTGGATGCGCAGAAAGTGTTTGCCGTTATCAGCCAGGGAGCCGCCGGCTCCTGGCAGATGGTCAACCGCCACCAGAGCATGCTGGATGATCATTATGACCACGGTTTCGCGGTGGACTGGATGCGCAAGGACCTGGATATCTGTCTGGCGGAAGCCGTGCGTAACGGCACTCCCCTGCCGGTGACCCGCCAGGTGAACGACTTCTACCGCGAAATCCAGGCCATGGGCGGCGGGCGCTGGGATACCTCCAGCCTGTTACGACGGCTGCTCAAGTAGCGTCCGGCCTTGCCCCCTTTTCGGGCACCAGCGCCCGGGCATTGTCCCGGGCCAGCTTGATTGCCACCTTTTGGGGCAGAGCATCGAGCAGCGGCTCATAGGCCGATAGCACCCGGCCCTCATGGTCGAAGTGCCCGACCAGGTCCGTGCCCAGGGTAAAACGGTCGGGAAAATCCTTTATCAACGCCAGCCACTCGGCATCCGGTTCGCCGTCATCCAGTAGATAGTGCTCCCGCACACTCCAGGACAGATCCACGGACAGGTTGTCATGCTGGCTCAGCAGCGCCCGAATGATCGGTGCCAGCGTCGGCAGGGGTGGTTGCTGGTCCTCCACACCGCCACTGGTGCCGGCATGGGCCAGCACAAAGCGGGTATCCGGATTTTCACTCAGCGCCTCTTCCAGTTCCGGCAGGTAGATCGGAGTTTCCTCGCGCAGCGAAGTGAGATTGCTGTGCAGCAGTACCGGCAGATGGTAACGGGCCGCCAGCCGATACACTTTCATCAGGGCCGGGTGGTTGGCCCGCGGCGTTTCCCCGCGGGTCAGCCCGGTGAGCTGGTCATGGCGGGTGAGAATCTCACCAATCCCCCGCCAAAATCCCGGATACCGGGCAATCAGGCGCTCCACCTGGTCGGCGGCATGCATGTCCGTCGGGTTGATGCCGCTGATGAAGGGGATCAGCCGCTGTTGCTGCTTCTCCGGCAGGCTCAGCACCGCCTGCGCCACCACATCATCAGTGGCACTGTAGTAATACAGCGGTGCCTCATCGCCCAGATAGTAGCGTGGCCGGCGTGGCGCATCGGACTGCCATTTCTTGATGACCGGCAGTCCGAACAGCCAGGCCTGCTGCACATCCGCCCGGTCCAGGGCTCGCATCAACGCTTTCGGACCCTCGCTTTGCTGCATGAAATCCACGTAATGCAGGTGGGCATCGGTCCAGATGTACTGCCTGGCCCAGACGGTACTGCTCACTATCATCAACGTCATTGCCAACCATCGCATTGCGGCGTCCTGTCACTGCCGGCCGGAAGTGGCCATAGTGGCTGACAGGTGAGCGCATCAGCGGTTCATTGCAAACGGAATCTCTTACAAATTTTATCCACAAATGGACATTTTCAATATTAATGCCCTATTATGGACAAAAAGGAGGATCACACATGCAACCGGCAACCGCTCCACAAACCGCCCCCCTGGACGACAGCGCCCGCCATGCGGCCCTGACGGCGGTGCTGCGTCTGCTGGAGCACTGGCAGTGCAACGAAAAGGAAAAAATGGCGCTACTGGGTGTCAGCCGTTCCACCCTGCACAAGTACCAGGGTCAGCCGGACAGCGCCCGGGTGGGTAATGATCTGCTGGAGCGTCTGAGCTACCTGCTCAATATCCACCAGGCCTTGCGGACCCTGTTCGGCAACCCGGACAACGTCTACGGCTTTGTGCGCATGGCCAATCACAACCCGTTCTTCAACGGGGCCAGCCCCATGGACATCATGAGCAACGGCCGGGTGGCCAGTCTCTACGAGGTCCACCGCCAACTGGACAGTCTGCGAGGCGGACAATGGGGCTGACGCCGGCCGCCCTGCCCACTCGCCACTGCCATCGACAACCGGCCTATCGGCTGGTCAACGGCAAATATCCGCCCATCCACATTTTCGATGATGTGGCCGACCAGGCCGATTTCGAGGCGCTCTACGCCGTTCAGGCGCTGACCAACCCCCGCCTGCAGACCCTGGTGGGGGATCTCAACCGGGTCCCGGAGGCGCGCCGCCCCTGGGGTATTGCCGGCTGCAACTATGCACTGGGGCCCTTTGTGCACGTTAATCCCGCCGGTTCGCGTTTTTCTGACGGCCAGTTTGGTGTCTATTACTGCGCCGACAGCATGAACACCGCCATCGCCGAGACCCGTTATCACCAGCAACGTTATTTTCAGCAGGTAAAAGGCCTGAAATACGACCGTATCGTCATGCGCGGGCTGAAAACCCGCTTCAGCGCCACCTTGCGTGACCTCTACCCGGCCAGCGCCTTTCCGGACCTGCACCATACCAGCGACTACAGTGCCCCCAGGGCCCTGGGGGAACAGCTACTCAAGAATGACGAACACGGCGTTCATTACGAATCGGTGCGGGCCCCCAGCGGCCATTGCTATGCCCTGCTCTCCCCGCACCTGATCGAACAGGTGCTACCCACCCGTCATTACGAGTACGTCTGGGACGGTGAACGCATCGCCCACATACTGACCATTCACACCCTGTAGCCAGCCCGGCACCAAGCCCCTATGCTGAAAGCCAGTCTGGCTGCCAGGGAGAATGGCCATGCACCTCAAGGCAGTGTGCCTGGATCTGTCCGGCGTGCTTTACCAGGGCCCCCGCCTGTTGCCTGATGCCCGTGAAAGCATTGCGCAGTTGCGCCGCGCCGGCCTGCCCCTGCGCTTTGTCACCAACACCTCCCAACGCAGCCGCCATCAGATCCTGGTCGATCTGGAAACCCTCGGGCTGGCCGTGGAGCCAGAGGAACTGTTCACAGCCCCGCAGGCCGCCCATCAGTGGCTCAAGCAGCATGGTTATCGACCGCTGTGCCTGATTCACCCCAACCTGAAAAAGGAATTCAGCGGCCTGCCCCAGCAAGCACCGAATGCCGTATTGATGGGCGACGCCGGCAAGGGGTTTACCTATGCTCACCTGGATCAGGCCTTCCGACTGCTGCATGACGGCGCGCCATTGGTCGCCATGGGCGACAACCGCTATTACCAGCTGGACGACGGCCTGCACCTGGATGCCGGCCCTTTTGTTCGCGCACTGGAATATGCCGCCGACTGCCAGGCCATCATCACCGGCAAGCCCTCCGCCACCTTTTTCCAGCAAGTCATCACCAGCCTTGAGTGTGACGCCGGCGAAGTGCTGATGGTGGGCGACGACGCCGCCAGTGACGTCCAGGGCGCTCTGAACGCCGGCTTGCAGGGCGCCCTGGTGAAAACCGGCAAATATCGCCCCGGCGACGAGACACGGATTGACGGGCATTACTGGCTGGAGGACGGCATTGCTGCGGTGGTCAGGCGGGTGTTGGCGTAGTGGCGGGATTTGCGGGGTTGGCCTGGTGAGGCAACGATAGATGCCGGAGAAGTGGCGCCTCCCTCAGAGGTGAAACCACAAATAAAAAAGCCCCA
>NZ_AMRJ01000006.1 GCF_000300995.1 Alcanivorax hongdengensis A-11-3 | reverse complement strand
GCCGCCTTCCCCGGAAAAGTGCGATGAACCTAAAAAAAGGGGCCCGAAGGCCCCTTTCAATATTTATACATACTGATTGTTACGGACTGCCAACACAAACCTGATGCACACGGAAGGTGGCATTGGCATTGACCAGACCAGCGTAATCCAGCTGCAGGGAATCAAACGGCTGGGTGGAGGCCGGCGCGGACAGGAAGCGAGTGTTGTCGTTGCCAGCAATGCCCAGCAGATCCAGACCCAGCAAGCCACCACCTACCGTGGCACTGTCCACTTCCACGCCATCGTTGAAGTAACGGATGGTCGGGAAGTTGCCCAGTACCGACAGGTTCAGCAGCTGGGAGCCCGGATCGGAGACCACAAAGCCCACGGTGTTGTCGGTGATGTCCTGGTTGGTGTCATTCGCCACCGCCTTCACATAACCGCCACCATAGACCAGCGCTGCACCGATGTTGACCTGGGCAAAGGTATTGTTGTCGTTGTCCAGGCTACGCTCCGGGTTGTCGACACTGCAGCCCAGGCATACACCCAGTACACCACCCTCTGCGGTGTAGTTAGCGGTGGTCAGCGGCTGATAGTTGAAGGTAGCACCACAGCTGAAGCCGTCGTCATCACAGACATCACCCTTGCCATCGCCATCCGCGTCGGCCTGATCAAAGTTCGGCGTCATCGGACAGTTATCCGTGGTATCCGGAATACCATCGCCATCGGTGTCAGTGGGATCACCACCCCCGCCATCACAGACGTCACCGATGCCATCACCATCCGTATCGGCCTGGTCAGCATTGGCCGTGAACGGGCAGTTATCGGTGCCGTTGGGCACGCCGTCACCATCGCGGTCATCATCGCAGACGTCACCGATGCCATCCACGTCCTGATCCGCCTGATCCGTGTTGGGGGTTTCCAGGCAGTTGTCGTTCGGGTCCAGGATGGTGTCATTGTCACGGTCATCTTCACAGGCATCGCCGATACCGTCGCTATCGGTATCCGCCTGATCCACGTTGGGGGTGAAATCACAGTTATCCGGGTTGTTGGGCACACCATCGCCATCGGCGTCGTCGTCACAGACATCACCGATACCGTCGTTGTCCAGGTCGCCCTGCTCCGGGTTGAAGATGGTCGGGCAGTTATCCACGCCGTCATCAATGCCGTCGTTGTCCTGGTCATTGTTGGCATCGCAGACGTCGCCAATGCCATCACTGTCCACATCGGCCTGGTCCGCATTGGCGGTGAACGGGCAGTTGTCAGTGTCGTTGGGCACACCGTCGCCGTCACGGTCGTCATCGCAGACATCACCGATGCCATCACCGTCCGCGTCGGCCTGGTCGGCGTTGGCAATGGCCGGGCAGTTATCGGTCACATCCGGGATACCATCGTGGTCCTGATCCGCATTACGGGTGGACGGCGTATTGGTCGCCAGGCTGTCCCCTTCTGCCTTGCAGCCTGCCAGGCCGAAGCCCAGCAGTGCTGCCAGCAGAATCACGAAGAATGATTTGCTGATATTCATGTTATCCCCTCCTACTGCTTGACCCGCAGCTCAACGCGGCGGTTCATGGCACGGCCGGAAGCCGTATCGTTGCTGGCTACGGGCTCCAGTTCACCGTATCCCTTGGCGGTCAGACGATCCGCAGCCACACCCTGGTCGATCAGGTACTGACGAACCGACTGGGCACGACGATCAGAAAGACCTTCGTTGTATTCCGCAGAACCGGTGCTGTCCGTATGGCCGGCAATTTCCACATTGAAATCGGTCTGGGATTTCAGGGAATCTGCCATACGATCCAGCGTCGGACGGGAAGAGGCGGTAATCTTGGCGGAATTCAGCTCGAAGCCGATATTGTTGAAGGAAATGGTCTGGTTCTTGAGCAGACAGCCCTTGCCGTCCACCTGGGCGCCGGCCAGAGTATTGGGGCACTGGTCACGGCCATCCGGGATACCATCACCATCGGAATCGGCCGCGGCGACGACCTTTTCGACTTCCTTGGTCTGGTAAACGATCTTCTCTTTTTCAACAACCTTGGTGTAACCCAGCGGCACTTCAAAGCCCAGGGAGAAACGCCAGTCATTGAAACCGCCCTGGTTGGCGGAGGCATCGGTGCTGACACCGTCAAAATCGTCGTACATGTAACGGGCTTCCGCACGCAGCTTCAGACCGTTATCAAACATCGGGCCGGTCACGGCACCGACACCCACATTGGCGTGCAGGTTGTAGGAATCATCATCGTCAGGCACGACGTCGTCGTAGATAACGCCGATGGCGCCCACCACGAACGGCGTAAAGGAGGTACGATCGCCGAAGGCATAGGACAGGCCGGTTGTGACCGCGCCCTGGTAGTAATCCGCCGCACCATCGATACCGGTTTCCAGCGCATAGGCATCACCGGAGGTTTCCCACCAGACGTGGTCGGAGACCTGGCGGCCGTAGAGCAGCCCCCAGCCAAGTCCCTGACGCGTGATGGCCCGGTCTTCATCCGGCACAACGTAGTGGAACATGGGGCTGAGGTATTGCCTTGGCTTGGCTTCCTCGATCTTGTCCGCAGCGAGTGCCTGGGCAGACACGGATGCTGCAAGAGCAAGCATGGTCAGTTTTACGCTTGTGTTCATGGTTACCCCCCTCTGGGTATGAATGATCTGTGCAATCATTGGAATAGGCGGGGCATGAAAAAAAAACAGAAATACGGTGTCCTCACGTTGCGTTATTGTTTTAAAGAAAGTGCCCTGTAATTACTTTGTATCCAAAATGTTGCCTTGCGTTCAGGTTCGGTTGATTCCGATCAGAATTTGATCGAAGTGCCTTGCTCGATGGCAAGAAAGAAGCAACATCATCATGAAATCATCCACCTCTGATAACGCCGTCTTGAAAACGGTGTTTTTCATTGGTCGGCTCCTCTCAGTTAACGAACCCGCTCCGGGCTCCCATAGAAAAAACGCGCGGTCGTACAGGCGACAATGGTCACTGGGTAAAACTTCCATCCACTGTGAGCCAGTAGATGAGATTCCGGCAGTCACCCTGTTAGACTGGATGCATATGGGCATCGGCCCCCGCCCGTTGCCTGCTTACCGCTGTCGGAGCCAGACCATGCGTATTTTTCTCCTTGCCCTGCTACTGGCCGGCTGTGCCAGCACCACGGATGTGACCACCCGTTACCAGCAAACCCCGGATGATTCGCCGGTCCAACGCCTGTTACTGGTCGCCCATACTCCGGAGAGCAATGTCCGGGAAACCTGGGAATTGACCTGCAAGGACATTTTCGCCAACCGTCAATTGACCGTTTTGCTCAGCCACCAGGAATTGCCGCTATGGTATGAAGGCGGCAAACAACGCATCCTCGACTGGGCAAAAACGCATGATGTCCAGCGGGTTCTGGTGGTGGAGCTGACTCACCTGCTGATTGACGCCGCCGCGCCGCCGGCCGCCGGCAACAACCTCAACCCCATGGACAACAACGCGGATAACCTGCAACCCACATGGCAAATCGGAATCGGTGGCGACCTGAAAAAAGACACGTTGCCCGATGCCCTGCGTGAACATGGCGCCGAGCTGTTCGATGGCAACGGGGACCCGCTCTGGACCGGGGTCACGGTCACCCACGAAGCCAGCGAACTGACCGCCATTTCCAAAAGCCAGTGTTCTGCCCTGAAAAAGACACTGGAAAAGCAGGGCTATCTGTAGATTCCCTGACAAACGGATAATGACTATGACAGGCCCCCTGCACGGACTGACTTTTATCGAACTGGCCGGCATCGGCCCCGGCCCCTTTTGCGGCATGATGCTCGCCGACATGGGCGCCACGGTGATTCGTGTGGACCGCCCCGGCGGCAACCCCCATGCCGCCATTGGCCATTCCATCCTGTTCCGCAACCGCCAGAACCTGGCGCTGGACCTGAAAAGCCCGCAAGGCATTGAAACCATTCTGCGCCTGTGCGAGAGCGCCGACGGGCTGTTCGAGGGTTTCCGCCCCGGGGTGGCCGAACGACTGGGCGTGGGCCCCGAGCAATGTCAGGCCCGTAACCCGAAGCTGGTGTACGGTCGCATGACGGGCTGGGGACAGACCGGCCCCCTGGCCCAGGCTGCCGGCCACGACATGAACTACATTTCCCTGTCCGGCGCCCTGCATGCCATGGGCCGGGCCGGTGAAAAACCGGCCATCCCGCTTAACCTGGTGGGAGACTTCGGTGGTGGCGGCATGATGCTGGCCTTCGGCATGGTCTGTGCCGCCCTGGAAGCGCAACGCTCCGGCCAGGGGCAGGTGGTGGACAGTTCCATGGTGGAAGGCTCCGCAGCCCTGATGGCCATGTTCTACGGCCTGCGCAGCCAGGGGCTGTTCACCGACAACCGCGGCACCCACATGCTCGACTCCGGCGCCCCCTTCTACGAAGTCTACGAAACCGCCGACGGCAAATACGTGTCGATCGGCAGTATCGAACCGCAGTTCTACGCCCAGCTGTGCCAGCTGGCACAGCTGCCCGCCGAAGACTTCGGCAACCAGCTGGACATGCAACGCTGGCCGCAGATGAAGGAAAAGCTGGCCGCCGTAATCAAGCAAAAGACCCGCGATCAGTGGACCGCGCTGATGGAAGGCACCGATGTGTGCTTTGCGCCGGTGCTGGGCCTTGAAGAAGCCCCGGACCACCCGCATAACCGAGCCAGAGAGTCCTTTGTCACGGTCAACGGCGTGGTTCAGCCAGCCCCGACCCCGCGCTTTTCGCGCAGCGGCGCCCCGCAGATACGCGGTGCCGCCAGCCCCGGTGCCGACACCCGGGCGGTGTTGAGTCAGGCGGGCTTCAGTGACGCGGACATCGACAACCTGATCGCCGGCGGTGCCGTCAAACAGGACTGATCCTGCAACCCGGCTCCTTCGGCTGCCCTGGCCCCGGCCGGGGCCATTCAACACGGCCCGCCCGGCCGCAAGGAGCAATAGCATGAAACCCGTGATTCCCGGCACGTCCCTGGCCCTGCATCCGGAACGCTTCCCGGACCCGGCCGATGACCTGCCCGCCTCCGGCATGGCCAGTGCGGTGCTGGCCGGTGGCTGCTTCTGGTGTGTGGAGGCGGTTTACCTGAATCTGGACGGTGTACAGGCGGTGGTCTCAGGCTATGCCGGCGGTGATGCCGGCCACGCCAATTACGAGGCAGTCTGCACCGGCACCACCGGTCACGCGGAAGTGGTGAAAATCAGCTTCGACAGCAATGTGATCAGCTACGGTCAGTTGCTCAAGGTGTTCTTCTCCGTGGCCCATGACCCCACCCAGAAAGACCGTCAGGGTAATGACCGCGGCCCGCAATATCGTTCCGCTATCTTTTATCAGAATGACCAGGAAAAGCAGGTCGCCGAAAGCTACATTCAGCAACTCGACCGGGCCGGCGCCTTCACGGCTCCCATCGTCACCACACTGGAACCCTTGACGGCATTTTTTCCCGCCGAGGACTACCATCAGGATTTCGCCCGCCGCAACCCGGCCCAGCCCTACATCGCCCATGTGGCCCGGCCCAAGGTGGACAAGCTAAAACAGGCATTTCCGGAAAAACTGAAAGGATAAGCCATGAGTCACCCGGACACCGACAGCGATTACGACCTGACGCCACTCAGCGAGGCGCGCAAGCAGGAGCTGGCGGCCTCTCTCAGTGAAGAGGAACGGCGCATTCTGCTCAATCAGGGCACCGAGCCGCCCTTCTGTGGCGGCCTGCTGGACAACAAGGAAGACGGCATTTACCACTGCAAGCTGTGCGACCTGCCATTGTTCCGGTCCACCAGCAAGTTCGAATCCGGTACCGGCTGGCCCAGTTTCTACCAGCCCTTTCATGCCAGTCACATTCGCGAAATCCGCGATACCAGCCATGGCATGGTACGCACGGAAATTCGCTGTGCCCGCTGTGACGGGCACCTGGGGCATGTCTTCCCGGACGGCCCGGCGCCGACCGGGCTGCGCTACTGCCTCAACTCCGCGTCCCTGACCTTCAAGGCCTGATTCCCTGTCCCTGGCCGTCAAGGCCGGGGTCATATCCGGTCATTGCCTTCCCATACACGGTGTTTACCATCGTAGATCACTGTCATCCCAAGTGACCTATGGAGAACACCATGAACGCCGCTACGCCCTCGCCCCGCAAGGAAGAAAGCGCCCAGCAGCGCTGGGACCGCATTCCGGTACTGAAAACCGGTGACGACTACCTGGCCAGCCTGCGCGGCCGGGGAACGCGCCTGTTCCTGTTTGGCGAACTGATCGATGAGCCGGCGGATCACCCGATCATCAAGCCCAGTATCAATGCCCTGCGGGCCAGCTATGACCTGGCCATTGATGACCCGGAGCTGGCCACCGCCTGGTCGCCGCTGATCAATGACCGGGTCAACCGCTTCCTGCATATTGTCGAGTCACCGGATGATCTGGTCATGAAAAACCGCATGCAACGCCGCATGGGCCAGATCACTGGCACCTGCTTCCAGCGCTGCACGGGCCTGGACACCATCAGTGTGCTGCACTCGATCACCTACGAAATCGATGAAAAGCACGGCACCCACTATCACCAGCGCTATCTGGACTTTCTCAAGGAAGCCCAGCGCAAGAACATCCTGATCGCCGCCGGCATGACCGACCCCAAGGGCGACCGCAGCAAGCGCCCCGCCGAACAGAGCGACCCTGACATGTTCATGCGCGTCACCCGTCGCACCGACAAGGGCATCTACGTGAAAGGCGTAAAAGCGCACATGACCGGCGGCTGGAATCAGCACTGGATTTGCGTGATGCCGACCATGAACCTGACCGAGGCAGACCGTGACTACGCGGTGGTCGGCATGATCCCCGGCGACGCCGAGGGCATTACCTACATCTACGGGCGCCAGAGCTGCGACACCCGCGCCATGGAGGGCGGCGAGATTGATCAGGGCAACGCCCAGTACGGCGGCCAGGAGGTGCTGGTCTACTTCGATGACGTCTTTATTCCCCACGAGCATGTACTGATGGATGGCGAGTACGAATTCGCCCAGGACATGGTCGCCCGCTTTACCGCCTACCATCGGGCCAGTTACGTTTGCAAAACCGGCCTGGGCGATGTTCTGGTGGGCGCGGCGGCCTCCATCGCCGAATACAACGGCCTGGAAAAAGTCAGCCATATCCGCGACAAGCTGGTGGAAATGGTGCATCTGAACGAGACCATCTACTCCTCCGGCATCGCCAGCTCCCATGAAGCGAAAAAGATGCCCAGCGGCATCTACATGAACGACGCCATGCTCTCCAATGTCTGCAAGCACAACGTCACCCGCTTCCCCTACGAGATCTCGCGTCTGGCCCAGGATCTGGCCGGTGGCATCATGGTCACCATGCCCAGCGAGCAGGACCTGGAAAACGAAGAGGCCGGAGAGATCATCCGCCGCTTCCTCAAGGGGCGGGAAGACATTCCCACCGAAGACCGCATGCGCATCCTGCGGCTGATCGAGAACATGACCCTGGGGCGCAATGCGGTGGGCTACCTGACCGAGTCCATGCACGGCGCAGGCAGTCCCCAGGCCCAGCGTATCCAGATCCTGCGCGGCATGGAGGTGGACAAGAAGAAATGGCACGCCCGCAAACTGGCCGGTATCAGGCAGGAGGCCTGATTGCTGCTTGCCTGTACCGGGCGTCCTGCTAAACTAGCGCCGCCTCGTTAGTCAGGCAGGCCGGGATAGCTCAGTCGGTAGAGCAACTGATTCGTAATCAGTAGGTCCGCGGTTCGATTCCGCGTTCCGGCACCATTTTGAACCCACAAAAAAGCCGCGCCCCTCCGGGTGCGGCTTTTTTGTGGGCAAACCATGGGCGTAATGATTAACCGCCGAACGCCTTCTGCCAGCCCACCGTGAAGGTGTAGTCGGTCTCCAGTTGCGGGCCATGCAGGGATTGATGCACCGGTGCCAGATATTCGATGGCCAGGCGGTGGCCCTTGAGGCTGCCCTGCTTGCCCAGCAAATTGACGCCCACACCGATATCCAGCCGCTGGCCACCGCGGGCGTCCGGGTTGGCCGCCGGGTTCATCATCGGCGAAATGGTCAGGTCCTCGGCGTCACCATCGATGTTGGACCACCAGCTCTTGTAGGCGGCCAGTGACAGCGATGCCCAGGGGCTGACCGGCCTGGCCGCCCACACACTGACGCGCTGGCGATCACCCAATTTATAGCCCTGATCGTTGTCATCCAGCGCGTAACTGGCCAGCACCTGGGCACCCCAGCTCCAGGCGGCATACTGTTTGTTGAGCGTCAGGCCCGGGCGGGCTTCGTAACTGCCGGAGCCCGGTTGCATGGGATAAGGCAGCTGCACGTCCTTGCCCTGCATGGGCACGAAGTCTTCTTCGTCGATGGACCCGGTAGGTAGACCCAGCCCCAGATTCAGGTGCAAACGGTACCCGTTGTTTTCCCACAGCTTGTACAACGCCGTGACACTGGCATCGCCCAGCCCGGCGGTTTCGGTATCAAACTCGCCCTGGTTGGTACCCATCATCATGGTCATCTGGGTTTTGGTGGTCATCTCCCGGGTGGCATAGGGCAGCATGGCCATCAGGGTCAGGTTGTCGGTGGGCGCATACATGGCACCCAGCATGTGCATGTCCATGGTCATTTCGTAGGGCAACGCCTTCATGGTGCCCATTCCCATGCTCATGCCCGGGATGCGATCAAACGCTTCCTGGGTGGACAGATGATCGCTACCGGAGCGATTGCCACTCATGGCCATGCCCATGTAGCGGTAGGACAGCATCCACTCGCCCTTGCCATGGGTATGGTCCCCCATCACGGAAATCGGTGCATGGCTGTCCGGGCGGCCACCATCGTAATGGGCCAGCGCCGGGCCACTAACGGCCAGCAAGACGCTGGCGGAAACAATCGGCTTCAACATGGTCAGTTCCCCTGTGCCTGAATTGGCGCCAAGGGTAGTCGCCGTGCGGGAAAAACCAAGGTGGCAAATTGCCACAGTGGTCAGCCGACGCTCCTCTGTTGCTTGCGGTATTGCCCGGGCGCGCAGCCCTGCCAGCGTTTGAAGGCATGGTAGAAATTGGCGGTATCGGAAAACCCCAGATACTGGGCCAGGGAAGACATGTCGCACTGGGCCTGCTGCAGGGCATCGCAGGCATGCTGGTGGCGAACCCGGTCACGCAATCGGGCAAAACTGGTGCCCTCTTCCTGCAATCGCCGTTGCAGGGTACGCGGAGTCATGGCCAGACGGGCAGCCAGCACATCGATAGTGGGCGGCTCGCCGCCCAGCAGATTGGCCAATTGTTCCATCACCCGACCACTGATGCCGGCGGCGCGGTTCAAACCGTCGCGCATCTGCTCGGCGGCCTGCTGCAGTCGCTGATGGTACTTGGGATAGGCGCCCGGCAGGGGTAGCGAGAGCAGCGAGGTATCGAATTCGATGGCGTTTTCCGACTGATCGAAAAGCAGGTCACAGGCGAAGAAGCGCTGATACTCACTGAGCAGCGGCGTGGGCGGGCTCGAATGGACAAACCCTACGGCTCGCACCGGCATTTCACCGCCCAGTAATGAGCGGCCGATGGAAACCATGGTCGCTACGATCAGCTCATTGTGGGTACGGGTAGCCAGAAAGCGCAGGGCTGGCTCCTGGCTGGTCACCGCCAGTCGCGCCCGGCCCCCATTGTGTGTCAGGCTGAAGCGCAGATAGGGAACCAGCAGGTCCTTGTAGCAGAACAGCACCGCCAGCCCCTGCTCCAGTGTCGCGGCCGTGGCCATCAGGTTGCCGAGCAGGTCCAGGTTGCCATAGTGATTGTCCGCGCCCACATGCAGACCGAACAGGGCATCATCGCTTTGTGTGAAGGCGGTAAACAGCAATTCATCCAGTTGCTCAAGCCGGATGAAACGGTCGCTGCGACCGACAATATCCGCATCGATGCCGGCCCGGTCAAATAGCCACTGGGCGTTGACCTTGCTGCGCAGCGACACTTCCATCAGGCCGGGCAATATGGAGGCGGGTAACAGAGTCGTGGACATGGTTTCCCTCACAATGACTCGAAACTAGGCAAAGCCATTTCGCAGGTCAACCGGGTAAAAACAATTGGCCCCATTGGCCAGCATCAAAGCTGGAGCTTGCCGGTGACACTGAGTAACCTACGGGGCGCCCGGCAACCAGACTATCAGGACGGAACATGCTGAAACGTTATCTGGTCGATGAAGTGACCGACACCCGCGCCTCTCGCAAACAGGCGTTCCGGATGTTTGCCGATATTCGCAGCTGGCAGGACTGGTGCTCCGTGGTGCGCCACGCGCGCCTGCTTAATGGCGACTGGCGAAGCGGCTCGCTGCTACTGTTCGTGGCCGACCTGCCCGGCCTGCCGCCGGCCCCGGTGGTGGTCAAGGTGCAGGAATTCCGGGAAAACGAGCGCATTACCTGGGGGCTGAAACTGCCCCTGGGCAGCATCACGCATCGTTTCACCTTTATCGACGATGGTGAAGGCGGTTGCCGGGTCCATCAGGAAGAGTGGACCGAGGGGCTGCTTACCCTGCTCTCGTGGCCAGCGGGTCGCCTGATTCACCGTTTCGATACCCGCTTTGCCGCCGAATACGCGGCGCTGTTCTAAACCGCCACGGGCGGTTCATGCATACAATCACATAAGGTCTGTCCATGACGCATCGACTGTTTCTTGGCTATTGCCGCGCGGTACTTGCCCACCCCGTTGTCTGGCTGGTGCTGCTGGCCCTGTTGTGTGCCGGCGCCGCCTGGCAGGCCCGGGATTTCCATATCGATGCATCGGCAGACTCGCTGGTGCTGGAGAACGACAAGGCGCTGGAGTACTACCGCGATATTGCCAAGAAATACGGCGGCAGCGATTTCATCATCATCACCTATACGCCCAAGGAGGGTCCGCTGTTCAGCCGGCCGGTACTCGGCCATCTGCATGAGCTGCAGGATGCCCTGCGCCACGTGGATCGGGTTCAATCCGTGACCAGCATGCTGGATGTGCCGCTGCTGTTCAGCCCCAAGGTGGAATTCCAGGACCTGGCCAACAGTTACCGTACCCTCAACGACAGGGATGTGGACCTGTCACTGGCGAAAAAGGAATTCCTGGGCGCGAATCCGCTCTACAAGGATCTGCTGGTCAGCGCCGACGGCAACACCACCGCCCTGCTGGTCACCTTCAAGCGAGACCAGCACTACTACGACCTGCTCTACAAGCGTAACGACCTGAACGAACAACAAAGCAAGGGCAAGCTCAACGATGCCCAGCAACGGGAGCTGGAGACCGTACGCCGCCAGTTCAGCGAGTACAGCACTCAGGTGCAGAAGCGCACCGCCGGCGAAATTGATCAGGTGCGCCACATCATGGATCAGCACCGTGACCAGGCGAAGCTGTTCCTGGGCGGCGTGCCGATGATCGCCACCGACCTGGTGCGCTTTATCCGCGCCGACCTGAAGACCTTTGGCGTGGGCGTGCTGATCTTTCTGATCCTGACCCTGTTCCTGATCTTCCGGCGCCCCCGCTGGGTGGTAGTGCCACTGGTGTGCTGCGCGATTACGGTGCTGCTGGTCACCGGCTGGCTGGGCCTGGTGGACTGGAAGGTCAGTGTCATCAGCAGCAACTACATTTCCCTGCTGCTGATCATCACCATGTCCATCGTCATTCACCTGACGGTGCGCTTTCGTGAACTGCACGAGGAAAATCCCCAGGCTAGCCAGGGCTGGCTGATCCGGGAAACCACCGCCCACATGATGCGGCCCAGCATTTACATGATTCTAACCACCATGGTCGGCTTTGGTTCGCTGGTGCTCAGTGGCATCCGCCCGGTGATCGACTTCGGCTGGATGATGACCATCGGCCTGGGAGTGGCGCTGGTAGTGTGCTTCCTGGCCTTCCCCGCTCTGCTGGCCTTTCTGCCCGCCGGCACGCCGCGTCAGGGACGCGACTTTACCCGTCGATTCACGCTTGGCTTTGCCGGCTTCACCGAGCGTCATCGACCCTTGCTGCTGACCATGGCCCTGATCGTTGTCGGCCTGTCCCTGTGGGGTGTTTCCCGCCTGACCGTGGAAAACCGCTTTATCGACTATTTCCAGAAGGACACGGAAATCTATCAGGGTATGGTGCAGATTGACCGCAAGCTGGGTGGCACCACCCCGCTGGATATTGTCATCGATGCCCCCAAAACGGCGCCGCAAAGCGCGCCGGCCAGCCCTGCCGACACACAAGCGGACGACAGCGGTGATGACGATTTTGGTGAGCCCGCAACAAGCGACCCCTTTGCCGACACTGGCAATGACTCCGGCAGTGATGATCCTTTTGCTGGCGATGCTGGCGCCGACCCGTTTGCCAGTGGTGGTGGCGGCAGTGCCGATCCTTTTGCCCCGGCGGCCAAGGCCAACCCCCTGAAGAATGCCTACTGGTTTACGCCCGCGCGGCTGGCGCAGCTGGTGAAGATACAGAACTACCTGGAATCCCTGCCGGAAACCGGCAAGGTGCTGTCCATCGCCACCACCTACGAGGTCGCCGAAAAACTCAACAATGGTCCTCTCAGCTACGTACAGCTGATGCTGCTGGCCAGCTTTATTCCCGATGATCTGCGCAGCCGGCTGGTCAGCCCCTATCTGTCCGAGGACGGCAATCAGGTGCGTATCAGTGTTCGGGTGATTGATTCGGACAAGAACCTCAACCGCAACGCGCTGATCGGCAAGATCCGTCATGACCTGCAGAACAATTTTGGCCTGCAACCGGAGCAGGTACACCTGACCGGCGCCATGGTGCTCTATAACAATATGCTGCAGAGCCTGTTCGACTCCCAGATCAAGACGCTGGGTGTGGTGTTCTTCGCGATTCTGATCATGTTGCTGTTGCTGTTCCGCAGCCTGCCGGTGGCCCTGATCAGCATGGTGCCCAGTCTCATCAGTGCGGGCCTGGTACTGGGTCTGATGGGACTGATCGGCCTGCCGCTGGATCTGATGACCATTACCATCACCGCCATCACCATCGGCATCGCAGTGGATGACACCATTCATTATATCCACCGCTTCCACGAGGAACTGCCCCGGGACAATGATTACGTGGCGACCATGAAGCGTTGCCATGGCTCCATCGGCAAGGCCATGTACTACACCTCACTGACCATCATTGCCGGCTTCTCGATCCTGGCGTTCTCCAACTTCAATCCGACGGTCTATTTTGGTCTGCTCACGGGGCTGGCCATGCTGGTGGCCCTGCTCAGCAACCTGACACTGCTGCCAGCCCTGCTGATCACGGTAAAACCCAAACTCAAGGCCGGTTGAGACCGACCGCAAAAGCGGTCCGGGCCGCGAGGCCGGGACCGCCACACTCGGGTTGACCACTGCCCAAATGGACAGTATATTGAATGTCCGGGTAGCCCCAGGCCAGTACTACGACCCCCGCCGGCCTGAACGATCTCCGTCGCCCCAGGGATGGGGCACGGGCTCCCGGACCTTATCTTTGTTGTCTTCCCATAAAAAACCGCGCCAAAGCGCGGTTTCTTTTTATTTGTCGTCAGCGGTTAGCTAACCGGAGATCAGCGCCTCGGGACATTCGTCGGCCAGCAGATTGCGGGCCAGTCGATAACGATCCCTGGCCCGGCTGGCCGACACCTGCGCCACGCTCAGCTGCTGTAGCACCCAGGTTCCCCAGGCGCGGCTAAAGTGGCTTTCAATGGTCACATCTCCGCGCAGCATGTCCGCCTGCAGCGCCTTGACCACCAGAGAGTCGCGACGCTGTTCGATTTCATAGCCCTGGTTGGGATAGGCCACTTCCAGGCAGGAAAGAAACCCGGTCAGACTCAGGGAGGAAGGTTGCCCCAGCGTGTAGGCCATGGGCAGATCCGGCACGCCCCGTAATAGCTCATTGATGGTGGCGGCTCGAAGCCGTTCACGGTGGTGGCGACGGGCTTGTTCGCTGACCGTGTCAGAAGCCTCTGCCCGTTCATTTTTGCCGCTTTTGACCGCAGGCTGGCGCAGGGTCTGACGGCGGGCCTGCAAACGGGCCCGTTCGGCCTGTTGTGCCCGCCCATGTGCCTGAACCTGGCGCCAGGCCTGCTCCACGGCCCGAGTGAGCTGAAGCGCCTCTTGCCTGGCCCGGGCCTGCTCGATACGTCGCCGGCAATCCGGCAGCCATTGCTGTTGCAACAGGGTCACCGTGATCCTGCGCCCATTCTGGTGTGCTTCGGCCAGGGCCAGGCACGGCCCGGTCATGGCGCCCAGCCGATCAATGGCCGGGTAGCTGAGGCCGGAGACCGAATCGGGCACCGACTGACGGGCCTGTAGAAAAGACGGCAGAAAAGATGACGTGGCACAACCGGCCAGCAGAACCGGTGCCGCCGCCAGCAGGCAGCGGACCAGATAACGGAAAAGCGGTGCGGACCTGTACGGCATCACATCATCAGGTCTGGGAGGCCTGGCGGCCTCCCTTTTGCGACATCAAGCGGATTTTTCGGCGATTTTCTGTTTCCAGATCACCGGGCCGGTCTTGTGCACGGACTCGCCCTGGGAATCCACCGCCACGGTCACCGGCATGTCTTCCACCTCGAACTCGTAGATGGCTTCCATACCCAGGTCCTCGAAAGCGGCGACACGGGATTTGCGGATGGCCTTGGACACCAGGTAGGCAGCACCGCCCACGGCCATCAGGTAGACCGCCTTGTTGTCCTTGATCGCCTCAATGGCGGTATCGCCACGCTCGGCCTTGCCAACCATACCGATCAGGCCGGTTTCTTCCAGCATGGTGCGGGTGAACTTGTCCATGCGGGTGGCAGTGGTGGGGCCTGCCGGGCCGACTACTTCGTCGCCCACCGGGTCCACCGGGCCCACGTAGTAGATAAAGCGGTTGGTGAAGTCCACTGGCAGTTTTTCGCCCCTGGAAATCATGTCCACCATACGCTTGTGGGCCGCATCACGGCCGGTCAGCAGCTTGCCGGACAACAGCAGGGTGTCGCCGGGTTGCCAGGTCTGCACTTCTTCCGGCGTGACGGTATCCAGGTTGACGCGCTTGGCGCCCTCGTCGTTACCCCAGGCGATCTTGGGCCACTCTTCCAGATCCGGTGCTTTCAGGTCCGCCGGGCCGCTGCCATCCAGGGTGAAGTGGGCGTGGCGGGTCGCGGCGCAGTTGGGGATGATGGCCACCGGCTTGTTGGCCGCGTGGGTGGGATAATCGGCCACTTTCACGTCCAGTACCGTGGTCAGGCCACCGAGGCCCTGGGCACCGATGCCCAGGGCGTTGACCTTCTCGAACAGCTCCAGGCGCAGTTCCTCGGCACGGGTTTGCGGGCCGCGGGCCTGCAGTTCGTGGATGTCGATAGGGTCCATCAGGGACTCTTTCGCCAGGATCATGGCCTTCTCGGCGGTGCCACCGATGCCGATGCCCAGCATGCCCGGCGGGCACCAGCCGGCGCCCATCTTCGGCACCTGCTCCAGCACCCAGTCGACGATGGAGTCGGACGGGTTGAGCATGGCGAACTTGGACTTGGCTTCGGAACCGCCGCCCTTGGCCGCCACGTCGATTTCCAGCTTGTCGCCGGGCACGATGGAGTAGTTGATCACCGCCGGGGTGTTGTCCTTGGTATTGGCACGCTTGCCGTCCGGGTCCGCCAGCACCGAGGCGCGCAGCACGTTGTCCGGGTGGTTGTAGGCCCGACGCACGCCTTCGTTGATCATGTCGTCCAAGGACATATCACCTTCAAAAGTGACGTTCATGCCCACCTTGGCGAACACGGTGACAATACCGGTGTCCTGGCAGATCGGCCGGTGCCCCATGGCGGACATGCGGGAGTTCACCAGAATCTGCGCCATGGCGTCCTTGGCGGCCTTGCTCTCTTCCTTCTCGTAGGCTTCGGTGACGGCACGGATGAAGTCCACCGGATGGTAGTAAGAGATGTACTGCAAGGCATCGGCCACGCTCTGAATCAGGTCATCCTGGCGAATCACCGTCATGGGAGAACTCCTGCTGGGATATATTGGGGGCGCGTAGTATACCCCACACTGGAAAGCGGGTTAAAACCCGCTTTTGATCAGGGGGCTGACAGCCCGTGTCAGCATTCGCAATGGGTGGCCTTGAGCAAATGCAGCAGATGGGCATTGACCGCATCCGGATGCTCCAGATGCAGGAAATGCCCGGCATCTTCGATCTCATGTACCGCCACGCCAGCGCTGAAGTCGCTCTCCACCACGGTGTTGGCCAGCAACTTCGGGCTCATGCAGCCATCGCGACTGCCCACCAGAATCTGGGTGGGCGTGGCGATATCCCGGGATAGCCAGGCACGGGCCTTCTGGTGTTCCTTGCGCCAGACCTTGAACAGCGCCCGATACCAGGCCAGTGCCGCGCTGATGACGCCGGGTTGCGACAGGGTATCGCGGGCGTTGTCCAGGTAGAGGCCGGGCTCCCAGTCCGGCGACCAGCGCCGCCACAGCGCTTCCACCCCGGCCATGTTGCCCCGCTTGAGCCAGGCCTCCGGTGCCAGTGGCAACTGGAAAAACTGCATGTAGCCACTGAGCAGAATCTGCTCGGGGACTTTCAGCAGCGCCTGGGGCAGACGCCGTAGCGGCGGAATCGCCAGGGCACTGAACGAACAGAAGGTATCCGGCGACTGGGCACAGGCCAGATACCCCACGGCAGCGCCCCAGTCATGGCCAATCAGGTGCACGCGCCCGCCCAGCTGGGCGGCAAACACCATCAGATCATCCACCGCGGCGTACAGGGAATAGTCCCCATTGCCCGGCTGACAGCCGGGGGCATAGCCGCGCAGCGCTGGCGCGATGGCGGTATAGCCGGCACTGGCCAGGGCATTGACCTGTACCGCCCAGTTTTCGTAGGTATCCGGGAACCCGTGCAGCAATATCACCGGATCGCCGGTGCCGGCCATCAGAGCCGGAAAGCGCAGATCACCATTGACCAGTTCCACCTGCTTCATGCCGTCACCTCAAATCGATTACACCGTGGCTGCGGGCAGTCCTCGGCCAGCACCTGGCTGACCTGGGCGGCCGGTGGCCCCTGCCAGCATGCCTCCAGCATGGCGTCCACGTCGGCTTGCGGGCCCTGCAACAGCGCTTCCACATCGCCATTGACGCAATTGCGTACCCAGCCGACCAGGCCATGCTGGCGCGCCTGTTGCTGGGTCCAGGCCCGGTATCCGACGCCCTGCACCCGCCCCTGGATACGCACCTTACGGCTCAGAATTGTCATGCTTGCCTCCTGCTTGGTGTTGCGCAGCGGGGCGCCCATCATCCGGGCAGGAAAACAGCGCGTCCAGTGAAATATCCAGTTCCGCCATCATCCCCTCGCGGGCCGCATCCAGGCGCTGCTTGCCGTGGACTTCCCAGCCGGCATCGTCATTCTGGCTGCGCATGCGCAACTGGCTGTGGGCCGGCCAGGGCATCATGGCCGTCAACTGGCCCAGGGTGAGGTTTTGCAGATTGCGACCCAACAGGTAGCCGCCCTCATCGGTGCGGCGAATGATGCCGGATTTTTGCAGAATGTTGCGCAATTCATCCCAGTGGGCCACACCCCGGTGTCGCATTTCCCGGCGCAGGTCACGACTACGCAGGGTTTTGCCTGACTGCTGGCACTGCCAGAACAGCTCCAGCAAACGCAACATGGATTGCATCTTCGGAATCTGCCGACGGTGCTCCTGAAAAATCACCAGCGCGCGAACCAGTTCCGCCCCTCCCAGAACGATGATCCAGGATAAATGAATCCACAGCAGGAATATCGGCACCGCCGCAAAGGCACCATAGACCACCTGGTAGTTGGGCGCGTGTTTGATGAACTGGGCAAAGGCCGCCTTGGCCAGCTCAAACAACAGCGCCGCACAGGCCGCACCCAGCACCCCCTGACGCCAGGGCACCGAGGTATTGGGCACCACGGTGTAAAGCAGTGTCAGCAAAAAGGTGGTGAACACAAACGGCAAAATACTCAACCACAGACGCACGCCCCCCAGGTAACTGACCGTGTCGTTAAAAATGGCCTGGGAGGTCAGGAAGGAACTGATCGCCAGACCGGCGCCAAGACACAGGGGCCCCAGCGACAATACCGCCCAGTACATCATCAGGCTGGTGAGCCCCTTGCGTGGCTCCTGAACTTTCCAGATACGGTTGAGGCTTTGCTCGATGGTGCGCAGCATCAGTACTGCGGTCACCACCAGAAAAAGAATACCGATGCCGGTGAGGTTGGTGGCCTGTTGTGAAAACGAACGCAATTGTTCCAGCACTTCGCTACCCGCCGAGGGCACGAAATAGTCAAACGCCCAACGTTGAATACTGCTGCCCTTTTCCTTCAGAGCAGGAATCGCCGACAGCAGCGTAAAGCTCACTGTCATCACCGGCACAATGGCAAACAGGGTCGTATAAGTCAGTGCCGCCGCACTCTGGCGGCAACCATCCTCCACGAATTGCTGGCGCAGCAATTTCGCAAACGCCGCTATCGACGCCAGTCTTGCCCGTACCGGAATCACAGGATCCTGATTTTCCATAGTCCATCCATGCGGTTGCCTTGCCACCGGCTTTACGCCGCTTACAATGGCTCAATTCGTTTCAAGGATATGCAAACCGATGGCTGACTACACTATCTATCACAATCCGCGTTGTTCCAAATCCCGCCAGACGCTGGCACTGCTGGAGGAAAACGGCATTGAACCCACCGTGGTGCGCTACCTGGACGACACCCCGGATGCCGCCACCCTGGCCAGCCTGATCAAGAAACTGGGGCTGGACCGCGCCCATGATCTGCTGCGCCACAAGGAAGCGGATTACAAGGATGCCGGCCTCAGCCCGCAAAGCAGTGACAAGGCCGTGATCGAGGCCATGGTGTCACACCCGAAACTGATCGAGCGCCCCATCGTGGTCCATGGCGACCGTGCGGTGCTGGGGCGGCCTCCGGAAAACGTGCTCAACCTGCTGGATTAAGCCATGAGCGATGTCATCCTGGTGCTTTACTACAGCCGTAACGGCAGTGTTGCCAATCTGGCCCGGCAGATTGCCCATGGCGTGGAAAGCGAGGGGCTGGAAGCCCGACTGCGGACAGTGGCGCCCGTGTCCGCCGACCATCAAGCCACCGGCCCAGCGGTACCCGACAGCGGCGCACCCTATGCCACCCTGGATGACCTGCGCGAGTGCGCCGGGCTGGCACTGGGCTCCCCCACCCGCTTTGGCAACATGGCCGCGCCGCTGAAATATTTTCTCGATCAGACCAGCGAACTGTGGATGTCCGGTGAGCTGATCGGCAAACCCGCCGGTGTCTTCACCGCCACCGGCAGCCTCCACGGTGGCCAGGAAAGCACGCTGCTGTCCATGATGACGCCGCTACTGCACCACGGCATGCTGATTACCGGGGTGCCCTACAGTGAAGACGCGCTGTTGCAAACCCAAAGCGGCGGTACCCCCTACGGCGCCTCCCATGTTTCCGGCAGCCGGGCGGATGCCACCCTGACCGACGATGAGATCCATATTGCCCGGGCGTTGGGTAAACGGCTGGCGGCCACCGCCAGGGCCCTCAAGGGGGCACGATGATCCTCTGGCTGATGCGTCTGAGCTACCTGCTGCTTCTGGTCATTGGCGTATCCGGCCTTTTTATCCTGGCTCCGCCACAGACGCCATGGATGGCGACGCTGATCATGGCCGGGCTGCTCTACATGCCCCTGCTGCTGATGGCACCGGCTTGCGGCAAAGGCGATCCGCGTCTGGCCACCTGGCTGTGTTTTCTGCTGCTGATCTATTTCTGCGGCTTTTCCATCCAGTTGCTGGACCCGGCGCCGGTGCGTACGCTCGCCATCGCCAAGACCAGTCTTACCGTCATGCTGTTTGTCACCGCAGCACTGCAGATACGCAAGGAACGCCATGCTGATTGACGACCGTCTGGAGGTGGAAACACCTGAAGGCGCCCTGCTTTCCCTGTCCCTGGCCGGGCCGGTACCCCGCGCCCTGGCCTACAGTATCGACCTGCTTATACGCCTGGTCATCTATGCCGTGCTCGGCATCATGCTGGCGGTGCTGGGCAAGTTCGGCATGGGGCTGGCGGCCATTCTGGCGTTTTTCCTGGAGTGGTTTTATCCCACCCTGTTCGAGGCCCTGCGCAACGGCCAGACTCCGGGCAAGAAAGCCATGCGCCTGGCGGTCATCCATGCCAACGGCAGCCCCCTGAGTTTCAATGGCAGCCTGATCCGCAACCTGCTTCGCACTGCGGATGCTTTCCCCATGTTCTATCTGCTCGGCTTTATCGCCACGCTGATCAGCCCCCGCCAGCAACGATTGGGCGACATGGCCGCCAACACCCTGGTCATTCATGTCCCGGAACACGGCCAGAGCCTGACCCGCAGTGACGGCGAGCGCCAACCGCCGGACTGGTCGGTAAGCCGTGACGATCAGCTGACCCTGCTGGCTTTCCGGGAAAGGGGCAACCAGTTTTCGCCATTACGCCGACAGGAACTGGCGCAACTGGCTTACCCGGAACTGCCCCCGGAACAGGCAGAATCCACCCTGGCATCCGTCACCCGCTTTCTGGTCACCGGGGATACCCGCGGCACGGATGACAACGCTACCGTGACACCCAATCAGCCGGCGGGGCAGGCATGAAGCAGGCACAGTTCGAACAGCGCTACCGGCCCCACTGGCAGGCCCTGGAAGCCCAGCTTGATCAGCTGGAGTCACTGCACGTCAGCAAACGCAAGCGTCTGCCGCTGGACGACTTTCTGGCCGGCTATCGCGGCCTGTGCCACCAGCTGGCGCTGAGCGGCGAACGGGGCTATAGCCTGGAATTGCAGGATTATCTGAACGACCTGGTGATGCGAGCCCATCGCCAGCTGTACCGCTATAACCCGCCGTTCCTCAGCCGCCTGGCGGCCTTTTTCTCACGGGATTTCCCCCGTGCGGTACGCCGCCTGTGGCGCTGGCACCTGGTCAGCATGCTGTGCTTCGCGTTGTCGCTGGGGTTTGTCTGGGCCCTCGTACAGAACAACCCGGACATGATCTACACCATGATGGGGGATCAGGCGATTACGCAGATCGAGGACATGTACCTGCCCGATCGCACCGCGGACCGGCACCGTGACAGCGGTGATGATGTGATGATGTTCGGCCACTATATCCGCAACAATATCGGCATCGGCTTCAGCACCTTTTCCGGCGGCCTGCTGCTGGGCATCGGTGCGCTGTTCGTGGAAGTGTTCAATGGTGCTTTCTTTGGCGCTATCGCCGCCCACCTGATCAACGCCGGCGCCGCCAAACCCTTCTTCACCTTTGTCATTGCTCATGGCGCGCCGGAACTCACCGCCATCATGCTGGCCGGCGGCGCCGGGCTTCGCCTGGGCTGGTCGATACTGGCTCCCGGGGCGTTGTCGAGAATGGATGCCCTGCGCCAGGCGGCCAGTGACGCCCTGCCGATCATGTATGGCGTATTCAGCCTGTTACTGCTGGCCGCCTTTATCGAAGCGTTCTGGTCGCCCCGGCAACTGGACGCCAGCATAAAATACAGTGTCGGTGCCGCCTGCTGGGCACTGCTTTATCTTTATCTGTTTTTTGGGGGACGCACACGTGGAGCTGGAGAAAGCTAACGCCCGGCTGGCACCGCGTGGCCCCTGGCAGGCGGTGGATCTGGGTACCCGTCTTTACCGTCACTGGGCCGGCCCGGTGACCTTGATCTGGCTGGCCATGACCGCCCTGCCCTTCGCCGCCCTGCTGGGCGTGTCGGTGCAGACCGAAAGCCTCTGGCCGATCTTGCTGTTCTGGTGGCTCAAACCCCTGTGGGAGCGCCCGGTGCTGGCGTTCTACAGCCATGCACTGTTCAACGAGACCCTGGCCATGGGCGCCATTTTTCGCCGCCTGCCGAGCTACGCTCGCAACGGCCTGATCGGCCAGCTGACCTGGCGGCGCCTGAGCCCCTGGCGCAGCTTCAATAACAATGTCTGGCAGCTGGAAGGCGCCCGTGGCGATCAGGCCAACCAGCGCATGCGTGTGCTGGCCAGCGGCCAGCCCAATCGCGCTGCCATGCTGACCCTGATTGTGCTGCACCTGGAACAGTTCATGACCCTGGGGCTGCTGGCCCTGCTCTATATGCTCATTCCCTGGCAGTTCGATCTGGAATTGAGCAGCTGGTTTTTCGAACAGGGTAGTCTGCAAATCGTGATCAGCTGCCTGTGCTGGTATCTGGTGATGGTGGTCACCGAGCCGCTCTATGTGGCCTGCGGGTTTGCCCTGTATCTCAACAAGCGAACCTGGCTGGAGGGCTGGGACCTGCAGCTGGGGCTCACCCGTATCGGTCGGCGCCGGGGCATGCTGGCCATCGCCCTGCTGTTATTGCTGCCCGTCCTCAACCCGCAACCGGCCCGGGCCGACGACCAGCCGGCGCGCCAACAGGCCATTGAGGTCCTGGCGGGCAAGGATTTCATGCCCATGGAAGAGGCCCATGAACGCCGCTGGAAAGACCAGAGTGACAGTGAATCGGACTGGATGCGCGCGCTCTGGAAATGGTTGATGGAACACAAGCCGGAAGAGAAGAACCATGACCCCATGTCGCTGCCCGATGGCCTGATACGCACTCTCGCCTGGCTGCTGTTCATTGCCGTGGCCCTGTGGCTGATCATTCGCATTCTGCGCTATCTGGATCAGGGCGGCACCACAGCCGGCCGCAAGGGCGAAAGCGCGCCGCCAACCCATGTGGCCGGGCTGGATATCCGCCAGCAAAGTCTGCCTGACAACCTGACGGCGGCCATCAACCAGGCCCTGCAGGCCAACGACATTCGCACCGCCCTGTCATTGCTGCTGCGCGCGGTCCTGGCCGACCTGCTGCCCCGTTATCCGGTACGCGTGCACCGGGGCACGACCGAACAACAGTGCCTGCGGGCCCTGCGCCAGCAGCATGGTGAGCAACCCCTGTTCGCCTATCTGGCACGGCTGGTGGACGCCTGGGTACGCACTGCCTGGGCCCATCGCCCGGTGGAGGCGAGCCAGGTGCGCGAATTGCTGGATCACTGGCAGCAATTGCATCGCGGGGAGCACGCCCATGCGTAAACTTCCCTGGATACTGGCGATCCTGGCCATCGCACTGGGCATTGGCTACTACAGTCTCACCGAACCGGTCAGTTACATGCGCTCGGTGCCGGTGGACAGCCATATCCGCAACAACCCCTTCGCCGCCGCCCAGCAGTTTCTGGAACGCCAGGGGCAAACAAGCCGTCGTATCCTCAGTGGCGCCAGCCTGTTTCCGCTGCCGGATACCAACGTCACCCTGGTGATCGACAAGCAACGCGGGGAACTGTCCAAAGACCAGGTGGCACAGTTGCTCGACTGGGTCCACGCCGGCGGCGAGATGATTGTCGCAGCCCGCCCCCTGCCGGACAGCGTGGACGAAAAGACCGTCACCGATGAGCAGCTGGCCGACAATGATCCCTTGCTCTATCCGCTTGGCATTACCATCTGGTCCACCCAGGAAACGGATCAGGACAGCGAGGGTGACGACAAGAAGGAAGAAGAGCTCGACAAGCTGATCAACAATTACGACTTCATTACCCAGGGCGTGGTGGCCTTCTGCCTGAGTGGCGATGTGACCGATGCCATCGGCTTCTGTGAAAAGAAACTCTGTGAGGCGCCGCCGCAACCCGAACCACTGGTTCTGCATGGTGACAAGGAAAGCCGCGAGCGGCGCATCCAGCTCTACAGTGACCATGAACTCTGGCATGACAGCTGGAATGACACTGATGATGAGGCACAAACGCCCACGGACAACGATCCACGCTGGCCGGTGAGCGTCATCGCCTATGCCGATAATGAGCAGGGCTCACAACTGATCCAGCTGCAACTGGGCGACGGCCTTGTGACCGTGCTGACCGATCTCAGTCTCTGGGATAACCAGCATCTGCTTTATTTCGACCATGCCTGGCTGCTCAACTGGCTGACCGGCGGCAACCAGGTCTGGTTTGTCCGCTCGGTGATGATGCCACCGCTGCCACAATGGCTGTGGCTACAGGCACCCGCCCTGATTTCGGCGCTGATGGTACTGCTGGCACTGTGGCTGTGGCGGCGCAGCCGTCGTACCGGTCCGCGCATTCAGTGGCGTCATCAACAGCAGCGCGATTACCTGGAGCATCTTCATGCCAGCGGCTATTTTCTCTGGCGCAACAGCCAGTACCGTAGCCTGCTGGCGCCCCTGCGCGAGCAGGCCGAGCAACATCTCAAACGACTGGACACCCGCCGTGAACGGGCACTGGCGCAGGTCGCCAGGCGCCTGGATACCAGCACCGAACAGCTGGAACAGGCGCTAACCGCCCAACCGGACAACCGCGAGCACTTTACCCGCCAGGTGGAGTGGCTACAGAAAATCAGGAGCGATGCATGACTCACCCCCAGACCCTGGCCGAGGCCACCGAGCTGGCCCACCGCATAGAACAACAACTCAACCGGGTGCTGATTGGCCAGCAGCAGGTCGTGCGTGAGGTACTGATTGCGCTGATCACCGGCGGCCACGTCCTGGTGGAAGGGGTGCCCGGTTTGGGCAAGACCCTGCTGGTACGAAGCCTGGGCCGGGTGCTGGACCTGGACTTCAACCGCATCCAGTTCACCCCGGACCTGATGCCCACCGATGTCACCGGCCATGCCATGTACGACCCCAAGAGCGAACAGTTCCGGATTCGGCGCGGGCCGGCCTTTACCCAGTTATTACTGGCCGACGAAATCAACCGGGCCCCGGCCAAGACCCAGGCCGCCCTGCTGGAGGTCATGCAGGAAAGACAGATCACCATCGAGGGCAAGGCTTTTACCCTCAGTGAACCTTTCATGGTACTGGCCACCCAGAACCCGCTGGACCAGGAAGGCACCTATCCTCTTCCGGAAGCGGAGCTGGACCGTTTCCTATTCAAGGTGCTGATTGACTACCCGGGCCATGATGACGAAACCACCCTGGTCAACATGGTGCTGGACGGCACCATTGCCGCCAGCCTGGATGTGGACAGCCTGACCGCGGTGGCCGATGCCGATGCCATTGCCGCGCTCAAGACGCTCAGCGCCACCGTATTACTGGACCCGGAAGTGCTCGACTATGCCCTGCGCCTGGTGCGCACCACCCGTGACTTCCCCGGTATCATCCACGGCGCCAGCCCCCGTGCCAGTATTGCCCTGGCCCGGGCCGCCCGCGCCCAGGCCCTGTTCGAAGGCCGCGACTTTGTCACACCGGATGACATCCAGCAGGTGGCCCGCCCGGTACTGCGCCATCGTATTCAGCTCAGCGCCGATGCGGAAATCGAGGGTCAGACACCGGAATCTGCCCTGGAGCGCCTGCTGGCGCAGGTGGAAGCGCCGAAACAATGAAGCCGGCGGTGACTCTGCTCTGGCTGGTAGCCGCCTGGGCGCTGCTGGCCACACCACTGCCCTGGTTGTCGCCGCTGTGGAGCCAGCTATGGCTGGCCGTCGGCGGCCTTGCCCTGGTGGTCAGCCTGCTGGATCTGCGCCAGGCCCGGCGACGCCCCACACCGCAGGCCGAGCGCCTGTTGCCGGATGCCCTGTCCGTCCAGCAAAGCCACACGGTCAGGATCCAGGTTGCCCCGCGAGGCCTGCCGCGGCGTTTTGTGCTCGCGGATCATCATCCGGACGACGACGACCGCACCGGACTGCCGGTCACCCTGAATGCTGCCGGTGGCGGTCGCATCACCGAGGTCACCTATCCCTACCGGCCCGCCCGGCGTGGACCGGTGGCTTTCGGTGACCTGGAATTCTGGCTGCCCTCGCCACTGACATTGTGGCAGGTTCGCAAGGTCTGCCCGGCGGAGCGTACTGTCCCGGTTTACCCGGATTTTTCACGCATCAGCCGCGCCGACATGGATATCAATCATGCCTTCCAGCTCACCGGCAATCGCATGCGCCCGCGCCGTGGGGAAGGCATGGAATTTCACCAGCTACGCGAATACCGGCCCGGCGACAGCCTGCGCCAGATCGACTGGAAGGCCACCGCCCGACGGCGCCAGCTGATCAGCCGGGAATATCAGGACGAGCAGAATCAGCAGGTGTTGGTAATGCTGGACGGCGGGCGCCGCATGGCCATGCCGGTGGGCGAGATGACCGGTTTCGACCACGGACTCAATGCCGCCCTGCTGCTGGCCTGGACGGCACTGAAACAGAAGGACAAGGCCGGCGCCATGCTGTTTTCCGGTGACAGCAGCCGCTGGCTGCCGCCGGTGCAGGGACAGCAGGGGCTCAACCAGTTGCTCAATGGTCTTTATGACCTGCATCCCAGCCGTCATGCCAGTGACTTCAATCTGGCCGCCCGCCAGTTGCTGGGCCGCTGGCGCCGCCGGGCACTGGTGGTACTGGTCACCCGCCTGCAGCAGGAAGACGAGGATGACCTGGTCACTGCCGTCTCCCTGCTGCGACGCCACCATCTGGTCCTGATCGCCGACATGCTGCTGCCGGAACAGGTGCATCTGGCCCATCAGCCGGTGGCGGATTTTGATCAGGCCCTGACGCTGGCCGCCGACGCCCGCGAGCAACTTCAGCGCCAGCAGTTGCACACCCGCCTGCGCCATGCCGGCGCCCTGGTAACGGCCAGCGTGCCTCAACAACTGCCGGCACGGCTGAGTAATCTCTATCTGATGCTCAAACGCAGCGGCAGACTCTAGGGCCCCCGCTGCAACCTGCCACCCGTTCACCCCCTGTCAACGGCTGGACGAGCACGCTTGTGTCAATGTGCTATGCTGATTCGGCACGAAAACCTCAGACCAGACGTGACTTCCAGGGATAAAGGAGCAACGCATGACTGAGCACGAGCAAACCTTTGGCGTCAACAGCGACAAGGTCAAGATCAATCCTCCGGTGTTTTATTCCGCCGTGGCCATCATCGCTGCACTGGTGCTGTTCTCCGCCATCTTCGGCGACACCGCCGAGCGCTTCTTCTCCTACCTGCAGACACAGGTGATTCAGGAAGCCAGTTGGTTCTATATTCTCACCGTGGCCATCATCCTGACGCTGGTGGTCTTTCTCGGCCTCAGCCGCTACGGCGAAATCAAGCTGGGGCCGGACCATTCGGAACCGGATTACAGTTACACCTCCTGGTTCGCCATGCTGTTTTCCGCCGGCATGGGCATCGGCCTGATGTTTTTCGGTGTGGCCGAACCGGTCACCCACTTCACCAGCCCGCCCATGGCCGACCCCGGCACCATCGACGCCGCCCGTGAAGCCATGAAGGCCACCTTCTTTCACTGGGGGCTGCATGCCTGGGCGATCTACGCCATCGTCGGCCTGATACTGGGCTACTTCAGCTTTCGCCACGGCCTGCCCCTGACCCTGCGTTCGGCACTCTATCCGCTGATCGGCAAGCGCATCTACGGCCCCATTGGCCATGCGGTGGACGTGTTTGCGGTGGTCGGCACGGTCTTCGGGGTGGCCACCTCGCTGGGATACGGGGTTCAGCAGGTCAACGCCGGGCTTAATTACCTGTTCGGCATTCCCGTCAATGAATATGTGCAGGTCGGGCTGATTGTCGGCATTACCTCGCTGGCCACCATCTCGGTGGTCACCGGCCTGGACGCCGGCATCCGTCGCCTGTCGGAGCTGAACCTGGGCCTCGCCTTTCTGCTACTGGTGTTCATCCTGGCACTGGGTCCCACCGTGTTCCTGCTAAAGGCCTATGTACAAAACCTGGGTGCCTACCTGTCTGACCTGGTCAGCATGACCTTCAACCTCTACGCCTATGAACCCAAAACCGGCTCCGGTCCCCAGGCCTGGATTGGCGGCTGGACCCTGCTCTACTGGGGCTGGTGGTTGTCCTGGTCACCGTTTGTGGGCCTTTTCATTGCGCGCATTTCCCGCGGCCGCACCATTCGCGAATTCACCATGGGCGTGATGCTGGTCCCCGCCGGCTTTACCCTGTTCTGGATGACAGTGTTCGGCGATTCCGCCATCAAGATGATCATGGACAATTCCTTTGCCCAGCTGGGCCAGATTGTCAGCGACGACAAGTCCGTGGCGCTGTTCCGTTTCCTGGAGCAGTTCCCCTGGTCCGGCTTTGTTTCCGGCGTGGCCACCCTGATGGTGGTGGTGTTCTTCGTGACCTCCTCGGATTCCGGCTCCATGGTGGTGGACATGCTGGCATCCGGCGGCCATGACGACACGCCGGTATGGCAACGCATTTTCTGGGCCAGCACGGAGGGCATCGTGGCCATGGCGCTGATGCTGGCCGGCGGTCTGGGGGCATTGCAGTCGGCCACCATTGCCTCGGCCCTGCCCTTTGCGATTGTGCTGATGGTGGCCTGCTTCGGCCTGTTACGCTCCTTGCGGGTGGAACAGATACGTCAGCAGAGTTTCCGCACCGCCGTGGCGCCGCCGCCCACCATCCATGTGGGGCACAATCGCCCCGCCGGCGGTGGCTGGAAGGCGCGCCTGAAGACCATGGTGCATTTCCCGATCCGTGCCCGTGTGCTGGAGTTTCTGGAAACCACTGCCAAGCCGGCGCTGGAAGCCGTGGCCGAAGAGCTCAAGAGCCATGGCCTGGACGTGACCGTCAGCCATGAAGACGACCGCAGCTATCTGGATGTCAGCCATGACAAGGAAATTGATTTCCGTTATGGCGTAAGAGTGCGCGGCTACACCCGGCCGTCCATTACCATCCGCCAGCTGGATCACGCCAAGAAACATGCGGACAAGGACACCTACTACCGGGCCGAGGTCTTCCTCAGCGAAGGGGGCCAGGATTATGACCTGATGGGGTACACCAAAGATCAGGTGATTGCCGACGTACTGGACCAGTACGAGAAACACATGCACTTCCTGCACATGCTTCGTTAAGCTCAGAGGCGCTCACAGCGGGTTCTGGAATATCTCATCCAGGGCCCGCTTTAGCGTTATGTCACGGCGGCCATAATGCGCTGCCAGTGCCTGACACCAGCGCCGGGGACGCTCGGCAAGCCCACCATCAAGTGATGCCTTCGCCCGCTGATAAACGGCCAGGGCAAAGCCCTGCTCATCGCCACCATCACCGCTGAGATTATCCAGCGAGACCCGGAAACCATGGCCACAGGCCGCACAGAACAGGGCCTCCAGCGCCTGGGGGTAGACCTCGACCCGCGCAAACTCCGCTTGCTGGGCCGCATCCCGCCCATCCGGGGCATACCAGTAGCCATAGTCCTCCAACTGACGCCGGCGGGCACCGGCCACGCACCAGTGGGCGATCTCGTGCAGGGCACTGCGGAAGTAATCATGGCTGTAGACGATACGATGGGGCGAACCCGGCCGGTATAGCGGCTCCGCCGCTCCGCCTTCCAGTACCGTGTCATGGGATTGAAAAAAAGTGGCCCGAAACAGGGCTTCCAGGTCCCGACTTCGGTACACGCCGGGAGGGCTTTGCGGTATGGTAGCCGCCTTTACCGCGCTTGCCGCTTCCGCTTTTGACTCTGGTCGCATATGTCATCCCGTCGTCAGGAACTTACCGCCCAGCTCAGCCTGGCCCTGCCCATTCTCGGCGGCCAGCTGGCCCAGACCGCCAATGGTTTCGTGGACACCATGATGGCCGGCCGCGTCAGTGCCAATGATCTGGCGGCGGTGGCCGTGGGTGCCAGTATCTGGGTGCCCCTGTTTCTGTTCATGACCGGGGTGTTGATGAGCGCGACCCCCATCCTCTCCCGGCATCTTGGCGGCGAAGCTTACCACCGCATCAATCCCCTCGCCCAGCAGGGCATGTGGCTGGGGCTGGGGTTGGGGGTGCTCAGCGCCCTGCTGCTACGCAGCATGGCGCCAGTGCTTACATGGATGGACGTGGACCCGGCCATCTGCCCGAAAGTCATCGGTTACCTCAACGCACTCAGCTGGGGCATGCCCGGCGCCGCCCTGATGCTGGCCATGCGCAGCTATACCGAAGCCATGAACCACACCCGACCGGTACTGTGGATCAGCGTCATCGGCCTGCTGATCAACATCCCGGCCAATTATGTGCTGATCTATGGCAAGCTCGGCCTGCCGGCCCTGGGCGGCGTGGGCTGTGGCTGGGCAACCAGTCTGGTGATGTGGTCGATGGCGCTGATGATGGCGATCTATACCCACCGGCACCCGGTCTACCAGCATGCCCCACTGAACCTGCGCCAGCGGCATTTTGAAATGCCCAGCCTGGGTTACATGTTGCGCCTGGGCCTGCCGGTGGGGCTGTCCATCTTCTTCGAGGTCAGCATCTTTGCCGTGATTGCCTTGCTGATCGGCAGCCTGGGCGCCCAGGTGGTGGCCAGTCACCAGATTGCGCTGAACTTCACGTCGCTGATCTTCATGGTACCGCTGAGCTTCGCCCTGGCCGCCACCGTGCGGGTGGGCCATGCCCGTGGCCGTGGAGATCGGCAAAGCCTGGGCCATGCCGTGCAGGTAGCAATGGGCATTACCGTGGTGGTGGGGCTGGTGGCATCGCTGGGCCTGGTACTGGCACGGCACTGGATCCCGCACATCTACACCGGCAATAGCCAGGTGGTGGCTCTGGCCAGCCATCTGTTGCTGTTCGCGGCACTCTATCAGGTCTCCGATGCACTGCAGGTGTGTGCCAACGGCTGCCTGCGCGGTTTCGAGGACACCGGCTGGCCCATGCTGATGACCCTGGTCGCCTACTGGGGGATTGGTCTGCCGCTGGGTTACGGGCTCGGCATGAGTCACTGGTGGGGCGAGCCCATGGGCCCGGCGGGCTTCTGGATCGGTCTGGTAGCAGGGCTTACCGCGGCGGCCGTTTTGCTGGGGCTGCGCCTGCGCTGGCGGCTGGCCCAGCCTCTGGCGCGCCATGCCGCCAACGATGACCCGGCGACTCAGTCACAGGCGCAGGGTGTGGCCAACAACGCCCGGTAATAGTCATCACTGAGCCAGGGGCGGCCACTGAGAAGATGATTCAGGTACCAGCGCTCCGGCAATAACTGCTCCGCCTGCCACTGCGGGTTGGCAATGTACACCCAGCTTCGCACGCTGCCCGAAGCGGTCTCGACACGCAGACACTCGCGACGGTAGCGTTCCGGCCACCCCTCGAACGGGTCCAGGCGCTCAATTTCCCGATGGTCCCAAAGTTGGTAGAGCACCCCCTCGCAGGCCGCACCTGGCACGATATTGGCGTAGGCGATGCCCTGCTTGCCATGGGCGCGCTTGTTGAACGACAGTTGCCAGCCCTCCAGCCTGGCGGCATGGCTGTGGCGGTAACGCATGCCACGCACCGCCATGCGCGCCGGATTCATGTTGGAGCCGTAGGCAAAATAGTAGTTACAGGTATCCATGGGATTGCACCGTTCATCCTCGCCACTTGCGCCTTTTGCTGCGACAGGCTACCGTGAAGTAACGGGCTTTTGTACCCGCGGGTACCAGGCCCTCTAGGCAATGTACCGGGAGGTGCCCATGACTCAGGCTCACCGGCAACACCCTGGCGGAAGCAACGTGCTTCCCTTCTCTCCACGCCGCAAAGCGGCACAGCCCCCTATTTTGCGTTTATCCCCGGAATACGACGGCATTGAGCTGCTGTATGCCAATGACCAGCACCCGGACACCCTGTTTTCCCTGAAGATTCTCGCCTGGGCCCGGCTCGCCAATGGTGACACCGTGGCCATGGTGCCGTGGCTGAAAGAACCGGTCACCGCCATGGCGCTCGCCGACCCGCTCAACGGTCGCTGGGAGGGTTACCGCCTGCCCGGCAGCGACTACCTGTTTGTGGATGCCCCGCAACACAAGGTGCAGGAGCTGGATGCGGCGCTGGAATTCTTTGGCAAACCCCAGCCGGGCGAGCACCAGGTACAGGAAATCCCCGATACCATTGGTACCCATGCGGTCTTTTCCAGTGACGGCTTCCATACCATCAGCCTGATGGAGGTGGTCAGCTGGCGCCTGTTTGCCGATGGCACCCTGGCGGCCATGGTGGCCGAAGAACAATCGGTGACGCAGACACCGGTGTTGCCCGGCGCCGAGTGCCTGGAAATGGCCCAGCAACGGCCAGCCTTCCGCTATTTTTTCCAGCACGGCATCGCCAACCGGCTCAAGGAACGAGACCCGGAGGCACTGGCAGCGGTCGCCATGTTGGCGAAAAGCTGAAAAGCGTCACGCCACGCGGGCGGCTTTCAGCCGCCCTGTCGGCCTGCGGGAGCTGACTCAGGCTTTCTTGCGAATCCAGTAGCAATACAGCTCACCCTCTTGCTGTTGTTGAAGCAGAGTGTGGCCGAGAAACTGGCAGAACTTGGGGATATCGCGCTCGGTGGACGGGTCAGTGGCTTTCACTTCCAGCACCTCACCCGGTGCCATGTCGCGCACCTTGTTGTGCAGCATCATGACCGGTTCCGGGCACAGCAGGCCGGTGGCGTCGAGGTGGTGTTGCGCGTCCATGGGGCGGCTCCGGGATGAAAAACGGCCCGCCATTATAACTGCTGTCGAATAATTCGCAGCCACCGGCGGGCAACCGCGGAATAACAAGCCGGCTCCGCCAGGGCGGCGGAGCCGGTGGCCGCAAGATTCGCCCGGCCGAGCGACGCTGATGGATCACCTTGTTCTTTTGTTTCTGCCACCGGCAAGCAGCCCCAGCAGCACCAGACCAGCCAGCCCCACACTGCCACCGCTGCCCTGCCCCACCGGCGTTGCCCCGTTGCCCCCTGCAGGCACCGCCTGACCACTCAGCGCTACCGCCATGGGCTTATCCAAGCTCTCGGCCGTCACGGCCAGCGAGGCCGACAGGGTGCCAGGGTGGGCAGGCCGGAAACTCAAAGCCACCGAACACTGCCTGCCCGGCAACAGCGGCTGACAGTCATCGCCATCGAGCCGGCTAAATGCATTGTCACCGGACAATGCGGAAGACACATCCAGGCTGACATTGCCGTCATTGAAGATCGCCAGTTCGGTAGTCTGCGTATTGCCCAGGCCCACCGGGCCGAACTCAAGACGCCCGGGATTGATGCTCAGATGTGGCGCTGGCATGGCCTGCCCGTTACCACTCAGCGGAATCGCCCGTTGTGACGGCATCAGATCACTGGATTCCAGCGTCAAAAGGCCGGTATGACCGCCCGGGGAAGCGGGACGGAATACCACGGTCACCGTGCACTGTGCCGACGGCACCAGGCCCGAGCCACAATCGTGGCTCAGGCTGAAGTCGGCGCTGGCGTCCAGAGTGATGCTGTCCAGACTCAAGGCCGCGCTGCCACCATTGCTCAACGTCACGGAGCGGCTCACGGCGTCGCCCACCAGGGTGGGCGCAAAGGAGAGGGTCTGCGGATCCATCACCAGCACCGGCACAGGAACCGGTACCACGCTCCCCTGCAGGTCGATAGATAAATCGGGCTGGTCGGCATCATCGGAGGTGATCGTCAATGTGCCGGGATAATCGCCGCTGGCATCGGCGGCGAAGGTCACTGTGATGGTGCAGCTTTGCCCCGCCGGCAGGCTTGGCGGGCAATCGCTGCTGTGATTGTAGGCCTCGCCCTGCATCGTTATTGCCGTCAGTGCCAGGGGGCCATCACCGTTGTTGCTGACATTGACGGTCTGCTCCGCCGTGCTGCCCAGCGGCAAGGCATCGAAAACCAGAGACAGGGGCAACACCTTGATCTCAGGCTGTGGTTGCGGGGTCCCTTCTGCGGACAATGCAAGGCTGATTGATACGTTATCCGGGTCATTGCTTTGCAATACCAGGCTGGCTTTTTTCATGCCGATACTGACCGGCGAAAACGACACGGTCAGCAGGCAATCACTCCCCGGCGCCACGGCGCTGCAATCCCCACTAAACGCAAAGGTGTTACTGTCAGTGCCGTCCAGACTGGCGCTGACCGACAATACCGCAGTGCCGGTATTACTGAGAGTGACCACCTCCTTTGCGGTACTACCCACCTGGCTTTGCCCCAGATCCAGAGAGAGCGGACTGACCGCCAACGCCGGCGTAGCCAGCGGCACGCCCTTGCCAGACAGGGTGACCACCGCGGAAGGGCTGTTGCCGGCATTGGAGTCCACGTTGATATGGGCGTTATAGCTCTGTGCCGTGAGCGGCGTGAAACTGACCTGCACAGGACAAGTCTGGCCAGCGACAATCAGGCTGCAATCCGCCGCCAGCGCATAGGCAGTACTGCCACTGCCCGCCAGGGTCACACTGTCGATCTGCAGATCCGCATTGCCCGTGTTAGCCAGCAACAGGGTTTTCTGGCTACTTTTACCGACTTCCACCTCGGCAAACGCCAGGTTCGCCGGAGACAGGGACAGCGACGGTGTGGGGGTAGCCGTACCCTTGCCCTGCAGATAAAGGTTGAGTGTCGGTGTGACCGGATCGTTGCTTTGCAATATCAATGTGGCATTAAATGCCCCTGCCGCGGTCGGGGTAAAACCTAGCGTGGCACTGCAGCTGTCGCCGGCGGCGATAGTGCTGCAACTCTTGTCGAGACTGAAATCCGCCGCGCCACTGACGGCAAGCTTGCTGATGGTCAGGGCGGCGCTGCCGGTGTTGCTGATGACCAGTTCACGGGTGGCCGAATTACCAGCCTGCACCTGGCCGAAGTCGAGCAATATCTGCCCCCCCAGATCAATGGCCGGCGACGACTGTACGACGCCCTCGCCCAGCAATGATATTTCCCGGTTGCCATTTTCGGCATCATTGGACGCAATCGACAGCATGGCGCTGCGCACGCCCGTGGCCGCGGGCGAAAAATTGACTGTCACCGTGCAACTACCGTCCACGGGCACAGAGGCACAATCATGGCTGTCACTGAAATCAGCGGCCTGAGACCCCGCCAGGCTGATCACTGATACCACCAGCGTCGCATCACCATTATTGCTGAGGGTGAGGGTCTGAGTGCCGGTCAGGCCGGTAACGACCTGGCCAAAGTCCAGGGTATCCGGATCGGTGTGGAGCACCGGCCCCGTGGTGCTTTGCGCCGGGGTGACGGTAAAGCGGTGCAGCAGGTTGTCTTTGCCTTCGTCTGCCATGCGAGCGTCATCCATGCTGCAGCTGACCACGAAGGCGTCCGCATTGTCCGGATCATGCCAGGACTCACCGAAATCAATCGGCGAGCCATCGCCCCTGCGGGCAATCAGCGACATGGCCAGATCCCTGTCCACACGAATGTCGACCTGCCCCTGATTGCTCTCGGAGAAGGTCAGTGAGGGTGTATCACCGGTGGCGACAATATCGAAGGGCCCACTGATTGCGGAAATATCCGTCGAGGCAATGGCAAGAGGGACCGCAATGGGGAGATTCAATCCGCCGGGCCCGGTCACCGAGGAGTTGGCAGTGGCGGTCCCCTCGAGGGTTTGCGCTCCGACCAGAGTCAGCCCCTGGTAGGTATTACCCTCCGCGGTGGCCGTTACCTGAAGATTGAAGGCGCCGGTTGCCTCGCCGGCGGGCAGACTGTCAGGCATGTCGGTGTGGATCCGCGCCGTCAACGGCTGCTGGCCGATCAATGGATAAGTGCACTGGAAATACAATGTCCTGTCGATGGGCACGGCTAACGCCGTACTGCCCAAAGACAGCATCAACAGTGGCACAACGGCACGTCTTAACATCTTGGTTAGCATCTTGCTCAACATGCTGGAATCCACTCCCTGGCTCCCCTTTTCTTTTTGTTGGTGGTCCGGCTCAAGGCGCGGGACAATTGGATGCTGGTGGCTGGCCGGCCAGCACCTTTTCGATAAACTGATTGACTCCGTCATTGCCCCGGTACACCAGGTTGATGTGGCGTACGATGCCGTTCTTGCCATGGGTGTCGTAGCTTTTCCAGGTAACGTTGACCCCCTCATCGCAGTACTGGTGACGCAGATCACTGGCCTGGGAATAGGCCACCAGACCGTCTTCCACCTCGTGGTACTGATAAACCGGTACCGGAATCGGCTGCTGTCCCAACTGGTTTTCGCTGATCCGTTGCAGCCGCTGCGCTGTCAGGGGGTTAACGTCAGTGACATCGGCCAACGACACGCCGTCAAAATTCTGCAGCAACTCGAGCACGCACATGTCGCTTTCCATGTCCGCCACAGCCTGCCTGCCCTGGTCGTTGAGAAACGGTGCCAGGGACAATTCCGGATAGGCATGATCCTGGCCAACCAGCGCATAGAACAGCACGCCGAAACCTGCCTGGCCGTTCAGGGGCAGCGCCACCTGGGCCAGGTTGGCGGGCACCCCACCCCCGGCAATGCCCTTGAGATCAAGGTCCGGGGCATAGAGGTTGTACATCTGCCCGGCCCACATGGCGGCGCCACCGCCCTGGGAATAACCACGGATAATCACTGGCGCGCTATCGGAAAGGCCGGCCTCCGGCAGACGCTGGGCCGCACGCACCACATCCAGTACCGCCGCGCCCATGGATTGACCAATCATGTAGGTGGTGTCGGGCTGCGGGTGGTACCCCTCATAATCGGTCACCGCCACCGCATACCCCCTTGCCAGCATGTCATTGATGGCGGCCTGCTCATAAAAGGCCCCCTTGCCGATCATCCGGGACGGGGCACAGCGGAAAGCCGGCCCCGCGGTACCCGGGGCCAACGCGATAATCGGCATGCTTGCCGGGTCTCCCTGACGGGGCACCAGCACTTCGCCGGTAACTACATTGGCATTGCCCTGCCCATCGGTGGATCGGTACATGACCTGCCAGGCATTGGCCAACTGGCGGCTGGTCGGCGGGCCCGCCGACCAGGGTCGCCAACGCAGCGGGTCCCCCCGCTGCCCCGCGGGGAGCGGCTCCGGTGGCTGGTAGAAGCTGTCATCGGCATAAACCGGCAAGGCCGGCATAAAGCTGGCCACCGTAACGAAAACCACCAGGGCCGCCAGGTGCATCAACCGGAAAAAATGCATGATCAGAAACTCCTTTCGCTATCGGTGGCGGATGTGGTGGACAGAAGCTGGCTCGGCGGTGACATCATCAGTGTGATGCTGTTGTTGGCGCCGGCGACAAGCAGGTTGATCACATCCGTCATCACACCGCAGTCAGAAAGTGGCGGCATGGCGTAACGCCCGGTCAAACGCCTTCCATCGTTCATGTCGAAGTCTTCCCCGGTCGGGGTTGCCAGGCTCAAGTGGGCGCTCTCCCGGGTACGGCACTGCCCCACCTTGCCCAGCGACAAGGGCACACCGAAAAGACGCAGTTTCAGGTTGCTGAGCTGAAGGTTGGCATCGAACTGCAGGTGCATGATGCTGTCTGTCAGCGAGCCGTTCACGTCATTGACCGGTTGCAGGAGAAAATCGGCGTCCAGCGTCACCGAACGCAGAAAGGACACCAGCCGAACATGCTGACGGGACGGCTCGAATTCCATCTGTGCCGAGAAAAGTCCGTTTGTCGCATCGACGGTGCCGCGAATATGCCCGTCCAGGGGCAGACTCACACGCCCCTGCAGCGAGGATTCCCCACTGAGTTGAAAATCCAGGTCGGTTTGTTGCGATTGGCCACTGCCGCTCACCGGCACATTCAGCAAGGGCTGATCGGGATCACTGGAAGCAATGACCAGCTCCGCTGCCTTGTCACCGGGACTGTCCGGCGTAAAACTGACGGTCACTTCACAACTGCCATTGGGGTCAATGGCGGAACACAGGTTCTGCTGGGAAAAGAGCTGCGCATCGCCACCACTGAGCGTTACCGATGACACCAGCAAAACATCAGTACCGGCATTGGCAAGAAGCAGTGTCTGCTGCTTTGTCTGACCAACCCCCACCTGTTTGAAGTCCAGCGAGGAAGGCTGGCTGGTGATATGGGGCCTGGGCGCCATCTGCCCACTGCCGGTCACTGCGACGGCCATATCGGGACGCTGCGGATCATCAGAGTGCACCCGCAGGGTCGCTTCGGCATTACCGTCCGTGTTCGGTACAAAAGTTACCTGGACCTGACATTGATCCCCGGATAGCAAGGTCGTGCAATCATGACTGAGCAAGAACTGGGAGGAGTCTGGTCCATCGAGTTCGATAGAGGAAATACCGAGCGCAGCACCGCCCACATTGCGAACCGTCACCGCCAGGGTCTTATTCAGCCCTATCTGAACCTGATCAAACGACAGTGTTCCGGGCGACACATCAATCTGCGGGTGCGCAGGCGGCACGACCACCGTAAAGCGGTGCAACACACCGTCCTGCCCGGCATCCAGACGACACTCACTTTCGAACTGGCCAAGGCCCGTGGGCTGGCCCTGATTGTCTTGCGGGGCCAGCGCCAGCACCAAATCCCCGACGCGGATTGTCACATCGCCGGCATTGGCCGGGCCAAAGGTCAAAGCCGGCGTCGAGCCACTGGCCGACATGGTGAAAGGCCCGGCCTGATCGGGAAGCAACCTGTCTTCCAGAGACAGGGGCAACGTCAATGGCAGCTCGAGCCCGGTGGCGGAGACCGACGCACTGGCTGACACCGAGCCTTTCAGGGTGTGAGTACCGACAAAGTCGAGACCATTCCAGGCGCCGGTACTGACCGTGGCGGTGGCCTGGATATCAAATGCCCCTGTGCTCTGGCCCGCCGTCACCGTCGACGGCATGTCCGAGTCGATGTGGACCTTGATGGCCTGCTCCTCAAGTAGAGGAAAGACGCAGGTATAGTCAAAGTTGGCGGATACCGGTTCCCCCCGCGCTATTGATGCCATTGCCATCAACAGGCCCGCTAGCAGGCTGATGACGATACGTTTTGTTATTTCATCCATGAACATGAGGACTATCCATTATTGATCCGGCGGCGGAACATCTGCCCAAGGCCGTCGTCAACAACGGCTTGGGCAGATATTCAAATAAAATGCTGTGCCCGAAACGGGCACAGCATTCGTATTAAGGCAATACCGGAGTGGCGCCCTGCCGCAGCAGGACACCACCGTTAACGGTTATTGCAGGTCGGGGGTCAGTGACAGCTGGATAGTGTTGCCACTGCCAGCCATGAACAGGTTGAGGATGTCGGTGAGCGCACCACAGTTGCTCAGACCCGGCAGGTCATACACGCCTTCCAGGTTGCCACCGGCACCCAGCGGATCGAAGGTTTCACCGTCAGGGCTGTTCAGATGGATGCTGACCGGCTCGGCAGTCTTGCACTGATCGCCACCGCCAACCGGGAAACCGAAGCCAAACATTTTCAGCTTCACTTTCGGCATCTTGATGTACATCTGCGCATCGGCAGACAGTACATTGGCAGAGTTCAGTGTGCCTTCGGTCTGACCCACCTGCTCGAAGCCGATCTTGGCGTCAGCCTGGATGAAGCTCCAGCCACGCAGGATCTTGAAGCTGCCACTGGTGGGATCCAGGTTCAGATCTGCGGTGAACATGCCAGTGGCCAGGTCCAGTACCGCATGGATAGCGCCACTCAGGGAAACCGTGCCATTAGCCTTCTTGATCTTGGTGCTGCCATCCAGCCCGTAGTCGACCTCGACACCACCACCGGTCTGCTCGGTACCCTTGCCACTCAGGGCAACGGTCAGGCTCGCGGTATCCGGGTCGTTGGACTGAACCGTCAGGGTCGCACTCTTGTCACCCTGGCCTGCCGGGGTGAACGTGATGGAAACCGTACAGCTGTCGCCGGCGGCCACATTGGTGCAGTCATTGCTCTGGATGAACTCGCTGGCATTGGCCCCGCCCACGGAAACACCGGTAATGTTCAGGCTGGCGGTACCATCGTTGCCAATGGTCACATCCATATCCTTGCTGGAGCCGACGGTCACGGAACCGAAGTTCGCGCTTTGCGGGTCAGCCGTGATATTCGGCTCCGGCGCCAGTTGGCTCTGGCCGGTCAGCGGGACATCCAGGCTCGGGGTATCCGGGTCATCGGACGCGATGGTCAGGGTACCGTTGCGCTCGCCTTCGCCGGTCGGCATGAAGGTCACGGTCACGGTACAGCTGTCACCGGCGGCCACAGTGGTACAGTCGTTGGTTTGCATGAAGGAGCCCGCATCGGCACCCCCCAGGGAAACGCCATTAACGCCCAGCGGCTGGCCACCGGTATTGCTGATGGTGACGCTCATATCCTTGGTAAGGCCACCCTGCACCATACCGAAGTCCACTTCTTCCGGGTCGGCCTTGATGTTCTGCTCGGCGGTCGCACCGGTAACTTCGAAGGAATGCAGTTTGTTATCAACACCGTTCTGGTCCATGCGGGCCTGATCCATCGTACAGTCGACCAGGAAGGCCTCCGGGTTGTTCGGATCGTGCCAGCTGGAACCGAAGTCCACCGCCGTACCGTCCGCCTTGCGGGCGATCATGGACAGGGACATGGTCTCATCAACAAAGATATCGACCGTGCCCACGTTATCCTGGGTAAACGTCAGCGACGGGGTATCGCCGGTGGCGGTCAGATCAAACGGCCCGGTGACACCGGAAATATCGGTTACCGGAATTGTCAGCGGCACGGTCAACGGCAGGTTCAGGGAATTTCCGCTGACAGTGGAATTGGCCTTGGCGGTCCCCTCCAGGGTTGTCGCCCCCACCAGGCTCAGGCCCTGGTAGGTGTTGCCTTCCGCCGTGGCGGTAATTTCCAGGGTAAAGGCACCAGTGGCATCACCAACCTGAATGCTCTCCGGCATATCCGTGTGGATATTTGCCGTCAGCGGCTGCTGGCCAATCAGCGGGTAAGTACATTGGAAGTACATGGTCTTGTCGACAGGCACCGCCGAAGCCGCACCACTGGCTGCCAGCAATGCTGCCGCCGCCAGTGACCGCATTTTGAGCGGCCCGAAGTTCACGTTATGGGGGATCATGAGTAACTCCTTAACTTGGATTTATTCTCAATGTTTACGTGTCTTTCGCAGACAGCCGCCGGGGGATTCCTTGTACCGGCCTTGCGATTGATGTGCCCGCAGCATGATTGCCATGAACCGATTTGCCACAGGCATTGAGCACATCTGTTCACGGGCACATGCAGCCATTATTCGCAAGTTAAAATCGGGTTCATTGTTATCAGTGACAGGTTTTTGGTTAAAAAAGACAGCTGTGATGCCTTACGCATATTGGCCGGAATCAACAACACAAAACCCGTAAAACCGCATCGGCAAAACGCTTTATTTTTAAAAAAGCGCATCACCAGAAAATAGAGAAAACGGGTTAATAAAATAATCAGCGCAGGGATGGACGGCTTACACTACGTCTCATGTCGCCGGGGGTTTCTCCCGTCCAGCCACGGAAAGCCTTGGTGAAACTTGCCTGATCACTGTAACCGAGGATCTCGGCGATCTTGTGCAGGGGAATACTGGTATCTTTCAGATAACGGGTAGCAAAGGTCTGGCGCACCTGGCTACGAATGTCATGGAAGGACACGCCGGCCAGTTTTAAGTGGTGACGAATGGAGCGGGGGCTCATCCCCAGTCGCTCGCCAACCCTTTCCAGGGTACCGTCGCGGCCGGGATGGCGAATCACCTGCTCACGAACCCGGGCCACAACGGTCTCGTGCTCATCATGGTGAACATCTTGCCGGGAACGGGCATTGGCCAGGTAGAAGGCCAGCGCCAGATCATCATCACGGGCTGGCCGGCCCGAAAGAGGAATCACCACCTGGTTGCAACGGCCTGCAAAAGTCAGTGATGCACCCGGAGCCAGCTGTGACCAGCCGCTATCATCCAGCTCCGATGGAAAGTCGAACTCGACATGTAGCTGCCGACATATCAGTGATGTGAGGGCATAAATACTGCCCATGTATATCCTGGCGATGAAAGAACGCAATTCCCCGAGCTCCCAGATATCATGCAACTCGATACGAAGCTCCTCACCGCTACAGCTCACCTTCATATCCATGATCGGTAGTGCGACACGCAGATACTGCACCACCATACTGGCCAGCTCACGATGGTTCTTCTGCTTGAGCAAGGCAAAACCCAGCAGGCCATGTCCCTGCAGATCCAGCTGTTGGCCAAATTCGAAACCGGCACGCTCATCGGTCAGAAAACGCTGGGCCGCATCAAGCACCATCAGCAGTTCTTTCATGGAGAGCAGGTGCAGGTGGGAATCATGCAGGGAATCAGGCAGGTTCGTCCCTTCCAGCAACGCCTGGCGACTGACGCCCCGGCCAACCATGAACTCAATAAACATCTGCAGATAATGGGCAGACACCAGCGGCACTTCATAGGCCATGGCATTGGATTTGAACATGATCAATCCCTCGATCCTCTGTCCCACCGGCACTTTCAAGCTGACAATCTGAAAGCGCATCGATCAAGGACGTACAGCGCCTTTTCCGTTTTCGTCTTTCCGACGTACTGGCCTGGCAGTATGACTTCCCTTGCGAAAGTGCACGGGGGTTTATCAAACGTCATTTATATTTTATTGCCATTAGCCGAAAGGTCAGATTGAACACGTTATTTATAATAAAAACGGAACAGACCCATTCTTTTTGATTATAAAAATCATCGTTTCTTTATTTGATCCTAGCCATCAATGAATCACGGCTTCCATGCCCTGACCGCTAAAAACAAAATAATGGCCATAACTGTCTCTGTGTAATCATCGGCACACACCATTAAGTGAACCGGGTCAAAATTTAAATGCCTGGTGCTTAAAAAACATCACCACTTGCCTCACTGTCACTTTCCGGTCGCAAGGAAGCAGGAAGCCGGCACGTCATTGGCGACGGCAAATAAGAAAAAATAACCAGAGGAGAAGCCGGCATGGGCGCGCTATTGAGATACGCGGGTCTGACTGCGTTTTTTATTCTCAGTCTATTGTTTTTCCTGGTGGCACTGATGCCCGCCGCCGTAATTACCTCGCAGTGGCCCACCGCGCGCGCGCCCACCGCAGACGCTTTGGTCGCACCGCCCCCGCCGACACTGTATGGCCTGTGGTGGAATGGCCAGGGCAGGATGCAATGGCAGGGACAATCCCTGGATGTGAGCTGGCGCCTGGATTGGCATGGCCTGACGCCGGGCATTCAGCTGGCACTGCAATCCGGCCAGGTTAACGCCCGGGGCTGGCTGGGGGCGGACTGGGGAAGCTGGCGTCTGGAACAATGGCAGGCCAGCCTGCCCGTGAACCTGCTGGCCCCGCTGTTCCCCCAGGCCCAGGCAGACGGCAAGCTGGATATCGAACTCTCCACACTACAGCTGACTGGCCGTGAAATTCGCGCCGTCCGCGGGCAGCTGCAATACAGTGGCGGCACGGTGACATTGCCACAGGGTATGACCACCGCCGTGCCCGCCATACATGGCGACCTGACCATGGAACAACAAACACCCCGACTGCAACTGACCGGCCCTGACCAGCAAGCGCTGGCTGAAGCCACACTGGAAGGCAAGACACTGAATCTGCAGGTCTTCCGCGCCCTGCCCCAGTTGCTGGATATGAGCGCTGCCGGCAACGCCTCGGAGGTGGTCTTCCGCAGTCGTCAACCCATGCCGGTCAGTGCCCGCTCCGGCTGAGCGCTGCGGGCGGCTGCCAGAAACAGACCAACAGCACCGCCAGGGCGCCCAGCAATGCCGCCAGCAGAAAATGCATGCTGTACCCCAGCCAGGCGACACTAAAGCCGCTAGCCAGCGTAAAGAGCCCCACCGCAAACAGCTGTACGCACGCCTGCAGCGTATAATCAGAGCCTTCATGCCCCTGCCGGCAGTAATCCATCATTACCGCGAACAGGGCCACCGTGGACAGGCCATCCGCCCACTGTTCGAACAGGGCCACCGGCCATATCCACGCCGGATGCTGGCCACTGGCCACCGCCTGCCAACCCACAAAGGCCAACGCCTGAAGGCTGCCAAAAATCACCAGCGCCGGACGATGCGGTAACCGCAACAAACAGATCCCGGCCATGCCCGCCCCGAGCAGCCCCACCAGGGAAGCGATCAGATCCAGGCGGCCAATGGCGGCCAGGCTCCAGCCCTGGTCGACCAGGCAGGGTTTGATCATGGTGGAACCAAAGCCGTCACCGACCTTGTAGGCCAGTAGCACCAGTAGCCAGGTGCCCATGGACGGACGGCTCCAGAAGCCGTGGAGTTGCCGCCACCACCAGCGAAACGAGATGGACTGGCGTTGTCGAACCGGTTCGTCCGGCTCGGGAAAGTGCCGTACCAGCAGCATGATGGCCAGCAGAAGCACGGCCATTAACCAGAGGGTGCTGCGCCAACCGGCAACATCGGTCATCAGCAGCAGTACGCTGCTGCCCAGTAGCATGCCTATCTTGTAGCCACTGACCTGAATGCTGTTACCCAGACCGCGCAGGTCGCGTGTGAGAAGACGGGTAGCCAACCCATCCGTGGCGATATCCTGGGTAGCACTGAAAAGGTTTAGAACCAGCAGCAACAGCAGCAGAAATCCGATACCACTGCCAAACAACCAGCTCCGGTCCGCCATGCCTGCCAACAGCAGCAGCAGAGCCACACCGGCCAGACACACCAGCATCCACCGTTGCCGGTGACCGCGGCTCTGGCTGCCCCAGCGATCCACCCAGGGCGCCCAGACGAATTTCAGCGCCCACGGCAACGCCGGCAGCGCCAGCAGCCCAATCCACTGGGGCGCCAGGCCCGCGTCCCTGGCCAGGGCCGGCAATGCCTTGCCCAACAGTCCGGCCGGCAGTCCCTGGGCAAAATACAGTGCACCCAGCGTCGCCAGCAGTAGCGCCCTGCCCGGCCCCCGGCGCATCAGTCAGTCTCTGCAAAGCTGGCCCAGACGGTAATTTCCTCTCGATCGTAATAAAGCTGTGCGGCGCGAATCACCGGGTCACCATGCCGGCCAAGCCCTGTGGCCAGACGCTCCAGCAGGGTCTGGGCCTCATGGAAACGGCGCTTCATGGGCAGCTTGAGGTTGAACAGCGCCGCCTGGGCCCAGCCCTGCACCAGCCATTTTTCCATCAGTTGCAGGGTGCGCGCGGGCTTGTCCACCACATCGCAGACCACCAGATCCACTCCACTGCGCGGTCGCCAGGTAAAAGCATCGCCGGGGATGTGCTCGACCGGGAATTCATTGAGCAACCGCGGTGCCAGTTTGCCGTGGTCCACCGCCTGCACACGAATGCCACGGCGCGCCAGCTGCCAGGTCCAACCACCCGGCGCGGCACCGAGATCCACGGCGGTCTTGGCGGCCAGCACGTCCGCGCTGCCAAAAAAACGGATCAGGGCTTCCTCCACTTTCAGGGCGGAGCGGCTGGGCGCCTCCGCCGGCAGCTTGAGCCGCAAGACGCCGGCTTCCACCAACGGCAGGTCGGCATCGCTGCTACCCAGCCAGCCATTGCGTGAATCGCTGAAAAACAGGTGCAAACGCTGGCCGGCCTTCTTTCTCAACAGTCCGGCCTTGCGCAAACGGGGTTCCAGAGCCTTGCGAAAGCCACGCAGAAAACGCTGCAACTCCCGCCCCTCGTTGGTATCCGGGTATTCCAGATAGAGCTCGGAAAATGGCGCCAGCGCCTCGAATAACGGCCATAACTCGCCGATGCGGTCATCGGACAGGTCCTCAAAGCCGGCAGACACCAGAAACTGGGTGCGGGCGAAAATGAGCCCCTGGGACAGCACTGGCACCAGTGATCCCTGCTGACTGTGCCAGAGCACATAGCCACTGCCGCTGCTGGCCTGGGGATACCCGGCTACCATCCGCTCACCGGCATGAAAGCTGAACTCCGCCGCCAGGTCGTTTTCAAAACCCGGCCGGCACAGGGCAAGCAGGGTTTCGCCTTCATTGTTGATAAAGTCGCTGGGCATAGGGCTCTCACGCTGGTTACAATGTGCCACATTGTCCTCATCACAACGGCTGGATCAATAATGAAAACAACACTGCCGCTGATTCTGGGCCTCTCCTGCGCCCTGACTGCCCCCCTGCATGCCGAAGAACTGGCGCCGCCCAACGTGGATTTCTATGGCGAATTCCAGGTCAACCGCAATGACCTCGGCAACCTGGGCGTGGACCAGGCGGACGGTCTCTCGGTGCGGGCCGGCATGTGGCTCAATGACCTGGGCGGCCCCTGGGGCTCGCGTTTTGGCCTGGAAGCCGGGCTCATCCGGCTGGGTGAAGACAACGCCGACAGCAGCTACACACGCAGCCCAACGGCCTCGGAAGCAGGAGTCAACGGCGCGGATGTGGTGCAGATCAATGACCGTCTCAATGTAAAGGTCAATGGACTCGGCTTTGGCGGTATCTGGGACAGCGGCCACTGGCTCTATCTGCGTGGCGGTGCCTACCTGTATGACTACAAAGCCACAGAGCGTTCCCAGCGCGTATTGATCGACAATGGCGGCAATCCGTCTGTTACCTACAACGATACCCCGGCAAGCGATGACACCAATACCCTGGCGCCCTACCTGGGGGCCGGCTTTGCGGTCCGGCTTACCGGCCCGCTGGTGCTGGTGGCCGATTACACCAGTTACCGGGTGGAATCCGAGCAGGTCGGCAGCGTTTCCCTGGGGCTGCGTTACGACGGCAAGTAAGCCCGCCTGGCGGCCTGCCCCGGGGGCAGGCCCTATTTGACGAATACCACCGTCTTGTTACCGTCCACAATCACCCGGTCTTCCAGATGGCAGCGTACGGCGCGCAGCATCACCTGACGCTCCACATCCTGCCCCAGTGACTTGAGCTCCGCGGCACTGTGCCGGTGGCTGACACGCTGCACGTTCTGCTCGATGATGGGCCCCTGGTCCAGGTCTTCGGTGACATAGTGACTGGTCGCGCCAATCAGCTTCACACCGCGGTCATAGGCCTGCTGGTACGGATTGGCGCCGACAAAAGCCGGCAGAAAGGAATGGTGGATATTGATGATGCGGTGCGGATGCCGGGCCACAAAGGCCGGACTGAGAATCTGCATGTAACGGGCCAGCACAATCACATCCACCTGGTCTTCCAGCAATGCCAGCGCCTGAGCTTCAGCGTCGTCCTTGTTGTCTGCATTGACTGGAATATGGTGATAATCAATGCCGAAACGCTCCACTTCCCCGCGCAGATCATCGTGATTGCTGATTACCATGGGAATCACGGCCGGCAGGTCACCGCGGGAGGTGCGCCACAACAGATCCATCAACACATGGTCATGGCGGGACACCAGGATCGCCATGCGCTTCTTGTCATTGGCGTAGCTGATGCGCCACTGCATACCGTAGGGTTCCGCCACCCGGGAAGCAAAATTACGCTCCAGCGCCTCGCGGGAGCAATCCAGCGCCGGTGTCTGGAATTCCAGCCGCAGGAAGAAGGTTCCCCCCTGGGCATCACTGGAGTGCTGATCAAAATCGGTGATGTTGGCACCGTGGTTATAGAGAAAGGTACTGACCGCGCTGATGATGCCCGGCTTGTCCGGGCAGGTCACCAGCAGCCGGGCGGTGCCGGCATCATTCATGTTCATAGCGTTTCCAGACCCGGGCGAAAGCCTAGGCGAAATGTTCCTTGCGGTAGCTGGACGGGGTTTTGCCGGTCCATTTCTTGAAAGCCCGATGGAAGGAGCTGGCCTCACTGAAGCCCATCAGCAGTGCGATCTCGTCAATGCTCAGCTCCGGCTTGGAAAGATAGTAGACCGAGGCATCCTTGCGGATGGAGTCCTTGATCTCCTGGTAACTGGTGTTGGCTTCCTTGAGCCGACGGCGCAGGGTTTGCGGTGTCATGCCCAGTTTCTGGCAGATTTCGGTGAAATCAGGAAAGCTGTTGCCGTATTCATTGGAAATGATCGCCCGAATCTGGGCGGGCAGCCCCACATTGTGGATATTGCCGTCGAACAGCTGTGCCAGCGAATCGGTCAGGAACTTGGACAGCGACAGTTCGTTCTGTACCAGCGGCAGTTCCAGATACTCCGCGCGAATCACCACATAGCTGCTATCGGCGCCGTAATGGATCGGGCAATCAAACATGAAGCGATGTTCATCATCACCCACCGGCTGATAATCCAGATGCACTTCCTGGGGTTCGATGGCTTTGCCGACCAGCCAGCTCATGAAGCGCAGCCAGATAAACAGGGAGGCCTCGATGATCACCTCCCGGAAATCCAGGCGCGGGTCCGCATCCACCACCAGTCGCGCCTGATCGCCGTCACGCACCAGCCGTGAATGCAGGCTCAGCTCGAACAGCTCGTAGAAACGAAAGCCACGGTCCACGGCGGTACCCAGGTTGGGACAGTTGATCACCGCATGGGCCATCATGGAAAACGTCCCCGGCTTGGATTTTCGCCCCTGGCCAAAGCCCAGGAATTCATCCTGGGTCTGCTCCATGATCAGCAACATCAGCTTGATGAAGGTGTCACGCTCGATACGCGCTTCCGGGTCTTCCAGCATATGACGGGGAATGCCGCACTGCCCGAGCAGATCGGGAATACTGGCCCCGGAACGGGCCGCCCCCTGTAACAGCTTGACCACCCTGTTGATATTGATCGTCCTGCGATGAATCATCGACCGCTAACCTCGATTATCCTTCTTGTAAGCCCCACCAACGGCCTGCCCGGGGCAACCTGCCCTGCCGGGCTGCGCCAATCATAAATAATGTTGGCCCGCTTGGCACATTGTTGGCAAATCCGGCCAGGCCGGGAGATTCCCCGCGAACATGCTATCGGACCCGGAGTGCCATCTGTAGTACTTTCTTGCCAGTCGGGATGCGATGCTCTTGTCCTTCACCGGCGTCTGGGTTACAAATCGGCTATGAACATTCTTGTGGTTGAAGATAACAAAGCCGTCAGCCTGATTATCTGCCGCGTCATTGAAGAGATGGGCCACCAGCCTCTGCTGGCCGGCGACGGGGAAACCGCCCTGCGCCTTTATCGCCAGCGGGAGATTGATCTGCTGATTCTGGACGTGGAGCTGCCCGTGCTGGATGGCTGCTCCGTCGCCCGGGATCTGCGCAATCAGGGCCTTGGCTTGCCAATCCTGTTTATCTCCGGCAACAGCAGCGATGGCTACCGTCAGCAGTGTCAGGACGCCGGCGGCGATGCGTTCCTGGCCAAACCGCTACGCCCCAGTGAGCTGCGCGCCCAGCTGCAACAAATGCTGGAGGTGCGGGTGCCGGTTCGCGCCGTCTCCAGCCACTAACTTACGGCACCTTCCCCGGCCCCCTTTACCTCATAAAAAAAGCCCTGCACCAGGCAGGGCTTTTCAGGCGACACCGTGATTAGCGGTAGCTTTCGCCCTTCTCCGCTTTCTCCACCAGTGAAGCCGGCGGGGTAAAGCGCTCACCGTACTTTTCAGCCAGCTGCTGGGCTCGAGCGACAAAGCCGCGCAGGCCGCCTTCATACTGGTTGATGTACTGCATGACACCACCGGTCCAGGCCGGGAAGCCGATCCCGAAGATGGAACCGATGTTGGCATCGGCCACGGAGTCCATGACACCCTCATCGAAACATTTCACCGCTTCGATGGATTCGATGAACATCATCCGTTCCTTGATATCCTCGAACGGAATCTCGGTGGTCCCACCGAAGGCATCCTTGAGACCGGGCCACAGGTGCTTCTTGCCATTTTCCGGGTACTCGTAGAAGCCCTTGCCCTGCAGCTTGCCAGGACGACCCAGCTCTTCGACCATCTTCTTCATGACGGTTTCCGCCGGGTGCTCCGGGGGCAACTCGGTGCCTTCACGCTTGGCATCATCACGGGCCGCCTTGCCGATCTTCAGGGCGGTTTCCATGTTGATTTCATCAATCAGGTTCAGGGTACCCACCGGGTAACCGGCCTGCATGGCGGCCTGCTCGATGGACTGGGCATTGATGCCCTCGCCCAGCATGGCGATACCCTCGTTGGCAAAGGTGCCAATCACACGGGTGGTGAAGAAACCGCGGGCATCGTTGACCACAATTGGGGTCTTCTTGATCTGCTGGCAGTAGTCGTAGGTCTTGGCCAGCGCTTCCGGGCTGGTGTCCTTGCCACAGATGATTTCCACCAGCGGCATCTTGTCCACCGGGCTGAAGAAGTGGATACCGATGAAGTTGTCCTGCTTCTTGACGCCCTTGGCCAGGCCCGTGATCGGCAGCGAAGAGGTATTGGAACCCAATACCGCATCCGCGTTGACCACATCTTCGATTTCCTGGAACACCTTGTGCTTGAGTTCGGTGTTCTCGAACACCGCTTCAATGACAAAGTCCACGCCTTCCAGGTCCTTGGCATCCGCAGTGGCGGTAATACGGGCGAGGATTTCCTCTTTCTTTTCCTCGGTCATCTTGCCCTTGGCGATTTCCTTGTCGAGCAGCTTGCGAGAATAGTCCTTGCCCTTCTCGGCGTTCTCTACGGAAATATCCTTGAGCACCACCTGGGAGCCCGTGCGGGCGGTGACGTAGGCAATGCCCGCCCCCATCATGCCGGCACCCAGAACGCCGACTTTCTCGGCACGGAATTTCGGCACGTCCTTGGGACGGCTGGCGCCGGCATTGATCGCCTGCAGGTTGAAGAAGAAGGCGGTGATCATGTTCTTGGCCACCTGGCTGGTCACCAGTGACACGAAGTAACGACCTTCAATGGTGGAGGCGTTGTCGAAATCCACCTGGGCCCCTTCCACTGCGGCGGACATGATAGCCAGCGGCGCGGGGTAGTTGGCACCCTTGATCTGCTTTTTCAGGTTGGCCGGGAACGCCGGCAGGTTGACCGCAAATTTGGGGTTCTTGGGGTCGCCACCGGGAATCTTGTAGCCACGCTGATCCCAGGGCTGCTGGGCCTTGGGATTGGCCTTGATCCATTCGCGGGCCTTGGCCAGCATGTCATCACGGTCGGTGGCCAGCTCGTCGATCAGACCGACTTTCTGGGCCTTGTCGGCCTTCATGCGCTGCCCCTGCATCAGCACTTTCATCAGCCCGTCCTGAATGCCCAGCATACGGACCACGCGAGTCACACCGCCACCGCCCGGCAGCAGGCCCAGGGTGACCTCGGGCAGGCCGAACTGGGCAGACTTGTCATTGATGGCAATACGGTGATGACAAGCCAGTGCGATTTCCAGGCCACCGCCCAGGGCGGTACCGTTCATGGCCGCCACCACCGGCTTACCCAGGGTTTCCAGCACCCGGAGCTGACGCTTGATTTCGGTAACGTTGTCCAGGAATACCTGACCATCTTCCTTTTTCGCTTTCAGCAGGTCCCGCAGGTCACCACCGGCGAAGAAGGTTTTCTTTGCCGAAGTAATGATCACCCCGGCGATGTTGTCTTTTTCTTTTTCCAACCGCTCGACGGTGGCCGCCATGGACTTGCCATAGAGCTCGTTCATGGTGTTGGCGGACTGGTTGGGATCGTCCAGGGTCAGGGTAACGATGTTGTCCGCGTCCTGTTCCCAACGGATAGCAGTTTGTTCACTCATGTTGTTTCTCCGAATTCGTTCGACGCGGTTTACAGACGCTCAATGATGGTAGCGATACCCATGCCGCCACCGACACACAGGGTGCAAAGGGCGTATTTCTTGTCGCGACGCTCGAGTTCATCCAGCGCGGTGCCCAGAATCATGGCACCGGTAGCACCCAGCGGGTGGCCCATGGCAATGGCGCCCCCGTTGACGTTGGTAATATCGTGGGAAATCCCCATGTCTTTCATGAAGCGCATGGCCACCGCCGCGAAGGCTTCGTTGATTTCCCACAGGTCGATGTCGCCCACTTTCAGGCCGGCCTTGGCCAGGGCCTTCTTGGCCGCCGGGCCCGGGCCGGTCAGCATGATGGTCGGATCGGCGCCGCTGATGGCGGTGCAGACAATGCGGCCGCGGGCCTTCATGCCGTAATCCTTGCCAACCTGCTCGTTGCCCAGCACCACCAGTGCAGCGCCATCAACGATGCCGGAAGAGTTGCCGGCGTGGTGAACGTGATCGATCTTTTCCAGCCAGTGATATTTCTGCAGCGCTACCGCATCAAAGCCGCCCATTTCACCCATCATGGCAAACGACGGGTTGAGACCGGCCAGGCCGTCGGCAGTGGTGCCGGCACGGACGTGCTCGTCGCGATCCAGCACAGTCAGGCCATTGAGGTCCTTGACCGGGACTACCGAGTTGTTGAAGTAGCCTTTTTCCCAGGCAGTGGCGGCACGGGCCTGGGACTGGGCCGCGAACTCATCCACATCACGGCGGCTGTAGCCCTCAAGGGTGGCAATCAGGTCCGCACCAATACCCTGGGGTACGAAACCGGTCTTGTAGTTGGTGATCGGGTCCATCGCCCAGGCACCGCCGTCAGAGCCCATGGGAATACGGCTCATGGCTTCCACGCCACCGGCCAGAATCAGATCATCCCAACCGGACGCCACTTTCTGGGCCCCGGTATTGACCGCTTCCAGACCGGATGCACAGAAACGGTTGAGCTGGTAACCGGCCACGGTATCCGGCAAGCCCGCCGCCAGTGCGGCGGTCTTGGCAATACAGGCGCCCTGATCACCCACCGGAGTGACCACGCCCAACAGCAGGTCATCAATGCGGTTGGTGTCCATATTCGGGAAACGGGCTTTCACTTCATCGATCAGGCCGACCACCAGATCCAGCGGCTTAACCGTATGCAAAGAGCCATCTTTCTTGCCCCGGCCACGGGGAGTACGGATAGCATCGTAAATATAGGCTTCGGTCATGGAACCTTCCTCTTGCCTCAGGCATTTGCCGGCACTGTGCCGGCGGCTTGTAAAGGGCAACCGCCCGGATTAGGGCAACAAGATTGCCCGACTCCTTGTCATCACTCAATGACATGACTGATCAGTACCGGTGAGCGGAACGGGCATGGCGGGAATGACTACGCAGACAGGGCTGAAAGGCCCGTCGGGACATTGACCCGCGGCTCCGCCCTGCTATGGTTCGGGCAATCTTTTCAGGAGCCGACCTTCATGTCCTACAACCTTGAAATTGCCCGTTCACTGGTCGCCAGCGCCGCCCAGCAGGGCCGCGGCATCGCCACCGCAGGTCACCTGACAACACCGGCGCAAACGCTGGAACTCTACGAGATGGAAGGCTGCCCCTTCTGTCGCCTGGTGCGTGAAGCACTGACCGATCTTGATCTCGATTTCATCAGCTACCCCTGCCCCAAGGGCGGCGACCGGTTTCGCCCGCTAGTGGAGCGCCTGGGCGGCAAGCAGATGTTCCCCTACCTGATGGACCCGAATACCGGCACCGCCCTCTATGAATCCGCCGATATCATCGAGTATCTCTATCAGCAGTATGGCGGGCGCCCGGCCCCCAGACGCTTTATCGTGCGTACGCTGCGTACCGCCGGCGCCCTGCTGGCCTCGCTACCCCGTGGCACCCGCGGGATTCACTGCCAGCCCAGCGAGGCGCCCCAACAGCCACTGGTTCTGTACTCCTTTGAGGCCAGCCCCTTTGCGCGCCTGGTTCGTGAGCGACTGACCGAGCTGCAGCTGCCCTGCCTGATTCGCCAGTGCGGGCGCGACCAGTGGCAGGACTGGGTAATGCCGCCGCTACGCGAAAAACTCGGCATGGATTACCAGCCGAGCCAGCGCAATCGCAAGGAATTAATGGCCCGGGCCGGCAGCATCGCCGTTCCCTACCTGATCGATCCCAACACCGGCACGCAAATGTTCGAATCCAAGGCCATCATCGACTACCTGGACCGCACCTACGCCCGCTAACAGGGCCACCCGTCGCAACCACCCACAAAAGGTGGTTGCGCCCCTTCTCGCTGTCTTGCTTTAGTGCTATATATTCTTCGGAACCATCCTTTTACAGCAAGAGAGTAATGACCATGAGTCGTCGCCATTTTGATGACTACGACCCCAAAGAGTGGCAGGAAGAGCACGACAAGAGTGACCGGGAACGGCGCAAGCGTGATGCCAAGAAACACCGTCACCAGCAACCGGAGGACGACAGCCGCAACGACCGTCATTCGCATCGTCCCTCCTGAGTCATTAGCGATCGCCATAACGACTGGCCAGCGTGGCCAGCGTTGTGGCGGTTTCCTCATCGGGCATCAGTCTGAAACCTGCCCGCCAATGCCCGTTTTTGTCGTAGGTCTGCCAGCAGGGCTGCACTCGCAGCGCCAGCTCACGGCGACCGTCCAGCGGCCAGGGTAGACAAAGTATTAATTGATGTTGATCTTGCGGGGCGGAGCCGCGCCCGGAAAGGCACAGCCCGTGGTCGGTTATGTCGCGGACATGCCCGAGAGCAGCATCCCCGCTGCGCGCGCGGATATTAATGCGTAACCGGGGGCGGGTAAGACGGCGGCGTTCCATAGACACCTGCACAGTCGTGGCTGTTACTGCCAGTCTCCGCCTCCATTGTGTACCATTCAAGTAGCGTATTGTTGATTTGTGGGGTGTGCCATGAGCAGTCATGACGAGGATCTGTTTCGCCAGGAAATGGCCGATGTGGTACCGCAAAAGCCCGATAACCGCGTTACACCGGCGCCGTCTGCCCGCAAGGACACCCTGCGCGAACAACTGCGCCGCGCCGCAGCGGTTTCCGACCAGCGACAAGACGGCAACCCCCTGACCGTGCCCGAGCAGGTGGAGTCCGTTGGGCCCCACGATATTGTCGGCCTGAAGAAAAATGGCGTGCAGGAAGGCGTTTATCGCAAGCTGCGGCTGGGCAAGTATGAGGCTCAGGACGTGCTGGACCTGCACCGCGTGCGCCTGATGGAGGCCCGACAACAGGTCCACCGCTTTCTGGTTAGGGCCCATGAACAGGGTCTGCGTGCAGTGCTGATCAGCCACGGCAAAGGGCAGCACAGTGAGCGCCCGGGGCTGCTGAAAAGCTACGTGATGCACTGGCTGGAAGAGTTCGACCTGGTGCTGGCTTTCCATACTGCCCCGCAAAACCGCGGCGGCACGGGCGCCACCTATGCCCTGCTACGCAAGAACAGCCAGTCTCGCCAGAAAAACCGGGAATTCTTCATGGAAGCGGGGAAGAACAATAGAAGCCGCTGACAGCTGCGCGATGCCGGCTCTCTTATCTGCAAAACAAGAGGCCGCACCCAGGCCATGGGCGCGGCCTTTTAACGCCAAGACAGGATTGTCATGCGTCGCTACCTCCCATCAACGATCATCACCGCCGGATGCGGTTAAGCCCGTTGATTGCCGCCACCCGATACGCCTCTGCCATGGTCGGGTAGTTGAAGGTGGTATCAATAAAGTAACGCAGGGTATTGAGCTCACCGGGCTGTCGCATGATGGCCTGGCCAACATGGATGATTTCCATGGCCTGGTAGCCGAAGCAGTGAATCCCCAGCACTTCCAGGGTTTCCCGGTGAAACAGGATCTTCAGCATGCCCACCTGCTCGCCGGTAATCTGTGCCCGGGCCAGGTTCTTGAAGAACGCCTGGCCGACTTCGTAGGGTACCCGCGCCTCGGTCAGTTCGTGCTCGGTGCGGCCAACGCAGCTGATGCCGGGGATGGTATAGATACCAGTGGGCACATCCGTAACCCGACGGGCAGGCTGGTCGGGCCCGGCGGCGATCGCCTCGGCGCAGAAGCGCCCCTGATCATAGGAGGCACTGGCCAGTGACGGCCAGCCGACCACATCCCCCACCGCATAAACACCCTCAGCCTCGGTCTGGTAACGCTGATCCACGGCCAGCTGGCCACGGCTGTTGGCCTCCAAACCGATATTTTCCAGCCCGATGCCCTGCGTATTGCCGGACCGCCCGTTACACCACAGCAGAGCATCCGCGCGCAGCACTTTGCCTGATTGAAGCTCCAGGGTGACGCCTTCATCATCGGCCACTACACGCTGATAGTGTTCCCCCTGGCGGATCGTGCAGCCCTGATCACGCAGGTGGTAGCTCAGGGCATCGGAAATCTCGGTATCCAGAAAATCCAGCAAGTGCTCGCGGGAATTGACCAGATCGACTCGTACCCCCAACCCCGTAAAAATACAGGCATACTCGGACCCAATAACCCCGGCCCCGTAGATAATGATATGGCGCGGGGTGTGATCCATATCGAGGATGGTATCGGAGTCATAAACCCGCGGGTGATCAAAATCCACATCCTCCGGGTGATAAGGGCGCGAACCGGTGGCCAGCAGAATATTGCGGCTTCGCAATAACCACTGCCGACCATTGGCATCATCCACCCGCACTTCCCCCGGTGCCGTGATGGTGCCACGACCGCGAAAGACCTTGACCCGGTTACGCACATAGAAGCCGCTGCGCACATGCACCTGGCTGTCGATGACCTCGCGGGTACGGGCAATCATGTCCTGCCAGCGGATTTCACGGGGGTTGAGGATACCCCGTAGCAAGGGGTTACGCTGGGTACGCACCAGTTGCCGGACCTGATGACGCAGTGCCTTGGAGGGAATGGTGCCCCAGTGGGTGCAGTTACCGCCCACGGCGGGCTGGTCCTCGACGATGGCCACCCTGAGGTCTTCCTTGGCCGCCTGCATGGCCGCCGCCTCCCCCGCCGGGCCACTGCCTATCACTACAAGATCCCAACCGGCACTGATATCCATCACGCTCTCCTGACTGCGACAAAGGCCAGTATAAAGGCGTAAAGTGGGAATCACGAGGTATAAGCGGTGCATGCCGGCGCTATCGCCACGCGCCGGGCGTCAGCAAGATAAAAGGCGGTAAGCCTGTAAGGTTTTTTGGCTTTCAACATGCCGGGAAAAGGAGGACTTATGGAAGAGCCTGCGCAAAAACAGAAATCGTCCATGCTGGCCCGTGGCAGCAAGGGTGGTGGTCGCTGGTTGCTGCACCATCCGGTGGGCGCAGTTCAGCTTCTGCTGGCGTTGCTGGCCGTGGTAATCGTATTCCAGAACCTGGAGCCCACCAGCATCGACATCCTGTTCTGGACGCTGGTGGACATTCCCAAGCTGTTTCTGCTGCTGATCAGCATGGTGATTGGCGCGCTCATCTGGGAGATGCTGCGCCGGCGCTTTATCAGAGCCCGCTGAACCGACGGCGACGGAACAACAGCAGCAAGATACCCAGCATCATGGCGCCAAAACTGCCGGAGCCGGCGGAGGCGTCATCATGGGGGTAGGTGATGGTAAAGGTGGCGGTTTTTGACGTCCCTCCACAGTTATCATCCACCACCATGGTGAAGGTGTCCTTGAAGGTCTGGAAATTGCTGTCAGGAATATAAGTTACCTGATGCTTAACCGTATCGACAATTACACCAACCCCTTCTGCCTGGTGGGTATTCGGGTTGCGCTTGGAGAAACTGGGCTCATCCTTCACGCGCAGGGTATTCCAGTTAATGCTGCTGTCATCGCCGTCCGGATCCGTGGCCTTGACAGTGAACACCACCTTCTGGCCCGGCTGATTGACCACGGTCTGCCCGGTGATCTTGGGCGCCTTGTTGCTCAGCGTCATGGTCACCGAAGCCTGGTCGGAGGTCTGCGCCGGGCTGGCATTATCGGTGAACTGATAGAGCAGATAGAGGTTCGGCTGATTGCCGATCTCGTCCTGGTCGACAGTATCATCATTGACCAGGCAGACATTGTCCTTGCTGGGGTCGGAAGCATTGGCAATCTTGCCATTGTCCGCCGGCGTGTAGAGCAGCACACAGTCCTTGGCCACATCCCCGTCACTGTAGTCATCGTCGTTGGCGTCAATGAAAGCCTGGGGCAGCGGCTGGCCACAACGCACATCGTAGCCATCCACACTTTCGTTGTAGTAGCGCCATACCAGATCCACCATGGCACCATTACTGAGGGTATAGCGCGACGGGATATCCGGGTCCTGGGTAAAGGTTTCTCCTGTACCCACCACTTCGGTCTCACCGGCAATAACCTGCGCCTCGGCGTTTTCAAAAGCCAGGCGACCGGACAGGAAATCCGCCGGATCCACGTTGGTATCCACCAACTGGATCTCCGCACCGTCACTGGGCAGGTCATTGTCAAAGATATCAATCAGCACCCGACGGTCCGGCGTACCGCTGTTATCCCCCTCATCATCCCCGGCGGTAATCTGCTGGTACTCGTAGGCACCACGGTCACAACGGTCACCGGAGTTTCTTGCCACGCCACGCAGGTCGGTACTGCGGCAATGAGTGGGTGAAGAGGTGCCGGAGGCCAGGTCTTCATCACTGCCGGCATTCACGACCAGCGGCGTGGCAGCGCTTAGCTCGGCGGCGGGATCAGCGACCGGCAAATAGGGGGGCAGATAACTGCTGGCACCGTCCTGTTCACCCTGCAAGGTGGCGGTAAAGAGGGAGGCATCTGCGCTGTTGGCGGTATTGTCACTGCTGGTGCCCTCGCTGGTGACGGCACACTCTGCTGCGGAAAACAGGTTGAAAACACTGGTGGACAGCGCGCCCGAGCCACTGCTGCAGGCCGCCCCGCTATCCACGATAATGCTGTTGGACAACGTTACCTTGGCACTGCTGTCACCCAGCTCCAGGCCATTGCCGCCGGTGTTGGACACCAGGGTCAGGTTCAACAGATAGGTATTGATGGCCAGGCCATCCAGATCCAGTGCCGAGCCATTGGGTGCACTGTTGTTGAAGAAGGTGCTATTGGAAACCAGCGCCGTGGCGCCCTTGACCAGGTTCGGGTCCAGTACCCCGCCGCGGTCGACCGCACTGTTGGACTCGAAGGTGCTGTTGGTGATGCTCAGATCCACCCGCTCCGCATTCTGGGTCACGGTGGAAAGCACCCCGCCGTCTTCTCCGGCGCTGTTGCCGGTGGCATAGGTGCGATCAAAACTGATGTCCTTGTCATTACCCGCGTTGGAGAGAATATAGGCAACCCCGCCGGAAACATCCGCCTGATTGTTGCGCAGTACCACGCGGTCAAACGACACCGAGCCGCCGGTGAGAATCACGCCCCCCAGGCCGTCATCACCGCTGCCCGCCGCATGTCCATTCTCCAGGCTCAGGTACCGGAAGGTCACGCCGGGATAGCCGCTGCTGACCGGTGCCGTGACAGTCACCAGACGGAAGCTGCCATCGCCGAGCAGGCGGGTCAGGGTGTCATCGTCATCGCTGCTATCGTCATCCCTGGCCCCCTTGCCGACAAAAGTCACACCGCCACCGGACACCTGCAGTGATGCCACCAGCTGGATATCCCCGGCCGGCAGGATAATCTGGTCGCTGCCCTTGTCACCAAACTCGCAATCCGGGCTGGGATTGGCGCCAGCGGCATTGTTGACTGCCTCTCGGAGGGAACACACGCCGTCATTGGTCACCGGCGGATTGGTATCAGTGAGTGAATCCACTTTGATATCGGCAGCCGTCGCAGAGACCGATGCCAGCAACAGCAGCGACGACACCCCCAACCGGTGGCGACGCCAGAGACCGGCCAGTAACATCCCCAGCAGCGCCAGTGGCGCCATGGGGCCACCGCCGATACTGTCGGAATCGGTAAGCCCGGAGGCCGGGTCCGCCACGAAATTGGTCAGGGCGTTCTGGTCCTGATCCGCATCCGCGCCGCCGATAAAGGCTTCGCGGGCCACCTCATAACGCAGGGTATCCACCCCGTGGAAGCTGCTGGCCGGCGTGTACTGAATATAGGGATAAATACGGTCATTCGGATCCGGGCAGGTAGGTACCTGCACGGACACCGCAGTCACTGTCTCCCCGGAGGGGTTCTTGCAGCGATAAACCGGTATGGCCGAGCCCTTGGCCGGCGCCACGAAAATATTCAGGCAGGGCTTGCCGCTGGGCACCAGGGAGCAGTCGACCTCGGCATCATTGCGGTCATTGTCCAGCACATCGCCCACCGAGGTGGTGCCGGAGATCATTTCGATTTCATCGGCCTGGGCCAGACCCCGCAGAAACTCCACCGCACCCACATCACAGCGCCCGCCGGCGCCACCGCGAGGCTGGCCGCGCATGTCATCATCCGCACACAGATCCGAGGTCACGTTTTGCGGGCTGGCACGGTTGAACAGGCTGGCCGTGGCCGCCGGATCCATCGGGTCATAACCGCTGATCTGGGTATCCGGGGTGGGCAGGAAACCGGGGAAAGGTCCGCCCAGACTCTCCGCCGGCAACGGCTTGCAGGCGCCGATGCCACTCGCCGACGGGTCACAGACAAGGCGATTGCCATCATTATCAGCACCGGTCAGCACATCCGACTGCGCCATGTTGGGCTGGTCGGTCACCGGCACCCCTTCCTGGGGCTGCGGGCAGTTGCTGTCATCGGTGATGGTATAAAGCAGACGGGCATCGGTGTCATCTGCGGTGGAATCATCCAGCGCGGAACCCGCACAGGCGCTGTCGTTACCGATCAGGGCCGTGTGCAAAATCTGGTCGGTGGTTTCCTCGTCGGCCGGATCGTCAAAGACACTGGCGGGAATATCCAGTGCCACGCCGCCGTTGAAGGCAATGGTCATGTTCTGGAAGGCCGTGTAGTGATGGGCTGCCACGACCTTGATCACACCACCGTCGTTGCCGGTGATGGTGCCATTGGTCATACCCAGATAAACATCGGTGTCAGGCTCGCCATCCAGATAGACCGTGCCACCAGTGGCACTGGCCATATTGCCGGCCATGTAAAACTGGTAACCGATAATGGCACCGTCAAAGGTATCCGAGGTGGCAATCACCGAACCATTGCCGGAGGCGGTGTTATTGTCAAAGCGGCTGCCACTGGTAAAGGTCAGAGCTGAGCCGGCATCCATGTAAATCGCCCCACCATTGGCGGCGGTGCCATTCTGTAATTCGGTGCCCTCGCCCAGGGTCAAGGTACTGCTGGCATGGATCAGCCCACCATTATTGGCCATTTCGCTGGCCGCATTTCCGTCCGTGAGCGTCAGGTTGGTCAGCGTCAGGGTCGCGCCATCGTTAAGCAGGATCAGGCGGGAATTGCCCGCGGCACTGATCTGCGGCTTGACCTTGTCATCCGCTTCTTCAAAAGAGTCCAGCGCCAGCTGGATGGTGACAATGGGGGAAATCGCGGTGTCGTTTGCCGGGTCCGAAACGGGTGTCTTGACCGGCTCCTCGCCGGAATTATCCACATCAAACTTGACCTTCTTGCCACCGCCCACGGGCAACTGACCTTCAGTCAGCGTATAGACCTTGTCTTCCTGGAGCTTGATGACATCGCTGCCGGTACCGGCCTCACAACCATCCACGATCGTCTGATAGGCAATGGCATAGAGCGCTTCGCGCAACGAGCACTTGCCATCCTCGGTCGCCGGATGCACCCCATAGACCATATCCTCACCGGAACCTTCACGAACGGGCTCGGGAATGGCCACATCAGAAGTGGTATCGATGTCATAGGTAGTCGCGTGGGAAGTAGCCGCAAAAAGAAAGGCGCAGCCTGCAAGGCACAGCCGTAGCCCGGGGTAGCGCATGTTGTTCTCCTGCAGGGCGAAGCCTGACGTTATTGTTCTAATTGGTTTGTACTGGTACGTAAGCAATTGTAATCAACGGGAAATCATAGCGCCAAGTCCCGTATATAACTGTTTACTAATTGTAAGCGCCCCTTTTTACCATCCAAGGGCATCCTTGACAAAGGGTATTGTCAGTGAGCGTTGCTGGGCCATGGCCAGGCGGTCGAGCTGCTCCAGCAGCTGCACCAGGGCGCCGGCGGAGCGCTCGCTACGCAAAATAATGTAGTGCGCCACCTCTTTCTCCAACCGCAGGCCGCGGGCTCTGGCACGGTCCATCAGCAGGGCCTGCAGGGCCTGTTCGTCCAGCGGCTGCAAGCGGTAGACCGGCCCGGCGGCCAGGCGGGTAGCCAGGTCCGGCAACAACAGGCCCAGCGCCCCCGGAGAGGCATCGGCACTGACCAGCAGGCGCCCGCCCCTGGCCATCAGGCGGTTATAGAGATGGAACAGGGCCTCCTCCCAGCCCGCATCCCCGGCGAACAGCTGGCAGTCGTCCAGCGCCAACAGATCGAACTGTTCCATGGATTCCAGCACGGCGGGGACCAGCGGCTTGATTTCCTCGGCGGGCAGCAGGCAGGCATCCTCGCCCCGCTGCTGGGCTTCGCGGACAGCGCCTTCCAGCAAGTGGCTCTTGCCCTCTCCGGCCGCCCCCCAGATAAAGGCCTGACGATCATCGCCGGCCACCACTTCGCGGACACCGGCCAGGGCGGCACCGTTGCCGCCGGCCAGAAAGTTACCCAGTTCGTGCCCTTCTCTAAGCTGCAGGGCCAGGGGAAGCTGTGAGGGCATCAGGATTGCCAGCAGTAGGACAACGGGGGGGCCGCCTGGGCGGCGGTGGCCGGGGCCTGTTCCTGAGAGCTGGCGCCATTGCTATCGGCCGGTGCGGACGGGGCTTGAGCCGGCTCAGCGGCCGGCGCCTGGCAGGCGCGAATCTGCGGCAACAGGTCCAGTTGCCGGCGCAGCTGGCTGTCACTGGCAGCATAATCCAGTCGGAAAGTATATTGCTGGCCATCCACCTGATAGAGCTGCACCTGACGCATGCCGGTCATGTCCTCCAGGTAGTTCTGCAGGGTCTGCCAGGCGGCCAGGCTGGCCACATGCTGAACCCGCAGCTCACTGCGATCTTCGCGACTGCCAGTACGTACGCTATAGCGTTTGGCCAGCGCATTGCTGATGTCATCGACCATGGCGGCGATCGCCTGATCAGTGTCAGCGCCCCGGGATTGCCCCTGCTCCAGGCTGTGGTCGCCCTGCAGCACCCGCCAGCGGGCGCGCACCTGGCTACCCGGATAGAGCACTGCGGCCACGGTCAGATCAGCCTGGTAACGACGGGAGGCGTCGGCAATACGGTCATCAAAACGGCCGCGGATATCCGCCAGCGCCAGGGACTGTTGATCCTGCTCATCCCAGCTCGGGTAGACCAGCGGCAGGCCGCGGCGCCGGGCCGCCCCCTGCAGGGCGGCAAAATCCGGGCCGTCACGGGTCACCAGTTGCCCCTGCCCACTGCCCTGATCCACCAGCCAGATCACCGATGCCGGGCGCGGCATGCTCCAGATCGGCGCGCCCCGGACTTCCAGAAAGCGGGTCAGCCCACCCAGATCATAACGGGCCGCCAGCCGGTCACTGCTTTCATAATGATAGCTGCTCACCCAGCGGGACGGGTCTTCACGGGCTTCATCCACCCCCGGCAGGCCATCAATGGCGCTCTGGCCGGTGATACGCACAATCAGCGTATCCAGCCCTTCCCTGAGCGCGTCCTGAAGCGCCGACTGGCTGCTGTCCGCCACCGGCAACTCGACACTGTCCAGAGAATCCGCCCCGGCCGGCAGCGCCAGCCACATCAAAAGTCCCACCAACAACCAACGATACATGTGTTCCAAATCCCGGCCAGAATTGAAGGCGCAACATTATCACCTATTGCGACCACCCTGAATAACCCCGGTTCATTCGCTCCATGCAGTTTCCAGCGCGCAGGGCGATTGCTAGAATACGCGCCTTCTCTTATCCGGAGCCCACCATGACCGATCAGAAACGGCCACTGACCTACCGTGACGCCGGTGTCGACATTGATGCCGGCAACGAGCTGGTAAAGCGCATTGCCCCCGTCGCCAAGCGGACCCGACGCCCGGAAGTGCTGGGCGGTCTGGGCGGCTTCGGCGCCCTGTGCGAGCTGCCCGCCCGCTACAAACAGCCGGTACTGGTAGCCGGTACTGACGGGGTGGGCACCAAGCTGCGTCTGGCCATCGACCATAACCGCCACGACAAGGTCGGTATCGACCTGGTGGCCATGTGCGTCAACGATCTGGTGGTCGGCGGGGCCGAACCGCTGTTCTTCCTCGACTACTACGCCACCGGCAAGCTGGATGTGGACACCGCCGCCAGTGTGGTCACCGGCATCGGTGAAGGCTGCGAGCTGGCCGGCTGCGCCCTGATCGGCGGGGAAACCGCGGAAATGCCCGGCATGTACGAAGGCGAAGACTATGACCTGGCCGGCTTCTGCGTCGGCGTGGTGGAAAAGGACGGCGTGCTGGACGGCAGCCGCGTCCAGGTTGGTGACAAGCTGATCGCGCTGGCAGCCTCCGGCCCCCACTCCAACGGCTATTCCCTGATCCGCCGCATCATGGCGCAGGCCGACAGTGATGTGGAACTGGACGGCAAGCCCCTGATCGAGCACCTGCTGGAACCCACCCGCATCTACGTGAAGCCGCTGCTCAAGCTGATCGAGCAGCTACCGGTCCACGCCCTGGCCCACATCACCGGCGGCGGCCTGCCGGAAAACCTGCCGCGGGTCCTGCCGGACAATACCCGGGCCGTGATCGACACCCGCAGCTGGGATTTCCCGCCGGTGTTCCAGTGGCTGCAGAAGGAAGGCCAGGTGCCCGCCTTCGAAATGTACCGCACCTTCAACTGCGGTGTGGGGATGGTAATCGCCGTTCCCGCCGAACAGGTGGACCAGGCCATTGCCCTGCTGGAAGCGGAAGGCGAGAAGCCATTCGTGATCGGCGACATCCAGGCCGGTGACGGCGAGCCGGACGTGGTACTGGAGGGTCTGGCGGAGTGAGCCACCGTCTGGTGGTGCTGATCAGCGGGTCCGGCACCAATCTGCAAGCCATTATTGATGCCTGCCAAGCCGGGCAGCTGGATGCCGAAACGGTACTGGTACTGTCCAACCGCCCGGATGTGGGCGGGCTGGACCGTGCCCACCAGGCCGGCATTGATACCGTGACCCTGGATCACCGCCAGTTCGACAGTCGCGAGGCCTTTGACCAGGCCATGATCGACGCCATTGATCCCTATCGTCCGGATACCGTGGTTCTGGCCGGCTTCATGCGGATTCTCTCGCCGCTGTTTGTGCGTCATTACGCCGGCCGACTGCTCAACATTCACCCCTCCCTGTTGCCCCGCCACCGTGGCCTGCATACCCATCAGCGGGCACTGGAAGACGGCGACACGGAGCATGGCTGCTCCATTCACTTCGTCACCGAGGAACTGGATGGCGGGCCACTGATCGCCCAGGCGCCCATCGCGGTGACCGCGAACGATACGGCGCAAACCCTGTCCAATCGGGTACAACAATGCGAACACCAGCTCTATCCGCTGGTACTGCAATGGCGAGCACAACAACGACTCAGCCTGACCGACGAGGGAGTGTTACTGGATGGCAAGCCTTTACCGAAACAGGGTTACCAGCACCTTTAGCCTGCTGATCATCAGCATGGCCTTCGGCAGTCCGGCCCTGGCCGACTCGCCGGTGGCCGCCTTCACCGAACACTACCGGCTGAAAAGCCAGGGCATTCCCTTCACCATCGACGCCACACGCACCCTGTCGCCGGTCCGCGACGGGCTCTGGGAGATGCAGGTCCACGCCAGGAACTGGCTCGGCGAAATTCGCGAAACCGCCCTGTTCAGCTGGGACGGCTGCACGCCACAAACCAGTTATTACGGCTACATGCGCAAGGGACTGGGGCGAGTCAAAAAAGCCGAAGTGCATATCAATCAGGAAACCGGCGTGGCGGTGAGCGAGCGCAGCGGCAAGGCCGATCGCAGTTATCCGGTGCGCGAAACCGCCACGGACCAGCTGTCACTGACACTGGCTCTGCAATGCGAACTGCAACAGGGCAAAACCGACATCACGTTACCGGTGGCTGACGAGCGAAAATTGCAGACCGAGCGTTTCCAGGTAGTGGGCCATGAAACCCTGGAGCTGGGCGATACGCGCATCAAGACCGTCAAGGTGCAACGCCAGCGCGAGGCAGATAGCGACCGCCAGACGTATATGTGGTTTGCCCCGCAGAGAGGTTTTGCACTGGTTCAGCTGGTCCAGCAAAATGCCGATGGCACCCACACCATGACTCTCACGGATGACTGAGCCACCTATGCGCATTGCCCTGTTGATTGCCCTGCTGCTGTCCAGCCTGAGTGCCTACAGCGAGCCCCTGGCGCCATTTGCCGCCGAATTCCGCATCTACGTGAACAAACTGCCGACCCCGGTCAAGGCAGATCTGGTGCTGGAACCCGCCGGTAAACCCGACTACTACCACATGCTGCTCAAAGCCAAATCCTTCCTGCTCACCAACAAGGAAGAGAGCTACTTTTACTGGAACGATTGTCAGCCGCGCACCGACCGTTACGTCCATGAGTTCGACGGCTTCGGCCAGCACCGCTATCACCACATGCAGTTCCAGTGGGATCCGCCCCGGGTTCACAATGAATCCGAAGACGATGCGGCCAGCATGGACATTGCCGATGACACCCTGGATGAACTGACCATCCTGCTGCGGGGGCGCTGCGTGTTTGCCACCGGCGACAAGGAATATACTGTCACCAGCGCCTATGGCGATGACCTGCGCACCCACCATTTCGTAGTCATTGACCGGGAAAAGATTGATACCCCACTGGGCAAGGTGGACACCCTGGTGGTGGAAAACCGCCGTACCGGCGACAGCAAGAAAAAACGTCGTACCCTGTTCTGGGTGGCACCGGATCTTGACTACATGGTAGTCAAGGCCAAGCACATCGAGAGTACTTTCCTGAAAGCGGAAATGATCATGATCGACTACCACGGCCCGACACTGGAAGAGCGGGCCGCGGCAGCAGAAGATCAGGCGAAAAAGACTAGGCCTGGGGCAGAGTAACGCCGCGCTGGCCCTGGTATTTGCCACCGCGATCCAGATAGGACGTTTCGCAAATTTCGTCGGACTCGAAGAACAGCATTTGCGCCACGCCCTCGTTGGCGTAAATCTTCGCCGGCAGCGTGGTGGTGTTGGAAAATTCCAGTGTCACGTGCCCTTCCCACTCGGGCTCCAGCGGCGTGACATTGACGATGATGCCGCAACGCGCGTAGGTGGACTTGCCCAGGCAAACTGTCAGCACATTGCGGGGAATGCGAAAATATTCCACCGTGCGTGCCAACGCGAAAGAGTTGGGCGGGATGATGCAGTAATCTCCCTTGATGTCCACGAAGCTCTTCTCGTCGAAGTTCTTCGGGTCCACCGTAGCCGAATGGATGTTGGTAAACACCTTGAACTCGTCGGCACAGCGCACATCGTAACCGTAGCTGGATACCCCATAGGAAATCAGCTTGTTGCCGTTTTCATCCGCGCGGATCTGGCCAGCCTGGAAAGGCTCGATCATGCCCTTCTCCATTGCCATGCGTGAAATCCAGCGATCCGATTTGATTGTCATACCAGCCTCTTGATGTTCTGTTCCGGGCGGCCCCGGCAAGTTGCAAGCCAGTCATACTACCTGAGCCGGCCTAGTGTTGGGTAATTTTCGGGAAGGCCCGCTGACCGGCCTCGGTCAGGGAAAGCCGGGCGGCCATGCGCCGGGCGGCCTGACGGTAAAGGGCCGCTTCTTCACTGCCGGGCAGGGCCTGAACCAGCGGTTCACCGCTATCGGCCTGCTCACGGATCGCCAGTGACAGGGGCAGCCCCGCCAGCAATTCGGTGTGATAATCCTCGGCCAGCCGGGCACCGCCGCCCTGGCCGAACACATTCTCATGATGCCCGCACTGGCTACAGATATGCACGGCCATGTTCTCCACAACCCCCAGCACGCGGATATCCATCTTGCGGAACATTTCCACGCCCTTGACCGCATCCAGCAGGGCAATGTCCTGGGGCGTGGTCACCACCACGGCGCCGGCCACCGGGATTTTCTGGGCCAGGGTCAGCTGGATATCGCCGGTGCCCGGCGGCAGATCCACCAGCAGATAATCCAGATCCTGCCAGAGCGTCTGCTCCATCATCTGCACCAGAGCGCCACTGGCCTTGGGCCCGCGCCACACCACCGGCGTCTGCTTGGTGGTCAGATAGCCCATGGACATGGTCTGCAGGCCAAAGGCGTCCACCGGCACAAACTGCTTGCCGTCACGCACCTGGGGGCGCGTGCCTTCCGGCTTGCCCAGCATCAGCGGCAGGCTGGGACCGAATACATCCGCATCCAGTACGCCCACCCTGGCCCCCTCGGCCTGCAGGGCCAACGCCAGATTCATGGTGGTGGTGGACTTGCCCACTCCGCCCTTGCCGGACGCAATGGCAATCACGTTGGCCACCTGGTCCAGGGACGGCATACTGTGCTGGCTGCGATGGGCCGCCACGGCAAACCCCACCTCCAGGGCCAGGCTTCGCCCCTCCAGAACCGGCGCCAGCGCCTGCTCGATCTGCGCTTCCAGCGCGGCCTGCTGGCTGGCCATGGGATAACCGGGCACCACGCGCAGGGTTACCTGCTGGTCACTGATCTGCAGATCCTGCACCGTATTGGCGCTTACCAGATCGACACCGAGATCGTCCGGCACAATAGTGGCCAGCTGTTGTCGAATGGCCTGCTCGACTGTATTCATTGTTGCCTCCCTAACGCGAGGTGCGATGATAGGGGCTAGCAGGCTGCTGAAAAACCCCTTGCGTACTCAGCGCGGCCTGATTGCCGCCACAACAAAGGCACAACAAGGAGCCAATCCATGCGTAACACCGCCGTCCTGTCTTCCCTGCTGGTCGCCGCCCTGGCACTGACCGGCTGCTCGGATAACCATACTACCCGGGCCGCGGACAGTATCAGTGTGTCCGGTACCGGCAAGGTCAGCGCACAGCCGGACATCTTCAGTGTGGTCGCCACCGCCCGTCAGCAAGGCGATGATATTGATGCCATGAAAGAGCGGGTCGATAGCCAGGTGGACCGCATGCTGGAGCTGGCCGACGACCTGGATATCGAGGAAAAGCAGGTCACCGCCAGTACCCTGCGCATCAGCCCCCAGTGGCAATACCAGCCGGAACGCAAACTGATCGGCCATGAAGTCAGCCGCGACGTGACCTTCCGGGTCAAGGGCCTGGAGACCTATGCCCGCCTGCTGGATGGCCTGGCCAAACAGCACGTCAAGGATATCCGCCCGGCCGGTAGCGAGGTAAGCAATGAACATGCCCTGAGTCAGCGAGCCCTGAAAAAGGCCGTGCAGGATGCCCGCCAACAGGCCGAGGTCGCCGCGGACGCTGCCGACCGCAGTGTCGGCAAGGCCATCCGCATTGATGTACAGGGCACCAGTGCCCCGCATCCGGTGATGATGATGGCTCGGGCCAAGGATGCCGCCACGGAAAGCTACCGCGCCGGGGAGACCGACATCACCGCCCAGGTCCAGGTCACCTTCGAGCTGGAGTAAAGACCGGGCATGACCGATCTGGGGGAAATCTGCAGCGCCGCGTTGAAACAGTACCTGGCCCATGGCGATGCCATCGGGCTGGATACGGCAGCGGCGCTAGACCATGCCGGGCTGCCGGAGGAACTGGTACAGCAACCGGAAGCGCGCCTGCCGGGCCGCGCCTTCCAGCAGCTGCTGGAAAACCTGATCCAGCAGTCCGCCGATCCCCTGTTCGGTCTGCATACCAGTGCCTTTATCCAGCCCGGCTCCTATAACGTGATTGGCTATATTGCCATGAGTGCCGGCACCCTGCTGGAAGCCCTCTCCAAGGTCAGCCTCTATGAACGGCTGGTCGGCGACATGGGCACCACCGAGACCCGCCTGGACAATGACCAGGCCATGATCATCTGGTCCTGCTGCTACCCGGCACCGGCCCGCCGGCATCTGGTGGAGAATGTGCTCAGCTCCTGGCTGTGTTACGCCCGCTGGCTGACCGCCAACGAGCAACTGGCACCCAGCCAGGTCTGGCTGGAGCATTCCGCCCCGCAGGACCCGGCCCTGCTGGCGGAATACCGGCGCGTCTTCCTCTGTGATGTGCTGTTTGACCAGCCCTGCTCTGCCCTGGTCGGCGATAGCGGGCTGCTGGCGCATCCGCTCACCCAGCCGGACCCGTTATTGCTGTCCACCCTGGAAGCCCACGCGGTGGAGCGCCTCAACCAGTTGGGCGTGGCCACCAGCCTGAGTCAGCGGGTCAGGCAGTGTATCGACGACGCCATGGGGCGCACCCTGCCCCGCAAGGATCAGGTGGCAGAGCGTCTGGGCATGAACATTCGTACCCTGCACCGACGGCTGGCTGACGAACAGGTCACCTGGCAACAGTTACTGGATGACGTGCGCCTGCAACACGCCCGGCAACTGCTGCAGACCACCCAGCTACCCCAGTCGGAGATCGCCGAAGCCCTGGGCTATTCCGACATTCGTTCCTTCCAGCGCAGCTTCAAACGCCATACCGGCCAGACCCCGGGCCAGTTCCGTTCTCGCCCCGCCGCCCTGTAAGCCTTTTCCTACAAACAGCAAGGTCGATTTCCTTCACTTGAGGGAGACATTCGCCGATGACTTGTAACAAATATGGTGGGGCCTGCCTTCCGACGTAACTTTCACTCCCCATTCACGCCCGCTCATCGCTTTCCCTTTGCAGCCACCGGGCCCGGTTCACTAAAAAAACGTTATACGGATCACGAAACGGTACGCCGCTCGGGTCCACCGGGGATAACCACAGCACGATGGAGAGGTCCATCGCCACCTGGAAGCAGCCAGGCACGACGGGCAGGGAAAGCACAATGACAAATCGACGGCTTGCTTTTGTAGGGTTGGGTGCCGATACCACCAGCGCCTGCCTGTCCATGCTGAAAATCATGGATGGCCGCTCCAGCGTCGGCTGGACACAATCGGAGCCCGATGACGCGGATGTTCTCTTTGTCGCCCATGATGGCGGCGCCAATCGCAAACACTGGGAAAACGGGGACAAACCCTGCGTGGTGGTCTACCACAATACCGAGGCCCGTCCCGCCGCTCGCTACACCCTGCCCCACCCCTTCCGGGTGATGCAGCTGATCGGTGTGCTGGAAGACATTTCCAGCGCGCTTGGCGACACGGCCTCCGCGACCCGGGCGAAAGCCCCGGCCGACAAGCCGCAGGATGAAACCTTTGGCCATTCCCTGAAAAATCTGCTGGAAGCACCTGCCAACGATGACAGCCTGTATCGTTCTCGCGGCGCCCAGGGCCATCTTTATGTGGCCCCGGCCTCCGGCTGCTATTACATCGACCCCGGCCTGCATCAACAGCTACGCAGCAAGGACCTGTCACTGTCCGCGCTGGAAGAGGTCAATGATCCGATCAGCAACCAGCTGGCACGACGTCCCATCTTCGAGCTCGCCTGGTTCACCGCCCAGCATGCCCACGAGGCTCTGGCCCCGTGGCTGGCACCGGCCGGCCAGTTCAAGCTCAAGCGCTGGCCCAATTTCGGCACCGTCAGAAGTGACCGGGTCTACCTGTCCCTGTGTGCCCTGCTGACTCGCCAGGCCTGCGGCCGTGAGCAGCTGCTCGAGCACGCACAGTGCAACGCCGGGCAACTGGATCGTTTCCTCAGCGCCTGCTCCATGAGCAATCTGCTGATCAGTGATTCCAATGCCCCGGCACCGGCACCACAAGTCACCAACGTCAATGAGAACGGTCGCTTCGGATCACTGATCCGGGGACTTCGAAGCCGTCTGGGATTGAGCAGTTAATCATGGATACGATTGCCAGCAACGAATTCAAGATTCTCTTCACCGGCCCCATGGGCGCCGGCAAAACCACCGCCATTTCCGCCATCAGCGACCAGGCTGCGGTTTCCACCGATGTGATCAATACCGACCTTGATCAGTGCGAGAAAGAGCTGACCACCGCCGCTCTGGATTATGGGCAGATCGCCCTTCCCGATGGCAGCTGCGTTCGCCTCTATGGCACCCCGGGGCAGGAGCGTTTCCGCTTCATGTGGCCGATCCTGATGAAAAACGCCGCCGGCGTCATCGTGCTGCTCAACGGCGAACACCAGGAACTGGAACAGCATCTTGAGCATTTTGTACAGGCGTTTGGCGAAGGTCGCACCTTACCCATGGTGGTAGGTGTCGGCCGGCTTCCCGAAGACGACCACAGCCGTCTGGAGCGCCTGGCCATGAAGCTGGAGCAGCGCGGCATCGCTCTGCCGATTTTCGATGCGGACGTTCGCAAACACGATGACGTACTGCTTTTGGTTGATGCTCTGCTTTGCCTTATCGAAGCCAATGACACCGGGAGAATGGAAGCATGAAGTCGGAATCCCCGCTGGGGAAAGTCGCCACCTCACTGGCCCAGAAACAACTTGAAAAATTTGGAGAAACCACCAAGGGCGTGACCTCTGCCGTGCTGTTGACCAGTGACGGTTTCGAAGTCGCCGCCCTGAAACTGGACAAGGAAAGTGCCAGCAAACTGGCAGCAATGGGCAGCTCCCTGGCGGCCATCGGCTCCGCCATCGCCAAGGAAGCCAGCCTCAAGGAATGCAGTCGCCTGATTGTGGAATCGGAGCAAGGCGTGGTCGCGGTGATGGAGGTGCCCAATGTCTCCCCACCAATGTCACTGGCGGTGGTCGCCAACGACGCGTCCATTCTCGGGCAACTGTTGTGGGCAGCCAAGAACTGCTGTTTGAGCCTGGAAAAACAACTGAAGAAATAAACAACCACTCGATGCGTTTTGCATCACTTACTGAACCTGAACGTTAAAGAAGTTATTCCCAAGGAGAATTACCATGGCTAATGTCAAAGAAAGTCTTTCCGCCCTGCTGCAACCCGACGGTGCCATGTGTACCGCTATTGTCGATGCCAATAGCGGCATGGTGCTGGGTCAGGAAGGCACCGGTCTGGATCTGGAGCTGGCCGCCGCCGGCAACACCGAGGTGGTCCGCGCCAAACTCAAGACCATGAAATCACTGGGCCTTAATGAACAGATTGAGGACATTCTCATTACTCTCGGTTCCCAGTATCACATCATCCGCCCTGTGGCCTCCAAAGAAGGACTGTTCGTCTATCTGGTGCTGGACAAGGGCAAGTCCAATCTGGCCCTGGCCCGCCGTGCCTGCCAGGAAGTGGAGTCCACGCTGACCGTCTGACGCCCACTCCTCGCTCCGGCGGGTCTGTCAGGCCCGCCGCCTTTTCCCCGTGCATGAATGCAAATATTTACGTAAAAATTACTAGCTGAACCGCTCGAACGGGGACATTTGTCCGACAAAGTACTCTGCCTTACCCTCTCCCGTGGCTATACTGACATCCAACGATGACAACAAAAGACCCCGGGGAGTGTTTGCATGAAGGCAACCCTCAAGCAGCTGGAACGGGATATCGAGCACGCCACCACCTATGAACAGTGGTACGAGGCCAGTGCCGAGCATGATCGCCTGTCCGGCGCGGATGAGTGGAAGGAAATCGACCGCTCACCCCATTACGACTACGAACTGATCCGTAACCGGCTCTGGCAGATCCGCCAGGCCCGTGAACGCAATGACGTGAACAAGCTGGTCTTTCACCTGCATGAAGGCCTGCATGGCAACCTGGGTAATATTTCCAACCCGCGTCTTTATCAGCAGAGCCGGGTGGGCACCAAACGCCTGATCGAGAATTATCTCACCGAGGTGTGTACCGCACTGGAATTCCTCTGTGATGTAAAAACCCCGGATTTCGGTCTCAAGGAAAAGCTCGATTTCTTTTCCACCACCGGTGACGCCTTTGGCCGCAGCTGCCTGATGCTGTCCGGCGGCGCCGCTCTCGGACTCTTCCATATCGGCGTGGCCCGCTGCCTGTGGGAACAGGGCCTGCTGCCTTCGGTGATTTCCGGCTCCAGCGCCGGCAGCATCATCGCCAGCGTGCTCGGCACCCACAATGACGAAGAGCTACGGCGCAAGCTGGAACCGGAAAACATTTACCTGGAAGCCTTCAAGGTGATCGGCTGGAAAGGCCTGCTGCGCGGCACGCCGGTGCTGGATGGCGACCATCTGGAAGCCTGTCTGGAAGAAAACATCCACGACATGACCTTCGAAGAGGCCTACCGCCATACCGGCCGGGAAATCAATATCACCGTCAGCCCCTATGACCGCAACCAGCATGCCCGGCTGCTGAACCACCGCACTTCACCGAACGTACTAATTCGCAAGGCGTCTCTGGCGTCCTGTGCGATTCCCGGCATCTACCCGCCGGTATCCCTGTGGGCCAAGAATATGGACGGCGAACGGGTTCCCTATATTCCCGGGCGCAAATTCGTGGACGGTTCCATTTACGATGATCTGCCGATTCGCCGGCTGGCCCGACTGTATGGCGTCAACCACTCCATCGTCAGCCAGACCAACCCCCATGTGGTGCCTTTCCTGTCCCGCACCGATAACAGCAGCAGCATGAGCCTGGTGGCGGACTGGGGCCTGCGCAATGTATCCATGAACCTGCGCTACGGGCTAAACCTGGTGCAACGGCGTGTGGAGTCCAACGACCTGGGCCTGATGATCGAAAAGGCCAAGAGCATGGTGACCCAGAAATACGTGGGCGATATCAACATGATTCCGCCGCGCCAGCCCATGAACGTACTGCGTACCCTGGCCAACCCGACCCTGGAAGACGTGAGCAACTTTATCCAGCGTGGCGAACAGGCCACCTGGCCGAAGATCAGCATGGTGGCCAACACCACCTGCATCAGCCGCACCTTCCAGACCTGCCTGGCACGGCTGGATCAGCAGGAAGAGCGCATGCTGGACCGCGCCCAGATTTCCGCCGTGGCCAACTAGGGCCTGTTCACACTACTGAGACGGCTCCTGCTGAATGCATTTTTTCGTCCAGTGGTGTCAGGCGATGTGTCATGTAGTCATTCTACATAAATAGCGCGTGGCGCTGCTGGGCGGAAAAAGGGATCAGCCCTTCGGGTTGAGCCCCAAAACCCGCCACTCGTTGTTATTCGTCACTTATTTGGAGTCACCAAACTGCGCTCCTCATGCCTAGATTGGCGGGGTTTGGGACTCAACAGGTGCCTTCTCGGTAGTGTGAACAGGCCCTAAAGGCCCGACGGAATAAAAAAGGCAGCGCCTTGCGCTGCCTTTTTTGTGGCCGGATTATTCTACTCTCAGACCGTCACCACCAGATGCACATCAATGTTGTTGCGCGTGGCGTTGGAGTACGGGCAAACCTGGTGAGCCTTGTCCACCAGTGTTTCCGCCTGGGACTGCTCCAGACCCGGGACATGGACATTGAGTGTCGCCTGGATGCCGAAGCCGGCGCCCTGCGGGCCAATGCCCACCTGGCCGGTAATGGCGGTATCTTCGGGCAAGGTAACCTTCGCCTTGCCCGCCACCAGTTTCAGCGCCCCCAGAAAACAGGCGGAATAGCCCGCGGCAAACAGCTGCTCGGGGTTGGTCCCATCGCCTCCGGCACCGCCCAGGGCCTTGGGGGTTGCCAGTTTCACTGTCAGCTGCCCATCGTCACTGTGGGCGCGGCCGTCACGGCCACCGGTGGCGGTTGCCTTGGCTTCATAAAGCACTTTTTCCAGTTTCATGATCGACTCCTTCTTTAATTCTGCGCTATTAAATAGCGCACTATTTAAATAATCCATAAAAAGGCAGGGCACGCCCTGCCGGATATTAATCAGGACGGCGCATTGTCCAGACGCTGACGCAAGCTGTGCAACTCATCGCGCAATTGCACAAGCTCTTCCGGGCGGCAATGACTGGCGCAGAGCACCGCCTCCGGCACGCCTTCAGCCTTTTGCCGCAGTGCCCGCCCTGTCGCTGTCAATGTCACCTCCACCTGACGCTCATCCGGGCGACTGCGCTGCCGGCCTATCAGGCCAGCGTTTTCCAGCCGTTTGAGCAAAGGGGTCAGTGTTGCCGAATCCAGAAACAACCGCTCACCAATTTCAGAGACGGACTGGCGATCCCGCTCCCACAGCACCAGCATCACCAGATACTGGGGATAGGTCAGGCCAAGCTCCTTGAGGAGCTTGCGATAGACCTTGCTCATGGCCAACTGGGCGGAATACAGCGCAAAGCAGACCTGCAGGTCCAGCTTTAACCAGGAGTCCGCAGTGGAATCATCATCATTCATGACGGCATATTACATAGCGCACTATTTAATAGCAAGCGACACTCCATGCCGCCCGACTGATCGCCAGGGCTCAGTGGCTCGCCCCGGCTAACCGGCAAAAGCCTGCAAGCCGGTCTGGGCCCGGCCCAGGATCAGCGCGTGCACATCATGCGTTCCTTCATAGGTGTTCACCGCTTCCAGGTTCATCACGTGGCGGATCACGTGATACTCGTCGCTGATGCCGTTGCCGCCATGCATGTCACGGGCCTGGCGGGCAATGTCGATGGCCTTGCCACAGTTGTTGCGCTTCATCAGGGACACCATCTCCGGGGCCCACTGGCCGCTATCCATCAGGCGGCCCAGCTGCAGGGCGCCCTGCAGGCCCAGGGTGATTTCGGTCTGCATGTCCGCCAGTTTCTTCTGGATCAGCTGGGTAGCGGCCAGGGGCCGGCCGAACTGCTTGCGGTCCAGGGTGTACTGACGGGCGGCATGCCAGCAGAACTCCGCCGCGCCCATGGCGCCCCAGCTGATACCGTAGCGGGCCTTGTTCAGGCAGCTGAACGGGCCCTTCAGGCCTTCCACGTCCAGACGGTTTTCGTCCGGCACGAAACAGTCGTCCAACATGATCTGCCCGGTGATGGAGGCACGCAGGGAAAACTTGCCTTCAATTTTGGGGGTGGTAAAACCCTCGAAACCGCGCTCCACCACAAAGCCGTTGATCTTGCCGTCCAGGTTGGCCCACACCACAGCCACATCGGCAATGGGCGAATTGGTAATCCAGGTCTTCGCGCCATTGAGCAGATAGCCGCCATCCACCTTTTTGGCGCGGGTGCTCATGGAACCCGGGTCGGAGCCATGGTCCGGCTCGGTAAGCCCGAAACAGCCCACCCATTCGCCGCTGGCCAGTTTCGGCAGGTATTGCTGGCGCACGGTTTCACTGCCAAAGGCATGGATGGGAAACATCACCAGCGACGACTGCACGCTCATGGCCGAGCGGTAACCGGAATCCACCCGCTCCACTTCCCGGGCCACCAGCCCGTAGCTCACGTGATTCACGCCGGCGCCACCATACTGCTCGGGAATGGTCGGGCCAAGGAACCCCAGCGCGCCCATTTCGTTCATGATCTCGCGATGAAAAATCTCGTGCCGGTTGGCTTCCAGCACCCGGGTCATCAACTTGCTCTGACAGTAATCCCGGGCCGCATCGCGGATCATGCGCTCGTCTTCACTGAGCAGGGATTCCAGCAACAGCGGGTCTTTCCAGTCGAATGTCTGCATCGTCAATCCTGTTCGATTCATTCCCGCAGGGTGGACATTGCTTTCAGGCAATCTTCACCCTATGGGGTTTTCGTTATTAACTATCCACGATTAATTATTCACTGCTTCTCAATCACCATGGCGACGCCCTGCCCCACGCCAATACACAGGCTCACCAGGGCATAACGGCCATCCGTACGCTCCAGCTGGCGCAGCGCCGTCAATGCCAGGCGAGTCCCGGAGGCACCCAGCGGGTGACCCACGGCAATGGCACCGCCATTGGGGTTGAGGCGCGCATCATCACCGGCCAGCCCCAGCTGCTGGCAACAGCCCAATACCTGGGCGGCAAATGCTTCATTGATTTCGATTACATCCATCTGCGCCAGGGTCAGGCCGGCCCGGGCCAGCGCCTTGCGCGAGGCCTCCACCGGGCCCAGGCCCATGACCCGCGGCGCCACGCCGGCCACGGCACCGGCCACAATGCGGGCACGGGGCGCCAGTCCGGCAGTCTCGCCGGCGGCCCGTGAACCGATGATAAGGGCTGCCGCACCATCATTCACACCGGAGGCATTACCGGCGGTGATGATGCCATCTTCGACGATGGCCGGCAGACGTGCCAGCGCCTCCACGGTGGTACCGGCACGGGGGTGTTCATCACTGGCCACGGTCAGCGGCGCCTTCTTGCGGCCCTGGGGCACTGTCACCGGCAGGATTTCCTTGTCAAAGAAACCGCGCTCAAGTGCAGCCTGATAACGCTGCTGGGATTGCGCCGCGTAGGCATCCGCCTGCTCCCGGCTGATGCCCAGCTCATCGGCCACGTTCTGGGCCGTTTCCGGCATGCTGTCACCGCCGAACTGCTGCAGGATCGCCGGGTTGGGAAAGCGGGCGCCGATGGTGCTGTCGAATACGCGCAGATCACGGCTATAGGCCTTGTCCGCCTTGGCCATGACAAAGGGCGCCCGGCTCATGGATTCGGTGCCGCCCGCGACAATCAGCTCGCCCTCGCCCACGGTGACCATGCGGGCGGCGTCCAGAGTGGCGGCCAGGCCACTGCCACACAGGCGGTTGACGGTAATACCCGCCACCGATTCCGGCAGCCCGGCCAGCAGGCCGGCATGGCGGGCCACGTTACGGGCATCTTCACCGGCCTGATTGGTATTGCCGATTACCACGTCCTCATAAAGGCCGGGCTCGAAAGGATTGCGCTGTACCAGCTCGCGAATCACGCCGGCCAGCAGGTCGTCCGGGCGCACCGGCGCCAGGGCACCGCCATGGCGACCGAAGGGTGTGCGCAGTCCATCATAGATATAGGCATCAAGCATGACAGGTCTCCGGAACCGGGCCACCTCATCACGAGGGTGCCCCTTTTCATGGTTTGTCCGCTGTGCGGAATGTTATTTTGAAACTTGACGGGCAGCATAGGCCGTGACAGAGTGCGATGCAAGCAAGGCGCCCTTGTCCAGAGGCTTGCCACCGTGTCCTTACCGCTTACCAAGACCGCCGGACCCGACCATGATTCGTGATGCCGAAACCCTCCAGCAGCTGATTGATACCCTGTCGCGCTTCGTGCGCGAACGCCTGGTGCCCGCCGAGCAGCAGGTGGCCGAGAATGATGCCATCCCCGACGATATTATCGCCGAAATGAAGGCCATGGGGCTGTTCGGCCTGTCGATTCCCGAGCAATACGGCGGCCTGGGCCTGACCATGGAAGAGGAGGTACTGGTGGCCTTTGAACTGGGCCGCACCTCCCCGGCCTTCCGCTCGCTGATGGGCACCAACAACGGCATCGGTGCCCAGGGCATTCTCATTGATGGCACCGAAGAACAGAAACAGCGGTATGTGCCCCAACTGGCCACCGGCGACGTGATCGGCGCTTTCTGCCTGACCGAACCGGATGTGGGCTCCGATTCCGGCGCGGTAAAGACCCGCGCCCGCAGGGATGGCGAGCACTATATCCTCAACGGCACCAAACGCTTTATTACCAATGGCCCCCATGCCGGGCTGTTCACCGTGATGGCTCGCACCAATGCGGACATCCCGGGCGGCGGCGGTGTCAGTGCCTTTATCGTGGAAGGCGATACCCCGGGTATTACCCGCGGCAAGGCCGATGTGAAGATGGGTCAGAAAGGCGCCCACACCTGCGACATCATTTTCGACAACTGCCGGGTGCCGGCCGCCAATATCATCGGTGGCCAGGAAGGGCTCGGTTTCAAGACCGCCATGAAGGTGCTGGACCGGGGGCGGCTGCATATTTCCGCTGTCTGTGTGGGCGTGGCCATGCGCCTGATCGACGATGCGGTGGCCTTCGCCATGGAACGTCAGCAGTTTGGCAAACCCATCATCGAGCACCAGCTGATCCAGGCCATGCTGGCCGATTCCCGGGCCGAGGCCTTTGCCGGCCGGTCCATGGTACTGGAAGCCGCGCGCAGCAAGGACCGTGGCGAACGGGTGAGCCTGGATGCCTCCTGCTGTAAACTGTTCTGCTCGGAGATGGTGGGGCGTGTGGCCGACCGGGCGGTGCAGATTCATGGCGGCGCCGGTTACATGGCCGAGTATCCGGTGGAACGTTTCTATCGGGACGTGCGCCTGTTCCGCATTTATGAAGGCACCACCCAGATTCAACAGATCGTCATTGCCCGGGAGCTGGCCCGGCAGGCCGCCTCGGCCTGAAGTGACAGAGAGCCACACCGACAACAGATTGAAACCCGCCATCCATGACCGACGGGGTCTGGATGGCAATGACGACAACAAAGGCCGCCCTTGCCGACGTTATTGCCACCTCTGAAACGCTGGCCCGACTACAGCCTGCCGCTTTGCATGCTGGCCACCCTGCTGTTTCTGCTGCTGGATATCGGCACCGCCGCCTGGGTTGCCCGCTTTGCCCTGTTGAGCTACCTGCTGGTGCAGTGGCCCCGCCAGGCGCCCATGGCAAAGGGGATTCTGCTGGTCACGTCCGGCCTTGCCGCCACCGTCTTATTGAGTCAGGCCCATCCCCTGCCCCTTCTGCTACACGGGCTGGATCGCTTCTGCTTCTTTGCCACCTTCGTCTCGTCACTGGGCCTGCTGCGGGTCTCGGCCATGCGCTCGCGACTGGTGCGGGAAGCGGGCCAGACATTGATACGCCAGAAACCGGCCCTGCGCTATCCGACCCTGTCACTGGGCACCGCCCTGTTCGGCCTGATCATCAATATTGGTGTACTCAACCTGTTCGCCACCATGGTCATGCGCAGCAACACCCTCAAGGCCGCCGGCGGTCACCGGGACATCCAGCAGGCCCGCGAACGGCGCATGATGCTGTCGATCCTGCGCGGCTTTGCGCTGGCACCGCTGGTCTCGCCACTGGGCATTACCATGGCGGTGATTCTGGCCAATATGCCCAGCCTTACCTGGGCAACACTGGCGCCGGTGGCCCTGCCCACCGCCGCGCTGTTCTTCCTGCTCGGCTGGTGGCTGGACTGGCAGCGGCGCCCCAGTCAGCTGGCCAGCCGGGTGCCGGCCACCGCGCCGCCCGCGCTGACACCATTGTGGCGCTTCAGTCTGTTGGCCCTGGCCATCACCCTGAGTGTGTTTGCCGTGGCCCAGGCCGGCCAGATGCGCCTGCCACTGGCGGTGCTGGTAGCCTGCCCGCTGTCGGCCATTGTCTGGATGGCCAGCCAGCGACAACGCCTGGGCGGCGGCACTGGCCTGCGCCGGGCGGTGACCCAGGTGGCCCGACATTCACGGCTGATTTTCGGCGCCAACCGTGGCGAGATTGCCGTGCTGGGTGGCTCAGCCTGCCTTGGCGCCCTGCTCACTCCCCTGGTGGATGGCCAGGCCCTGCACCACCTGCTGCTGGCCAGCCATCTGCACGGCGCGGCCATGGCGATTGCCGCCATGCTGCTGGTAGTCGTACTGGCCCAACTGGGGCTCAACCCGATTGTTTCGGTGACCCTGCTGGCATCACTGCTGGGTGACGGCAATATTGTGGATCCACGCCTGCTGGCAGTGGCGTTGATGTGCTCCTGGAGCCTGTCGATGATTTCCTCACCCTTCACCGCCTCCATGCTGGTGCTCAGCCAGTTGATCCAGCGCCCCGCCCGGCAGATTGCCTGGCGCTGGAATGGCCTGTTCTTTGTACTGGTAGTGCCGCTGCTGGCCGGTTGGTTATGGATGCTGTCTGTGCTGCTCTAGGCCGCAAACAGCCACAGGCCATCGCGCTGCTCACGGTGCACCCGGCCCTGGCCGGCCAGACAATTGAGGTGGGCAATGCTTTCACCCATGGCGAACATGAGCTGCTGAACATCCAGCGTGCGGTCAAACAACACAGGGAGGATATCGTGGGCATTGCATGGCTGATGACGACAAGCGTCCAGCACCTGCTCCAGCTGGCTGTCATGGTGTGCTGCCAGGTCATTGATGCGCTCATGCAGGCCGCGAAACGGCAGACCGTGGGCCGGCAGCACCAGGGTCTGCGCCGGCAGCGCCTCGCGGATCGCCAACAGGCTATCAACAAAGGCCGTCACCGGGTCGGCCTGTGGGTCGGTGGGCCGAACCATCAGGTTGCTGGAAATGGTCGGCAACACCTGATCACCACTGATCAGCACTTGGTCATGCTCCCGGTACAGGCAAAGATGCTCCGGCGCGTGACCGCGACCGATGTGGATACGCCAGTTTTCGCCATTGATGCTCAGGCGGTCACCGGCACCGACAAACTCCGGCGCCTGTGGCATCGGCATGACCACCCGACGAAAGCCATTGCCCTTGCCCGCCACCTTGTCCAGCTTGTCGCCCCGCAGCCCATGGCTGCCAAGAAAACCCTTGAACCGCTCGATGGTCTGGCTGTCGGAGGCTTCACAGATGGCGGTAGCCAGCTGCCACTCACCCTGGCTGAGAATGACCGGCGCCTGGCAATGCTGCTGCAGCCAGCCGGCCATGCCAAGATGATCCGGGTGGTAATGGGTGACGATGATGCGCGTGACCGGCTTGCCGTCCAGCTGGTCGCTGAGCAACTGTTGCCAGATCTCCCGGCTGCGACGAACGCCAAGCCCGGTATCCACGATCACCCAGCCATGGAGGTCTTCCAGCAACCAGAGGTTGATATGATCGAGCGCGAACGGCAGCGGAAACCGCAACCAGTAAACCCCGTCGGCGACCTTGAAGCGCTGACCGGCCGGCGGTAGATCAGTGAACGGATAGTGCAAAGACATAACAAACCCTTTTTCACCACAGGGGTCACCGAGTACACAGAGAAACATCCATCGCAAATTTCAGCGTCGCGAGTCGCCAGCGCCTTTGGCCCTGCGTCCGGACAAATGGCCTTCTCTATGACCTCTGTTGTGAACCATGATTGTAAGGAGTACAGACATGCGCGCCTGGTGTATTGAAAACGGACAACTGCAACTGGACACCCTGCCCGATCCGAGTCCCGGCCCGGAGGAAATCCTGGTGCAGGTCAGAGCCATCGGTGTGAACCGGGCGGACCTGCTGCAAGTGCAGGGCCGCTACCCGGCACCGCCGGGCACCAGCAGCCGGGTACCGGGGCTGGAATATGCCGGCGTGGTCACCGCCGTGGGCGAGCGAGTCCAGCAACGCCGGGTCGGCGATGCGGTCATGGGCCTGGTGCCGGGTTGCGCCTATGCCGAACAGATCATCACCCATGAGCGGGAAGCGCTGATCATTCCTGATGGCCTGGATTTTACCCGCGCCGCCACCCTGCCGGAGGCCTTTCTGACGGCCTACCGGGCCCTTTTTCTGGAGGGCGGTCTGCAAGCGGGCCAATGGTGTCTGATTCGCCCGGCCACCGCCGGCGTGGGCCTGGCCGCCACGCAGCTGGCCCATGCGCTGGGCGCCCGCCCCATTGGCAGCAGCCGCGACCTGGCCAAACTGGAAACCGCCAACGACATGGGACTGACGGCGCAGGTGCGCGAAGACGACACCCTGGCCGAGCAACTCCAGGCGCTGACCGACAATCAGGGCGTGGCCGTCATGCTGGATATGGTGGGCCCGGACTGGAGCACCCTGCTGGATGGCCTGCGCCCGGAAGGCACCCTGGTCATGATCGGCATGCTCGGCGGGCTGACCACGCAACTGAACCTGGGCACCCTGCTGATGCGCCGCCAGACCCTGAAGACCATGACCATGCGCAGCCAACCGCTGGAAAACCGCATCCGCATCGCACAGTACTTCAACGACCGGCTGGCACCGCTGTTTGCCAGTGGCCGACTGCTGCCATTGCCGCTGGAGCGCTTTGCCTTTGACCAGGCGCCGGCGGCCCATGCGCACATGGCAGCGGACAGCTTCAGCGGCAAACGCATCATTGAAGTGGGCGAGGCAACGCATCGGTGACAGCCTGAAACAGTATTTGGAATACTATTTCACGTTTTTCACGGATCGCTCAATGACCAAAACCACCAGCCCCTCTGCGCCGGTCAATGGGAAGAAGGGCCGGGGTTGGCTACTGCTGACGGATACGAAGCGCCGTCAATACCGTATTCAGATGCGGCACCGGCACGGCAAGTCGTTCGGCAATGGCCACCGCATTGCCGAGAATGGCATCCAGCTCGATGGGGCGGCCGTGCAGGTAATCCAGTGCCATGGAGTTCTTGTAGGCCCCCATGGCGCGGGTACCGGCGATATTCTTGTCCACCAGCTCCGCGGGCAGTGGGTAGCCGTCGGCCTTGGCCACGGCCATGACCTCCTGCATCATGGCGCGTACCAGCGCTTCACCGCCCGGGGCATTGAGTATCGTCAGGGTATCCGCGCCGTCTGCGAGAACACTGAGGGGGTTGAATGGCGCGTTCCAGACACATTTACGCCATCGCTCACCCACCACCGCCTCGGTCTCGTTGACCTCGATGCCGCCGTCACGCAAGCGCCCGGCGAGCTGCTGGCAGTGCGCGTCGAAACCGGTCGGGAAATTGCCCATCACCAACTGCCCGTAGGCCTGATGATGAATCTGGCCGGGGCCGATGCGACTCACGGCAATAAAGGCCAGGCAGCTGATCAGCGCATGGGTCGGAAAGGCCACGGCCAGCTCCCGCTCGATATCCAGCCCGTTTTCTATCAGCACGATTACCGTCTCGTCACCCAACCAGGGACGCACCAGGGCGGCACGATCCACACCCGGCAGGACCTTCACGCACAGCAGCACATAATCCGGTGTTTCCTGGGGAACATCGTCATCGCGATAGATATGGTCCGGCATCCAGGACAGCTCGCCCAGCACGCTCTCAAAGCGGAAACCATGGCCCTTGACCGCATCGTAATCCGAGCGCAGCACCACGCTGACCCGGCACCCTGCCCGTTTGAGAATGGCCCCGTAAAAACTGCCGATGGCACCCGCACCGACAATCAGGACATGCGGTTGATCACTCATTACTGACTCTCCCTTTCTTTTGCCCCCGGGCCATTGCCATCAACGGCAAGCAGGCCAACAGGAACACAAGCAACAAAAAACAAAATGCATTATCAAAACCTGCTTCATAGGCCAGCGCAGAGGATGCCAGCGGGTCAGCATGCCGATAACGGTCACTGAAAAATTGTATGCAAAGAGCACACAGGTTCACGCCCAGTGCCCCTCCGATCTGACGGCCGAAATTGAAAATACCGGCGCCCTGGGGGATCAGGGCGGGGGGTAACAACCCCAGGGCCCCGGTGGACGATGGCGGCATCATCAGCCCCAGCCCGATTCGTCCCAGCAAGGTCCACAGCACCAGCCAGACAGCGGCACTGGACAGGGAAGCTCCGGCCATCAGCGCCATGTTCAAGACGAACAGCACCATACCCGCCGCCATCAGGGCGATTTCAGACATGCGGTCGGTGAGGTGGCCGGCCAGCGGGAAGGTAAAGGCCATGGCCAGCCCCGCCGGCATCAACATTAACCCGGCACGGGCGGCACTTTCTCCCAGCACCTGTTGAAAATACAGCGGCGTGATATAGGTGGACGCAAACACCCCGGCACCAATCACCATGGACATGAGGAAACTGCCGGCGAAGCCGGGGTGACGAAACACCGCCAGATTCATCAGCGGGTAGCGACAATGACGCTGGCGCAGAATGAACCCCACGGCGGCCAGCAAACCGGCGGCCAGCGCGACCCGCCAGGGGCCATCCTGCCAGCCACGGCGGTAGCCGCTGGCCATCACCCACAGTATGGCCGTCACCGCCACGGACAAGAGCAACAAACCGGCCACGTCCAGTCTCGGCGCGTTGCCTTGTGCATCCTTGCCGGGCAGAAAACGGCCCGCCATCAGCATGCCGATGCCGCAGGCCGGCAATACCACCAGAAACACGGCACGCCAGCTCACGGAATCCACCAGTACACCACCAATGGCGGGCGCGATGGCAGGCCCCAACACCACACCCAGCCCATAGATACCCATGGCCTGGCCACGGCGATTGAGCGGGAAGACCTGGAAGATGGTGATCATGGCCAACGGCTGTATCAGACCCGCCAACACGCCCTGCGCAACCCGGGTTGCGACCAGCAGGGAAAAATGCTGGCTCAATGCCCCGGCCAGTGACACCACGATAAACAGGGCCATGGCCACCAGGTAGCAGCGCCGGGCCCCGAAGCAATGGATACACCAGGCATTAAGCAGCATTCCCACCGTCATGGCCGCCAGAAATCCGGTAGCCAGCCAGTGCACCTGGTCCTGGGCCAGCCGGAATTCGGCCATGATGGCGGGGATCGCCACATTGATAATGGTGGAGGCCAGCACCACGGACATGGTGCCAAGCATCACCGTGGTGGTGACCAGCCAGCGATAGCCCGGACCATGACGTGCGAACAACGCCTCGACCTGGGCCTCCACCGAGGCCATTACCGGGTGGGATCCTCACTGACACGCACCAGCAACTTGCCGCGGTTACGCCCCTGCAACAGCCCCTGAAAGGCGTCCACGGTATTTTCCAGCCCGTCGACAATATCTTCCTGATAGCGGATCTTGCCCTGCTGCATCCAGCTGCCCATGTCACGGACAAAGTCCTTCATCAGGTAGGCATAGTCGAACTGGATAAAGCCCTTGATCAACACGCGCTTGACCAGCAGCTTGGTAAGAAACGCGGGCAGCTGATCCGGCCCCGCCGGCGCTTCAGTATCGTTATAGTGGGCAATGCGCCCGCACAGAGGAATGCGCGCGAAGTCGTTGACCCGTTTCATCACTGCCTCAAACACCTTGCCGCCCACGTTCTCGAAATAGATATCGATGCCATCCGGGCAGGCAGCCTCGAGCTGGGCTTCGAAATCATCGTCCTTGTAGTTCACGCAAGCATCAAAGCCGTAGGCCTGGACCACGTGTTGGCACTTGTCCGCTGCCCCGGCCACGCCCACCACCCGGCAGCCTTTGAGTTTGGCGATCTGACCGACCACCTGCCCCACCGCGCCGCTGGCGGCGGACACCACCACGGTCTCGCCTTCTTCCGGCTGGCCGATTTCCAGCAGCCCGGCATAGGCGGTAAAGCCCGGCATGCCCAGTACCCCCACGGCGGTGCTGATGGGGGCCTGCTTCGGGTCCAGCTTGCGCAGCATGTCCTTGCCCTGCACGGAGTACTCCTGCCAGCCACCGAAGGCCAGCACGTAGTCACCGACGTCATAACCGTCAAGGCGCGACTCGATCACCTGGCCCACGGTAGCGCCCTGCATCACCTCTCCGGGTTGCACACCGGCGGCGTAGGACTTGGCCGGGCTCATGCGGCCGCGCATGTAGGGGTCCAGGGACAGGTAAATGGTACGGATCAGCACCTCACCCTCGCCCGGGCTCGGCATCTCACCCTGGCGCAGAGGAAGGTCATCGCTGGTGGGCATGCCGACAGGATGCTGCGCCAGAATAATGTGGCGGTTTACACTCATGGTTCTCTCCCGAAAAGATTCAATGCCCCGAGCCTGGGGCAAAGCGGCCCGCAGGCAAATAGCCGGGGGCGGAGTTTGTCGCTTCAGGTAGCAACGGTGTCGTAACCGGCAATAGCGCGGTTAGCCACCATCAAAAAAGGCGGCCGAAGCCGCCTTGCTGTCATGTTTTATGCTGCGTCGTCATCCACATCCAGCAAGCCTTCCAGCTGCTGCATGTGATAACCCAGATCACCGAGCTGGTGATCAATCATGACGATACGCTTGGCGTAATGGGACACTGCGGTTTCTTCCATCATGCCCATGCCGCCGTGCAGCTGAATCGCTTCCTCGGCCACCTTGCGACCGGACTTGCCGATCAGGGCCTTGGCCGCGGCCACGCGCTTGGCACGCAATGCCGGCGCCGCTTCCAGCGAGCAGGCTGCCAGGATGGTCATGGAGCGGGCTTTTTCCAGTTCCATGCGCATTTCCACCATACGGTGCTGCAACGCCTGGAACTTGCCAATCGGCACACCGAACTGCTGGCGCTCCTTGATATACGCCAGAGTCTGGTCGCAAGCGACTTCCATGGCGCCGGTGGCTTCCGCACACAGGGCCACGATACCCAGAGCCAGGGTTTTCTCCAGCGCGTCAATGGCCTTGCCTTCCTCGCCCAGCCGTTCACCGGCGGCCTTGTCGAAGGTGATTTCCGCTGCATGCAGGCCATCAATGGTCGGGTAACCGCGGCGGCTGACGCCCTCGGCGCCGGCATCCACCACAAAGGCGGACAGGCCATCACGATCATTGTCACCGCCACTGGTGCGGGCAATCACCACCAGCTTGTCGGCGCTGTCGCCGTGCAGCACGACCGCTTTCTGGCCGCTGATGACATAACCATCGCCCTGCTTGTCGGCGCGGGTCGCCACCTGGGTGTGGTCATAACGCCCTTGCGGTTCGTAGGCAGCCAACGCCAGGCGCAGCTCGCCACCGATGATGGCGCTGATCAGGGTTTCCTTCTGCGCGTCACTGGCCAGCGCATTGATCAGAGTACCGCCAAGCACCACGGTGGCCAGGTAGGGTTCGAGCACCAGGCCACGGCCGAAGCCTTCGGCCACCACCATCAGCTCCGGGCCACCACCGTTGAAGCCACCGAAATCCTCGGCAAAGGGCACGCCCAGCAGGCCCAGCTCGGCGAATTGCTGCCACATGTCAGTGGAATAGCCCAGCTCGCTGGTGCGGGCCTTTTCGCGTACATCGAAGGGGTAACCATCGCGGACCAGACGGCCCACGGTTTCTTCGAGCATGCGTTGTTCGTCGCTCAGTTTGAAGTCCATGCTCGTCTCCTTATAGTCCCAGAATCATCTTGGCGATGATGTTCTTCTGAATTTCGTTGGAGCCGCCGAAGATCGACAGCTTGCGCATATTGAAGTACTTGGCGGATACCGTGTTGGCAAAATCGGGGCCCACCATGTCGCCGCCGTAGTCCGCCTCGAAGGTTTCCGGCAGGAACGGCTGCGCGTAGGGGCCCGCCGCCCGGCGGAACAGGTCAGTGATTTCCTGGCGCAGTTCGGTGCCCATGATTTTCAAAAAGGAGCTTTCCGCCCCCGGCACGCCGCCGGCCTGGGCCGCAGCCACAGTACGCAGGTTGGTCATTTCCAGCGCCATCAGTTCCATTTCCACATCCGCCAGGCGGTTGCGGAACAGCGGGTCCTCGATCAGCGGCTTGCCGTTCTGCTGGACCTTGGCAGCCACTTCCTTGAGATGCTTGAGCGCCGCCTTGGACTGGCCAACACCGGCAATGCCGGTACGCTCGAAGGTGAGCAGGTACTTGGCGCAGGTCCAGCCCTTGTTTTCTTCACCGACCAGGTTTTCCACCGGCACTTTCACGTCATCGAAGAACACTTCGTTGACTTCATGCTCGCCGTCCAGGGTGATCAGCGGGCGCACGGTGATGCCCGGGGTCTGCATGTCGATCAGCAGGAAGGAAATGCCTTCCTGTTTCTTGGCGTTGGGGTCGGTGCGTACCAGACAGAAGATCCAGTCGGCATGCTGGCCCAGGGTGGTCCAGGTTTTCTGACCGTTTACCACGTAGTGGTCACCCTCACGCACGGCCTTGGTTTTCAGGCCGGCCAGGTCGGAACCGGCACCCGGCTCGGAATAGCCCTGGCACCACCACACATCGCTGTTGAGAATGGACGGCAGATAGGTCTTTTTCTGCTCTTCGGTGCCGAATTTGATGATCACCGGTGCCACCATGTTGACGCCAAACGGCAACACCGTGGGGGCGCCGTACTCGGCACACTCTTCTTCAAAGATATGCTTCTGAATCGGCGACCAGCCGGTGCCGCCATACTCCTTGGGCCAATGCAGCGCCATCCAGCCCTGTTCGTTGAGAATCTTCTGCCAGCGGATGGTGTCTTCCTTGCCCAGATGCTGGCTGTTCTTCACCTTGCTGGCGATATCCTTGGGCAGTTTTTCGTCCAGAAAGGCGCGCACTTCATTGCGGAACGCCAGTTCTTCCGGGGTGTAGTTAATATCCATGTCAGTCCTCGTTATTTACTGTAGAAGCCCTTGTTCTGCTCGGCCAGATCCGTGAGCAGTTGGGCGGGCTTCCAGACATCGGAGCCGGTTTGCTGGTAAATCTCGTTAACCTTGTCGAAAATCGTTTTCACGCCGACCTGGTCGGCCCAGAACAGCACGCCGCCGCGGTAAACCGGGAAGCCATAACCGTAGATCCAGATCACGTCCACATCCAGCGGCCGGGCGGCAATGCCCTCTTCGAGAATTTTCGCCCCTTCATTAACCATCACGTACATGCAGCGCTCGAGGATTTCCTGGTCGCTGATGTGGCGGGGGGTAATACCGTTGTCACGACGATATTTTTCAATAATCGCGTCCACATCCGGTGAAGGGATCGGGGTGCGGTCGCCTTCCTGGTAGTCGAACACGCCGGCACGGGTTTTCTGGCCCAGGCGGCCGGCTTCCACCAGCTCGTCGGTCCAGTTACGCGGCGGTGCGTTGTCCGGGTCGTCCTTGCGCAGCTCTTCGCGGATGCGGTAGCCCACATCCATGCCCGCCAGGTCCGACATGGCAAAGGGCCCCATGGGGAAGCCCAGGTCGAACAGCACCTTGTCTACCTGCTGGGGGCTGGCGCCTTCATTGACCAGCTGAACGGCCTCCGCCTGGCGTTTGTGCAGCATGCGGTTGCCGACAAAACCGTGGCAGACGCCCACCAGCACACCGACCTTGCCGATACGGCGACTCAGGTCCATCACCGTGGCAATGACGTCATCGGCGGTCTTGTCACCGCGCACGTTCTCCAGCAGCCGCATGACGTTGGCCGGGCTGAAAAAATGCATGCCCATGACATCCTGGGGGCGCCCGGTGAAGGCGGCAATGCGGTTCACGTCCAGGGTGGAGGTATTGGTGGCAAGAATGGCACCGGGTTTGCAGACCCGGTCCAGCTCGGTGAACACGGCCTTTTTCACGTCCATGTTCTCGAACACCGCCTCGATTACCAGATCCACATCACCCAGCTCATCATAGCTCAGGGTGGGCTGGATCAGCGCCATGCGCTGTTCCACCTGCTCGGCGCTGATACGCCCTTTTTTGGCGGTGTTTTGGTAATTTCTGCGGATAATAGCCAGGCCCTTGTCCAGCGCGTCCTGCTTCACTTCCAGCAGTTTTACCGGGATACCGGCGTTGGCGAAGTTCATGGCAATGCCACCGCCCATGGTGCCGGCACCGATGACCGCCACGGTCTGGATGTCCCGCTTCGGGGTGGTCTTGTCCAGGCCCGGCACCTTGGCCACTTCCCTCTCGGCGAAGAATACGTGGCGCTGGGCCGCGGATTCCGGTGAGATCAGCAGCTTGAAGAACAGCTCGCGCTCGCGCTCGATACCCTGGTCGAAGGGTAGCTCCACCGCCGCCTGCACCGCCTTGATGCAGCTGAAGGGCGCCTTGAAACCGCGTTGCTTGCGGGCAATGGATTGCTCGAATTCGCTGAACAACTCGGCACCGGTATCGCCGGGCACGTCCATCTCTCGAATCCTGCGCCGCGGTGCCCGGTCCGCCAGCAACCGGCGGGTAAAGGCCAGCGCCCCGTCCAGCAGGTCACCACTGACCACGTCATCCACCAGCCCCAGTTCCCGGGCCTGGGCGGCTTTCACCGGCTTGCCCCCGACAATCATGTCGAGCGCCTGCCGGGCGCCGACCAGACGCGGCAGACGCTGGGTACCGCCGGCGCCGGGCAGCAGGCCCAGGTTCACTTCCGGCAGGCCCAGGCGGGCGCTGTCCAGCGCCACCCGGTAATCGCAGCCCAGCGCCACTTCCAGGCCACCGCCCAGGGCGGTGCCGTGGATGGCCGCTACCACCAGCTTGTCGCTGGCCTCATACTCATTGATCACTTCCGGTAGAGACGGCGGCTGTGGCGGTTTGCCGAATTCGCGGATGTCGGCGCCGGCCGGGAAGGTCTTGCCTTCGCCGATCACGATCACCGCCTGCAAGCTGTCATCCGCCATTGCTTCGCGCAGGCAGGATTGCAGGCCGGTGCGGACACCGTGGCCCAGGGCATTCACGGGGGGATAATCGATACGGATGATGCCGATGTCACCGTCACGACTGAGGCTGACAGGGTCACTCATTACCACTCTCCTGATTACAGCACCGCTCTCGGGCGGCGTCCGGCCCGGTTTACCGGGTCTGGGTAGGATGAAACAGCCCCCAGTATAAGCAAAGGGAAGCGACTTTCAATTATTTTGGAATTAAATTTCATTTATTGAAATGACAGCCCAAACGACAGCGGGGCACCCTCTGGCGCCCCTCTGTTGCGAACCGGGTTGGCGTCAGTCCGCCATCACCTCGGAAAGGCTCTCGATCTTGATCTTGCCGTTCTCCACCACGGCGATATTGGGGTCGACCACCATGCCGCCCTTGTCGTCGATGGTTTCCACGCCGTAGGGATTGTGCTCGGCGCTGAGCGTGGTCAGGCCCTTGGCCATGGCCGCGCGGATCTTGCCCGCATCGTCCACACTGCCGGCGGCCTGCATGGCGGCCACGGTGGCGTAAAGGCCGAAGTAGTTGAATGCCACCTCGGAGGTGGGCGCGGCGCCGTCGTTGGCCTTTTCATACTTGGCCACGAAAGCATCGGAACCCGGGGTGTGATAGTCCACCAGCGGCACGACGCCCACCGAGCCCTCCAGCGCCTTGAGACCACCGGCCACCTTGGCCATTTCACCGATCTTGGCCTGGTCCATGATCACGAAGCCACCCTTGAATCCCAGCTCCCGGGCCTGCCGGGCCACCAGCCCGGTGGGCTCGGAGGCGCCGCCGATGAACAGCACATCGGGCTTGGCAGCCAGTACCTTGCTGACACCGGTATAGAAGTCCGCAGACTTGTTGTAGTCCATCGGGTTATCGGCCACCACGGTGCCGCCGGCCGCTTCCCACACCGGCACAAAGGTCTTGGTCCAGTACTTGGCATAATCGTGGGTGGCGTTGGCGATGCCCAGTTTCTTGCCGAAGCGGTCCATGGCGATCTTGGTGAACGGCTTCAGGTAACCGGTGAAGGTGGGCGGAATACGCACGGTGAGCTTGTTGCCCTTCTCGGTCACGGTGGGCACCGAGGTATAGGACATGAGCAGGAAGTTGTCGCGCTCATTGAAAGCCTGCAGGGCAAAGGTGCCGCCGGAATGGGGGGTGAAGATCACCGGCGTGCGGTACTGCTGCACCAGGCGCTTGCCGTTCACCGCCGCCAGGCTGGGCGAATACTTGTCGTCCAGGGAGACGATCTTGATGTCGTAGGTTTCATTGCCGACGGCAAACCCGCCGTTATCGTTGATTTCATCGGCGGCCATCTGCAGGCCGTGCAGGGTATTCTCCCCGTACAGGGCCGCGCCGCCACTGAGCGGCCCGGTGAAACCGATATTGAGGGTCTCGTTGGCCAGTGCCTGGCCCGCAGCCAGGGCGATGGCGCCGGCACAGGCCAGGCGTCGGAACAAGCCCTTGATGGTGGTGTTGCTCGTCATGTTGCTCTCCCGTTATTTTTTTGGGGTCTCAAGCCCCTGCTGTAGCGCACACGTGCCGGGTCAGGCGCCGATATAGGCCCTGCGAATCTCTTCGTTCCCCAGCATCGTGTCCTTGTCGCCCTCCATCACCAGGCGACCGTTTTCGATCACGTAGGCGCGGTGGGCAATCTTTAATGCGGCGAAGGCGTTCTGCTCCGCCAGCAATACCGTGGTGCCCTGCTCGTTGATGCCCTTGATGGTCTCGAACATCTGCTTGACCACCAGTGGCGCCAGGCCCAGTGAAGGCTCATCCAGCAGCAGCAGTGTCGGCCTTCCCATCATGGCCCGGCCGATGGCCACCATCTGCTGCTGGCCGCCGCTCAGGGAACCGGCGGCCTCGTCCTTCTTCTCATCCAGAATCGGAAACAGACTCAGCACCTGCTCCAGGGTCTGGCGAATGCCGGCCTTGTCGCGCCGGTGTACATAGGCACCCAGCATCAGATTCTTGAGTACCGACATTTCCGGGAACAGCTTGCGCCCTTCCGGGCACTGCACCACGCCGGCGGCTACCAGCGCCGACGGTTTGAGGCCGGTCACGTCGCGGCCGTTAAGGGCAATCTTTCCCGCCGACGGTTTCAGTAAGCCGCTGAGGGTATTGAACAGGGTGCTCTTGCCGGCGCCGTTGGCGCCCAGCAGCACCACCAGTTCGCCCTGCTCCACGGACATGGACACCTCTTCCAGGGCCTTGAAGCTGCCATAGCGGGCTTCCACATGATCAAGCTGCAGCATCGTCATCACTCCCCAGGTAGGCTTCGATCACCACCGGATTCTGCTTGATCTGATCCGGGGTGCCTTCGGCAATCTTTTCACCGTGATCGAGCACCATGATCTTGTGCGCCAGGCTCATGATCATGTCCATCTTGTGCTCGATCAGACAGACGGTGACGCCGTGGTCCACCATCTTGCGGATCAGCGCCGCCAGCTTGATGGTCTCTTCCGGGTTGATGCCGCCGGCGGGTTCGTCCAGCAGTACCAGTTCCGGGTCCGTGGCCAGCGCCAGGGCAAAAGCCACCCGTTTTTTCTCTTCCTGGCTGATATCGGCGGTGAGGCGATGACCAATATGCGACAGGCCGACAAAATCCAGCACGTCCTCGGCGCGAGCCCGGCATTTCTTTTCCTCGTCGCGCAGACGTTTGGAGTTGATCAGCACATCCCAGAGCCGTGACTGGGTGCGCAGCCGGTGGCCGACGATCAGGTTGTCGAGCACGGTGGATTCTTCAAACAACATGGTGGACTGGAAGGTCCGCGCGATCCCCAGCCGGGCAATGCGATCACAGGCCATGCCGGTGATATCCATGCCCTGGAACTGGATGCGCCCCTCGGTGGGCGCAATGGCGCCGGCCACCAGATTGAAAAAGGTACTCTTGCCGGCCCCGTTGGGGCCGATGATGGCGTTGATCTTGCCGGCCTCGAAATCGACGCTGACGTTGCTCACCGCCGCCAGCCCGCCGAAACGTTTGGTCAGGTTCTCGATCTTAAGCATGGTTACCGGCCCCCTTCTTGATGCTCGATGCGCCGGCTTGCGGCGGCACTTTTTCCGACGCGGTCTGGCGGGCCTGCTGCTCCCGGGCTGCGGCACGGCGACGGGCCCGCCAGGCGGTAAAGGACCCCACCACACCGCGGGGCGAGAAGATCACCAGCAGCACCAGCAACGGGCCGAACACGATCATGCGGTACTCTTCCAGCGACTGCAGCGACTGGGTCAGCCAGGTAATCACCAGGGTGCCCACCAGCGGCCCCATCAAGGTGCCGATACCGCCCACCAGCAGGTAGGTGATCATGTCGAAGGTATGGGCCACGTCCGCTTCCGCCGGGCCGATAAAGCGCACCATGCCGGCGTACAGCGCACCGGCCACCGCCGCGTAGGTGGTCGACAGCACGAAGGCCAGCACCTTGTTACGCATCAGGTTGATGCCCAGGGAGGCGGCCAGGTCATCACTGATACGGATGGCCAGAAAGGTGCGCCCCAGCAGCGAATGACTGATGCGACTGGCGAAGAACACCGACAGCACCAGAAACACCAGCGCCAGGTAATAAAACGGTGTGGTCTCGGTGAAATCCACCAGACCAAAACCGTGCGGCGCCGGAATATTGATGATGCCCAGGGTGCCGTGGGTCAGTGACTCCCACTTGTCCATCAGCAGATAGATGATGAAGCCCACACAGAGGGTAAAGATGGCGAAGTGGTGCTCCTTGAGGCGCAGCGACACCACCCCCACCAGAAAGCCCAGCAAGGCCCCCATGGCACCGGCGGCCACAAACGCCGGCCAGAATGGCCAGCCGTTATCCACGGTAAGAATCGCCAGGGTATAGGCGCCGATGGCAAAAAAGGCACCATGGGCCAGGTTCAGCTGGCCGCACAGGCCGGTGACGATATTCATGCCGTAAACGGCAATGGCCCAGACAAAGGCCAGCGCCATCACATAGATCTGGTATTCGTTACCGGCCGCCAGCGGGAACAACACCGCCAGCAGGATCAGTAACATCTTCATGGCCGGGCTCATGATGAAACCGGAGACTTTCTGCAAGGCACCCATCAGCGCACCCCCTTGGTAAACAGGCCGGTCGGTTTCACCGAGAGGATCACCACCAGCAACGCAAAGGCGATGATGTCCTTGTAATCGGTGGAGATATAAAAGCCGCCAAAGGCTTCGGTGAAGCCGATGATCAGGCCGCCGACAATGGCGCCGGGGATCGAGCCCATGCCACCGAGGATGATGATCACGAAGGCCTTCATGATCAGCAGGTGCCCCATGGACGGATAGACCAGATTAATGGGCGCGAACAGGGTCGCCCCCACCGCGGCCAGGGCACCGGAGATGGCAAAGGTCATCATCGCCACCCGGTTGGCATCAATGCCTACCAGGAAGGCCCCTTCCCGGTTCTGGGCCATGGCCACGATGGTGGCGCCGGTCATGGTTTTCTTGAGGAACAGATGCAGCACTGCCATCAGTGAGAAGGCACCCATGATGATCAGCACCCGCTGGGCCGGAATGGTCAGGCCGGCGATGTTGAAGATATCGGTATAGGGCGTGGGCATGCGGCGGAACTCAGCGCCCCACTGCATCTGCACCGCCGCTTCCAGAAACATCATGATGCCGATGGCAGCAATCTTGTCGTGGATCGGCGGCGCATCGCGCAGCGGGTTGAACACCAGCCGTTCGCACAGCACTGACAGCGCCGCCACCGCAGCGGCGGCACAGGCCATGGCCACCCAGTAGTTGTAGCCCAGGTCCACCATGGTCAGGTAGGACACATAGGCCCCCACCATATAGATGGCACCATGGGCGAAGTTGGGAACATGAAGAATGCCGTACACCAGCGTCAGCCCCAGGGCCACCAGCCCGTAGATGCTGCCCAGTGTCAGGCCGTTGAGTACTTGTTGAAAGAACAGGTCCAAGGCCGTGCCTCCTGCGTTGGGGAAACGGTCGGCCCTGCCGTCCGTTTCACTTTTTTCCGTTGTTATCACCGGCCCGGCGGGGTAGCGCTCCCACCTGTTTTTGTCGGGTCGGGCCGGGGTTGTCTTCAGCCGTTCAGCATGCCTGCCGGGCCTGACCGGCCCACTCCTGCTCCTGCAGGGCCCGCCACATCACCTTGCCGGTGGGTGAACGGGGCAGTTCATCGCGAAACTCCACCACCTGCGGCACCTTGTAGGCCGCCATTTCGTCACGGCACCAGTCGATGATCTGTTGCTCGCTGACCTGGCCACGCTGATCAGCGGCCAGCACCACGCAGGCCTTGACGGTTTCGCCGCGACGGGCATGGGGCGTGGAAATCACGCAGCTTTCCTGGATGGCCGGGTGGCGGTACATCAGGCTTTCCACCTCCGCCGGCCAGACCTTGAAACCGGAAGCGTTAATCATGCGTTTCACCCGGTCAACGATGAAGAAATAGCCTTCCTCATCGTAATAGCCCAGGTCACCGGTACGGAAAAAACGCTTGCCGTCCAGTTCGATGAAAGCCTTTTGTGTCTCCTGCGGGCGTTTCCAGTAACCCTGGAACACCTGCGGCCCGTGGGTGATGATTTCGCCCACTTCACCCACCGCCATTTCCTCACCGGTTTCCACATTGATGATGCGCGAATCGATATCGAACACCGGGATCCCCAGGCACTGGGCCTTGGGTTTGTCGGTGGGGTTGATGTGCGTGCCGGCGATGGTTTCCGACAGGCCGTAGCCTTCCATGTAACGCAGGCCGGTAAGCTGGAACAGTTTGTCCGAGACCGCCGCCGGCATGGCGGCACCACCGCCGCCGATGTTTTCCAGTGACGACAGGTCGAAATCCTCCACCTGCGGATCGGACAGCAGGTCGATGGCCATGGTGACGATGTTCACCCAGCGGCTGACCCGGTAACGCTCAATCAGGGTCGCCGCCACCCGCCGGTCCCAGCGGGTCATCAGCACGATCAGCGAGCCGCCATAGATGGGCGAGTTCATGGAGCCCTGCATACCGGTGACATGGAAATACGGCAGGGTCGCCAGGGTTACCGACTCGGTGGTGCCATGGCTCCACACCGCCCCCTGCACACAGGTGGCCATCACCGAACGATGGGTATGCATGCAGCCCTTGGGCGCCCCGGTGGTGCCGGAACTGTAAGGAAACACCGCCAGATCATCCGGCCCCACCAGTAACGGGCCAAGCGGTTCACCGGCGGCCAGCGCCTGCTGCCAGCTGACCAGGCCCTCCCCTTTCACCGGCGCCGCCGGCGCCTGCACTTCCTCGGGCAACGGCAGATCCGTGTCACGGGTGAGGTAATCGCTGTAGGCGGCCACCACCACCCGGCGCAGGTTGCCATGGCCCACCAGTGGCGCGATGAAACCAGCCAGTTCCTGGCCACAAATGGCCACCGCCGCATCGGTGTCATCTAGGTAATGCTCCAGTTCCGCGGTGCGGTTCATGGGGTTGACCGGCACCACGATGGCATTGGCCCGCAGGATGGCGTAATAACCGATGATGAACTGGGGGGCGTTCTGCATGAACAGCAGCACCCGGTCGCCCCTTTCCACGCCCTGGGCCTGCAGGTAACCGGCCAGGGCATCCACCTGGGCCTTGAGCTCGGCAAAGGTGATAGGGCTGTCGTAGTAATTGATGGCATCACGGTCCGGGTAACGGAGCGCGGATACCTCCAGGTTGGTGTAAAGGCTGGTCTGCGGCAGGCTCAGATGCCGGGGCATATTCTCCGGCCACACCGCATGGTGCCGATCAAACATATTGTACTCTCCCGAAACTGCTGGCGGCGTTTGCCGCCTTTATATATGGCCAGGGGCCGGCCCCCGCGGGCTGTTGACCATCTGGTCACAAACGCACACACGGGGGCATACAAAGTGTTGACTCGCCGGTCAATCTGACACGGTCACGGGGGGCCGTCAATACTATTTTGGAATCTAATTCCATTTTTTGGAACGATTAATGAATGAGCGGAAAGGGCACGAAATGCAGGCAGGCGAAGAAAAACATACCACTGAGTATGTAGGCTGCCCACACCGGCCATCGGAAAGCCAATGGCATGCGCTGAGGCGAAGAGTCGGGAGCTATGGCGAATGACGCAGGAATGGCGTGGCGCTGAGCCCGTGCAGGTAGGTATCCACATATTCACCGGCGCAAGCCTCCAGATCAAAGGCCTGCGGGTCGAACAACCAGTACATCACCAGCCCGGTCAACAGACTGTGGAACAGCGTCACGGCCTTGCCGATATCCAGATTCAGTGGCAGCTGACCACGGGCCACGGCATTGCGAAAGGTGGTACTGAGTCCTTGCACCGCCTCACGGCAGGCCTCGCGCTGGCGCACCAGAAGCGCTTCATTCTCACCGGTAAATTCGCATTTCTGGAACATGATCTCGAAAACCCGACGCTGATGCGGGTCCCGTGCCACTTGTTGTAACAGATAGACCATAAACTCGCGCAATCGACCCAGCGGATCAGGCTCGTTGCTGTCTTCACCGCGCTGGGCCAGGGCTTCCATGGGCAGGCGCCGACGATCGGCCATGGCCATGAAGACATCGTGCTTGTTCTTGAAGTGCCAGTAGATGGCTCCACGGGTCACGCCGGCTTCACTGGCGATATCGTTTAAAGAAGCAGATAGTACCCCTTTGCGGTAAAAAACCTGTTCGGCCGCATCGAGGATTTGCGCGCGGGTTTCCTGTGCTTCAGCCTTGGTTCGACGGGCCATGATCAGGCCTCCAGGGAAGGACAAAAAAGCGGTGGAGAACGCCCCATGCCCCCTATACATACATGGATGAATGTATATATACTGAACCCCATTCAGAATTCATGCAACCCTCGCCCGCGTGGTGAGCGGCAGCGCCCTTACGCAGTCGTAAAGACAGAAAAATCCGGTACCGACGAGGTGACTATGCGCAGTGGCTTTTCTCTTCCCTTGCTGGCTGGCCTGCTGGCCATGCAACTGACAGCCTGTGGTGACGGCGGGCAAGGGGCCGCACAGGGAGGTCAGCAACAGGCTCCCCAGGCCGGCTACATTACCGTGCAGGCAAAGACCCTGACGCTGGACCGGGAGCTGCCCGGGCGCACCACTGCCCACCAGATCGCCGAGGTTCGCCCACAGGTCAGTGGCGTGATCGAGAAGCGGTTGTTCGAGGAAGGCGCCAAGGTCAAGGCCGGACAGCCGCTCTACCAGATCGACGACCGTACCTACAAAGCAGATCTGGCCAGTGCCCAGGCCAGCGAAGCCCAGGCCAGGGCCACACTGGAGTCAAAGCGCTTGCTGGCCGAACGCTACAAGTCCCTGCTGGCCAAGAAATCCATCAGCCAGCAAACCTATGACGAAGCCCAGGCGGCTCTGGAGGAAAACCGTGCCGCGGTGGCCGCAGCCCGCGCCAAGGTCCAGGCCGCCCGTATCAACCTGGATTACGCCACCATCAAGGCGCCCATCAGTGGTCGCATTGGACGCTCCACGGTAACTGCTGGCGCACTGGTCACCGCCAACCAGGCGCAGGCACTGGCCACCATCCGCCAGCTGGACCCAATCTATGTGGACCTGACCCAGTCCAGCACCGAGATGCAGAACCTGCGCCGCGCCATGGAGAGCGGCCAGCTGCAGCAGGTCAGCGATGACCAGGCCAAGGTTACGCTGATGCTGGAGGATGGCAGCCCCTATGATCACAGCGGCACCCTGCAGTTTTCCGAATATGCCGTGGACGAAAGCACCGGTTCGGTGACCCTGCGCGCCCTGTTCCCCAACCCGCAAGGCAACCTGCTGCCGGGCATGTTCGTGCGTGCCAAGCTGCCCGAAGGACAACGTAGCCAGGCCATCCTGGTGCCGCAAAAAGGCATTACCCACGACCCCACCGGCCAGGCCAGCGCCATGGTTATCGGCGACAACAACATGGTGGAGAAAGTGGACGTCTCCACGGTACGCGCCGTGGGCAACCAGTGGCTGATCGCAAGCGGACTGAAAGCCGGTGACCGTCTGATCGTCGACGGCCTGCAGAAAATCCGCCCGGGCTCACCGGTGACGCCGGTGGACATGAGCAGCCCGGACAGCCAGAAGGCGAACGCCGCCAACCAGAACAACGCAGCGCAGTAACGCGGGGACATCATGGCCAGATTTTTTATCGACCGACCCATCTTTGCCTGGGTAATCGCGATCATCCTGATGATCGCCGGCGCCCTGGCAATCTATACCCTGCCGGTGGAGCAGTACCCCACCGTGGCGCCACCTTCGGTGTCCATCGCCGGTAACTACCCCGGTGCCTCGGCAAAGGTGGTGGAAGACTCGGTGACCCAGGTGATCGAGCAGCAAATGAACGGCATCGACAACCTGATCTACATGAGCTCCAGCAGCGATGCCTTCGGTAATGCCCAGGTGACGCTGACCTTCGCACCGGGCACCGATCCGGACATTGCCCAGGTACAGGTGCAGAACAAACTGCAGCTGGCCACGCCGCTACTGCCACAGGAAGTGCAGCAGCAGGGCCTGTCGGTGACCAAGTCCTCCGCCGGCTTCCTGATGGTGGTGGGTTTCACCTCCGAAGACGGCAGCCTCAGCCGGGCGGACATCGCCGACTACATTGCTTCCAACATTCAGGACCCGCTCAGCCGGGTGGCCGGTGTCGGGCAGATCCGTCTATTCGGCGCGCCCTACGCCATGCGCGTCTGGCTGGACCCCAACAAGCTCAACAAGTACAACCTGACGCCCCTGGATGTGACCAACACCATTCAGGTACAGAACAACCAGGTGGCCGCCGGCCAGCTGGGTGGCGCCCCGGCGGTGGAAGGCCAGCAACTCAATGCCACCATCATTGCCCAGACCCGGCTGTCCACGCCCAAGGAATTCGCCAACATCCTGCTGAAAGTGAATCCGGATGGCTCGCAGGTCTATCTCAAGGATGTGGCCAAGGTGGAACTGGCGGCACAGAGCTTTGACGTGGCCGGCCGCTACAATGGCAAGCCGGCGGCGGGCCTGGCCATCAGCCTGGCATCCGGCGCCAATGCGCTGGATACCGCCGATGCCGTCCGCGCCCGTCTGGATGAGCTCAAGCCCTACTTCCCGGACAAGATGCAGATGGTGTTCCCCTACGACACCACGCCCTTTGTGCGCATTTCCATTGAAGAAGTGGTGCATACCCTGTTCGAGGCCATCATCCTGGTATTCCTGGTGATGTACCTGTTCCTGCAGAACTTCCGCGCCACCCTGATCCCCACCATTGCGGTGCCGGTGGTCTTGCTGGGCACTTTTGGGGTACTGGCGGTGTGCGGTTTTTCCATCAATACCCTGACCATGTTCGGGCTGGTGCTGGCCATCGGCCTGCTGGTGGATGATGCCATCGTGGTGGTGGAAAACGTGGAACGGGTGATGCACGAAGATGGCTTGCCGCCCAAGGAAGCCACCCGTAAATCCATGGGCCAGATCACCGGCGCCCTGGTGGGCATCGCGCTGGTGCTGTCGGCGGTGTTCGTGCCCATGGCCTTCTTCCCCGGCTCCACCGGCGCCATCTACCGGCAGTTCTCCATCACCATTGTGTCGGCCATGGTGCTGTCAGTGATGGTGGCGTTGATCCTGACCCCCGCCCTGTGTGCCACCATGCTCAAGGCCAAGGATGCCGAGCACCAGACCAAAAAGGGGTTCTTCGGCTGGTTTAACCGTACCTTTGACAGGGGTAGCCAGCGTTACCAGAACCGGGTGGAGAAGATTCTCGGCAAGAGCGGTCGCTACTTCCTGATCTATGCGGTGATCGTCGGGGTACTGGGCTTTGCCTTTGTGCGCCTGCCCACCAGCTTCCTGCCCGATGAGGACCAGGGCATTCTGTTTGCGCTGGTCACCCTGCCCACCGGTTCCACCCAGGAACAGACGGTGGATGTGCTCAAGAAGATGGAAGGCTACTACCTCAACAAGGAAAAGAGCGCCGTGGATGGCCTGTTCACCGTGGCCGGCTTTAGTTTCACCGGTCAGGGTCAGAACGCGGGCATGGCCTTCGTCAACCTGAAGGACTGGGATGAACGGGACCTGTCCAAGGACGGCATCAACCAGATCATTGGCCGCTCCATGGGCTTTTTCTCCACCATCCGTGAAGCCATGATCTTTGCGCTCAACCTGCCGGCGATCCCCGAACTGGGCACCGCCAATGGTTTTGACTTCCAGCTGCAGGATCGCGCCGGTCTTGGCCATGACGCCCTGATCCAGGCCCGTAATCAGATGCTGGGCATGGCCAGCCAGGAACCCAGCCTGGTGGGCGTGCGTCCCAATGGCCTGGAAGACGGGCCACAATACAAGATCGAGATCGACCAGCAAAAAGCCAAGGCGCTGGGTGTGGGCCTGAACGACATCAACAAGACCCTGCAGATTGCCTGGGGCTCCAGCTACGTGAACAACTTCGTGGACCGGGGCCGGGTGAAGCGGGTGTATGTGCAGGCCGAAGCGCCCTACCGCATGCTGCCCGGCGATATCGATAACTGGTACGTGCGTAACGACCAGGGCAAGATGGTGCCGTTCTCGGCCTTCTCCACCGGCCACTGGATTTACGGTTCGCCCAAGCTGGAGCGCTACAACGGCGTGTCTTCGGTAAATATCCAGGGCAACGCCGCACCGGGTTTCAGCTCCGGTGATGCCATGGCCACCATGGAGCGTCTCGCCGCCAAACTGCCCAAGGGCTTTGGCTATGAATGGACCGGCCTGTCCTATCAGGAACGCCAGTCCGGCAACCAGGCACCGGCGCTCTATGCCCTGTCACTGATCGTGGTATTCCTGTGTCTGGCCGCGCTCTATGAGAGCTGGTCCATTCCGTTCGCAGTGATGCTGGTGGTACCGCTGGGTGTGGTTGGCGCCATTCTGGCGGCCACCTTCCGCGGGCTGAACAATGATGTGTTCTTCCAGGTGGGGCTGTTGACCACCATCGGCCTGTCGGCCAAGAACGCCATTCTGATCGCGGAATTCGCCCTGGAACAGGAACTGGATGGCGTGCCCCTGTGGAAGGCCACCCTGGAAGCGGTAAGGATGCGGCTACGCCCCATCCTGATGACTTCCATGGCCTTCATGCTGGGGGTGACCCCGTTGATGCTCAGCACCGGCGCCGGCGCCGGCGCCCGTAATGCCATCGGCACCGGGGTGTTCGGCGGCATGCTGACAGCCACCGTGCTGGCCATCTTCTTCATCCCGCTGTTCTACGTGACGGTGCGCAAGCTTTCCGGCGTACCACTTCACGGCGAAGACGGCCGCAAACGCTCCTGACACAAAAACGCCACCTCCCCGGGAGGGAGGTGGCGTTTTTTTCTGCCTGCCATTATTGCCCGAGCCGGTCTGCTCGGCGATTCAGCCTTCCACGATCGCAACCCCGTCCGCCGACTCACTGCCGCTGCGCAGGCGGAATGTGCCCTCGCCAATGGCCAGCAGATGGTTGTCGGCGTCAAACACTTCCATGGTGCTGTTGTAGATACGGCTGCCACCGGCCCGGCGAATACCCACGGCACGGATCTCGCCCGCGCTGCACTGGCCGGTAAAGGTCGTGGTCATGGACAGGGTTACCGCCTTGCGTATCCGCCCCGGGTAAGGGCACCAGGTACCGGCACAGGCGCCGGCCACATCCATCAGGGTGGCCAGCACCCCACCATGGATCACGCCTCCCAGGTTAAGCAACTCCGGGCGGATGGTTACCGCCAGTTCCACCCGGCCTTCCTGCCAGTGCAGAAAACGCAGGCCCACCAGGGCGGGAAACCCTTCAGCAAAACGGGCATCCGCCTCGGCCAGTGCCATGGCGGTACTGTCGGCATCCGACATACATCACTCCACTGTCATGGCAGGATCAGGACGCCCGGCCCTGTACCATCTGCCCGACCTGGCCCACCACTTCCTTGAGTCGTGGACCCAGGTTTTCAATCAGGGTACGGCGGCTCAATCGCAGGGATGAGCCACCACAATTGAACGGCACCACCTGGGCACCGCCATCCAGAATCAGGGGCACGGCCACGCCGCTCACATCCCGGTTCCATTCGCCATCGGAGGTACAGAAACCGTATTCGTCGTATTCCTCGTAGGCTCGCTGCAGCCCCTTCTCAATGGCCGCCCAGTCATCCGGGTGATGGGCCCGGATCATCTCGTAATAGGGTTCACGCTCGGCCGCCGGCAGGGCCGCCAGAAAGGCCCGGCCCAGGGCCGAGGTGCCCATTGGCACCCGCGACCCCACATTCAGACGCAGCACCAGCGGCCCATTGCCCTGGCACACCTGAATATAGGTCACCTGGGCGCCGTCCGGGGCGCCAATGGCCACCATGCAATCGGTGGCATCCGCCAGCTCCTGCATGAAGGGCCGTGCCAGATCCCGCACGCCCTCACTGGCCAGATACCGATAGCCAAGATCCAGGACGCCCGGGCCCAGACGGTATTTCTCCAGCTGCGGCACATAACGCAGATAGCCCAGCTGGGTCAGTGTGGCGGTCATGCGTGACACGGTGGGCCGGGGGATATTGGTGCGTTTGGCCAGCTCCGCGTTGCCCAGATATTCATCGGAGGGACCAAAGCAGCGCAGGATATCCAGCCCGCGAGCCAGCGCGGTTACAAAGTTGCGGTCCTTGTCTTGGCTACCGGCTTCAGCAACGGCACGTCGCATTCTTATCGTTCCTGTTCAGGCTTCGGGATGCAGGGTCCGTCATGTCCATGGACATGGGCCCTGTTTATAGTTGTTTATAAACGCCGCAAATATAACAAAAAGCGGTTTTACTGCATAAAGGATGGCCATGGCCAAATCCCGGCGGGGCATGCCCAATGGTTTGCTCCCATCAAGTCTCAACCTTGTCACGGTTCGCTTGTGATGGTCAATATTTTAAAATAACGTTTCACTATTGTAGCTCGAACGTTACCGCCAACCGGATAAAAGGACAGCCCCATGGAATCGCTGCAACAGTTCTACATCAACGGCCAGTGGGTGCCGACTCGCCACAATGCCAGCCATGACATTATCAACCCGGCCACGGAGGAGCCCCTCGGCCAGTTGTCCCTGGCTGGACCGGAAGATGTGGAGGCGGCCATTGCCGCCGCCAGTGCGGCCTTTGCGGACTTCAGCGCCCTGCCCCTGGAGACCCGGCTCGACTACCTGACCCGCATCCTGGAAGGTTATCAGGCACGCCTGCCGGACATGGCGCGGGCCATCAGCCAGGAAATGGGCGCCCCCATTACCCTGGCCAGCAAGGTGCAGGCCCCCATGGGGCTGGCACACCTGAAAACCACACTGGAGGTGGCACGGCAGTTTCCGTTCGAAAGCCAGGTGGGCAATAGCATCATCCGCCGTGAAGCGGCCGGGGTCTGTGCCCTGATCACGCCCTGGAACTGGCCCATGAATCAGGTCATGTGCAAGGTGGCCCCGGCGCTGGCGGCGGGCTGCACCCTGGTGCTCAAGCCCAGCGAGTTTGCGCCGCTGTCCGCCCACCTGCTTGCCGAGATCATCCATGAAGCGGGCCTGCCCGCCGGCGTCTTCAATATGCTTTATGGCGATGGCGCCGAGATCGGCCCGCTGCTGTCTTCCGACCCGCGCATCGATCTGGTGTCACTCACCGGCTCCACCCGTGCCGGTGTTTCAGTCAGCCAGCAAGCGGCGCCCACAGTCAAACGGGTATCGCTGGAGCTGGGCGGCAAATCCGCCAATATTCTGCTGCCCGGTTGTGATCTGCAGAAGGCCGTCACCCACGGGGTACGGGCCATGATGAACAATACCGGCCAGAGCTGTAATGCCCCCTCCCGCATGCTGGTGCCGGCGGAGCAGCTGGAAGAGGCGGAAAAAATTGCCGCCGCGGTCTGTGAGGGCATACAGGTGGGAGACCCGGAGGATGCAGGCACCGTGATGGGCCCCATTGCCAACCAGCGCCAGTATCAGCGAGTACAAAGCCTGATTGAACAGGGTATCAAGGAAGGCGCCCGCCTGGTGGCCGGCGGACCGGGGCAGCCGGATGGCATCCGTCGCGGTTACTTTGCCCGGCCCACCGTCTTCAGCGGCGCCAATAACCATATGACCATCGCCCGGGAGGAAATTTTCGGGCCGGTACTGACCATGATTCCCTACCGGGATCTGGACGAGGCGGTTGCCATTGCCAATGACTCCATCTACGGCCTGTCCGGTTATGTGTATGGTGATCCGCAACAGGCGCGGAGCGTGGCGGAACGGCTGCGCACCGGCACCGTGCATATCAACGGCGCCAGCCCGGATTTACAGGCGGCCTTCGGCGGTTACAAACAGTCAGGCATTGGCCGTGAATGGGGGCATTTCGGCCTGGAGGAATTCCTGGAAACCCAATCCCTGTTGCTCTAGCCGGTCATTAACGGACACAAATACCCGTACTTTGTGTACTGGCACTAGCGCCCCGGGCGGGGCGCAAAAGTGCCATTTACGATCTTGTTGCTAACCCTGACCATGGTGACATTGATGAATGTCACAGTTTGTCCTTGAGCGGCAATGTGCCGATCGGACCAGGAGAGCAACCATGACAACAACCGCTACCGACACCATCCAGACCCACCAGCCGCAGGCCCAGAAAGTGCCGCTGGGCGCCACCGTGAACATTCCGCCGCGCCGTCTGGACTTCCAGTTCGATGACAAGACCACCACCCGTTATTTCTATGATAACGACCCGTTTCTCAGCGCCTTCTGGCTGAGCCTGTCGGCCCTGTTCCCGGAAGGCGAGGCCTTCTTCGTGGATGCCGTGCGCCACTACCGCAAGGCCATTACCGATCCCAAGCTGAAGGCCCAGGTGGCCGGCTTCATCGGCCAGGAAGCCATGCACAGCAAGGAGCATGAAGCCTGGAACGAGATGGGCCTGAAATTCGGTTACCCCACCGACAAGCTGGACAAGTCCCTGGGCAAGTTGCTGGGACTGGTACAAAAGCGCACACCGAAGATCTTCCAGCTGGCGGCCACCGTGTGCCTGGAACACTACACCGCCATCATCGCCGAGCAACTGCTGCGTGAAGACGAGCACCAGGAGAAAATCCTCGACGACGCCACCGCCAAGCTGTGGCTGTGGCACGCGCTGGAGGAGAACGAGCACAAGACCGTGGCCTATGATGTCTATGAAAAGGTCAGTGGCAGCTATGCCATCCGTGCCGGCGCCATGATTCCGACCACGGTCATTTTCTTTGCGGTACTGGCCGTATTCCAGACGCGCATGCTGGCCTCCGACGGTCGCCTGTTCGAACTGAAGAACAACTGGAAGGGCGTGAAATTCCTGTTCGGGCGCAAGGGCCTGTTCACCAAACTGGCACCGCAATACCTGGATTTCTTCAAGCGCGACTTCCACCCCTCCCAGCATGATACCGATGCCCTGCTGGACGAGTGGCGCGAAAAGCTCTTCGGCGAAAACGGCATGCTCACCGAGCAGCATGCCCAGGCGTCCCAACGCAAGGGCAAGAAAGCCCACTAAGTGGACACACGGCCCCATTACAAAGCCCCGCAGATGCGGGGCTTTTTAATGGCCAAATGCAGACGCAGACGCTATCAGAAAGCGGAAACGCCCCCATCCACGGCAATGGCCTGACCATTCATGTAGGTATTGCCCGGCGACAGCATCATCAGCATCACCGTGACAATTTCCTGCGGCTGGCCCAGCCGCTTCATCGGGCAACCGGACGCCAGCATGGCGTGTACCGTGTCCTTGTTCTCGGACAGGTTACCTTCGTCCACCATGGGCGTATGGGTGTAGAAGGGGCAAACCGCATTGACGCGAATATTGCGCTTGGCATATTCCACCGCAGCGGTGCGCGTCAGGCCGATCACCGCATGCTTGGCCGCAGAATAGGCGCCGATCTTGGGTGCCCCACCCAGGCCCGCCATGGAGCTGACATTGACGATGGCGCCGCCGCTCTCCTTCATGGCGGCAATCTGGTATTTCATTCCGAACATCACCCCTTTGACGTTCACATTGACCTGCTGATCCAGCACCTCTGCGGTGAGCTGGTCAAAGGGAATGAAACCGTGGGCGATACCGGCATTGTTGACGGCCATATCCAGGTGACCGAACTGGGCCAGGGCGGTATCGACCATGGCCTTGCAGTCCGTCTCGCTGGAGACATCGCAGCGTAATGCCGCCACCTTGATGCCCTGCTCGGCCAACGTATCGGCCAGCGGATTCAGGGCATCCATGTTCACGTCACCCAGCACCAGGGCCGCACCGCGTTTGCCCAATTCCTCGGCCAGCAATTTACCAAAACCACTGGCCGCACCGGTGATCAGGGCCGTCTTGCCGGTAAAATCCAGTAATGGATCCATGCCTGCTCTCCTGGTTAGCTGGTTAGATAGTGAAGCCGCCATCCACAACGATGCATTCACCGGTCACATAACTGGAGGCATCAGAAACCAGATACAGCACGGTACCGGCCATTTCCTTGGGCTCCGCATGACGGCGCATGGGAATCTGGGCGATGGCACTCTTGTAGATATCATCGTTGGTGAACAGGGCACCGGCGAACTTGGTCTTGGTCAGGCCCGGCAACAACGCATTGACGCGGACATTAAAGCGGGCACATTCCTGGGCGAAGGATTTGGTCATGTTGATCACCGCCGCCTTGGAAATGGAGTAGACGCCCTGCCCGTCCCCCGGATGCAGACCATTGATGGATGCCGTATTGACGATGGCACCGCCACCGTGTTCGCGCATCAGCTTGGCCCCTTCCACGGACATGTAGAAATAGCCGCGCAGGTTCACATCCACGGTCTTGTCGAAGGCATCCACCGGCGTATCAAGAATATGGCCGAAATAGGGGTTGGCAGCCGCATTGTTGACCAGAATATCCAGTCGACCATGCTCGCTGCGGATATGCTCGAAAATAGCCTGAATCTGCGCCATCTCGCCAATGTGGCAAGCTACCGCTTCAGCGCTGCCGCCACCCGCATTGATGGCATCCGCCACCGCCTGGCAGCCATCAATCTTGCGGCTGGAGACAATCACGTGGGCGCCCTGCTCGGCCAGCAACTTGGCGATTTCCTCGCCGATGCCGCGGCTGGCGCCAGTGACCAGGGCGATCTTTCCTTCCAGGTTGAACAGATTGGTACTCATTAACACTCTCCCGAAAAAATCAAACACAATGCCAGCGACCCACCAAAGCGGGTCGCTGGCAGGCAAACGCCTACCCAGGTGGCGTCAAGCGCCCTCTTTGATGATTTGCACGGCCATGGACGCCAGGGGTTCTACCAGGGCTCCCACCTGGGCGGCTTCCTTGCTGGAAGCGTTGCCATCCACCGCTCGCTTGGCCACCCCCTGACAGATTGCCGCCAGGCGGAAGAAACTGAAGGCCAGATAGAATTCCCAGTTGTCGATGCTGTCGATGCCACGGCGCTGACAATACATGGCCACGTATTCTTTCTCGGTGGGGATGCCAAGCGCCTGGCGATCAACGCCCTGCAGGCCGGCCATCTTGGCACCACGCTGGGGCATGCGCATGCCCATGCACTGATAGGCCAGGTCTGCCAGCGGATGGCCCAGGGTGGACAATTCCCAATCGAGCACCGCGATCACACGAGGCTCGGAGGGGTGCCACATCATGTTGTCCAGACGGAAATCACCATGCACCAGGGAGACCTGACCATCGTCCGCCGGCTGGTTGGCTTCCAGCCAGGCGATCAGCTCGTCCATGGCGGGAATATCCTGCAGCTTGGAGGCCTTGTACTGCTGGCTCCAGCGGCCCAGCTGCCGTTCGAAATAATTGCCCGGTTTGCCGTAATCGGTCAGCCCGGTGGCCTCCAGGTCCACGCTGTGCAGGGCCGCCAGCACCCGGTTCATTTCGTCATACATGCGGGTCCGCACGGCATTGCCTGACTCACCCTCGCCGGCTTCCGGCAGGGACGCACCCCACAGGATGCGCCCCTCACAAAATTCCATCACATAGAACATGGAGCCGATCACATCCCGGTCTTCACACAGGTGCAGGACATTGGGTACCGGCACATCGGTATCTTTCAGGGCCGCCATGACGCGGTACTCGCGGTCCACCGCGTGGGCGGATTTGAGCAGCTTGCCCGGCGGCTGACGACGCAACACGTACTGACCGGAGGCGGCGGTAATCTTGAACGTGGGGTTGGATTGCCCGCCCTCGAATTTGTCCGCCTGAATCGGCCCCTGGAAGCCATCAATGTGCTGCTCTAGGTATTCAGCGAGTTTGACGGTATCCAGCGTATCCACCTGGGACATGATGTTCTCCTGTTGTTCTCTGTCTGCTGCGCAATGACAAAACCCGGAGCCCGCACTGCGGGCTCCGGGCAGATTGTCTTCTTCTCAGGCGAATTGCTTGGCCAGGGTGCGACCCAGCTGCATCATGTGCACCTGGTCCGGCCCGTCGGCCAGACGCAGGGTGCGGGCATAACTGAAGAAGTTGACCAGCGGGGTATCCTGGCTCAGACCCACGGCACCGTGGACCTGGATCGCCCGATCGATGACATTTAACGCCATATTGGGCGCAATCACCTTGATCATAGCGATCAAATCCTTGGCAACTTTGTTCCCTTCGCGATCCATGGTGTCCGCCGCTTTCAGTGTCAGCAGCCGGGCCTGTTCGATTTCGCACCAGGATTTGGCCAGATCTTCGCGCACCGAGCCCTGTTTGCTCATGGGCTGGCCGAACACCACCCGCTGGTTGACCCGCCGAGCCATCAGCTCAAAGGCTTCCTGGGCGGCACCAATCAGGCGCATGCAATGGTGAATGCGGCCCGGCCCCAGGCGCCCCTGGGCAATTTCAAAGCCCCGGCCTTCGCCGAGAATCATGTTTTCCTTGGGCACGCGCACATTGTCGAAGATCACTTCCGCATGGCCCTCCGGTGCATCGTTGTAACCAAACACCTGCATGGGGCGCACGATATTGACGCCCGGGGTATTGGTTGGCACCAGAATCTGTGACTGTTGCTGATGACGGTTGGGGTTGTCCGGGTCGGTCTTGCCCATCACGATCATGATGTCGCAGGTCTTGCGCATGGCCCCGCTGATGTAGAACTTGCGGCCATTGATGACATAGTCATCGCCATCACGGGTAATGCGGGTTTCGATATTGGTGGCATCGGAAGACGCCACTTCCGGCTCGGTCATGGCGAAGGCGCTGCGAATACGCCCGTCCAGCAGCGGTTCCAGCCATTGTTTCTTTTGCGCTTCACTACCGTACTTGGCCAGCACTTCCATGTTGCCGGTATCCGGCGCCGCACAGTTGAAGGCTTCGGAGGCGATGCGACAACGGCCCATTTCCTCGGCCAGCGGTGCGTATTCCAGATTACTGAGCCCGGCGCTGTACTCGCCGTATTCGCTGGGCAGAAAGAGATTCCACAACCCTTTTGCCTTGGCTTTTTCTTTCAGCTCATCCATCACCGCCGGTGTTTCCCAGGGGCTTTTCGCCAGCTGCTCGTGATAGAGGTCTTCCACCGGGCGGATTTCGGTATCGATGAAATCCCGCACCTGGGCGATCAGGGTCTGCATTTTGTCGCTGTACTGAAAATCCATGACGCTCTCCCTTGTTGTTCCTGGCAGTCTGTTGCTGCGTTGAAACCGGTTTGATCAAAAATAGGTAATCGCTTCGAAACGATCCGGGCGGTCCAGGTGTGGCACATTGTTGAAACTGGCCATACGCACCACCTTGCGGTTGAAAAAGCCGTGGGTCACGCTGCTGTTGCGGATCTGCAGATTCAGTTCCACCACGGTGTCATCGGATGCATCGAGAATGTGTTTGAGGAACATGGCCATGGCACCGCCGGAGCTGACGATGACAATGCGGTCCTTGTCGCTGTACTGCTGCTGGATATGGTCGCGGGCGGCGGCCACCCGGTCGGAAAAGCCCTGCCAGGTTTCCGGCAGATTGCCGGTCAGCGTTTCCAGGCGCCAGTGCTGCATGGCAGTCTTCAGGGCCTTGTAAAAGGCCGCCACCGGCGCGCCTTCACCCGGTACCTGATCGGGATGCTGGGTCAGATAGGCATCCACCAGGGACTGGAAATCGAACTCGTTGAGACCGGGCTGAATATCCTCCGGCAACCGCATGCCGAGCCCCTCGCAGATACCGGCCCCGGTTTCCCGATGACGGACCAGGTCACCGCAGACCAGTGCATCAAAACCCAGATCCCGTTCGGCAAAATACTCGCCCAGCCAGCGGGCCTGCTGATGACCCAGTTGCGACAGGCGATCGTAGTTATCAGAGCCAAACGACGCTTGCCCGTGACGGACAAGGTAAAACTGGGCCATCTGCACATCCTCGTGACGATTAAAGCAATGCCAGTCAGCCTAGAGCAGCCCTCTCAGTTAGTGAAATTGATATTTTGCATCCCTTGTAATTCATTTCATGCATGGTTAAACGGCTGTTATTCAAAATAGTGTTCCGATATTGTGAAGTGCCTTACCACTCTCAACGGAGCACCGCCATGCCCTCTCCCGCCCTTTCCAGCGGCCATGTCCGTGCTGAAGAGCACGGCCCGGTACTGCACGCCATCCTCGACCGGGCCGACAAACTGAACGCCCTGACCCACGCCATGTACCAGGACCTGACCCGGCTGGTGGAGCATGTTGGTGAACGCCAGGATCTGCATGTACTGCTGATCCGCGCCCGGGGACGGGCCTTCTGCGCGGGCAATGATATCAGTGACTTTATCAATGCCGACCCGGCCAGCCGCCGTGATGGCACACTGAGCCCGGCCATGGTGCTGGTGCATGCCCTGATGGCGCTGGACAAGCCGGTGGTGATGGCCGTGCAGGGCAACGCCACCGGCATTGGCACCACCATGCTGCTGCATGCGGACCTGGTCGTGGCCGCCGAGGATGCCCGTTTCCACACCGCCTTCATCAATCTGGGGTTGGTGCCCGAGGCGGGCTCGAGCCTGCTGTTACCGGCCCTGATCGGCCGCCAGAATGCCGCCCGCCTGCTGCTGGCCGGCGATACGTTCAATGCCGAAGAGGCACAGCAAATGGGACTGGTTGCCTACCGGGAGCCGGTTGCGGCGCTGGAGGAGACAGCCGCGGCTCTGGCCAGCCGGCTGGCGGAGAAACCGCCGGCCGCCATGGCCATGACCAAGCAGCTGATGCGCTTGAGCGAGCAGGCCATCAAAGCGCAGATCGAACGGGAAAGCGCCATGTTTGCTGAGCGCATGTTCAGTGACGACACCCGCGCCCGGTTTGCCCGGTTTCTCAAGCAGTAAGGTACGGCTCTCTCAGGGCACGCTCGCCAACACGCTCTGACGAAAAAATGAACGCCGGCGCGGCTGTGTATAGAGGGAAAACAGGCTCTCAGGCCATGACACCGCGCAAGGCGATCTGCACCACCTCGTCCACCACCGCCGAGACCTGTTGCTCGGTTTCACCGTCACGGGGGTGATACCACTGGATCACGGAATTCATGGCGCCAAATACCGGTTTGATCGACATACGCGGCCGGCCGGCGCGCATGGACCCCTCGGCAATGCCCTCTTCCAGCACCGCCAGAAACAGTTTTTCACAGCGGTCGCGGCGGGCCTGTAGCTGCTCCAGACGCACCCGCTGCTCATCGGTGGTGCTGCTGCGCAGCAGCATGTGCACAGCTTCGGATACCGTGCGCTGGTAGGGCTGGGTACGAATCAGGGTACGCACGTAGCGGCGGGCCATCTCGGTAAAGCGTGCCGGCGGCGCCAGGTCCGAGGCCAGTACCGGCTCCAGCTCCTCGAACAACGCATCCATGGCACGGTGATGGATATCGAAGAACAGTTCCGCCTTGGAAGAAAAGTAGTGGTAAACCATGCCCTTGGTGGCTGACAGCTGGCGGGCGATGTCATCGATGCTGGTGGCATTGAAGCCCCGGTTCATAAAACACTGGGCCGCCGCATCGAGAATGGCGTCACGGGGGTCGATTGCCAATGCTTCACTCTGATCCGCCATGGAAATCCTCTGTCAGACTTGTTCGTTGAAATCCGCCGGGCACAAAACGCACCGATAGTGACACAAGTCGCCAGCATCACCATTGACCGCTCCGCAAGCCAATGACGGAATTCTCGCCCTCCATGGCGCTTTTCACCCTTTACGGTCAATTACGCCACTCACATACTGCTATTTTAAAATATTATTCTGATATAGGGCGTTGCCGCGCCCGAACCGGGAGAGCACCATGAATCGAGAATCCATCAGTATCCAGGCCCTGCAGGCCACGGTCGGCGAGTCCCTGGGTGAGTCCCGCTGGCGCGTGGTGGACCAGCAACGCATCGACGGCTTTGCCGATCTCACCGAGGATCCCCAGTGGATCCACACCGACCCGGAGCGAGCAGCCCGGGAGAGCCCCTTCGGCGCCACCATCGCCCATGGTTTCCTGTCCCTGTCGTTGCTGTCAGCCATGGCCATGGACGTACTACCCACCCTTGAGGGCCAGGTGATGGGTATCAACTACGGTTTCGACAAGGTGCGCTTCATGAACCCGGTGCGCGAGGGCAGCAAGGTCCGCGGCCGCTTCACGCTGCTGGAAGTGAAACAACGCTCGAATAACGAATGGCAACTGCGTCATGGCGTGGAGGTGGAGATCGAAGGTCAGGACAAACCGGCGCTGATCGCCGAGTGGCTGAGTCTGGCCATCGTACCCGCCTGAGCGGATACCCGTCGCAGCAGCCTTTGATGAGAATGATTGGGAGAGACAACCGATGACAATTCGTTTTGATAACCAGGTGGCCATCGTCACCGGGGCCGGCAACGGCCTGGGCAAATCCCACGCCCTGGAGCTGGCCCGACTGGGCGCCCGGGTGGTGGTGAACGACTTTGGTGGTGCCCGCGATGGCAGCGGTGGTTCCAGTGAGGCCGCCGAGCAGGTGGTGGCACAGATTCAGGCCGCCGGCGGCGAGGCCATCGCCAATGGCGCCGATGTCTCCAACCCCGAGCAGGTGGATGCCATGGTCAAACAGGCCATGGAAACCTGGGGCCGGGTGGATGTGCTGATCAACAACGCCGGCATTTTACGTGACAAGAGCTTCGCCAAGATGACCCAGGACGACTGGGACAAAGTGGTCGCCGTGCACCTGACCGGCTCGCAGATCTGCAGCCACGCGGTCTGGCCGATCATGCGCGAACAGGGCTATGGTCGCATTGTCATGACCACCTCCACCTCCGGCCTTTACGGCAACTTCGGCCAGGCCAATTACGGTGCCGCCAAGATGGCCGTGGCCGGCCTGATGAACACCCTCTGCATTGAAGGCGAGAAATACGACATCAAGGTCAACTGTATCGCCCCCACCGCCGCCACCCGCATGACCGAAGACCTGATGCCCGCGCCGGTACTGGCCATGCTCGAGCCGAAGGAAATCACCCCGGCAGTGCTGTTTCTGGCCAGCCAGCAGGCCCCCACCCATCGCATTGTGCTGGCCGGCGCCGGCTGCTACGCCATGGTTCGACTGATGGAGAGTGAAGGGGTATACCTCGACGATGGCGAGCGCACCGTGGACGGCGTCGCCGCCCACTTCGAACAGATCGGCAACATGGACAACGCCCGGGAAATGCTCACCGGCGGCGACCATGTCACCAAGATTCTTACCAAGGCCGCCCAGGCCAAGGGCATCAAGCTGGGTTAACCGGCATCGCCCACCAACAGGCCGTAGGCGCCAGACTGCTGGCGATGGCACCCGACCCATGCCATCGCCTGCTGGCAAGCGCCGACAAAGAGACAACCACCGAATTACCTATCTGGAGAGGCATCATGAGAGAAGCCGTTATCGTTTCCACCGCCCGTACCCCCATCGGCAAGGCCTACCGGGGCGCGTTCAACGACACCCAGGCCCAGGCCCTGGGCGGCCACGCCATCAAGCATGCCGTGGAGCGTGCCGGGGTAGACCCGGAAAGCATTCAGGACGTGATCATGGGCGCCGCCCTGCAACAGGGCAGCACCGGCGGCAATGTGGCCCGCCAATGCGCCCTGCGTGCCGGCCTGCCCACCAGCGTGTCCGGCATGAGCATGGACCGTCAATGCGCCTCCGGCCTGATGGCCATCGCCACCGCCGCCAAGGAAATCATCGTCGACAACATGGACGTGGCCGTGGCCGGTGGCCTGGAATCCATTTCCCTGGTGCAGAACGACAAAATGAACACCTTCCGCGCCGGCGACCCCTGGCTCAAGCAGCATCGTCCGGACATCTACATGAGCATGCTGGAAACCGCGGAAATCGTCGCCGACCGCTACAACGTCACCCGCGAGGCCCAGGACGAGTATGCCTTTCAGTCACAGCAGCGTACCGCCGCCGCCCAGGCCGCCGGCAAGTTCGATGACGAAATCGTGCCGATGACCAGCATCATGAAAGTGATGAACAAGGAGACAAAGGAAATCTCCGATATGGAAGTGACGCTGGACAAGGACGAAGGCAACCGCCCGCAGACCACCCTGGAAGGGCTGCAAAGCCTGCAGCCGGTCTTCCAGGGCGGGCAGCAGGTGCAGCAAGGCGGCTTCATCACCGCCGGTAACGCCTCGCAACTGTCCGACGGCGCCAGCGCCTGCGTGCTGATGGAAGCCGGGGAAGCCGAGCGCCTGGGCCTGCAACCGCTGGGCGCTTACCGCGGCATGGCGGTAGCCGGCTGCGACCCGGACGAGATGGGTATCGGCCCGGTATTCGCCGTGCCCAAGCTGCTCAAGCGCTTCGGCCTGAGCATCAATGATATCGGCCTGTGGGAGCTCAACGAGGCGTTTGCCAGCCAGTGCCTGTACAGCCGGGATCGACTGGGTATTGACCCGGAAAAATACAACGTTAACGGTGGTGCCATCTCCATCGGTCACCCTTACGGCATGTCCGGTGCCCGTATGACCGGCCACGCCCTGATCGAAGGCAAGCGCCGTGGCGTCAAGTATGTCGTGGTCACCATGTGCATTGGTGGCGGCATGGGCGCCGCCGGCCTGTTTGAAGTGTTCTGATTCCCCCTTGGTGTTTGCCAGAACGGGCCTTCGGGCCCGTTTTTTTTATGCCGTTCGTCATCTCGTCATAAAGTGAAACACCTTTTTATTCCGTTACTGCCAGTAACATCTCAACGGAAGAATAAACAAACCTTGCCCATTGGTTTCCTTTTTAGCCGCCAAAAGAAACAAAACGTCTGGTTTTATCACTCTCATAACCCGCAGTATCACGGTTTTCCCGGAATTGCCCGCCTTGACCACATACTCACCGGTATGTATGAATTGGCGTCCACGGAGTTATTTTTTAAAACGGTGGTTCAAAAAAAACACCACGAGAATAACGCCGGAAGACACCGCCTGAATGGGACCAGGTGGTGGTGGTAATGCGCTACAACCTTTTTGCACAACAACAAACGGAATGGCTGTGAGCGGCCCCTGGCCGACACAGTGGGAGAGCAAAAACATGAGAAGCAAACTCACCGCCGCGGGCGGTGGCGTCCTGTTGCTGGGCGCCCTGTCCGCGCCGGCTTTTGCCGGCGGTCAGTACACGTTCAACGAAGACTTCAGCGCCAAGTGGAACCTGAAAGCCACGGTCGGTGCCATCTCGCGGATGGAATCCCCCGACAATGATCACCTGTTTGCCGGTGACACCCCCGGCGGCACGGCGCAGTCCGCCGTATCCGACGATGGCAACCTCAACTACGATGCCGGTGAAGTGGTCTCTTCTGTGGCCAAGGCCGTTGGCGATCTGAACCTGCAGTACCGTAACTATGGCCTCTTTGTCCGTGCCAAGACCTGGTACAACTACACCAAGGACAAGAAGGATGTGCCGCACGGCAACTACCCGAACGGCTTCATCCCGGACACACCACTCAGTGATGATGGCTTTGCCCGCAACTCCAAATTCCAGGGCGCGACCTTCCAGGACGTTTATGCCTACGGCAAATTCCAGGTCAATGATCAGCCGCTGACCCTGAAAGCCGGTCGGCAGACCCTGCTGTGGGGCCGCAGCGTCTACTCCCGTGGTTCCCTGGCATCACTCAACGCCGTGGATCTGGCAGCCCTGCACCGCCCGGGGGCCGAATACACCGAATACCTGATCCCCGCCGGCATGGTGACCGCCGACTACAACTTCACCGACCGCCTGGCGATGAAGTCTTTCTATCAGTATGAATGGCGCCCGGCCACGCTGGACGGCTGTGGTACCTTCTTCTCCAACCTGGACAACACGGCGCTGGGTTGTGATGCCACCTTCCTGAGTTCACAGACGTCACTGACCAACCAGCAGGCGCTGGACAACGGCGTTTACATTGCCCGCAGCGACGAGCGCGAGCCCAAGGATGGCGGCCAGTACGGTCTCAAATTCGACTACGCCTTCCCGAAGAGCAAGGCCAAGGTAGGCGCCTACTACCTGAACTACCACAGCCGTCTGCCAATCTACTCCATGACCAAGGAAGCGGCGCCGGTGAGCCCCACGCCCCTGCCCAACACCTACTTCTATGAATATCCGGAAGACATTCAGGTGTTCGGCCTGACCGCCGACAAGACCTTCGCCGGTATCGGCAACCTGGCCATGAACCTGACCTACCTGCCGGACATGCCGATCCAGATCAACACCTCGGATCTGAGCACCGCGGTACTGGGGGCCACCACCAGCGCCAATGGCGGGGTCGTTCCGCAAGGCACCGTGGACTATGCCAACAGCTTCAGCGCCGGCGATGAAGTCACCGGTTACCAGGAGTTCGACATCCAGCGCGCCGAATTCACCTTTACCACCATCGTGCCGCAGCTGCTGGGCGCCAAGAAAACCATTGTCTCACTGCAGATGGCATCCGAATTCATTCCGGACCTGCCGGACCAGAAAGACATGCGCTTCCGCCGCCATACCAACTACGGTGTGGGTACGCTCAGTGATGACGGCTATGTCACTGACTTCAGCTGGGGCTATCAGCTGACCCTGCAGTCCACCTACGCCAATGTCATCGGCCCGTTAACGCTGACACCGTCACTGACCATGCGTCAGGGCGTGGAAGGCTACTCCAGCGATGACGCCTTCCATGAGGACGAGCGCAGCCTGGGCCTGGGCGTCGGCATGGCCTACAAGAAACTCAGCGCTGACCTGTCCTACACCACCTACAACAACACCGAATACAGCATTGTCAGCGACCGGGATTACCTGTCCCTGAGCACGACCTACGCATTCTGATCAACGGCAACAGCATTCGGGGCTTCGGCCCCGACACGCTAAAGAGGAAGGAATCATGAAACGATTGCAATACGCCATGATGGCAGCGCTGGTTCTGATGCTGGCTGCCTGTGCAACCGGTTATCACAACACCAAACTGCTGGACAGCAAGAGCCCGGTGGAGAAGGCCCCCAAAGCGCCCTACCATTCGCTGGTAGTCGGCGTGCTGGTGGACCATGAACTGCGCCCGCTGCTGGAAGACACCATTGTCCAGAAACTCAATGCCATGGGCATCAAGGCCACTGCCGCCCACACCGTCTATGGTGACAAGGGCATCAAGGGCAAGAGCCGTGACTACCTGGCCGAGAAGATGAAAGAGCAAGGCTTTGACAGTGCCCTGGCCATCCATCTGGAAAACAAGGAAACCGAGAACATGCAGGCAGGCGGCGGCGCCTCGGCGGCCGCACCGGTCAATGCCGGCCTGACCATGCAGCCGGAGGTATTCAGCCCGGACTTCTATGTTTCCCAGGATATGTACATGGTTCGTGAGGACTTCTGGGATGTGGCCCAGCAGGCGATCGTCTGGCAGGCCCATACTGTCAGCGTCAACACCGGAGGCATGGCCGGCCTGGAAAAAGGCGCCGACGCCTTTGCCACCACCATTGCCAACAGCATCAAGCAGGCCAATCTCTACTAACGGTTAAACTCCTCACTCTGGCGGCTCTCCTGGGTCGCCTTTTTTTGCCTCCCTGCCGCCCCCGGCAAACCCTTTTAAAGCCATGGCCGGCAACTCATCACCAATAGATTGACACGGATCAAGCTGCGCCTGCTCCCAACGGCTACCCTTTGCCCATCTATGACCCCGTACCCCATTTGCGGATTTTGCGTCTTGCCTGGCGTTGATATGTGCCTACACTGGGGATAGCACGTCAGCCAGGCAATGTTGCAAGGAGGCCTCATGCCACGGTTACAGCGTGAAATTTCCCTGACCCTGCTGTTCAAGCTGGTCGCCCTGTTTCTGTTGTGGCTGCTGTTCTTCCGATCAGACCTTCGCCTGCATCCGGATGCGCAGACCATAGAGCAATCCATTTTCTCTTCATCCACTACCAGCCCAACCGCCAACCAGGGGGGATCGACCCATGGACCTTGATCCGGTACTGCTCTCGCGTATGCAGTTCGGCCTCACGGCCCTTTACCACTTTATCTTCGTACCGCTGACACTGGGCCTTTCCATCCTGCTTGCCATGATGGAAAGCGTCTATGTGATGACCGGCAAGGAGATCTGGAAAGAGATGACCCAGTTCTGGGGCAAGCTCTTCGGTATCAACTTTGCCATGGGGGTCGCCACCGGCATCACCATGGAATTCCAGTTCGGCACCAACTGGGCCTACTACTCCCACTACGTGGGAGATATCTTCGGTGTGCCCCTGGCCATTGAGGGCCTGATGGCGTTCTTCCTGGAATCCTCTTTTGTTGGGCTGTTTTTCTTTGGCTGGAATCGCCTGAGCAAACTGCAGCACCTGAGCGTGACCTGGCTGGTAGCCATCGGCTCCAATCTGTCGGCGTTGTGGATTCTGATCGCCAACGGCTGGATGCAGAACCCGGTGGGGGCCGAATTCAACTTTGAGACCATGCGCATGGAGGTCACCGATATCACCCAGGTGATCTTCAACCCGGTGGCCCAGGCCAAGTTCGTCCATACCGTAGCCGCCGGCTACGTCACTGGCGCCGTGTTCGTGCTGGCCATCTCCTGCTGGTACCTGCTCAAGGGGCGGCACACCGCCTTTGCCAAGCGCTCCTTCGCCATTGCCGCCAGCTTCGGGCTCGCCTCATCCCTGTCCGTGGTGGTGCTGGGCGATGAAAGCGGCTACGTGGCCACGGAGCATCAGAAAATGAAAATTGCCGCCATTGAAGCCATGTGGGACACGGAGGAAGCTCCCGCCAGCTTTACCCTGGTGGGCTGGCCGGACGTGGAGAACCGTACCACCCATTACGGCATTCATATTCCCGCCGTGCTGGGTCTGATCGGTACCCGCTCGATCAGCCAGCAACTGCCTGGCATCAATGAGCTGGTGCAGCATGCCGAACAACGCATCCGCAGCGGCCTGGTGGCCTACCGGGTGCTGCAGGATCTGCGCAAGAACCCGGATGACCTGGCGCAGAAGGAGATCTTCCTCAATCATCGCCAGGATCTGGGCTATGCCCTGCTGCTGAAAGTGTTCATGGATGATCCGCTGCAGGCCACCGACGCGGACATCAAGCGGGCCGCGGAGAATACCATCCCCAATGTGCCCTTCCTGTTCTGGTCATTCCGCATCATGGTCGGGCTGGGCTTCTTCTTCATCCTGCTGTTCGGCAGTGCCTTCCTGCTGTCGGCCACCCAGCGTTTCACCCGTTATCCCTGGTTCCTGCGCATCGGTCTGCTGGCACTGCCACTGCCCTGGGTCGCCGCAGAGTTGGGCTGGTGCGTGGCCGAACTGGGTCGCCAACCCTGGGTCATCGAAGGGGTACTGCCCACCAATCTGGCCGCCTCGGCCCTGAGCGGCGGCACCGTACTCGGCAGCCTGCTCGGCTTCGTGGTGTTCTACTCCACGCTGGCCGTGGTGGATGCCTGGCTAATGGTCAAATACGCCCGCCTCGGGCCCGGTGAACACCACCCGCAGACCGGGCAAAGCAGCGCCCAAGCACAGGAGAGCGCGTCATGATGGAACTCCTCAACTACGAAAACCTGCGTCTGATCTGGTGGCTGTTTATCGGCGTGTTGCTGATCGGCTTCGCCGTGATGGACGGCTTTGATCTGGGGGTAGCCGCCATGCTGCCCTTCGTGGCCCGCACTGATAACGAGCGCCGGGTGGCCATCAACAGCATCGGCCCCACCTGGGAGGGCAACCAGGTCTGGTTCATCCTGGGCGGGGGTGCCGTTTTTGCCGCCTTCCCGCTGCTCTATGCCACTGCCTTCTCCGGTTTCTACTTCGCCATGTTCCTGGTACTGGTGGCACTGATCGTGCGCCCGGTGGGCTTTGACTTCCGCCACAAGATTGATGATTCGCGCTGGCGCGCGGCCTGGGACACCTGCCTGTTCATCGGTGGCGTGGTGCCCGCCGTGGTATTTGGCGTGGCCATCGGCAATCTGTTCCTGGGCGTGCCCTTCACCTTCGATGAAGACATGCGCCTGTTCTACACCGGCGGCTTCTGGGCACTGCTCAATCCATTCGCCCTGCTGGTGGGCGTGGTCAGCCTGAGCATGCTGGTCATGCAGGGTGCCACCTTCCTGAGCCTGAAAACCGAGGGTGATGTGGCTCGCCGGGCCGGTCAGGTCATGACTATCGCCTGTGCGGTATTCGTGGTGACCTTCATCATTGCCGGCATCTGGGTCAGCTATGGCATGGACGGCTATGTGATCACTTCCGAGGTCAACCCGCTGGCACCGTCCAATCCGCTGGCCAAGACCGTGTCCACCGAAAGCGGCGCCTGGCTGGCCAACTACACGGCCAACCCGCTGCTGTTCGTGTTCCCGGTGATAGCCCTGGCCGGCGCCCTGGGCGCAAGGGTGCTGGTCAAGGCACAGGCCCATGTACTGGCCTTCATCAGCTCCTCGCTGACCGTGGCCGGTACCATTGCCACCGCCGGTGCCAGCCTGTTCCCGTTCTTCATGCCGTCATCCCAGAATCTGGATGCCAGCCTGACGCTCTGGGACGCCTCCTCCAGCCACACCACGCTGATGATCATGTTCTTCGCGACCCTGATCTTCCTGCCGCTGATCATCATCTATACCAGCTGGATCTACCGGGTGATGCGCGGCAAGGTCACCGAGGACTACGTCAAATCCAATTCCGGCTCACTGTATTAAGGAGAACACACATGTGGTACTTCACCTGGGTACTCGGCCTCGGCCTCGCCTGCTCCGTGGGGATTCTCAATGCCATGTGGCTGGAATTTCGCATCAGCGAAACCGAACGGGAGGAGTAAACTTGCGAACCCTGTTCAGCAACGCTACTCTCTGATCATTGATATTTTATTGATGGAATCAAACGCAATGGAAACGGCACAGGCACATCGGCACCCCATCACTGACGTCAGTGCGTCGGGCCTGTGCCTGTCCGTTGTCAGCTATTACGGGTTCTGGTTTAGCCGCTGGCGCGCCTGACCCGTTCCCAGGCGCCCACACGGGACGCCTGCCGAACCCTGAAACCCCGGTCGGAGTCCCCGCCCGGGGTTTTTTATTGTCAGCCGATTGGCGATCACGAACACGACACAGGAGCACACCACCATGTTTTATTGGCGCTGCCATCGATTTTGCCACCGGGGCAAGGCCCGAACCGTATTCCCTTTATCGACATCTTTGCGGCGTTGATGCCGCCAGCGAAACAAGGAACCACCATGAACCATCCCGCACAGACCACAGACTTGCCACTAGACCGGGACAATCGCCGCCGCACCCTGCCATTACCTTCGCCGGCCACCCTGCGTGAACGCTTGCCTCTCACTCCACAATTGCAGGCTCGCATTGCCGAACACCGTGACACCGTGCGCGCCATTCTCGATGGCCGGGACTCTCGCCTGCTGGTGGTCACCGGGCCCTGTTCCCTCCATGACCCCAAGGCAGCCCTGGAATATGGACACCGGCTGGCGGCCCTGGCCGAGCAACTCGGCGACCGGCTGTTCCTGGTGATGCGCAGCTACGTGGAAAAACCCCGTACCACCGTGGGCTGGAAAGGTCTGCTCTACGATCCGCATCTGGACGGCAGCCACGACATGGCCACCGGCCTGACTGTTTCCCGTCACCTGATGCTGGATCTGGCCAGAATGGGGTTGCCGCTGGCCACGGAACTGCTGCATCCCCAGGCCGCCGACTACCTGGGCGATCTGCTTAGCTGGGCCGCCATCGGTGCACGCACCACCGAATCACAGGTTCACCGGGAAATGGTCAGTGGCCTGCCGATGCCGGTGGGCTTCAAGAACGGTACCGATGGCGGCATCGCTGTAGCCTGCGATGCCATGGGCGCTGCCGCGCATGGCCACCGCCATCTGGGCATGGATGCTCAGGGCCAGATGGCACTGGTGGAAACCGCCGGCAATGCGGATACCCACCTGGTACTCCGTGGTGGCAAACACGGCCCCAACTACCACGTGGACAGCATTGCCCAGGCGGTGAACACCCTGGAACAAAAGGGGCTACGCCCCCGTCTCATGGTGGACTGCAGCCATGCCAACAGTGGCAAGGACCCGCAGCGCCAGCCGGATATCCTGGCGCAGCTGCTTGAGCAACGTCGTAACGGTCAACACGCCATCGCCGCCGTGATGCTGGAAAGTCATCTGCACGGCGGCAACCAGGCCCTGGAAAAACCGCTCCAATATGGCGTTTCCATTACCGATGCCTGCCTGGGATGGGATGATACCGCCCGGGCCCTGCAGGCTGTCTACGACCGCCTCTGACACCCGTCGATCTGGAAGGGAGAAAACCTTGAAAGCACTACGCTTCAACACTCTGGGAAACCTTGATGCCCTGCGACTGGAGGAGTGCCCCATACCCGCCTGCGAGGTGGATCAGGCCCGCATCCGCGTGCATGCCGCCGGCCTCAACCCCAGCGATGTGAAAAACGTGCAGGGACGCTTCCCCTACACCACCCTGCCCCGGACCCCGGGCCGGGACTTTGCCGGCGTGGTGGAAGACGGCCCCGACGCCTGGCTGGGTCGGGCGGTTTGGGGCACCGGCCGGGACCTGGGTTTTGACCGCGATGGCAGCCATGCCCAATACCTGACCCTGCCGGTGTCGGCCCTGGCCGGGAAACCCGCCACCCTGAGTTTCAGTCAGGCCGCCAGCTGCGGCGTCCCCTGGACCACCGCCTGGGATGCCCTTGAGCGTAGCCAGGTGCGGGCCGATACCCGCCTGGTAATCCTTGGTGCCAACGGCGCCGTGGGTCAGGCCGCCCTGGCACTGGCCCACGCCCGTGATGCCCGGGTGGTGGCCGGCGTGCGCAACCCGGAGCAGGCCCAGCGCCTGCGCGACAATGGCGAGCAAACCCTATTGCTGGATGCCCCGGATGACCTGGCGGAACAGATAAACGCGCATTTTGACGGCGGCGCCGATGTCATCTTCGATACCACCGGTTTCTGGCTGGAAGCCAGCGTCGCCGGCCTCGCCCCCTTTGGTCGTATCGCCATCATCGCCGCCCCCACCGACGGCCATGTGCGCCTCCCCTCACTGAATCTCTACCGCCGTGGCGGCAGCGTCATCGGGATCAATTCGCTGCTTTACAGCAGCAGTGAATGTGCCCGACTCCTGGAGGAGATTGGCGCCCGCTTCCAGGACGGCCAGTTGCCGTTACCGGGCGACCTGACGGAAATCCCTTTCAGTGACGCCCTCCAGGCCTACCGGGCGGTGGACAGCGGCGCCAGTGGCAAGTTTATCTTCCTGATGGACTCATAGAGCGGGCGGCTTGAGCGTAAAACCCGTCACCATGTAAAGAGCCCCGCATTATGCGGGGCTCTTTGATGCCAGGCACTGCCAACGGGCTGGCCGGTCGGGATGATTCGCCCATCGCCTGGCGATGGACTCACCCCTTCGGGGCGCCGCACAGGGCGCGGCGTGCCGTCGCGAGGCAGTGCCTCGCTCGGTCGAACCGGAGGGTTCTCATCATGACCGCCCTGACCGCCAAATAAAAAAGCCCCGCATAATGCGGGGCTCTTTGATTTGGCGGTGAGGGAGGGATTCGAACCCTCGATACGTTTCCGTATACACACTTTCCAGGCGTGCTCCTTCGGCCACTCGGACACCTCACCTAAAACTGCTTGTCTTCCGGCTGCCCGAAGGGCAAGTCCAGAGGGCGCGTAGAGTACCGGAGGGGGCCGGGTTAGGCAAGCCTGCCCCGGCCAATTGCTCAGGCTTTGAACGATTACAACACCTGCACCAGAATATGTGCCACCAGGCACACCACCAGAGCTACCTGCACGAAGAAGAAACTGAAGCGCACCAGCACCAGCCAGTGATTGACGCCCATCAGGTGCACCAGACTCTGGGCTACCCGGGCAGCCACCAGCCAGGGCATCAACTCGGCGGCCAGGTCGGCATAGCCCAGGTACAGGCTGACGCCCACCACCACGATCAGTATGCCCAGCAACTCCAGGGTATTCATGTAGGCCCGGGAAAGCCGGTTCAACGGGCAGGCCGGGTTATAGTGATAAGGGGGGAAGGCATCCGCTTTGGCCTTGCCAGAGAGCACCATCAATCCGCGGGCGGTGAGTAACAGCAGCAGCAGGGCCAGCCCCCAGCCGGCATAGGCCAGCAATGACAGGGCCGCCAGATGTTCATGGGTCATTATCGAGTATCCTCGCCAGATAAAGGCCCTGATACTGGCATATAACCTGCCCGTCTGTACTGACCGCCTGGGCCAAAATACGTAACGGTGCTTTACCTCGTCGTATCAACCGGGCCCGCAGGGCACTGGCCCCGTCATCCTGTTCCGGCCAGGCGCGGATCACCATGTCCTCGTTCAGTGGATGCAGATAGCGCAGTGAGGACTCCACCGCTACCACATCCACTCGCTGGTCACCGGTTTCCGCCAGCAAGGTAGTCAGCGACCAGCCGGCCAGCGTCAACAGCGCGGACTGACTGCCAGCGAAGAAGGTACCCTTGTCGTTACTATTGGGTGCCAACGGGGCGCTGACCACCAGCGACTGGCCGTCAAACTCACGGTAGGAAAAGTGCAGATGCCGGGTTAACGGTATGGCATCCCGGACGCGTGCAGCCAGCAGATCGAGCCGCTCGCTCATGGCAGATCACGCAGATAATCGGCGGGGTTTTCTGCCGGCAGGGGTTTGCCCGGCCCGGATGGCGTGCCCAGGTACAGATAGGCGACCACCTGATCCTTCGCGGCAAAGCCCAGTCGGGCCTTGGCCAGTTCGCTGTTGGCCATATCGCCGGTTCGCCACATGGCACCAATGCCCATGGCATGGGCCGCCACCATCATGTTCTGCACCGCCGCGCCCACGGCCAGTATCTGCTCCCAGGCCGGCACCTTGTGGCCTTCGGTGATTTCGGCCACGGCAATGATCAGGGTCGGAGCACGCAGCGCCTTGCCACGCATGGCCTCGCGGCTGCGTTCATCGGCATCCGGCTGCTTTGCCAGCAACTGCTCGACCATGATATCGCCCAGCTTGTGCCGCGCCTCGCCCTGCAGGACCAGAAACCGCCAGGGTCGCAGGATACCGTGATCCGGCGCGCGGATAGCGGCCTGTAACAGCTGCTCGATATCCTCCCCGGAGGGACCGGGCGCCTCCAGACGTGGGGAGGAAACACGGGTGGTAAGGGCCGTTAATGCATCCATGGAAGACTCCTGTACTGAGCGCGACATTGTAGCCCTGTTTGTGGTCCGACTCCCAACCGGAACGCTGACCCTACCTTTAATCCGCCCCAGTCTTTTTTCTTAGACCACAAGACGATAAGATTCCTCACAACGTTCGTGAAGTCCTTCACATGACCGCTATCAAAAAGAAAGCTCGCCGCCCCCAGCTGGGCCCCATGGAGCGGGCACGCCGACAGGCGGGTTACATTCGTCTTCTTGCCTTCCTGGTCGCTGCCACGATGCTGGTGGTGGGCATGAAGCTGGGCCTCTATCCGCAGATATATCTGCTGGCCATTGCCGCCCTGCTGGCCTACCCGCTGGTGGCGCAGAGCGTGCTGGTGATGCTCTATCGCCAGGAGCAATCCTCCAAAAGCTTGCACAATCTGCTGATGCAGCTGGATGCCATGGTCATTGGCGCCGCCTGTGCCCTGCTGGATTTTGCCCTGGTGCCGTCGCTGGTGCTGTTGATCATCGTCCATGCCAACGCGGTCAGCAGTGGCGGCCTGAAGCCCTGGCTGCTGAATTTGCTGATGACCGGCCTGGGGGCGCTGTTGGGTGGCTGGGCCATGGGTTTCAAGGTGCTGCCGGCGGACCAGACCCCCACCCTGCTATCGGTGATTTCGCTGATTGGTCTGGGCGTTTATGTAGGTGCGTCCTCCGCCTTTGCCCATCTGCAGGCCCGCTACCTCAAGCAGGCCCAACAGGTGGTCCATCGCCAGCAAAAGCAGGCCGCCGAGATGTCGCGCAAACTGGCCAAGTACCTGCCTCCCCAGGTCTGGGGCTCGATTTTTTCCGGCAAGCGTGACGCCAAACTGGAAACCCGTCGCAAGAAACTCACGGTGTTCTTTTCCGACATCAAGGGCTTCAGCGCCATTTCCGAGGAGCTGCCACTCAATACCCTGACGCGCATGCTCAATACCTATTTGAGCGAGATGACCCGTATTGCCCTGCGCCATGGTGGCACCATCGACAAGTTCATTGGCGATGCGGTGATGGTCTTTTTCGGCGATCCGAAAAGCGAAGGGACCAAGGAAGATGCCATGCGCTGCGTGGCCATGGCCATCGAAATGCAGGAGCAGATGAAACTGCTGCGCCAACGCTGGAAGCGCGAAGGCATCGAGCACAAGCTGGAAATCCGCATCGGCATCAACACCGGCTATGCCACCGTGGGCAACTTCGGTACCGACTCACGCATGGACTACACCATTCTCGGCACTGACGTGAACCTGGCCAGCCGGCTGGAATCCGCCTGTCGCCCTGGCGGTGTGCTGATCTCGGAAACCACCCACAAGCTGGTCAGCGACCGGATTCAATGCCGCGCCATTGGTGATATACAGGTCAAGGGGTTCAACCGGCCGATCCCGGTCTATGAAGCTCAGGCCATGAAACGCAATGCCGGGGCCCAAAGCCGCTACGTGTCCGTGGAAACCAGTGGTTTCGGTATTCACATGGACCTGGAGCGCATCCGCAACTTCGACAAGAATCGCATTCTCAAGGCACTGGCCCGCTCTGCCACCGAACTGAAACAGGACAAGCCGGTGGCGCTGGATTTCGAGGCCGAAGGCTTTGCCCTGCATCTGCAAAGCAGCAAGCTGAAAACCAGTGAGCGAAGCAAGATCATCGACATGATGGGCAAGGCCGCCCGCAAGGTGCAGAACCAGGTCAGGATCTGACGTCTGGCCCGCCATCAGCCCACGGATGATAGGGATACTGCTGACTGACGGCAGACCGGCGCCGGCTGGGCGCTACTGCACCAGCCGCAGGGGCAGC